>JAZQRH010000009.1:0-187653 GCA_045629525.1 Pedobacter sp.
GACACCTTTTCACCTTTTTTGTGCAGCTCTGCGGTTATCCTTGGACTGCCATAGATATACTTACTCTCACTGTGTACCTGAAGTATTTTATCCACAAGAGCTTTACTCCGCTGTTCCCCGCGGGACTCGGGGGGAACCAGCAGTAGCAACTCCACTGATCGAACGTTTTAACAGAACTTTCAGGCAGGATGTGTTAGATAGTTATATGTTTGACAATATCGCTGAGTTGAGAAAATATGCACAGGCATGGGCATGGATGTACAACAATGAAAGACCGCACGCGGCTCTGGGATATATAACCCCAGTAGAGTTCTTATTAAAAAATGGAAAACTTTCAGCGCTGAACCAGCACCAGTTTCCCACATTACAACAAGATAGTGATAGCAATATTAACTGGAATTCTTTAGTTTTGAACGTAGCTAGTTAGGGAAAGATTACACTATGACTGCTCGATATTTTAAGTTCAGCATTACTAAGAGTACCGACGGTATCTATACGGGTATGGCAGAGTTAAATGCAAAGTAGTACAACATCTACTTTTTTATAGCTGAATAAGATATATCAATTAAGTCCGATTATCTGTATTAAACAGTTAATTAGTAGTTTCTTACTAATCAATAAAAAAGCAGCCACTACGCTGCTTTTTTATTTAATAAGCTCATATACTTGCGCCGTTGAGTTTTTTGTATCTACCTTTTTAATAATGTGAGCAATGTTGCCTTCCTCGTCTATTACAAATGTAGTTCTGTTGATACCCATATATTTCTTGCCATACATGTTTTTCTCGCCCCAAACGCCATAAGCTTTCACAATTTGTTTGTCGGTATCAGCTAAGAGGGTAAAAGGGAGCTCGTGTTTGCCAATAAATTTTTGATGTGATTTTTCATCATCAGTGCTTACGCCTACAACCTCAATTCCTTTAGCTACTAAACCTTGGTAATTATCTCTAAAATCGCAAGCTTCTGCAGTACAACCAGGGGTGCTATCTTTAGGATAAAAGTATAATACTAACTTTTTACCTTTATATTGCTCAAGGTTAACCAAATTGCCATTCTGGTCTTTTGCAGAAAATGCAGGGGCTCTATCGCCTTCTTTTAATTCACTCATAATAAGATCTCATCTATAAAATTCAATAGCGTATCGCTTAGAATTGTCCTTAATGTCTACAACAATTAATTCCAGACTATGTTTCCCTGGTGTCGTTCTCTCGTCAAACGTGTGCCAAAGGGTTGCTGTTTTAGTATCAAATTCCATTAAAACCCATTTGCCGTCGATATAGCCATTAAAGCTTTTTATTCCAGACAGGTTATCGCTTATTTTAAAACTCATTTTACTTAAACCCGCCATGTTTTTACCATTGGAGATGTTGAGCGGACTAATGTTTGGCGCTATTGTGTCAATAGCAATAAAGAAACTCCCGAAATTGCGGGGTTTGGCTTTTACCCAGCCATTATCGAAACTTCCGCCCTGAGAAACTCGATTAGTGTTCACAATAAGTGCTTTGTCTTTATGTTTTGAAAGTGTACTGTCGGCTTTTATCCATAACTCAAAACCTGTGTGTAAGGGCGTTAAATTGTTATGCACCTGAAAAATCTTCGAAAATGCATTGTTTTGAGGCTTGTTTGATCTGTTATGAATGAAATTTAAATCGTTATAAAGGGTGCCTTTAGGTAAAATTACTTTAAAATCATCTTCAATAAACTCATTGTGTTGGTTGTGTACAAAAAAAATACCTTTTGGATGATCAGGTGTTTTAATTACCGCATTAGGATTTGAAGCCACGTTAAAGGAAAGTGTGGTCTTGTTGCCACTCGCATCAATAATGGTGTAGGTTACCGTATGCGTTTTGCCATCATCGAAGTTAAGTTTTCCAGCGTTTACGCTGTTATAGTATATTTTTAGCGGATTTCCAGGGTCTACGAAACTCTTTTGTATACTTTGTTTGGTTTTTATATAGGTCGGATAATCGATATGGGAGTTAATACCTTTGCTATTTTCGAATGAAAATCTTTCGAGCGCAGAGGTGTAAACATTCACACCATCAACGTTTAATTCAACGGCATAAGCTCCGTTGTTTCCAGATGCTCCATTATGTCTATCGTTCACCACAATTCCGAAACCAACCTCACCGCTTAAATTAATGGTGTTGACTTGATTAAGTTTATAACTTCCTTTTCCGCCAGTAACTTGAAAATATTGTTTAGGCGTGTATTCGTTAAAAGGTTTGCCATTTAGGCGATAAACGTACATAGCGTGAATTACTGGCGGCACATTGTCGGGTATCTGAATACCTAACAGTTGAGGATTTATTGTTGCTTCGGTTTTTGTATCGCGAATTTCGAAGTGCAAATGTGGTCCGCCAGAACTGCCCGAGTTTCCGGTGTAACCTATAATTTCTCCTTTTCTTACGGGGATTATGCTCGAGTTTGGAAACTCATCAATCTCGTACGATTTATTTTTATACTGAATGTCTTTAACAATTTGTCCGATTTTAGGGTTAAATCTCAAAAGATGCCCATATACAGTTGTATAGCCGTTTGGGTGGTTTAGATAAAGCGCTAAACCAAAGCCGCTATTTTGCACTCTTAATCGCGAAACATAACCATCCGCCGATGCGTATATAGGGTAACCAGTACGTTGATTTGTCCTAAAATCTACACCAGAGTGAAAGTGATTTGACCTTAACTCCCCAAAAGAGCCTGCCAATGCGGGAGGCGTTATATCCAAAGGAGATCTAAAATCAGTTAGTGGATACGTGTTTGCGCTATAAGTTTGCTGTGCATATGCCTGGGCAATACTAAGCAAAACTCCAAAAACAGTATAAAGAGAAAGGTAGAAAAGTTTTTTTACCATTATTTGATATCGAAATTAAGTAACTGTTTGCCTTCTAAAAAAGCTTCAAGCTTATCGCCTGCATTAACCCTACCTACACCTTCCGGGGTTCCAGTATAAATTAAATCTCCCTTTTTTAAGGTAATATACTGCGATACGAAGGCAATTATCTTTTCAAACGAGAATAGAAGATTTGCAGTATGTCCTAATTGTTTCGTCTCTCCATTTTTGTGAAGTTCGAACTTTATATCGTACAAATCTGGATAGTCTGACTTAGGTACGAAGGGACTAATCACCGCTGAATTATCGAAGGCTTTGGCAAGTTCCCAAGGTAAGCCCTTTTCTTTATGTTCCGATTGGATGTCTCTAGCCGTGAAATCTATCCCTAAACCTATTTCTTCGTAATAATTGGAGGCGAATTTTTCGGAAATATGTTTACCTTCTTTACATATTTTCAAAACCAACTCCAGCTCGTAGTGTATGTCTGATGAAAATTCAGGGAGGTAAAATGGCTTGTTGTCTTTTAAAACAGCAGTGTCTGGCTTTAAAAATATTACAGGTTTTGTAGGTATAGCATTATTCAATTCGAGCGCATGCGCCGCATAATTTCTTCCAATTGCGATGACTTTCATGACGCAAAATTAGCAAAAGAAAAAGTTATAATACAGAAATACGCTTGATAATTGGTTCTCCGCCAGCAACAATTCTGAGGAAATAGATACCTGCATTAATTTTTGATGGCATATTAAAAGTTTTGGTAAGCTCTCCGTGAGCAACTTTTTCGTTTACCAAAGTGGCAATCTCATTCCCTAACAAATCAGTAATTTTAATTGATAAATTGGTTTCCTTATCAATACGAAGGTTGATGTTAAGCTGGTCTACAACTGGGTTCGGGTAAATTTTTAGAATGGTCAATACCTTCCCGCTTTTCTCCTTTGTGTTGTTAGCGCCGTTGCTAGCCGGATAGTAACCATAAGTTTTGGGTTTATATGTGGGTACACTTCCCTTAATTTGCGGAATACTACTTGTCGATTTTACCTTGGGCTTTAATGAAATTTTCGTGGTATCAACTTTTTGAGCAAAAATAGCGGAGCCGATGAAAACCAACATCATCGTTAGTAATGCAATTCGTTGCTTGAGCGCTATTTTCAACTTGTTAAGTTCCATTTGTTATCCACAAAAATATAAATATTTAAACAAACAAATCAAACATTTGGTCGATAGTTTTTATTATTTAACAATATTTAACAGGATTTTAAAAGCAATTGATTTAAAATAAGTATTCTGTTTATTACTAAGTATAGAAAAATTGAGATTAAAGCTAATTATTTGATTATTTTTACACCCAAATCTTAACTACGTGTCGAGTCAAAAAAACGTAAACGCCCTCACCGCGGGAGGCTTGTTAGTTACGCTAGGAATAGTGTTCGGTGATATAGGTACATCGCCCTTGTACACTTTAAAAGCTATCTTTAAATCAGTAATATCCTCAGGTCAAGTCATAAACGAACCGCTGGTACTTGGCGCTCTGTCTTGTATCATTTGGACGTTGACACTCCAAACTACCATAAAGTACGTAGTTATAACTTTACGAGCTGACAATAAAGGCGAGGGAGGAATTTTTTCCCTATACTCGCTAGTTCGGAAAAAAGCAAAATGGCTGGTTATTCCGGCTATTATTGGTGGTGCTGCATTGCTAGCGGACGGAATGATTACACCAAGTATCACTGTTACATCTGCCATAGAAGGTTTAAAAGTTAAATTCCCAGAAGTGCCGGTTATTCCAATCGTAATTTCAATTATTGCTTTTTTATTCATTATCCAGCAGTTTGGAACCAATTTGGTTGGAAAGTTGTTCGGGCCAATCATGTTTCTGTGGTTTGCTGTACTCGGCTTTTTAGGCGCATCACAAATTATCCACGATCCTTCCATTTTTAGAGCATTAAATCCGTACTACGCCATTCATTTATTGGTGAACAATCCGAGCGCCTTGTTAATTCTGGGTGGGGTATTTCTTTGTACTACGGGAGCCGAAGCTCTTTATAGTGATTTGGGCCATTGTGGCAGAAAAAATATCAGGGTAACTTGGGTTTTTGTAAAGTCAATGTTGATTTTGAATTATTTAGGGCAAGGAGTTTGGGTATTAAAAAATGTGCAGACTTATAATCCTCACAATACATTAGAAAACCCGTTTTTTAAGTTGGTTACCGAAGATCATGTGTTGTACCTGGTTATCTTGGCAACAACCGCTGCGGTAATTGCATCGCAAGCTATGATTTCTGGTTCGTTCACGCTAATATCTGAAGCGGTTCGCTTAAACCTTTGGCCTAAAGTTCGTATCAATTATCCAAGTGTACAAAAAGGGCAATTGTATGTACCATCTATTAATTGGTTACTTTGTATTGGCTGTATTATTATCGTTCTCATTTTTAAAAGATCTGATGATATGGAGGGTGCCTATGGTTTGGCCATAAACCTTACTTTTTTGATGACGACGGTTCTAGTGGCTGTGTTTATGCTGCGGAAGAAAGTGCCAGCTTATTTAGTTGGCCTATTTGTAGCAGTTTATGCGGTTATTGAGCTCACTTTCTTGGTGGGTAACATGGCTAAATTTGTTCACGGGGGCTGGGTAACTTTACTGATTAGCTTGTTCTTGTTAAGTATTATGTGGACGTGGTACGCTTCACGTAGAATTAAAAATAGGTTCGTTAGGTATGTGGAAATTGAGGATTATTATGATATTATCAAGGAACTGAGCAATGATGTAACCGTGCCTAAGTTTTCTTCTCAATTGGTTTACCTCACAAGTGCAAACTTTAAAACTGAAATCGAATCAAAAATCATTTATTCGATTATACAGAAAGAACCAAAACGTGCCGATATTTACTGGTTGGTACACGTTGATGTTATGGATGAACCTTATACAATGGATTATAAGGTTGAGTTTTTAATTCCAGGCAAGCTAATTAGAATAGATTTTAAATTGGGTTTCAGAATTGAGCAGCGTGTAAATCTGTTGTATCGCAAAGTTGTTGAGGAATTGGTTAAGAACGGTGAAGTTGACATCACTAGTCAGTATACCTCATTAAATAAACATAAAATTGCTGGAGATTTCAGGTTTGTGTTGTTAGAAAAGCACCTTAGTAAGTTTACTAACTTAAGTTTTTACGAGCAGTCGATCATGGAGTATTACTTCGTGTTAAAGCGTTTGAGTTTATCAGAAGTCTCGAGTTTTGGTTTAGATTCGAGCTATGTGGATGTTGAAAAAGTACCTTTAATATTTGTAAGCCCTGACACGGTAGAGTTGAACAGGTTGCCGGTATAGACACTAAAAAGGCTTGCTGTTTTTATAGCAAGCCTTTTCTACGCGGAGCGTATCTTTAATGAGTTCTTAAATAAGCATCAACTAAAAAGCATATCGAGAAAATTACCGATGCGTAACCATTAGTTGTGGCAAACGCACGGTCAACTTTGCTGATATCATTAGGTTTTACCAATTGATGTTGGTAAACAAGCATCCCACAAAAGAAAGTAATTCCTATAAGATACATCCATCCAAAATCTAAAAAGAAGACTGGAGCAATTACACAGGCTGCAGAAAAAACATGTAACACCGATGATAGGCGTAAGGCATCTCTTCTGCCCAATGCAGAAGGGATAGAATGGAGTTTTTCCCCTCTGTCAAATTCTTCGTCTTGTAAGGCGTAAATGATGTCGAAACCGCTCACCCAAAACAAAACGGCGAAAGAATATAACACGGGGACAAGAGCGAATTCGCCGGCTACTGCAATGTAGGCACCTACGGGAGCAAGCCCTAAACCAATACCTAAAACAATATGGCATAAGGCGGTAAACCTTTTGGTATAGCTATAAAACAGTACCACAAAAATTGCAATTGGCGAAAGGTAAAAGCACAATGTGTTAATTAAACAGGTGGTTAAGATAAAAAGTAGACAATTTATAACCACAAACGTAAGGGCAGATTTTGCAGAGATTTTACCCGCTGGGATATCCCTAGTAACCGTTCTCGGATTTTTTGCATCGATGTCCCGATCTAAATATCGGTTAAATGCCATAGCTGCGTTTCGTGCAAATATCATGCACAGCACTACCGCCAACAACAAATACCAATTAAAAGGTGCTGCGGTGGTCGTTACGGCTAAAAAAAAACCGATAAACGCAAAAGGCATCGCAAAAACAGAGTGCGCAAAAAGTACAAGTGAAAAGTATTTTTTCATTTCAAAAAAAGAGGCAATAATTAAGGCTGCGGCGTGTTAATAATAGGCATCACAAAGTCTTCGTTTACTTCGCCAATAAATCCTAACACGCTTTCTGTGCCTTGTCCTGTTTCTGCCGATGTGACGAAGAATGAAGGTAATTCTTCGAAATATCCTAGAAGTGCTTTATTAAATTTAGCCACGTTTTGGTCGGTTTTTGGTGCCGATTGTTTATCCGCTTTGGTGTAAATTAAAGCAAAAGGAATCTGGCACTCACCCAACCACGAACAAAATTCTAAGTCAATTTTTTGAGGTTCTAAACGGCTATCAATTAAAACAAAAACACATTGCAGGTTCTCCCTTTTGGTAAGATAATTTCTAATAAATTTCTCCCATTTCTCTCTGCTACTTTTCGAAACTCTTGCATATCCGTAACCAGGTAAATCTACAATGTACCATTTCTCGTTAATCAAAAAATGATTGATAAGTTGTGTTTTTCCAGGTCGTTGCGAAGTTTTTGCCAGGCCCTGTTGGTTAACCAATTTATTTATGATAGAAGATTTGCCCACGTTAGAGCGGCCAATAAAAGCGTACTCAGGAATACTTGGTTCTGGCAACGCAGACACTTTTGTGTTGCTTACAACAAAATTTGCTGATTTTATAATCATTTCGCAAAGGTAATGATTTTGTCAAGAAGCGTGGCTTTATTTCGGTTAACAGTTGATATCCAAATGACAATAACTGGGTTATCTGCGCTTACAATTCCACAATTAAACTTATCTTTGCCTCATTATATGAATCCAGAAATAACACCATACTCAAGCGCCGAGACCAAGAAAGAACAAGTGGCAAACATGTTCAATAATATTTCAGGTACTTACGATTTTCTAAACCATTTTCTATCCTTAGGTATTGATATAATATGGCGTAAAAAAGCGATAAAGGAGTTAAGTGCTGCCAATCCACAGAAGATTTTAGATGTGGCTACGGGTACCGGCGATTTTGCTTTCGAGGCAATCAAAATATTAAATCCGAAGCAAATTATAGGTGTCGATATTTCTGAAGGTATGTTGGAGGTAGCCAAGAAAAAAATTGCAGACAGGAAGCTGTCGCATGTCTTCTCTGTAGAAAAAGGAGATTCAGAAGGGTTGCATTTCGAGGATAACACTTTTGACGCCATTACCGTTGCTTTCGGAGTGCGTAATTACGAGAATTTGGAGCAAGGTCTCAAGGACATGCTGCGAGTGCTAAAACCTGGTGGCAAAGTGGTAATTTTGGAGTTCTCTAAACCTCGTACATTTCCTATTAAGCAGCTATATAACTTTTATTTTAAACGAATTACTCCAATTTTCGGTGGTCTGTTTTCTAAAGATAAAAAAGCATATACCTATTTAGAAGAATCGGTGCAGGCATTTCCAGACGGTAAAGATTTTACAACCTTGATGGAAAAAGTCGGTTACCTGCATACCAAACACCGCCCCTTAACGTTTGGTATAAGTGCCATTTATATAGGTGTTAAATGAAGAAACGGTTACTGATTTTCTTACTTTCTCTTTCTATAATTAATGCTAAAGCTCAAAACTGGGGCGGCGGTATTGATCAAGAAGACTTCAATTGGGGTTTTGGCTTCCAATATGTTGTGTCTGAATTTAAGTTAATTCGTAATGTAAATTGGCGCACGCCGTTTAACAATTCAGATCCGTTGAATGGTAGAGTAGGCGATATTACTGATAGCTTGAAATCTGTTTCATCTGTGCTCTCACCGGGTTTTGGTGTAGGTTTTGTACTTAATTATAAAGTCACCCCACACTTAGACGTTCGAAGTACACCCACTTTAGTTTTCAATGATAGGGTGGTTGATTATGTGTATGACCAACCGTCTTTGGTAAATAACAACTTTTTCGAAAAGCAACAAAAAATCCAATCTACGATGGTGGATTTTCCCTTAACACTCAAACTAAAGTCAGACAGGAGAAGAGATTTTAGAGCTTATATGTTGGTGGGTCTTAAATATTCAATGGATTTGGTTTCGAAGGAAAAAACGAAAGACGAAGATTATGCGCTGATTGATAAATTACTTAAAAATAAGAAGAATTATAGTTCATATGAGTTTGGTTTAGGTTTCGATCTATATTTCGAATTCTTTAAAATGTCTCCTGAAATAAAGGTTTCACACTCTTTTAAGGATGTGTTGAAACACGAAAATCATCCTTACGCCACCCCAATTGATAAGGCAATTTTGCGAAATTTTACGTTCAGCTTGTTTTTCGAATAAACGCATTCTGAGAAAAAGTATAACTTTGTTCAAAATATCAATAGGCACATGGCAAAAATTGCATTAATTACAGGAGCTACCTCAGGTATCGGTGCAGCCTGCGCACACACGTTTGCAGCGCAAGGTTTTAATTTAATTCTTATTGCTCGTAGAGAAAATTTACTTGTGACACAAGCCGAAGAGATTTCAGCAAAGTTTAGCGTTAAAGTTAAGCAGATTCAGGCTGATGTAAGAGATAAGGAGAATATCAACTATGTTTTAGAGACACTATCTTCAGAATGGAAAGCAGTTGATGTATTGGTGAATAATGCTGGGTTAAGCCAGGGTCTAGATCCCATAGACAGGGGTAATACTGACGATTGGGACACCATGATTGACACCAATGTGAAGGGCCTGTTGTATGTTACTAAAATTGTATCAAATTGGATGGTGGCTAAAAAAAGTGGTCACATCATTAATATTGGTTCAATTGCAGGTAAGGAAGTTTATACAAATGGAAACGTATATTGCGCAACCAAGCACGCAGTAGATGCCTTAAACAAGGGGATGAGGATTGATTTATTACCTCACGGAATTAAAGTAACGGCCATTAATCCGGGCATGGTAGAAACAGAATTTTCTATTGTGCGTTTTAAAGGAGATGAGGGGAGAGCCAAAAAAGTTTACGATGGTTTGGAGCCACTAATCGCCCAAGATATAGCTGATGCAATTTGGTATGCGGTGAGCAGACCCCCACACGTGAACATTAACGACATGCTCATTATGCCTACTGCCCAAGCAAACGGAACGATAATAAATAGAAAATAACGCGAAATATTATAAATTATAAAAATGATATCAACATCTATAGATCAAGAAATAAAGCAGGCAATGCTTGCCAAAGATCAAGTCAAACTAAGAGGCTTACGTGCTATTAAAGCAGCACTTTTATTGGCTAAAACCGAAAAGGGTGGATCCGAAGAGCTTAATGAGGATGCCGAAATAAAAATCCTTCAAAAATTAGTAAAGCAACGTAAAGAATCTGCCGATATTTATAAAAGTCAAGGTAGAGAAGATTTACTGCAAGTAGAACAAGAGGAAATTGACGTAATTTCTGCGTTTTTGCCTAAACAGCTAGACCAAGCAGAGGTGGAGGCTATTATCACGAAGATAATTGAGGAGACTGGTGCTTCATCAATAAAAGAAATGGGGAAGGTGATGGGACTTGCTAATAAAGAATTAGCTGGTAAAGCCGAGGGTAAATTAATCGGTGAGATTGTTAAAAGTAAATTAGCGTAAGGGTTTTTAAGGTTTGGTAAAGTTTTAATTTTCTCATAATAATTGAGGATTTTGCTTTAACTCTATTAACTTAGTAATAAATAGCTAGAAATATTACAAAATATATGAATTACGAAGTAATTGAACAAGAGGGTTTTAAATATATTGAAAAAGGAGAAGGACAACCTTTAGTATTACTTCATGGTTTAATGGGCGAGTTGAGTAATTGGGAGGCTACAATTGAGTTTTTCAGTACAAAATACAAAGTAATAGTGCCTATTTTGCCCATTTATGAGCTTCCAATATTAACATTGGGTGTAAAAAGCTTGTCGAAACACATTCATCGTTTCTTAAAGTTCAAAAAATTAAATCAAGTAGTTTTAATTGGTAACTCTTTGGGTGGACATGTAGGCTTGGTTTTTACTACTGCGCATCAAGAATTTGTGAAGGCGTTAGTACTTACAGGCAGTTCGGGCTTGTATGAAAATGCCTTCGGCGGCTCGTTCCCTAAAAGAGAGAGCTACGATTTTATAAAAGAAAAAGTAGAATATACTTTTTATGACCCAGCAACGGCGACAAAAGAGTTGGTAGATGAAGTTTACAAATCGGTAAACGACCGTGCTAGGGTAATTAGAATACTTGCATTGGCTAAATCTGCCATTAGGCATAACATGGCCAAAGAGCTAAAAAAAATTACTATTCCAGTTTCATTAATTTGGGGTAAGCAAGATAAAATTACGCCTCCAGAAGTGGCTAAAGACTTTCATGAATTACTGCCGAATTCTGAGTTGAACTGGGTTGATAAATGTGGTCATGCCCCAATGATGGAGCAGCCCGAAGAATTTAATTTGTATTTAAATAAATTTTTGGACAGAATTTTGCTGAAATAGGATACCATGTTTGCGTTAGAACTCATATCAAACCATATTCCGCCGTTGCGTACTACCGACACTGTAGGGAAGGCATTGGAGCGCATGAATGAGTTTAAGGTATATCATCTGCCCATTGTTTATCACAAACAGTTTTTAGGTTTAGTTACTGAGGAAGAACTTCTGGGGCATCGTGACTTGGAAACTGCTGTTGGGGCTTTGTCACTCACTTTGTTAAATACTTCGCTGTCTGAAAAAGCTCATGTTTTTGAGGCCGTAAGACTTTTCAGTGAATTGCAACTGTCGGTAATACCTGTTTTAGATGCGCAAAAGGGTTATTTAGGCGTAATTTCGATAAATAACTTGTTGAAATACACCGCCAATCTATATGCGCTTAATGAGCCAGGTGGTATCATTATCCTTTCTATAAGCAACAGGAATAACTCCCTGGCGCACATGGCGCAAATTGTAGAAGCAGATAACGCACAAATTTTATCTTCGTATGTAAGCTCAACACCCGACTCTACAGAATTAGAAGTTACACTCAAAATCAATAGAGTGGAGTTGTCATCGATAGTGGCCTCTTTTGAACGTTATGAATATGAAGTGAAATATGTATTCAGTAACACAGAAGCTAACGACGATTCACTAGACAGATATAATTCTTTTATGAGTTATCTAAACGTTTAACGTTCCATTATCTATTAATCATCTAATAAAGATTTTCGCTTTAAAGCGTTAAAGACCCTAAATATCCCAATGAAAATAGCCATTTACGGTAGAGATTTTAACGATAACGTATTGCCTTTTGTACAAGAGGTGTTTAATGCGCTAATCGCTCATAAAATAGAAATCAGGGTGTATCAAAAGTTCTTCAATTTTATAGAGAGAAAAATTGATTTGCCCGATGAAATAGGAACATTCTCTACGCACGAGGAGCTGGTGAAACACGCAGAGATGCTTTTAAGCTTAGGTGGCGATGGCACCCTGTTAGACACTTTAACGCTTATTCGTAATTCTCAAATTCCAGTAATTGGAATAAATTTCGGACGTTTGGGTTTCTTGGCAAGTATCAATAAGTCGGAAATTAACGGAGCAGTAAAGGCTTTAGTGAATAGTGAATACAGCATTGATAGACGCAGCCTGCTTAATATAGACTCGGAAAAATCGCTGTTCGGCAACGAAAACTTTGCATTAAACGATATTACAATTCATAGGCGAGACAACTCTGCGATGATGATTATTCATGCCTATATGAACGGGGAGTTTTTAAATTCATATTGGGCAGATGGATTAATTATTGCAACCCCCACAGGTTCAACAGCATATTCGTTAAGTTGCGGTGGGCCAATTATTTTGCCGAGTTCGCAAAATTTTGTAATTACTCCGGTTGCTCCGCATAATTTAAATGTAAGGCCAATCATCGTACCTGATGATGTTCAACTCACCTTCGAGGTAGAAGCTCGGAGTACTAAGTTTTTATTAACCTGCGATTCGCGAACCGAAACGGTAGACAAAAGCGTGAAAATCAACATCAATAAATCAAAATTTTATTTAAATCTTATTCGTTTAAATAATGAAACCTTTTTAACTACGTTAAGGAATAAATTGCTTTGGGGTATTGATACCCGTAATTATTAAAATGAGCTTAAAAAGGTTTTTGTCTTGCATTATAGCGATGGCGCTTTCATTCTCTGCCCATGCACAAGTTTGGGAACTTGGTGCGCAAGTTGGGGGCGCAGGTTATATGGGCGATTTAAACCCTACAAATCCAGCAAAAATAAGCGGGCTTTCGGGCGCTGCTTTCGTTAAAGCTAATTTCGATCCTTATTGGTCACTCGGTCTTCACTTTGCTACTGGAAGAATTAAAGCAGACGATGCAAAATCTGACAATGCACAATTAAGGCAGCGCAATCTCAGCTTTTACAATACCGTAAAAGAGATTAGCTTACAAGTCGATTTCAATTTTTTTGACTATCTGTCGGGAGGCGGATTTACTCGCATTTCTCCATATTTGTATACCGGAGTGGGGGTAGCTCTTTTTAACCCCAAAACCAAATATAACGGACAAACCTACGAGTTGCCATTGTATACCACCGAGGGTAAAGAGTACAAAACTTATGCAATCACGGTGCCTTTTGGTGCTGGTGTTAAATATAGTATTAGTGAGTATTTAACGCTTTTAGGTAATGTAGGCTATAGAAACTCATATACAGACTACCTGGATGATGTTAGTCAAACGTATCCCGGCGGTGCTTATTTTGATACCTCTACTGAATATGGGAGAATGCAAAAAGCATTGTCTGACAGATCGGGAGAGCAAACGGGTGTTTATGTGGCTAGGCCAGATTTGCAACGTGGTGATTTTAGAAAAAGAGATAGTTATATGTTTGTAGGTATTGGCATAACTTATACCTTTGTGAGCCAAAAGTGTTATTAGCTTTGAGGTACTTAAATACAGTACATGAATTTTAAAGAACAGATAGATTTAAATAAATTGCCTGAGCATATCGCTATTATCATGGACGGTAATGGTCGATGGGCAAAAAATCAAGGGAAATTTCGTGTTTTTGGGCACGAAAGTGGGGTTTTATCTGTAAAAGATATTGTGGAAGGATGTGTGGAGATTGGCGTAAAATACCTCACTGTCTACGCTTTTTCTACCGAGAATTGGAACAGACCTATTGACGAAGTGAATGCGTTAATGGAGCTGTTAATCTCTACCATTAACCAAGAAGCAGAGACCTTAAATAAAAATAATGTAAGGTTAAATGCCATAGGCGATTTAAAATCATTACCGCAAAAATGCATTGATGATTTAGCCGATGCCATGGAAAAAACCGGTAAGAATACAAAATGTACGTTAACCCTTGCTCTTAGTTATAGTGCAAAATGGGAAATTGTTGATGCTGCTAAAAAGGTTGCTCAACAGGTTAAAGATGGTGTTTTATCCGTTGATCAGATAGACGAAAATGTATTTGCTAATCAGCTGTCCACTACTAACATTCCAGACCCTGAGTTAATGATACGTACTAGCGGCGAACACAGAGTTAGCAATTTTCTGTTGTGGCAAATGGCCTACACAGAACTGTATTTTACCGAAACCTTGTGGCCCGATTTCAGAAGAGAAGATCTTTTTGAGGCTATCGTAGATTATCAAAAACGCGAACGTCGCTTTGGAAAAACTAGTGAGCAATTAAACTAATTTTTCTTTTAACAAATTTTAACAGGAGTTTAAATTAACTTAGCAACGTTTTTTAGATTGTAAATGAGAAGAATATATAACGTTTTATTTTTGTTATTGATTGGTTTCCCAACATTAGCGCAAATTCGTAACCCACAAACACAAGCAACACCATCCTTAAAAGTTAACGGTTTAGGCTTAGATTATTTTGCTCCGAAAGAGTATATTATTGGCGGTACTACACTTACTGGTGCACAGCATTTAGATAAAGATGTAATTGTAATTCTTTCCAAGTTAACTACTGGCGAATCGATTATGTTGCCAGGCGAGGCTACATCCAACGCCATAAAAAATCTTTGGGATCAAGGATTGTTTGACGATGTGAAACTAAACGTATCAAGAATTAATGGAGATACTGTTTATTTCGACATCGAAGTTGTGGAAAGACCACGATTGAGCGGCTTCGAATTTGAAGGCATCAGCAAATCGCAAAAAACAGACATTTCAGAAAAATTGGGCGACAAAGCTGGAAAGTCAATCATTAACGATAATCTTTATAACACTACTCGTTCGGTTGTTACAAAGTTTTTATACGAAAAAGGGTTCTTTTATACTAAGGTAGATTTCAAAACCAAGCCAGACCCAAATCAGACTAATAGCGAAATATTACAAGTTATCATTGATAAAGGTAGACGTGTAAAAGTTCAAAAAATAGACTTTACAGGTAATAAGGCCTTTTCATCAGCTAAACTTAGAAAATACTTAAAGAAAACTAAGCAACGAGCTTTTTACAAGGTGTTTGGTAGTGGAAAATTCAACAAAGAAAAATACGAGGAAGATAAAACCAATTTAGTAGCTAAGCTACACGACAAAGGTTATAGAGACGCAGCCATTGTTAGCGACAGTGTGTATAAATACAACGATAAAACCGTTGGCATTAAAATAGACCTTTACGAAGGACCTAAGTACTATTTTGGTAATATTACTTGGGCAGGTAATGCGAAATATACTACCGAATTTTTAGAAAAAGTATTTGGTATTGAAAAAGGCGAAGTGTTTAGTGAAGAAAAGTTAGAGAAGAAATTAAGAGGTAGTGCTAACGGCGACGATGTTTCTAGCATCTATTTAAATGATGGTTATTTAACATTCAATGTTGATCCAGTACAAACAAAAATTTACGGAGATACGGTAGATGTTGAAATGCGTATTTATGAAGGGCCAAAATATACGATTAACAAAGTTAGTGTTGTAGGAAATACCATTACTAATGATAGAGTAGTTTTAAGAGAAATCCGCACCAAACCTGGTGACTACTTCTCCAAAGATCTATTGATTAGAAGTGTGCGTGAGATAGGTCAGTTGGGTAATTTCGATGAGTCGAAAACTAACCCGGTACCTAAACCTAACCCTGCTGACGGTACTGTAGATATTGTTTACAACGTAGAAGAAAAACCTTCAGATCAAATTGAGTTATCAGGTGGTTTTGGGGGCGGTCGTGTGATCGGAACCTTAGGCTTAACTTTTAACAATTTCTCGTTAAAGAACTTATTTAAAGGCGAAGCTTACAGACCTTTGCCAAAAGGCGATGGGCAACGTTTGAGTTTACGTGGCCAAACGAATGGTAAATTCTACCAATCGTATAGTTTCTCTTTCTCAGAGCCTTGGTTTGGTGGTAAAAAGCCAGTAAGTTTCGGTGTGAGTGCGTTTACATCATTGCAATCTAACGGTTTGTCAAAAAGTAATGCAAATTATTACGGTATCCGTTTAAACGGTGTTTCATTTAGTTTAGGTAGAAAGTTAAAATGGCCAGATAATTGGTTCTCTTTAGTTCACTCTATTAACTTAAACCAATACATCTTAAACAACTACCCTGGTTACTTATTTAGCACAGGAGAGTCGTACAACTTAAACTTTACCCAAGAGTTAGCGAGAGATTCACGAAACCACAATATTTTCCCTACTGGAGGTGCCTACTTAAGATTTACTGTACAAGCAACGCCACCGTACTCATTATTAAATAACATCAACTACGCAACAGCGTCTGATAAACAACGTTTCAAATTTACAGAATACCACAAATGGAAATTGGAGGCGCAATGGTTCGAGACTGTAGTTGGTAAGTTGGTATTTAAAGGTCAAGCGCAGTTCGGTTTCTTGGGTTCGTATAATAACGCCGTAGGTCAATCAGCATTTGAGCGTTTTAAATTAGGTGGTGATGGTATGCAAGGTTTCGATTTCTTGCAAGGTTCTGAGATTATTGCAATGCGTGGATACTCGAACAACTCGGTAATTCCGGTAGGTTCTAACCCAACTATTGCGCAACAATCAGGAAGTCCAATTTTCACTAAGTACGTAATGGAATTAAGATACCCGGTAATCAGTTCACAACAAGCTACAGCGTTTATGACTGTGTTTGGTGAGGCTGGTAATACTTGGGATAGATTTGCAGATTTTAATCCTTTCAACGTGAGAAGGTCAGTTGGAGTTGGTGCAAAGATATTTTTACCAATATTTGGATTACTTGGCATAGATTATGGTTATGGTTTTGATAATATCCCAGGTATACCTGATGCAAACAAAGGACAATTCCACTTTAGCATTGCTCAGCAATTGGGAGGTTTTAACTAATTAACACACATTTGATATGAAAAAGTTATTATTAGCAGGCTTATTTTTCCTTACGTCATTAGGAGTATCAGCACAGAAAATGGCATATGTAGACACAGAATACATCTTAAAACATATTCCAGATTACAAATCATCTTTAACTCAAATTGAAGGTCTATCTAAGCAATACCAAAAAGAGATAGATGATGTTTTTAAAGAAGTAGATAGAATGTACAAAGCCTACCAAGCAGATCAGGTTTTATTAACTGATGAAATGCGTAAACGTAGAGAGAACGATATTATCGAAACTGAGAAGAAAGCAAAAGAACTGCAACGTCAAAAATTTGGTCCAGAGGGAGATTTATTTCAAACGCGTACCAAGTTGTTGAAACCCATTCAAGAAAAAGTTTCGACAACCATTGCAGAAGTTGCAAAAAACAAATACATTGACTTCGTTTTTGATAAAAGCAGCGAAAGTACTATGATGATTTACGCAAGTGCTAACTATGATATCAGCAACGATGTAATTACCAAACTAGGTTTTAAGCCTGGAACATTAGTTAAATAGTAGTACACATAAGAAACAAACTGAGCTTGCAAGCTCATTAACTCAATTGAAACCAAAAGACAAACATTAATAACATTAGGAAAATAGAAATGAAAAAGTTAATTAACGGATTATTTGTAGCAGCGGGATTATTCTTAACTAGCCAAGTTGCAAATGCACAACAGAAATTTGGTCATTTAAATTCTGACGAGATTTTTGCAACATTGCCAGAGGCGAAAACAGTATCTACTACTATCGAAAATTTAGCTAAATCTAAACAAGCTGAAATTGATAAAATGATTACTGAGTACCAAAATAAATACAAAGCGGCTCAAGAAAAAGAAAGAACTTTAAGCGAAGCTAACAAAGAGCAAATACTTAAAGAACTGCAAACAGCACAAACTGAATTACAAGATTTGCAGAAAAGAATTGAAGATGCTCGTAACAAAGCAAGAACTGATGTCGAGACAAAACAAGGTGAACTTTTCCCTCCATTGCAACAAAAAGTAGCAACAGCTATCAACGCAATTTCTAAAGAAAAAGGTTTAACCTATGTTTTTGATACTGCAGCTTCACAAGGCTTTAACAATTTAGTATATTTTGATGGTGGCGAAGATATTACACCAGCTGTTAAAACTAAATTAGGTATTTCTGCAACTGCGGCTAAACCAGCAGCAGCGCCTGCTAAAAAACCATAAAATTATTTAATACATTTATTGCGGAATTAGGCATTACCTAATTCCGCTTTTTTATGCTTACCACTTTGCAAAACTCTATAGGTATTTTCGATTCTGGCTTTGGCGGTTTAACAGTTTTTAAATCTATTGCAGCGCAAATGCCTAATTACAATTACATCTATTTAGGAGACAATGCCCGATCGCCCTACGGCGATCATTCGTTCGAAACGGTCTATCAGTATACGCTTGAAAGTGTGGAGTGGTTATTTGCGCAAGGATGTCCATTAGTGATACTTGCCTGCAACACTGCCTCGGCAAAGGCGCTAAGGAGTATACAGCAAATAGATTTGCCAAAAAAATATCCTCATAGTCGTGTTCTAGGCGTAATTAGGCCTACGGCCGAAGTAATTGGAACCCTCAGTGAAAGTCACGCTATCGGCGTGTTGGGTACCAGAGGTACGGTCAAATCTCAGTCTTACGTATTAGAAATTAACAAGTTCTATCCCGAAGCTAAGGTACATCAACAAAGTTGCCCAATGTGGGTGCCATTAATCGAAAATGGAGAACATTTGAATGCTGGCGCAGACTATTTTGTACAGCAGTATTTAAATGAGCTGTTAGCTAATGGAAGCGATATTGATACTATTTTATTGGCTTGCACACATTATCCGCTGTTGATACCCAAAATCAAGGCTTATTTACCAGCACATATCAATTTGGTGGCGCAAGGCGATATCGTTGCAAATAGTCTAGTCGATTACCTCCAACGTCACCCAGAAATCGATGAGCAATTGTGTAAGGGTGGCGAGCAGATCTTTTACACTACAGGCGATATAGAGGCCTTCAATCAGCACGCTTCTATGTTTCTTGAAAAAAACATTGTTTCGCTAAAGGCTAAACTTTAAGTTTTTAGTTATCAGAAATATAACATAAAAATGATCGAGTTAGGCCGAAAGAAGAATTTCTTCCTAGGTTTTGATTATTTAAAGCGGTAAATTTGCGGCTCAATCACAATCAATGAGCGAACAAATCAAACACGAGTGCGGAATAGCCTTCATCCGCTTGTTAAAACCTCTCTCATACTACCAAGAAAAATACGGTACTGCTCTTTACGGCCTAAACAAATTGTATTTGTTGATGGAAAAGCAGCACAATCGCGGTCAAGACGGAGCTGGTATTGCCACTATTAAATTGGACATGAAGCCGGGTAGTCGCTACATTAGTCGCTATCGTTCTATGGCGCAAAATGCAGTAGCTGATATTTTCGGTTATGTACAAAACAAATTCGTTAACATTCAGGAAGAAACACCAGAGTTAATGAAAGATACCGAGTATTTGAAACAAAATGTGAGTTTCATTGGCGAGGTTTTATTAGGGCACTTGCGTTATGGTACACACGGTAAAAACAGTATCGAAAATTGCCATCCATTTTTGCGCCAAAACAATTGGATGACCAGGAATTTGGTAATTGCAGGTAACTTTAACATGACTAACGTGGATGAGTTGTTAGAGCAATTGTACGAGTTAGGTCAGCATCCTAAGGAAAAGGCCGATACGGTAACTGTTTTGGAGAAAATCGGGCACTTTTTAGATGATGAAAATCAAGAGTTGTTTGACGAGTACAAAAAACAAGGGCTAAGCAATGTGGAGATCACGCACAAAATCTCAGACAATCTAAACATCGCTAATATCTTAACTCGCTCTGCAAAAAGCTGGGATGGTGGGTACACCATGTCGGGTATTGTGGGTAACGGAGATGCTTTTGTGATGAGAGATCCAGCAGGTATCCGTCCGGCATTTTATTATGCAGATGACGAGGTTGTTGTTGCAGCTTCAGAGCGTCCAGCCATTCAAACAGCGTTTAAAGTTCAAATTAACAGCGTTAAAGAAATTAAACCTGGCCACGCTTTAATCATCAAGAAAGATGGAACGGTAACCGAAGAAATGTTCCGCGAACCATTAGAAAAGAAAGCTTGTTCATTTGAGCGTATTTATTTTTCGAGAGGTAGCGATGCAGATATTTACAAAGAGCGTAAGCGTTTAGGCGAGTTATTGTGCCCTCAAGTATTAAGTGCCGTTAACCACGATTTGAAAAACACTGTATTCTCATTTATTCCTAACACCGCAGAAGTTTCTTTCTATGGTATGGTGGATGGTTTGCATAAATACATCACAGATTTCCAAAAAGAAACTTTGTTGAAACGCAAAGAGGTTTTGGATGATGCTGCACTTGACGAGTTATTATCTATGCGACCAAGGGTGGAGAAGTTGGCCATTAAAGATGTAAAACTACGTACATTTATTACGCAAGATGCGGATAGAGGCGAGATGGTTGCACATGTTTACGACACTACTTACGGCGTAATTAAAAACCATACCGATACATTAATTGCTGTAGATGATTCGATTGTTCGAGGTACTACTTTAAAGCAAAGCATCATAAAAATAGTAGATAGGTTACATCCTAAGAAAATTATTATCGTTTCGTCTGCGCCTCAAATTAGGTTTCCAGATTGTTATGGTATTGATATGTCTAAGATGGGTGAGTTCGTAGCTTTTGATGCCGCTATTCAGCTGTTAAAAGAAAGAGGCATGGAGCAAATTATTGAAGATGTTTACCAGAAATGTAAAGCTTCTTTAACATTGCCAAAGGAAGAAATCATCAACTACGTGAAAAATATTTATAAACCTTTTACTCCTGATGAAATTTCTGCAAAAATTGCTCAAATTATTACGCCACCAGATACGGTAGCAGAAGTGCAAGTAATTTATCAAACTTTAGAAAACTTGCACCAAGCTTGTCCAGATCACGTAGGCGACTGGTATTTCTCAGGAGATTACCCAACACCAGGTGGTAACAAAGTGGTAAATAAAGCTTTTGTAAACTGGAAAGAAGGTAATAACCAAAGAGCGTACTAAAAGCTCGTCAGAGTAAATACAAAAAGGAGAAACTGTTATTGTTTCTCCTTTTTTTTATGCGTTGTTTTTTTGAATGCTATCAACTCAGATAATGATTTTTTCACTTACAAAGTTGCGAAGGAAGGTAACTCTTCTACAAACGAAAAAGATTGAGTTTGGTGGTTAATTTCTGCGTAATAGTGGTTTAATCCATTGGTTACCACCAACCATTTTACTTTGTGTACGGCGTTGTACCGAGCAGCTTGATCAAAGGTGGCTTGGGTAATTTTCACCTTTGGCGCTTTACATTCTATAATCATCAATTTTTCGCCCAAATTGTTGTACACCAAAACATCTGTTCTTTTTTTGGTTTGGTTTAAGCTTAAACCGCCTTCAATCTGCATTAAACTCGCCGGAAATTCTTTTTCTTTAATTAAGTATTTGATGAAGTGTTGTCTCACCCATTCCTCGGGCGTAAGTACTAAATGTTTTTTCCTGGTCTCGTCGAATATAAAATGTAAGCCCTCTTTTTGAGTAATTTTGAACGGGTAAAAAGGCAAATTGAGGGGAGTGGGTGTAAACATCGTGCTGCAAAGTTAACAGTAAAAAGCAGAATGGAAAAAACGGCGAAAACTTGGTGCCGAAAAATTACTCACAATGGCCAACAAATCGAAAATGCTAAATCAAAAATCGTAATTTTGGAACATGAGCGCCGAGGAAATCATCAAAGATTTAAAAGCTAGAAAGTTTAAGCCAGTTTATCTTTTGCAAGGGGAAGAATCCTACTACATTGATCAAGTTGTAGATTATATGGAGAAAAATATTCTTTCTGACGCTGAAAAGGGATTTAACCAAACCGTTTTATATGGTAAGGATACCGATATGGCTACGATTTTAAATGCCGCAAAGCGTTATCCTATGATGTCCGAGTATCAGTTGATTGTGGTAAAGGAAGCTCAGGATTTAAAATGGGCTGAAGGCTCTGGCAAGGAAACTGATTTTACGCTGGCGTACTTCGAGAAACCCTTGCCAAGTACGATTTTGGTTTTTGCTTATAAATACGGAACCTTCGATAAGAGAAAGAAAATTTACAAGGCCATTAACGGCAGCGGATTGGTGTTTCAAAGTGATCCAGTTCGTGACTACAAAATAACTGCCTGGATTGATGATCACATCAAAAGCAAGGGGTATAAAATTGAGCCGCAAGCGGTAGCTTTGATGGGCGAATACCTAGGTACTGATCTGTCAAAAATTGCTAACGAAGTCGAAAAGCTTTGCTTAAATATCAGTAAAGATGTGGTGATTAAAACAGACCATATTCAACGAAATATTGGTATTAGCAAAGAGTATAACGTTTTTGAGCTGCAAAAAGCACTGGCTACTAGAAACGTGTTGAAATGTAATCAAATTATCAATTACTTTGCTAGCAATCCTAAAGCTAACCCAATGATTATGGTGATGGCGAATTTAAATTCCTACTTCAGCAAAATCTTAAAATATCATTATCTCTCCAATAAAAGTGAAGCCGCTAGGGAACTCGGTGTTAGCCCTTATTTTATTAAGGATTACGAGGCTGCGGCCAGAACGTTTTCTGCGGGTAAGACCTTCGAAATTATTAGTTTGTTACGAGAATACGATTTAAAGAGTAAGGGTGTTGATAGCTCTGGTAATACCACTGATGGTGATTTGCTGAAGGAGCTTGTTTTCAAGTTATTGCACTAAAAACTTCAGGCTGTAATGGGATAAAGTTTAATTGTAACTAACAAGTTATAGAGTTTGCTGACAATTGCAACCTAACTCTGTTATTTTTAATGTTAATTAACTTATCCAATATACATGAAAACAAAACTACTCACAATTGCATTAGTTGCGGGCGTGGTAACTTTTGCAGATGCCCAAAGACCCACTAGGGGAGAAGGCGCTGCACCTTCTGATACCACTCGAAGAGCACCCGGTGCTCCTGCTGCTAAAGCACAACCAAAACCTTATGATCAAGTAATTACCAATAAGGCATTAACGCGTAAGGGCATGATTACTGCTCACCGTATCGACGACAAATTCTTTTTTGAGATAGCTGATACAACTTTAAATAGAGATATTTTGGTGGTTAGCCGTATTGCAAAATCTGGCGCCGAGTTACGTGCGGCACAGGGTTATGCGGGCGACCAAATTGGAAGTTCGGTAATTCGTTTCGAGAAAGGGCCTAACAACAGAATTTTTATGCGTAAAGTGAGCTTTAGAGCTTACAGCGCAGACAGCACCGCTTCGATGTATCAATCGTTGCAAAATTCAAGCATTCAGCCTATCGCTGCGGCATTTGATATTGCAGCTTTTAGTCCTGGTAAAAATGGTAGCGTGATTGATGTAACCGCTTATATCAATAGTGATAATGATATTTTCTATTTCGGTTCTCCAATGTTCAAATCTAGAATGGGTATTGGGGCACAACAAACCGATAGAAGCTATATTTTGGAGGTAAGAAGTTTTCCTACCAATACCGAAATTAAAACGGTAAAAACTTATGCAAAGGCAGCACAAAGCTCGGGCATGGGTGGCGGAGGTGGAGCACCAACAATGGGTGGTGCAGCATCTGGTTCTATTACCGTAGAACTTAATACCTCATTGGTAATTTTACCTAAAAACCCAATGAAACCGCGTTATTTTGATGCTCGTGTTGGGTATTTTACGGTGGGTTATACAGATTTCGATGCTAATCCACAAGGTGTAAAAGATATTCAATTGGTGAAACGTTGGAGATTAGAGCCAAAACCTCAAGATTTGGCCAAATACAAGCGTGGTGAATTGGTAGAGCCCGCTAAACCTATCGTTTTTTACATCGATCCGGCTACGCCGAAAAAATGGGTACCTTATTTAATTGCTGGTGTTAACGATTGGCAAAAGGCTTT
Source organism: Pedobacter sp. (assembly GCA_045629525.1). Taxonomy (GTDB): domain Bacteria; phylum Bacteroidota; class Bacteroidia; order Sphingobacteriales; family Sphingobacteriaceae; genus Pedobacter. The sequence goes on from JAZQRH010000009.1 coordinate 24,270, forward strand.
TGAGAAGGCTGGTTTTAAGAATGCAATTATTGGTAAGGTTGCGCCAACTAAAGCACAAGATTCTACTTGGAGCTTGGATGATGCCCGTAATTCGGCCATTGTTTACAAACCATCCGAAATTCCTAACGCAAGTGGCCCAAGTATTTCTGATCCCCGCACTGGCGAGATCATGGAAAGTCACATCAACTGGTATCACAATGTGATGAAATTATTGCGTGATTGGTATTTTATCCAAGCATCGCCAAATGATAAGGCAGCTCGTACACTTAATTTTAGCGATGAGTTAATGGGTGATTTAATTCGCTTTGTATCATCTCACGAAGTGGGTCACACTATTGGTCTACGTCACAATTACGGATCTAGCTCAACGGTTCCGGTAGAAAATCTACGTAATAAAAAATGGGTCGAAGCTAATGGTCACACGCCTTCTATCATGGATTACGCACGTTTCAACTACGTAGCACAGCCCGAAGATAAAATTGGAAAAGACGGCATTTACCCACGCATTGGCGATTACGACAAATGGGCAATTGAGTGGGGCTATAAATATTTTCCGGATAGCAAGAGCGTAGGTTCTGATATGAAGATTTTAGACAAGATGACTACCGAATCTGCGAAAAACAGACGCTTATGGTTTGGTACCGAGATTAATCCAGACGATCCACATTCGCAAAATGAAGATTTGGGTGATAACTCAATGAAAGCAAGTGAGTACGGTATCAAAAACTTAAAAGTTGTATTGGCTAATTTAAAAACTTGGACTAAACAACCGGGTGAGAATTATGATGAATTAGCGAATATGTACGGACAATTAACTACTCAGTTAGGACGTTACATTGGTCACGTAAGTAAGAACATCGGGGGTATTTATGAGAACCCTAAAACAGTAGATCAAGAAGGCCTTGTTTATGAGCGTACACCTGCTGCTATTCAGAAAGAAGCTGTTGATTTCTTAAGTGGGCAAGTTTTTACAACACCGAAATGGTTATTAGACCAATCCATTTTGGATAACATCAAAGAAAGCCCTCTAGAAGTAGTTTCTAAAATGCAAAACGCAGCATTGAGCAGAGTAGTTTCTAACAGGGTATTAGGTAATTTGATTGCTGCAGAAGCTGCAGATGGCGAGAAGGCTTTCAAAATTTCGGATTTATTTAAAGAGTTGAATAACTCAATACTTACCGAGTTAAAAGGAAGCGGCGCAATTGATGTTTATCGTAGAAACTTGCAGAAGGCTTACGTAGATAGATTAATCAATATCGTTTCTCCACCTTCCGTAGCAGCGACTGCAACAATGGGTAGAGGAGCCGGTGCACCTAGTGGTTTGTCTGCAAGTCAGACAGATGTGGTTTCTGTTGCTAAAGGGCAACTACGTGAAATTGCAAAATCTATTAAAGCTAATGGCACAAGCGATACATTAAGCAAATATCACTTAGAAGATTTGGCAGATCGTATTCAACAAACTTTAGAGAAAAAATAGGTTCGTATTTTTGTTGCCTAAATAAAAAGGTCCTTTGTGTAAACGAAGGACCTTTTTTGTTCCAGTCTACTTGATAAAACTAATAGTATAATTGTAATTGTATTCTTTTCCGCTAAATCGATATTTATCTAGCGGTCCTGATTGCCATGAGTCTAAGCCAGCTACTCCTCGTTGAAATAAATCTACATTTAAAACAACATTGTCTACTGGTTTAATATCTGATGGATGTTGTTGCTTTTTGGTGGTTCCAGGATCTAGATCTTCCGTTCTATAATTAGTAGCGCTTACAGATAGCGGTTGGCCACCAGTAATGCGAATGCCTTTCCCTTCATCGTTTGTAAGGCTTAACCAACGTACATCTGTTTTGTTTCCAGTTTCTTGAGGGCGATAATAAGCGAATGCTTGGTCTTTAACTTTACCTTTCCAAATGCCCATAAATGTATCCTGGTTTCTATCAACATAATTTTCCCAAGGACCTCTTCCGTACCAAGTGAAATTTTCGAAATCACGTTTAAGTTCCATTTTCATTCCAAAACGCATCATCTCTGGCAAATTATTATCAAGTGCTTTGTAAGTTGCATTTACGTTTAAGCTACCATCCTTGGTCACTGTATAGATAACAACTACGTGAGCTTCTACACCTACAGGTTTAACTAAGTATGTCATTGAGATAGCCCCGTTTTTTTCGCTTAATCTTTGAAATGTTATTTCCTGAGAAGTAGAAGCAACTTCCCAAAGTCGCAAGTTGTATTGAGCCTGATTGCCAAAATCGTTGTCAGTAGGCGCACGCCAAAAGTTTAATTTTGGTAGTTCTTTAAATGCCCAATTAACAGGGGTCGAAATATTAGTCAATCCTCTCTTATTTTTATGGAATTCGTATTTAATTTGATTAGCGGTCAGCAGAACCTTATCTCCAACTTCCTCTTTTACCACTGGCTCTGCATTAACATTGGTACCTACAAAATAATCATTTCCTTTTATTGGAAACTCTTCTTTTGCTGATTCAAAGCCTACCGGGATGAATGGAGTGGCAGTAACTGTGTTGGCAAATACTTGTAAAAAATATTCATTGCCAGCTGCTAGATCAAGTTTTGGCAGGTTTAGTTTAATTTCTTTTTTCGAGTCGGCGCCTATGGTAGTTTCGAAATTTCCTTTAGCTAATGTATCTCCATTTTTTAGCAATATCCATTTAAATCTATAATCTTTTGGTGTAATGGGGATGAATTTGAAATCGTTGATGACGGTAATTAGACCATTGTTTGCATCCTTCGCCTGAAATATAATATTTTGATAAACTTTTTTTACAATGTTCGTGTGAGGGATATATTGCTGATCGGGAGAGATGATACCATCCATACAAAAATTGCCATCGTTTTGTTTATTATAACCGTTCAAATCTCCTCCATAAGCCCAATATTCACGATTTTGTTCATCTTTAGTTTTGAAACCATGATTGTACCACTCCCAAATAAATCCACCTTGCATATTTTTACTACTGCGCATCAAATCCCAGTAATCCTGAAAATTACCCATGCTATTGCCCATTGCATGGGCATATTCGCACATTACAAAAGGCCTGCCTAGGTCCCTTTTAGCATCTCTAACCATGTCATCCCACGACGGGTACATTGGAGAAATAATATCTGTATTGCGTGCTGCGCCTGCCTGCTCGTATTGCACAGGTCTGCTTTTATCACGGGCTTTAGCCCAATCGTACATCGTAAAGAAGGCTTTGCCATTGCTTGCTTCGTTACCAAGAGACCAGATGATTACTGAGGCGTGGTTCTTATCTCGTTCGATTAATCTTTTTAAACGATCCAAATGCGCAGCTTGCCATTCTGGGAAGTTCGAAATGTTTTCAGGCCCATAACCAAAACCATGAGATTCCAGATTGGTTTCATCTACCAAATATAGTCCGTACTCATCGCAAAGTTTGTACCAAAGTGGAATTTGGGGGTAATGGGCGGTTCGTACTGCGTTAATATTTAACTCTTTCATCAATTGTATGTTTCTAAGCATCACGGCAGTATCAACTACATTACCAGTACTAGTGTTGAACTCGTGTAAATTCACTCCTTTAAACAATATCTTCTTTCCATTAATTAAGAATTGACCGTCTTTTATCTCAATTTTTCTAAAGCCAATGCGATGAGAAGTTGATTCGATTACCTTGTTGTTCTCATCCTTCAAGGTGATTAGTAAAATGTAAAGATTAGGCGTTTCGGCTGTCCACTTTAGAACATTTTTAACTGAGCCTTCAAACCATAGCGAATCGATGGTGCTGGCTGCTATATTTATTTTTTTGGTTTGATTGACGATTTTTTTTCCTGCTTTATCAAGCACACTAAACTCTACTTCTCTAGTTACATTATGTTTGTTATAATTCTGAATTTTAACGTCGGTAGTAAATAATCCTGTTTTGTAGAAGGGGTCTAGATCTGCATTTGAGAAGAAGTCTTGGATACGAGTATTAGCGGTACTATAAATATAGACGTTACGATTAATGCCCCCCAGGCGCCACATGTCTTGGTCTTCCATATAAGTACCATCGCTAAATTTGTGTACCTGGCAAGCAATTGAATTTCTTCCAGAACGAATATATGGTGTGATGTCAAATTCTGCGGGACTTTTTGAATTTTCGGTGTAGCCAACCTTTTTGCCATTAATCCAAACATACATAGAGTTGGTTCCACCTTCAAAGTGGAGGTAAACTCTTCGACCGTCCCAATTTTTTGGTAATTCAAATTGATGGCGATAAGCAGCCGAAGGCGAGTCGTTTCGATCTATAAAAGGGGGATTTTTTGGGATACCAAAACCAATATTTACATACATTGGTACGCCAAAACCATTAAACTCCCAATTCCCAGGAACAGGCATAGTAGTCCAATAAGATTTTCCATCGATGTGATTGGGCTGTCCTTTTTGCCAAGGAATCACAGTTGGTGTACTATTGTAATCTTCCTCGTAAAAGTTGTTTGGTAGTTCAGCTATTTTTGGTACCCAATAAAACTGCCAATTGCCGTTTAGTGACAGATAAAACGGGGAAGTTTTGTATTGGTCGTTAACAGCCAATGTTTCGCTGGGGTAGGGAATAGCCGTAGCCCGAGTACTCTCTTTATTAATAGCAAATACTTCAGGATTTTCCCAGTCAGGCTTATGTTGTGAAAATAAATTGCTTCCGCAAAAGATAATTATAAGGCAACAGAAAAGCTTTTTCATAGTAGAAATAGGATAGGTGATTTTTAAAGGTATCAAAATTAATTTTAATTGTCATAATAACATTTATTATTTTTTTTAAGATAGGTTAGTAACGAATGTGTTAGGTTAGGTTTTGGAAATTCTCTATCGCACTTAAATTCTATTTTTTTTGTACATAGCAACGCCTTAAACAATGCTTAGCGGAGCCCGGGCAGAAACCCACGAAGGCGCCTCAGTAGAGGTTAGCATAGATTGTTCGATAAGAGTTAGAGTTTCGTAGTTTTTTCGACATAGATAATATTGTTGTAAATGAATTTTTAGGTAAACTTGATGAACTAAACTTGATAAATTATGGCAATTAAAATGTTGATGAATATTACCGTCTTTTGTTTAATCATTTTAATAGGTTCTAACAATACTTTTGCTCAATCTAACCGGGAGAAAAAAGTAGAGGTAGACCTTAAACAGTTGATGGATGAATTGAGAGTGGTTGGACTTTCAGTTGCTGTGGTTAAAAACAATAAGATAATTTATACCAATGTACTCGGGATAAATAACATAGAAAATCCACAGCCTGTTACTACTGATGGTATATTTAAAATTGCCTCAATTTCAAAATCTTTCTGTGCTACGGCAATTATGCAGTTAGTAGAAGCAAAGAAATTAGGACTAGATGATGACGTGTCTAAATGGTTACCTTTTCCTGTTAGAAATCCAAATTTTCCCGACAAGGTAATTACAATTAAAATGTTGTTAGCACATACCTCTAGTATCAACGATAGCGCTGGATACAAAACTTACGACATGATCGATCCCTCAAAAGCTAACGGGATTACAAAATGCTATAGTAATTACGAGCCAGGCTCTGAGTTTAAATATTCTAATTTGAATTACAATTTAATAGGCTCAGTAATAGAAAATGCTTCTGGCGAACGCTTTGACGATTACATTAAAAAGTACATTATTAAACCTCTAGGTTTAAATGCTAGTTTCAATGTAGATAGTTTGGATAGCTCAAAATTTGTAAGCTTATACTCTTACAATAAGCCGAAAGATACATTTACTGAAATTGTAAGCGTTTACAAACCTAAGCGTGAGGTATGGGATAACTATAAGTTGGGTTATAGCGCTTATAGTTTTGCGCCAACTGCTGCAATGAAAATTTCTGCAACAGACTTGGCTAAGTATATGATGATGCATATGAATAAGGGAACCTACAATGGTGTTAAAATTCTTACCAAGGAGAGTTCTGAACTTATGCAAACGCCAACTGCTAAATATAATTTCGAAGGTGATTACGGGTTGGGATTAAGGATTTTTGCTACAGATAAACTTTTTGGTGGCAAAAAAATTATTGGTCATACAGGCACTTGGGGCAGTTTGTACACCTGCATGTTCTTTGATGAAAAGGCTAAAAACGGGATAGTTTTGCTAACGTCAGGAAGTTTGCCTGTTTGGTCTGAAGGTAATTTGGGTCTCAGAAAAGTATTGGTGGATGGCATGACATCTATTTATAATAATTTACTATAATAGAGAATGCTTATAAACAAAAAATGCTCAAAGAAACCTCTTCGAGCATTTTTTAGCTAGCTGTTAGTGCGTTGGTGCTGAAGCATCAACGCGTTTAATGTCGGCACCTAATGCACGTAAACGCGTATCAATATCTTGATAACCGCGTTCAATTTGCTCGATATTGAAGATGGTCGATTTACCCTCCGCAGATAAAGCTGCAATTAACAATGAAACGCCAGCTCTAATATCAGGCGATGTCATGCTGATACCACGCAATTTGTATTTCTTGTTGATACCGTTCACGGTGGCACGGTGCGGATCGCAAAGAATAATTTGCGCACCCATATCAATTAGTTTATCCACAAAGAACAAACGGCTTTCGAACATTTTTTGGTGAATTAACACGTTGCCTTTTGCTTGCGTAGCTACCACCAAAACTATACTCAATAAGTCTGGCGTAAAACCAGGCCAAGGAGCATCGGCAATGGTTAAAATTGAACCATCAATAAAAGTGTCAATTTCGTAATGCTTTTGGGAAGGCACGTAAATATCATCACCGCGACGCTCTAATTGAATACCCAATTTCTTGAATACCTCTGGAATAACCCCTAATTCGTCGTATTGTACGTTTTTAATGGTAATTTCCGACTCCGTCATTGCAGCCAAACCAATGAAAGAACCAATCTCAATCATATCTGGCAGCATACGGTGCTCTGTTCCGCCTAATTTTTTAACGCCTTCAATCGTTAATAAGTTAGAACCAATTCCCGAAATTTTAGCACCCATACGGTTCAGCATCTTGCAAAGCTGTTGCAAATATGGCTCGCAAGCAGCGTTGTAAATTGTAGTTACACCTTTTGCCAACACTGCAGCCATCACAATGTTAGCCGTGCCGGTTACCGAAGCCTCATCTAACAAAATGTAAGTACCTTTTAGGTCGGTAGCATCAACATTAAAAAACTCTTTTTTATTATCGTAAATAAACTTAGCACCCAATTTCTCGAAACCTAAAAAGTGCGTATCCAATCTACGGCGGCCAATTTTATCGCCACCTGGCTTCGGGATTGCCGCTTTACCAAAACGTGCCAATAAAGGTCCCACAATCATAATTGAGCCACGCAAGCCACCGCCTTTAGCTTTAAATTCGGCAGATGAAAAGTACTCCAGATTGATGTTTTTAGCCTCGAAAGTGTACGTGTCTTTGTTAAGACGCTCAACAGTCACACCCAATTCTCCTAATAATTCAATCAGCTTATTTACATCTTTAATATCAGGTATATTGCTAATCGTTATTTTTTGATCGGTTAACAAAACTGCCGATAATATTTGTAGCGCCTCATTTTTAGCGCCCTGCGGTGTAATTTCGCCTTTTAGCTTTTTGCCGCCTATAATTTCAAATGCGTTCATTAATGTCTTTGTTTATTATTGCGTTGACGGTTATTGTTGTTGTTGTTATTGTTTTGGCGGTTTTTCCCATTGTTATTGTTCTGGCGACCGCGATTGTTGTTATTGTTTCTAGGGTTTTGCGCTCTAAACTCTACTTTTTGTAGGTTAACGTTTTCGTCGATGGTTAGAGCACCGCCCGAAAGCTCCGCCAAATTCTTCAGAATAACCTCATCAGCCACATTGTCTTTATTCCATTGTACGTAAGCCATTTTCATAAAGTTGGCTATTTGCTGCACCATTGCGGCTTTTTTCTCAGTATTTTCTTCGGCAATAGCCGTCTCAATCAACTTCTCCACAGTCTTGCCATAATGCTTATACCTAATTCGTTGCTGCGGATAACCCAAATGTGCAGGCTTCACTTCCTTTTGCTCGGGCGTTGGTTTTGGGTAAGGACTATCTACGTCAATTTGGTAGTTAGAAATAATGTGTAAATGATCCCAAAGTTTGTGTTTAAAATCTGCTACATCTCGCAAATGCGGGTTCAAAAAGCCCATTAAATCAATAACGGCTTGTGCATATTTATTGCGTTCCTCCTTAGTGGGCAAGGTAATAATGTACTTCACCATATTCTGTACATTACGCCCATACTCCGCTAAAATCAGTTCGCTCCGTGTGGTATTATAATCGAAATTCATTTTCTAAATTTAATAATCAAAAGGTTTTTTATTTCGAAAAACATTGTCAGTTCTTCGTGGCAAAGCTGGTCCCGCTGTACGCTACAATTCCCGCCGATCCCGATAAATATCGGGGCGGGTTATTTCCACTCCCATCGCGTTTATTGTACAATGTTTTTACTACAAAAGTGTAGCCCCAATTTTGTGCTCAAATCATTATGAAATAACTGAATATGAAATTAATTAGGACTGAAGCCTGTTTTCGAGAATTACTCAGTTATGAAATTCACCGGAATGATTTACACTTCAAAGATAAGCTTTAAAAGTTGAAAGTTAAAAGTTTTACGTGCTAAACTACTTGTCTCCTTAGTTGAGGCTTTTGTCATTTTGAGCCTAGTCGAGAAATCTAATAAAATAAACCATTAATAGATTCCTCGTGTCTCGGAACCACAAAATTGCCTAAAAACTACATAATTCTGTAACTAAACATTCAAAAACTAAACAAGCAAAAACCCAATTACCTTACAATTCTTAGCTTCGCAAACTTTAGCAACAACTGTTTATTACCCAAACCTTGGAAAAATACAGTAGCTTTTACGTCTGGCAATTGCCCTTCTAATTGCACAATCTTACCAAACCCGAACTTTTCGTGTTCTACCTCCATACCATTTTGGAATTCGTGCGCCTGACTAGGCGTGAACCCTGCGCTTGGTACGTGTGCTTTTGGCAAAATAGATGTGGTAGGTTTTGGGCGTAAAGGTGTAACTGATGTTCCAGTTGCACTCTTTTTGGGAAGTTCACGCTGTTGGCTCCACGTTTTACGTTCTGTATCAAATCCGCCAGCACTAAAGCTAGGTTTTGCTTGCTTTATGGCATCTAGCTCTAAAAATTTCGGACTAATTTCGTTGATAAATCTACTCGGTTCGCAAGAGGTTAATTGCCCCCAACGGTAACGAGATGTAGCATATGTTAAACTCAATTTCTTCTCTGCACGGGTAATCGCTACGTAAAACAAACGTCTTTCCTCTTCCAAATCACTTCTCGACGTTAAGGACATTTGCGATGGAAAAAGGTTCTCTTCTAAACCAACAATAAATACATTTTTAAATTCCAAACCTTTTGAGGAGTGGATGGTCATTAACGACACCGTGTCTTTATCTTTGTCTTTATCGTTATCATCGTTGGTTAACAAAGCCACATCTTGCATAAAAATAGCCAAACTGCGGTCTTCAATATCTTCACGTTCTGCAAACTCCTTTATACCGTTTAGCAGTTCCTGAATGTTCTCATATCGAGCTCTTCCTTCAACGCTATCGTCGCTGTGCAACTCCTTTAAGATACCCGAATGTTGGGCAATGTATAAGGCAGTTTCGTAGGCTTCAGATTTTTTAGATTCGGCGGCAAATGCTTTAATCATCATCGCAAAATCGTTCAATTGATTAGGTATTCGACCTCCTAAATATTCGTGTGGGTTGCAAATTACTTGCCACATCGTAATATTATGTTCGTGTGCTGCAACAGCAATCTTGTCCAAAGTTGTATCGCCCAAACCACGACGTGGATAGTTAATAATACGCTTTAAAGCTTCTTCGTCGGCAGGGTTAAAAGTTAAACGGAAGTAAGCAATTAAATCTTTGATCTCTTTACGTTGATAAAAAGATAAACCACCGTATATTTTGTAGGGGATGTTGAGCTTGCGTAAAGCCTCCTCCATTGATCTACTTTGTGCGTTCGTACGGTACAAAATAGCAAAATCATTATACGCCAATCCGTTTTTTGTACGGTCTTCTATAATGGCTTCTGCAACTATTTTGCCTTCTTCGTTGTCGGTAAATGCTCTCGAAATTTTTATTTTATCACCTTGTTCGTTGTCCGAGAAAACGTTTTTGTCTAATTGATTTTTGTTGTTAGCGATAATGCTATTGGCCACCTCTACTATGTTTTGAGTAGAACGATAGTTTTGCTCTAACTTATAAACTTTTAAATCGGGGTAATCCCGTTCAAAATTTAAGATGTTTTGGATGTTAGCACCACGAAATGCGTAAATACTTTGGGCATCATCGCCTACTACGCAAAGGTTTTCGTGTGCTGCAGCTAAACTTTTTACAATAGAGTACTGTGAAAAGTTGGTATCCTGGTACTCATCAACCATGATGTACTTAAACTTGTGCTGGTATTTAAGTAACACATCAGGATGTTTTCGTAGTAGATAATTTGTTTTAAATAGTAAATCGTCGAAATCCATAGCTCCAGCTTTAAAGCATCGCTTGGCGTAGGTTTCGTAAATTTTTCCCATTTCCGGACGTTTGTTACTGGTGTCTTCCGCCTGAATGGTTGAACTATTAACGTACTCGGCAACAGAAACTAAATTGTTTTTTGCAGAGGATATACGGTTGTATACGATATTGGCGGCGTACAATTTGTCGTCCAATTGCATTTCTTTCAAAATGGTACGAATTAAACTTTTGCAATCGTCGGTATCGTAAATGGTAAAATTGCTAGGATAGCCAATTTTCTCAGCTTCAACACGTAAAATCTTAGCAAAAACCGAGTGGAAAGTACCCATCCAAATGCTTTTAGCTTCGGCACCCACTACTTTTTCAATACGCTGACGCATCTCTTTACTCGCTTTATTGGTAAAGGTCAACACTAAAATATTGAAAGGGTCAACCCCAGATTGTATCAAATGCGCAACCCGGTACGTAATTACTCTCGTTTTTCCAGATCCCGCACCAGCCACAATCATTGCTGGTCCTTTGGTGTTTTCTACTGCTGCTCTTTGTTGTGGGTTTAATCCTGCTAAATAATCCAAATCTTCGTCCTCTTTTAGAACCTCAAAAATAACAAAACCATAGCGCTTATTAAAGCCAAAAGTTCAGTGTGGAAAGTTTAATTTCGGATCTCCTTTTTTTAAGCGATTTAGTCCATGTTACTGCCAAAATTGCACAATGTTAAAAAGGAATAGTATTTGATATGTCGTAAACATGGAAAATAAAAAATTGAACCACCAAATCGATGTGAAAGACTTATCAGCAAATAATGCTGAAGATACTTGGACAAACTTTAAGGAGAAGTTGGAGAGCGTTCAAACCTTTCCGGGAGTGTATGCTTTTAAATTTGTAATTCCGGGTGATGAAGCTAAATTGGACGAAATTAAAGCTGTTTTACCAGATGATGAGTTGTTAAAGCAAGCCTCTAAGACAGGTAAGTATGTATCTATTACCGTTAAGAAATGGATGCTTACCGCCGATGCTGTAATTGATATTTATAAAAAGGTTGGCGCTATTGAAGGTGTGATGATGTTATAAGCTGCTTTAAGTTATAGTTTGTTTCCTAAACGAGCTATAACTTTTTCAGTTTCGTTGGGCTCAAACCAGGTTGTTTCCTCATCCCTTCTAAACCAAGTGAGTTGGCGTTTCGCAAAGCGACGGGTATTCTGCTTAATTTTATCAATGGCTGTAGTTAAATCTGTAAAGCCATCTAAAAAGTCGAAAATTTCCGCGTATCCAACCGTCTTTAGGGCGTTAAGGTTTTTGTATTCTTCAAGCGATTTTACTTCCTCTACCAAACCGTTAGCAATCATTACATCCACCCTTTGGTTAATTTGATTGTAAAGCATTTCTCTGTCGGTGTTTAAACCAATTTTTACAATATTAAACGGTCTTTCTTTCTTTTGACAAGTTTGAAAAGAGCTCAGTTTTTGCCCTGTGGAAAGTACTACTTCTAAACCTCTAATCATTCGTTGTGGGTTCGATTGGTCTACTTTCGCAAAATATTCGGGATCTAAGGCCGCTAACTGCGTTTTAATTGCTCCAAGTCCTTCGCTTTCAAACTGTTGGTTCAGTTGTTCACGAATGGCTAAATCAATTTCGGGCATCTCGTCTAAACCATTGCAAACCGCGTTAACGTATAAACCAGAACCACCTACCAAAATGGCAACATCGTGGCGTTTAAACAGCTCGTCGATAACTTTTAAAGCCTCAATTTCAAAATCTCCGGTGCTAAAAAACTCGGTAACGCTGTGCGAATTTATAAAATGATGTGCCGCGGCAGCTAACTCTTCGTCTGAAGGTTTGGCTGTACCGATATTCATTTCCTTAAAAAACTGTCTGGAATCTGCGGAAACGATTTCGGTTTGGTAATGCTGCGCCAGTCGAATAGCTAATCCAGTTTTACCAATTGCCGTAGGGCCAACTATTACAATTAGCGTTTTTTGTGGCATCAACCTATAGAATTAATAATCTTCGTCTTTCTCGAAATCTTCAGCGCCGTAATCGTCTTCACCATCTCCAAATTCATCTTCTTCTGTCTCCTCTTCGTCGCTATCTCTTTCTTGCTCGTTAATTCCACTGCCGCCCATCGCTTCTAATTCGTCTGTATCTTCTGGTACAAAATCCATTTCGTTCAAAAAGTCAAAATCATCATTAGCTGTTGCCGTGCTTGCAACGGCAGCACCAAAACTATTTTTGTCAATAATTTTTGGGGCTTCACCAACGCTTTTCACCAAATACGGATATTCAATGTTAGGGTCATTTTCTAGAATAATTTTTATCAATTCTACGTGAAAATCAAACGGACGCTCGAAATTGTAGATATAGTAGAATTTTTGGTGCGGATCTTCAATGAAATTGCTCAGCTTCGATTTTTCCATCAAAATAACACCGTTATCTATTTTACGCTGTGTAGGATGGATAGCAATTTCATCGCCTTTAATCCAGTTATCGGTACTCACGTAAAACGATGAGGATTTATCGGCATTGTAGCCAGTACTGCGGTGTATAGCTCTATGCAAATCTTCGAACGTTTGATTGGTTTTAATATCAATTTCACGGGTGATATCGTCATAATCTTCGAAGGAAATTCTAAATCTATAAATCGCCATAGTTATCTTGCTTTTTTCTAAACCTCAAAAATATAAAATAAAACCTAAAAAAAGTATGCTTAGCTAGCTTGTAACTGGGCTAAGACCTAACTCCTTGGCTTTATGAAGCATAAATGTAAACGCTTGGTTATAGTCGTTTGTTATATCGCCTTCTAAAATTGCTTCTCTAATTGCATTCTTTAAAATGCCAACTTCTTTGCCCGCTGTTAAGCCAAAGGTGACCATAATATCATTCCCAGTGATTGGCGGCTGCCAATTGCGCAAGTGATCGCGTTCCTCTACATCTTTCAACTTCTGTTTTACGAGCTCAAAGTTGTTGCGATATTTCTTTATTTTGTACTCGTTTTTAGTGGTAATGTCGGCATTGCATAAAGTCATTAAGGCTTCAATGTCCTCGCCAGCTTCAAAGAGTAATCTGCGTACAGCAGAGTCGGTAATTTTGTCCTGCGCTAAAACGATTGGGCGTAGGTGAAGCTGTACCAGTTTCTGTACAAATTTCATTTTCTCGTTTAGAGGTAGTTTCAGTTGTGCGAAAATTTGAGGAACCATCCGGGCGCCTTTATCTTCGTGCCCGTGAAAAGTCCAACCGTGACCCTCTTCGAAACGTTTGGTTGCTGGTTTAGCGATGTCATGCAAAATGGCAGCCCAGCGCAACCAAAGGTCATCGGTGTTTTCGCAAATATTATCCAACACTTCTAAAGTGTGGTAAAAATTGTCTTTATGTCCGCGACCTTTAATAATATCCACACCATATAATTTTGCCATTTGAGGAAAAATTAAATGCAATAGTTCGGTATCAAACAAATATTTAAAACCAATAGATGGCTTTTTAGCTAGGATGATCTTATTGAGCTCGTCAGTAATGCGCTCCTTAGATACAATACTAATTCGTTCCTTCTGGGTTTTAATTGCCTCCAGCGCCACCTCATCAATTTTAAAATTAAGTTGTGTCGCAAAGCGGATGGCACGCATCATTCTCAGTGGATCATCGGAAAAAGTGATAACTGGATCTAACGGTGTACGGATTAGTTCGGTTTTTAGATCAGCAATGCCTTCAAATGGGTCTAGAATAGCCCCGAAGTTTTCTTTATTTAAGGATATCGCCAGTGCATTGATGGTGAAATCTCTGCGGAGTTGATCGTCCTCTAAAGTTCCATTTTCAACGATAGGTTTTCTTGAATTTGCACGATAACTTTCTTTTCTTGCGCCAACAAACTCTACTTCTAGGTCATCATGCTTTAGCATGGCTGTGCCAAAGTTTTTGAATACAGCAACATTGGTCCTCAACTTTCTGCCAACGTTTTCTGCAAACTCAATGCCATTACCTAACACTACCACATCAATATCTTCGGAAGGTCTTCCCAAGTAGATGTCGCGAACAAAGCCACCGATAACATAAATTTCTGTTTTTGTTTTTTCGGCAGTTTCGGCTAAAACCTTAAATATCGGGTGACTAATTCTTTCTTTAATCAAAGAATCTAAACTCTCCAGATGCGTAGTGGTGACTTGCATATTGGCGCAAATTTAGCAAAAAATGTGGGAAGGAGAGGAATTGAGCGACGAATAAAGCTTATTTTCTGATGAATTCAAAAAGGCCTCCACCACCCAATTTGAGAATGGTTGAAGGTTGTTTTGGCGTTCTATCTTCCTGGTCCAAATCCACAACGTAATCTACCTGTTCTTTAATTTCATCGCTGATTTCATCGAAGAATTTTGGGCTGGGCTCGCCAGAAATATTAGCCGATGTAGATACGATTGGTTTACGAAACCGTTGAAGTAATTGTAGGCAAAAGTCGTGACGCACCACTCTAATACCTACACTACCATCATTGTTAACTACATTTGGCGCAAGGTTCTTGGCATTAGAGAAAATTACGGTGAGTGGCTTTTCGCTATATTCAATCAACTCATACGCTACTTCAGGAACATCATCTACGTAACTTTGAATTTTATTGTCGGTGTCGAGTAGGATAATCAAGCTTTTGTCGGCTGCACGGCCTTTAATAGCATTTACCTTGGCAACGGCAGTTTCGTTAGTGGCATCGCATCCTAAGCCCCAAACGGTATCTGTTGGATATAAAATTACACCACCATTTTTTAAAACTTCTAAAGCTCTGTTAATTTCCTCTCTCATCATCATTAAATGTTTAGCAAAGGTATAAAACAAAAAAAGAAGGTGCAAAGTTAAAACCTAAGCACCTTCTTTTGCTAACGCGATGTCATTAAACAGCAACGTTATTTTCTCTTAAAGCATCGTTTAAAGATGTTTTTTTATCTGTTGATTCTTTACGTTTACCAATGATGATAGCGCAAGGAACTTGATACTCGCCAGCAGGAAACTTTTTAGTGTATGAACCTGGAATTACCACAGAGCGAGCAGGCACTACACCTTTGTATTCTATTGGTTCGTCACCAGTAACGTCGATAATTTTGGTAGAAGCGGTTAATACCACGTTTGCTCCTAAAACTGCTTCTTTCTCTACACGTACGCCTTCTACCACAATCGCTCTCGATCCTAAAAAGCAGTCGTCCTCAATAATAACTGGTGCAGCTTGAACTGGCTCTAATACGCCACCAATACCAACGCCACCACTTAAGTGAACACGTTTACCAATTTGTGCACATGAACCAACTGTAGCCCAAGTATCCACCATTGTGCCTTCGTCTACATAGGCTCCAATATTCACGTAAGAAGGCATCATGATCACACCCGATGCTAAGTAAGCACCATAACGTGCACTCGCCATAGGGACAACGCGTACGCCTGCCGCTTTATAATCTGTCTTCAGTTCCATTTTATCGTGATAAACGAAAGGACCAGACTTAATTTCATCCATTTTTTTGATTGGGAAGTAAAGAATTACTGCTTTCTTCACCCATTCGTTAATTGCCCAACCATTTAAAATTGGTTCAGCAACTCTAAGTTCGCCAGAATTTAATTGTTGGATAACCGTTTCAATAGCTTCTGTATACTCTTTATACTGTAATAAATTTCTGTCTTCCCAAGCTTCTTCAATTTGTTTTTTCAGTTCAGCAATCATCTCAATGTTAGTTTTAAAATTTCTACAAAATAAGTCTTTATAAATCAAAAGTTAAAGGTTAAAAGTCAAATTTGTCGGCGAAATATTAAATTCAGCCATCAATTAACCCTCCAAATACTGAACATTGTTTATTTTTGAGCCATGGGCGAAGCTGAAAAATTACGTATAGATAAATATTTGTGGGCCATCAGAGTTTTTAAAACAAGAACTTTAGCCACCGAGGCTTGTAAAGCTGGGAGAGTGAAATTGGATGGGAAGCAAAATTTAAAACCTTCGGCGATTGTAAAAATTGGTGATGTATACCATATTAGTAAAGGTTTAGAACGTAAAATTATAGAAGTAGTAAACTTTTCCTACAATCGGACAGATGCCAAAATTGCCGTAACTAAGTATAAAGATTTAACGCCAGAAGAAGACACTAGAGCGTTCAAATCAGTTTTTCACGCACCAGCTTTGACTAGGGATAGGGGGGCAGGTAGACCCACTAAGAAAGACCGACGGGAAACGGATGATTTATTGCACAGTTTTTGGGCAAATGAAGACGAAGATTAGGTTTTACTTTTTATTTTTCAAATTGAGGTCCACACACAAATTAACCACCTTTTCAATCAAATCCATTGGTAAATCTTTATCTATCGGAAATTGAATTGTACCCTTCGAAGTTTGGTAATTGGTTAAATCTTCTGAAAAAATTGCGATAGCTTCACTCCCTGGATACAAGGCAACGTGACTTTTGTAGCCAGCAAAGTGAATTAAGTTGCCATTTAAAGTGAGTGTTGGTATGCCATAAGCCATTTTCTCTGTAGCCTCAGGTACCATCTTTTTCAAATCGCCCCGTAGTTGCTGAACTATGCTTTTAACAGGTTCGGCTAATGAGTCTATATATGTATCTACGGTGTCAAATTTTTCCATGACTAAAGTTTTTTAGCTTCATTCCAATAAATATCCATTTCGGCAAGGGTCATATCCTGGAGTGCTTTACCGTTTTCTTTGGCTTTTTCTTCCAGATATTGAAAACGTTTAATGAACTTTTTATTGGTTTTTTCTAGCGCATTTTCTGGGTTGATGTTAATGAAACGTGCATAGTTAATCAATGAGAAAAGCAAATCGCCAAATTCTGACTCTGCCTTTTCGGTATCAATTTCATTGCCCTCAGTTACGTTAAACTCGTCCTTAAATTCTTGTAATTCTTCTTCAACTTTCTCCCAAACTTGTTGTTTCTCTTCCCAATCAAACCCAACGCCTCTAGCTTTTTCTTGTATTCTGCTGGCTTTTACCAATGCAGGTAAGGAAACAGGAACACCCGCCAAAACGGATTTATTGCCTTCTTTCAGCTTTAATTTCTCCCAGTTTTGCTTTACTTGTTCTTCGGTTTCCGCTTCCACGTCGCCGTAAATATGTGGATGTCTGCTAATCAACTTGTCGCACACACCATTCAGAACATCAACAATGTCGAAAGCTTTCTGCTCTTCCGCAATGCGAGCATAAAAAACTAGATGCATCATTACATCGCCCAGTTCTTTCTTTACTTCTTGAATATCACCTTCGATAATGGCATCAGAAAGTTCGTAAGTTTCCTCAATGGTTAAATGCCGTAAGGTTTCCATCGTTTGTTTTTTGTCCCATGGGCACTGTGTACGTAAAGTGTGTAACACATTTAACAAACGTAAGAAAGCACCATCAGGACTGGTAACACTAACCGGAGGAATATTCGCGGGCATACTATAAGTTTTTAAGACGATCAATCAATCGCAATACAAAGGAATAAAATATTGGTTAGTTTTAATAGTATTTAAATCTTTTTAAAACTATGATGACACTTCCTCTACTGGTTCTTTGATAATTTTCTTTTTAAAAAATATGCGCCGTTTTCGTTCGGGCTCCGGTTTATCTTCTTCACCTAACAGAATAGCCCATGGCTTTAAATCATCCACTTTCTGGAAGATAATTTTGGAAATTGCGAGAAAAGGCATACATAAAAACATGCCCGATATTCCCCATAACATTTCACCAACTACAATTCCTATAAAAGCGATAAGCGCATTGATTTTAACCTTCGAGCCAATAATTAAAGGCATTAGGATATTACCGTCTACAGCATGAATACCGATATAAGCCAAAAATACGAAGAATGCCTTTGCAGCACCAGCTGTGGCGAACGTAATTAGTAGGCTAACAATTAATGCAAAGCTTATGCCCAAATAGGGAATAATGTTAAATATACCCGCGATTAAGCCTAGCAGTACTGCATATTTAACGCCTAAAATAGACAGTGTAGAGATGGTTAGGAAACTCACCACCACCATTTGAATAAATAAACCGGTGATGTATTTTTTGGTGATAAATTGAACCTCGTCTAATGTTTCAGTTACTTTAGTTAAATGTTCTTCCTTAAAGACTGTAGTGATAAAGTTAAAAAGCAGTCTTCTATAATTTAATATAAAAAAGGTGAATAGTAGCGTAAACGCCAAAAAAAGTAAACTTGAGGAAAGCGTAAGTAATGTAGCCCCTATCATGGCGGCACTAGTGGTTAGGGCTTTCTCTGCACTATCGGCTAAATAACTTTCCTGTTTACTGATGTTAACGTTAAAAGTTTTAGAGATCCAATGTTGAATTTCGTGGAAGGAATTAGTCACTTGTTTCTCTAGCAAAGGCCAGTCGTTCCATAAGTCCGTGAGCTGTGCGGCAAAGAAATGACCAACGCCATAAACTGCGGCAAGCATTACTATCACCGTAATTGACGTGGCTAGGGTTCTTTTGAACCTCAGTTTACTTTCTAAAATATTGGCTAATGGAAGCATTAAAAACGCCAGTAACAATGAGAAAAGCAGGGGCGATAGAATATTTTTGCCAATAATGGCAAGGTAGCCCAACATTACTATAGAAAATAACGAGAGCGCGAGCTTTACAATAAATGGTAGATGTATTTTTTGCATGCCGTTTTTAACAAAAATAAGTTGTAAATGTTTACAACAATTTAATTTTAAATATTTTTCCTGGCTCGTAGCATTTCGCGTTTTCCAGGTGCACCTGGTAATTTTTCAATTGTAAATCTGCAAGCTTTTACCGCTCTCTTTAAATTGCCAGTAATGGCATAAGTTACAAAAATACCTCCAGGTTTTAAACACTTGCAAACTTTCGCTATAATTTCGTCGGTCCACAGTTCTGGTTGGTGTCTTACCGAAAATGCATCGTAATAAACTACGTCAAATTTTTTCGAAGTACCAAAGTTTTGCAAAGTGGTGTGGCAAATTTCTAACTCACATTTTAAATTTACTGGGGTGGGCTCGCTTAAGGCGCTTTTATATGCTGCGGCAAAGTTTTCCCAAGTTTCTGGCTCAACAAACTGGTGGTAGCCTGTACTTTCAATAACGTTTAAAGTTAGTGGGAAAGCTTCGATAGAGGTGAAATTTAATTTCGTATCGTTTTGTGCACAGTAATCTAAGCTTAAAATAAAGTTAAGTCCGGTTCCAAAGCCCACCTCTAAAACATCAATCTCTCTCTGCCCAAATTGGGCTAAGCCGTGCTTTAAACCCGCTTCAATAAACACATGTTTACTTTCTCGCAGCGCACCGTGTGCCGAGTGGTAGTGCTCGCCAATTTCTTCGTTAAATAAAGTGTTTGAGCCGTCGGCGGTAGGCGTAAGAATGTTCATAGCACAAATGTAAATGATTTGCATCAATCTTTTCTGTAAATCAAATTGCTGCTTTTATCAATGTTCGTCCCGCTTTTGTTTTTATCTTTTTTCTGATCGTTTGTTGCTAACCTAAAATTTGTTGCAGCAAAAAAGGATAAGCACTTCAATCGGGTTTAGCTAACAAAAAATAGTGCAATAAACTTGCATTTTAAACCCGACAGTAGCGAGCACGAAGTAAAGCGAATGGCGGGGCTGAAGTTGGTTATTTCGGGAGGCTTTGCTTTACAAAATCATCTTTTATATTTGTTTATTAATCTATAGAGAATGGATATAGAAAGTTTTAGAGATTATTGTTTAATGTTGCCTGGAACTACCGAAGGTATGAAGTGGGAGCGCCTTTGTTTTATGATTGAGGGGAAGATTTTTGTGTTGGTAGATTTGGATACGCATGGCTTTTGTATAAAATGCGATGTGGAGGAATTTGAGGGATTGGCGGCTAGACATGGCGTTACACAGGCGCCTCATTTTGCTCGTAAACAATGGGTATTGGTTGAAAATTTAGATGTTTTTACTGCGAAGGAATTGCAGGATAGGGTGGCGCAGTCGAGAGCTTTAGTATTGGCTAAGTTTCCAAAAAAAACTCAAGCGAAATATATTTAAATACAAAAGCCCCAATCTTACTGGGGCTTTTGTATTGTAGGGTTTAAATTACCAAAGTTTTATCCTGTCTTCTGGCTTTTTGTAAAGTTTATCGCCAGGTTTCACATCAAAAGCCTCATACCAAGCGTCCATATTTACTGGTGCACCAATAGTTCTGTACTGACCAGGCGAATGCGGATCTGTTTTTATTAATTGCGCCGCATTATCAGGTAAAATATTACCTCTCCATACTTGTGCCCAAGCTAAGAAGAAACGTTGATCTGGTGTAAAGCCATCAATTTTCTCATTGCTCTGACCTTGTTTAGTCATCTTGAAAGCTGTGTATGCTGCGTTTAGGCCACCTAAATCGCCAATGTTTTCGCCCATGGTAAATTTACCATTTACATGCAGGGTATCTAAAACTGTGTACTTGTCGAACTGCTCACCTAATAGTTTTGTTCTTTCGTCAAATTTCTTCCTATCTTCCGCTGTCCACCAGTTTTTAAGATTACCATCTTTATCATACTGGCTACCTTGGTCGTCGAAACCGTGACTCATTTCGTGGCCAATTACGGCTCCAATTCCGCCGTAGTTAATGGCATCATCAGCATCTGGGTGGAAGAATGGGAATTGTAAAATTCCAGCAGGGAAGGTGATAGAGTTCATGGTAGGGCTGTAGGAAGCGTTCACCGTCGGTGGGGTCATGCCGAATCTGGTTTTATCAACAGGTTTTCCTAATTGGCTAATGTTTTCGTTGAAAGCCCATTTCGAAGCATTTCTTAGATTTTGGAAGTAAGTGCCTCTGTTAATTTCTAAGCCATCGTAGTTTCTCCATTTTGTGGTATAGCCAACTTTGGGTACGAAAGCGTGTAATTTCGCTAAAGCTTTTTCTTTCGTAGCGTCGCTCATCCATTCTAAACCTTTAATACGAATTTCGAAAGCTTTACGTAAATTTTCAATCATCACATCCATGCGAGCCTTAGCTTCTGGCTTAAAATATTTAGCTACGTAAAGTTGTCCTAAAAGCTCACCAATGGTTCTATCCGTTAAGCTCGACATAGTTTGCCAACGTGGTGTTTGTACTTTTTGCCCTGTTTGTGCTTGCGTGAATGCGAAGCTAGCTTTAACAAATGGAGAACTTAAGTTTCCGGCAGCACCTTTCAAAATGTTCCATTCTAAATAAGTTTTCCAATCGTTAATTGCAGTACTGCCCAACAAACCATTCAAAGTCTTGAAAAATGTTGGCGAGTTAACCAAAACTGTATCTTGATCGTTAATGTTTAATTGTGCCAAAGTCGTTTTCCAATCAATACTTGGCGTAATTTTTTTGAATTCGGTTATGGTTAATTTATTGTAGGTTTTGTAAGGGTCACGCATCTCTAAACGGCTCATTTGAGCTGTGGCAAGTTGTTTTTCAATAGCGAAAACCGTCTTTGCCTTTTGCTGTGCTACCTCTTGTGAATAACCTACAAGTTTAAAAAGCGTAGTCATGTAAGTATCGTAAGCTTCTCTAATTTTAATACTTCTACTGTCGTCTTTTAAATAGTAGTCTCTGTCGCTTAGTGTCGTTCCGCCTTGTGAAACATTAACCATGTACTTGGTTACGTTTTTACGATCTTGCCCAACACCCAAGCCATAAAGCGCCCCACCCAAACCGTTTGCCCTCATGTAGGTGGTAAAAGCTAAAACGTCTGGTAAATTTTTTATTTGTTTAATCTTTTCTAAGTCTGCTTTGATCGGGGTATAGCCCAGTTTTTCTATCGTTAAACTGTCCATGGCAGCAGCATAAAAGTCGCCAACGCGTTTTGTAACGGATCCTACGGGAGCAGTTTTATCGGCAGCAGCCTCTTCCACCAAGCCTCTAACAGCTTTCGCGTTAAATTCTCTCAACTCGTTAAATGAACCCCAACGTGTCTCTTTTGGTGGCACTGGATTGTTCTTCACCCATATTCCACTGGCGTAGGTATAAAAATCATCTCCAGGCTTAACCGTTAAATCCATGTTGGCCGGATCTATAAATTTTTTAATGGGAGCCTGCGCACTGGCAGAGATACTTACTGCAACTATCCCTAGCGCAGCAAAGTAATTTTTAAGAAAACTAATATCCATCTTTATAATTAAGTTATGAAGATGAATTTATATAAAACCTACCGTTTTAAATAGAATATAATAGAAATATTACTTATTAAACCAATAATAAAGTTTGGCTAAACCAATCTTGCGGAAGATTTCTGAAGTGAAACTGAAAACGCTGAAGTGTCTCATGATTTAAATTCTTATTATATCTATTTAACATAATTTAACACTTTTTATTGTGCAGCCTATAAACTATATATGCTTTGTGATCACTATTTGTTGAAGATTAAGCACTAAATTAGAATTATAATTCCAATTACTATGGCACCTCACGAAGAACACGACAATGAAACTTGCTGCTCACATTCTGGCGATAGTAGCAATTCAACTATAAAAACTAAACAAACTTCAGCATGGAAGGTCTATCTGCCTGCTATCGCTAGTTTTCTGCTTTTAGCTGTTGGCATTGCCTTAGATCAGCTATCACTTTCTTATTTTGAAGGATGGCTTCGTTTCGCGTGGTATTTAATTGCTTATTTGCCAGTTGCCTTACCTGTTATTAAAGAAGCGTTTGCTACGATTACCAAAGGCGAGATTTTTACTGAATTCTTATTAATGGCCTTGGCAACAATGGGCGCATTTGTTTTAGGAGAGTACCCCGAAGCTGTAGCAGTAATGTTGTTTTATAGCGTAGGAGAGTTATTTCAAAATGCTGCGGTGAACAAAGCTAAACGTAATATTAAAGCTTTGCTTGATGTTAGACCTGATGTTGCAACGCTGATAAAAGATGGTGCAACGGTCGAGATAGATCCTGCAAGTGTGGCTATCGGCGAAGAAATACAGGTCAAAGTTGGTGAAAAAGTTTCTTTGGATGGCGTTTTACTAAACGAAACTGCCAGCTTTAACACCGCGGCCTTAACTGGCGAAAGTAAACCCAAAACGATACGGAAAGGCGAAGTTATATTGGCTGGAATGTTAAATTTAGAAGGAGTGGCGAGCATAAAAACCACTAAGAAATTTGAAGATAGTGCATTATCTCGCATATTAGAAATGGTGCAAAATGCTACCACCAAAAAAGCCAAAACCGAGCTTTTGATAAGGCGATTTGCTAAAATTTATACACCTATCGTTTTTTTCTTGGCCGTTGCACTTACTTTCATACCGTATTTTTTTGTAGAAGATTATGTATTTCAAACTTGGTTGTATCGTGCTTTAGTGTTTCTGGTGATTTCCTGTCCTTGCGCCTTAGTTATTTCTATTCCCTTGGGTTATTTTGGAGGAATAGGTGCTGCCTCTACAAACGGTATTCTTTTTAAGGGCTCTAACTACTTGGATTTAATTACCAAGGTTAATACCGTAGTAATGGATAAAACTGGTACGCTTACACAAGGAGTTTTTAAAGTGCAGGAAGTGGGCGCTGAAATTCCTGAGCAAGATTTTTTTAATTATCTGGCAAGTATAGAAAGTCAATCAACTCACCCCATTGCGAGAGCAGTTGTAGCACATAACAAGCATCAAAAAATACTTGATGTTAATAATGTGAAAGAGATAGCAGGTCATGGTTTGCAAGCAACCGTAGGCGGTAAGCAAGTTTTAGCAGGCAACGGCAAATTGCTTAAAATGTTCAATATTTCTTATCCAACAGTTGTTGATGATAAAGTTGAAACAGTAGTTTTGATGGCTGTTGATGGAAAATATGCCGGTTTTGTAACCATTGCTGATGAGTTGAAAGCGGATGCGAAAGAAGCGATTGCAAAAATGCACGCGGCTCGAGTAAACAAAGTGGTCATGCTTAGTGGCGACAAAAACACCATTACCCAAAAAGTAGCTAAGGAATTGAATATAGATGAAGCCTATGGAGATTTACTTCCTGAAAACAAAGTACAACGTTTAGAAGTTATTAAAGAAGACAAGCAAAGAATTGTAATTTTTGTTGGCGATGGAATTAACGATGCTCCTGTTTTAGCATTGAGCGATATCGGTGTAGCTATGGGTGCGCTGGGCAGTGATGTCGCCATCGAAACTGCGGATGTTGTCATTCAAAACGATATGCCGAGCAAAATTGCAACGGCAATTAATATTGGAGTTGCTACGAAAAAAATCGTATACCAAAACATAGGCTTGGCCTTTGGTGTAAAAGCAATTGTGTTAGTTTTAGGTGCAGGTGGCTTGGCCACTATGTGGGAAGCAGTTTTTGCGGATGTGGGCGTAGCTTTTTTAGCGATTTTGAATGCAATTAGAATTCAGCGAATGAAGTTTTGATTAATTTACTGCCAAAAATGCGACTTTGGATTTGAAAATTTGTCGATTTTGTCAGTTTTATTAGTCCTTTAAATTGTTACAAAATAGCGACAAAGCCACTTAATTTCCATTAATAAGCTATAAATGGACAAACTCGAATGCGTTTCTGTGAACTTACTGTTAGTTCCGGAAGGTGTAATAACCGTTATTCCACCAATATGGCGTAATTGTTGATAAATTATGAAAATCGAGACGCCTTTTTTATAAAACAAATTTATAGTTTAGTGTCGTCCACGATAACATACAGATTATGGAAGCTAAATTTTCACCACAAGTAAAAGACGTGATCTCTTTCAGCAGGGAAGAAGCCCTGAGGTTAGGACACGATTATATAGGAGCTGAGCACTTATTGTTGGGCCTTATTCGCGAGGGAGATGGTATGGCCATTAAGATTTTAAGATCTTTAGGCGTTGATACATTAAAGCTCCGTCGTTCTATCGAAGAAGCTGTAAGAGGCACTTCGAGCGTAACCGTTAATTTGGGTAATATCCCTTTAACTAAACAAGCAGAAAAAGTTCTGAAAATCACTTATTTAGAAGCTAAAATTTTTAAAAGTGATTTAATAGGAACCGAGCATTTGTTATTGTCTTTGTTAAGAGACGATGACAATATTGCCTCTCAAATATTATTGCAACATGGCGTTAACTACGAAATCTTTAAACAGGAAGTAGAAGTTAACAAAAATGGCTTTAGAGATGAAGCCCCGGGTGCAGGTGGCACTGCCGGTGGCGATGACGATTACCAAGAAGAGGAGAGCTTTACTGCTCCTAAAAAGGTGTCAGATATTAAATCCAAAACGCCTGTATTAGATAATTTTGGCAGAGATTTAACGCGTGCTGCCGAAGAAGGTCGTCTAGATCCGATCGTTGGTCGTGAGAAGGAAATTGAGCGTGTTTCTCAGATTTTATCTCGTCGAAAGAAGAATAACCCAATTTTAATTGGTGAACCAGGCGTTGGTAAATCAGCTATTGCCGAAGGTTTGGCTTTAAGAATTGTGCAACGTAAAGTTTCACGTGTGTTATTTGGTAAGCGTGTGGTTACTTTAGATCTAGCATCTTTAGTAGCAGGTACAAAATACCGTGGCCAGTTCGAGGAGCGTATGAAAGCGGTGATGAACGAGCTGGAAAAATCTACCGATGTGATTTTGTTTATCGACGAAATTCATACCATTGTGGGTGCGGGTGGTGCTTCAGGTTCTTTGGATGCGTCGAACATGTTTAAACCAGCTTTAGCGAGAGGCGAAATCCAATGTATTGGGGCTACTACTTTAGATGAATATCGTCAGTATATAGAGAAAGATGGAGCTTTAGATCGTCGTTTCCAAAAAGTGATGATAGAGCCGGCTACGCCTGATGAAACCATCGAGATTTTAAACAGAATTAAGGAAAAATACGAAGATCACCATGGTGTAACTTACACCGAAGAAGCGATAAATGCTTGTGTGGCTTTAACATCTAGATATATCACCGATAGGTTTTTACCAGATAAAGCCATTGATGCTTTAGATGAGGCTGGCTCAAGAGTGCATTTAACCAATATTCACGTTCCAGAAAATATCATCACTATTGAAAATAAAATAGAGGATATTAAGGTTGAGAAAAATCGTGTTGTAAAAAGTCAAAAATACGAAGAGGCTGCGAAGTTGCGTGATACCGAGAAAAACCTTTTGGAAGAGCTGGATAAAGCGAAAGCAGAATGGGAAGCAGAAACGAAAACCAAACGTTATGAGGTTTCGGAAGATAGTGTAGCCGAAGTGGTTTCGATGATGACGGGTATTCCTTTGCAACGTGTTGGACAAACAGACAGTAACAAACTGTTGAATATGTACAGTACAATTGCTGATAAGATTATTGGTCAAGATGATGCGATAAAGAAATTAACGAAAGCAATTCAGCGTACAAGAGCTGGGTTGAAAGACCCTAAAAAGCCGATCGGTTCGTTTATCTTCTTAGGTCCAACGGGTGTTGGTAAAACTGAATTGGCTAAAGAATTAGCTCGTTTTATGTTTGATGCGGAAGATTCACTTATTCAAATTGATATGAGTGAGTATATGGAGAAATTTGCCGTTTCTCGTTTGGTAGGAGCGCCTCCGGGTTATGTGGGTTATGAAGAAGGTGGTCAATTGACTGAAAAAGTTCGACGAAAACCATATTCGGTTGTATTGTTAGATGAGATAGAGAAAGCTCACCCCGATGTATTTAATATCCTTTTACAGGTGTTAGACGAAGGTCAGTTAACGGATAGCTTAGGCAGGAAAGTTGATTTTAGAAATACAATCATTATCATGACGTCTAATATTGGTGCACGTCAATTGAAAGATTTTGGTGCAGGCGTAGGCTTCTCTACAAGTGCAAAGGTTAGTCAAACTGATGCACACAGCCGAGGAGTGATAGAAAATGCATTGAAACGTGCCTTCGCTCCAGAGTTCTTAAATAGAATTGACGATGTAGTAGTATTTAATTCTCTAGGTAAGGAAGAGATTTTCAAAATCATTGATATCGAATTAAGCGCATTGTTTGGTAGAGTAAAAGCTTTAGGTTATCAAATCACTTTAACAGATGCCGCAAAAGAGTTCATTGCAGATAAAGGTTACGACAGTGCTTTCGGTGCTCGTCCGTTAAAACGTGCTATTCAAAAATATCTTGAGGATCCTATTGCCGAAGAAATTCTAAAAGGTGAAGTATTGGAAGGTGATAGCTTAGAGGTTAATTACGATAAAGAGAAGGAAGAAATTGTTGTAAAGCACGTTTCTGGTTCTAAAAAGAAGAAAAAGGAAGCATAAACCGCAATAATTTTAATTAGTTAAATCCCAATACCTCATTAGGTATTGGGATTTTTTTTATGAATTTTAATGCAAACGTTTGATTTTACTCCCTGTCGTTTTGAACTTAACTGGTCATGGCTCGTGAGGGATGCTTGTTTTAACTTCAACATGCTTTTAAGCTGCAAATGAGCGTGCGGTGGGATTTAATCGTGGCTTGGGTGCAAACGTTTGCATCAATTCATTAACCTTTTCTGAATTAAAATTCCTCTATCATTGTGTTATAGATACTACCAAGCTACTGTAGGTTGAAAGAAATTGATCCTACGCTCCCAATGAAACACATTTTTTGCGAAGCAACTTGCTTTAAACAAGTTCTTTCACATAATGTCTAAGTCCTTCAAAACAGATTCAGTTGGGCAGTAGGCACCTTAAACAGCGAAGTGTTGAGTGCTGTTCTCTCAAAATTTAATTTGTTTATTTTGCATTGTAGTTTAAAGGTATCGCTAATAAGGCTCGCAAATTTTCCTGTTCCTCGCATGCGTTCACCAAATCTGCTGTCATTTATATTTCCGAGGTGGCAATCTTGAATTTGATGCCAAACTTTTTCAAAGCGATCAGGGAAATTTTTTCTTAGCCAATCTTCAAATATAATTCCTATCGATCCGTTTAGTCGCACTACCGTGTAACCAGCCCCAGTGGCTCCAGCTATAGCCGAAGCTTTCAGGATCGCAGGCAACTCAATATCGTTTAGACCAGGAATTAATGGTGCAGCCATAACACCCATAGGTACGCCTACTTTTGCAAGCTCTTCAATAACCCTTAAACGTTGCTTAGCCGTTGTGGTTCTGGGTTCTAATTTTTGACGCAGGTCTTCATTTAAACTAGTAATAGAAACGTAGATAGAAACGAGATTGTATTTCGCCATTTCTTGTAAAATATCTTTATCTCTAAGCATCAAAGCATTTTTAGAAATTAGAGATACAGGTTGTTTATATTGCAGTGCAATTTCTAAGATCTGTCTGGTAAGCTTATATTTTCTTTCGCAAGGCTGATAACAGTCTGTGTTACCCGAAAGGGAAATGGGTTGTGCTTGCCAAGATTTTTTCTTAAGAAATTTTCGGAACAGATCAGGGGCGTCCTTCTTCACAATTATCTTTTGCTCGAAATCTATTCCCGCGCTAAAGCCCCAATATTCATGCGAATTTCGAGCATAGCAATAAATGCATCCATGCTCGCATCCTTGGTAAGGGTTTAAAGAATATACCATGTTTACATCCGGACTTTCCACCTTATTCACAATCGTTTTCGCTTCAGCTTCGATAAAGGTTGTTTTCTCCGCTTTTAGCTCCCAATCATCAATACCTTCTTCGAAATCTTTGCTTAATAAGTATTTTTCAAACTTGTTGCTCGAATTAAATTGTGCTCCTCTACCCATCAAATACTCTTGATTTTTCATACTAGCTATCTTTCTAGCTTTAAAAATACTAATATTTTTAGCAAATCCAATTGATTTTGAAGATAACTACTCACTTATGTGGCTTTTTTATTTTTTTTGAATGGTTTATTTTTGTTTATATTTTTTATATATTGCTCTTAAGATGAAATAAAATTTAACCAACCGAAAGCGGTTGTTTGAGAATTCAAGTATTACCAGAACCAAACATGAACAGAAGAGCCCTCATAAAAACGTTAAGCTTAAGTTTAGGCGGAGCGATCATTAGTACAGAAACTTTAGGTGCAATTGCTCACGATACCTATCTATACGAAGTTCCCGAAAACCCATTGTACAAGCCCATGGGCAAACCAGTAACTGCAATTACTTTGGGGGCTGGAAGTAGAGGAAATGTTTATGGAGGATATGCAGCAAAATTTCCGGATCATTTAAAGATCGTGGGTGTTGCCGACCCTATCGAATTTAGAAACGACAGGTATGCAAAAGCTCACAAAATTGCAAAAGAGAATAGGTTTAATACCTGGGAGGAAGTATTTAAACGGACTAAATTCGCAGATGCTATTATCATTACCACGCCCGATGATTTGCATTATGCACCCTGCATGAAAGCTTTGGAAATGGGTTACGACATCCTTTTAGAAAAGCCAATTGCGCCCACGGAAAAGGAGTGTAGAGATATTTTAGCATTGGCTACTAAAAAGAAACGTATTGTTGCAGTATGTCATGTATTAAGATATGCGCCTTATTTTGTGAAAATGAAAGAACTTATTGCAAAGGGTGCAATTGGTCGGGTAATGAGTGTACAACATTTGGAGCCTATTGAGCATACACACATGGCGCACTCTTACGTTCGCGGTAATTGGCATAATTCAAAAAAAACTACCCCTATCTTACTAGCAAAATCTTGCCATGATTTGGATATTATTAAGTGGGTGATAGATAAACCAAGCAAAGAGATTGTAGCCATGGGCGATTTAACTTGGTTTAGAAAAGAAAATGCACCCGAAGGCAGTGCGGCTCGTTGTGTTGATTGTAAGGTAGAAAGAGAATGTCCGTATTCTGCGATAAAACAGTATCACGATAAATTGCAAAGAACCCGAGTGCTGGATATTCCAGCAGAACTAAAAGACAAAGCTGCAAAACAAAAATACGTGCTCGAAAAGTTAAAGACTTCAGACTACGGCCGCTGCGTGTACCAAATGGACAATGACCAGCCAGATCATTACATTGCCAATATTCAATTTGATGAAGGCATCACAGCTAGTTTCTCGATGGAGGCTTTTACGGGCTTCCACGGTCGTAGAACAAGAATTTTCGGTTCAATGGGCGATATGGTGGGCGATATGAAGGAGTTGGTGGTAACAGATTTTAGAACAGGAAAATCGGTTACTTTTAAACCAGTAGCAGAGGATGTGGAGGGTTACGCTAATTCTGGCCATGGTGGTGGCGATTGGTTCCTAGCTCGTGATTTTGCACAGGCGGTTGCTCAACAAGATCCATCTGTTTTAACTTCCACAATCGCCGATTCTATTGAAAGCCACGTGATGGGTTTTATGGCAGAGAAAAGTAGAAAAACCAAAAAGGTAGAGAAGATTAAGATTTAATATTGAGAAGGCGCCATCAAGGCGCTTTTTTATTTTATGTTAAGGATTGGGCTCAAACTCACTAGGCACCGCATCCGCCATTTTCTCGAACGCCCAAAAACCTTTGTTTACAAAACCGCGTGTATTTAAAGCCAAACCATTTTTAAAAAAACTGATCTTATCGTCTAATAAGGATAGCAACGAAATTTGAGCTTTATTATATTCTGCACTTCTGTTCACGTAGAAATTGGTATGGTTAAACAACTTCGGTTCTTGCTCTTTGGTGTAAACTACAAAAAGCTCATCTGTAAAAGCAATACTTTTTAAATCACCATTCACCTCCTTTACCAAGGTATCTTGTTTTATGTTTGCTTTGTTAAGGATACTTACTGTTGTTGGCTTTTTTCTTTCGTTTAACCAATAGCTTAGCGAATCTCCTTTAGCAAAAGAGATGGTGTTAATCGCATTTACACCCGAAGTTAATCGTTTAATATTGGTGTTGATAAGGCTATCTGGCTTACGGTTTTGGTTTGGAATGGTAATCAATTTGTGTAGTAAAAAACCTTCCTCGTTAATCTTACGTTTATATAGCGATTTAAAAAAATGCATTGATGAACCATAATAAGCAATGTTTCGATTTTTTTGCCAGCGTATCTGCCTACTCCGCGAGCCTTTCATCTCTTCAAAAAATGGATAGCCAGCATAAAACATCATACCTGTTTTAACATTAAAATCAAAATACTTGAGTAAGTATTTAATTCGGTAGCCTAAAGCCTGGTTTTCGATGACCAGAAATTCATCGCTGTTTACTGTTAATAATCCTTCTTTGTTATCGAAATGCGTACGCAACACTTCCAAATTCAATATTTTGCATTGCGCCGCATTTGGTGTTGTGCCAATAAATAATTTTCTAAAAGTTTGTAAATGGTACAGTCTATCTGGATCGGGTTTAATGATAATTTCTTTTAGCGAGATGGGTGCTTCCTTTAGTTTTGCTACTAAATAGACTGATTTATCGGTAATCAGAATGTTTTGCGAAAAGGGAAGATAACCTACAACTTGAATAAGTATATCGTAATTGCCTGCTGCTAGATTATTGATACTGAATTTACCTTCACTATTGGTTACGGTAGATATTTTGGTGCCAGCAAGGTAAACAGCCGCACCAGGAATAAATTCTTTATCGTCATTAACAATGCCAGTGATGGATGATTGAGCTGCTGTAGTTAAGTAGCAACTAAAAATTAGAAGAAGTGTGACGGTAAACTTCATAACGTTAGTCTTTATTGTAAAGATGGTTCCTATCTACCGATGCACATTCGCTTAATTTAACCTAACAAATCTTTTGCGTTTTGCAAAGCCGATGCGCCTGGGTTTTTACCGCTCAGCATTTCGGCAATAGCGCCAATGCGTTCGTTTTGCGATAGTTTTTTAATGCCAGTGGTGGTTTTATCGTCTTTTTCTTGCTTATGTACAAAATAATGCGAATTGCCTTTGGCCGCAATTTGAGGCAAATGCGTGATGGCCATAATTTGCATATTTTTAGCTAAATCGTCAATTACTTCGCCAACACGAAGTGCTGTTTCGCCAGAAATACCAGTATCAATCTCATCGAAAATTAAGGTTGGTAAAGCGGTATGTTTTGCTAACAGAGCTTTTACGGCCAACATCAATCGCGATAGTTCGCCACCCGAAGCAACTTTACCTACAGGTGCGGCCTGCATTCCTGCGTTAGCCGTAAATAATAACTTCACTTCGTTAATACCATCGGCGTTAAGTTGCTGTTGTGTAGCCAAATTAAAACTAATTGTTGCATTTGGCATATTCATTTTTTGCAATGATCTAGCCACTTCAGTCTCTACTACTTTTGCCGCTTTCTTTCGGTTGCTATCTAACTCTTGCGCCTGTTTCAGTAAGCTGGCGTGCAAAGCATCAATTTCTTTTTGTAGTTTTTCTAGCTGTTCATCACTATTTAAAATAGCGTTTAAATTGTTAGACAAAGTTTCTTGTATAGCCAATAACTCGCCATTATTACTTACTCGATGTTTTTGTTGCAAGCCGTAAAACAAATCCAAGCGCTCTTGTATCAACGTTAAACGCTCTGCACTATGTTCGGTATTTTCTTCTAAAGATGAAATCTCGCTAGCAATATCTTTCAACTCTATCAAAACCGACTTTAAGCGGTCGTTCAACTCTGCGATGGCCGGATCAAACTTATCTACCAAGTTGAGTTGCACATTTGCCTCTTTCAAAATATTTACGGCAGCAGTTTCACTTTCGCTAATTAAAGCGTTACTGTTTAGCAATGCCAATTTAATGCTTTCGGCGTGGGTCAGTTTTTCTAATTCCTGCTCCAATTCTTCCTGCTCGCCTCCTTTTAAATGGGCTTGTTCTAACTCGTTAAATAAAAATTGCTCGTAGTCCTGCTTGTTTTTGGCTTCGGCAGTTTGGTTTTTCAGGGCCGTTAAAGCTTGTTCGCTTGCCTTTAATTTTTTGTAACCTTGTTTATAATCTTTAAGCAGTGGCTGATGATTTGCCAAAGCATCTAAAATCAGCAATTGAAAATCGGTATTGCTAATTTCTTGCGTAGCGTGCTGCGAGTGGATGGCAATGAGTTGTTCTCCAATCAACTTCAATGTACTTAAATTAACAGGAGTATCGTTAATAAAAGCTCTCGACTTCCCATCAATGGCAATTTCTCTACGTAAAATGGTTTCCTCTTGGAAATCTAAATCATTTGCTTCGAAGATGGATTTGAGCTGTTCATCCGCCAGTAAAAAGAAACCTTCTATTACGCACTTTTTCTCTTGATTAAAAAAGTATTTACTTTCTGCTCTTTGGCCTAAAATCAACGATAATGCACCCAAAATAATCGACTTTCCAGCACCTGTTTCACCTGTGATGATGTTTAACCCGGTGTTAAAATCAATTTCTAAATTATCAATTAAAGCGTAGTTACGTATCGCAAGTTTCTGTAGCATAATTAGCGCTAAATTAAGAAAAGCAATGCCTAAAAAAAATTAAGCGCAAACATATTTTATACGACTGTATGTAAGTGTTTTGCGTAAAACTTTTTTGCGTGCTGCAACGGACAGCAATTTCTTGTGTCATATGCAAGAGTGATTTTCGTAAACCTTAAACCCAAAAAATGACCAGATATTTTTTATTGCTTTGTTTGGCGATGCAAGGCTTGTTTTTCTCTAATTCAGCTTTTGCGCAAGAGCAAAAAATTACGCTTACAGGTATTATAGTTGACAGCGTATCCACTAAGCCAGGAGAGTATTTTACCATCGTCTTAAAAAGCGGAGATCAGGCGGTAAAAACTGCAATTTCTAACGAGAAGGGCGAATTTACCTTAGCTGCGATAAAGGCTGGGAACTATATCTTGGTTGTTGGATCAATCGGCTATCAAACTAAAAATTTGCCTATCACCCTAAATGCAGATTTAAACTTGGGTACAATTTTAGCAAAACCACAAGGCAACGATTTAAAAGAGGTTTCGGTAAGTGCGAGTAAACCGATCATAAAGCAAGAGCCAGATCGTATTACTTACGATTTGCAAGCTGACCCGGAAAGTAAGGTGCTCTCGGTTTTAGATATGATGCGAAAAGTGCCACTGTTGTCTGTAGATGCAGAAGATAATATCAAGATGAAAGGCTCTGGAAATTATCGAATTTTGATAAATGGCAAACCATCGGGGGTAATTTTGAGAGATCCAAAAGAGTTTTTGAAAAGTATGCCAGCGGCTAACGTGCAAAAAATTGAGGTAATTACCACGCCACCGTCAAAGTACGAAAGTGAAGGTTTATCAGGTATCATCAATATCATAACGTCGAAAAAAATTGGAAACGGCTATAATGGCAATGTCAATACTCGTATGCAGTATCCGATAAGCCCGGGCATAAGTGGCAATTTTACTTTTAAGCAGGAAGATTTTGGTTTAAATGCGTATGGCGGTACAGGAATTTGGAAAGTTGACGGTATTAAAAGTAGCGAATTAAGAAACAGCAAGGGCACAGCAATAAGCTCAAGTATGTTTGCTGCGGGCTTGCAAAAGGTTAACAATCAATGGGCTTGGGGTGGTGCCGAGTTAAGCTATGAAATCGATTCATTAAATTTGCTTACAGCGGAAATTAATCCCTACGGTGGTTTTAATCAGCAAGATTTAGATCAGCGTTTTGACGTAAGAGAGGGTGGCAACCAATCGTTATACAATATGTTAAGCGGTACCCGATACGAGTGGGGTGGCACAGATTATACCTTCAACTATCAACGTAGTTTTGCCAACAAAAAGGAGCATTTACTTACCTTCTCGTATAAATATTTTGATGCCGACGAGCCGCAGTTTAATAATGTTCTGTTCAATAATCCGGTAAATTTTAATGGCACAAATTTTAAGCAAGACAATAATAACAAATCTAGTGAGCAAACCTTGCAGCTCGATTACATTAATCCTTTTAGTAAAATAACTGTAGAGGCTGGTGTTAAAATGATTTTGAGAAATGGTAGTACCGATTTTAACTATTTGGGTTTTGATGACTTGAAAGACGAGTACATATTGGATCCTGCACATACTAATGCTTATAGCAACAAACAACGCATTTATGGTGCTTATAATTCGTACATTTTGAAGCTAAAAGATTGGACATTTAAGGCGGGGGCGAGGCTAGAAGGCACCTATGTGGAAGGAAATTTCAAATCTACTAACACCTTGGTAGAAACTGATTATTTCAATTTGGTGCCGGCAATTTCGATGAGCAGAAGCTTGAAAAATAGCCAAAGTTTAAGTTTCGGGTATACGCAGCGCATTCAGCGCCCCGGTATATACGATTTAAATCCTTTTGTAGATAAATCGAGGCCAAATTTCGAAATTTCTGGAAACCCCGACTTAGAGGCGGTGTTAAGCAATAATTTTGAGTTCACGTATTCGAACTTTAAAAAGGGATCTCTAAACTTAAGTTTGAACTATAATGTTGCCAATAATACCCAGCAGACAGTTTACAGTTTTTCAGAAGTTGATCAAATTACTCGCATTACTTACTTAAATATTGGTAAGGATAGAGGTTTAGGATTAAATGCAAATTTCAGCTATCCGCTAACACCAAAATGGAATTTAAGTTTGAATACAAATCTTAACCACATTTGGCTAGAGGGAATGATAGCTGGTAATTTAGTGAAGAATTCGGGTTTAACTGGCTATGGTAGTTTCAATACTTCTTATAAATTTGAGCATACCTGGAAAGCCAATTTATCTTTCAATTATGGAGCGCCAAATGTTTTATTGCAAGGAAGTACAAATAACTATTATGCCGTAAGTTTTGGTGGAAGTAAAGATATCATCAAAGACAAATTAACTTTTTCTGCTACCGTCGCCAATCCATTTCAAAAATTTAGAGCTTATAGAGGATACACCGAAGGTGTAAACTTTACGCAAGAGCGTACAAGAGAAAACTATTTTAGACGGATGTTTTTGAGCTTAAATTGGAAATTTGGAAAGCTTGATGGTGCTATTAAGAAAAATCAACGTAGTATTAATAACGATGATGTGAAGGCAAAATTGGGCAGTTAATTTTTTTTGATGAGATATTTTTCCATATTTACGTATAACGAAAATCTATACGATGAAAAAATATCTTTTCGCATTATTATGTGCACTCCCAACATTTGCTTTTGCGCAAACTCCAAGCCATTTAAAAGCTAGCGAACAATTTATAGAAGTTTCTGGTGTTAAAGAAAGTTTCGATGACGTGGTGAACACGATGCTGAAAACACAGTCGGGCTCCATTCCGGAAGAACACAGAGAAAAGTTTGCGGCAGTAATGAAGGAGTTTATGGGTAAATACTTTAATTATCAAGTATTAAAACCGAGTTTATCTAAACTATATGCCGAAGAATTTACGGAAAAAGAACTAAACGAGTTAACAGTATTCTACTCATCGGCAACAGGTAAAAAATTCGCCTCTAAGGTAGGGGTGATGATGCAAAAAGGAGTTGAAATGGGACAAAACGCAGTTAAGCAACACACTGCAGAGTTGCAAGAATTGATGCGAGCGGCGTTTCCAACACAATAATAAACTAAAAAAGCCCAGTGATGCTGGGCTTTTTTAGTTATTCGTCTACTTTTTTACCTTTCATTGCTTGGCCAACCGCCATATCCATCACCCTTTCTGCAAACGGGCGAGTAAATTCGTTTAATTCATCGGTTTTCTTCAAAATCAAATCTTTATCACCTGTGCTTAAAGCTTCTTTTAAACTGTCGATATATTTTTGAGTGTCTGCAATTTCTGTTGCAGCTAGCAAATCGGTGTGCTTGCTGATAAATCGCTCTGCAGTGTAAACCAATTGTTCGCCTTCGCTACGAGCCTCAATCAGCATTCGTTGTGCAACATCGCTTTTAGCATTAGTAATGCTTTCTATAAGCATTTTTTCGACGGTATCGTCACTCAAACCGTAACTAGGTTTAATTTCGATTTCTTGTTTAACGCCTGATCGTAATTCTATTGCCTGTACCGTTAAAATGCCATCAGCGTTCAATAAGAAGTTGATATCAACCTTTGGTAAACCCGCAGGCATTGCCGGAATTCCTTTTAGATCAAATTCGGCTAGTTTACGGTTTTCACTTACTAAATCGCGTTCGCCTTGGTAAACTGAAATTTTCATATTCACTTGCCCATCCACCGATGTGGTATACTGGCGACCCGCTTTTGTCGGCACTTTGCTGTTACGAGCAATAATTACATCCATTAAACCGCCCATCGTTTCAATACCTAAAGAAAGCGGCGTAACATCTAGCAGTAAAATATCCGAGCGATTTCCAGCTAAAATGTCGGCTTGTACGGCCGCACCTAAAGCCACAACCTCATCAGGATTAATATTGTCTTGCGCAGTTTTTCCGAAGAACTCGCTTACTTTTTGTTTTACGTACGGTGTGCGTGTTGAGCCACCAACTAAAACTACCTCGTCAATGTCGGCGACGGTTAAATCCGCATCTTTTAGGGCTAATTTACAAGCCTCAATGGTTTCGGCAACCTTAGCTGTAATTAAGCTTTCGAAGGTGGCTTTATCTAAAGTGCACCAAATATCGCCTAATTGTTCGTTATATAAATTTTGTGTAGTTAATGCCTTTTTAGCAGCTTCAGCTTGCAAACGTAAGGTTTGTGTAAGTGCATTATCTTGCGCTAAGGCTTTAGCATCTAACTGATTTTTTTCTACCCAATAGTTGAAAATTGCACGGTCAAAATCATCACCGCCTAAGAAAGTGTTTCCGTGCGTACTTAAAACCTCAAATATTCCATTTTGGATTTGAAGGATAGAAACATCGAAAGTACCACCACCTAAATCGTAAACGGCAATGGTTTTTTGTTCTTCCGGGTTTAAACCTAAACCATAAGCCAAACTTGCTGCGGTGGGCTCATTTACAATTCGTAAAACATCTAAACCTGCTAACTTACCAGCGTCTCTAGTGGCTTGGCGCTGACTATCATTGAAGTAAGCCGGAACCGTTATTACAGCACGATTAACAGGTGTTTTTAAAGCGTGTTCGGCCCTAGCTTTTAATTCTTTTAAAATTTCTGCCGAGAGCTCAATTGGCGTATAAAATTTATCACCGGCTTTAATTTTCACTAAGGCGTCGGTGTCATCGTCAATAATTTTGTAACTGAAAATGTCGCTGTGCTCGGCAACATCTTTGTAAGAGCGACCAAGTAAACGCTTCACCGAAAAGATGGTGTTTGTAGGGTCGGTAGTTAAATAAGTTTTGGCTTCGTTACCTACCTCAGCTTCGCCTTGCTCGTTAAAATGCACCACAGAAGGTACTAAAACCCCTTTGCCTGCATCATTTATTACCTGAGGGTTTTTATCTGGATTGATAAACGCTACCAAACTGTTGGTGGTGCCTAAATCTATTCCTACTATAATTTCTTCTTTTTGTAAGGAACCCGTTGCCAGGTTAATGGATACTTTTGCCATAGCACAAATTTACAATAATTGTTGTAAGGATTGTGCTGGCTTGTGTTGTAATGTTGTAAAAAAGGGGTAGCAAGTGGAAAGTTAAAAGTTGAAACTGTTTTAAGTCTCGTGTTAACTGAGCTAGCTGAAGTTATTCTGATGGATTGAACTAGCATTGAGATTGCTTCGCCATATTTCCTTGCAATAACGAGACCTACACCGT
This sequence comes from Pedobacter sp., assembly GCA_045629525.1. Classification (GTDB taxonomy): domain Bacteria; phylum Bacteroidota; class Bacteroidia; order Sphingobacteriales; family Sphingobacteriaceae; genus Pedobacter. Next base: position 63,063 of record JAZQRH010000009.1, read on the forward strand.
CACGGCGAAGAATGAAGCAGTCTTAAAGCACTTAAAACAATTCGTTAATTTTACAATACCACCTACTTCTTCATCTGCTCTGCAACAGAAAGCAGATCATCACGTTTTCTGCCTTCGTCTATAAATTTAATTAAGGCATTTTCGGCGCCATTGCCTATAACAGAAACGTAAGTAGTGGCTAAATTTCTACTCATTAATCTTAAGCGCATCAAATCAGCTTCTTTTAATTCAAATTCGTAGTGTTCATCTAATTTAGTAATACTGATATCGGCAATTTTAATAGGTTCTTTCACACCAGTTAAAAATAATTTTGCAGGAAGTGAGGTGCCATCTTCTAAATGGCAGTTTGAGAGCGCTTTTAGTTTCATACCTAATAAAAAATACTAGTCGAGGTTTGTAATTGGTTGAGGATGAAACTAATTAAATTTTTCTTTATTTACAAACGATGATCTGTTGAGTAACTAACGAATGTATTGCAGGTGTTCTAATTTTTTACCAACTAAAGTTTTATTTCCAACAGGTTTGAAGCCCATCTTTAAATACATTTTTTTTGCATTCGGATTATCTTCATCTACCAATAAGCCTATGGTTTGTTTTTGTTTATAAGCCAAATCATCTATTAAATATTGTAGCATTTGCGTGCCCAATCCTTTTCCTTGATGATCGTGGCTTACACTAACGCAATCTAAATAAATCTCGCCAGCTTCTGTTTCTTCTTCAGGATTAAAGTTAGCTTGGTAATGCGTTTCAATATAAACTTTGATAGGTGCTCTGAGCTGCACTAAATTTGCACCATCATACAAACAGGCACAGCAAACCACTTGGTTATCGAGTTCGCCAAGCCAGCAGTTTTCGTAAGAGTATTGGTTATCGGGTTGTGCTGTTAAGACTTTAAGAAAGTCGATGGCTTTTGTTTTGTCTTTTTCTTTTATGAATGCGTACAGAATATCTTCCATTGCTAAAAATAGGAGTTCTGCCACGGTATTAGCATCTTGCGGTTGTGCTCTCCTAATCCGCATTTTATTCATAGTTCTCACCCTCCACAATTCTATATTCGTCAATTATCCCGTCCCAGTTTTCTTTGTAAGTCGAAAATTCTATATGCTCAATCATTCCCGCGGTAACATCAATCACATAACTTAAACCTTCTTTTAAAGTTGAAATAGCAATTTTATCGCCAGTGCTAAACAAAGCGTTAATCATTTCGGGTTCTTCAGTAAAATCTACATAAGAAAAATATACATATAAACTAAAGCCAGATTTTTGTCTTTTATTCACTTTTAAATGGGCCAGATGCGTGCTTAAAGCTGGATATTTAGCCGTTAAATTTTTAAGCAGTGTAAGCTCTAATTCGTTAATTTCTTCCATAAAATGATTCCAGCTGTTGTGCTGAGCGGGTAAATATACGGAGGATTTGAGTTAGCTAAACAATCTAAATTCCGTACTGTTTCTATGACATGGCCTCATTAAAAAAGTATAACGAAAAACGAGATTTCGAACAAACGGCAGAGCCTGCTGGTAAAGCTGTTAAAACTGGAAATAAACTCAGATTTGTGGTGCAAAGACATCACGCATCGCGTTTGCATTATGATTTTAGGCTAGAGATGGATGGCGTGCTGAAAAGTTGGGCGGTACCTAAAGGCCCGTCCTTATTTCCCAATGATAAACGTTTAGCAATGATGGTGGAAGATCATCCCATCGGTTACGGAAAATTTGAGGGCAATATCCCGAAAGGAAATTATGGTTTTGGCACGGTAAGCATTTTTGACGAGGGATTTTACGAGCCTTTAGACAAAGCTGGTGGAGAAAAGGAACTATTAGCAGAGCTCAAAAAAGGCAGTGTAAAAGTGGTATTGAAAGGCAAAATTTTGAAAGGCGAATTTGCTTTGGTAAAACTTAAGAATAGCGAAGATAATGCTTGGTTGCTAATCAAACATAAGGATAAGTATGCGGTAGAGGAGGCTTTTGATGCGGAAGACTTGGTGTCAGAAAAGATAAAAAAAGCTGGAATTGAGTACAAAGAAGCAAATAAAGATTTAAGAGTGGCTAAAAAACCGAAAGCGAAGGAAGAAAAGGAATCCGCGAAAAATGCAACGGCGGAGGGTGGTAAAATGTTTAGTCCGATGCTGGCGACCTTATCTGAGGGCATACCTGACGATGGCGACTGGGTTTTTGAGCGAAAATTGGATGGTTTTAGAGCAATTGCAGTGATTGAAAAAAGCACTGTTGCTTTGCAATCGCGGAATGCGAAGGGACTGAATACAAAATTCCCATCGATAGCCAAAGCGCTTACAGTTATAGAAAAATCTTGTGTAATAGATGGTGAAATTGTGGCAGAGGACAGCAAAGGCAATCAGGTTTTTCAGTTGTTGCAGCACGGAGAACCGCTACCAAGCAAGTACAAGCTTAAATATTACGTGTTTGATATTTTGGCGTTGGATGGGAGCGATGTTCGAAATTTTGAATGGAGCGAGCGTCACGATTTGTTGGAACGGTTGCTGAAGAAATTTGAACCTAAGCAGGTGAAATTGGTGAAAGCTATAGATGGTGAACTGGCGAATGTATTGAAAGACGCGGAGAAAGCTAAATGGGAAGGAGTGTTAGCCAAAGAAAAGTCGAGCGTTTATACTTCGGCTCGTCGGTCAACGCTTTGGCGTAAAATTAAATTTCAGCAAACACAGGAAGCCATTATTGTGGGTTATACCAAGCCCGAAGGTAGTAGAAAAGGCTTCGGAGCTTTGGTCTTAGCGGTTAAAGAAGGAGGAGATTTTATCTATGTTGGTAACGTAGGCACTGGTTTTAACGATGAAACTTTGAACGAGTTATCGGCATTGTTCAAAAAATCGCCTGCTGCCAAAAAACCTTTCGAGAAGTCTGTTGAAGTGGCTAATGAGAAGAAAGTGACTTGGGTAAGTCCTAAATTGGTTGCCGATATCACATTTTCGGAATGGACAAAAGATGAGCATTTGCGCCACCCGGTGTTTAAAGGTTTGCGTAGCGATAAAAAGGTGGATGAAGTTACTCGAGAATTGCCTGTGAAAGACTTGTTGAATGAGCGTGTGCTCAAGTATGGCAAAATTGAGCTTAAACTCAGCAACCAGAAGAAAATTTATTGGCCAGATGAAGGAATTACTAAAGGGCAATTGATTGACTATTACGAGCAGATTGCCCCTTTAATGTTGCCTTACTTGGTAGATAAACCAATTTCCTTAAATCGTTTTCCTAACGGGATTAAAGGCGATAGCTTTTTCCAAAAGGATATCGATGCAAAAACAGTTCCTAATTGGCTAAAAACGGTAAGGTTAACATCCGAAAATACTGGGCAAACCGTTAATTATTTGATTTGTAATGAGGAGCCAACGTTACTTTGGATTGCAAATATGGGTTCTATTGAAATCAACCCTTGGCTATCGACTTATAAAAATAAACAAAATCCAATTTTTGCAGTGTTGGATTTAGATCCTAACGGTGTTGATTTTAAAGAGGTTATAAAAGTTGCGCAAACGGCACACGAGCTATTCGACTATTTAGAAGTGAAGCATTATGTGAAAACTTCTGGCTCTACGGGTATTCATATTTTTCTCCATTTGGGCGGAGCTTACAGTTATGATGTTGCCCGAGATTTTATTGAAATGATAGCACAATTGGTGAACGATAAACACGATGATACGACCAGTCTGGAGCGATCTCCCGCGAAGCGTAAAGACAAAATTTATTTAGATTATATGCAGAACAAAAAAGGGCAAACCATTGCGGCGCCATATTCTGTACGTCCAAAACCGGGCGCCACGGTTTCTACGCCTTTATTTTGGGAAGAAGTGAATGAAAATTTAACAATCGCCCAATTTAATATGGATACCGTCTTACAACGCATTAGCAACCATCCCGATCCTTGGGCTGACATTTTTGATGAAAAAGTGGATTTAAAAAGTGCGATTAAAAATCTTTAAGCTAAACTTGCTTTCAGTTTGGCCAATAATTCAGAAGCCTTGGTGTTTTCTTTATCTACTTTAATTTTTCTGATGATTGGATGTTTGCCAGCCGCTTTGTTTTTAATGATTTTTAGCAAAGCCTTGCTGTATTCGTTTTTGTAACCACTAATGTCAAAAGCCGAACTATTTTGGCTAATCAGTTGGGTAGCCATATCCATTTCCGCTTTACTAACTTTGGTTTCTGGTATATTTAGTTCGTCGGTTGCTCGCAATTCTTCTTCAAAGCGAAGTTTGTTGAGCAGCAACATTCCTTTGTAGGGTCTAATGATGGCTAAGTTTTCTGTGGTGCGCATCACAAAGGTGGTTAGCCCTACTTTCTTGCTTTTTTCCAAAGCTTTTGCCAACAGTGCATAGGCTTTTTCGCCCCCTTTTTGCGGTTCTAAATAGTATGGCGTATCAAAATAAATGCTTTCAATTTCTGTTTCCTTTACAAAAGTCTGCAAACTAATCATTTTGGTTTTTTCGGGCAATGCGTCATCAAAATCCGACTCCTCCAGAACCACATATTTGTCTTTCAGTAAATACCCTTTCACAATGTTTTCCCACACAACTTCCTTCCCTGATTTTTCGTTAACCCGTTTAAATTTTATGTTTGCTAAATCTTTTCGGTCAAGCATATCTAAATCTAGCTGACTAGTTTGTATAGCACTAAATATTTTTATGGGGATGTTTACTAAGCCAAAGCCAATTGCGCCGGTCCAAATTGCTCTCATATAACTGATTTTAATATAAAACGGAGTTGTTCGCAAAAGGTTTGCTTGATAGCAAAGGCTACTTATTTTTTTCTTCGATCCAAAGCGACATATATTTGTTGCTTTGTAAACTCTGGTGCTTTAAAATTTCACCAAAAAAATTATCCTGGCGGTGTTGTGTTAAATTTGCTGCAGTGAGATAAATAGCTTTGATAAAAGCCTGCTCAAATTTTGTTCGGCTGTACAACTCATTAATGATGCTGATACCATTTGATTGGGCAGCTAACCAATCGTTTTCGTTTTGATAGAAGGCCGCTGCCTTTTCACAAAATTCATCCCAATTATCACTTACTGCACCATTCCAGTCTAAGTCGCCTTTCATTGCTTCAGCGCCGATAGTTGTAGTAACCGATGGCGTGCCGGTTTGCATTGCATCTATCAGTTTTCCTTTAACACCTGCACCATAGGTGATGGGTGCTAAAAGCAGTTTGTGTTTGGCAATAGTTGCTCTGGCATCTTCGGCTCTTCCGTGTACCAAAAAGCCTTCGCGAGCATTGTTCAATTGCAATGCTTTTTGAGGAGCATAAGCACCAAAAACATTCATTTTAGCGGTCGGAATTAGTTTTCTTAACCTTGGCCAAATTTCATTTTTTAGCGTAAGCACCGTTTGCCAATTGGGTTCGTGAATAAAATTTCCGATGAAAATAAAGTCTCTCCGCTCTTCAAATTTTGGCCAATTTTCTGTAATTGAGCAGGTGATTTCCTCTTCCAAAAAAGGCAAGTAGTATAAAATCCGACGATCAATTTTGAACTGTTCATTAAGGACTTTAATCTCTTCTTCAGAAATCATCAACGACAAATCGCACCTCAATATCGCTGCAATTTCTCTTTTTGCTTCTTCAGAAAATAAATCTTGCAACGTAAACTCTAGCCCTTTCTTATAGTGCTTTTCTCGCACCTTACGTAAAAAATGTAAATCTTCGGTATCTAAAATTCTGAGCGCTTGCGGACATTCTTGTTGTACACGCCAGCCAAACTGCTCCTCAATCATAAATCTGTCGAAAACTACAATTGAAGGTGCCAAGCCTCTTAGCCAGCTGTCAAAACTGCTATCGTTTAGTTTTATAGGATGCTCGCTAACGCCTAATTTCTTCAGCGGATAGGAGTGATCGGATTTTTGGGCGGCCGATGCGAAATGTACTTCATCGCCATTGGCTAAAAATGCGTTAACCAATTGTGTTATTCTGGTTCCAGCTGCCGATGAGGTCGGTTCTGGCCAAACTAATCCGATAAATAAAACCTTGCTTGCCATTTTTTACAAAGGTGCAGTTTATTAGCCACAGATGCACGAAGTTTTATGGTTAAGCCATCTAAAAATATCAGTTTATTTAATAGATGTGCTGAAATGTCTGCGCATCTGTGGCTAATTTATTAATTTTGTAGCTTATGCTAGGACTTAAATTGTTAACCGACCCGCGTTGGGCAAATATTGCTGAAGGAAATCTCGAAGAAATTTTAACCGATCACGCTTGGTGCGAGCAAAAAGCTGCAAGTAATGCGATTACTTTGATTACGCAAAATTCTGAACATCAGGATTTGGTAGATGAACTAACGGCGATTGCTTTAGAGGAATTGGAGCATTTTCAAATGGTGATCAACATCATCAAAGAAAGAGGTTACACTTTGGGCCGCGAACGTAAGGACGATTACGTTGGTCGTTTGGTAAAGTTTAGCAAAAAAGATGGGAGTAGAAATCAAGCTTTCATAGATCGTTTGCTGTTTGCAGCAATGATTGAAGCGCGTAGTTGCGAACGTTTTAGAGTACTTTCCCAAAATATTAAGGACGAGGAGTTAGCCAAATTTTACCACGATTTAATGGTTTCTGAAGCCACACATTACACTACATTTTTAAACTTCGCTCGCAAATATACCATTGATGTAGATGTCGATAAACGCTGGAAAGAATGGTTAGAATTTGAAGGAAATTTAATTCAAAGCTACGGCAATAAAGAAGCGATACACGGGTAATGGAGTTGAAAGTTTATAGTAAAAAGTTAAAAGTGTCTAGTCTTCTACCTTAAATTTTTACAAGTTCTTTCTGGTGGTAATTAACCAACCAAAGCACAATGTCTTGGTAGCTTTTAATGCCTTTTTTCTGATTATTTAGCTTCAATATTTTATCGAAGGTTTTGCCCATATATACTGACATTGCGCCGTTGTATTGTGCCCAAAATTCTCTTTCGAGTTTAAATTTGTATAAAATTGAGGCTGGTATTTTTTCTATGATTTGGTTGTAATCTTCTGGATATTTCAACCTTATTTCGAACAAAACATACCTAAACATATTGTAATAGGCGGAGTATTGAAACAATTTGTCCTTGCTATGCACTGCAGTTAAATAACCCACTAGGTTAGCCTCGTCTTCTTTGGCTACTCCAACTTGGTGCGCAATTTCGTGACAGGTGACAAAAGGTAATACAAAATAAGGTAATATTTGGTTGATGTTGGCTTCGCCAGAAAGCGGATTATAGTAGCCTTCAATTCCTGTTTTGCTCACTAACCAAGGATTAATTACAGGTTTTACGGCCGCAAAGCGATAATTGAAAAAGGAATTTTGCTTGGCTAAATCTCTGTAAGCTTTTGTAGCGATGCTTTCTAGTTGTTGGCTGTTGTAAGTTTTATGATTAGCACTGTCTCGATCCAAAACAGTAAGTTGATGTTGAAAGTAAGTCGCTAATTTTAACAATTGTTCTTTTTGATAAGGCTTGTCGCTAATGTTTAGGGTTGTGTTTATACGAGGACGGGAATAATTTAAGCCCCAAAGCAACTTAAATGCAATATATAACAACAGTAAAGTATTTAAAGTTGCTAAGCCAAATTGGCCAAAATCGCCCCGCGTTTTATTTTTTTTAAGGATGAATTTGCCAATTCTATATACCACAAAGCAAATAAGCGATGCGTAAAGAAAATCGCCTATGGCAAAAGGTATTACGCCAGAAATTAAGCGCTGAAAACTAGAAATTAGTTGGTATAAGAACTGACTGTAACAACTTTCTACCGCATTAGGAAAATAACCAAAAGCAAATAGAAAAGCCGCAATAGTTAAAAGGATATAAGTAGTGCGGCTTTTGGTCATTATCTGTTAAAGTTTAAACGTTTGCCAGTTTCGTTGGTCATAAATTTACCTTTTTGGTAGGCTAAATTACCTGAAACGAAAGTGTGCGTAATGCTAGCTTTAAAGGTATAATCGTCAAAAGGGCTCCAACCACATTTGTAGAAATTGTTCAACTTTGTCACTTTCCAAGGGTCGTTTAAATCTACCAAAACTAAATCAGCCCAGTAACCTTCTCTAATAAAACCACGATCGGCAATATCAAAACAAACTGCTAAGTTATGTGATGCCTTTTCAGCAATTTTTTCTAAAGATATTTTGCCCTGCAAATGCATTTCTAGTAAAGCTGGTAAGGCGTGTTGTACTAACGGACCGCCTGATGGTGCTTGCATATAAGCTTGGTTTTTCTCGTCTAAAGTATGCGGAGCGTGGTCTGTAGCAATAACATCGATGTGGTTGTCTAACAAACCTTGCAATATACCAACCTGGTCAGCAGCGGTTTTTACGGCAGGATTCCATTTTATGAAATTACCTTTTGTCTCGTAATCTTTATCGTTAAACCAAAGGTGATGCACGCAAGCTTCGGCAGTAATTCGTTTTTGTGCTAAAGGTGTAATGTTATCAAACAAAGCCACTTCTTTAGCTGTAGAAATATGCAAAATGTGCAATCTTGTATCGTAACGTTTAGCCAATTCCACCGCAAGCGACGACGATTTATAACAAGCTTCTGCACTTCTAATAAAAGGGTGCATATCTATGGTAATGTTATCGCCGTATCTTTCTTTGTAAGTAGCCATATTTGCCCTAATAGTAGCTTCATCTTCGCAATGTGTAGCTACCAACATTGGCGCTTTGCTAAAAATGTTTTCTAAAGTTTTTTCATTGTCTACCAGCATATTACCAGTTGATGAACCCATAAAAACCTTAATACCACACACATTTTTAGCATCTGTTTTTAAAACTTCCTCAATATTGTCGTTGCTAGCTCCCATATAAAAGGAATAATTAGCTAATGACATCTCGTTGGCTATTGCATATTTATCGGCTAATAAATCTTGTGTTAAAGTGTTTGGAATGGTGTTTGGCATTTCCATAAACGAGGTGATACCACCAGCAACGGCCGCCATACTTTCAGAAAAAATATCAGCTTTATGGGTTAAACCAGGTTCACGAAAATGCACTTGGTCGTCAATCATTCCAGGTAAAAGATGTAAACCTTCGGCGTTAATTTCTGTATCGGCTTTCACATCAATTGTGCTGTCAATTTTGGCAATTCTTCCGTCTTTAATTAGTAAATCGGCGGTAAAAATTTTACCTTCATTAACAATATTTGCTGCTTTAATCAAGATTGTACTCATAGCATCAAAGTTAAGGTTTAGATACGAAATGTAGGTGATTAGATTTGAGATTTTGCAAGACTGTACTTGGTTTGATGCACTCTTTTAAGTGTAATAAACCTGATAGTAGCGAGCAGGAGTGCAACGACTAAAGCGGATAGCAGGACGAATGTTGGTAGCAAGCTCTTTACTTTGCTTTTCTAGTCTATTTAACAATAATGTAATGTGGAAGTAAGAAGCGGTTGCTGCGGGTTTTATGCCTTTAAACCGTCAGCCTTAATTGCTATATTTGCCCTTATGCCAAAAAAGTTCGAAGATTTTAAATTAAACCGACAAATATTAAACGCTGTTGCCGAAGCTGGTTTCGTTGATGCTACACCGATTCAAGAGAAAGCAATCGCACCGGTATTGTCGGGACAGGATTTGTTTGGTATTGCGCAAACGGGTACTGGGAAAACCGCGGCGTATGTACTGCCAATGTTGATGAAGTTGAAGTATGCGCAGGGCGAAAATCCGCGTGGATTGATTTTGGCGCCAACTCGCGAATTGGCTTTGCAAATTGAAGAGCAGTTACAGCTTTTTGGCAAATACACGGATTTGAGAACTGTAGTAATTTTTGGCGGCATTGGACCGAAATTGCAAAAGGAAGCTATTGCCAAAGGGGTTGATATTATTGTAGCTACCCCGGGTAGATTTTTAGATTTATACCTTTCGGGAGATATTAATACCAGAAGCTTACAATATTTAGTGCTCGATGAAGCGGATAAAATGATGGATATGGGCTTTATTGGTTCTATACACAGAATTTTGGAAGTGGTGCCTAGAAAGCGTCAGAATTTGTTGTTTTCTGCAACAATGAGCGATTTGGTACATAAAATAGCAGGCGATTTTCTTAAAAACCCGTTGACTATTGAAGTTGCAGAACAGGCAACACCAGCGCAAACCGTTACACAGGTTTTGTACAAAGTGCCAAATTTTAAAACTAAGATTAACTTATTACAGCATCTTTTAAAGGATGATGAAGTTTTTAAGCGATTAATTATTTTCTGTAAAACTAAAACTGTTGCCGATAATATTTTCAGTTTCGTAGTTCGTCGTTTTGGCGAGGAAGCCGTTCGTGTAATTCACGCCAATAAAGGGCAAAATACACGGATAAATTCTATCAATAGCTTTAAAGAAGGAAATATTAGAGTTTTGGTAGCTACCGATGTCGCATCAAGAGGGATTGATGTTACCGATGTTAGTCACGTAATAAATTTTGATGTGCCCATTATTATTGAAGATTATGTACACAGAATTGGTAGAACGGGTAGGGCTTTTGCCACAGGCGATGCAGTTACGTTTTGTACCGAAGCCGAAGAGTATTATGTGCGTAAGATAGAAAAGTTAATTCGTCAAACTATTCCTGTAGCCGCAATACCGGAAGGTGTTTTTGTGGAAGAAACCCCTTATGATGAGCGCCAAGCAATTGCTAGAGAAATTGATTTGCAAAAACGTAAAGATGACCCAGAGTTTAAGGGTGCTTTTCACGAGAAAAAGAATGCAAAACAAATAGAAGAACGCGAAAGGGAGAAGGCTAGAAATAAAGCGTATAAAGAAAAATCGTTTAAAAAGAATAAGAAACGATTTGACAAGAAGAAATAGTATTTAAACAACACAAATAAATTTTGAAACTTAAATTAACTCCCTTAAACATTGTCTCGGCCTTAAGCTTGGTGGCTTTGTTTGCCATTTGGATTGATAAAAGCATGTGGCTAAGTGATAGTATGGAGGCATACAGCGGGCTAATTATTGCCATGTGTTTATTGGTGTTTTTTGTTTCGTTTTTAACTGACCAAATTTTTAGGAAGTTTGTGCCTAGCTTGCCTAAGCTTTGGGTAGTGCAAATTATGATGTTGGTGCTCACCGCCATATTTATGGTGATATTGAAGGTAAGTGTATTTAATTAGAGTTTATTAGTATATATAGATGAAAAAAGCAGAAATTAAGATAACGGTAGAGTTAGACGAAAATAAAGTTCCAGAAAATATATTGTGGGAGTCGACAGATTCTGAAAATAAAGATCAAATCGCGTCAAAAGCGATGATGTTGTCGCTTTGGGATCATAACTACAAAAACTCTATGAGAATAGATTTATGGACGAAGGATATGCCTGTTGATGAGATGAAGAGATTTTTCTACGAGACTTTGCAAACCATGGGCGACAGCTTCTTGAGAGCTACGGGCGAAGAAAACATTGTAGAAGATTTGAGAGATTACTGTGCACACTTTGCAGATAAAATGGGAATAAACACCCAAGGATAATATTTTAATAAGTCTCCAATTAATTAAACATTGAGCATATGTTGGTAGTAAATAAAACAATGGCACTTTTAGGTTTAGCTTTAAGCTTTATTGCAGGCTTCTGTCCAATTTTACAAGTCAAAATTATTTTTCAATGGGTTAATTGGGGGCTTTACAAAACTGATATTCGTTTGTTTTTAATTACTTACGCCATACTTGCCATTTTAGCCTTATGCTTTTTTGTTCGTCAGTTAAGCCAATATCGGTTACTTACCCGCTTGTATTTCTTTTGGTTAGTAATAATGGCGGGTGCGGTATACTTTAAATCTACCAACTATTTTGGTATTAAGGTAGCCGATAATATTTTGGGCAAAGCCATCCACTTCCAATGGGGATGGATGATACTGCTTATTGGTGCAGTACTTTTGTGGTTCAGTGTTAAAAAGGAGCGTTTAAACGTTAACTAATTGGCGTAGGTATTTGTACAACTTCTCTGTCGGCAAGCCCATTACATTAGTATAAGAACCTGTAATTTGTTCAACAGCGGTTACCCCAAACCAATCTTGTATTCCATAACTGCCGGCTTTGTCAAAAGGTTGGTAATTGTTGATGTAGAAATCAATCTCCGCTGCGTTTAACACCCTGCATTTCACTTCAGTGCTATCGTAAAACGAAGTTATTTTTCCAGCGTAATTAATACTAACGCCAGTGTAAACTTCGTGTATGCTACCCGAAAGTTTCGATAACATGGATTGGGCTTCTGCAAAATCGCTCGGTTTCCCTAAAATTTCGCCATTCAGCGCAACGATAGTATCTGCAGTAATTACAATTCCATTTTCTTTGGCAGTAAAAGCCCTGGCCTTTTTTTCGGAGATATAAACAGCAATTTCTGATGCAGATAAATGCGAAGGATAACTTTCATCGACCTCTTTAAGCTCAACCTTAAATGTTAAACCCATTAGAGTAAGTAGTTCTTGGCGGCGTGGCGACTTGGAAGCTAAGATAATTGGCGACGAAAGTTGTAGCATGTTTTTTTTCTGCTAAAATAAAAAAAGCGACTCAATTTGAGCCGCTTTGTATTGAAATTGTTTTGCTTATTTCTGTCTTGGAGTGCGACTATCTAGTCTTTTCTCCATGGCAGCACGTTGCTCTTCTTGAAAAGCTTTATAAGCAGTTTGCTGATCAGCACTTAGAATTGCATTTAACTTTTTCTCATTGTCTGCACGGAGAGCTTGCATTTTTTCTCTCACTACAGCTCTATCGCCTGTTTGGCTCTCCTCTCTCATCTTTTTTTGAGCTTCCGCTTGTTCAGTGAAAAGCGTAGTAATCTTTGTTTTTTGCTCGTCGCTAAGTTTTAGCTTTTCATCAAGTTGTTTAACTTTAGCTTCTGGGCTCATCATTCTACCACTAGGTCCGCCGGCTTGCCTGCTGCCAGGTTGTTGTGCTTGTGCGAAAGTTACCATACCAAATAGCAGTCCGCAAATCATCATTAATTTTTTCATGTTCTTAAGTTTTATCGCGGTAAATCCGATCTTCTGTTAACTCATAACGGATTTACACTTCTTTGATTGCAGAAAGATCAATTAGTTTAATGCGACTTAAAAAATAAGGTGTTAAAAAGTGTTAAGGAGAATGTTGGAAGTTTTTATTTGCTCGTTTCTTCAGCAGATAAGCCTGAAATCATCCATTTCTGTTGTACTTTGAGTACTTTTTCGATCACATCTCTAGCAGCACCTTCGCCACCTTTTTGTGCAGAGATGTAGTGCGCAGCTGCTTTGATTTCTTCTACCGCATCGGCAGGGCAGGTGGCCAAGCCTACCAATTGCATTACAGGCAAGTCGGGCAAATCATCGCCCATATAAAGCACCTCAGTTGGGCTTAAATTTAGTTGGCTAAGGTAATTTTCAAAGATATTGATTTTATCAGCTACGCCTAAATAAACATCGGCTATGCCTAAGTTTTCGAAACGCTTGGCCAATGCAACACCTTTACCACCTGAGATAATACAAACCTTATAGCCTTGTTTAAGAGCGCACTGTATAGCGTAACCATCTTTAATGTTGAAAGAACGTAAAAGCTCACCACCTTCTGTGCAAATCACGCTGCCATTGGTTAGCACGCCATCTACATCAAAAATAAAAGTGGTGATATCTTTAAGTTTTTCTAAGAACATGATTTTAAATCAATAGGATTATTGATTATCTCTCCATTCATAAACCCAAGCTGATTGGATTTGCTCTAAATGGCCTTCATTGCACTCTTCTCTTGTGCCAGCAAAATTAGGAAGTTCTAATACCCACTCAATTAATTGAGTAAACCTAATTCTGTAGATTTTGGCTTCATTAAATTCGTCACCAAATTTCTCGTAAAGCTCTAAGGCAATATCCTCGTGGTCTTTCCAGTGAATTGGTAATGCAAATTTATCGTTGTTCATGATGTTGATTTAAATAAAATGTTGTGGAATAATTATTGAATCGCTTATTTGGTTTTAGTGCCCTAAGAAACCAGATTGATCTGGAATGGTCACTTCAATATCGCCATCAATCACTACACATTGGCAAGCTAAACGCGATGTAATTCTCGGCCTAACGGCTCTGTCAATAAAGTCTTCTTCTTTTTCAGAAATTTCTTGAAGGTTATCCATTCCCTTATTAACGTAGATATGGCATGTACTACAGCCGCATACGCCACCGCAGTTGTGTTGTAAATCAACTCCATTATCCAAAACTACGTCAAGCACATCTTCGCCTGCTGCAATAGGTAACTCAAGAGGCGCTTTACCCTCTTCTTCGAAATTTATTTTTAATTTGAAAATGCTCATAATTCGTTACAAAATTAAGCAGCTAAAATTAAAAAACACGCTTATTTGCTTTTTTTAATTTGCTCACTCAACAATTTATATATCGCTAACCAATTCGGATTGTCTTGTAACAAGCCCTCATGTTTGCCTAATGTATGTGTATCATTTCTTGCCGCTGGGCCTGTTTGCACATTGGCGGGAAATGCATGTTGTACTTTGTGGGCTGTTTCTTTGATAAGTGGCCTAATGATTTCAAAATCTAAACCATCTTTTGCAAGCAACTGCTGTGCTACGCCGTATAAATAATTGGGGAAGTTACAGGCAAAAACTGCTGCTAAATGTAAAGTCTTCCTTTTTTCGCTATTAACGGTGTAAACGTTTTTGGTAATTTTCGTTGCTAGTTGGTTAAGTATTGTCGAGCCTTCTTCATTACTCGCCTCTATGCAAACGGGTACTTCTGCAAAATTTAACTCCGTTTGCTTAGAGAAGGTTTGTAGCGGATAGAAAACACCGAACTGCTCGTTGTTGTTAAGCACGTTTAAATCTACAGCACCAGAAGTATGGGCAACTATACCTTTGTATCCCACGAGTTGTTGCGCCAATTCAGCAATAACATCGTCTTTTACTGAAATAATGACCAAATCACTTCCATCATTGATGATTTCTGGAATTATCGCTACAGCTTTCGCATCCACTTTGTGCGCTAAATCTTTTGCATTTTCAAAATGCCTAGACCAAATGCTCTGTACTACTACCTTTTGATGGTGTAGCGCTTTGGCAATATGGCTTGCAACATTTCCAGAACCAATAATGGATACTTTCATTATTCAGCTTTCACTTCCTTATTTCTTCTAAAGATAGATATTGTAAAACCAATCACCATTACAATTGTACCAATCCAATATAAATTGATATAAGGGAATTCGATAGATTTAAACACTACCCAATCTTTAGCTGCCTGAGGTTTTTCAAAAATTTGGATTTCAAACTTTTCTTCCTCAGGTATAATTTTGGTAAACCTAACTCTAAAACCTAATTCATCAATTTTACGGGCAAAATCGAAAGTGTTATTACCTTTAATTAAGAACAAAGGCTCGGTGTTGTAAATTTTCCCACTAACATTTATTTCTAACGGTAAACCAACAGCTAAGTCGTCCTTCTCAATTTTTAGATCTCTAACTACCGGGTTTTTGTTAATTGGTTTCACTGTAAGTACACCACTGCTGGTATGAACGGTATCGCCAACCTTAAGCGTCACAATTCTAGGCGCTTTGTAGTTTTCTTCTTCAGTATGACCTTCGTGATCTGCATGCTCTTCTTTTTTAGTTGCAGCACTGGTTATATGCGTGTAGATATCTTTTAAAAGATAATGCTTAGTATCAGGAGAAGCAATTAAGCCCATTTTTCCGTTTTCTTGAATACTCGGATGAACGGTGAAATCTTCTTTAACCTTACCTGTTTCTTCATCTATTACCTTGAAGTTTAACTCGTAATAAGTGTTAGGTGCAACCGTGGTATCACTAATGTACGTAACGGTGTATTTGCCCATTCTCTTAGGCTCATTTTTGTACACCATAACGTTTTCGCCTGGTTTTGCAGCCTTTTCGAAATCCTTAACAGGAATAAAATTACTTTCGTTAATAGAAATTGGATAGCTAGTTGCAGCAGCAACCAAGGCACCAATTAATAATATCGCAAAACCGATGTGAGCAACAGCCGAGCCAGCTAATTTGCTGCCACGTTTAGTAAATACTCCCGTTAATAATCTAGCGTTTGCTAAAATGGCGAAAATACAGCTGAAGGTTAAGATGATGTACATCAAATTAGTGTACACACCCGTTATCCAAACAAAAGCACCCGTGATTACAATGGCAAATACCACCGATGATATTAAACTGCTATAGAATTTACGAGGATCAGTGCGCTTGTATTTTAAGAACTGCGAAAATCCTGATATTAAGGCTATAAGTACCGCAAACGGTGCTTGCCACTGGTTGTAAAATCTTACGGCGTCTTTAATTGGAGCGTAGTTAGTGCCAAATGCTGCGTTGAAAACTGGTACAGATGTAGCGAAAATAATGTGTATGCATGAAACCGTCACTACTAAAGCACCAATAAACATCCAAAATTCGCGAGAGTAAGTTTCCTCATCTTTAGAAGTGATTGGTAACTCTTTCCATCTCAATGCAACAAAGAAAACTGCTATGGCTAAGAAAGTAACAATGTAAATTACCAATTGCCAAAACATGCCCAAATCGGTGAATGAGTGTACAGATGTTTCACCTAAAATTCCACTTCTAGTTAAGAACGATGCGTATAGTACTAAAATAAAACTTACTAAAATAAGCGCCATGGCCGTAAAATAGGCATGACCAGTATTTTTATAAGCGATAATTACGTGTAAACCACCAATTAAGGTAAGCCAAGGAATAATTGAAGCATTTTCTACCGGATCCCAAGCCCAGAAACCACCGAAGTTTAGTGCTTCGTAAGCCCAGAAAGAACCCATGATGATACCTGTACCTAAAATCATGATGGCGAAAGATGCCCACGGTAACACCGGTTTAACCCAATCTTTATAACGTCTTTGCCAAAGCGCAGCAATACCGTAAGCAAAGGGCACAATCATACTTGCGAACCCTAAGAATAGGGTAGGAGGATGTATCACCATCCAATAGTTTTGCAATAATGGATTTAAACCATTACCATCGGTAATATAGGTTAAGTAATTTTTAAATATCTCTGGATCCTTAAAGATGGGCACCATTTCTTGCAAATCTTTCGCATCTCTCAATAAAATAAATGGCGAAGAACCAATACGGCCACCAAGTATTTCGACGCCCAAAAGCATTGAAGCTAAGAAGGTTTGTGAAAGCGCCACAGTAACCATCACGCCGTTTTCCCACGATTTTGCTTTCCATATCAGGATTAAACCTAATAGCGCTTGCCAGAATGACCAAAGCCAGAAACTACCTTCTTGTCCCTCCCAAAATGCGGAAATGATATAATATACAGGTAGCTCCTTAGAGGAGTGCGACCATACATAGTAATATTCGTTGTAGTGATTTAAGATAAGGTAGAAAAGCGTAACGCCAATACCTAATACACTAAATACATTGATGATAAAACCAGCTCTTCCGATGTTGGTCCAAGACTTATCTTCGGGATTTTTATTCTTAACAGCGAAAATGTAAGCTATTGTAGATAATAATGCAGCGGCAAAAGAAATGACGATAAAAAATTGGCCAATTTTACCCGGCAGGAGAGTTTCTCCAATAAATTGTATATCCATTAAGATTTGTTTTCTTTAATCTCAGTAACTGTCCCATCTTGGTTAACTTCAACCATGTTTTCGTTGTATTTAGACGGACATTTCATTAGAATTTTGGAAGCGTAAAATGTCTGGTTCTCCATTTTACCGATGAGCACCAACTTTTCCGACCGTTCAAAATCTTGAGGCTTAGCGCCGTTTAGCACTACCTTATTCACTTTGCCAGCTTCATCTTTCATATAAAATGCAAAATGGTTCGGATCTTTCAAAGCATCGTAATACATGCCTTGGTCTTTTTCCCAGTAACCCATTACATGTTCTTCTTTTTGTGATTTTGTGGCTTGCTCAAAGTTCGAGTAAGAATCGGTGTCAGCATTTAAGCTAACCAAAAAGCCTATACAGAGGGCAATTGTAATTAAACCGATAATAGCACTTTTTCTCATCTCTAAAATTTTAGATGTTAAAATGGTTGAATAAATGTGGTTTCTAACGGTCACAAAGATAAAAAAACTATGATAGTTAGGTTATTTTAGCCTATATCGATTGCTAAACATGGCAATGGTTTGACAAACAAAAAAGCACCGAAAATTTAATTTTCGGGGCTTTTAATTATTTAAAACCAGTTCTCAAGTTTCCCACTACTATCCACTTCTATAGGGGCTACATATTTTTTAAATAGGGGTTTCTTTAAACGGTGGCACCATGAAAACACTTTAATGTATTTATCCCAATCTTTATACATAGCGTTAAGCACTACTTCAGGTTTTGATGGTGTATATAAATTACAACCTTCAAAATTGATAGATTTACCAGGTAGATAGCTATTGGTTTGGAAAGTATATCCATCTGTCATATTGATAGCGTAATTATTGTCGGGATAGAGTATCCAAAAGTCTATAAACGGGAAAGCATATTCATAACCCTCAACCTTTTCTCCGCCTTCTAGCCAAAATTTGTAATACGTATTGCCAGTTTTTTTATACACCTAAGGCGTTACTTTTATAATATCCTCTTTCTCTATAGCTGGTATAAATTTGTTTAAATCTTCTTCAAGTATGGCAATATCTATGTCATCGTCCCAAGGCATAATGTGGCCATTATGTCTTATACCTCCCAATAAAGTACCTGCATGTAAAAATAGTTTGATGTCTAATTTTTCTGCATGGTTTATCAATTGCTTTAAAAGATTTACCGCTTTTTCCTTTTGTGTGGGTTGCCAAGCCTCCTGGGACATAACAGCAGTAGCTAGTTCTTTTTTTCTGGACAAAAAGCTTTTGCATTCTAATTCATTAAAACTAAACCAATTGGTTTGTGTAAAGTAAACGTTCAAACGTCCAGAAAATCCCTCGTCTAAAAAAGCTTCATCCAAAGGTTGTTTAATGTCTTTGATCTTTAGCATTTTTTCTGCCCCTGTTCTGTTTATAAAATAGATATAGCTACCCCAATAAAAGCCCAAACGGGTGCCGGATAACTGTGGAGACGTAATTTTCTTTAAATCGGCTAGCTTATCGTAAGGGAAAAATACTTCGGTACCCTCGGGTAAATCTGCTAGCTTTTTTTCTATTTCGGCCGCAGTAAGACGCATTTTTACTTTGTCATCATATACCATCAACCATTCTTCTTCACTTTTCTTTAAGAAATTTCTCCATATAATGGTATGCTTGTTAAAGTAAGAGATTTCATACTCATTTAAAGGATAACCATATGTTTCTAAAAAATATTGTCTGTCTACATTGCACGAACAAGGAGATGTACTTATGGTAGAAGAATCGTTTTTATATATCTTCATTACTATTTTTTTTCATTTACTCAACATTTTGTGTTAAACTTTAGTAAAAGGCTAGGCGAATGTCTTCGATAGATTTGTTTTCGTAATATGCTTTAGTTAACAAATCCCATTTACCATGCTTAGCTGTAATAGTCGAATTAATTTCTTTTTTGCTGATAACATTATTGAATTTAAAGTATATAAGCTTAATTTTAGTTGACTTAATAATCTTGTTTTTTGAATATAAGCTTCTTAAGCTATCTGTTTCAAAAAAGTCAATAAAAATACCTTCTTTTGAATGTTGAGGTCTACTACGAGCATCAGGTATATAGCTTTTTACTGGTAAATTAAGTTCGGATAGTAAGGTATATAAGGGTTTTCCTAGATAGCAATTTTTTCGTTTGCCAAGATTGTATCTTAAAAAAGCTAAAGTATCTCTTCTAAAACTTTCCAAGCTTTTAAAAGGAAAATCACACGAAATGTCCAACTTAGTTGTTTGAGGTGTAATAATTACATCTGTTGGTACAACAAAAACCTTTTCTTGTTTTAATCTTGAACTTTTACATCCAAATAAAAAGATGAGAAGCCCTATGTAAATGCAAAATATCTTCATCATCTTGGACAATCTGAATTTGAAAAACTTTCTACTCCATTTTCATCGACATTTTTAGTGGTGCCAATTTTTGTGAAGTCATTTGAGCCGTTAGGAGCTTTCAATAGCGTTATACCAGAGTTGTTTAATACATAAGCTGTTGCATGGTCATAGGCTTCTTCAACTGATTTTCCACTATTTACATAACTGTCTCTAACTCTTGCGAAATCTTTACCAATAGATGAGTTTGTATCCCATTCATTGACAGAATTCACAGCTCCTTTAAAAGAATTGTAAAAACTTTGAGCAGCCGCGGAATCCGATATTGTAATAGCATACATATCTCCATCGGCGGTTTTAACATACGATGTTTCGAATCCGCTATTTATGCTTCGCATATATCCTAATCCTATAATATCTTGAGCTGAAGGCGCATTGCTACTAGGATGTGTGTGGAAAGATGCAACCGAGTTGCTGTAATTGATGATTCCCCCACCAGTGGCTCCTAGATTTTGAATAGGGGATGTAGAATATGTTTTGTTGGACTTTCTTATTGAAAATGCTTGCTCGATCGTAGTATTTGGATTAAGGGCTGCAATTTGAGACTGGACAGAAGTTTGTTTAGCAAGCGCTGTCGTTTTTGCATTAGCTGCTTTATCGACTTTATTACATGGATTTTCTTCATCATTAGGATCATCTCCTTGATCTCCACCTCCTCCCCAATTACCGTCCTCATAAGGATCAAAATCAGGATCTTCTTCTGGTTCGGGGTCTGGGTAGTTATCACCGTCGCCAATAGCAGGAGGGTCTGGTGGTGGGGCTTCTCCAACAATTTCTACTTCTTTTAAATCTCCGTCCCATTTACTTCCATCACTTCCACCGCCATTACCACCTTTTAGGGTATGCAGTTCTTCCATTAATACCTCTTCCAGTTCAGGAGATAGTTTTCTGAATACAAAGTTTTTTTTCATAGAGCTCTATTTTTTGTCTTTTTCTCTTCTTACCAACACAATACGCCCATATGGAGAAGTTGCTCCGTACCATATCTCCATATTGTATTCAATTTTTATTTTTATTTCTTTAAAGTCGTTAAAATCATATTTGTATAAACTGTCAATAGCTATCAAGGTAGTGTCTCCTTCAATATATACGTTTCTATTCCAACTGTTTATTTTTGCTCTCCCGTGTTTACCTTCAGTCAACAGTCTGGTTTCTATCAGATTTCGAATTCCGCTAACATATTTGTAAAGCGTGCTATCTATAAACTTCTTTTGAGGTATTTCTTGAGAATGGCTGAAATAAAAACACAAAAGAAGAATCATGGTGAATATAAATCGTTTCATTTTTTTTGAATAAATTACTTGTGTACTGGACGTTTTCCCCCTTGTTTAGGAAGATTTTTATATATACTGTCTCCATTTTTATCTTTAAAATCACTCAATACATTTGATGAAGTCGCTATTTTAGGTGATTCATAAGCTCCAGCTTCAATACTGTATTGAATTTGATAAGCCTGTACCTCGTCCTCTATACCGTACATAGTCGGGTTCCCATTTTCATCAAAACCCAATTGTCCACTTAATATTTGGTTTACGTGAACTAACTCATGTGCCAACATAGAATTATTACTAAAACTTTCTTTTGCGGGATCAATGGTAATTACATAAACGTTATTAGCTACATCTTTTGTTACTGCTCCTGTAGCTGGACCATCTACTGTTCCAGTTTGGAAGCGGAAGGATTTACCAGAGTCTTCCATGGTAGTTATAATTGTACTTAGAAAATTCAAATCTCTGTTCATTTTATCAATACCCGCTTGAGGAATATTCATACTTGGTAGCGGATTTTTTAATCCGTTTTTTGTTTCTGAGATAAAATTCTTAAAATTGGCTAATATACTGCTTGTATCTGTTATTTCAGGAATTTGCGAGCTGGTTTCGTTGGGGCCTAGCTCACACGTACATTGCGGTTCAGGTTCGTCAGGATTCGAATCGCCTCCCCAGTCATCATCCCAATCAGGATCTTCTTCTGGTTCGGGGTCTGGGTAGTTATCACCGTCGCCAATAGCAGGAGGGTCTGGTGGTGGGGCTTCTCCAACAATTTCTACTTCTTTTAAATCTCCGTCCCATTTACTGCCATCACTACCACCGCCATTACCACCTTTTAGGGTATGTAGTTCTTCCATTAATACCTCTTCCAGTTCGGGAGATAGTTTTCTAAATACAAAGTTTTTTTTCATAGTATTTATTTTAAGAAGTTTAACTTATCCAACAAATCCGTTTTTTTGTTTGCTTCCAATTGCCTTTAACATCTTTTTTGTAAATTTCTATCCAAGAAGTTCCGCATCTTTCCTCACATGTATATGACTGTAATAATACTGCAAAATCAAATTTTTTGCTAAAAATTGGTTTGGATATTTGATAGAATCCCCTTGGATGTTTTTTCTTAAAATCCTTCCAAGATATGGTATATCTGTTTGGTAGGTCGGTATCCTTTAGAATTTTGGCATTAGGGATTTTGGGCCATTTAAAATGAATGTCCTGTTTGATCAGAGGTATTTTTTTTTTAATGGAATCTATAGATTTTGTTAGGCAATTGTTTCCAAACTCGTCATGAGAATTTTCTAGTAAGCTTATAGTATCTTTTTTTAGAATGGACCTAATGTAGAAAGTTAAAAATTTCGTAGCTTCTTCGTTTTCTCTTTTTTCGGCGGTATCTCCCTTCTCCTCTTTACCATAAGTACATCTTGTTAAAGTAAACATGCAAATTAAGACTAACAATAGATATAATATTTTATAGTTTTTCATAAGTTATTTCTCCTGTTGCATAGTTAAAAACTACTCTACCTCCAAACACTTCATTTTCAAATTGATATCCAACGTCCTTATATGAATTATCGTAAGGAGTGTAATTTCCAGTGTAATTCTGGCCATAATGAACAAACTCGTGTAGAATAACCACAGCCATGTAAAATTCTAAAGCAGTTCCGTAATCTTTCTGGATAAAATTAGTACTGTTAACCAGTTTTTCGGAAATATACATCACGTTAGGGTTATCATTGGGCTGGTATTTACCAGGATTTGTATCTCCCATATAACGATTAACTATCAACTCAGGTCCTTGAGTATTTCCTAATTTTTCTAAAATTTGTGCTTCAGACAACTTAGTAAAGTCTTTAATAGCATTTAAAAGTTTTACATCATTTTTAACCTTATCTTTTAAACCATCTACAACCTTTGCTAAAGTAGGATACATCAATCTAGTCAATGCTGACAGCTGTATGCCTTGTTGTGTAGAACTCTCTCCAGGATCATCTCCTGGATCTCCTCCGCCTCCCCAATCATCATCCCAATCAGTATCTTCTTCTGGTTCGGGGTCTGGGTAGTTATCACCGTCGCCCGTACCAGGAGGGTCTGGTGGTGGAGCTTCTCCAACAATTTCTACTTCTTTTAAATCTCCGTCCCATTTACTGCCATCACTTCCGCCGCCATTACCACCTTTTAGGGTATGTAGTTCTTCCATTAATACCTCTTCCAGTTCGGGAGATAGTTTTCTAAATACAAAGTTTTTTTCATAGATTTTTTTAAATTTTTATACTGGTTTTATTGAACTTTAATTTTTGGTTATAAAGCCATAAGTCATAGGCAATGGACATATCAGCAGTAGCTAGTTCTTTTTTTCTGGCCCAAAAGCTTCGGCATTCCAATTCGTTAAAGGTAAACCAATCGGTTTGTGTAAAGTAAACGTTCAAACGTCCAGAAAATCCCTCGTCTAAAAAAGCTTCATCCAAAGGTTGTTTAATGTCTTTGATCTTTAGCATTTTTTCTGACCATGTTCTGTTTATAAAATAGATATAGCTACCCCAATAAAAGCCCAAACGGGTGCCTTATAACTGTGGAGACGTGACTTTTTTTAAATCGGCTAGCTTATCGTAGGGAAATGCTTCAGTACCAGTGGGTAAATCTGCTAGCTTTTTTTCTATTTCGGCCGTAGTAAGATGTATTTTTACTTTCTCATCATATACCATCAACCATTCTACTTCACTTTTCTTTAAGAAATTTCTCTCCATATAATGGTATGCTTGTTAAAGTAAGAGATTTCATACTCATTTAAAGGATAACCATATTTTTCTAGAAAGTATTGCGTGTCTACGTTGCACGAACAAGGAGATGTACTTATGGTAGAAGAATCGTTTTTATAAACTTTCATTAATTCTCGTTTTAACATATTAAATTAATGCTAATTAAAATAATAAGCAGGCGTTTTCAGCTCATTAGTAATGGTGTAACTAAAAGGTTTTGTGGATTTAATTTTTATTCTTTTTTTGATAAATCGCTTATAATTAATGTCACTGTCCAAGAACGGGAAACCGACTTTAAAAGAATCCTTGAGTTTATATGCTAACTTGTCAATTATTTTATAATGTACAAGGTATTTTTTTAAGGCTTTAGTACTTAAATGTTTTTGTAACAAGCCTAAAATATCCTTGTAAAGGAAAGATATAAAAGGAACGTTGTAATAGCGATAGTCTTTACTAACTTTATTTGACATAAAGCCGTTATATTTCGTATCTTTTAGTATAAGTAAAAGGTCTTTTTCTATCTTGTTAATAGTTCGTTTAGAAGTTTGAGTTACTTTTTTTATATCCCTAAGTAATAAGGATATATTATTTACAGTATCAACAGGATTTAAATCTGCGTAGAAAACCCAGTTATCAACCAAGGTAAATGTTTCAGAAAGTTTTTTAACCTTTTTATCTACAATTTTTTGATCTATAATGTTTTGTTTATATAACAAATATTTATCTATAGAATAGAAATCGTGTGTTATAATATTTTCTATTGCTGAAGTTGAGTTGATTGTTTCATTGCTATAAGTTACAACGCTATTACTGTCTAACGTGAGTAATGCGTTTCTCACATAAATATCTTTATCAAAAAAATAAATTAGAAAAAGAGTATTATCATTTTTATTTAATGATTTTTTAATCATTGCCAACCTTGATTCTGAAAATGAACTTTTGATTAATCTCAATTCTAAGGTGTCAAAATTTTTGCTAGCGTCATATTGATATACTTCAGAGTTTGCTGTATCAATCATTAAGATGTGATTAGAAAACTTGAAAAAAAGTTTGTCAGCACTCAAGTAGTCCACTTTAATGTTAGGAACCATTATTAAATTTTTTACGTTAACATCATCGTAATTAATTAATAATTCTGCTAATATCGCGTCTTTTTGTTGCTTGCAATAGTTGTAAGTTTCTACTAACTTTTTTGGTGTTAATTTTTGTTGCGCAAAACTACATACTACAACAAGCTGTAATGTAAATAGAATCGTTGTCAAAATTGTAGCTCGTATTTGCATATGCTAATTTTATTTACATTTTACATTTGGTGGTATACTCCCCATATCTATTGCCTCTGCTTTTACTAAATTTTCAAATTTACTATCGACATAATCACCTTTAGCAGGATCAAAGTAAGTGATTTTCCCATTTTTATTTACTCCTGTAATTAATACCGCGTGAAACATTTGAGCTTCATTAGGAGTATACAAAGTGCCAAAAATAGGTTTGCCTGCTTGTATTGCATTCTGAATATCTCCATATGATTTAGGATCAATTTCGTTACCATTATAGTTGTCATTTAGATATTTTAAAACTTTGTCAGGTCCGATTCCTTTTTTTTCTAAGTTTTTCTTTGCATCTTCAAAAGCCTGCCCGCTGGTTTCGCCATTAGCAGCTTCACTTGCAAACCTATCAAGGACTGCATCTGTAGTAGCATCAGGTTTACCAAGCATAGCATTTAGATGGCCAAAAATTGCAGGAGCACATGTTGCACCTGTTTGTTGGTTTCCTGGTTGAGGCATTTTGTCGTATTTTAAGTCGCAATCAGATTTTTCTTTTTCTTCAGGTTCGTCAGGATTCGAATCGCCTCCCCAGTCATCATCCCAATCAGGATCTTCTTCTGGTTCGGGGTCTGGGTAGTTATCACCGTCGCCAGTACCAGGAGGGTCTGGTGGTGGAGCTTCTCCAACAATTTCTACTTCTTTTAAATCTCCGTCCCATTTACTGCCATCACTTCCACCGCCATTACCACCTTTTAGGGTATGTAGTTCTTCCATTAATACCTCTTCCAGTTCGGGAGATAGTTTTTTGAATACAAAGTTTTTTTTCATAGGTTTTTTTAAATTTTTATATTGGTTTTATTGGTCTCTAATTTTTGGTTATAAAGCCATAAGCCATGGGCGATGGACATATCAGCTGGGTGTGTAATTTTCATATTGCGCTGGTCGCCTTTCACCAAATTAATTTTTAGTCCATAATTTTCGGCAACGGTAGCATCATCTGTAAAAAGTAATTGGTAAGGTTGTTGGTAGGCCTTTTTTAAATCATCAACTTTAAATACTTGCGGATTTTGTACCACGTATATGTGTTGGCGATTTAATGCTTTACTCGGATTGGCACCATCATAATATCTAATCGTATTTGTTGCAGGAACTGCAGGGACAGCATTACCTAACTGGTGTGCAGTTAGGTAAGTGTTCTTAATTACATCATGCGTTACGAAAGGGCGGACTGCATCGTGTATACCAACATAGCCAGTTTCTTCCAAAATTTCTAAGCATTTTTTACTGAATGGAACCTTTCTTTACCGCCTATTACAACTTTATGTGGAATGTTGAATTGGTAAAATAAACATATTTGTTGCCAATGGATTTCATAATCTTGAGGTAATATTAATAGTATTTCAAGATTTAGAGATTTACACTCGTAGAATTTCTCAATGGTATGCATTACTACCGGCTTATCGTTAAGAATGAGAAATTGCTTGGGTATTTCATTTCCAGATCTACGCCCTGCACCAGCAGCGAGAATAATAATATAGTTTTTCATTGTAGATGATAGGTTAAACTAAGTTAAACCACAAATTTTGTATTACAAAATTATTTTTGATATTTTGCAAAAAATCTACCTTCTACCCATGATTAATAGTTTTCCAGAGGAATTACAGTACGATAAGATGGACTGTGGTCCAGCTTGTCTTAAGATAATATCGAGATATTACGGTAAATTTTATTCCCTACACTTTTTACGGGAAAAATGCGGTACAACCCGAGAGGGCGTATCTATGAAAGACTTGAGCTATGCAGCCGAGCACATCGGTCTGCGTAGCCGTACGGTGCGCTGTACTTTTAAAGATCTGTTCGAAAAAGTTCCATTTCCTAGCATTGTTCATTGGAACAGCAACCACTTTGTAGTTGTTTACAAAGTTAAAAAGGAACGTATTTATATTTCCGACCCTTATAAGGGGCTAATCTCTTATACACATAAAGAGTTTACCAATAAATGGATACCTAAGGGGCAAAAAAAGGGTGTGCTAATGGTAATAGAGCCAATGGCCGATTTTAAAGATAAGCATCTGGACGAACAGGAGAACAAAAAAAGAACCTTTACTA
This sequence comes from Pedobacter sp., assembly GCA_045629525.1. Lineage (GTDB taxonomy): Bacteria > Bacteroidota > Bacteroidia > Sphingobacteriales > Sphingobacteriaceae > Pedobacter. Next base: position 90,368 of record JAZQRH010000009.1, read on the forward strand.
CACTTACTAGGTATTTCCTACCTTATAAGAAAGATTTTGGCCATTTAATATTGGTAATGGCTATTGTTACTGCCTTACAGGCGGTAATTCCTTTTATTACAAGATCTATTATTGATGTAGGGATACACACAAATGATGTTAACTTTATTAATATCATCATTACCGCAAATATAGTTATCCTATTTAGCATTATGTTGGCTAACGGAGTTAGAGATTGGCTATTGCAACATTTAACTGCAAGGTTAAATGTTACTCTCATTTCCGACTACCTAATTAAACTGATGAAATTACCCATAACTTTTTTTGAAAATAAAATGATGGGTGATATTCTGCAAAGGGCGCAAGACCATGAAAGGATAAGGAACTTTATCATGAATAACTCGTTGAACATGATTTTTTCTTCAACCAAAAATCCCCTTAAACTTATTTTAAGGGGATTTTTGCAATTATGAATTGGATTTATGGCCAAACGCCTAAATTCATGTAAGAAACAGCAATTTTGTCGATTGAATTTACAAAAGCAGCAGTCCTTAAAGTTTTAACTTCTGGCTTTTCAATTAATGTCTGTCTAATTTCCCGATACGAGTGGATCATTGTGTCTTCTAATCCCGAGTTTACTAACTCTAGCTCCGATGCTCCTTTAACCAATAACAATCTATGTTCGGCTGGAATGGTTTTTCCTGTCAAAGTTTCTAGCGTGTTTATTAGGTTAGCGTTAGAATTTTCAGCGTAACGGTTCTCCATACGGCCAAAAGCTACGTGAGAAAGGTTTTTTAACCACTCGAAATATGATACCGTTACACCACCGGCGTTACAGTACATATCTGGAATAATTATACCACCCATTTCAGTAAAAATTTCTTCTGCCTCTGGTGTACACGGTCCGTTTGCACCTTCAGCAATTACCTTTGCTTTAATGTTACGGATGTTGTCGGCTGTGATTTGGTTTTCAAGAGCAGCGGGCACTAAAATATCGCAATCTTGTTCTAAACCTTCAGCAGAGTTTTTGAAATCCTTGGCGCCTGCAAAACCTAAAATTGAACCCGTAGTTTTGCGATGAGCGAAAAGCTCATCGATATTAATACCGTTAGCGTCATAGATAGCGCCTTCAAACTCACAAACACCAACAATGGTAGCACCAAATTCAGTTAAAAATTTTGCGGAATGGTAACCTACGTTTCCTAAACCTTGCACAATCACACGCTTGCCATCCAAACCAGCGGTTAAGCCAATTTTTTTCATGTCGTCTGCGTGGCTTACACATTCACGTATTGCATACGCAACTCCACGACCGGTAGCTTCTTTACGTCCGCGGATACCATGTAGCGCAATAGGTTTACCCGTTACACATCCTAATGCATCTAAAGAACCAGGGTTCATGGTTTGGTAGGTATCGGCAATCCAGCTCATTTCGCGTTCGCCAGATCCATAATCAGGAGCGGGTACATCGATGCCGGGACCAATAAAATTCTTCTTAATTAATTCAGTGGTATATCTACGTGTAATTGTTTCCAATTCTGCTACCGTATAGTTTTTAGGGTTGATACAAATACCACCCTTAGCGCCTCCAAATGGCACATTTACAATAGCACATTTGTAAGTCATTAAGGCAGCAAGCGCCATCACTTCGTCTTCGTTAACCATATCGCTGTAACGGATACCGCCTTTTGTTGGGCTCATGTGATGAGAGTGTTCAACTCTCCAAGCATCAATTACTTCAAATCCGTTTCCTCTACGAATGGGGAACTGAAAACGGTACACACTGTTACATGCTTTAATTTGTGCTAATAAACCTTCTGGATGCGAGGTAAATTTTGCTGCGTTGTCAAAGTTTTTGCACACATCGGTGAAAAAACCCGTTTCATTTGCTGTACTAGCCATTTCTGTTAATTTTGGTTTTATGCTTTTACGGTGCAAAATTGCAGTAAAATAAACCACTATTGCAAGAATATTTTGCTTAGTGTAAGCTAAACACTATAGATTTTAATGGCTAAAAAATATCTCTATAGCGTTTAAAATCAGTTTTTGTCGCCAGATTTTTTTTCTAACATTTTCAAACGTTTGTCCAGATTGAAAAGGTAAATCAATAAACCTACTAAAATAATGACGATAGAAATCACCACGATGTATATTTTTCCATCGGCACGTAAGCTATCGGCCATCTCAATATTAAAGTCTTGAGCGAACAAATTTACCGAGGTTAATAACACTATGATTAGGGTTAATATCTTTTTCATTTTACTTTTGCTGAGAGATTTTTAAAATTAATATTGTTTGTTTTCTAGGGATTTGAGACGTACACGCAACGTGTGGATCCAATAGCCTATTAAAATCCAACCTAAACAAGCCGGATAAAAGATCATGCGCATTCGGCTGTCTAAATCGTAGCTATTAAAACCCGGGTTACCACCATTTCCCGGATGTAATGAGTCTTTTAATCGCGGTAGCACAAATAGCAACACAATCATCATCGGGAAGGCGAAAATATTGTAGATAGCAGCAATTTTCGCCCTCTTTTGCTCTTCATCAATCGCATTGCGTAAAACAAAATAAGCGAAATATAAGAGAATTGCGATAGCAGCAAAGTTTTGCTTAGGATCGAAACTCCAATATTGCCCCCAAGTGAATTTAGCCCAAACAGCGCCGGTAATAATGCCTAAAATGCCGAAACAAATGCCCGTATTGGCAGCTTCGGAAGCCTTGATGTCATGTATTTCACTTTGTGTACCTAGCGCCCTCACACTGTGATATACCGAAACGGTAAAAAGCACAACCATTGCAAACCACATGGGTACGTGGAAATACAAATTTCTAATGGTTTCATTGAGTATGGCTAAACGCGGAACCTCAAATAATAATCCTCCAATAGCGGTGTAAATTACCAAAATGGCCGCTAAAATTTTCCACCAGTTTTTATACATTTTCTATTTTTGATGATCTTTATATCCGTAATTAATCGGGGAATTTGAATTTTTTAATCTCTCCAAAGGTAAGGAAATAACAATAATGCCACTGTCATTACCATTACATTTATTAGCGCTAATAGGCCAATTTCATCTAAGCTAACACTTCTGTCTAAACCATCAATTGCATTTTTCGCAAACTTAATGAGTACAATAAGGACTGGTATTATAATGGGGAAGCTCAAAATAGCCATCAATATGCCGCCATTACCCGTTTTAGAAGCAATTGCAGAAACCATGGTAAATATAGTGGAGAAACTGAGACTTCCTAAAATTGCAGCCACTAAGTACATACTGATGTCAATATCAGCGTGGGGGTTAAAAACCAAGCAATAGAAAGCTAACGCAATTAAGGTAAGCACTATCATTAGCAAGCTATTGTAAATTGTTTTGGCAATGATAATAGCCGTTGGACTTACTAAGGTGTACATGTACAGGTGACGTCCTTTGCTTTCTTGTAAAAAGCTTTTAGCAATGGCGTTGATAGACGCGAAAAGCATTATAATCCAGAAAAGTGCATTCCAGGTCAACTTATCTATCGATAAAAAGGACAAGTAACATACGAACACCGTAGAAATTACGTACAGGAACACGCCGTTTAAGGCATATTTTGATCGCCATTCTAATATAATTTCTTTCCTAACGAGATCTTTTATTTGCTGTGCTAAATGCATGTTACAAATATAGCAGGGAATTTAACTTGTACGTTTCCGTTTTACGAATTTGACCTAATTTTTATTAATGTACATGGCCCGCAAAAAAACCAATTAGCGCAATGCCAATTCCTAAAAGTACTGCAACCATTTTGCGTACATTAATTTTGTGGTCGGCGCTTGACTCGAAAAGAATTGTGGTTGAAATATGAAGAAAGATACCGATCACAATGCCCATTATTTTGTTGAAATAATTTTCAAAGCCACCCAATGTTCCGTTGCTCAAACCTAGGCTCACCCAATAGCCCAAAGGTGCCATGATTGCAAAAACGCCTAAGTAAAATATTATTGGAGCTTTTTTGATGTGGTTTTGCATTAAAATACTGGCCAAAGCAAAGGCAGCTGGAATATGGTGCAGTGCAATACCAAAAATAAACTCGTTATGATGATCTTTTGCCAAGGGCATTCCTTCTAAAAAGGCATGTAAGCATAAGCTAATCATAATGCCGTAAGGGAAGGCACGATTGTGATGATGGTGGATATGGCCATGCTCCACACCTTGAGAAAATTGCTCTAAAAATATTTGCAGCAAGAAGCCGACTAGTATGTAAATTCCAATCTCGTAACCATCTGGGCCGCTATACGCATCAGGGATAAGGTGCAGTACCGTGATGGCAAATAAATAAGCTCCACTAAATGATAAGATGAGTTTAAGTAGTTGAGACTTGTCGTTTTTTACCAAGAAAATCGCCAAGCCGCCAATTATTGCGGAAAAGAATAGGATAGAGAATTTCCAGAATTCCATTAGCTAACTGGTTTTACTTTTTTATAGATAAAAAGAACAAACAATCCAATCGAAGTTCCTAGAATACTTCCAAAAGTAATATCGACGGGGTAATGCACACCTACATAAACTTGAGCAAAGCTAATGGAAGCGGCCCAAGCAATACCGATTGGTAAAATAGCCTTCCATTGCCTATAAAACACGCCAATTAAAAAGACGGCAATGCCGAAGTGATTGGTAGCGTGAGAAGATGGGAAACTCCTACCTCCGCTGCAGTTTACTCTCGGGATAATTTGTCCTTGCAGTTTTATTTCTCGGCAAGGTCGAGTGCGATTAGCATAAGGTTTGATGATCTTTGAAGAAAGCGCATCGCCCAAGGCAAATGTAAGTAACACCCCTGCAATGATGTAATATCCGGTTTTTTTGTATTGTCTTATACAAAATATGATAATGAATAAATACAAGGGTGCCCAGAAAAATCGGTTACGCAAAAGGGGCATTATCCAATCAAAAAAGTCGTTACTTAAGCCTCTGTGTATTTTAAGGAAGAGTTCGTGGTCAAATTGTAGAAGTTCTTGCATCATACTTTTTTACAGATTAAAATTAAACGATCCGATTTTAACTCGTCAAAAGGGTTTAAATGATAGTCACCAAACTTTTCGATAATCTTCAACCCACTTTTACTAAGCATGTTTTCAAAATCGCTAAGCATGAATGCTTGCACACGCTCTTCGTAAGCATAATCTTTAAGTTTATGCTCGAAGTTTATGTGTTTAATTATTTTTCCTTCCGAAACGAATTTGTGTAGATGAAACTCTATCCCATCAATAGTTTTAATTTCCTGATTGGTAAGGTTCTTTAAAATTTTATAGGTATTGAAATAATCGATCACAAAAGTGCCCTCGCTCTTTAAGCTCTTTCTAAACGCCTTTAAGGCATTAACGTGATCTTTTTCCGTTTCAAAATAGCCAAAGCTGGTGAACAGGTTTAACGCAATATCAAAATAGTTGATGTAAGAAAGCTTGCGCATATCGTGTACGTAGAAATGCAAGTTTTTCTGTTCAAATTGCTGGGCGTACTTAATATTTTGCTCTGATAAGTCTACACCCGTTACATCGTAACCTTTTTTATTGAGATAAATAGCATGTCGCCCCCTGCCGCAAGCAATATCAATAATTTTGTTATCGACTGTGGGACGCAGGTGCGTGAGCAGGTTATCGATCAATAATTCAGCTTCTTCGTCATTTCTATTACCATAAAGAATGTGGTAATATGGAGAATTAAACCAATATTGAAACCATTTGCGCTGCATTTATCTACTCAATTAAGTGATTTGCAAATATAGGGTTTAGTTTGAATACTGAGTTGAATATAGTCAATAAAAAGCCCTATTGTATGATGATAATAAACATCTATGAGCTATGAAGTTAATAAACTTCTATAATATTTTTGATGTTGTTGGTTGCAAATTGGAGCAGTCGATTTCTTAATACAAACGTTTGTCGTGCATTTCACTGACAGCCCCTTATCAATCCGTTCTTGCACTTGTTTTTTTTTCTTAGTTTTGGCAAAAAAAAGGAGAATAACTTGGCTTTAATTAAATCTATCTCAGGCATTAGGGGAACCATTGGCGGCGCAGCTGGCGAGGGCTTAACTCCCATCGATATTGTTAAATTTACTGCTGCATTTGGCTCATGGGTCGTAGCAAAATCAAATCATAAAAAAATCGTTGTTGGTCGCGATGCTCGAATATCGGGCGAAATGGTTAATAATTTAGTTATTGGAACCCTTCAAGGTTTAGGTATCGATGTTGTAGATGTTGGCCTATCTACCACACCTACGGTAGAGATCGCAGTACCTTTAGAGCAAGCTGCAGGAGGAATAATTTTAACTGCCAGCCACAACCCTAAACAATGGAATGCGCTTAAACTTTTGAACGCTAAAGGCGAATTTATTAGCGACGCTGACGGGAAAGAAGTTTTAGAAATGGCCGAAAGTTCTAATTTCAGCTTTGCTGACGTTGATAATTTGGGTAAAGTAACTCCAAATGACAGTTATTTACAAAAGCACATCGATGCAATTTTGGCGCTGCCATTGGTAGACGTTGCTGCCATCAGAGAGGCAAATTTTAAAGTGGCTATCGACTGTGTGAACTCTACGGGAGGTATTTTTGTGCCAGCTTTGTTAAAAGCCCTAGGCGTAGAAACGATCTATGAGTTATATTGCGAACCGAACGGCCAATTCCCTCACAATCCAGAGCCTCTGCCAGAAAATTTGACCGAAATTAGTAAAGCGGTAGTACAAAATCGTGCAGATTTAGGCATTGTAGTAGATCCAGACGTAGATCGTTTGGCATTGGTAAATGAGGACGGATCAATGTTTGGAGAAGAATACACCCTGGTTGCGGTAGCCGATTATGTGCTACAACATACGCCAGGTAACACGGTTTCCAATTTATCGTCTACGCGTGCATTGAGAGACGTTACCGAAAAAGCAGGACAACAATATAATGCAGCGGCCGTAGGAGAAGTTAATGTAGTTAACCAAATGAAGACTACGAATGCTATTATAGGCGGTGAGGGCAACGGTGGTATCATCTATCCAGAATCTCATTACGGTAGAGATGCTTTGGTAGGTATTGCGCTCTTTTTAACCCATTTAGCAAAATATGCAAAGCCAATTTCGGTACTACGTGCAAGCTATCCATCGTATCATATCTCAAAAAATAAAATTGAGCTTACAGCAGATATGGATATCGATGCCTTACTGAAAAAGGTAGAAGACAAGTATAAAAATCAACCTTATAGTACAATTGACGGTTTAAAGATCGAATTTGAAAAAGAATGGGTACATTTGCGTAGGTCTAATACCGAACCTATCATCCGTATTTACAGCGAGGCTGAGAGCGAAACCGTAGCAGAAAATTTAGCTAAAAAAATCATCTCAGATATTAAAGAAATATTAAATATTGGTTAATTAGACTCAACTAACTTACAATAAAAATGAAACGAGTTTATTTAGACAATGCTGCTACAACACCGTTGGATCCGCTTGTTATAGCCGAAATGACTGCGGTAATGCAAAATTCTTTTGGAAACCCCTCCGCAATTCATGCACTGGGCAGAGAAGTGCGAACTTTGGTAGAAAAGGCGAGAAAAACAGTATCACATCTTTTAAATGCATCTCCAGCAGAAATTTTCTTTACTTCTGGTGGTACCGAGGCTGATAATACGGCTATTCGTTCTGGTATTGCAGCGTATAAAATTAAGCATGCTATCACTTCAAAAATAGAGCACCATGCGGTAGAGCATACACTCGAAACATTGTTAAAGAACGGCGAAATCGATAAACTTAGTTATGTAAATATTGATAACAAAGGCAACGTAGATTACGCACACTTAGAAGAATTGCTGCAAAATAATGAGCGCAGTTTTGTGTCTTTAATGCACGCTAACAACGAGTTAGGTACACTTACAGATATGCAACGAGTAGGCAATTTGTGCGAGCAGTACAACGCTATTTACCATGCTGATACGGTGCAAACCATGGGGCATTACATTCACAATGTTCGCGAGATAAAAGCTCATTTTATGGTCTGTTCAGCTCATAAATTGCATGGACCAAAAGGTGTAGGCTTCCTGTACGTTAACCATAGTGTTAAAATTCCGCCGATGATTTACGGAGGAGCGCAAGAGCGTAACATGCGTGGAGGTACCGAAAACGTTTACGGAATTGTTGGACTTGCAAAGGCTTTAGAGATAGCTTACGCAGAAATGCAGGAGCACCAACACTACATTCAAGGCCTAAAAGATTATATGCGAGAGCAACTTATTGCCGAGGTTCCGGGCATTGCTTTTAATGGCGAAACCGATTCGGATAAGAGCTTGTACACTGTATTAAATGTATCTTTTCCGGCAATGGATATGGCAGATATGTTGTTGTTTAATCTCGACATTCACGGTATTTGCGCCTCTGGCGGTAGCGCCTGCTCGTCTGGTTCCAATATTGGTTCTCACGTGTTAAATGGTATTAATGCAGACCCAAATCGCCCCGCAGTGCGTTTTTCATTCAGTAAATACACCACCAAAGAAGACATAGATTACACCATAGACAAGGTGAAAATGGTTGTAAAACAAAATGCTTTAGCATAACTAACGCATCATCATACAAAAAAGAGAGCTGTCCGCAAGGTAAGCTCTCTTTTTTATTTTTAGAAGAGCCAACGTCTTCCACTATCAACGTTCGTCCCGCTTTCCGTTTCTACCGATGAAGAATCGGTATCCGCTTCAATCGGGTCTATTTTACTGCCGTCTGTTCCATCCACATTGGTTTTAGAGCAGCAACTCTAGCAAAAATTTCACAAGTTTCATCGTGAGCACCGGGCAAATAGCCAATGCTCATTAAAAATTCGCCAACAATTTCTCCGCCAGTAAATTTAAAAGTCTTCTTAAAAAGTTTTATCCATTCTGCTTTCGTTTTCGGATGATGATGCTTTAACCAATTTTCAAAACTCCCAAATTCTTGCTGAAGAACTTGTATAGATTTGGCATTCTCAATAGCAGCATTAACTTTTAGTCTGTTTCTGATAATGCCGGCGTCATTTAATAAACGTTCTCTATCCTTCTCGCTAAAATTGGCAACTGTTTTAATGTCGAAATTAGCGTAGGCATCTCTAAAAGATTGCTCTTTTTTCAAAATCGTTTCCCAGCTCAATCCTGCCTGGTTGATTTCTAAAATTAAGCGGCCAAAAAGTTCATTATCATCATGTATCGGAAATCCATAATGATCATCATGGTATTTTCTATGCAAGGCCACACGTTCTTCTGGCTGCATGTTTGGTATTGCTGTACAGTAACTCATCTATTTATTTAAGGCTTGCATATCATCCCAATGAAATTTTTTAAACTTCTCCGTAACTGTTTGGGCAGCTTTGTACATGGCCTTTGCAATTTCTTCGGCTTTAATTCCTCTAAACTTTCTTAAAGGTCCTGGTAAGGCAAAATTCATGTGCTTCCAAACGGCAATCAATACTTTTTCAAGTGGTCGGTTTTCAATTCTATTCCCCAAAATCACGGACGGCTTAAAGATATAAGTATGGTTATAATTCAAGGCAGTTACGTCACGTTCGGTTTCAGCTTTAGTTCGCACGTAAAAAATTGGCGAATTTAGTCCATCGCTTACTGCAGTGAGTAAACATACGGTAGTAGCGCCATTCTCCTTACACAAGAGACTAGCTAAAAGCGGCAAATCGTGCTCAACCGCATAGTAACTTTTTCGATCTGGCGTGTTCTTTTTTGTTGTACCTATGGTAATAAACACATCATCTGCCACGAGTTCGTTTTTATGGGTAGCCAAAGATTGGTGGTCCGCAATGATCAGTTTCAGCTTCGCATGGTTTAAATGGACTGGTTTTCGTACCACAGCAATCACCTGTTCATACTTATCGCTGTTGAGCAGTTCTTGCAGTAAATAGCTTCCCACAAAACCCGAAGCACCGAATAAAATTGCTTTTTTCATCGCCGTTTAATATTAATTGTTACAAACAAAGCAAAATATAACCTTGTTAAGTTTAGGTACCAAAAACAAAATGTCATGGATAATAAAGATAACAAAAAGAAGGAAATCCGAAATGATTTGATTGATTTGGATGAAACTAAGCCGTTAAGAAAAGAGGAGAACATTGAAACTGATGCTGCTTCAAGCATTAAGACCAATTTTGACAAGAAACACGGCAGAAACAATAAGCCATTAGGTGGTGGTCATGAACCAGGAACTACACCAGGCACTGGATTTTAATTATTTAATGCTTAAATTTAAACCACGGACAATTCGTTCGTGGTTTTTTAACGATTAATAATATGCTACGTAGACAGTTCATCCAACAATCGGCCTTAGCTTTCGCTTTACTAGCTTTATCTCGAAATAGCTTGTTCGCCAATAATTTCGGGAAACAAGCTTATCAATTCAAATTACTGCGAAATAACGTTGGTGTTTTCACCCAACAGGGCGGTACAATAGGGTGGTTAAACAGCGAAGATGGTTTCGTAGTTGTAGATTCACAATTTCCTAATCCGGCTGCCAATGCTATTGAGGAGCTAAAAAAACTGGGCGATAAACCTTTCAAGTTTTTGCTAAATACGCATCATCACGGAGACCATACTGGCGGAAATATTGCCTTTAAAGGTTTGGTTGAAAATGTGGTTGCTCACGAAAATTCGTTAAAAAATCAAAGAACTACAGCAGTAAAGGCTAACAGTTTGGACAAACAACTACTGCCTAACTTAACGTTTAAAGATAGGGGTTGGCAAACAAAGCTAGGAGAGGAGAAAATATCGGCACACTATTTTGGTGCCGCTCATACAAATGGCGATGTAGTTTACCATTTCGAAAATGCCAACATTGCGCACGTGGGTGATCTAGTTTTTAATAGACGCTATCCTTTTATTGATACTGCGAACGGTGCAAACATTGGTAGTTGGATTTCTGTTTTAGATCAAATCAATAGCAAATTCGATAATGATACTTTATTTGTTTTTGGACACAGTCGTGATCCCGAAAAGATAACTGGAGATAAAGCAGATATTCAAGCTTTCCAAAATTATCTTCAAAGTTTATTAACGTTTGTTAGGGGCGAAATAAAGGCGGGAAAAACTAAGGAAGATATTTTAAAGGCTACGGCTATACCGGGAGCGGCTGAGTGGCAAGGCGACGGTATTTTGAGAAGCTTAAATGCAGCTTACGTTGAATTGAGCCAAAATAAATAGCATAAAAAAAAGAGGTAGCTTTTTAGCTACCTCTTTTTAATTTAGTTTACGCCACCTTTTCGGGTTGCTTTTTTCTGTTCTGGCCAAGTTGCTTTTTGTCCTGTTCTAGGGTTTACTTGCAATTCAGCTTTCTCATAAGAGAATTTTTCGTTGTCTTCACAAGCCATGTACACTAAAATAGCGGTTAAAATAGCATTGCTTCTAATTTCATCAAACACTAACTTGTCATAGCTATCACGATTGGTGTGCCAAGTGTAAGTTCCGTAATCCCAACTTAATGAACTTAAAGAAAACCCAGGAGCACCTACTGCTACAAACGAAGCGTGGTCTGAACCGCCACCTCCAGGGATACCTGGAAAACTAGTTTTAATTTGGTTTTTAATAGTATCAGGTACAGCGGCTAACCAACGCGTAATGAATTTTTCAGATTGAACAAGGCCTTGCCCGCCAATATTTACTACTCTGCCTGTTCCATTATCTTGGTTGAATAAGGCCTGTAAATTTTTAACAACTTCCGGACGATCTTCTACGAATGCTCTCGAACCGTTTAAACCCTGCTCTTCGCTACCCCAGTGTCCTGCAATGATGGTACGCTTAGGGTTAGGGTAAAACTTTTTAAGGATACGCATTGCCTCCATCATCACAATCGTTCCAGAACCATTATCAGTAGCGCCACTAGCTGCGTCCCACGAATCAAGGTGGGCAGATAACATCACATATTCTTTAGGTTTTTGTTTGCCTTTAATTTCTGCAACAGTATTAAATGTTGGTACTAAACCTAGCTCTTTCGATTCAGAGCTAATTCTTAATGTAGGTTTGTTGCCAGATTTAGCTAAACGATATACCAAACCATAATCTTCTAGAGATAAATTGATAGTAGGTATCTTGGTCGTATTTGCTCCAAAAACTTTATCAACACCAAAGCCTTGCGACCAATTGTTGATGGCTACGGCAGCAGCGCCAGCGTTTTCTAGGGCAAGCGCTAATGATTTCGCATTTAAACCTGTCTTAGCCAAATTTCTAGCGAAAGCTTTAGTAGCCTCTGCTTTTTCTGCTTTAAACTTGTCGAATAAAGTCGGCGTTGCATATTCTTTCCAATTGCTTTCTGGGCGACCAGAAATTTGGTTTTGCGAAATAAGCACTACCTTACCTTTAACATTTGACAACCAATTCTGGAAAGCCACAGAATCCGTAATGTTTTCTGGTAAAACTATCGCCTCGGCATTAATTGGTGCGCCATTTGCAGATGGGCTCCATGCTAATTGAGTAGCTTCTAAGGTACGTAAACGTGGGCTAACTAAATCAACGTGTGTTATTCCACGCTCCCAACCACGCCACTGTCCCCATTGCTCATTTTTTGCTGAGATACCCCAGTCGGCGTATTTTTTAACCACCCAATCGTTGGCTTGTTTCATTTGTGGAGTGCCCACTAAACGCGGACCTACAACATCTAATAACTCGTGAGCTAAAGCCTCCAATTGAGAGTTATCATTAGCCTCTTTAATAATTTGATCAACCACTTTGTCCTGTGCAATTACAAAGGATGCGGTGAACAACAGTAAACTTGGTAAGAGTAGTAATTTCTTCATTTCAAGATTTAATATTCGTGTATAAGAAGCTAATTTAATGAATATGTATTCATATTATAGATTATAATAGAATTGTTGCGTACTTAAAGGTATGTCTTCTTCAACTGTCGGTCGGACGATTTATTTTCTTGTATGCAGCCAAGCATTGCTACAGTAGGAAGGGAGATCGTTATCAGAGTTCGTTTCAAATTTCTTCAATTGTGGACGTTCCAGAGGATAAGTCGCCAGAGGTCCATTGCCACACCTCATGTAATCTTATTTTTCCATTTTTGAGTACTTCAGGCGTCGATTTACAAATACCAGCCATCAACTCTCCCTTGCTATTAATTTGATGATATCGCATGTCAATATTGCCCTTGCCGTCAACCAACCCGATTAAATGCCCTTGTAGAATTTTGCCACCGCTGTATGTGGCAGTCAATATGTTTTCATGCTGGTGGTATACGAAAATCGTTTCGAGTGATGTTTCACCGTTTTCGGTGTTTGAAATGGCTTTAAACCGCTTATTGTTATAACTAATCATAAAGTGTTTATCCTAAAATTAGAAAAATACAGTGATAAAAAAAATTGGTCGCAATTTCTATAATATTCTATTAGAGCTTTTTTGTTTAAAATTAATATCCTAAATTCGAAATAACCAATTATAAACACAATAACAATGAACAAAAATTTACTCACTAAATTAGTGGCACTGTGCCTATTTTGCGTCTCGTGCAAGAAAAACACGCTCGAAAGCACTATCGATCTTTCCCAAGTTGATGGGGACAAACAAATGGCCACTGTGATTACGGATGGTAGTGTTTCGGTAAATAGCTATGTTAACACAAGTAGCTACATCAATACTGGTTTTACCTTTTTATTGCCACAAAACGTAAATAAAAACAGAACCGCAGTAGGAGGGGGCTCATATACTACTGTTTATGGCTTTAATGTACCTGAAGAAAACCGAGCAAGAGGGATAAGGTGGAATGCAGAAGATGAAACCACAGCGGCATGGCGCCCGCAAGGTATTACTGGTTTTACTAAAAATGGAATTAGGTATTTATTAATATCGTGGTACGGTAGAAACTCCTCGGAAAATAAAGGTTCTCGTGTTACTTTGATGGATATTAGCCCAAGTTCTAGTACTTACTTAACTTATAGACATATTTTATTGGTGCAGCCAACTATCCCGACTGGAACTTTAGGATATACCCAATATGGAACATATGCTCCATTAATGGTTCATGCTGGTGGAATGGCTGTACATAGTGATAAATTATATGTTGCAAGTACAAGTTTGGGCGTTAGAGTTTTCGACTTGAATAAAATTATTGAAGTTAGTACAGGAACTGGTACAGAAAGCAAAATTGGGAAAGATGCCAGCGGTAATTTATATGCTTTTAATTATCGATACATCTTACCTCAGGTTGGTTATCAGAAAATTAACAACGCGGGACCCTACTCTACCATTCAAATTAATTATGAGAAAAATGAATTGTGGACGGGACAATATTATGCAGGTAGTGCCGCTTCGAGCATCGTGCCTAAAATTTATGGTTTCCCAATTAATAGCAGTGGTGTGCTACAGTCTACCGGCATAAAAGTAGAAACCCCGAAAAACAGTCTTTTTGCTGGAAATCACGCACACGGTATACAAGGTGTTTTCAGAAAAGGAAATAGAACTTGGTTGTCTTGCACAGGCTCTCCAAGTTTATCTTATGGTTCAACAGCTCGTTTAGCAAGATATACAGACGGTGCTAATGATACTGTTAGGTTTAGATGGCCTTATGGTGCAGAAGCATTATATTATGAAGCAAGTACCGATTATTTATGGAGTTTAACCGAGTTTGAACCAAATGCCGGGGCAAATAATGGCAGTCAAGTAAACAGATGTATTTTTGCAGTTAAATTTGCTAACTACGAATAAGATGGTCGAACAAAAAGGGTGGATATGTTAACTATCCACCCTTTTTTATATCATAAATCGAAATTTTAGTTTTTCATCATTTTTAAGAAAGTAGCTAGTTTAGCTTTCATTTCTCTACGATCTACAATGAAATCCAAAAAACCATGTTCTAAAACAAATTCCGAAGTTTGAAATCCTTTTGGTAAATCTTTTTTAATGGTTTCTTTAATAACACGAGGTCCGGCAAAGCCGATTAAGGCGCCGGGTTCAGCGATGTTAATATCACCAAGCATGGCATAAGACGCTGTAACGCCACCAGTTGTTGGATCTGTCAATAAAGAAATGTACGGTATTTTTGCTTGGCTCAATAAAGCTAGTTTAGCTGAAGTTTTTGCCATTTGCATCAATGAGAAAGCAGCTTCCATCATACGTGCACCGCCAGATTTCGAAATCATTAAAAATGGCACTTTATGTTTTAAACTATAATCAATAGAACGAGCAATTTTTTCGCCTACTACCGAACCCATAGAACCGCCAATGAAATTAAAATCCATACAAGCGATCATAATGTCTTGCCCTTCAATTTTTCCGTGAGCGGCACGGATAGCATCTTTTAAGCCTGTTTTCTTCGTAGTTTCTTCAATTCTACTAGTGTAGGGCTTACTGTCAACAAAATTAAGTGGATCTCCAGAAGTTAAATTGGCAAATAACTCTGTGT
This sequence comes from Pedobacter sp., assembly GCA_045629525.1. Classification (GTDB taxonomy): domain Bacteria; phylum Bacteroidota; class Bacteroidia; order Sphingobacteriales; family Sphingobacteriaceae; genus Pedobacter. Next base: position 105,727 of record JAZQRH010000009.1, read on the forward strand.
ATTCGTTATTATCAAAAAGGACGTTGAAATATTCTTTTGAACCTACTCTGAGGTGGTAATTGCAGTATTGGCAAACCCACTTGCTTTCTTGAAGGTCGGCACTGTGAAGTGCTTTCTTACAGCTCGGACATTTATTCCATAAGCCATCAGGAGCTTCTTTTTTTTCTTCAGTAGATGTGCTGATACCTTTATTTTCTCTTCTAAACCAAGACATGTTTGTTCGTTAAAAATGCGACTACAAAGAAACGAAAAAAATATTTAACACAAACATGAGATGTACTTATACACGATAAAAATACAAGCGGGAATATTTATCGTACGTTTGGGCTTAAATAATACTATAATAAGACTGATTAGATTGTTGATTTACAACCTAGATATTTGGCTTAGTGTATTATTGACAATAAGTATTTTTTAATTACATTTGTGTTCTAGCATTTAATGTTAGATTAAATTTTTAACTTCGAAACAAACAAAAACTAAATATAAAATGAGTTTAAAAGGCTATAAAGGCGTAGTTTATGGTGATGCTGTACAAGAGTTGTTTGAGCAAGCCAAAAAACATCAGTTTGCACTTCCTGCTGTAAACGTAACTGGTACCAATACAATTAATGCGGTAATGGAAGCTGCTAAAGCAGTAAATTCTCCAGTAATTATTCAATTGTCAAACGGTGGTGCGCAGTTTTATGCTGGTAAAACCCTTAATAACGATAATTTAAGTGCTTGTGTTTTAGGAGCAGTTTCGGCAGCCAAACACGTTCATTTATTGGCTGAGCATTACGGTGTTGCCGTAATTTTACACACAGACCACGCAGCTAAAAAATTGTTACCTTGGATTGATGGATTGCTAGACCACGGCGAGAAATTTTTCGCTGAAACAGGTAAGCCTTTATTCTCATCTCACATGTTGGATCTTTCGGAGGAGCCAATTGAAGAAAACTTAGAAATTTCTGCAAAGTACCTAGAGCGCATGAGCAAATTAGGGATGACGATTGAAATTGAACTTGGTGTGACCGGTGGCGAAGAAGATGGAGTGGATAATAGCGATGTTGATAGTTCTAAGCTATACACACAACCAAGTGAAGTAGCTTATGCCTACGAAGTTTTAAGCAAAGTGAGTGATAAATTTACAGTAGCTGCTGCTTTTGGTAATGTACATGGTGTTTACAAACCGGGCAACGTGAAATTACAACCTGTAATTTTGAAAAACTCTCAAGATTTTATCAAAGAAAAATATAGCTTAACTGCCGAGAAACCAATTAATTTCGTATTCCATGGTGGTTCTGGTTCATCGCAAGAGGAAATTAGAGAAGCAATTTCTTACGGTGCCATTAAAATGAACATTGATACAGATTTACAATGGGCTTTTTGGGATGGTATTTTAGGTTTTTATAAAGCCAATGAAGGCTACTTACAAGGACAAATTGGTAACCCAGATGGCGAAGATAAACCGAACAAAAAATATTATGATCCGCGTGTTTGGTTACGCAAAGCGGAAGAAACTTTCGTAGCTCGTTTAAAAATAGCTTTCGAAGATTTGAACGCTGTAAACGTTAACGATAAATTGTAAGCTTCGGCTAAGTTAGATAAGGAAACGCTTCGAGAAATTCGAGGCGTTTTTTTATGGATTATTTAAAAATTCGGCTGGAGTATATCATTGCTTCACCCCATTTTTCTAGATCCAGATTAAGCTCAACCTGGTTGGAAGATAAGTATCCGATCACATCTTCGGTAGCTATATTTCCTGTTAAATCGTCGGCAGCCATAGGGCAACCTCCATATCCTTTTAAAGCACTATCCATTCTGGTGCAACCCGCTTGGAATGCTGCAGCTATTTTCTCTAAGCGATGTTGGGGTGTGCTATGCAAATGCATTCCAAATTCAATGCCATCAAAGTTTTGCAGCAACTGCGGATAAATTTCTCTGATTTGAGCAGGCGTAGACACACCAACAGTATCGGCAAGCGAAATGATGTTAACACCTCTTTCTACCAATTGTTCCGTCCAATGCAGCACAATTTCCGTATTCCATTCATCTCCGTAAGGATTGCCAAAACCCATAGATAAGTATACCACCGCAGTTTTTTGATGTCGGGCGCAAAGACTTAATAGTTCATCAACTGTGTTTAAAGATTGAACGATACTGGAGTTGGTGTTACGTTGCTGAAAAGTTTCGGAAATAGAAAAAGGGAAGCCTAAATAAGTTATTTCTTGATGTTTTATAGCGTTTTCTACGCCTTTTAGGTTGGCAACAATTGCTAAAAGTTTTGTGGTGGATGGTACTTCTAGCTTTGCCAAAACCTTTTCTGTATCCCGCATTTGCGGAATAGCCTTTGGAGAAACGAAACTACCGAAATCCAAAGTGTCGAAGCCCACTTTTAGCAATAGGTTGAGATATTCAATCTTCACCTCAGTAGGTACGAAATCGTGTAGCCCCTGCATCGCGTCGCGGGGGCACTCAATTAATTTTACGGCGTTAAAGTTTTCTGTTCTTGTAGGCATCATAATCGGTTAGAGCTACATTGTAAGGCCCACTCATTAGGGGCGAGGAAATTAAAAAATCGGCAGTGGCCTCATCACAAGCCATTGGAATGTTCCACACAATACCCACGCGAAGTAGCGCTTTTACATCCGGATCGTGTGGTTGAGCTTCCATTGGGTCCCAAAAGAAAATAAGTACATCAATTTCTCCTTGTGCTATCATTGCACCAATTTGCTGATCGCCACCTAAGGGACCGCTCAGTAATTTACGCACTGGTAGGTTTAAATTTTCTTCTAGAATACGGCCGGTTGTACCCGTAGCCAAAAGTTGATGTTGTTTTAGGGCGTCTTTATTGATTAATGCCCATCTTAATAAGTCGTCTTTGCGGTGGTCATGTGCTACTAATGCAATGTTTTTGTTAGCGCTAAGGTTTTTGTACGTCATTGATGTTTTTGTATTCTTTGTATGGTTTAAAAGGTCTGATAATTAGTCGAGTACCTCTGTCGTAACTAAAGTAGCTCCAAACCCAGTTTACAAAAACCACGAGTTTGTTTCTGAAGCCTACTAAAGTCATTAAATGTACAAACATCCAAGTAAACCAAGCAAAAATTCCTTGAAATCTTATTTTATTGATGTCTACAACAGCACGGTTTCTACCTACGGTAGCCATAGAGCCTTTGTCGAAATATCTGAATGCTGCTGTGGGTTTGTTATTGATAATATTGATGATGTTTTTGGCTAGTAAAGTGCCTTGTTGTATAGCAACTGGTGCCACCCCAGGGTGACCGTTCGGCGTTTCTTCGGTGATGACCGCGGCAACATCGCCTATAGCAAAAATATTGTCGTAACCATCCACTATATTAAATTCGTTTACTTTTAGGCGGTTTCCTCTTACTACAACGTCTTGATTTAGACCATCTAGTACCACACCTTTTACACCCGCACTCCAAACTACGGTGGCTGAAGATATTTTTCTGCCGTCCACAAAGTTTATGGTATTGCCGTCATAGGATTCCACACGTGTTTCTGTATACACGGTTACGCCTAGTTCTTCTAAAAATTGTTTAGATTTTTGTTGCGCTTGTACCGACATTGCCCCTAAAAGCTCAGGCGAACCTTCTACCAAGTAGATGTTTACTTTGTTGATATCCAATTCCGGATAATCTGCCTTAAGAATGTGTTTTTTGAGTTCGCCAATGGCACCAGCAGTTTCAACACCGGTTGGCCCGCCACCTACCACAACAAAATTTAGCAACTCTGCTTCTCGGTTCGGGTTTTTATTGATGAGTGCTGCTTCTAAGTTTTGTAGAATTAAGCTTCTTAAATTCAAGGCCTCTGGAATAGATTTCATTGGCATTGCATTTTGTTCAATTTCGGTTTGTCCAAAGAAATTACTGGTAGAGCCCGTTGCAATCACTAAATAATCGTAGGTAATTGGTCCAATGGAAGTCTCTAGGGTATTAGTAGATGGATCTACTTTTTTCACTTCAGTTACTCTAAATTTTAGGTTTTTCTGACCTTTAAATATTTTGCGAATAGGGAAGGCGATTGATTCCGCCTCTAAACCACCCGTAGCTACCTGATAAAGTAATGGTTGGAATGTGTGGTAATTGTGTTTGTCTAAAATAGTAACGTTAACGTTTTTATCTTTTAACCTTTTTGCTAACTCTATCCCTCCAAAACCTCCGCCAATAATTACAACGTTTTTTTTGTCTTCCATAGATACTAAACTTTAAAAGCGTGTGTTAGTTTTTCTAAATATAGAAATTTATTGCTTTAAATTATTTGGAACCAACGTTGAAAACACAAAAGGCAATTATTTCTAATTGCCTTTTGTGTTAATGTATTATGGATTTTGATCTTCAGGAGTCATTGCTTTGTTAGCATTCAATTCGTCTTGCGGAATTCTGAATTCCCAAAGGTCATTTGTTGAAGCTTTAGCAACAAACATAACTGCGCTGGTAATTGTCGAATAATTCGGTACGGAGATTAGCGGATTACTCATACCATTTCTATCTAAATCGCTGTCGGTACGTTTTAAATCTAAAAATCTAAAACCTTCTCCCCAAAGTTCAACTCTTCTGTGGTACATAATTTCTTCGATCAATGTTGCACCTGTATTAGTAGATTTTACGTAATTAGGGTCGCGACTTATTACAAAATCGTAAAGGGTTTGTGCAGCATCGCTATCTCTATTTCCCATTCTTGCTAATGCCTCAGCCTCAATCAAGAATAATTCTGCAGTTCTCATATACGGAATATCTCCCGCTCTACTTGTTACATCTTTTACCATAAACTTTCTGTTTATGTATTTAACAACTGCCGCGTCAGAAGGAACATTTCCCGATGTGTTTCTTACACCAAAATGCACTTTCTCAGTTGCAGTTCCATCCCACCACAATTTTTTTCTAATATCAGATGCAGGAAGTCTGTCATATAGTTTAGAGTTGATCATTTTCGGTTCAACTCTACTAAAGCCAGAATTAAAATTACCAGCTATATAAGAATGAAATGCACCAAAAGATGGTAGTTGATCTGCTAACTGATTAGATCCCCATAACCACTCGCTATTTTCAATGTTAGTGAAATTAGTTAGATATTCGTTTTGAGACATCAGACTTTGGCCAGTTCTTGCTTCGCTAGCGTATTTTACTGCATTTGTCCAATCTTGCATAGTTAATGCAACTCGAGCCTTAAAGCCTTTAGCAACAGGTAATGAAACATGAGTTTTAACTGATGAGACAGAGTTTGCAAACAAGGAGATCGACAAATCTAAATCTTTATTTATTTGCGAATAAACGGCTTCTACACTTGATCTTGGTTGGTCAACTCCATCTGCTGAAATTAAGATTGGTACACCAGGTTGCGTATTCTGTACACCGGCAACGTATCTCTTAGCGTATAATTGTACTAATTGGAAATGACTCCAAGCACGTACAGCTAATGCTTCTGCTTTAATCGTGTTTTTTTCTGTCTCTTCGCCAGAAATTCCATCGATATTGTCTAAAATCATGTTGGCATTGCTAATAACCCTGTAATAGAAGCGATAAGGGAATTTTCCATAAACACTTGCTGCGTTCCTGTGGTCTTTCCATCTTAATGCGGGTTTATGATAAGTGTATCTATTTCCAGACCATACTAAATCTTCTCCCATAGCGTCTAAATTTATCATCATGGCGCCTTGCCCATCTTCCGATTGGTTGGCCATTTGTAGGTAAAGGACTCTATAAAGACCATTTAGTGCCATTTTCGCATTAGCAATACTACTGAAAGCTTCACTTTGAGAAACTTGGTCGGTAGGGTTTGTGACTAGAAAGTCTTTTTTGCATGATGTTATCGTTAACGTAAGCGCTAACATCAGATATAATTTTTGAAATTTTTGCATGATCAAAATATTAAAGAGTTAAGTTAACACCGAAAGAAATTATTCTCGTTGGAGCATAAGTATACTCTGTATTACCATTAAATGCTTGTGATGGATCGAAACCTTTGCGGTCTGATTTCATAAATAGATTTTCTCCTGTTACGTAAACTTTAGCATTTGCGATATTTAACTTCTGAGCGATGCTTTTAGGCACGCTATAGCTCAAATTAGCTGTTCTAAAGCTGAAATAAGATGCATCTAAAAGGTATCTTGTACTTACGTAAGCAGTCGTACCTGCAACCCTTTTTGGAACGTTAGTTATATCACCTGGGTTTTTCCAAGCTTTTAATGCATCAACGTGTAAGTTTCGACCATAGTTCCCTGGAGACATCAATGTTTGATAATCATAGTTTAAAGCAACGCCGCCAACTTGGTAAGTAAATCGCAAATCAAGACTAAAATTTTTATAGCTAAACGTATTGTTTATACTGCCATAAAAATCAGGTATAGCTTGTCCAGAGTAAGCTAATAATGCTTGGCTGCCATCTGTTGTAACAATTTTGCCATCAGGCATTGTAATTGCTCCTGCAAGAGTAGGAGAGTTAGCTAAGAATAATTCAGCACCTGTGTTTGGATCAACTCCATAAAATTGTCTTAACCAATAATCATAGCGTGATCTACCGACCATGTACTTTTTAGTTCCGTCAACCATTTCTGAATTTGGTAGCTCTTGGATTTTATTCTCAAAAGTAGTCCAGTTAAGACCTAATTTCCAGTTGAAATTTTTCTGTTGAACTAAAGTACCATCTAATTGAACTTCAAATCCACTGTTTTTTAAACTACCAACGTTTTGGCTTTGTGAGTTTACACCTTGAGATGGAGGCAATGGTACTGAAAATAGTAAATTATCGGTTTCTCTGTTAAACCACTCTACATTACCAGAAATTCTATTCTTAAACAAACCAAATTCTAATGCAATATCCATGTTTGTGTTCGATTCCCACAAAAGGTTATCATTACCTAGTACAAGTGCTTGTCTAATTCCAGGTTCGTTTCCGTTTTTATAACCGACGTCGTAAAAGGTTTGATAAAGATATAAACCACCTAAATCATCTGAACCAACCAAGCCGTAAGATGATCTCAGTTTTAAATTGTTGATAGGTTTTACATCAAAGAAACTTTCATTACTGATTGTCCATCCTGCACCTACAGACCAAAAGTTACCCCATCTATTATTTTGAGAAAATTTCGATGAACCATCTCTTCTGAATGAAGTTGATAGGAAGTATTTGTTATCGAAAGCATATTCAGCACGACCAAAGTAAGATTCTAAACGATAATTATCTTGGTAAGAATTCAAGGCTAATATCGTGTTGAAGTTTTTAAACTCTGTTGATCCACTTAATATTTGTCCTGAGGCACTTCCAAAGCTATAGTCATATCTTCTTTGGTATGCCTCATGGCCCGCTAAAACGTCGATACTGTGTTTGCCTATCGTTTTATTATAATTCAATAACTGGTTAATGTTAATGGTTCTTGTAGTTGATAGGGTTCTATTTGATCGACCACCTGTAGCTAATCCTTGCCCCATTATTGGGTTGTCAAAAACATTATAACGGTAGTTGTTTAAATCAATACTGAAGTTGTTGGTGAATTTGAAATCTTTTAAAAACTTAACTTCGATATATGATTTACCACTAAATAATGATCTTTCAGTAAAATTATCATTGTATTGGGTTTCTGCAAATATATTTCGTCCCGAATTGAAAGCTCTTAATGGGCCTTCATCAAAAATTTTATTACCATTTCCATCTAGAATAAAGCTTCCATCTGGATTATGCTTGTGCATTGGATATATAGGGGCTAGGTATAAGTCGATGTAAAAAGGGTTTTCTGCTAATTCACTATCTTCGTTACCTACCCTAGTTTTTTGAAATGTTCCATACAAATTGGCACCTAATTTAAGCCATTTTTTAGGCTGGGTATCAATATTCACTCTACCATTAAATCTGTTAAAATCTGTAAGTATTGAGTAACCTTCATCTTTTAAATAACCTAATGATCCGAAGAAGTTACTGTTCTCATTTCCACCGGTGTAATTAACGTTATATTCTGATCTTACTCCATTTGTTCTTAATGCATCTCTCCAGTTTAAATCGTCTGCATAAAGTAATTTCGCATTTGGATTTATTTTTCCATCAGTTCCTACTACTTGACTTTTAGCCACATCATACGGATTGTTACCTAAAACATCAACTATACTATTAGAAGCTTGAAGATTTGCGTCTGCTAACGTTGCGCCACCTTCTAATAATGTATTTCTGAGCGTTTCCCAAGCTAAAGGGAAATATTGGTTAACGTTAACTGTTTCGTAATCGCTTAAACCTCTAGAATTTATACCTTGCGTAACCTTAACGTTTACAGAAGACTTTCCGTTTTTCCCTTTTTTAGTCGTAATTAAAACTACTCCATTTGAAGCTCTTGATCCATACAATGCCGTTGCAGAAGCATCTTTCAATATTGAAATCGTTTCGATATCATCTGGGTTGATGTGATTTAAAGCACCGTCAAATGGCGCACCGTCTACAACAAAAAATGGATCTGAGCCGCCATTTATACTACCAAAACCTCTGATTCGAATTGCAGGTCCAGCTCCGGGTTGGCCACTACCAGTACTTGTTTGAATACCTGGGGCAGAACCAACTATAGCTGCACTAACGTTAGAAATAGGTCTAGATTCAATTTCTTTCGCAGAAATGGTAGAGACTGAGTTTGTTAAAGCTCTTTTTTTAGTTGTTCCATAAGCTTGTACAACAACTTCATCAAGATTACTATTGCTTTGAATTAGCACAATTGTACCTAAGTTAGGTTTAGCTAGAATTTCTTTAGAGTCAAATCCAAGAAAAGAAATCACTAGTGTCGACCCTTCAGGAACATTTTTTAGTGAAAAATCACCTTTCTCGTTAGTAGACACTCCTGTAGTTTTACCTTTAATTACAATACTTGCGCCAGGTAATCCTAAACCTTGTTCATCCACTATTTTACCTTTTACCTCAATGGCTGCAAAATTATTTGAATTTGTCGAAATTGAACTTTTAGGTTCTGTAATTACTATGGTTTTATCATTGATTGTATAGTTTACATTCAAATTCTTTAAACAGGCATCCATTACAGCTTGCAAAGATGCATTGTTAAAATTTGCATTAATTTTTAGGTTAGGGTTTAATGCTTTTGGTAAGTAGAAAACATCAAATCCAGTTTGTTTCTTGATTTCATCAAAAACAGTGCTTATGCTAGTATTACTTTTCTTTAAAGTTAATTTCTGTGCATAACCAGTAGCATATACTTGCATAATCGTTGCCAAAAGAACGATGGTGGTTATTACGGGTTTCATTAAAATCTTCGAAATTTTAAGATTTTTTCTATAAAATTTTATCATTTAGTTTTCGTTGGTTTTTAAAATTGTCTGCTATCTAATTAATTTAAGCACCATTTGGCACTAATGAAGTCTGATAGTTGAGTGGGTATAATTAAATAATTCCGAAAATTTCTCAAGGCACCTAATACCTCTTAAGTTTGATTTAGTTATCTCGAACGACTGAATTTCTTATGGATCTCTCATGTTTTTAGCTTAATTTTAACGTACAGTTATATTATTATCATTGATTTCGAATTTAAAAGCACCTGTTAATTCCATCTTCTCTAACACTTGTTTGATGTTCGAGTATTTACTTATGGTTCCAGCAAGCGTCTCATTTTTTATATTTGGGTTTTTGTAGATGATGTTCACGTTGTACCATCTAGCAACTTCTTTTAAAGCGATAGCTAATGTTTTATCATTAAACCTGAAATAGCCATCCTTCCATGCAATTGCATACTCAGAGTTAACTTTAATTTTTGTCAAACTCGATCCATTATTTAAGGCCTGTTGGTTGGGCTCTAATGTTAGCTTGTTAGCATTATTGTTATGTACAGATACTGCGCCTTCTAATAGGGTAGTTTTAATTGATTGATCATCGCCATACGCATTAACATTAAATTTCGTTCCTAAAACTTTGATAGTTTGTTCAATTTTATTATTGGTTGTTGATTCGGTCTCAACAATAAAAGGCTTTTTAACATCTCTAGCCACTTCAAAATAACCTTCGCCGATGAGATGAACTTTTCTGAGAGACTGTTTGTTGAAATTTGCTGTATATTTTAATGAAGATGAAGAATTAAGCCAGACTTTCGAGCCATCAGGTAATATGATTTGGTATTGTCCTCCTAATGGCGTTTCAATGGTGTGAAAATCGTTTTTTGAACTTGATTTTCCATCTTCTTCATCAATAGAATATATCAATTCGCCATCAATAGTTTTACTAACCTTTATACCAGTTTCACTGGCTATTATACCTAATGATGCATCATCAAGCGAAATACGTTCACCATTGGCTAATGTAAGAATAGCTTTATTACTTCCAGGTTGACCAAATTTCGCAGATGAAACCGTTTGACTAACAATTGTGCTTGACGAGTTGAATTGAAAAATGATTATGGTGACTAGGAATATAGTGATAGTTAATAGGCTAGATATAACAATTTTAGTATTGTATCTTTTAGAGGCTGGTGTTGATATTTCTTGAAATATTTGTTGATTAACTTTATTGAAAATCTTGCTCTTTATTATTGATTTTTCAGCTGCGCTAGCATTTTTAAATTGATTGTCAGCCTCGTCAAAACTAGCATACCAGTCGTTTATTTGCTGCATGTCAGCTTCGGTAGCTATGCCTTCGGCATAACGATCTAAGACTTTTAAAAATTGTTTGTGCTTTGAATTTTCTTCTGTGCCCATTTAGTGATTAATCGTTAAATGAGTACGATGGTTCTAATTGAAAATATTTATTTATTCTAAAAAAAATGATATTCAGCTATTTAAATTTAAATCAAATGTTAGATCTTATGAAATTTTAGATTTAAGTATTTTTAAAGCTTTATTGATGTGATTTTTTATTGTACTAATTGAAGACCCTGTTTTTTCAGAAATTTCTTGATGAGATAGTTGATCATATCGGCTCATCACAAAAACTTGTTTACACTTCTCAGGAAGTTTGTTTGTAGCGATTAATATTGTGTTTTCTAATTCTTTTAATTCTGTATACTCCTCAGGAGTAGATAATAAAAGGTTTGTTTCATTAATTATTTTATCTACATGTAAGTAATGTTTTTGCTGAAGACGGTAAGTATCAATAATTTTGTACTTTAAAGCTGTTTTTAAATAAGCCTCTAGTGAACTATTCAGTTGTAGTTCTTCTCTACGTGAGTAGAGACTTACAAATACACTTTGCACAACGTCTTCAGCATCCTCCCGAGACCTCAAACGGCTATATGCATGGATAGCTAATGGTTCCCAATACCGATTAAATATTTCAGTAAATGCACCATGATGACCCAATTTTAGGTTGGAAATTAACTGTTCTTCGGAATTTTTATGGTATGCAGACAAGCCTTTTCAATATATTAACGGGAAGTTAATTCTTATTGCGATGATTAAAGAAAATATTATTCTGAAATTGAATAATATTTTTGTTACGTAATAATTTGAAACAAAAAAAGCCCCGAAATTTCGAGGCTTTAGATTTATAATTTGGTTTAATTGTATCTTATTTAGTATTCTTTGTGTCTTTCGATAAATCGATTACTATTGGAGTAGAGATACATAGTGATGAATATGTACCTATAACACGACCAATCAATAACGCGAAGATAAATCCACGGATACTATCGCCACCGAAAATAAAGATTACAATTAATACGAAGAATACTGATAACGATGTTAAGATAGTACGACTTAAAGTACTATTCAAAGCAAAGTTAATTAGTCTAATGCGTTCTTCGCCATGTGCATCTGCCTTGCCGCTTTCAGCTAAACGCTCACGGATACGGTCAAATACAATCACTGTTTCTGTCATGGTGTAACCCATTACTGTTAAAATAGCTGCAATAAAATCTTGACCGATCTCTAATGGGAAAGGTAAAACACCATCTAAAATCGTATAAAATGAAAGCACTAAAGCCACATCGTGGAATAATGCGATAACAGCGCCTAAACCATATTGCCATTTTTTGAAACGTACAACGATGTAGATAAACATCACCAAACAAGAGAATAATACAGCATACACAGCACTGCTAATAATATCACTTGCGATGGTTGGTGTTACCTTTTGAGAACTTTCAATTGAATATTTGGCTCCTAAACCATCCAAACCTTTTCTTAACGCAGTTTCAACAATTTTATCTGCATTTGGATCTTGATCAGCAATGTGGTAAGGTGTAGTAATTTTTAACGAATTATCGGTACCAATAGTTTTCACTAAAGCCTCTTCGCCTTCAAAATTAGCCGATAAAGTTTTAGAAACCTCTTCGGTATTTAAAGGTTTATCGAAAGATACCATATAAGTTCTTCCACCTTTAAAATCAACGCCTAGGTGTAAACCATCATTTTTAACGTAGAAGATGATACCAAGTGCTATAATTACTGACGAAATGATGTAGTATAACTTACGATGTCCAACGAAGTTGAATGCTAAATTTTTAAATGCATTTCTGGTTACGCTATTATCAAAAGTGATGTTGCGTTTTTTCTCCATCATTGATTCGAAAATCAATCTAGAAATTAATACCGCCGCAAATAATGAAGTTACAATACCTACACATAAAGTAGTTGCAAATCCTTGAACTGGACCAGAACCAAACACGAATAGGATAACGCCTAAGATGAATACAGTAATGTTAGCATCTAAAATAGACGACATTGCATGTTTAAATCCTTCTCTAATGGCAACATTGGTTGATTTTCCTAAGGCCAACTCCTCCCGAACACGTTCGAAAATTAGAATGTTGGCATCTACAGATAGACCAATAGTTAACACAATACCTGCAATACCAGGAAGGGTTAATACCGCCCCAAAGGCAGCAAGAATACCCATGATAAAGAATACGTTAACCAATAAGGCAATGTTTGCCACCCAGCCTGCTTTGTTGTAATATAAAGCCATGAAAGCTAAAATCACTACGAAAGCCAAGACGAATGAAACTAAACCACTATCAATTGCTTGTTGACCTAGTGATGGACCTACAACAAAATCTGAAACGATTTTAGCAGGAGCAGGTAACTTACCAGCTTTTAATACGTTAGCTAAATCTTTTGTGTCTTCTTTAGTGAAACTTCCAGTAATTGAAGAAACACCATTTGGAATTTCGTTTTGTACCGTTGGTGCAGAATAAACAGTATTGTCTAGTACAATAGCGATAGCTTTTTTGTTTTGAGGATCAGCCGATGCTTCTGCAGTTAATTTTTTCCATTTTGATGCACCTTCACTTGTCATGAACATGGTTACATCTGGATTGTTGTTTTGATCGTAACCATCGCGAGCGTTAGCTACAGCGTCGCCGCTTAAATCGGGGCGTCCATCTAAAGATGAAACTTTAATAGCATATAATTCAAACGCTTTAGTACCAGTTCTTGGTTTTAAGCCCCACATAAATTTCAATGTAGACGGCACTAAAGATTTAATTTCTGGTTTACCTAATAAAGCATTTACTCTTGCTGTATCTTTTTGTAAAGCGTAACCTACAACCGCTCCAGGCATTAATTGCGGCTGACCATTTTCACCTTGGTAAATAGGTAATTGCAATAAAGTGTTAATTAACGGGCTTGTTTTAGCAAGTTCTGCTGCTGCTTTTGCATTAGCGCTTGTATCTGCAGTTGTAGCAGAAGCTCCTTTTGTTAATCCAGCTAGTTTACCACCTTTAGCAGTAGTATCTGCCTTTGCTACAGCTACTGTGTCTTTTATGGTTACAGCAAGTGTTTTATTGATGTTCTCAAGAATTGGATACACTTCGTGAGATTGATAAACTTGCCAGAATTGTAATTCTGCAGATCCTTGTAATAATTTACGAACACGCTCTTTATCTTGGATACCTGGCATCTCGATGAAAATTCTGTTCGAACCTTCTTGCTTTTGCATGTTAGGAGAAACAACACCAAAACCATCAATACGGCTACGTAAAATGATAAACGAACGATCGATAGCGCTGTTAGCTTCTTTAGCTAAATATGATTTTACAGCAGAATTACTCGCATTAGCGCTAAGTTGTGCCGAATTATCTTGGTTAGCGAAGAAATCAGCTAATTTTCCGTTTGGAACTAATTTCTCATATTCACTTACAAACAAAGAAATGAAATCTTTACCACCAGCATTCATTTGCGATTGCGCATTTGCTAAAGCTCTGTTAAAGTTTTCGTCAGCGGTATTTCCAGCTAAAGACTTTGTCAATTCAGCTAATGAAATTTCCATGGTAACGTTCATACCACCTTTTAAGTCTAAGCCCAGATTAATCTCTTTGCTTTTTACTTGTTGGTAGGTAAGGCCTAAAAGAGGATATACCTTTTCAGTAGCCATCGAGTCTAAGTATGCTTTCTCTTTTGCTTCGTCGCCTTTAGCAAACTCTTTTGCCTTTTTCTCAACGTTGTAAGTAATAATGTTAAAAGAAAGTGAATACAGACAGACAATACCTAAAAGTATCGCCATAAATTTAATAAAACCTTTACCTTGCATTGTTTGTTTATTATTGTTTTATAGTAAGCTGATTTTTTTTACAAGTCGGCAAATCTAATTATTTTTTTAAATAATAGATGTTCCTAATGTAATTTTGTTAATATACTGTCATGAATTTGCGTTAATAAAAGCCTAACGGCGCTCTAATGTAGAAAAAGTATACGCAAATTTGTTTTTTTCGTCTGGCAAAAAATCACTTTTCTCTGTTTCCTGCCAATTATCTTCATCTAGTTCGGGGAAGAAAGCGTCTCCATCAAAATATTGGTGCACACGTGTTAAGTAAATTTTATCGCAAAAGGGAAGTGCTTGCCTGTAAATTTCACCACCGCCGATAATAAATGCTTGTTCCTTGTCTTTACAAAGTTCCAAAGCTTCATTAAGTGAGTTCACAAATTCTACACCTTCTACCTGCATGGCAGCTTGCCTGGTAATTACTATGTTTCTTCGGTTGGGTAATGCTCTTCCAATAGAATCAAAAGTTTTACGCCCCATAATAATGGTATGGCCGGTGGTTGTATTTTTAAAATGCTTCAAGTCGGCAGGTAAATGCCAAAGCAGTTCATTGTTCTTGCCAATGGCGTTATTTTCCGATACTGCTACAACTATTGAGAGTGGGGTCATTCTTGTTGGTGTTTATCTAAACTGCAACAACGCCTTTAATATGCGGATGCGCTTCATAATTGATCAATTCAAAATCTTCGAATTTAAAATCGAAAATATCTGTAACTGTTGGATTTATTTTTATTGTTGGTAAGGGTTTTGGTGTTCTGCTTAACTGCAAATTGGCCTGCTCTATATGGTTATTGTATAAGTGAGCATCGCCAAGTGTGTGTACAAAATCTCCGGGTTGCAAACCACAAACTTGTGCTACCATCATGGTTAATAATGCGTAAGATGCAATATTAAAAGGAACTCCCAAAAATATATCTGCACTGCGTTGATATAATTGGCAACTTAATTTGCCATCAGCTACGTAAAATTGAAAGAAAGCATGACATGGAGGTAAAGCCATATTTTCGATCTCGGCAACATTCCATGCAGAAACTATAATACGACGCGAATCGGGATTATTTTTGATGGTATTTATAATTTGGGTGATTTGATCGATATGCCCGCCATCTGGCTTAGGCCAGCTACGCCACTGCGAACCATAAACAGGTCCTAGGTTTCCGTCTTCGTCAGCCCATTCATCCCAAATACGTACACCGTTGTCTTTTAAATATTGGATGTTGGTATCTCCCTTTAGAAACCAAATTAGTTCATGAATGATAGATTTTAGATGCAATTTCTTAGTAGTCACCATTGGAAAACCTTCTTGTAAATTAAAACGCATTTGATGGCCAAATACGCTGATGGTTCCTGTTCCCGTTCTATCATGTTTTTGCGTGCCATTATTTAGCACATGTTGCATTAAATCTAAATACTGTTTCATGTTGTTTTAATAAACCTAAAAATAAGTCTTAGCATACAAATCTAATCATTTGCCTTTAAGCATAGGTATGTTGTTATCAACACTAACTATTATTTGATACATCGATGTTGATAAACACAAAAATCATTAAATTTGTGCTCAAGATATGTTCAAAAAAGCTATTTTTCTGTTCTTACTATGCTTTGTTTCGGTGTTAGTTTCTGGTCAAAAGGCTTTAAAATTATCCGACGCAGCAATCTCATTAACTAAAGATAAGGTGGTTTACGATCCCGCTTATGTTAAAATACCTTATCCTATCGGAGATGTGCCAGCGGCTACGGGTGTATGTACAGACGTAGTTATTAGAGCTTACCGTAAATTAGGCATAGATTTACAGAAAGAAGTGCATGAGGATATGAAGAGCAATTTTTCCGCTTATCCTAAAATTTGGGGACGAAAAACTCCGGATAAAAACATAGACCACAGGCGAGTTCCTAATTTAATGGTTTTCTTTAATCGTAGAGGTATAAAAAAGCCTATAACAAAGTTTGCTGCAGATTACAAGCCTGGAGATATTGTTTGTTGGGATTTGGGCAGGCAAAAGCATATTGGAATAGTGGTTGATAAAAAATCGGCCGACGGACAACGTAATTTAATCGTGCATAATATTGCTCATGGACAAGTGTTAGAGGATGTTTTATTTGCTTGGAATATTATTGGGCATTATACTTATAAGTTGTAGTAGAGGATTATGCGAAAGGTTATTTTTACACTGCTTTTTTCAATTATCGCTGGCCCTGTTTTACAGGCAAAACAAGCTGATACCACTGTGATACGTAAACATTTGCAAGCCATCACTAAAACTGCAAATTTTCGCAATCATCAAAATATCGAACAATTAAATTTAACCGCTGACTACATTAAAAGCATTTTTGTAAGGTATGCCGATAGTACGTATTTTCAAGAATATAGGGTCGATGGTAAGGTGTATAAAAATGTGATTTGTTCCTTTGGACTTGAGAACAGTAAAAGAATAATTCTAGGAGCGCATTATGATGTTTGTGGAGACCAAGAAGGTGCTGATGATAACGCAAGTGGCGTTGTTGGACTTTTAGAACTAGCTAGACTATTGCAGGGAACGGATTTAAACCACCGAATAGACTTGGTGGCTTATACCTTAGAAGAACCTCCGTACTTTAGAACGGAACATATGGGTAGTTTTATACACGCAAAATCACTTTTCGATACCAACGCTGAAGTAGCGGGAATGGTCTCTTTAGAAATGATTGGTTATTTTCGAGAGGAGCATAATACTCAATCATACCCTGTCGGATTACTTTCCTTATTTTACGGTAATAGGGGTAATTACATTACACTCGTTAAAAAGTTTGGTGCGGGATCTTTCGCTAGAAGGTTTATAAGAAATTACAAATCAACCAAAGTAATACCTACAAAAAAGTTTTCGGCGCCCGCTAAATTACCTGGAATTGATTTTTCTGATCACTTAAACTATTGGACGTTTGGCTATGATGCCCTAATGATAACCGACACATCATTTTATAGAAATAAAAACTATCACCAAATAACCGATAAACTGGAAACTTTGGATCTTCCTAAGATGGCAAAGGTAATTGATGGGGTTTTTAAGACGCTGAAGACTTTGTAACCGTGAAGAATTTAAATCTTAAATAAATGCTGACCTTCGCTAATGCTAAAATAAATTTAGGACTTTTTTTAACTGAAAAAAGAGCTGATGGATACCATAATTTGGAAACCATTTTCTATCCTATACAAATTAAAGACGTTATTGAATTAGTAGATGCAGAAGAGACCACAATGCTTGTAAAGGGTGTTGAAGTTCCTGGTGATGTAATTGATAACATCTGTTTGAAGGCCTTTGCAAAACTTCAAAAGGAATTTAACTTACCTAATCAGCAAATCGTTTTGTTAAAAAACATTCCTGTTGGGGCTGGATTAGGTGGCGGAAGTGCTGATGCTGCATTTTTAGTAAAACTTATAAATCAAAAGTTTAATTTAGGCTTATCAGTTAGTCAAATGGAAGATTACGTCCGACCAATGGGCGCAGATTGCCCATTCTTTATCGCTGCCAAGCCCACGTTTGCACATGGTATTGGGAATGAATTTGAAGCTGTTGATTTGGATTTGTCGAAATATTATTTGGTTTTAGTGAAGCCGCCAATACATGTGTCAACCGGCCAGGCGTATTCACAAATTAATGTAAAACAGCCTTTATCCTCATTAAAAGATTTGATACATTTGCCTATACAAGAATGGCGAGATAAAATTCTTAATGATTTCGAACCTTCGGTGTTTGCAAAATATCCAGAAATACTAGAAGTGAAAACCAAACTTTATACTGCAGGAGCGCTCTTTGCGCTAATGAGTGGTAGTGGTTCTTCGGTGTTTGCAATTTTCGAGAAGGAGGTGAAATTGCCAGACTTGGAGAAAGATAATTTAATTTTTTACGATATATAGTGTAGCAGGATAAAATTTAAGACATCAAGTCTCATATCTTACATCTTATAACTCAATACCAGCGCAATGGAAATCAACCTCATCCGCAAAAGCGGAAAATTTAATTTTGAAGTCACAAACAGTGGGGGCTTTACTGTAGAAATGGATGCTAATCCAGCAATTGGCGGCACGGGTAAAGGTTTTAGACCAATGGAGATGCTTTTGGTTGGTTTAGCAGGATGCAGTGGCATTGACATGGTGAATATTCTCTCTAAACAAAAAGAAGATGTTGCGGATATTAAAATTAACGTGAAGGCAACTCGTAAGGAGGAAGAAGTACCCGCTATTTTTGATATAATTGATATAAATTTTATGCTTAGTGGCGAATTAAGTGCCGCTAAGGTAGAGCGTGCTTTACAAATGACTTTTGATAAATACTGTTCTGTTTCTAATATTTTGGGCAGATCAGCAACCATAAATTTTACCTATACCATAAACGGTAATAAGTAATGCGTTTTAAGTTATTCGTCGCAACGCATATAACGCAAAAATTATTACCAAAACTTACAACTTAAAATGTCCGAAAATTTCGAAACCATTGCAATACGCACTCAAACGGAACGTAGTTCACATAAAGAACATTCATCGCCTATCTACCTAACTTCCAGTTATAAATTTGATGACGCTGAAGAAATGCGTGCCTTATTTGCTAACGAAAAGGAAGGCAATGTGTATAGTCGCTATTCTAACCCAAATACATCTGAGTTTATTGAGAAAATGGCACTTTTAGAAGGGGCAGAGGATGGCTTTGCTACTGCAACTGGCATGGCAGCTATTTTTACCACTTTCGGTGCTTTTTTGAAATCTGGAGATCATATTCTTTCTAGTCGCTCTGTGTTTGGTTCTACCCATCAATTGTTAACCAATGTTTTCTCTAAATGGGGAGTAACTTTTGACTACGCAGATTTGGACAAACCACAGGATTGGGAAGCTTTAATTAAGCCTAACACCAAGATTATTTTCGTAGAAACGCCATCTAATCCTGGTATTGATATCATAGATTTAGAGTTTTTAGCAGGTTTAGCGAAAAAGTATAACACCTTATTAGTGGTTGACAATTGCTTTGCTACGCCATATTTGCAGCAACCTATTAAATTGGGTGCTCACATCTCCATCCATTCTGCAACTAAATATATTGATGGCCAGGGTAGGGCTTTAGGTGGCATTATCTTAGGTTCTAAAGAGCTGATTGCTGAAGTAGTTGGTTTCGCTCGTCACAGTGGGCCATCTTTATCGCCCTTCAACGCATGGATTTTATCGAAAAGTTTAGAAACATTGGCTGTTCGTATGGATCGTCATTGCGAAAATGCATTAAAAGTAGCCGAATATTTAGCGAAGCATCCGAAAATTAAATTGGTGAAGTATCCATTTTTGCCTTCACATCCACAATACCAAATCGCTAAAAAGCAGATGAAGCAAGGTGGCGGTATTGTTACCGTTGTAGTTGATGGAGGCGTTGAAGGCGCCCGTAAATTTATGGACGGCTTAAAAATGTTCTCTATTTCTGCTAACTTAGCCGATACCAGATCAATTGCTACGCACCCTGCAACCAGTACACATAGTAAATTAACTGAAGAGGAACGTAATATTGTGGGAATTGAACAAGGATCTATCCGTTTATCAATAGGTTTAGAGCATATCGATGATATTATCGGAGATATTGAGCAAGCGTTAAATTCGTAATTAAACTTATTGTTTTGATATAAGAGAAAGGCTTAAACATTATGTTTAAGCCTTTCTTATTTTTAATCTTCGCTTACAATTTTAATATTGTGATCTGAAAGTGTGATTAGCCTTTCTTTGTATAAGCCGCCAATCGCTTTTTTAAATGCAGCTTTACTTACTTTAAATCTTTCGTAGATTTCATCTGGCGAGCTTTTATCACCTAAATTAATTTCGCCCACGGCTTTAAGTTCTTCAAGAATGTATTGTTTTGTATCCAATATATGGCTAAAGCCAGAAGGTTGTAATGTTAAGTCAATTTTTCCCTCAACTCTTATTTTCTTTATCCATCCTGGGCAACGGGTTCCTGGTTCTAAATGAGTAAACAGCTCGTTGTGGTATAATAATCCGATAAATTCGTTATTGATGACGGCATTGTAGCCCAAATCTGATTTATCAACGATCAACAAATCTACTTGATCTCCTTCTTCAAAATCGAAGTTAATGGTCTCTACAAACTGGTCAACTTTTGAGGATGCAAGTAGCTTGTTTGAAAATTCATCTAGGTACACAAAAACGACGTAGCTTTCGCCCAATTCCATCGGTCTTTTTTGTTCTCGTCGTGGTACAAATACATCCTTATCTATGCCAATATTTACATAGGCGCCGTCGTCATTTACATCTACCACCGTTAGGTACGCAAATTCATCCGCAGTGGCTAAAACATCTTTTAAGGTAGCAACGGTATTGCCGTCTTTGTTAAGGTATATAAAAGCCTCTACTTCGTCCCCTAATTCAATACCTTTTGGCACTTCGAGATAAGGCAATAGGACCTCGCTGTCTCCATCTGTTAAACTTAAACCTTGATTATTTTTCGCTACTACTCGTAAAGTATTGTATTTGCCTACCGTGATCATGAATGTGAATTAGACTACAAATGTATCAAGAAAAATGGGGAATGCACATTTGAAGCTATATTGATTGATCATATTTTTTCTATATGTTGTGCTTTAAAATGTATACGATCTTGATAAAAAGATTTTTTTTGTCATATTTACAACTTTTAAGAGTATTGTGTTTTCTGA
This sequence comes from Pedobacter sp., assembly GCA_045629525.1. Classification (GTDB taxonomy): domain Bacteria; phylum Bacteroidota; class Bacteroidia; order Sphingobacteriales; family Sphingobacteriaceae; genus Pedobacter. The sequence goes on from JAZQRH010000009.1 coordinate 126,868, forward strand.
TAGATGGATATTTATGATATTGTGTTGAGCGCCGTCGGATCGATATTTCTCGTGTTTACCGCTCATTTAGTATTGGCTAAGAAGGAAAAACGAGTATTTACTTGGTTTCTTGCTGTCATTATTTTTGCCCGTGTAGTACAAATAGTGATTTTTCTATGTGTGAGATACCAAAATGCGGAGCTATTCGCGTTTTTTTACAGAACGTTTACGCCGTTGTATTACGTAGTACCAGCTGCATTATTTCTCTACATCACTCGATTATTAGAGAGATGGGAGCGATTTACTATAAAGCAAATAGTACACCTTGTTCCGTTTTTTATCGTTGCCATTCACTTTTTACCTATCGGCGAACCGAAAGTGGCAGAATTGGATGTTGTGATGAGCTCGATTACAAAAAACTCCCAACTCTTTATATTAGATCAAACAGGCAATTTCCCCAACGTGATTTTAGTGGTTTTACGATCGGGGTTGATTGTGGGTTATTTAGCTGCCGCATGGTGTGTTTTTGTACGTTCAAAGGTTTTTAAGGCGGATGGGTGGATGCCGGTAAAACGATGGATTGCGGTTATTTTAGGTTTCTCGACATCCTTTCATCTCATCTCGTTATTACCACTGTTTATTGGAGGAAGAACGAATATGGTGCCGCTTTTTGTAGGTGCAAACTGTGTTTTCTTACTACTTTTGATCTTATATTTGTTGCACAAGCCCGAATTGTTGTATCAGTATTTGCTGGTCAACGTGAAGCCGGTAAATCTGCAGCAGAAAGGACAAAAAAAACAGAAGTCTGTAAATTTGAAATCAGCCGAGCTCACAGTGGCTGAAAGTAACGCGGTTGGAGGGGAAGATCTCGAGGCGCTGATGGAACGTGAACAGCTATTTTTAAGTACTAATTTGCAGATCAAAAACTTGGCCAATAGGCTAGACTTGCCCGTGCATCAATGTTCTGCAATAATTAATAATGAGATAGGAAGAAATTTTAGAGATTGGGTAAATACCTACAGGGTTCGGTTTTTCATTGCTAACTATCCGGATAAAAGGGTGGTAATGACAATAGAGGCCTTAGCTAAAGAAGCTGGTTTTAAAAGCTTGTCGAGTTTTTATGCTGCGTTTAAAAAAGAAACTGGTATCATGCCGAAACAGTATTTTTCGCAAAAAGGCAATTAATAAGTTTCTCGTCAAAATCTATTCCATTATTTGGTGACTTTATTTCTTTGGATTTTGAAAAGCGGGAGTTCTTTAGTTCTGTTTTAATAGGTACTACGCTGTTCTTTTTCAAAATTTGCAGTGCGATTGCACCCATTGTCTAATTTTCAAAAGGTGTACCTTAAAAGACATCGGTTAATTACGCTTCTCAAAATAGTTTATGCTATAGCTTAAACCAAACAGGCTATTAAATACAAATGGCATAAAAAAGCAGGATAGTTTTTGCTATCCTGCTTAACTATTTCTAAGCCATGCTAGCTTTCTGCTCTAAGTTTTTTTTACTTTACCTCTCGCAAGCAGAGGTTCAGAAAATTTTGCATAGAATGTCTATAAAAGTTGCATGAGCTGGCGCAAGCTAACTATAAGGAGCCAAGGCATGATTTTTCTTTATGCAGGTTCTGTAAATATTTCCTCGAAAGGTTTGATTATTGTCTCATCTAAAAATAGAAACGAGAATAACTGCAAAACTGCTGTGAATATTGGTAAAATCAAAAGCGACATGAGTACGAAATAATAATTTTCGAAAAGGTAATAAGTGAAGATGCTAAACGCGACAGAGATTATGGGTATAAATAAATTGTCTTCGTGATTGAACTTGTAGCGATAGGTTCTAGTAGCAGTGTTGTAAACCACAATTCCGCAATTCCATCGTTCTGTAGTTAATTTCAAATCAAATTGGACTTCTGTCTTCCTCTCCACTGATAAGTATTTGTGTGAAGAGCGGTAAATTTTAGTGTCGCCAATTTGAATGTTGTTTAAGTGTCGAAACATCGTGTCTCTTTTTCCTTGCTGCAATTTTACTTGTTTGTCGATGTGAGTATTAAAATTGGTGATGGCTACTGAGTTAGGTAGTTTTTCTTTTAAAAGTTCGGCAGCCGCTTGTCGAGCTTCATCGGTATAAGTTGAATTGGCTGTGATTTTCTCTAATTCGGTTACCGAACGCGTTTTGTACTTGCTTTTAAATGTGGAGACGCTCATTAATTTAGGATTGGCTTAGGTTTATTAAACCTGATTGGTAGTGTTACCCAATTTCTCATTTTGGTTAAGCAGAAAGCAGGACTATCTTGTGGTTCGTAGGGTGAACCTTGCTTTTCTTGAAGCTAAGAGATGTAGTCTCTGTCTTCGTCAGAAAGACTGTTTTTACGCTCGTTTTGCTCAATTTGCCCCTCAATTTCTTCATTATAGCTGCTAATGGTTTTACGTGGTCTTCCAGCAATGAAGCCCAAAATAAAACCGATTAAAATACATATGCCGATAACGATTAGTTTTGATACTTCTACAGGTTTTCCGATGATGAAATCAAATTCAACGGCATCGTTGTTTACCATTAAAAACACGGTTAAGAGTACGCTAAGAATGACGATAAATATGGTTTTGGTTGACATGACTTTAAAAATTGTAGTTAAATAACAATTCGAATATAGGGTTTTGCTGATAAATTTTGTTAACAAAAATGAAACGAGCGCCTACATCGGCCACGGGCTGATAACGTAAAAGGTTCATGCTGCTGCGGATTTCGAATCCATAGGTTTTAGGTTGGTTCAGCTTTGTTTCGCTACCGATATTCTCGTAGTGACTAAACAATGTAGCTCGTAAATTGCGCACATAGGCGATGGGTCCAATTTCGAGGTCTGGAAATAAGAATGGAAAGCGATAGTTTATTAGTAGTGTGCTTTTTAAAGGTGAAATGGCTTTAATTTGGTTGTAACCAAAAACGGTTTCGATGGCGTTGGTGTTGCTAAAAGTTCCGCTATTTTGCTGTTGGCTATAACTAAGTAAAAGGCTGTGGTTTTTGGCTATCCCAGGGAAATAAAAGTAGCTTTCGAAGCCAAGAAGGTGACCGTTTAATCTATCGTCGAAAGGGGTGTTCTGGAAGTTAATTTCAAAAAGTTGCCCCCATCTTGGGGCGATATCGCGTTCAGCAGTGCGTACCTGATGACCAAAGCCTAGACGGTAACTGATAGGAAATTTAATGGCATTAACCAAGCGACTAGCATCTACAGCATTAAAAAGCCTGTTAACGTAATAGGTGCCGGTCTCGGCAATGATATTAAACCTGTGATTGTAGGCGTTAAAACTTAATGGTATGCCTGCTGTAATGCTGAATAAATCTTCTCGCCACTGCGCCTGATGGATGGCATTTTGGAACCGATAATTGGTTACTCGTGGACGGTTGCGATAACTCAAATTGATGACCGGATAAAGTGCTTTATACTTTAAACCGGCGTAATATTCTACATTTTGAGTGGTGCTCTGATAACTTAAACCGGTGTAAAAAGTAGTGGTGTTTAGTAAATCGTGAGATTTTAGTTCTAACCCAACCTTATCGAGGTCGCTTTCTGCGGTGGGGCTAATGCTGTGAAAATTGAATGCATTTTTTAATGGGCTGTATGGCTTGGACTGAAAAATGCTGTCTGGTATGTTGGCAAAGACGTAGTCGCTAGGCGTCGTTTCCTTACCGTAGTAGACAAAATTGTTGTTGCCTATACTGATGGGTTCGATGGTGCTTTTAGCGATCTCGTAGCCTGTCTGTTGATAGTTGCTAAAGTAGAAATTGTTGTCGCTGTCAAAGGTGGCATTGAAGGCGCCGTATTTTGCAGCCGTTAGCGCCATTATTTTTTTTGATCGAGGTGTTATCTCGTAAATGTTATCAACTCCATTGTAATGGGCGTTAAATGCGATTTTATCGCCAAAAAATATTGGTCTACTAACCTGCTGGCGGGTATTGGTAATAAGTTGTTCGGTATTATCGTTGTTTTTTAACCAAAGGGATTTTCCTTCTTCGCTTACCGAAATCCAAGCCACCTGACTGCCGTCCTGGTTTAACGTTGGTGTTTGCAGTGCTAAATTCTCCGGGTTCGGCAAACTGTCGATAATGCTTCCGGTGTTGGGATCTAAAAATACTAACTGGTGCCTGTTGCTTAAATCAATTTGAACGGCGATAATTTTCGTGCCATCAGCAGAAATACTCGGCGCAAATAATCTTGATTTGTGGGTGAGTTGCCGCTTCTGTTTTGTGGCCAAATCGTAAATGCATACTACATTCCAACTACGCTGTTTGTACCGGGCGTCTTCGCGATATTCATCCCAAACAATTTTATCATTTCCGTAGCTCATCCAGGGTATTTCTTGGTAAGCTATTTTTAGTATCGATCGTTCATTTTTTGCGCTATCTAAAATGACAAAATTTGGTGCTTCTGCTTTGCTAGATTTTAAGGCCAAAATATGTCCGTTCGGTAGGGGAGTTGGAAGATGGTAATTGGTCGCAAATTTTGCTTTTTGATTGAGGCTTTGATAAGCGATGCTCTGCGATTTTTTATCTTGATTTTGCCAGTCTTTTTGGAGTTGCTTTTGGACCTGTTTAAAATACTGTTTGGTGTTTTTGCCTGTGAACCTTTTTAGGCTTTGCGAAAAGGGATATAAACGAAGCGGTCGTCGGTTGATGTCCGAGATGATTTTATCGATAATATCCGCATCTTCATTTTTTTGCAAGTGAGCACTCGTCAAATAACCGACTTGGTAATAGCCAGGGGCGATGTCTTTGTTCGAACCAAAATAAGCTTTGGAGTAACTGATTTTCTGTTCCTCTAAAAGCGCCGTTCGGTATGGCATGATCCAAGCGGGTTGTCTGCCTCTACCTGCATAGGTATGGTTGGTTTCGGTCGCCACTGCGTCACCCTCTAAGAACCAAACAGGCGTGCTTAAGCCGAGGTATCCAAAATAGATTTCTTCCGGAAATGGAAGGCCTGTTGTGCCGGTATACTTATTGTATTGTATGATGTGTCTGAGTTCGTGGATGGAAAGGTTGTTTAACCAGTCTTGACTGTCGAAGTTTTGTGGAGAGATCGTGTATAGTTCAGATTTTTTTGGTGCGAGTTGAACGAAACCGTTGGAGGTGGTTCCGAGGTTTTGTAGCACCACAGGAATACGGGTGTGCGTCTGTTTTAAATCTTTGCCAAGGGTAGGGTAGATGTGGGGTAACGTATTACTGAGTTTTTGCGCATCTTTTTCGAGCTTGCTCGGATAGATGATTTTAAAGCCCTGGTGACTAATTACTCGCCACTTTACACTAAGTGGTGACTGAGAATCGTCAAATAGTTGAGCAAAACCTGATAAAAAAGAAAAGCTTAATATAATTGATGTAATTACTTTGATTTTCAATTTGTTGATTTGTTTAAAAATGTCAAAATTCATATTTTACTAAGTATTTTAGCTTTTTACTTTATGGATTTCGTTTTTTATTTCGTCTAAAAATTTAGATAGTATATTTTATAGTTATGATATTAAGCTGGTTATATTTAAATAATAACGGATGAGTATAACGTTTTAGTTTATATTATTTTTCGTTTATCGCAGTGATAGTGGGTCGTTTTATATTAACGAAGATAACATAATTTATCGAATAAATATATACACAAATACGCATGTTATTCTTCGTTCTATTTTCTGTTAATTTTAAGAATTGTATGAGGAATTATCTGAGAAATTAAGTTTACGGATGCTTTATTTTTTTCAATTTTGAACATTAGTTGCCAAAAATGATCGATGGATTTCTGGCGTTGCTGTCACTGAGCCTTCTCATGCTTTGTGAATTTTATGCTCTTGCTCCGTTCCTTTTGTTAGTTACTTAGTGTATTTTTTTGTAGTTTCTAAATGCAGTTTTATGCCCGTTTATTTGTGCTATATGCTTTTGTTTTTATTTATACTTAGTGTGTTTAATTTGTTTTTGTTTCATTTGTTATTTCGCTTTGATTACCCCTATGTTACCCCTTGATTTGGTTCGTGTACTATAGCTTTTTAAAAACTCCTTTTTCGCATAGAGGCTATCAAGGCAGGGTGTTTTTTGGGGAACTCGACTAGCAAAATTTCTCCGGACAGAGGTCAGCTTGATCGGCAAAAAAGGACTTGCTGGTGAGGGGTGATTCCCGTTCTCTGCCCCGTCTTTTATTCAGAAAAATGTCGTTAAAATTTATGTTTTTTGCCTTTGCAACACTGTGAATTTTTAGCTGTTTAAATTAATCTTGGTCCAGAATGTAATTGGAATTACATCGTTATTTTGCGAAATTTTAATGCTTTTTTCGCTCCTTTTCTAGCTATTTCTTAATTCCAGGACTTTTAAGGAGTCTACCTTTGTTATGAATGTCTGCTCTTGCTTGATGATTATAGGCTTGTTAAACGCCTTTATTTGGCTCCATTATTCTCTAATATTCGACTGTTTTGTATCGTTTTTCCTAAATCCTGCTCCCGGATCAGCATCCGCTAAGCTTTATTGTGGTTCGGTAGCGTGGAAAATATGCATGAAATTTCAAGCCTTTTAACAGTAGGTTTTCTCAAAATTCTAACTGCTTTTTATCTCTTTTTCTTTCCGTTTTAGAGGTTGTTTTTCATACTCAGGCGTTCCCATTTCGCATATTCTTTACCTTGGTAAATTGGCTCATTTTTGGGGGTTCTTTAGCTGGTGTTTTGCGGATTTTTTTCAGTGCTTTTTTGTTCGGATTTTTACCGCCAACGAAGGGCAATTTGCAATCTGAAATTTGGTTCAAAACTGCTGGGTTTCGTTGTATAATTAACGTCGGTATTTAACGTAATTTATCTTCGTGAAATGGTCGGCGTACGATAATTGATTTAGTCGCAGAGAGTGGGGCCTCACAAGTAAAATTGGCGCTAAAATTTATACCAGAACTCGGTCGCCTTTGAAGCAAAATTAGTGCTGTTTTGGCGAATTTTCTTAGTGTGTTTGCGTGTGATGTTTCACTTTATTTTCGGGTAGCATCATGTGTTTGTAGCGCTATAAGCCACAACGAACTTGCGTCACAACTGAGACAGTATAAAGTTGGAAAGACAAACTTGATTTTATACTTATTTTGGTGCTTTACGCAGTAGGTATATTCCTAATGCAGCAAAGCAAATCACAGGGAGTAAGTTGGCTAATAGAGGAGGTAATCCACCTTTGGTGGAGAACATCTTGGTAAACTGATTAAAGACAATAAAGGCGAAACTCAATACAATACCAATGCCTAAAGGTAATCCTACACCTCCACGTACTTTTCTCGAAGATAAGGCAACTCCAATCAGCGTTAACACAAAGGCCGATAAAGGTTGTATATAGCGTTTATATTGCTCAAAAAGCAGGTCGTTCATCACGCCTGAGCCCCTAATCTTTTCTTTTTGGATTTTCTCGGCTAATTCTCTGCTAGTCATGCTTTCCACAACATTGTCGTACACCGAAAAGTCATCTGGTTTCATATCTAGCACCGTATCTTTGGTTTTAGAATTGCCGTAAACCATATTCTCTTTCAGTCCGTTAATGTTTCTTATAGAGTAATTGCTTAGCTTCCAAACACGCTTTAACGAATCGTAAGTAATTTGTTCGGCCATCAATTTTTTCTCTAAAACATCTCCTTTAAATCTATCTAAAGAGAAACGGTAGCCAATATTACTTCTGTTGTCGAAATTGTCAATATAGATATAGGTGTTTTCATCTATACGCATATGTATGTTCGACTTTGTGTAAGGGTCGTTTTTTTTGATAACTTGGTTTTCGAAACTGTTCTTAATCTTGTTAGTATAGGGAAGAATGTAAAGATTTGAAACCAAATTCGCCGCAAATATGATAAACGCCGAGATGAAATATGGTCTTAAAAATCTATTGAAACTTACCCCACCGCTCAAAATCGGTACAATTTCGGTTTGATCGGCCATTTTTGCGGTAAAGAAAATTACTGCAATAAAATTCATGAGCGGCGAGAGCATATTCACATAAAATGGAATAGAGCCAGCGTAGTACTGGGTAATGATCTCCCAAACCGTCATGTCATTCCCTAAAAAATCGTCTAACTTTTCCGAAAGGTCAAAAATTACGATAACTACCACAAACACAGCTAGGGTATAAATAAAAGTACCCAAGTATTTGCCAATAATATAGGCGTCAATAATTTTAAAACGTTTCTGCAGGAAATTCATTTACAGTTTTTGCCCTAATATAGTAACCATTTTGTTTTTCCACTCATAAAACTCGCCAGCAATAATCTTTTCTCTGGCTGTATTTACCAACCAAAGGTAAAAATGCAGGTTATGTAAAGTAGCAATCTGCGAGCCTAAAATCTCCTTGCTGTGCATTAAATGCCTTAAGTAAGCCTTAGAGTAAACTTGGTCTGCCAGTAAATCACTCTCGGCATCAATTGGCGAGAAATCATTTGCCCATTTTTTATTGGTGATGTTTATCATCCCATTTCTGGTAAATAACATCCCGTTTCTTGCATTTCTGGTTGGCATAACGCAATCAAACATATCAATACCCAAGGCAATATTTTCTAAAATGTTTACAGGCGTACCAACACCCATTAAATAACGCGGTTTTTCTTCTGGTAAAATGTTACAAACCACTTCTGTCATGGCATACATTTCTTCTGCGGGCTCTCCAACCGATAAGCCGCCAATGGCATTACCTTCGCGACCCATTGATGCAATAAACTCGGCAGATTTCTCTCTCAAATCCTTGTAAACAGAGCCCTGTACAATCGGAAAAAGCGTTTGGTCGTAGCCGTATTTCGGTTCGGTGGTATCAAAGCGATGGCAACATCTTTTTAACCAACGGTGGGTCATGTTAATCGAATTTGCCGCGTATTTATAATCGCAAGGGTAAGGTGTGCACTCGTCAAAAGCCATGATAATGTCGGCACCAATGGTGCGTTGTATATCCATAGCATATTCTGGCGTAAACAAATGCTTAGAGCCGTCAATGTGCGAGCGAAACGTAACACCTTCTTCTTTAATTTTTCTCACTTTACTAAGCGAGTATACTTGGTAGCCTCCACTGTCGGTTAAAATAGGCTTGTCCCAGCCAATAAACTTGTGTAAACCGCCGGCGGGTTCTAAAATATCTAAACCTGGGCGTAAATATAGATGGTAGGTATTTCCCAAAATAATTTGGGCTTTTATGTCTTCTTTTAACTCTTTCTGATGTACAGCTTTAACCGTTCCTGCGGTACCAACAGGCATAAAAATAGGCGTTTGTATGTCGCCATGTGCTGTAGAAATAACGCCAGCTCTCGCCTTCGAATTTGGGTCTTTTGCCTGTAAATTTAATTTCATAATGTGTGTATCCGCTTCAAAAATCTGTCAAAAGTACGCAATTTGCGCTAATTACTAAGCGCTCGGGCCAACATGAAGATATGCTTTTACATATTTATGGAAAAGCAAGCCATAAGCAGGTATTTTCGTTAGTCCCGCTATCCGCTTTATCCCGATGATCCCGATTAATATCGGGACGGGATGCTCGCTACTATCGGGTTTAGGTGGCCAATGTATTGCAAAGGTTTTAGTTTGCTAAACCCAATTGCAATAGAAAGCCCGCAAGCGAGTGCAACGAGTGCGGACTTGTAATGAAAAGTGGGGCTAGCGTTCTTAGTTACAGTTCTATTGCTTTTCAAATGCTATTAACAAATGCTGATTTTTTCAACATCACCTTATTATTAAAAAAAAAGGTAGACATTTGTGGCTTTTAAAGTATCATTGTGGAATTTAACCTGCTCGAAATCTGTTTACTTATCGCCCTCGGCGTTTGCTTAATTATACACCTATATTATGTGCTTGCTGTACATTTGAGGTTGGTTAGGTATCGAATCACCGAGCTACCAGAAACTGTGTTACAACCTATTTCTGTAATTGTTTGTGCACGTAATGAGATGCCGAATTTAGAACGATATTTAAAAAGCTTGCTGCATCAGGATCATCCCAACTTTGAGGTGGTAGTGGTTAATGACAGGTCATGGGATGGTACCGGAGACTTTCTGAATGGTTTGGCAAAAGAATACGCTCATTTAAAATTGGTAAATGTTGCCGAAGGCGCTAGGTTTATTGCCGGTAAAAAGTTTGCGGCAACTATGGGTATTAAGGCTGCGAGCAATGAATGGTTGGTATTTACCGATGCAGATTGTGAGCCCGCTAGCCCTAGTTGGTTAAGAGGAATGCAACAACCTAATGCTGACACTGAAATTTTGTTGGGTTACTCGCCATACTTTAAAAAGGCAAGTTTGTTAAACGCATTAATTCGTTTCGAAACCTTTTTCACAGCGGTAAATTATTTATCGTTTGCTTTAAAAGGCATGCCTTATATGGGTGTTGGTAGAAATATGGCTTATAAAAAGTCGCTTTTTTTTGCCAATAAAGGTTTTGCTGCGCACATGCACATTCCTTCTGGCGATGACGATCTGTTTGTTAATGCCAATGCTACACCCGCAAACACTACGATACAGATACATAAAGATACACACGTGTGGAGCGTGCCGAATACGGGCTTTTTAAGTTATCTGCGTCAGAAGAAGAGACATGTAGGGGCGGGTAAAATGTACAAGCCCAAACACAAGTTTATTTTGAGTTTACAAATTGCTGTTCAATTCCTCTTTTACGCCCTACTTATTGCTTTGGCGTTTTTTAAACAGACACAGTTCATTGCCACCGGCGTGTTCTTACTGAGTGTATTGGTGAGGTGTTTTGTATATCCTAGTTTGTTAAAGCGTTTAAATTATGCAGAGTTAAGATGGTGGTTCCCGGTTTTGGATATCATTTTAATGGTTTTTCTGGTGTTTAACGCTATTCTGTCTATCTTTGTAAAAAAAGTGGCTTGGAAATAGGCTACAGTTGTAGTTTTTAAAACACTTCCTATATTATACTTTAAGTAATGGCTGACGTAAAACCTGATATCATTTTCAAATATTTTAAAGATTTAAGTCCTACGCAGGTAGCGCAATTTGAAAAGTTATTTGAGCTCTATAGCTTTTGGAATGCGCAAATCAATGTAATTTCCAGAAAAGATATTGAAGAGCTTTACGAGCGTCATATTCTACACTCGTTAGGCATTGCCAGGTTTTGCACTTTCAAACCCGGAGAGAAGGTTTTAGATGTTGGCTGTGGTGGTGGTTTTCCAGGCATACCTCTGGCCATAATGTTCCCCGAAACTCAGTTCCATCTAGTAGATTCTATTGGTAAAAAGATAAAAGTTGTGAACGAAGTTGCCAGTGCTTTAGGCCTAACAAACTTAAAAGCATCGCACAGTAGGGCAGAGCAAATTAAGGATAAGTTTAACTTCGTCGTGTCGAGGGCGGTAACACGATTAGGCGAATTTTATCCATGGGTAAAGGACAAGTTTGCTAAAGACAACATCAATGCTATTAGGAACGGAATTCTTTACTTAAAAGGTGGGGATTTGAAGGAGGAAATTAAGGAAAGTAAGTTGAAAGCAGAGTTGTATCCACTCTCAGCTTATTTCGATGAAGAGTTTTTCGAGACTAAGTTTGTGGTGTACGTGCCGCAATAAAATCACATTAAACGTTTGTAAACTAATAATAGGTTTGGTAATTCATTAGTTATCAGTTACCTTGCCTATGCCTATGAATGATGTTTATAAAATTGCCTTAACCTTAGTTGATGGCGTAGGCCAAATGCTGGCTAAACGTTTGTACGCCCATTTTGGAGACGCAGAGAAGGTGTTTTCGGCGAGTATGGCGCAGCTTAATGCGGTAGAGGGTATTGGCAAGAAAACTGCCGAAGCGATTATAAACACGCAAGCTTTAGCCATTGCAGAAAAGGAACTTCAATTCATCAAAAAGCACCAGATCGAGGTTTTAGCCATAGATAGCAACGATTACCCCAAGCGATTGCGCAACTGTTACGATGCTCCCTTACTTCTCTATTATAAAGGTACTGTTAACCTAAATCAGCACAGGGTGCTAAGTATTGTAGGCACACGTAATGCAACGGTTTATGGTAAGTTGTTATGCAAGCAATTGGCCGAAGTGCTGAAACCTTACAACGTGTTGGTGGTAAGTGGTCTCGCACATGGTATTGACGCGGCTGCGCACAAAGAAAGCGTAATGGCAAAAATTCCGACTGTAGGCGTTTTGGGGCACGGTTTAGACAGAATTTACCCAGCCATACACCGAGATCTTGCGGCCAAAATGATTACTAACGGTGGTCTATTAACGGAGTTTATGTCAGGCTCCAATCCCCATCGCGAGAATTTCCCGAAAAGAAATCGAATAATTGCGGGCATGGCCGATGCGACCATTGTGGTGGAAGCCTCTATTAAAGGTGGTGCGCTAATTACTGCTGAGATTGCCAATTCGTACAACAGAGATGTGTACGCATTTCCAGGTCGGGTAAACGATGAGTTCTCTGAGGGGTGTAATTTCCTCATCAAAACGAACAGAGCCGGTTTAATTAACAACCCCATGGATTTAATCTATTATTTAGGTTGGGATGAAGAAACTGCTCGGCAAGCAAAACCAGTGCAAGTTTCGCTTCCGCTGTCTTTAAGTAAAGACGAGCGCCTGGTGGCCGAGACTTTACAGGCTACCGCACTAAATATAGATGAATTGTCTTTACAAACGAAGTTGCAACAAAGCAAATTGGCTATCATCTTGCTAACTCTTGAGATGCAGGGATTTATTATCGCCTTACCGGGCAAATTGTACAAGTTGGCGTAGTTGCTGCAGATGCACAGACCCTAATAGGTATTAATAATTAAGAACTTGAGTCTATCTATGCATCTATGGCTAATAAATACCTTACGCCAAATTTTTAGTATATTAAGTATATCATTTTTGTAGCGTATAGAACTTAATTTTGAAAAGTCTAGATATTTAAAATAAAATTCGATTTAAACATTACTTGCGAGAATACTTTTTGTTTTGGTTACTTTTGTAACATGTGGTACAATAATATATTGGAAACCATTGGTAATACGCCATTGGTAAAATTAAACAACATTGTAAAGGATATTCCAGCAACTGTATTAGCAAAAGTTGAAACAACTAATCCTGGGAACTCTATCAAAGACCGTATGGCTTTAAAAATGATAGAAGATGCCGAAAAGAGTGGCGTTTTGAAGCCAGGCGGGACTATCATTGAGGGTACATCTGGTAATACTGGAATGGGTTTAGCTATGGCTGCTATTATTAAAGGCTACAAGTGTATTTTCACCACAACCGATAAGCAGTCTAAGGAAAAAGTTGATGCTTTACGTGCTTTCGGTGCAGAAGTAATTGTTTGTCCAACTAACGTAGATCCAGAAGATCCGCGTTCATATTACTCGGTTTCGTCACGTTTGGAGCGAGAAGTTCCTAATTCTTGGAAACCCAATCAGTATGATAATTTAAGCAATTCTCAAGCGCATTATGAGCAAACCGGACCAGAAATTTGGGACCAGACTGAAGGTAAGATCACACACTTAGTGGTGGGCGTTGGTACTGGCGGAACAATTTCGGGTACTGGTAAATATTTGAAAGAAAAGAATCCAAACATTAAAATTTGGGGTATAGATACCTATGGTTCTGTTTTTAAAAAGTATAAAGAAACGGGAATTTTTGACAAGGATGAAGTTTATCCTTACATCACCGAAGGTATTGGAGAAGATTTTTTACCTGCCAACGTTAACTTCGATATCATTGATTTGTTTGAAAAAGTAACCGATAAGGATGCCGCACTAATGACTAGGGAAATTTGCCGCCAAGAAGGAATTTTTGTGGGAAACTCTGCAGGTTCTGCTGTGGCAGGTTTGTTACAGCTTAAAGATCAATTGAAACCTGAAGATGTGGTGGTGGTTATCTTTCATGATCACGGAAGCCGTTACATGGGTAAAATGTACAATGAAGATTGGTTACGCGAACGCGGCTTCTTAAAAGATGAAAAGCTTACCGCACGTTCAATCATTGCCAAGAAGGAAGCAACAGAAATTGTAACTATTGATTGTGAGAAAACGGTAGCAGAGGCATTTAATACTATGAGTACCATGAACATCTCTCAAATACCAGTAACCCAAAAGGGCATGTTGGTAGGTAAGTTAGAAGAGAGTGATATTTTGAGTGCATTGCTTGAAAATCCAAGTGTAAAATCTTCTAGCGTGGAAAGCATCATGGGCGCCACTTTTCCGTTTGTGGATTTAAATACATCTATCGATCGCTTGTCTTCGTTAATTAATAAGGATAACAGCGCAGTATTGGTTGAATTGGAAGACGGTAAATTCGATATTATTACACAGTACGATATCATCAACGCAATAAAGGGATAGTTAATCCAGAATTATTAAATAAAAAGATCGGTGATAACCCACCGATCTTTTTATTTATAGATAATTATCTTTCGAAATTTCCCAAGTCCAAGGTTTTTTAAAATCTTTGAGCGTCCTTGCGCTTCCAAATATCAGAATATCTTCTTCTTTATAATTTAGAATATCTCGATTAAAAATACTTCCTACAACGGTTTTAATGGTGCGATCAACAAAATCATATTGCTTATCTACCATCTCACCTCTGTCTTTGTGGTAATACACATTGTTGGCTGCGGTAAGCTGCCACTCTTTTTGTTGGTATGTAAACTCATAGTTCAGTTTCCAGCGCCAATCGTTTCCACCTTCAAAAGAAATGGTAAGTTTATTATTCTCTATGTGTAGACCTTTCAGAGGGTCGCCCATTTGCCCGCCCTCTTCCGAGCGCAAAATAAAATCATTATTTTGTGTAGAAAGCTGATAAAGGTTTGCTCGCTTAAAAAAGATGGCTAAAATTCGGGGGCGTTGATATTCTTTAACCAATTCAATTTCGAAATTTCCGTATGCTCTATTTTCGTTAACTGGATCTTTGTATTCTAGTACCAATACCAAATCATTAATTCGATCATTATTTAGGTCGCCATGAACAGAATCTAAGATTTGCCACTTTTGTGGGACCAGTTTTTCTATTTTATCGCTTTGCAATAGGAGCTTAGGGAAGTTAAATTTTTGAGCATAAGTAATCTGTATAGGTGTAAAAAATGCGAAAAATATAAGCCACTTCATGATATTACAACGCTTAAAATGTTAATTTAGCATAATTGACCCTGGCAAATTAAGCTGAGGCAAGTTAACCAAATGGGAAACATGTATGGACATTAGTTTTAACAAAAACGAAGATCACAACAAACAATTAGCATACGAGGTTAAAGTAAAACTCAAAAGAATATATGCTGGCGGTGGCGAAAAAAGTGCTGCCAAACAAAAGGCAAAGGGTAAATTATTGGCCAGAGAGCGTATAGCTTATTTGCTGGATAAAGACAAGCGCTCGCTAGAGGTTGGCGCTTTTGCGGCCGATGGCATGTACGAGGCTGAAGGAGGTTGTCCTAGTGCCGGCGTGGTAGTAAAAATTGGCTATGTGTCGGGCCGGCAATGCGTAGTGGTAGCAAATGATGCCACCGTGAAGGCGGGTGCCTGGTTTCCGATGACAGCAAAAAAAAATCTGAGGGCGCAAGAAATTGCGATGGAAAACCGTCTGCCAATTATTTATTTGGTAGATAGCGCAGGAGTTTATTTGCCAATGCAAGACGAGATTTTCCCTGATAAGGAACATTTTGGGCGCATTTTTAGAAACAATGCTATTATGTCTTCCGAAGGGATAGTTCAAATTTCTGCAATAATGGGTTCTTGCGTAGCTGGAGGTGCTTATCTGCCAATTATGAGCGACGAAGCAATGATTGTTGATGGTACAGGATCTGTGTTTTTAGCGGGTTCATATCTCGTAAAGTCGGCCATTGGCGAAGAAATTGATAACGAAACTTTGGGTGGTGCAACCACACATTGCGAAATCTCGGGCGTAACAGATTATAAACATCCAAACGATGAAGCCTGCTTAGATAGCATCAAAAATATCATGAGCATGTTGGGTGCGCCAGGAAAGGCTGGTTTTGACAGGGTAAAATCGGCTTTGCCAAAATTAGACGAACAGCATATTTATGGCTTACTGCCCGACAATAGGGAAAAACCTTTTGATATGAAAGAAATTATTCTTCGTCTGGTAGATAATTCTGAATTTGAGGAGTACAAAGCTTTGTACGGGCAGAGCATTATCTGTGGTTTGGGGCGTATAGATGGATGGGCCGTTGGCATAGTGGCAAATCAGCGGAAGGTAGTAAAATCTAAAAAAGGTGAGATGCAATTTGGAGGTGTAATCTATTCTGATAGTGCTGATAAGGCTACACGATTTATCATGAACTGTAATCAAAAGAAAATTCCTTTGGTGTTTTTGCAGGATGTAACTGGGTTTATGGTAGGCAGTAGATCTGAGCATGGTGGTATCATTAAAGACGGTGCCAAAATGGTGAATGCTGTGTCCAATTCAGTAGTGCCAAAATTCACGATTGTTGTGGGAAATTCGTATGGAGCTGGTAATTACGCGATGTGTGGCAAAGCTTACGATCCGCGGTTAATTTACGCCTGGCCAAGTGCTAAAATAGCAGTAATGGGTGGTGCGCAGGCGGCCAAAGTTTTGTTGCAAATCCAAGAGAGTGCGTTAAAAGGAAAGGGGGAGTTGCTAACTGCCGAAGAACGCGAAAAAGTACTTAACGATGTCACCGAGCGTTATAACTCACAAACAACCCCATATTATGCAGCGTCGCGATTATGGGTCGATGGTATTATTGATCCTTTGGAAACCAGAAAAGTGATTTCGATGGGTATTGAGGCTGCTAATCAATCACCTATCGAAAAAGCGTTTAACGTTGGAATCATCCAAACGTAAAAGTAAATTTATGTAACACATTTAACATTAAGCTATGAAAACTCTATTGTTAAGTATTGTATTATCGCTTACTTATTCGCTTACCAAGGCACAACAAGTAAAACCTATTTATTTCTCGGGAGATAAAATCGTTACTAAACCCACGGAGGCTACTTCTTATGGAGTGGTAGGTAAATTGTCTACAGAAAGTATCTATGTGCTAAAAAAGTATGATTTGGATAACAATTTACAGATGTCTGGAGAATATAAGGATGAAATATTGACAGTGCCTCACGGCAATTTTTTCTTCTATAATGATGTGATGGTTTTCAACTCCGAAAACAGAACTGATTTTAGCGTTAAAAACCAAGCACGTTTCCTTTCCCAAAGGGGAGCTTATGTAAATGCACTAGAACAGGGATCTTGGTTTTTCTATTATCCTGATGGTAGCATTAGGACGATTCTGAAATATAAAGATGGATTTCTGAACGGTGAAACTATAGAATATTCGCCGAAAGGGAAAATAACATCAAAAGGGCTGTATATTAATGACAAAAAAAGCGGAACTTGGTATGACCTAAAGAAGCAAACCGTCTCTATCTATGAAAATGACAACTTAATAAGTAAAAAGAAACTTAGCAAAGCTGAAATTTTAACTATAGAATAATTTATGAAGAAAACCACAGGCTTATTATTGGCCACTTTACTTGCCGCTACTATTACCTATGCGCAAAAAAATGTAAAAGAAATTCACAAAAAAGCGATTGTTGTCGACACACATGGCGATATCATGTATAATCAGATCAAGTCAGGTATCGACATTGGTAAATTACAACTCTCTGGAAATTTTGATCTAGTTAGAGCAAAACAAGGCGGCTTAGACGCCCAGATATTTTCCATTTGGTGTGACGCTAAAGGCGGATATGATTTAGCAAATCGCCAAATCGATTCGCTTTATCGTTTGATTGAGAGATATCCGCAGAAAATTGCTTTAGTTACCAATGCTAGAGAGTTTGACGCTGCGATTAAGCAAGAAAAAATGGCAGCTTTAATTGGTGTTGAGGGCGGTCACATGATCGAAAATGATTTGCACAAACTCGAAGCGCTGGCCAAGCGTGGAATGTCTTATTTAACGCTAACCTGGAATAACAGTACACCTTGGGCAAGTTCTGCTGCCGACGAAACCAAAGGCAAGCCTGAAAAACCCGGACTGAACGATTTTGGAAAATCTGTAGTAAATAAATTGAACGAGCTAGGCGTGATGGTTGACTTATCTCACGTGGGCGAACAAACTTTTTTCGATGCGCTGGCAGTTGTTACAAAACCAGTCATCCTTTCGCATAGTAGTGTTTATGCTATTAATCCAGTGCCACGAAACCTAAAAGACGAGCAAATTAAGGCCGTAGCAAAAAATGGTGGTGTAATTGCCATTAATTTTTTTAGCGGATTTCTAGACTCGACGTACGCTGCCAAACACAAGGCTTTTTTAGCAAAATACGCAGATGAATTTGCGGAACTTACCAAGAGATATGGCAGAGGCGTAGCTGTAGATACTTTGATTTCTAATCATAAATCTGAGGCTGATGCTATTAGACCAAGTATTGAAAAAGTTATTGATCATATTGATTATGTAGTAAAACTTGTTGGAGTTGATTATGTAGGTATTGGTGCCGACTTCGATGGTGCCGAATCATTTCCATTAGGAATGGACAGCGTTGCTGATTATCCAAAAATTACTGCGGCTTTACTTAAAAGAGATTACAGCGAGGCCGATGTGCATAAAATTTTAGGTGGTAATTTCATGCGGGTATATCAAGCCAATAAACCTTAGTTATTTCCAATTATCTCCACAATTTCATCTTTCTCCACAAATATTGTGCTTTAAAAGCTAAAGCTTAAATTTGCAAACTAAATTACACAGAATGTTGCAACAAGAAGAGTTAGAACACGTAGAGTGTTTAATCATAGGATCCGGTCCAGCGGGTTACACAGCGGCAATTTACGCAGCTAGAGCAGATCTAAAACCAGTAATGTACACTGGTATGGAAATGGGTGGGCAGTTAACGCAAACCACTGATGTCGATAATTTTCCAGGCTATCCTCATGGTGTAATGGGACCGGAAATGATGGAAGATTTCAGAAAACAAGCCGAGCGTTTTGGAACTCAAATTCGCTTTGGCTATGTGAGCTCGGTAGATTTTTCTTCTTTGCCTCATAAAGTTGTAGTTGACGAGATTAAAACTGTTTTAGCAGATACTGTAATTATTGCTACCGGTGCAAAGGCAAAATGGTTAGGTTTGCCAAGCGAACAACAATACAACGGTTTTGGCGTTTCGGCATGTGCCGTGTGCGATGGTTTCTTTTTTAAAGGGAAAGATGTAGCCATTGTAGGCGCAGGAGATACAGCTGCCGAAGAAGCTACTTATTTGGCTAAACTTTGCAATAAAGTATATATGTTGGTACGCAGAGACGAGTTTCGTGCCTCGAAAGCGATGGTTAATAGAGTGCTTTCTACCCCAAATATCGAAGTGATTTATAATACAGAAGCAAAGGAGATTTTAGGTGATGGTAAGAACGTTACCGGCGTCGAGGTAATTAACAATCAAACTAATGAAACGTCTAAGTTAAATGTGGATGGATTTTTTGTTGCGATTGGTCATAAACCTAATACAGACTTGTTTAAAGGTTGGTTAGATATGGATGAAACGGGTTATTTGCTAACACAAGCAGATTCGTCTAAAACCAACATTGAAGGTGTTTTTGCATGTGGTGATGTGCAAGATAGTTACTATCGCCAAGCGATCACTGCTGCGGGCTCTGGTTGTATGGCTGCGTTAGACGCTGAACGTTATTTGGCAGCCAAGGCCGATATTGCATAGCATAAATTCAATTATTAAAAATAAGGGGCTTTCTAAATTTTAGAAAGCCCCTTATTTTTTGCTAAACATTTCCTCAACAAGTGTAAATATTCTATCTTGTATCAAATACCAAAATCTTCAAGAATAACATCTACCACAATTATGAAAAAACTAATTCTAACCAGTATCCTTGCACTCATGATACCGAGTGCTAAAGCTCAAACGGATGAAAATTTGGGTATCATCCCGGCTCCTGTTTCTGTGCAAAAGGCAAATGGTGTCTTTAAATTAAACGGAGCGCTAGATATTATCGCATCGCCATCCAATAACGAAGCTAAAATGCTGAAAGATTTTTTGGCGAGTAAAGGAATAACAGCTAGGCTAACAAATGTGAAAAATCAGGCTAACAACCGAAAAACCATAGTTTTTTCTCCATCAGCCAATAAAAAAATACCTAAAGAAGGTTATAAGCTCGAGATAAATAGCAACCGTATTGTATTTGAAGGAGAAAAGGCAGGCTTATTCTATGCCGTTCAGTCATTTATGCAAATGGTGCCGCACCAAACGAAAAATGGGAGTTACGATATACAGAATGCAAGCATTTCAGACTATCCGAGGTTCGGTTATCGCGGCTTGCATTTAGATGTTGCTCGTCACTATTTTCCTTTATCATTTATCAAAAAATACATTGATATAATGGCAACATACAAGTTAAATACCTTTCATTGGCATTTAACTGACGACCAAGGTTGGAGAATTGAAATCAAAAAATATCCTAAATTGATAGATGTAGGCTCGGTTAGAAGCGGAACTATTGTAGGAAACTATCCTGGTACTGGCGGCACAGATAATCAAGAGTACAAAGGTCATTATACTCAAGCAGAGGCTAGGGAGATTGTAGCTTATGCTGCTGAAAGATATATTACGGTTATTCCTGAAATAGAAATGCCTGGCCATGCTTCCGCTGCTATTGCAGCTTATCCTCAGCTAAGTTCTTTTCCTGACAGGGATACAGAAATTCCGGAAAACACTCCTTGGTCTGGTAGTAGAAAAGGCAAGCATGTGCAACAAACTTTCGGCGTTTTTGATGATATTTTTGCGCCGACTGACTATACTTTTAATTTTTTACAAGATGTTCTAGATGAAGTTATCGCTATCTTCCCATCCAAATATATCCATATTGGTGGGGATGAAGCGCCAAAGAAATATTGGAAGGAATCAGAATTCGCTCAAGCTTTGATTAAAGAAAAGGGTTTGAAGGACGAACACGGTCTACAAAGTTATTTTATTCAACGTATCGAGACATACTTAAATGCAAAGGGTAGATCGATTATTGGTTGGGATGAAATTTTGGAAGGAGGATTGGCACCTAATGCTACTGTGATGAGTTGGAGAGGAGAAGATGGGGGGATAGAAGCTGCAAAACAAAGACACGATGTGTTAATGACTCCAGGAAGTGCTGGCTTATACTTCGATCATAAGCAATCAAACGCTGATGATGAACCTCTGACCATTAGCGGAAGAGGTGAGGGATATTCTGACTATACTAAAGTGTATAACTATAACCCGGTGCCAAGCGTATTAACCGAGGATGAAAGGAAACATATCATAGGTGTACAGGCTAACATGTGGACAGAGTACATGGAGACGCCAGCAAAAGCCGAATACATGCTTTTTCCTAAACTCTTTTCGTTAGCCGAAATTGCGTGGACTCCGCTTAACCGAAAAAATTATCTAAATTTTAATGAGGCAAGAGTTCCTCTACATATCGAAAGGCTCGACCGCCAAGGCACAAATTACTGGGTCCCAACGCCAATAGGGCAGCCAGCTGGCGTAGTTAACGGAGAAAATCATACAATCGAACTAAAAACACCATTGACGGGTGCTCAAATTTTTTATACTTTAGACGACTATCGACCATCAGAGAACGCTACCATGTACGCTGGGCCGATAAGAGTTAACGTGCCTAAAGGCTTTAGTAAGATATTACGCACCATTGTAATTACACCAGGTGGAAAGCGTAGTGTTGTGAGCAAAACCATATTAAATAACGGAGACCCAAAAGTAAAATCAGTAAAATAATACACAAGTTATAAAAAGCAATACACTCAAAAATGTTCAAGCACAGGTTTAAAAAAGCGTTTGCCTTATTATTTTTAGGAGCAGTATTTACTGCATGTACAGAGAACCAAAAAGCAGTTGTTGTAGATAAACCGATTGTGGAAAGTAAATCTCCTAATCCATTTTCTTTTTACAAGAGCATTGAAATTAAGCCAGGTTATTATTTTGAAGTGCTTAGTTGGGGTAAAGGAGTAGATTCTGTGGGTGGATTTTTAATCTTGATGTCCGATTCGCTAAAAAGCAACTATAAGTCGCTGGCAGTAGAGCGAAACGGAATTATCACAGATGCCTGGAACATGGATCTCGACAATGACGGTAATCCCGAAATTTACGTACAAACGTTGGTGCGAAAAAACGTAGCCGACCTTAACGTTTACGAGTTTTCTAATGATTTTAACAAAATTAGTTTCCCCGGCTTAAACAGTACAAAGGGTTACCAGGGTGATGATAAGTTTTTTGTTAAAGGTGGCGAATTGTTTAGAACTGTTCCAATACTGCAGACTACAGATGGCAAAACCGAAACTTTGGTGAAGACCTTAAAGTACCGATTGGCTGGAAACAGCTTTTCTTCTTCGGAAGTGAAGCCTGAATAAAGCGACAAATACGTGAGAGAGCGCCGCCGCATGAGTCTAAAATGTGGGGGTGCTTTTTTTACTGAAATTTTCGAAGCTCGGTTTCAAAATACACGTCCCATTTACTTTGCGCTTTTAAGTCTGCGCCATGTTTGGTTTCTACATCGTAGCGGACTTGTAAATCGTTGTAAAACTTGCTAACCTCTTTGGCTTTTTTGGCTACCAACTGCTTGAAATTTCCTATTGTGTAGGGTTGATTTTTGATTAAAATTTCACCGTTTTTCAGCTGTAGAAAATTGATATACACATGGCCTTGTTCGTGATTTAACAACGCTTCACTTGCTTGCTTGCTCCGTATTTTGCTTCTGTTTACCCACGACTTATCAGGATCTACACCTGCCAAAAAATTAAAATCAATAGTAAGTTTTTTGCCTTTCATGGTCGCGGTGTAGCTATAATGCCATATGGTATTGGTTACTGCAGCATAATTAGAATTAACGTCTGGGCTAGCCCTAAAGTGAGTGTCCCAATCAATCTTTTCCGGATAGTTGGTTTTATCTAGTTTAAAACTGCAATTAAATAGCAAGAGGGTAATTAGGAGAAAGCTTTTTACGGACACCATATCGCCAATAAAAACGCTAAAAGATCAATTTTATTCTGTGTTTTAAAACTGATCGCTTATTCTTTCAAATCTTTCAATTAATAAAGAGATACGCTCTTTATCCCTCCTTATTACCGTTTTACGTACAAGCGTAGAACAAAAGATGATCCACCCAAAGCTTAAAAACAAAACCAAGAACTGCATCCAAGGTTGCATGTGCCTAAGTAACTCGTAGAAGTATAAGGCCATACCGAGGCCTAGTGCCAATGCATAAAACCAGTATAATTTATTGTACAATTCGTGTCTTTTTAATTGGTAGGTTTTTAACTGCTCTAGAAATACCTTTGGATTTTCTGTGAAATCGTTTCGAGCAATTAGCTTGTGATTATTGTACAGAATAAACGTGTAAACAGTAACTGCCAAAATAATAATGGTTAAGCCTAGGTGGGTGAGGATGGAATTGAAATCATAAAACAACCAAATACTTGCTATGCCGAACACCGATAAAATCATTCCAGCAATGTTGAGCATTGATTTTGTTCGGATTTGGTTAACTTCCTTTTTTGCTTGTTTTAGCACGTAGTCAGCAGATAGTTTTACATCAACACTATGCTGAGCCCAAAGCGCCTCAATTTGATTAAATTCTTGCATGTTGATTGTATATTTCTGTAAGCTTTTGTTTTATTCTATGTATTCTCACTCGTAAATTTCCTTCACTAATACCCGATATTTCAGCTATTTCATTGTATGGGAGCTCATCTAGCACCATGGTAATAATCAAACGGTCGTTTTCTTCTAATTTCGAAATAGATTTGTACAATAATGCTATTTGCTCATTTTTCTCAGAGTACTCTTCAATCTTATTCTCGATAATGTTTTCTGTGAGCTCATCTTTGGCTTGCCTCTTCTCCGATCGTAGGTAGGTTAAGCAAGTGTTTACCGCTATTCTGTAAATCCATGTAGAAATTAACGACTTATTTCTGAACTTATCTAAGTTTTGCCAAACTTTTAAAAAGGTCTCTTGCAGTAAATCGTTCGCAGAGTCTTTATCGCCGGTGTAGCCATAACACAGGTGAAAAATTTTCTTCGAGTTTTTATCAAATATTTCTTTAAAAAGATGATCTTTTCGGTCCATTTAGCGTTTTTGTACGTCTATTAGAGCAGTGTAACATTAAATTGTTACACGTAAATCGTGTACTAAAGTAATAAATGTTTGCGGGCTAAATGCAAATAATTATTTTTGTCGCGTCTGTTGTAGTTTAGTACCTTATTACGGTGTAAGCTGCAAAGATGCCAAATCATGTATACCTGAGAAACTAGCCGAATAAATAATATAAAATCCCTTTTGGATAATTAACAAACCAAACTAAATGAAAAAAACTAAAGTAGGTATACTTACCTTTATTACTATCACTGTTGCGCTAATCGTTACACTTTTAAAAGAGTTTAATATTGCTCCAATTTCCGAAAGCTTGATGATGTCGGTGAGATGGATTTCGGCTGTTGCTCTGGTAACTTTCGCGGTTGCGAAAAAAAATCTTACAACATGGATTTTGGTGGCTATGCTACTGGGCGTTTTTGTTGGGGTTGATTTTCCGAATTTTGCTGCTGCTTTACACCCGTTGAGCAAGGGTTTCATTAAATTGGTGAAAACCATTGTTGGTCCAATTTTATTTGGAACATTGGTTTACGGCATTGCTGGCCACTCAGATTTGAAACAAGTGGGACGTATGGCCTGGAAATCTATGCTATATTTCTTCTGTGCAACTACCTGTGCCATTTTTATCGGGTTAGCGGTAATTAACATCACAGAAGCAGGTAAAGGTGTGGATTTATCACACATGCCACAACAAGAGTTGCCAAAAGCCAAAGTTGTTGATACTGAATTAGAAGCTTTGCCACAAAACGTACGTGGTGTTTACGGTTTTTCTCACTTTATATATGACTTATTTCCTGAGAATGCCATTAAATCGATGTACGAAAATCGTGTATTGCAAATTGTAGTATTCTCTGTGCTGTTTGGTATAGGTTTAGCAATGGTAGAGGAAAAGAAACGCAAGCCAATGATCGATTTCGTAGAGAGTTTATCGGAGGTGATGTTTAAGTTTACCAATATCATTATGTACTTTGCCCCAATTGGTGTAGGTGCTGCTATGGCGTACACCGTTGGTCATTTGGGTGTAGATATTCTTAAAAACCTATTTATGCTTTTAGGTTCTTTGTATATTGCGCTCGTTGTATTCGTACTACTTGTTTTTGTGCCAATAATGTGGTTCTTAAAAGTGCCTATTAAGAAATTCATTCAAGCGGTTAAAGAACCAGTATCAATTGCATTTGCAACAACAAGTTCTGACGCTGCATTGCCAAAAGCAATGAGCAATATGGAAAGATTTGGAGTGCCTCGCAAAATTGTATCGTTCGTAATACCAACAGGCTACAGTTTTAACTTAGATGGTACCTCGTTGTATCTTTCTTTAGCCTCTATTTTTGTGGCGCAAGCTGCCGGAATGGATTTGTCGGTAGGACAACAGTTGGCCATTGCATTTACCTTAATGATTACATCTAAAGGGGTTGCTGCGGTACCAAGAGCGTCTTTAATTGTTTTAATTGCAACAGCAGAGCAGTTTGGCTTGCCAGTATTTATCATTGCTGCCATTTTAGGTATTGATGAGTTAATGGATATGGCTAGAACTTCTGTAAACGTAATTGGTAACTGTTTAGCAACAATAGTGATAGCCAAGTGGGAAGGCGAGTTTGACCAAGAAGCGTCAGCGAATTTTATAGAGGAGTAAATAATAACATGACTTCAAGAGGTAAGAAGATTTTTTTAGCATCAACGGTAATTGTTCCTTTTTTAATTTACTGCATCGTATATTATGCACCAATTATTAGAAATGCTCCATTTCAGGAAAAATACTTTGTTTCGTTAGAATATAAGTGGGGAGGAGATAAACTAGAAAATTCTTATAATTCGGCTACAGGCCAGTTTACTTATCTCGATAAAAAAGATTCACTAATTAACAGAAATATTAAGTTGTCTGTTAACGATGTGAAATATTTAGACAGTATTGCTGATGTACAAGGATTTTGGAATTTGCCAGATGTAATAGCAAATGAAGATGCTGATTTGAAGGATCAGTCGAAGCTTCGTTATTTTATCAAATTTAACTACCAAGGGAAATCTAAGGAAGTCACTTATTTTCCTACTTATAGCGGTAGCCAAAAAATGAAAGGTGCTGCAGCTAAAGTGCAGAAAGAAATTGAGCTAACCTTAATTGATAAAGAAGCCGAACAGTTGAGAAAGTAATGAAAGCGAAAACTAAATTAATATTAAAGATCGCTTCTGTAGTGGTAATTGCCGCTGCACTTGGTTTTTATATCTTCCAAATGCGTAGCGGTGGTCGTAGAGCTGCGTCGTTTGTAAGTTTAAATTATAAATGGGGTGTTGGCGATACACTGCAAAATTATTACGATTCTAAAACTGGTGATTATAAGTTTATCAACCAAAGAGATAGTTTAATACAAGAAAATTTTAAATTACGCATTAATAATATCATCTACTTGCATAGCAAGATAAAAGAGGATGATTTACTGGCTATTCCAGATACGATTGCTAATGACGTGAGCGATTTGCAAAATAAAGAATTGCTTAAATACCAATTTAGTTTTGTGTATGATGATACCACTCGAAATATCGTTTATCTTTCTAATTATGATAAGGATATGGAGATTGCTAAAAAGGCCAAAATGCTTCAGAAATTAGTGGAACAAACGGTTTTAGAAGCAGAAGCTCGTTACTTTAGCAAGTAACAGCCTGTATTAAGCGAAAAGAAATGCGGAAGTAGGATTAGCCTACTTCCGCATTTTTATTATAGCGCCGCCGCACAAATAAAGCCGCACTTTTACGGCGAGACAAAATTGGCTTATAAAAATGATATAAATACAATTGATTTTGTAAATGGAAGTAGATGGGTAAATGGCTTGGAAAAGAAAAGCGGAAGTATACGGCAATCCTGCCACTTCCGCTTTATTTATTAACGCTCTCGAATATATAACTGCACTATGTTGTTATTATTGTATATATAACAATAGTTTTCGTACAACTTTTTGGAATAATTTTGTGAAATATGGAAATAGATTGCTTAAAGGCCTATTTTTGAATGTTTGAGACCCCTAACTTGGCCATTAGGTGTTGATGTGCTTAGATGCGCTGTAAATGAGTTGCAGTGGTTTTTTTGAGTAAACCCGATAGCAGCGAAAATACTTTTCGTAACAGTGACATCCTGAGCTTGTCGAAGGATTATAGAAATTACAAAGCGTTTCGACAAGCACAGCGTAACATACTTTCGCTTACATTCATGAAAAGATTGTAGCGAATAGCGGGACTATGGGTAATGTTGAGTAGCGTGTTGCTTTTAAAAAATGATTGACAGAGCGGAGAATGGAGTAGTTGGACATCTATAATTGTTGAAACTGAGGTGTGTTTAATTATTTTGACTGCGCTATTGTGTTTGAGAATTAAATGTTCTATATTTGCACCTCGAATAATAATAAATATAACAAAATAATATTTAACAATGTACGCAATAGTAAATATAGCAGGGCAACAATTTAAAGTTGCAAAAGACCAGCACATCTTTGTACACCGTTTACAAGGAGATGAAGGCGCTAGTATTGAATTTGACAATGTATTGTTGGTTGACAATGCTGGTAAAATTTCTGTAGGTGCGCCTGCAGTTACAGGAGCTAAGGTTTCAGCTAAAATCGTGTCTCATTTAAAAGGTGATAAAGTAATTGTTTTCAAGAAAAAACGTAGAAAAGGTTACAAAAAGAAAAATGGTCACCGCCAGTCATTCACCAAAATCCAGATTGAGAGTATCACTCTGTAGTTAATTGATTTGTTAATTTTAGATTGGTTAATCCCACTCTTAAAAAATATAAGATAAAATGGCACATAAGAAGGGAGCCGGTAGTTCAAAGAACGGTCGCGAGTCGCATAGTAAACGTCTAGGTATTAAAATTTTTGGTGGTCAAGAGGCTATCGCTGGTAACATCATTGTTCGCCAACGTGGTACAAAACACCACCCAGATAAAGGTGTTGGTATTGGTAAAGACCATACTTTATTTGCTTTGGTACCAGGTATTGTTACTTTCAGAAAAAAATATGATAACAAATCATACGTTTCTGTATTGCCTAAAGTAGAAGATGCTTCTCCGGTAGCAGAGGTTAAAGCAAAAGCTCCTAAAAAAGCGGCTGCTCCTAAAGCTGAGAAAGCACCTGCAAAAAAGGCTGCTGCAGAATCTGCGGAATAATATTTGTAATTATTTTACAAGAGAAGCCGAGCATTTATTGTTCGGCTTTTTTGCGTTATTCGCGAATTTTAGCGCACAAAAAAACTGCAGCTGTTATAGGTTGCAGTTTTTTTAAATATCGGAATGAGGTTTTTAGTGCTCTCGCTCCATAATTTGCTTGGCTAGGGTTCTTAATTCTAACTTCCTCTCGTCTGGCACAGCTAGGGCATCAAGCGCTTGGTAGGCTTTAGTTAAGTATTGGTTTACCTGTGCATTGGCCAATTGTTTAATGCCATATTTATTATACAATTCTGTAACGGCATTCACCTTAGCGCTGGCATTTTCATCGTTTCCTAAAAGGATGTGCGTTTCGCTATCGTTGATAAGTGCTTTGGCAGATAAATGCATGAAGGTCTTTTTGTTAGAAATGATATCGCCACCTACTTGCTTTCCGAATTTTTCTGGATCTCCGTAAACGTCTAAAATATCGTCTTGTAATTGGAAGGCTACGCCTAAATTTTCGCCAAATTGGTACAGTAAATCGGCATCACTTTCTTTAGCACCGCCTACAATTGCCCCTAATTTCATTGCACCGCCTAGTAACACAGCCGTTTTCAGTCTAATCATTTCGATATACTCTGCAATACTTACATTGTCTCGAGTTTCGAACTCCATGTCTAATTGCTGTCCTTCGCAAACACCTTGCGCCGTTTGGTTAAAGGTGTCTAAGGTTGGTTTTAAAACAGAAATATCTACTTTAGAAAGATGTTTGTTCGACTCTACCATCATTACATCTCCGCTTAAAATAGCATTGTTTACGCCCCATTTTTCGTGTACAGTTTGTTTCCCTCTACGCAAAGGAGCGTTGTCCATAATATCGTCATGTACTAAGGTAAAGTTATGGAAGGTTTCTATGGCCATTGCTACATCAATAGCCTTATTTACATGATCGGTGAATAATTCGGTGGCCATGAGTACCATCACTGGTCTTATTCTTTTACCACCCAAACCCATAATGTATTTGATGGGTTCATATAAATTAGCCGGTTGTTGCGGGTAGGAAAGGGTAGCTATGGTTTTTTCTATGAGTTGTTGTAATTCTGTAGGGTTATGCATGATTAGGGGTTTATCATCGTGCCAAATGCCGATTTACTTTCCATCATTTTAATGAATGTATCCTCTAATGTAGTTTGTTTTACTACTGGATTATCTTTCCAAAATGTTGGGTTGTATTCAATCGACTCTATAACGGCTTTATCTTGTACGTTTCTGGTTAACTCAGTGAATTTTTGTGTATTTAAGCTTTTGTCTAAATGGTACATTGAAAGCATTGAGCTAATTGTGGGTTTCAAGCTTCTACCATTTACCGTCAAATTTAAGTATAACTTGGTAGAAATGCTCTCAATAATTGGAATTGGCGTGTGTATACCATTAAAGGTGGCAATAGTGGTAACAATTGGCTGCACTTTTGAAGCCACATTGACTTTTAGCGGTAGGTTGAAGATACTGTTCTCCAAACGGTATATTTTTAAGTCTTCTACGCCGATGTAGTAAATAGAGTTGGCATAAAAATCTTTTCGTCTGCCTTTGTATTTGCAGCTCACTACAGCAATGTCTTGGTCTTTTTGTTGGATGTATCTTTCTATTGTAATTTGATAGTCTTTTAGATTTTTCAAGTTAACAAACTTTCCTGTTTTTTTGTCTTCAAACAAGCTTCCAGCTAATAAAAAAGTAAGGTAAGATTGGTTACTTATATTGAAGGCAATGCCATCATTTGCTTCTGCAAAGCGGGTTTCCTTGGCAATCCAGCCATTTACCTTGCTTACACTAAACTCTAGGTCGTAAAACAGCTCGTAAATTTGACTAGGTTTATTGTTTAGCGTAGTCAACTGCCTATAAAATGCATTGCCATAAAAGCTTTGCTTTTCGAATTTTTTAGCTTTCTCTAATGCTGCTTTTATAATCTTAAAACCTCTATATGTATCAACCACCACTGTTTCTAAGTTTATCGCAGCAGGTTTTAGTTTAACTAGCAGGTTGTTTGCGCTAGTTATTTCATCTTCTAAGCGCAGATAACTAACATGACTGTATCTTAATTTTGCTGGGAGATTTACATTCTTTATCACAAATTCTCCTGCATCGTTTGTAACCGTGGTATTGTTAGTAGCCAAAACGCCAATAGATACAAAGGGTATCCCTTCTCCAGTGGTTTCATCAACTACTTTACCTTGGATAGTTTGTGCAAAACACCATTCGTATCCCACTAATAGCGAAAAAAGAAAAATGTAAAAGCGCATGTTTAATCTTGAACCAACGAAAAATCGATTTGTCGTTTAGCTAAGTCTACTTTTTTAACTTTAATTTGCACTTCATCGCCTAGTTGATATTTTCGTTTTTTACGTTGACCTATAATGCAGTAGTTTTTCTCATCTAACACGTAAAAATCATCTGATATGTCGCGTAAGCGGATCATGCCTTCGCACTTATTCTCTTCAATTTCTACATACATACCCCACTCAGTAACGCCTGAGATTATACCTGTGAAAACTGATCCTACGTTGTCTTGCAAATACTCGGCCTGCTTATATTTTACTGATGCTCTTTCTGCATCAGCAGCACGTTTTTCCATGGCAGACGAATGCGCACTTGCAGTTTCATAAGCTTCAGCATCTGCGGATTTACCGCCATCTAAATAGAGTGCTAGTAAACGATGCACCATCACATCGGGATAACGACGGATAGGAGAAGTAAAGTGCGTGTAATAATCGAAAGCTAAGCCGTAATGGCTGGTTTTTTTAGTGGTATAAATCGCCTTTGCCATAGATCTAATGGCTAAGGAAGTTAAAAGATTTTGCTCTTTTTTGCCTTCAACGTCATCCATCAGATAATTAAGAGATTTCGCGATACTCTTGTCGGACTTTGTATCAATTTTATAACCGAAACGAGATGCAAAGCTAGCGAAGCTTGTTAAAGATTCTAAGTTAGGCGAATCGTGTGAACGGTAAACGAAAGTGTATTTTTGCTTACCTTTTGCTTTT
Source organism: Pedobacter sp. (assembly GCA_045629525.1). Classification (GTDB taxonomy): domain Bacteria; phylum Bacteroidota; class Bacteroidia; order Sphingobacteriales; family Sphingobacteriaceae; genus Pedobacter. The sequence goes on from JAZQRH010000009.1 coordinate 158,077, forward strand.
TTAGCGATGAATTCGGCCACTTTTTTGTTTGCCAAAAGCATAAAATCTTCGATGAGTTTGTGCGCATCTTTGCGCTCTTTAACGTAAACGCCGATGGGTTTACCAAAATCGTCGAGTTTGAATTTTACTTCTGTACTCTCAAAGCTAATGGCGCCATTTTTAAATTTAGCATCGCGAAGTATATAAGCCAATTCGTTCAGTTTCAAAATTTCCTCAACGTAGTCGCCAGATTTATTTTCAATTACTTCTTGCGCCTCCTCGTAAGTAAAACGCCTGTTGGAATGGATAACCGTTCTTCCAAACCACTGGTCAATAACATTCGCATCATCGTCCATTTCAAAAACCGCTGCAAAACACAACTTATCTTCGTTAGGGCGAAGCGAACAAACGCCGTTGCTTAACTTTTCTGGCAACATTGGAATTACCCTGTCCACCAAATAAACCGACGTGGCTCTGTGGTAGGCTTCCTTATCTAAACTAGAATTTGGTGTAACATAATGCGATACATCGGCAATGTGAACACCAATTTCATAATTGCCATTGCCTAATTTTTTGAAAGAAATTGCATCGTCAAAATCTTTTGCATCAATGGGGTCTATGGTAAATGTAACCGTGTCTCTAAAATCTCTCCTGTTTTTAATTTCCTCTTTCGTTACTATCTCGGGGATCGCGTTCGCTTCTTTTTCAACTTCCGAGGGAAAGCTTAGTGGAAAACCGTACTCCGCCAATATAGCGTTCATCTCGGTGTTGTTCTCACCTTGTTCTCCCAGAATATGGATAATTTTACCTATCGGATTCTTTGCGCCTTCTGGCCAGTCGGTAATGGCGACTTGCACTTTTTGTCCATTTTTTGCTCCATCTAAATCAGAAAGTGGTACAAAAATATCGTGAAGCATTTTTCTATCATCAGGTATTACAAACGCAAAGCGATCTGAAACTTTGGCAACGCCGATAAATTCGCTTTTTGCTCTTTGCAAAATCTCCACTACTTCTCCCTCATTCCTACGTCCGCTCCGTTTTTTTGCAAATACGTAAACCTTAACTTTGTCTCCATGTAGGGCGTTTTTCAACTTTCGAGGAGCTACGAATATATCTTTTTCAAATTCGTCGTCAGGAACGATGAAAGCAGAGCCATCGGCAGTCATATCCACCTTGCCCGTTACAAAAGTTTTAAGTTCCTTTAGCTTGAATTTTCCTCGTTCAGGCCTAACATATAAACCTTTGTCAGTCTGTTCAATTAATACTTCTAAAATCGCGTCGATAGATGCCTTGTCATCAAGGTTTAGTCGAGCAGCAACTTGTTTATGATTGAGCGACACATTTCTATTTTTCTCGAAAATGTCACTTATTAATTGTGTAAGAACGAGTTTGAATTGTGCATTTTTAGTTTTAGCCATAATCGATTACCTATTGAACCGAAGATAAGAAAAATGGTGCCAAGAATTAGATTTTAGCGCAATTAATTAATAATTTCCGGGGATGGCGGCAATAAGTTTTTGAGCATAGGTGGTCTTTGGACTTTGGTAAATTTCATCAGGGAAACCTTGTTCTTCAATTTGACCTTTGTTCATAATAATCATCCTATCGGAGATGTGTTTTACCACCGCTAAGTCATGAGAAATGAAGATATAAGTTAAACCAAATTCTTGCTGCAAATCTCTAAGTAAGTTTAAAACTTGTGCTTGCACAGAGACATCGAGGGCTGAAACGGATTCATCACAAATTATGAATTTAGGCTTTAGCGCCAAGGCTCTGGCGATTACAATGCGTTGACGTTGACCACCCGAAAACTCATGCGGATATCGGTTGAAATGTTCGGGTAATAGGTTTACTTTGTCGAGTAAGTTTAATACGTGTAATTTCCGCTCTTTGTCATTACTAAATATTTTGTGCACCTGTAAGGGTTCCATTAACGATTGGCCAACGGTTAACTTTGGATTAAGTGAAGAATAGGGGTCTTGAAAGATGATTTGAATATCCCTTCTCAAGTTTCTCAGTTCGTTTTTTTTAAGCTTGGTAACATCTATTCCAGCAAAATTAACTGAACCGCTGGTGGGTTCTACTAACCTTAATATGCTTCGTCCTAAAGTGGTTTTGCCACAGCCCGATTCGCCCACCAAACCTAAGGTTTCGCCAGGATAAACTTCGAAGCTAACTCGATCCACTGCCTTTATAAAATTCGTTGTTTTACCTAAAATGCCTTTTTTAATTGGGTACCAAGTGCAAAGCTCCTCAACTTTTAAGAGGGGGTTTTGTTGATATAATTTTTCTCTTCGTGCTTTAATTTCTTCTGGTTTAAATTCATTTTTAGCAAGAAGATGTTGTAAGCCAACAGTATTGTCTTCATTTAAGAAGTCGGCTACGGTAGGTAGTTTTTTTAAAGCTCTTTTTGGTGAAGGTCGGCATGCTAATAAACCTTTAGTATAAGGATGTTGTGGATTGGAAAATAATGTTTTTGCCGCTCCCTGCTCCACAATATCACCTTTGTACATCACAAGTAAATCATCGGCTATTTCGCTCATCAAGCCTAAATCATGAGAGATGAAGATCATTGCCATGTTACGCTCGCGTTTCAAACGATTGAGCAAATCGAGAATTGTTTTTTGCACCGTCGCATCTAAAGCAGTAGTGGGTTCATCAGCAATAAGCAACTTCGGATTGCAGCTCAAAGCCATGGCAATCATCACCCTTTGTTTCTGTCCGCCCGAGAGTTGGTGAGGATAACTTTCAAAGATTATTTCTGGCCTTGGTAGTTGAACTTCGTTGAATAAGTCGATCGTTTGCTTTTTCGCTTCCTCTTTGCTAAACCCTTGATGAGTAATTATCGCTTCGCTAACTTGACTGCCGCAAGTAAACACCGGATTTAGGGAGGTCATTGGTTCTTGAAAGATCATGGCAATTTGCTGACCTCGATACTTTCTAATATGCTCTTCGTTAAGTTGTAGCAAGTTTACCTCATTAAATTCAATATTTCCGCCAATCTCTGTGTGATTGCTGTCGTGTAAGCGCATAATAGAAAACGAGGTTACTGATTTGCCAGAACCCGACTCGCCTACAATACCCAAAACTTTACCAGCTTGTAGGTTAAAATTTACCCCATGTACCGTTTCTAACCAACTTTTATCTTCTTGGTTGTAAAATTTAATAGCGAGGTCTTTTACTTTAAGCATTACTGCACTAAAGTAATATTTTCTGCTGGTATTACGGATAATCCTTTAAAACGCAATAAAATTTGTGCGGTGGTAATCACATCGGCTTCGCAATATTTGGCTATTCTAGCTAAACCCTTTTGTTTGTAATAAACATCTTTCACCTGGCTCCCGTCCATATCACCTTTTGGCGTAGGTAAATTGAAGATATTAGCCAGTAAGTTTAAGGAAGTGTAAGCTTTATGATCGCCGAATTTCCACAACTCCATGGTGTCTAAGTGGTTAATTTCCCAAGGTTTTTTGCCTGCAATTTGTAAAATGTTAGGGATTTGCAAGCCGTTAATTAACATACGCCTACAGAGATAGGGGAAGTCGAATTCTTTGCCGTTGTGAGCACACAGTAAGCTGTGGTCATTATCGCCTAACAGATTGATAAATTGTTCGAGTATAGTTTTTTCATCGCTATGCGCAAATGAATTGATACGGAGATGTATTTGATTACGTTTAAGGTGAAAAATGCCGATGCTTATACAAACAATTTTACCAAATTCGGCCCAAATACCAGCTTTATCATAAAATTGAGCGGCTGTTTGTCCATCGATACGTTGGTAAAAACTTTTCTGCTCCCAAAGGGCTTGCGTTTCAAGAGACAAGTCTTCAAATTTCTCCTTTTGCGGTACGGTTTCAATATCAATGACTAAAACACGATCTAGTTTTAAATAGCTCAGCATAGGTATGTTTGTGCTAATTTAATGTTAATGAACTAATAATGCAACTGGAACCCACTCTAAAAAGAGTTGAGGTTTTTCAGGATTTAAAAACAATTTACTCACAAATTCGTTTTGCCTCAATAAATTCATTTAAAAAATAAACTAATGAAAAAATTATCATTCCTAATTTTGGCAGCATTTGCCTTCGCTATTGCGTCTTGTAGCAACCAAAGTAGTAACGAAACTGCAGGAGAAAAACTAGACAATGCGATTGACACTGTTGCTGTAGCTAGTGAAAATGCCAAAACAGAAGCTGAATTAAAAGTAGAGCAAGCGCAAAAGGATTTAGATGCAGCCATCGCTAGAGGTGACAGGCAAGCGGAAGAAGCCGCTAGAAAAACCCTAGATGAGGCTAAACTTGCTTGGGAAAAAACAAAAAATGCAATGAGCAATACTGCTGAAGATGTAAAAGACGGCGTGAACAGTGCTGCTAACAAAGTTGGAGAAGCCGCTAAAGACGCTGGTAATACAATTGATAACAAAGTGAGTAAAGCTGCTCAAGATATTGATGCTGCCGCCAGCTCGGCAAAGAAAGAAGTTAAAGAGGCTGCTAGTTCTGCAAAAGAAAACGTTAAAGATGCAGCTAATGATGCAAACAGAAGGTTGAAAAACGCTAAAGAAGCGTTGAAGAATTAATCGGTATTTGGTAAAAAAAAAAGGCCTTCCGAGAAATTGGAAGGCCTTTTCTATTTGTTAATAGACAACTAGGCATAGCCTAATATTTTTAAAACTTGCTTACTGTTTTGCTCCTCTCCAAAAACTTCAAAGTTGAAAGTTTCGTCACGGTTCCTTCTAATAATTACATGTTTAGGACTAGGCAATAAACAATGGTGAATACCACCATAGCCACTTAATACTTCTTGGTAAGCGCCTGTGTTAAAGAAGCCTAAATATTGTACTTTACGTGTTTTTGGCATAAACACACTGTTCATATGGGCTTCTTGGTTGTAATAGTCTTGCCCATCGCAAGTAATACCACCTAAATTTACACGCTCATATTCTGCATCCCAATTGTTAATAGGTAAAAGCACATATTTTTGGTTCAAAGCCCAAACATCTGGTAAGTTGGTAATGAAAGAACCATCTAACATTAACCATTTCTCGCGATCATTTTGTTGCTTACGACCTAGCACTTTGTATAAAATTCCGGAGGCTTCAGCAACCGTATACTTCCCAAACTCAGTAATGATATTTGGCTCCATCACTTCGTGTTCTGCACAAATTTCTTTAATACGTTTTACGATCTCATTCACCATATACTCGTAATCAAAATCAAAAACCAAGCTGTCTTTAAATGGCATACCACCACCAATATCTAAAGTATCTAGTTCAGGATTGATTTTTTTAAACTTACAATAAAGTGTAACGTATTTCTCTAATTCGTTCCAATAGTAAGGCGAATCGGTAATACCAGAGTTGATGAAGAAGTGAAGTAATTTAACTCTAAAGTTAGGATTGCCAACAATTTTATTATTGTAAAATTCAATCACATCTTCCATACGTACACCTAAACGGGAAGTATAAAATTGCGAATCTGGTTGTTCCTCTGCAGCAATACGGATACCCAAATTACAAGGCGTATCCATTTCAATTTCGTCGTCGTAAAGGTTAAACTCTTCCTTGTTATCTAAAACAGGGATAATGTTTTTATAACCATCATGCAACATATCAATGATATATTGTTTGTACTGAAAGGTTTTGAAACCATTACAGATGATAGTGGTGTCCTTCGTTAAATTTCCTTTTTTCTCTAAAGCTTCGATCATGGGCATGTCAAACGCCGACGATGTCTCTAAATGGATATCATTTTTTAAAGCCTCCTCAACAATATGCTTAAAGTGCGAACTTTTAGTGCAATAGCAGTACTTGTAATCGCCGCGGTAATTGTTTTTAATAATTGCCGTTTGAAATAACAATTTTGCTTGCTGAATTTTTTTACTTACCATTGGTAAATAAGTAAAACGAAGCGGCGTACCGTACGTTTCAATCATTTCCATCAAATTCAAATCGTGGAAATATAACTCATCGTCTATAATGCTGTAGCCCTCTTGTGGGAAACCAACACTCAGATCAAGAAACTCTTCGTAACTCTGCATTGTTTATAATTTTTTTGCAAAAGTGTAATTTTAAATCGAGAAATGTTCTTATTAAAACCTTTTTTTTATGTAAAAGTTTCAACTTCAAATTTGATATCGATTCCTCGTAGATTTAGTGCTGTTAAATAGTTTTACCTTCAAAGTGCGAAAGCGCATGGAAATTAGCTATATTTTAGCAGCGAAAGTGAGTTGTCTTTGGTTTTGTAATGTATTGTAAATCAAAGTTTAATGTTGTTGTTTTTTTGAGTGGAAATTTCTTTTTTGAGTATAAGATGAAAAGTAAAAATCTTAACCAGAACTTGCGTAAAAAGCGAACGGAATTGGAAATCGGGTATCTAACTATTTTTTTGTGAAAATTTCAACATCATAGCGTAAAAAATTGCTTAGACTGGCACCTTCATATCTTAGCACTATTTGTTTTTTGAAAATCAATGTGAAGTGGTTATCGCTCTATGCAGTCCCACTTTTCGCTGCAATCTTTTTGTCTTTAGTAGTAAACACCCTATCAACCTTAATTAGTTTAAGCGCCGTTGCTACTAATTATCCTTCTACAAGCTCAGGTTTGCAGTACTACAAAAAGTATTTCCGTTTCAATCGGGTTTACAACCGATCGGAAATTTCGAAAGTTGTTAATTCTATTGCAGTAATAAAACCGTTCCTGAACTTAGCTCAATGATTTCTTTATCAGATTTACTTGATAGGATAGCGTACCGCCCTTTGTTTTTATAGCGATTTTGTCGCCCGTTTGTTTGTAGGTTCCCTCGTAACTTAAACCGCCGCTTACTCTCGCAATTGCATGGAATTTTGGCTGTAGCGTAAGCTGAAGACGGGCGTCATAGTAGAGCAAGGCTCGTTCATAACCTTCGTCGAGGTACACTTTCTCAGTGCCTAATCCTTGGTCATCTTTTTTACAAGCTGCAAAAATGGTACATAATGCAATTCCAATTAGGAAATAGGTTTTCATAGCGATGTAATTTACAAGGTGATTGTTAATCAGTTTTCAGCTTCAATATGGTACCGTTTTTAGCTTCTTTAAGCGCTGTCTCTGTAATAATTTTAAATTCGAAATTACCCCCATCCGATTTTACCTTAATCTTATCGCCAGTAACTTTGTAAGTGCCTCGATAAATGATATCGCCACTAGGAATAATGTCAGCAATTCCTTCTGGTGTTAAAGTTAGTTGCCAGCCGCCATCGTAAGTTCCGCTTGGCGTATGGTTAGCTTGAATATAGGTTTTTTCTGTAGTCACCGAGATTTTGTCTTTCTTACAAGCAGAAAAGCTTAGCAACATTATAGCGGCAAATAGAATAGTGTAGTTCTTCATCTTAATATATATTGGTTTACTAGCTATACGTAATAAACCGCTGAAAAGCTACAGGCTAGTGCACATTTTTACGTTTTTACTGGTAAATGCACTTCTGCCAACATACATCTAGCACTGCCACCACCATTTTGTTCAATGGTATAAAGCGGTGCCTTAACGATTTTAGCAAAACTCTGCAAAGCTTCAATTTGCATCTTGTTTAGTGTCTTAAAAGCCTGTTCAGACATTATCACCAAGTGCTCACCGTTTTGGTTGTGTACCTCTAGCATATTACCAGCAAAGTGATTCATTTGCTCGTAAGTAATATCAATCACCGTTTTACCAGTATCGCGTAAGCTTTCTAGCACTTTAATTTTGTCGGCCGTTTTGGCAATACTTTCTAAACAAAGCACCGCAAATTTTTCGCCCACGCACATCATCACATTCGTGTGATAAATAGGGTGCTCATTTTGGTCTACCGCTTCGAAAGAAACAACGCGATACCCGGCTAACATCGAAAAATTTTCTAAGGCTTCCGCATCGGTACGCACGCTTAAGCAAGCGTAGGCAATTTTGTTTACTCGGTCTAGCACCATACTGCCAGTACCTTCTAAAAACACTTCCTTTTGCTCAAAAAAGCTGATGTCGGCAAGATGGTTAACTTGAAAAGTATTGGCTAATTTTTCAATAATATCTTGTCTACGTTCGGCTCTGCGGTTTGGCGATGCCATAGGGTAGAGGAACACCGATCCATCTTCGTGAAAAGAAACCCAATTGTTCGGGAAAATGGAGTCTGGTGTTGAAGGATCTTTGGTATCTTCCACCACATTAACATCCACTCCTTGTTCTCGTAAAATATTAACAAAATCATCAAACTCTGTTAATGCTTTCAGTTGCACATCCTCAGCACCACTTGCCACCTGAAATTTGTTATCTACCGCTGTTTGCTCATTGAATTTAAAATCAACCGGGCGTATCATTAATATGTGTGATGTTGTTTGCATTATTTTAATTTAAGATGGATAATTACTGCAGCGTTCAACTTCTAACCTAATTTCTCTCTCAATAATGGTAAGCTCATACAATGGAAACCTCCTCTAGCTCTAGATAGTTCTGCCGAAGGCATCAACACTAAAGTATCTTTCACGGTATCGGCATCAGCTTTTCCACTTTCTAAATCAGCAATAAAATTCTTAACTTCAACTATGTTGAACCCTTGCGCTTTAAAAGCCTCCACCGTTTTATCGTTACGATCGTAGCCCAAAACCACGCCCTCTTTAATCGCTAAAAGGTTGCACGAGTCCGTCCATTGCTCGCGGCTATCGTAAGGGAAAACATTGCCGCCGCTGTAAATTATTTTGGTGGGAGTTGTACTGCCCAAATCATTCCTGCTAATATCGTCCAATAAAGCCTCTACATGCTCAAATATCTTAGGCTGTCCAGGTTTATTGATGTGGAATTGAATAGCCACAGTACTTTCCAATTTCTCAGGCTCTTTTAAAAAATGAATAGGCTCATTAGGATCGTACACTGGGCTATGCGCAATGCTATATAAGATCACCCAGGTATCGCGTTTTACCTGCGTAAAAACCGTGTCTAAGTGCATATAATCACGTTTGGCAGGTATTTTTACCACGGTAACTTTCTCTACCACCTTGTTGGCAAACAATAATTTTATGGCTTCGTTGGCACCTTCTTCCGATGTACGTTCACTCACACCAATTAACACGTGGTTAGGAGCCACCATCATCACATCGCCACCCTCTAAAGTGGTGCGAAATTCAGGTTCATCGCCGGGACGCAAAAAATGCTGTGTGGGGTCCGGAATTTCTATAATGTTTTCTTTATATGCTGCAAAAAACGGGTGATTGAAGAAAATATAACGCATCAACATCGTTTCGCGAACGCGAGCTTTTTTGGCAGGCTTGTTCAGTAAAATGTAGTTGTTAATGGTGGTACCCACATCTCTCGTAAAAATTAAATTGGGTACCGGTGGAAAAATCATCGTATCATCGGACATTGTTCCCGAAATAAAAATCTCGGACAATTCTTTAGGCTCGGTAGCTGCCAATTGCATTTGCAACTGGTATGTACAACCCTCAATTGCACAAACCGAAGCCGTTAATTGCTGACGAATTTCATCGTTCGATAAAATGTCAGCCAGTAAATTTTGCACCTCAATTACGTTTTCCGAAGCGTGGAAATTAGGGTGGTTAGGCTTGTAAAAACCTCTATTAGCGGCCTCGCTATCGATTTCAGCCAGTTTGCCTTTAATTTTTGCAGGATCCAAAAAGTACATCAACAACTTGGTATAATGGTCGTATTCTTCCTTGCGTATGGTGTCTAAATGCACAATGTCTTCAAATAACCAATCTTGCGCTTTAGAAGGTACCACTTTGCCTAAACCACTATCCGGACTGTGTACCAATAGTTTTTTTAACCTTCCTATTTCGGTGCTCACACCTATTTTAAAAGTGTTTTGTACTGCCATATTTTTCATTTTGGTTGTACACAAAGCTATCCTTTATTTTTTAATTGCCAATTTTTTGGCCAGTTAGCGCAGCCGTTTGGTCATTGTTAGCATCGCGAAGTAATCTCAATAAAATTTGAAGATATTTTTTAGAAAACTAGTTGCAGTAGTTCTTCGTTTGGTGTAGCCCCGCTTTCTATTCCAATCTTTTTGTTTACGTTACTGCTATTAAGAATTCTAATACAGCGCTTGTTTGAAACCTCTGCAATCTACAAACAAACCTTCGGCAAGCTCAGGTTTTACACCACAAAAAGTATTTCCACTCCAATCGGGTTTAGATGGTAAACATTTTTCTCGATTTAAATTTACGACTGTACTGCTTTGTTTTAAATGAGTTAAATTGCATTATCTAAATCAACGAAATGCAAACAGAAGATTTTGAAGACATTGAATATGCTTTTAAAGAGGTTTCTATAGCAATGTCCAAGTTAGAGGAGTTAATACGAAAAGATTATGCTACTCCGACGGATAATTTGAACAGGGGCCTGTTTAAAAATAAGATGATTAAACTCCCATCTAATTATATTAGAAGGCTTGATTATTTCAGAGATAAATACAAATTGTATAGGTTCATTCCAGATCCTGTAGTTTTAAAAAATGTAACTTATACTTTAGGTTATAGTGATTTTTTAAACTATCTGATTAATAGATTGAATACTTGGGGTTATATAGAAAATTTGCTAATTAAAAATGCAATAATAAATTTAGTATCAATTCATGAGGCGCTAATTATAGGGGTGCTTTCTAAATTGCGATTGTTTTGCAATATTGATAAAAATGTTTGCAAATATAGCTCAAATTGCAATTTTTATATTAAAACACAAAAGGACGCAAAGTATAAAAAATCTCTTGAACTTTTCAACTCAAAAATTGGTTTCGACGCTCAAAACATATACGAACAGCTTTCAGAAATAAATGAAATAAGAAATAAAATTCATCTCGGTTTGTCAATTGAAAGTGATTTACTGAATAAATCTTATTCTATCGAAAATTATAATAAAGCACTAAAACTTCTTATATACCTTAGCAATAACTTAGAAGGTCTTATTTTGGATTTTTCAGCTAAAAGAGAAGTAAATTGCAGACATCCTTATAACGCTAATGCGGTTAGGTTTTTTAATGGAATTTCAAAATAGTTATTGAATATGCTAATCATTTTAAACCCGATAGCAGCGGATACCGGCCTCGAGTTTAAGGCCTGTAGGCGTATGAGCGTATAGCGGGACTTTCGGTAGTGGTTTGCAGAGGTTTTGCTTTGCTAAAAAGCTAAAAAAACATCCAACCAAATACCTAAACATCCACCAAAAAACTATGCAAAAAATCTGTATTTTTGCGCTATGAATTTTATTGTCGCTGGCGCAGTTAAGGCCGTTAAAGAGTTATATCAACAGGAAATTGAAGAGAGTGTAGTAAATCTACAAGAAACACGTAAAGAGTTTGAAGGTCAGGCTACTATAGTTGTTTTTCCGTTTGTGCGGTTTTCGAAAAAATCTCCTGAAGAAACGGCCAACGACATCGGTAATTATTTGGTGCAAAATGTTGCTGAAGTTGAGGGTTTTAACGTGGTTAAAGGTTTCTTAAACTTGGTAATTGCCGAAAAATATTTCATCGATTTGTTTAACAATACCTTGTTGAGCGATGATTTCTTGAAGGTAAAATCGCGTGGTGAGAAGGTAATGGTCGAGTATTCATCGCCAAATACCAACAAGCCTTTGCACTTAGGCCACGTGCGTAACAACTTATTGGGTTACTCGGTTTCCGAATTACTAAAAGCTGATGGTTACGATGTTATCAAAGTAAATTTAGTGAACGACAGAGGTATTCACATCTGTAAATCGATGTTGGCTTGGCAAAAATGGGGTAATGGCGAAACGCCTGAAAGTTCGGGCTTAAAAGGCGACCATTTGGTAGGCAAGTACTATGTAGTTTTCGACAAAGAATACAAAAAGGAAATTGATGCCTTAAAAGCTGAAGGACAAACCGAGGAGGAAGCGAAGAAAAATGCACCATTAATTAAAGAAGCGCAACAAATGTTATTGGCTTGGGAGCAAGGCGATACAGAGGTGGTGGCACTTTGGGAAAAAATGAACGGCTGGGTTTACGCTGGTTTTGATGTTACGTACAAAAAACTAGGTGTAGATTTCGATAAATATTACTACGAAAGCAATACTTATTTGCTAGGTAAGGATACCGTTGAGGAAGGTTTAGCAAAGGGTGTTTTCTTTAAAAAGGAAGACGGCTCGGTGTGGATTGACTTGACTGCTGATGGCCTAGACCAAAAATTGGTGTTACGTGCTGATGGTACTTCGGTTTACATTACGCAAGATTTAGGTACGGCACAAATGAAATACGACGATTTTGGAATGGATAGGTCGATTTATGTGGTGGGCAACGAACAAGATTACCACTTCAAAGTATTGTTTTTAATCTTAGAGAAGTTAGGTAAATCGTGGGCTAAAGGTTTGTACCACTTATCTTACGGTATGGTTGACTTACCTAGTGGAAAAATGAAAAGCCGCGAAGGTACTGTGGTTGATGCCGACGATTTAATTGACGAAATGGTGGCTACGGCGAAACAAAAAACTGAAGAATTGGGTAAAACCAACGATTTTGCTGAAGATGAAAAAGCAGATTTGTACAGTACCATTGGTTTAGGTGCATTGAAATATTTCTTATTAAAGGTAGAACCCAAAAAACGTTTATTGTTCGATCCTGCGGAGAGTATTGATTTCCAAGGAAACACGGGGCCTTTTATTCAATACACGCATGCTCGTGTCAAATCATTATTAAACAGAGCTGATTATAAAGCTGGTGCCGCTAATTACGATGGTTTGGCGTTAAGCGCAACCGAGTTAGAATTAATTATGTTGTTGGCTAAATATCCTACAGAAATTGCCGACGCAGCGAAGGCTTACAGTCCAAGTTTTGTTGCTAATTACATGTATGAGGTAGCGAAGTTGTTCAACAAGTTTTATCACGAAGTACCCCCAATTATTAAAGAAGAAAATGCTGCGGTAAAACAGCATCGTCTAAATATTTGCAAGTTATGTGCCGATGTAATTAAATCGGGTATGACTGTTTTAGGTATTAAGGTGCCTGAAAGAATGTAGTATTATTACCAATTGAATCTAATTTAAGCCTTCCAATTGCTACGGGAAGGCTTTTTCGTTTTATACGTGCGATTTATTCTAAAAACATCTAAATTAGGTAAAAAATTGAGGTCCTAAACCATCAAAAATGCACTCTATATACAATCAACTCAAACCATTTTATGTTAAAACTAAAATTAACCCTAGCGTTTCTAATTGGCTCAGCCATTGTACTAAAAGCGCAGCAATTAGATTATTTAATAAAAAATGCCTATGTATTTAACGGCGATGGAAAAGATTCTGTACTCACAAATGTTGGTATTACAGGACAACGAATTACCTATGTTGGCGTCAACGAACTTAGCGCTAAAGAAGTAATCGATGCCAAAGGGAAATATTTGGCTCCAGGATTTATCGACACACATACTCATGCTGATCGCTGGATTGATGATGGAAAGCGTCAAGAGATGCTGGCTTGGATTTATCAAGGTGTAACTACTGTTTTTGCTGGTAATGATGGTTTTGGGCCATACAAAATTGCCGCCAAAGAAAAACAATATTTAAAAACGGGAATGGGTACCAACTTTGCATTTTTTGTAGGTTTTGGCCCTGTGCGTGATGCGGTGCTGGGTAAAATGAATGTTGAGCCAACCGCTACACAGCTTAGAGAAATGCAGAACCTTGTGGAGCAAGGCTTAAAGGAAGGAGCTTTTGGATTTAGTACGGGCTTAATTTACTTGCCTCAGATGTATAGTAAAACTGATGAAATAAAGGAACTGTACAGAACGGCTGCTAAATATGGAGCAATTTACGATACGCACATGCGCAATGAAAACGATAGGGTTTTGCAAAGTATTGATGAAGTTTTGGCTATTGGATCTGCGAGTAATTTGCCGTTGCACATTTCTCATTTAAAAGTTACTGGCAAAAAAAATTGGGGTAAAGCCGGTGAAGTGATTGCGAAAATAAACGACGCAAGAGCAAAAGGCATCAATTTAACTGCTAATCAGTATCCTTTTATTGCTTCGATGACTGGTTTTAAAGCTACAGTAGTGCCAGACTGGGCGCAGGAAGGCGGCAATGAAAAAACCTTAGAGCGCTTAAATAATCCAGAAGATTTAGCGAAAATTAAAAAGGAATTGGCGCAGCGTGGTGACGAAGGTTACAAACGAATTGTGCTCATGTCGAACGTTAAACGTTTGCAAAAGTATTCGGGAAAATCTGTTTACGATATTGCACAAGAAACTAATCAATCAAGTGTGGATGCAGCCGTTGAAATTTTAAAAGCTTCGATAGGTATTTCTTGTGTAAACTTTAGTATGAGTGAAGATGACATCGTGACCTTCATGAAACAACCTTGGGTGATGACTGGCTCTGACGGCGGTAACTTACATCCACGTACTTACTCTACTTTTACAAAGATTTTGGAAGACTATGTTCAGAAGCGCAAAGTGCTGTCCATGTCATGGGCAATTCACAGAGCTACTGGTTTACCAGCTAAAACCTTTAACATTCAAGATAGGGGCTATATTAAGGAAGGTTATTTTGCCGATTTAATATTATTCAATCCTGCAAATGTGAAAGCATTCTCGACTTTTAAAGATCCAGAACAATATTCTGTAGGTATGGATTACGTATTTGTAAACGGCGAAAAAGCCATTGATAAAGGTGTTAAAACAGGGAAATTAGCCGGGCAGTTTATCAAGAAAAATTAAGAAATGGAATTAAGAAATATTTTATGTGCTGCTGCTTTATCTTGTTTTGTGGGTGCTGTTCACGCACAAAAGAAGGTTGATGTTTTAATAAAAAATGCCTGGGTTTTTAACGGCGACGGCAAAGACTCTGTTTACACCAATGTTGGTATTAGTGGCGACAGAATTTCGTATATCGGAAAAAATGAAATTGCTGCTAAGGAAACTATAGATGCGAATGGTAGATATTTATCACCCGGCTTTATCGATCCGCATACGCATGCCAATGGAATGATTGAAAATAAGAAGGACAATTCTCTAATGCCTTGGTTAATGCAAGGTGTAACGACAATCATTATTGGCGCAGATGGAGGGGGGCCTTATGACGTTGCTAATCATGCTGAAGAGTACCAGAATATTGGTGTAGGTACTAATTTTGGTTTCTTTGTAGGCTTTGGTCCAGTACGTAAGAAAGTTTTAGGGCAGGTAAATGTACAACCCAATGCAAGTCAACTTACTGAAATGAAAAAGTTGGTAGCACAAGGGATGAAAGAAGGTGCAGTTGGTTTTAGTACAGGTTTGATCTACTTACCACAAATGTATAGCAAAACTAACGAAATTAAAGCCCTTTATGGCGAGGCTGCCAAATACGGTGCTGTTTATGATTCCCATATGCGTAACGAAAGCAACGGGGTGTTGCGTAGTATCGATGAGTTAATTAAAATTGGCGATGGTACTGATTTGCCTTTACATATTTCACATATTAAAGTGTCGGGTGAGAACAATTGGGGAAGAGCACAAGAGGTTGTTGACAAAGTGAATGAAGCTAGAGCAAAAGGTGTTAATTTAACTGCAAATCATTATCCTTTCGAAGCATCTATGACAAGTTTGCGTGCTACAGTGCTACCGCAATGGGCGCAAGAAGGTGGTAATGCCGCAACCTTGGCTCGATTCGAAAATCCTGAAGAACGCACCAAAATTATCGAGCATCTGAACCTACGATCAGAGGATAGGTACAAACGCATTCTGATTATGTCAAGAGGTAAGAGTTCTGATGCTTTTAGGGGAAAATCAATTTATCAAATTTCTCAGGAAATGAATTTGCCATTTGCTGAAGCTATTATCGAGATTTTTAAGCAAACAAAAATGGCTGCCTCGGTAGTTAATTTCGGGATGGGCAAAGAAGACATTGAAACTTTCGTTAAGCAACCTTGGATTATGACGGGTTCAGACGGTGGAGGTTTACATCCGCGTACTTATGCTACATTCACAAAAATAATCGAAGATTTCGTAGTTAAAAAGCCTTTAATTTCTATGTCTCAAGCTATACACCGTGCAACGCAATTAACAGCAAACACTTTTAGTATTAAGGATAGAGGTGAAATTAAAGAAGGTAAGTTCGCAGATATCATTTTGTTTGCACCGAATAACGTGAAAGCAAAATCTACCTATGTAGATCCAGAACAGCTCTCCGAAGGTATTGATTATATGTTTATCAACGGAGCAAAGGTGATACGTGAAGGAAAATTTACAGGGAAATTAGAAGGAAAATTCATTAAAAAAAATTAAGAAACATGAAATTAAACTATGCATTAGCTGTATCGTTAGCGTTGTTTGTAAGTGCTTGCAAACAAAACAAGAATACAGCAGAGCTTAATCTCGATCCCAATGGGGAAACTTATGCGATTGAAAAAGAAATTTTAACCAATGATTCAAGTTTTTACTATATCGATACCAAAAATTATTTTGCTAATGAGGTAAAAGAAGATTTGGCGATTGGTGTTTTCGATTCTGGAACTGGTGGTTTAACGGTTTTAGATGCACTTGTACGCTACGACAAAAATAACAACGCTACTACTAACGATGGTACCGATGGTAATCCAGACTTTAGCAAAGAAAACTTTATTTATTTGGCAGATCAAGCCAACATGCCATATGGTAATTATTTTAAGGCAGGTAAAACCGATTTGTTGAAAGAGCATATTGTAAAAGATGTTCAATTTTTATTAGGGCAGAAATACTACATCACTCCAATTGACGCTACTTTCCAAACTAATAAGCAAAAAGTTAAAGCCATTGTAATTGCTTGTAATACGGCTACTGCCTATGGTCAGTTAAATGTGGATGAGTTTATGGCAAAAACAGGGCTGAATATTCCTGTTATTGGTGTAATAAACGCGGGTGTTAGAGGTACCTTACAAAATTTAGCCAAAGATGAAAATGCGGCGATTGGTGTTTTTGCTACTGTGGGAACCATTGCTTCAGACGGTTACGGAAAAACCATCAGAAGTATGGCTAAAGATTTGGGCTATGCTGGAAAATTGCAAGTTTTTAATCAAGGTGGACATGGTGTTGCCGAAGCTGTAGATGGTGAACCTGATTTTATCAACACAAAATTAGGGCAGCCAAGAGATGATTACCGCGGCCCATCTTTAACCAATGCAGATTATAAAATTGAAAAGACCTTGATGGACGTTTACAATTTCAATTTCGATAAAGGTAAAATGCTATGCGATGCAAAAAATGCTGCTGATTGCAATGTTTTACAAATCAACGATACTGAAAATTACGTTCGATACCACTTGGTGAGTTTAATGGAGCAAATCCGAAAATCTAACGCCCCTCAACAATTGAAAGCGTTGATATTAGGTTGTACTCACTACCCTTATCTTACTAAACAAATAGACAAAGTGTTTAGCGAATTGTATCAATACAAAGGGCAGGACGGCAAATTTGTTTATCGTGATTTAATGGCTGCGAAAATTAAATTGATTGATCCAGCTGAGTATGTAGCTAAAGAATTATACGAAGCTTTAAAAAAGGAAAATCATCTGAATAAAAAAGGCGATATGCTTAAAAATAGTGAGTTCTTTATTTCTGTGCCTAATCTAAATAATAAAGGCGTACAAACAGAAGAAAATGGAAGTAGGTTGACTTACGATTATAAGTATGGTAGAAATGCGGGAGAAATTCAGGAATATGTTAAAGTGGTTCCGTTTAATAGAACCAATATCTCTACAGAAACTGCTGAACGTTTAAAATCGGCCATTCCAACTACTTTTGAGATGATTAAAAATTTCAATCAGCATAATCAAAAAATGTCCACAATTGAATCGAAAAATCGCTTAAATTAATATGAAGGCATCTCTAAAAATCATCACTGTTACTTGTCTAACAGTGATGATGTTTGTTGTAAATACAGTTGCTCAGGTCGCTAAATACGATGTAGTAATTAAAAATGCGATGCTTGTAGATGGTAGTGGCGCAACGCCTAAAAAAGCTGATGTAGCTATCATTAAAGATCGAATCGCGTTGGTAGGTCAATTAAAGGGAAAATATACGGCAAAAGAGGTTGTAGATGGCACAAATTTGTATCTTTCGCCAGGTTTAATAGATCCGCATACACATTATTACAGTTATTTAGCCAGTAAAGATGCTGTGAGTAGAGCTTTACCTCGAGCTGTAATGCAAGGAGTAAGTACTGTATTTGCAGGTAATGATGGTAGCGGACCGTTACCAATTAAAGCAACGCAAGAAAAATTAGAAAAGTTAGGTATAGGTACTAACATCGCTTTTTTTGTAGGGCATAATACCGTCCGTCAAAAAGTCTTAGGTGAAGCTGATGTGCAACCAACTGCACAGCAATTACAACAAATGGAAGACTTGGTAGAACAGGCCATGAAAGACGGAGCTTTTGGGATATCTACTGGCCTTTTTTATACACCTGGAAACTACGCAAAAACAGAGGAAGTAATTGCATTAAGTAAAGTTGCCGCGAAATATGGAGGTGTTTACGATACCCATCAAAGAGATGAAGGATCGCAAAGTATTGGCGTTGTTGCATCAACTAAAGAGGTGCTCAACATTGGTTACAAGGCAAAAATTCCAGTACATTTTTCTCACATTAAAATTGCTGGTCCACCGGCATGGTCGAAAAGAGATAGCGTGATTTATCTTATAGAAAAGGCACAAAAAGAGGGGGTGAAAGTTACAGCTAACCAATATCCTTACACTGCATCGCAAACCAGTCTAATAGCTGCTGTAATTCCAGCATGGGCAAGAGATGGTGGTACAAAATCTTTAAGGGAACGTTATCTTGATCCCATCTTGAAAGATAGTATTGTAAAAGGAATTGATGCTATGATTGCTGCTCGATCTGGTGATCCTTTCAAACTTATTGTAAGTGCTAAAGCTAACAAAGAAATCAACGGGAAATCTATCGGCGAATTAGCTAAAATTTGGAACTTGTCGCAAGCAGAGACTGTAATTAAAATTACAAGTAAAGAAGCGCCTTCAGTACATTCATTCACCATGCGTGAAGAAGATATTGAAGCGTTTATGAAAAAGCCTTGGGTCATGTTAGGTTCTGATGGAGGCGGTGCTCACCCACGTTCACATGGTTCTTTTGCTAAATTTATTTCTGAATATGCTTTAAACAAAAAGGTTGTTTCGTTAAATGAGGCAATTTATAAATCTAGTTATTTAGCTGCGAAAACGCTTAATATTAAAGATAGAGGATTAATTAAAGAAGGATTTTTTGCTGATTTGTTTTTGTTTGATGCAAAAAAATATAAAGATTTAGCTACTTATGACAATGGAGAAGTTTTCGCAACAGGTGTAAAACACATGTGGATTAACGGGCAACAAGTGATTAAAGATGAGCAATTGACCAATAAATTGAGTGGTAAAGCTCTTCGACTATTAACCTCAAAATAAACCAAAACTAAACTATGCTAAAAAAAATTACAAGCTTGCTATTTGCTAGCGCTTGTTTGAGTTTTACTATAAATGCTCAAAAACCAAAATACGACTACGTAATTAAAAAAGTAACGGTTTTTGATGGATCTGGGAGAGAACCAATTGTTGCAGATGTAGCTATTGCTGGAGATACGATCGCTTTTTTTGGTAAAAAGATTGATCATAAGTATGATGCTACAAAAACGATAAAGGGTAAGGGGTTATATTTATCGCCGGGTTTTATCGATCCGCATACGCATTATTATTCTTTATTAACTAATGAGAAAGACTCTGTTGCAAGGATGTTGCCTAGAGCATTAATGCAAGGGGTAACTTCAGTATTTGTGGGTAGCGATGGCAGTAGCCCAATGCCTACAGCCGTTGGTTTAAGAAAAATAGATAAAATGGGGGTAGGCCCAAATGTAGCTTTTTTTGTGGGTCATAGCAGTGTTAGGAGTGCTGTGCTTGGTCAAAAAGATGTGCAACCCACTCCGGAAGAACTCCACAAGATGGAGAAAATTGTAGAAACTTCGATGAAAGCCGGTGCTTTTGGGATATCTACAGGATTATTTTATACACCAGCCAACTATGCAAAAACATCGGAAGTGGTTGCATTAAGCAAAGTGGCTGCTAAATATGGCGGAATATACGATACTCATCAACGTGATGAAGGAGAGCAAAGCATTGGAATTATTGCTTCAACAAATGAAGTACTGAATATTGCTAGAGAAGCAAAAATTCCTGTACATTTTTCGCACATAAAAGTGGATGGCCCTTTAGCTTGGCCAAAAACCGAGGAGATGATTAAAGTGATCGAAGATGCACAAAAGGAAGGTTTAAATGTAACTGCAAATCAATATACATTTACTGCCTCTGGCACGGCTTTAATTGCAGCTGTGATACCAGCTTGGGCTCGTGATGGCGGCACTGCAGCACTTCGAGACCGTTATAAAGATCCTGTTCTAAGGGATAGCATTTTAAAGCAAATTAAAGAGTTAATTGCCATTAGAACCGGTGATGCGGCAAAGTTGTTTTTGTACATCGCTACAGACAAAAAAATAAATGGTAAAAATTTACAGCAAGTTGCAGACGATTTGAACGTTTCTCCTGAAGAGGCTGTAATTCAAATCACAGAGCGTATTGCACCTTATGTCATATCATTTTCAATGCGTGAAGAGGATGTAGAAAAGTTAATGAAAAAGCCCTGGGTAATGACGGGTTCTGACGGCGGTAGCACACACCCTCGTGGTCATTCTACTTTTTCTAGACTGATAGACGAGTATGTTATGAAGCGCAAAGTGATTTCATTAAGCAATGCGATTTATAGGTCAAGTTACTTAACGGCACAAACTTTTAAAATTCAAAAAAGAGGCTTAATTAAAGCAGGAAATTACGCAGATTTGTTTTTATTTAACCCTAAAACGTATAAATCTAACAATAGCTTCGAAAATGCTCATGTGCTTACAAGCGGCGTTAAATTCTTATGGGTAAATGGCAAATTGGCTATTGATGACGAACAGCTTGTGAATAGCATGCCAGGAAAAGGATTAAGGTTAAACAAACCATAAATGACTCAAGAAATTATTTTACTATGCATTGTAGCCTTCTCGGCAGGTTTTATAGATGCAATTGTTGGTGGCGGGGGTTTATTGCAAACCCCCGCTACTTTATTAATATTACCTCAATATCCGGTGGCAACATTGTTGGGGACGGTAAAAATACCCTCGTTGGCGGGCACAGCTGTTGCAGCAGTGAAATATGCAAAGCAGGTCAAATTAAATTATGCGGTGTTAGCAGGTTGCACGCTAGCCGCATTTTTAGCATCACTCTCTGGTGCTTACTTAGTTACCAAAATTAATAACGAGCACATTAAGCCTGTTATTTTGGTTGTGCTTATTGCAGTTGCACTTTATACCTACTTTAACAAACAGTTTGGCGAGGCGAAATTGAAAGATCAAACCATAAAGCGTCAAGTGTTACTTGCTGGGTTGTTCGGTCTAATTATAGGTTTTTACGACGGTTTGATAGGCCCAGGAACAGGATCGTTCCTTATTCTGGCATTTGTAGGTTTACTTGGCTTTGATTTTCTGGGAGCCTCGGCACACGCAAAGATTGTAAACGTGGGCACAAACTTAGCAGCGCTTATTTACTTCAGCGCCTCCGGCCATGTGCTGTTTCAATTTGCCATACCCATGGCAATATTCAATATTTTCGGCTCCATTTTAGGTGCAAAACTAGCCATGTTGAAAGGTAATAAATTTATAAGGGTATTCTTTTTAATCGTAGTTTTCGGTACGATATTAAGGTTTGCTTACGACGTATTCTTTAAATAAATACCAAGGAAGATTTAATCTTCCTTGGTATTTTCTTTTTTACCCTCTTCTTTAAGCTGTTCCTTGTCTTTTGTTTCTATAGTGCCCTCTTTGGTCTTAACTGCAGTTTTTTTACGATATATAGCAAAAGTCATAGGGCTTCTCGCTGGCCTTTCGTCACCAAATAAAACACCCCATTGTTTAAACGCATCACTTCTATCAAATATCACTTTTAAAACGGCTATAATCGGCATTGATAAAAACATTCCAGATATACCCGCAATGGTGCCTCCAATAACAACCCCGACAATCGAAACCAGGGCATTTATTCGGACTTTTGAGCCCACAATTCTAGGCATCAATATATTATTATCTAAAAACTGAACCCCAGCAATCACCAATAATACAGTAACTACTTCACTCAGTTCTGGCGATGAGGCCAAGGTAATGAGCACGCCCAAAATATTTCCAATCAATGCACCTACATAGGGGATGAGGTTTAAAATGGCAAATATTACACCGATTAGCAAGGCGTGTTTAATCCCAAACAGCATCAAGAGACCACCCAATAAAATTGTCATATAGGTAACCTGAATGAGCAAGCCTACCAAATAGTTTTTTATAATAGATTCACTTTCGTAAACCGCCTCTTTTACCTTACCATGATCATTCGGCTTAAACCATAAAAATACAAAGCGTAACAAAATGTCTTTGTAAAACATGATCAGGTATATATAAATAGGAATTAGGCCTAAGAAAACGAACATACCGCTCAGCGTTCCTGCAGCACCTCCAGCAACTTTACCTAACATTCCTAACATATCGTCACTTTTCTGCGTAAAAAAGTCTTTTTGTTTTTGAATGGAAACATCAGTGAAACTAGAGATCCATTTCTGTAGTGCCTCAAAATGCTTGCTTACATTCTGCTTTATCTGAGGGAAGTCGTTAACCAAGCCTCCAATTTGAGCCGAAAAAAACCAAGTAATACCCGCAATAACCACTGCTAGCAATAGTATTGGAACCACAATGGCAATAATTTCTGGAGTTTTAAAGCGTCTAAAAAAACGGAAGACGGGTAGGAGTAAAATACTGATAAAGAATGCCATGATTAAAGGCATAATGATATCGGCGCCGACAGCGAATATTCCAAATATTAAACAAATTCCTAATAATTCAGCCGCACGTTTTACAGTAAGAGGCAATGTTTGCATAAGTTCGATTTTGTATTGCTAACACTAAAATATTCAAAATGTTTCGATATACAGCACAAAATTCGGTGATAATGATGTTGGCGCTGGTTTTAAATTACTTCACAGCAATAAAAATTGTATTTTTGTAGCATGTTAAATAACGATACCATTGTTGCATTATCAACGCCACCAGGAAGTGGTGCAATAGGTGTAATCAGGCTTTCTGGCCCAAAGGCGATATCCCTTACCAATACCGTTTTTGCGGGGAAAGACCTCGAAAAGCAAGCTACCCACACACTTCACTTTGGCACAATGCGAGATGGTGACACCATTATC
This sequence comes from Pedobacter sp., assembly GCA_045629525.1. Taxonomy (GTDB): domain Bacteria; phylum Bacteroidota; class Bacteroidia; order Sphingobacteriales; family Sphingobacteriaceae; genus Pedobacter. The sequence goes on from JAZQRH010000009.1 coordinate 181,281, forward strand.
GACGAGGTAGTGGTGTCGTTATACGTCGGACCTAAATCATATACCAAAGAGCATGTGGTAGAAATTTCTTGTCACGGTTCAAATTATATCATTCAGCAAATCATCAGCCTATTGATTAAAAAAGGCGCAAGGGCTGCAAAACCTGGAGAATTTACGTTGCGAGCCTTTATGAATGGTGCTTTCGATTTAAGCCAGGCAGAGGCCGTTGCAGATTTGATCGCTTCCGATAGCAAAGCGTCTCACGACGTAGCTATGCAGCAAATGCGTGGAGGTTTTTCGAACGAATTGAAAGACTTACGCGAACAATTAATTCATTTCGCAAGTATGATTGAGCTGGAACTTGATTTCGCAGAGGAAGATGTAGAGTTTGCCAACCGCGATCAACTACGAAATTTGATACAGCGAATTCAGAAAGTTATACAACGACTAATACACTCGTTTGAAGTGGGTAATGTGATCAAAAACGGCGTTCCGGTGGTTATAGCAGGCAAGCCAAATGTCGGCAAATCAACATTGTTAAATGCGCTGCTTAACGAAGAGCGAGCGATCGTGAGTGATATTGCAGGTACCACCCGTGATACCATCGAAGATGAAATCAACATCAACGGTGTGGTGTTTAGGTTTATAGATACTGCAGGAATTCGTGAAACTGCCGATGTAATTGAAGCGAAAGGAGTGGAGCGCACGCTCGATAAAATGAAGCAAGCAAAGCTGATCATTTACATGGTAGATGCGCAAGAAGATGTTGCCGAGGTATTGGTGCAGCTAGAAGGTTTAAAGAAGCAAAGTATTCCGTACCTATTCATCGTTAACAAAGCCGAATTGTTAGCTACTCATCAAAAAGAATTTTACAATGAGCACAATGCGTTACTTATTTCTGCGAAGGAAAAAGTAGGCATGGATCTTTTAGAAACCGCACTGTTAGAAAAAGTAAATCTAAGCAACATCAACACCAGCGAAACTTTGGTCACAAATATTCGCCACGTGGAGGCACTAAAGCAAACCCAAAACTCATTAAATAATGTGCTGGGGAATATCGATAATCCTGTAACTTCCGATTTTTTAGCCATGGACATCAAACAAGCCTTACATTATTTAGGTGAAATTACGGGTACAGTTACCACAGATGATTTGTTAGAAAACATCTTTACAAAGTTTTGTATCGGTAAATAATATGCAGGCCACAATTCGGAAATAATTCGTGATATACAGTGGAGAAGATTTTAAATAATTATTGCTGAGATAATGGGAAACATTATCTTCGTAAAAAAAAAAAATATGCAATTAAACGCCCTATTCTCAAAAACTTGCACTTTTCTAATCGTACTTTTCACTTTAACAACCAACGTTTATGGTCAATGGCTTAATGGTCAAGCTGCAGACCTTGTCTTTGGTCAGCCTAATTTCACAAATAGGACTGGTGGTGGAGGCTTGAATGGTTTTTTGTACCCATTCGGTGTGGCTGTCGAACGAAATACAAATAAAGTTTATATTGCTAGCTATGGCAAGATTTCAAGATATGCTAATTATGAGGCCTATACAAACGGTGATCCTGCGGAAATGCAGCTCACTAAAATAAATACAGATATTCCATTAACGCGTCAGGTTGCAGGTATATTTATTGAAGACAACAACCTATGGGTGTGTGAACTTGATGGAAATAGAGTTTTACGTATACCTAATCCGAGTACGATGAGCGATGGTGCAACAGCTAACTTGGTTTTGGGACAATCTGACTTTACTAACACATCTGGGGGACAAACCCTTAGCAAATTTTCTCAACCCATTAGTGTCTTCGTTAAAGACAATACCTTATGGGTTTCGCAATTAGAGGGAAATAAGGTATTTCGTTTTGACAATGTATCTAGTAAGACAAATGGGGCCAATGCAGATGCTTATCTCGGTAATCTAAATGGCGTCGCTGGAACCACGGCATCCACCTTTAACAAGCCTGGACAAATATATGTTGATGCCGCCAACAACCTCTGGGTTGCAGATAGAGATAATAGTAGGGTACTCAAGTTTGAAGATGCCAAGAGCTTTAGTAATGGCGCTCCTGCCTCACTTGTATTAGGTCAGCCAGACTTTTTCACTGCTACTAGGCCAAATAGTAATACTAACACCTCTTTAAGTGGAGCCTATGCCGTGTATGGTGATACTTTTGGTAATCTATATGTTGGGCAAGTTTATGGTAATCGGGTATCTGTATATAAAGATGCCGCAAATATTAACGCACACAATGGCGAAGCTGATTTTGTGATAGGTCAAGTTGATTTTACAGCACAGTCTACAGCAGTCAATGAGTATACAACCGGAGGAATCAGCGCTTTATTTGTAGATAAGTATCTATGGGTATCGGAACTTATTTACAATCGAGTACTAAGATTTAATCCTCTTTACCCCCTACCTGTCTCATTAGTTAGCTATAGCGTTGAAGCTACAACTAATGGCCGAATTGGTGTTCGTTGGCGCACCGCCAGCGAAGCCGATAACAAACATTTTGAGTTATTAGCCTCTACAGACGGAAAAATATTTCACAAAGTAGCCGAGGTAAAAACGAAAGCTGCAAACGGAAACTCGCAGGCTGTGCTTGATTATCATATCGATCTAGATGTAGAGAACCTACTTGGTGGTGCCGCTTTAGCAAGTTTTGGTCTATTAGGTTTCTTACTGCTACCAGCTTTTAGAAGGAAGACGTCAAGGATATTAGTGACTTGTATTGCTATTTTAGCTTTTGTTGCTTGCAAAAAGGAGCAAAATGAAAAAGTTACTGAGGTTTACGTAAAGCTCATACAGGTAGACATTGATGGCAAAACGGAGGAGCTTGGCGTAAAGAGTGTAAAAGTTAAATATAAGCCTTAAAAGAGTTTTCGATTGTTATGTGTAACGGCTAATCGAAGCTTTAGCCTTTAAACTAAATAAGAAAAGGCTATAAGAAAACCACCAAGTAATTTACGTATTGGCATTTAGGTTTTTTTCCTTACCGATAAAGGACTTTAAGCAATACAAATAAACGCTTAAACTTGTGTTTACTGTTAGCTAAAGGTTAAGTATTCATTCAGTTAAAGATGTAGCAGAGCAACAGAGCAACGATCGTTTAAAAATTCGTAAGTTTTTAATTAACATCTGTGCTAATCGTCAATTGTAAATCAAACTGGGACAGTACTTGCTTTATTGATATTTATATGGTCTGGCCGTAAGCTTTATTTCATGTTTTTTAAACTTTCCACTAGCCGATTGACAAACCAGATAGAAAAGCCTGTCGTTGTACGGTAAGATTAATTGTTTTAAACGTTCCTTTACAGCCAATAAACCATCAATAATTGACAAAAATATTTTTGGAAAGTATACGTAAGGGTGGTCTTTGCCTAAGGTAAGGCTTAAAGGCCACATAACCGTAGGAAAATACAGCGTAACCATTTATCGTCCAGCATAATCCCATCTTGCGTACATCGCCAAGATTGGCTTTACAGCCATCATACAAAGCGGGTATTATTTTCTCCACATTTAAGCTTACAGAAGGTTGCTCTGTACTTTGGCAAAACATAATAAGGCCTAAACGCAAAGTGACTTTTGGAAGTAAGCCAGCACCCTTAATAGCTTTCCCCATGTATTGCGTGCTGTAGCTTGCCCGTTGGTAACTAACAACATGCTGCGCAATTGCCTTTGCAGCTAACGTGGTAATACATTCAATTATTCCCAATTTACTTAGCGTTTCATTTACTATCGCATCTTTTAGTTTCCTCTCTTATCGGGATCTATACTAGTTTTATCATCGTTGTTGCAAAAAAAAGTAAGCAATGATATTGCGTAACCGATAGGTGTGATATGCTTTTGGCCATTGCTTTGTTACTGAACTTTAACTGCTTTAAAACGAGCAAGAGGAGCCATTCTACCTTTGTTTAAGGTAAGGTTATCGTTGTTAATTGTATAATTGTCTGCCGCAATAAGTGCATCGGCTAACTTTTGCTCAATCTCCATATCTTGGCAAGCCATCATGGTAGACATCCCTCTCGAAAATTTTATTCTCCCGTTTGCTAAAAGTGTAAACTCTCCACCCATGCCATTACAACCACCAGAGGCATTGTAACGCTTGCTCTCTTTATTAAGTTCTAAAAAAGGCTCTTTATCGTTAAATTTATCGGCAACGGCTTTTCCATAAAGCTCAGTAACTTTCCATCGTGTATTAACAATCTCATAATTTGATGTATTCGTTGTAGCAGTTTTGTTCCTAAGCTTACAAGCTGTTAGTATACATACTGCCGATAGTAAAAAAAGTAGTTGTTTCATGTTATTTTATTTTAATTTGTTACATAGGTTGCTTAGCACTTGCTAGATATTGTGTAAGCAAAATCCTATTATACTCGGCATTAGGTAAATACCACAATTTAAAGATAGTGAAAAGCTACATAGCATTTTATTATCCCTGCATTAACTGCGTTGAGTTTACCAATTTGGTGTAGAAATACCTAATAAGCGTCGTTACCGTACGGGTACGTATGGCTCTTTTATTTGTATTGCAAGCCAAAAATGGTACAAAAGCTATATAGTATTCCATTCAGTTTTGAACGGAATAACGAACTTTACAAATCGTCTTAACATTAGGCATAACGTTTCTCGGCTTTAAGTTTCGCCCGAAATAGGAGCAGAAGGAGAGCTATAGTACTAACTTAAATATTAGTTACTAAAGAGCGAAGTTTTACATCGCTGGGGCGCAACTTAAAGCCAGTGTTAGGTGTAGTATTATTGTTTAATTTGTTTTCTACTTTCTAAAATTTTTCTTGACGCTTCGATAGCGGCTTTGACATAGCTTTTATAATTCTTTATCTTCTTTTCAAGTTGATGATTAGGCAAGTCTTTGAAGGTGTACTCGTAGTACGATACCTCGTTTTTAAAATTTTCGGAAGCAATCTCTCTCTTTTCTCGGAGAGGGGGTGATGCTTTTGCATAAGGAATGAACCGGAAATAAGTGTGGGTTGAAATAAATGGCGGGTTTTGTATATCTACCATTAGGCAAGTTAAATTAAAGTACTTTCCATCATTTAATCTTAAGTTCAAATAGCCGTACGGTGTCCAAGCGGCTACTTTTCGACCAGCTTGGTCAACTGTATCCCGATAATAAATTCCTAAGTGCCGCTCCAGTGACATGATGTCAGAAAATTTGTAGCTGTGTTGTTGTCCATCTTTTTCTAATACAAATGATTCAGCAATATGGTTAATACTCAACACAACTTTATAATTTTCAAAAAGATAGTTAATATGAAGATAGATTGCTGGTCCAAAAAAAAATAAAGAAATACCTAAATAAAATTCGAGTTGAGGAATAATTATTTGATTATAAGCCATGATATAAAAAAGTATAATAAAAGACATTAAGATAATGAACACATATCTTAAGCTTTTAATTTGATGCACTAAATCGATTTTATAAGTCCTTATCATATTGAGTGTACATTATTTCATTGCTTTTCGTTCGAGGGGATATTACGCCTAACGTTTTGGGGCTTTGCGTTCGGGCGGGTTTCGGAGTACAAAATTTCAATTTATTACTAAAGTACATTAGAAGCATAAAGCTCCAAGTTTACACGTCAGCCCGCCTGACGCAAAACCCGTGTTATGTGCTGCCTTTCTATCGTCCATACATTTCATATAATGTATTTAATCCAAGTCCTTGGTTGTCGTGTTGTGTCCAAAAGTCTGTGATTGTATAAATTATTTCTGTCTTTCCGTTTTCAGGTCCAAATTGATAGTCCGTTAGAAAACACACTTTTTTAATTGGCGATTTGTCAAGTGCAATTTTTAGCAACTTGTCTATGTCAGGTTTGAATTGCTCTAAAAACTTAAACTTAAATTGTTGGTTCGCTCCACTATTGTATGTCGGATCATTTTCGTCATATTCAGGAATAATTATGTCGCCTGGCTCAAAACTCCAGTCAACAATTGCTCCTGCAAAATACCCAGCGTTTTCATCGTCTTTGCAGTCAGGATTACCAATGTGAACTATTACACCGTTTTGTTGTCGAAGTAAGTCGTAAAACAATCCACGATGACTTTCAAGTTTGTTTTCTTCGATAATAGCAACGCCAAAGTCCGCTTGGTTAAGTCGAAGTCTTGTTGAGTTGATTGATGCTATTTCTATTGTCGGCATTTTTGTTTGTTAAATGTTAGTTTGTCTGTCTGCAAAGGTTGCACATAACGTACCGTCGGCTTGGAGAAGTTCACTCTGAGCGTTAGGGCTTTGTTCTACGAACATAACCATTCGGGTGAATTTCTCCAAACCGACAGTTATCAGCCGTTCAAGAGCAGTGGCTGGCAGGATGTTTCGTTTGAACGTTTAAGTTCTGCGTTTAGAAGTTTGCTACTATGTTTTTTT
>JAZQRH010000010.1:0-4396 GCA_045629525.1 Pedobacter sp.
TTTTCCACTTGTAAAACGTACCCTGACTGATGCCGTGCTCACGGCAGATATCTGAAACCGATTTCCCAGATTCCTGCGAAGCTAAAATTTTGATGATTTGCGGCTCACTAAAATTGCTTTTTTTCATTACCCTAAATTTATAAAATACTACATTTATTTCTGTAGCTGTTTTTAGGGAAGATTACAAAACCATCTTAAAGCGGGGGGTACTCGTTTTTCATACCTTCCTGTTCCTTTGCATCTTGGGATAAGGGGTCATAACTTGCCCATTTTAAGGCCCTATGATACCCGTCTTTACCGCTCTGTCACGTTTGTAATTAGCCATTATGACACCGGAAGTGGTAACCAAGCTTTCTACCAGCGTAAAGGTTGCTGGAAACGCATCGTCGTTAAACAGCTTTTTACCCTTGCCAAGTATAATGGGGTGTACGTTGAGCCAGAGCTCATCGACCAGGTCATGCTTAAGCAGCGATTGAACAAGCTTACTGCTGCCCCAGACCTTTAAGTCAGCATCTCCTGATTTTTTTAATTTTTCGATATCTGCTAGACCTTCCAGGATGATGGAGTTTTTCCATTCCGTACTTTTTAGCGAGCTTGATAAAACGTATTTTGTGACTTCCTGATAACTGGGCCAGTAGTCTGCATGTATTGGCCAGTATGCCTCGAACATTTCAAAAGTTTTTCGGCCCAGTAGTAGGTCTGAAGGTTCCAGCTGTTTTTCCATCACCTCACCTGAAGCCTCATAATTATATGGGGAAGCCCAACCACCATATTGTAAACTACCCGATGGATCTTCTTCCCGTCTTCCAGGGGACTGCATCACACCATCTAACGTGATGAATGATAAAACAATTATTTTTCTCACCTCATATCCGCTTTTATACCCTATAAATATCGCAAAAATGTTGTAATGTCTCGTCCTGAAAAAACCTTACAGATTTGAACAATAATCCAAGTATGACTTAACATTATAATTCTTAGTCCTAAAAGTACCTTACAAGTATACCGAACAGAAACTTCATTCACAAATTGGGTTGCTTAATTAAATAAAATATCGGCAAACTCTTGTAGTAACTTTTTATTTCTTTCATATTTACCATTCTCACGCTTTCGGATTTAGTAATCCGAAACGTAGGGGCTCATAAGACAAAGCCTAATAGACAATGTTTTTATTAGGAGGTTGCCGTATTTTAGTCAAAATTTTTATGTAATTTCGATTTGAACAATTTCTATGGTGGATTACAGTAAATATACAGATCAGGAGCTCGTTGATTTATTAAAATACGATGATCAGGTCGCATTTACTGAAATTTTTGACCGATATAATGGTGCTCTTTATATTCATGCCTTTAAGCGTCTGCAAGACAGAGAAAAATGCAAGGATTTAATACAGGAACTTCTTACTACACTCTGGTTAAAGAGGAGAGATTTACTAATTAACACCACGTTATCGGGCTATTTATTTATGTCTGTACGAAATAGAATATTTAATTTGTTGTCAAAGGAAAAATTAAATCAAGAGTATATTATAGCTATTCAACATCTCGAAGTTGAAAATAGTTTTTCCACCGATCATTTAGTAAGGTTAAAACAGCTGACATTAATCATTAACCAGGAAATAGCGGCGCTTCCCCCACGTACCAGAGAAATATTTGAGTTAAGCCGCAAAGACTTCATGTCGCATAGAGAAATTGCATGTCATCTAGATATTTCCGAACAAACGGTAAAAACTACTGTGAACAATGCTTTAAAAATGCTACGCGTTAGACTTGGTTCGATGTTTCTGCTGGTTATTTAAATTAATTTTCGTTTTCAATACCCCCAACCTTATTTTGCATTGTCTTTAGTGATTGTATGCCAGTACAACATCTTACATCAGGCAAATCATGGACAAAGAAAAAATTGAAAATTTAATTCAAAAGTATGATAAGGGGTTATGCAGCGAGCGGGAAAAAGCGCTGTTGGAGACTTGGTATGCAGAATGGAATAAGGATAAGGTGGTTGATATTTCTGACGAGGCGATTAAAGAAGATCTTTCTATAACTAGGCAAAAAACCTTACACACCATTAACCAGGCAGCCAAATCTGCTAGACTTTGGCCTAAATTCGCTGCCGCTGCCGCAGTTATTATAACTATTGGCACAGGTTGGTTTTATTTAGGAAAGCAAGGTGTCAAGCGCGACCAGCAACTGGCCATCAATGTCGATATTGACCCGGGATCAATTGGGGCGACATTGACTTTGGCGAACGGCAAAAGAATTAAATTGGGTGCCGCCAATAACGGTAAACTTGCACAAGAAGCTGGTGTTACCATTACGAAAACTGCTGAGGGCGAACTGATTTATGAAGTAAATAACCCTATCTATGGAGCATCGGATAGAATAAATATGCTTTCGACTGGAAATGGTGAAACTTATAGGGTACGACTGCCAGATAAAACCGAGGTTTGGCTAAATGCCGCTTCCGTATTAAAATATCCGGCGTCTTTCGCAAACGATGCACAGCGCAAAGTTGAACTGGAAGGAGAAGCCTACTTTCAGGTAGCTAAGGATAAAAATCACCCTTTCATAGTGAGAACAAATACACAGCAAATAAAGGTTTTCGGCACACATTTTAATGTAAAGGGGTATGCAAATGAGCCGATAAAAACCACTTTGGTAGAGGGTAGCGTGCAAGTTTCTAATCAGTTTACTTCCGCAATGTTAAAACCTGGCCAACAGTCCATATTGTCAGTGAAAGGAAATTTTGTGGTGGGGCCGTCTGACGAGGTGCTTGATCTGGCATGGAAGAACAACGAGTTTATGTTTGAAAGCGACTCTATTGAAGACGTAATGAAAATGGTGGAACGCTGGTATAATGTCGAAGTGGTTTATGTGGGAGAAAAATCTTCGGAAAAATTTGGGGGGGGCGTCTCCAGATTCGACAAAGTATCTAAAGTATTGGAACTACTAGAACGCACCGGCGCCGTAAAATTCAAAATAGAGAACAAAAAAATATTTGTAACCAGTGCTCGTTAGAAAATTGATGTATGAAATCTCCAATAAACAGAATATTCTATAATAAATTAAAAAAGATGATAACAATTCTACGACAGAAAAGCTAGGGCGCGAAAAAAAACGAACCGGGGGTGTTATGAACACCCCCGGTGGAGTTTGGACACAATTAAAAAAAATTAACCAACTGCATAATGCCCGTAGTTTTCGACGACAGGGGCAGAAAGCATCTAACCAAACCTTAAACTAATGTACAAAAATTATCCGATGAAGCTTGGTTCATACCAGCGCTTATGCCAAAAACTATTTCTAATTATGCGTTTGACAACCGTTATAATGATCGCATCGCTAATGCAGGTCAGTGCAGCAAGTTATGCACAGAAAATAAGTCTTTCTAAATCAAACGCCGACTTGAAAGCCGTTTTCAGGGAAATTAAAAGCCAAAGCGGCTATAATTTTCTTTATACAGATAATCAACTCAAGAATGCAAGTCTGGTAACTGTTGAGGCGACCGACGCAGAGCTTTTTGAAGTTTTAAGACAGATATTTAAGAATCAGCCTTTTACATACGAAATTGAAAGTAGAACCATTGTCATTAAGCAGCAGAAAAAAAATGAATTTCAAAGTATAGTTGTTCAAGCAAAGCTGGAAGCCATTGAAGGAAAAATATTGGATGATTTAGGCTTGCCATTGATTGGCGCTTCGGTTAAGGTGAGGGGAACTAATAGATCAGTATCTACCAATGCAAACGGCGAGTTTCTTATCGATGCCAAAAAGGGCGATGTTTTAGAAGTTTCCATGATTGGCTTTATTACCCAGGAGGTCATCCTAGGCAATGATAATACGCTAATGATTACATTGCTAGAAAAAAAAGAGGAGTTGAGCGAAGTAGTTGTCGTCGGTTATGGCACTCAGAAAAAGGTCAATCTTACTGGATCTGTCGCAACTGTGAGTGCGCAGGATATTAAAGACCGTTCAAATACGAATCTGCTGGCCTCGGTACAGGGAAAAATTGCCGGTGTTACTGTAATTGCTCGTCCAGGGGAAACTCCAAGTATTAATTTTCGTGGCAGGGGCAACTTAGGTGCCTCATCTCCATTATTTGTTATCGATGGAGTAATCTCAAATTCGGGGATTTTTTCAAGTCTAGATCCGAATAGCATCGAATCGGTTTCTTTTCTTAAGGATGCCGCTTCATCTTCTATCTACGGCTCTCGTGCTGCATATGGTGTGGTATTAGTAACAACCAAATCAGGAAAGAAAGGTGCTACGAATGTGTCGTACAATGGGTTTGCGGGTTCAAAATCGTCTACCTATAGGCCAAATATGTTAAATTCTGGAGAATACGCCGAACTGTACAACGAGGGGCTTATAAACCGTGGTGCTGCTCCTCTATACACTGC
>JAZQRH010000011.1:0-4615 GCA_045629525.1 Pedobacter sp.
TAACGTCAATTCTGGTTCAGGTACGTTCCATTTTGAATCTGCCCTGATCCGTATGTTTCCTCCAGAACCCACTGTACGGTAAGGTGGTGACTTAAAAAAAAGTTCTGGCCGATCTGCCTCGTATACTCTAGCATAAAAATCCCCACCTTTTGCTTCTTTAGATTCCTCTATTCTGGCTTCTCTACTACGAAAATAAGTTACGCCAGATGCCCATACTTCTTGACTACCTATAGGCGTTAAAACAGCTGAATTGGTGAGCTCTTGTAAATCTTCGTTAGGTTGGAGCTGTTGCAACTCACTACTGACCACTTTATAGAGGTTGCTCCTGTTTACAAACAGATCCCAGCTTTTTTCTTCTGTTAAGAAATATTGGTTATTGTGGTTTATAATTATCCCGCTAGAGGTGTTATAAATTCTCATCATATTTGGTTTAGTTTCTGGACCGAAAATTAGGTTTGAACTTTATTTATTATCCAGGCGGTAAAATCTAAAGGCAAATAAGTCCTTTTACAACACATTTACAGCATAATGTTAATATAATACAATAAAATGCTTCAATACTAAAATTATGGGTTTGCATTGCCTAATTTGATTAGGAAGTTGAAAATTATTAACTAATATTCTTTGGATTTGAGCTTACCTCAAGCAACTCATCTGGCAATAGCTTAGAATAAACGACCAATAAAAGGCAACTTAAAACTTGCTGCTAGATAAATTTTTTCTCTTCAGTTTTAAGATAATTGTATCTGTAGTCCATTGGATTTTTTTTCGTAAGGGCTTTAAATTGATGATAGAAGTGAGAAATATTGTTGTAGCCACAGGCATAGCCTACCTCAGTCATATTAAATTCCTCTTCTAATAACAATCTGCATGCATTTCCAATTCTCACTTCCAATAAAAACTGGATATATGTTTTCTTGGTTTTGGATTTAAAGTACCTGCAAAAAGAGTGCTTTCCCATGTTAATTAATGCAGCCACATCTTCTAGCGCTACTTTTTTGTGGTAATTATTAAATGTGTATTCGAATATGGTGTTAATGCGGTTTTGATCGATGCTATTCACTTCTGGATTAAAGCCGTTGGATGATATAATTTCATATTCTTTCGAAGCAGCTATTATTTCTAAAGCGGATAATAAATTGATCAACTTACGAGCGGGCGATTCGTTGAGCATTTCCTCCGCTATTTTGCCAACCTTTCGTCTAGTTGCTCCTTTTAAACGCAAACCCAGCTTGCTTGTGTTCAGCATTTTAACAATTGGGCTAATTTCAGGGAGATTTAAAAATGCATCGCCCCAGATGTTATTTTGAAAAAGAATCACGATTGTTTCTCCAACTTCTTCGGTATTGCTTTCTAGATATTTTTGTTCACACCGGAAAGTATGTGGCAGGTTTGATCCAAATAAAAACACATCACCATCTTTAAAAGGACCAACGTGGTCGCCAATCAGGCAGGTACCGTAGGTTCTTTTAACAACTAATAACTCGCACTCGGGGTGATAATGCCAGGCACTTAATATCGCATGCCCTATATCTTTATGGATATTAAAGGAATGCTCCGGGTTCGGAGTAGCCTTTTTTAACGTAGCTTTCATGTTTATAATTGGTTAATTACAAACATGAAATTAGAAATTATATACGATATATTATCCATGAAATTACTTATTTATAGTGTAAATTAACAAAACCAAGCTTTTCTTTTCGTGCATTAGTCCGGTTCTGTTGTGAAATAATATAATAAGTAGATAGATAGACCGATTTTAGATATTTACTCAGACAGCAACTAATAGCAGAAAGAAACATCTATGTTAATATGTTACAATTTTTTGCTGTAATACTGAAATTGCTTTTCATTAAAGTTGTCTTTATTTGCTTGGGTAACATAACTGTTTCAAAACCAAATATAAAGGAAATTGATGCGTCTATTCTTCGACTGTTTTTTTTCAAATAAACTATTTAGCCTAAGCATATCAGCCTTAGATTATTAGAACAGAGATTGATTAACTAACAAACCAATATCATCATATGAGATAGATTTACTTAACATTCAACCACCATACTTAGTCGCTAAACGCTGCGTATGTTCCGAACTGACAGCACCACCTCTCCTACGGTTATTTAAGCTGTTTATAACAAAAAAACTATTCTAACCAAATAATAATTATGAAAAAAAAATTACTTCCACAAGTATTTATTTGTACTGTGTTAACAGTATTCATTCTTTTCGAGTCCGCGAGCGCATCAGCTGGTGGACTAACAACCGTATTTTATAGCAAATCTTTAACAACCAGAAAGTTAAAATTAGCTCCGATAGTAATTACAGGTAAAGTTACCGATGAACAGGGAGTTGGTCTACCCGGCGTTAGCGTTCTTGAAAAAGGGACGCGGAATGCTACTATAACCAATTCATCTGGCAGTTATACGATAAATGTTACTAATACCAATGCAGTGTTGGTGTTCACTTCCATTGGCTATAATCCCGTTGAAATAACGGTAAATACAAAAACCGTTGTTAATGTTTCTATGGTGACGGGTACAAATGCTTTGAATGAGGTTATTGTAACTGCCCTCGGTATAAAGAGAGAGGCCAAAAGCCTAGGGTATTCGGCTCAAAAAGCCGACGTACAGGCATTACAAACTAACCGCACAACCAACCTTGCCAATGCGCTTGAGGGTCAAATCTCAGGATTAGACGTTTCCCCACCAGCCGCAGGGCCAGGCGGGAGTACAAAGATTCGTTTGCGTGGACAATCTTCTTTCACCGCAGACAACTCACCGTTAATCGTAATCAATGGCTTGCCAATGTCGCAGGGCGCGAGCAGTAGTAATGGTTATACCCAAAATGTCGACCAGGGAGATAATTTGCAAGGTATTAATCAGGATGACATCGAATCGATGACTGTTCTTAAAGGATCTACCGCTGCAGCGTTGTATGGTTCACGTGCAGTTAACGGAGCAATAATTATAACAACAAAGACGGGATCCAAAAATAGTGGAATAGGTGTTGAGTTCAACTCTAATTTTACTATAAACCAAGCGCTGGATTACACAGATTTTCAATATGAGTACGGGCAAGGTGAGAATAATATTCGTCCCTCCTCACAAGGAGCTGCGCAGAGTTCTGGTGCCTGGAGTTTCGGTGTGCCATTTGATAATGAACCAACGTTTCAATTCGACGGAGTTCAGCGTCCTTATGCGCCTGTTAAAGACCGAATAAGTACGTTCTTTAGACTTGCACCATCGTGGAGTAATACAGTTGGAATTTCTGGCGGTAATGACAAAGGAAGTTTTCGGGTGTCCCTTTCTAATCAAGACGCTCAGGGCATAGTACCAAATAACGATTTTCATAAAAAGATTTTTAACGTTGGCATTAACTATAAACTTACCGATAAATTATCTGCACAATTTTACGTTAACTATGATCACCAATTTAATAACAATCCGCCACTTATAGGCGTACAGGGAAATTCAATTCCAACATCGATTTACAGGTTGGCTAACTCTATTTCTTTTGATGTACTCGAGGCAGGCGCAATGGATGCTAACGGAAATGAAACACCTACTTCAAGGTTTGCTACCGTTACCAACCCATACTGGATATTAGCGAAACAATTTCAAAGACAAACAAAAGATCATTTGTTAGGTACTGCTGTGGTGCGCTACCAGTTTTTTGATTGGCTATATTTTCAGGGCAGGGCAAATACTGACCTTTTGCAATCTACCTATGAATCAAACACTCCGACTGGTACGCTGGCTGTATCTGCAGCACCAACAGGGATGTATAACGGTAGCTATGGGATAAGTACAGCAAATACACGCCAAAATAATTTTGACTTCTTGCTGGGTGGTGGGCATAAGTGGAATGATTTTTCATTTAATGCAACGGTAGGTGGTAATAACTTTCCCTTAATCTCCTCTACATTTAATGAAGCGGTAACCAACTTTTACATCAGAGATTTATATACGATTGGCAACGGTGTTACGGCAAATTCGAGTTACAACTTGTCTAAACAAACAGTAAATTCATTGTATGGTACTGCAGAACTGTCCTACAAAAATTTATTCTACCTTAATCTTACCGGGCGTACAGACTGGTATTCAGTACTAGCTAGAGATATAGATCATTATTTCTATCCTTCAATTAGCGGAAGTTTCGTTTTTTCTGAATTACTTCAAAAAGCAAAATGGTTAAATTTTGGAAAGATTAGAGTTGCTGTCGCAGAAACGGGAAGCGCCCAAGGGGTTGGCGCCTACAATAGATTAACATTTGCGCTTGCTCAAAATTCATTTAATGGGCTTCCCTTAGGAAGTATAAACGGGACATCTTCACCAAACACCCAAATTAAGCCTTTTGGCGTAAATGAAAAAGAAATAGGTATTGAGTTACGCATGTTCAACAGTAGAGTAAATTTGGACGTAGCTGCTTACGATAAAAAAACGACTAATCAAGCCGTTCCAATAAGCCTATCTGCAGCGAGCGGATACAGCACCACGTTAGTTAACTTAGGTGGTTTGGACAATAAAGGATTAGAATTTAACTTGGAATTAATACCTTTCCAAAACAACAAATTTACCTGGAAAACGGCTTTTAATTCTGCTTTCAACTCTTCAAAAGT
>JAZQRH010000012.1:0-106872 GCA_045629525.1 Pedobacter sp.
TACGGTCGTTTGTGTACTATCGAAACTCCAGAGGGTCCAAATATTGGTTTGATTTCATCACTTTGTGTACATGCAAAGATTAACAGCTTAGGTTTTATCGAAACGCCTTATAAAAAGGTAATTAACGGTAAAGTTGCAGTAGACGAACCTGTTATCTATTTATCTGCAGAAGATGAAGATGGACAAACAATTGCTCAAGCTAATGCACAGTACGATGATAAAGGTAATTTCTCTACGCCACGTGTAAAAGCACGTTACGAAGGTGACTTCCCGATTATTGAGCCTGAGAAATTAGACTTAATGGATATCGCTCCTAACCAAATTACCTCTATCGCTGCTTCATTAATTCCTTTCTTGGAACATGATGATGCGAACAGGGCGTTAATGGGATCTAACATGCAACGTCAGGCCGTACCTTTGTTACGTCCTGAGGCACCAATTGTAGGTACAGGTTTAGAAGGTCGCGTTGCACGTGACTCGAGAACTTTGATCAATGCAGAAGGTACCGGTGTTGTAGAGTATGTTGATGCGAATGAAATTGTAATCAAATACGAAAGAAATGACGATGATCGTTTAGTTTCGTTCGAAGGCGATAGCAAATCATATAGATTAACTAAGTTCAAAAAAACCAACCAAAATACTTGTATTAACTTAAAACCAATTGTTAAAAAAGGTCAAAAAGTTACTAAAGGCCAAGTGTTATGTGAAGGTTATGCAACTGAAGATGGTGAATTGGCATTAGGAAGAAACTTAAAAGTTGCTTTCATGCCTTGGCAAGGGTATAACTTTGAGGATGCGATTGTAATTAACGAGCGTATTGTTAGAGAAGATATCTTTACTTCATTACACATCGAAGAGTTTGAACTTGAAGTACGTGATACAAAACGTGGCGAAGAGGAATTAACTCCAGATATCCCTAACGTTTCGGAAGAGGCTACTAAAGACTTAGATGAAAACGGTATTATCCGTGTTGGTGCTGAAGTTAAAGACGGCGATATTCTTATTGGTAAAATTACACCAAAAGGTGAGTCGGATCCTTCTCCAGAAGAAAAATTATTACGTGCAATTTTTGGTGATAAAGCAGGTGATGTTAAAGATGCGTCTTTAAAAACTCCTCCATCAATTAAAGGTGTTGTAATTGATACTAAGTTATTCTCTAGAGCTAAGAAAACTACGAAAGCAGAAGAGAAAGCGGCTATTGAGAAATTAGATAAACGATACAATGCGGCTATAGAATACTTGAAAAACGAATTGGTTGACAAGTTATTCCAAATTGTAAATGGTAAAACTTCGCAAGGTGTTTTCAACGTTTACAAAGAGCTTTTAATTGCTAAGGGTGCTAAATTCACTCAAAAAATATTGGCCGACCTAGAATATGCTCACATTAATCCATACAAATGGACTACAGATGAGGATAAAAATGAGCAGATTAAAATGTTGTTGCACAATTACGGTATTCGTGTAAACGAAGAATTAGGTGCTTACAAACGTGATAAATTTGCCATTAGCGTAGGTGATGAGCTTCCGTCAGGCATTGTTCAGATGGCTAAAGTTTATGTAGCTAAAAAACGTAAATTAAAAGTAGGTGATAAGATGGCGGGCCGTCACGGTAATAAGGGTATTGTAGCTCGTATTGTACGTGATGAAGATATGCCTTTCTTAGACGACGGAACTCCTGTTGATATTGTGTTGAACCCACTAGGTGTACCCTCACGTATGAACTTGGGTCAGATCTACGAAACTGTATTGGCTTGGGCTGGTGAGAAATTAGGAGTTAAATTTGCTACTCCAATTTTCGACGGTGCTAAGAGCGATGAAGTTGAGGATTGGATCGCTAAAGCAGGTTTACCAGCTTCTGGTAGAACTTACTTAAATAATGGTTTAACGGGTGAGAAATTTGATCAACCAACTACAGTAGGTATTATTTACATGCTGAAATTAGGTCACATGGTTGATGATAAGATGCACGCACGTTCTATCGGGCCATACTCATTAATTACACAACAACCATTGGGTGGTAAAGCTCAGTTCGGTGGTCAGCGTTTTGGTGAGATGGAGGTTTGGGCATTAGAAGCATTTGGTGCTGCTAATATTCTACAAGAGATCTTAACAGTTAAGTCTGATGATGTTATCGGTAGAGCAAAAACTTACGAAGCCATTGTTAAAGGCGAAAATCTTCCAACTCCTGGCGTACCAGAATCGTTTAACGTATTGGTACACGAGTTACGCGGTTTAGGTTTAGATATTACGTTAGACTAAAAAGTTAAAAGTATAAAGTTGAAAGTTTAGCAATAGCGACTTTCAACTTTTTTAAACTTTAACTTTTAACTTAAAAAAAGAGATATGTCTTACAAAAAGGATAATAAATTAAAAAGCAATTTCACCTCAATTACAATTAGCTTGTCTTCTCCAGAGATTATTTTGGAGCGTTCGAGTGGTGAGGTGTTAAAACCTGAAACCATTAATTATCGTACTTACAAGCCAGAACGTGACGGTTTGTTTTGCGAGCGTATTTTTGGTCCAGTAAAAGATTACGAATGTCATTGTGGTAAATACAAACGTATCCGTTATAAAGGTATTGTTTGCGACCGTTGTGGTGTTGAGGTAACTGAGAAAAAAGTACGTAGAGAGCGTATGGGGCACATCAATTTGGTGGTTCCTGTGGCGCACATCTGGTATTTCCGTTCTTTACCTAACAAGATCGGTTATCTTTTAGGTTTGCCTACAAAAAAATTAGATTTGATTATTTACTACGAGCGTTATGTAGTAATTCAACCAGGTTTAATGGGCGAAGAAGGAATTCAATTTATGGATTTCTTAACTGAAGAAGAGTACCTAGATATCTTAGATAAATTACCTAAAGAAAATCAATATTTAGACGATAAAGATCCTAATAAATTTGTTGCCAAAATGGGAGCAGAGGCTTTAGAAGATTTATTGAAACGTATTGATTTAGATACTTTATCATATAATTTACGTCACCAAGCTGCTAACGAAACATCTCAACAACGTAAAAACGAAGCTTTAAAACGCTTACAAGTTGTAGAGGCTTTCCGTGGTTCAAGAGCAAATATCGAGAATAACCCAGAGTGGATGATCATCAAGATTGTTCCAGTTATTCCGCCAGAATTGCGTCCTTTAGTACCTCTAGAAGGTGGTCGTTTTGCAACTTCAGATTTGAACGATTTGTATCGTCGTGTAATTATCCGTAACAACCGTTTAAAACGTTTAATCGAGATTAAAGCACCAGAAGTTATTTTACGTAACGAAAAACGTATGTTACAGGAAGCTGTAGATTCGTTATTTGATAACTCACGTAAAGTAAATGCTGTTAAAACTGAAGGTAACCGTGCCTTAAAATCACTTTCAGATATCTTGAAAGGTAAACAAGGTCGTTTCCGTCAAAACTTATTAGGTAAACGTGTGGATTATTCTGCTCGTTCGGTAATTGTTGTAGGTCCAAACCTTAAATTACACGAATGTGGTTTACCAAAAGATATGGCTGCAGAGCTTTACAAACCATTCATTATTCGTAAGATGATTGAGCGTGGTGTTGTAAAAACTGTAAAATCAGCTAAAAAAATCGTTGATAGAAAAGATCCATTAGTTTGGGATATTCTAGAAAATGTATTGAAAGGACACCCAGTATTACTTAACCGTGCACCTACGTTACACAGGTTGGGTATTCAGTCTTTCCAACCAAAATTAGTTGAAGGTAAAGCTATCCAATTACACCCATTAGTGTGTACTGCATTCAACGCCGATTTTGATGGTGACCAGATGGCTGTCCACTTACCGTTAGGTAACGCAGCAATTTTGGAAGCCCAAGTATTAATGTTGGCGGCACACAATATTCTTAACCCTGCAAACGGTACGCCAATTACTGTACCTTCTCAGGATATGGTTTTGGGTCTTTATTACATTACTAAAGGCCGTAGAACCGATGAGACGCGTGTAGTAAAAGGTCAGGATATGAGCTTTTACTCTGCAGAAGAGGTAATTATTGCTTATAACGAGAAAAAAGTAGATTTACATGCTTTTATCAAGGTTAAAGCAAATGTTAAAGAAGCTGATGGTACGATTGTAAATAAACTGATTGACACTACAGTTGGTCGTGTTTTATTTAACCAAATGGTTCCAGAAGAAGTAGGTTATATTAACGAATTGTTAACCAAAAAATCTTTAAGAGATATTA
Source organism: Pedobacter sp. (assembly GCA_045629525.1). Taxonomy (GTDB): domain Bacteria; phylum Bacteroidota; class Bacteroidia; order Sphingobacteriales; family Sphingobacteriaceae; genus Pedobacter. Next base: position 4,196 of record JAZQRH010000012.1, read on the forward strand.
TTGGTAATGTTGTTAAAATGACTGGTATGGCTCGTTCGGCTAAATTCCTTGATGATATCAAAGAATTAGGTTTCCAAAGTGCATTTAAAGGAGGCTTATCGTTTAACTTGCAGGATGTTAACATTCCGGTTGAGAAACATACTTTATTAGAACAGGCGGCTGGCGAGGTTGAAGAGGTAAGAAACAACTATAACATGGGTTTCATTACCAACAACGAGCGTTACAACCAAATTATCGATATCTGGACCCGTATTAACAACCGTTTAACAACGTTTGTAATGAACCAATTATCATCAGATAACCAAGGTTTCAACTCTGTTTACATGATGCTTGACTCTGGAGCCCGTGGTTCTAAGGAGCAAATTCGTCAGTTAGCAGGTATGAGGGGCTTAATGGCTAAACCTCAAAAATCTGGTTCAGGTGGTGAAATTATCGAAAACCCGATTTTATCAAACTTTAAAGAAGGCTTATCTGTATTAGAGTACTTTATCTCTACCCACGGTGCTCGTAAAGGTTTGGCGGATACGGCGTTAAAAACTGCGGATGCGGGTTACTTAACTCGTCGTTTGCATGACGTTGCACAAGATATGGTTGTTAATTCTGTTGATTGTGGTACTTTAAGAGGTATGTACACAACGGCATTAAAAGATAACGAAGATATTGTTGAGCCATTATATGAGCGTATTTTAGGACGTACATCGTTACACGATGTTTACCATCCTTTAACAGGCAACTTATTAGTTGGAGCAGGCGAGGATATTGAAGAAGATATTGCAAAAGCGATTGATGAATCTCCTTTAGAAGGTATAGAAATTCGTTCTGTATTAACTTGTGAGAACAAACGTGGTGTATGTGCATTGTGTTACGGACGTAACTTAGCGTCTGGTAAACGTGTTCAAAGAGGTGAGGCTGTTGGTGTAATTGCTGCACAGTCAATCGGTGAGCCGGGTACACAGTTAACATTACGTACTTTCCACGTGGGTGGTACGGCGAGTAACATCGCTGCAGAATCCCAAATCAATGCTAAGTTTGACGGTGTGATTGAGTTCGAAAACTTACGTACGGTCCAAACAACTACTGAAGACGGTGTTGTAGAAATCGTATTAGGTCGTTCGGGTGAATTTAGAATTGTTGAGCCAGGAACTAACAAAGTTATCGTTAACAACAACATCCCTTATGGAGCATTCTTATATGTTAAAGAAGGTGATAAAGTTGCTAAAGGAGATAAGATTTGTTCATGGGATCCATACAACGCAGTAATTATTTCGGAATTTGCTGGTAAAATTGAATTCGACGCAATTATCGAAGGTGTAACTTTCCGTGAAGAGTCTGATGAGCAAACTGGTCACCGTGAAAAAGTAATCATCGATACTCGTGATAAAACCAAAAACCCATCAATTAGGGTATTGGATAAAAAAGGCGAGGTGATCAGAACTTATAATATTCCAGTAGGTGCTCACATTTCAGTGGATGATGCGGAAGCTGTTCAAAGTGGTCAAGTACTAGCTAAAATCCCTCGTGCTACGGGTAAAACTCGAGATATCACGGGTGGTTTACCTCGTGTAACCGAGTTATTCGAGGCTCGTAATCCATCTAATCCAGCTGTAGTTACAGAAATTGATGGTGTGGTAACCTTAGGTGGTATCAAACGTGGTAACCGCGAAATTACAATCGAATCAAGAGATGGTGAAATCAAGAAATATCTTGTGCCACTTTCTAAACACATCTTGGTTCAAGATAACGATTTCGTGAAAGCAGGTATGCCATTGTCTGATGGTTCTATCTCGCCAGCAGATATCTTAGCTATCAAAGGTCCAGCAGCAGTACAAGAGTACTTAGTAAATGGTATCCAAGAGGTTTATCGTTTACAAGGTGTGAAAATTAACGATAAGCACTTTGAAGTAATTGTACACCAAATGATGCAGAAGGTACTTATTGAAGATCCGGGTGATACTCGTTTTCTAGAAAGTGACTCTGTTGATCGTTGGGACTTTATGGAAGAGAACGACGAAATCTACGATAAGAAGGTTGTTGTAGAGCCAGGAGATTCGAATACAGTTAAACCAGGACAGATTATTTCTTTACGTAAACTGAGAGACGAAAATTCTCAATTGAAACGTCAAGATTTAAAACAAATCGAAGTGAGAGACGCTAAACCAGCAACGGCTAGTTCAGTGTTGAAAGGTATCACTCGTGCGTCTTTGGGTACTAAGTCATTTATCTCTGCTGCATCTTTCCAAGAAACTACAAAAGTGTTGAACGAAGCCGCAATTGCAGGTAAGAAAGACAAAATGTTAGGCTTAAAAGAAAACGTAATTGTTGGTCACTTGATTCCTTCAGGTACCGGTGTACGTGGCTATGAGCGTATCATTGTAGGCTCTCAAGAAGAGTACGATAAGTTATTAGCTTCTAAACAAGAGGAAGTTGAAGCTTAATTAGCATAAACAGTTTTTACTGTAAGCCCCGAGTTTACTCGGGGCTTTTTTTTTGAATGTAAGCAATAAAATATTAGATTTGTTTTTTATGGAAGAGCAAGCGAACGACAACCAATTGAACATAGAATTATCGGAAGAAGTAGCGGAAGGAATTTTTTCCAACTTGGCTATCATCACTCATTCTAATACGGAATTTGTTTTAGATTTTATTAGAGTAATGCCCGGCGTACCTAAGGCAAAAGTGAAATCTCGTATAATTTTAACTCCAGAACATGCAAAACGATTATTGCAAGCAATGGAAGATAATATTGAGAAGTTTGAAGCTGCTAACGGTAGAATAAAAACACAAAACGAAGCACCTTTCCCAATGGGATTTGGTGGTCCAACTGCACAAGCTTAATATTTTATGATAGATACTTTAAAGACGCAAATTTTTGAAGACGTTGCTGAACGACTAAAATTAGAAGGGTTTAATGTTGTTACGAAAGATATGTTGAGACCATGGGGTGGCTTCTTTGTAATTGAGGAAACCCAAGCTCAAGAATTTGCAAATGTTTATTTTGATGGATTAGATGTTAATTCGCTGAAAATAGGTGGCAAATTAAGTCCGAAAATTTTAGTAGTTGCTCCTCAGGCTAGACTTTCGTGGCAGTATCACCACCGCCGAGCAGAAATTTGGCAGGTAATTAAAGGAACTGTTGGCGTTAAAATTAGCGACACCGATGAGGAACGTGAAATGGGAACCTATCAGCCGGGAGATCAAATTAAGCTCGATAAAGGTACTCGACACAGGTTGATCGGACTAGAGGACTGGGGATTGGTTGCCGAAATTTGGCAGCATACCGATCCAGCTAATCCATCTGATGAAGACGATATTGTACGCGTTCAAGACGACTTTGGTAGATAATATAATTATCTAACCATTATATTTTTTTATACTTTACTTATGTGAAGAGAATTCTTTTCACAATTTTTTATGATTATACTTTATTTCTTTTTGGCCCATTGGTTTCTATCATTGTTCAGCCAAACCTTTTTTCTCCACCGTTATTCGTCACACAAAATGTTTAAGATGAATACTTTCTGGGAGAAGTTTTTTTACCTTTTATTGTTAGTTTCGCAAGGGTCTTCATTTTTGAATCCCAGAGCTTATGCTATTCTCCACAGAATGCACCACGCTTATAGCGACACTGTAAAAGATCCTCACTCTCCTCATTTTTTTAAGGATGTTTTTGGGATGATGATCGCGACAAAAAATATGTACTTAGCATATTTACTGCACAAAATTGAGCCCGAGCCTGCCTTTAGAGGAAATTATCCAGAATGGCCACTTATAGATAGGATTGGCGATTCATGGTTCTGGCGTTTAGGCTGTGGTATTTTATACATTTGGTTTTATATTGCCTTCTCACCTTCAGCATGGTGGTTTATATTATTACCTGTGCATTTTTTAATGGGGCCGTTACACGGAGCAATTGTAAATTGGTGCGGTCATAAATATGGATATTCCAACCATGATAACGAAGATCATAGTAAAAACTCATTGCCGTGGGATTTTCTAATGATGGGAGAGTTATTCCAAAATAATCATCATAAGAAACCAAATTCACCAAATTTTGCAACCAGGTGGTGGGAGTTCGATCCGACCTATCCGGTGATGAAATTGATGCATTGGTTACGAATTATTAGGATAAGAAAAGCTTAAATAATTGAAAAGAATACTTAAATGATAAGTATTCTTTTTTTTATGCTATTTATTTTGGTAAATTGGTTAACTATGAGACTATTCGGCGCTCCGCAAATTGCTTTAAATGACATTATCGATTTAGAAAAGGATACTCCTAATCTTATCGTATATGCTATCCCAGTGATGGCTTTTTTCACCTTATTAGAAGTTTGGCACTCTTGGTACACCGATAAGAAGATATATAAAACTAGAGAAAGTATAGGTAGCACGCTTGTTGGCTTAGGCAATGTATTTATTAACTTTCTGATTAAAGGTTTAATGATTTACGGATCAGTTTGGATCTACAATTTGTTGCCATGGCGTATGGAGTTAAATTGGTGGATGCTTATTCCTTGTTATATTTTGTTTGATTTGTGCAGCTATTGGTCGCACCGAATATCGCACGAGAATAGATTTTTTTGGGCGTCACATATTGTACATCATTCCGCAGAAACATATAATCTCACGGTTTCCTTCAGATTAAGTTGGATACAAAACATTAAAATAATTTTCTTTTTACCATTAGCTTTAATTGGTTTTCACCCTGTGGTATTTTTTGTGGTAAGTCAAATTGCTGTGTTGTTTCAATTTTGGGTGCATACGGAGTACATTAGAAAGCTGCATCCGATTATAGAGTATATTTTTGCTACACCTTCAAATCATCGCGTTCATCATGGTTGTAATGAGAAGTATTTGGATAAGAATTATGCAGCTACCTTTATTTTTTGGGATAGGATGTTTGGAACTTACCAAATTGAGGAAGAGAAACCTGATTATGGAATCACGAGTAAGATTGGGAACAGGTCGAATCCGTTATTTTTAAATTTCCACGAATTGAAAGATATGGCTAAGGATGTTAAAAAAGCACAAGGATGGAAGGATAAGATGTTTTACATTTTTGCAAGTCCAACGGCCATACACAAGAAAAAGGTGGCCATGCAAGAAGAACTAGATAGCTCAAATGTAGAAGTTGGTGACACTGCAGCTGTAAAACACTAGGCCAATACATAAAATAAAAGCACAAAAAAGTCCCAATTAAGGCGTTGCCACAACTGAGACTTTTTTATATTAAGGACTATCTAGTCCTACTCTTATGAAATTTCTTTTGCTTGTTTGAAGAGCTGCCCTTAGATTCTTTTTGGGGCTTACGAACGACCTCTTTTTTAGCTAACATTGATTGCCAACTTAATGGGAACGGGTGGTTATCTACAATCGGAATAGTTCTTTTAATCAACTTCTGAATATCAACAAGGTATTCGTTTTCTTCCCCATCTACAAAAGAAATTGCATTTCCATTTGCACCTGCACGACCTGTTCTACCAATGCGGTGTACATAGGTTTCGGGGATGTTAGGCAAATCGAAATTAAATACATACGTCAGATCGTCGATATCAATACCTCTTGCTGCTATATCTGTAGCTACCAATACACGTAGTTTACGGTCTTTAAATTCGCTTAAAGCTCGTTGCCTAGCACCTTGCGATTTATCGCCGTGAATAGCAGCTGCTTTAATTCCGTCCTTAGCCAAATCACGAGCAATTCTATCTGCTCCATGTTTGGTTCTGGTAAACACCAAGGTATGGTCAATATTCATCTCCTCAATTAAATGTTTGAAGAGTTTTCTTTTATCGGGCTTGTCAACAAAATAAACACTTTGGTTGATAGTTTCTGCTGTTGATGATACTGGCGTAACTTCCACTGTTATCGGATCTTTTAAAATCGTATTCGCAAGCTTCTCTATCTCCGCCGGCATTGTAGCAGAGAAAAACAAAGTTTGCCTATTTTGAGGCAGTTTGCTAACAATCTTTCTAACGTCGTTAATAAATCCCATGTCGAGCATTCGATCTGCTTCGTCTAACACAAAAATTTCAATATCAGCCAAACTTACATGACGCTGGTTAATCAAATCCAACAAACGTCCTGGGGTTGCCACTAAAATATCGACACCTCTTTTTAAGGCATCTACTTGAGGCTGTTGTCCCACACCGCCAAAAATTACGGTATTTTTTACGGGTAAATTTTTTCCGTAGGCAGTAAAACTTTCCTGAATTTGGATAGCTAACTCTCTAGTTGGTGTCAAAACCAAAGCCTTGATGGCTTTTTTATTGGTTTTTAAATGCCTCATGTGCAATATTTGCAACATTGGTATAGCAAAGGCTGCAGTTTTACCTGTACCCGTTTGTGCGCAACCTAAAAGGTCTTTTAGTTTTAAGATACTTGGTATCGCTTTTTCTTGGATAGGGGTTGGGCTTTTATAGCCTTCAGATTCAACTGCTTGTAATATAGGCTCAATAAGCCTCAATTGTGTAAATAACATTCTTTTTTTAATATAATTGAAATTTAAAAAGTAAAATTTCGCCAATGGTTTGGTGAGGATATTTTACTTTTCGAAGAAGCTAGAACAATCATTTTTAGAGAAGGACTAACTTTCGAGTTGCTTTAAACGATTAAAGAAATTCAGCTTCGAGCTACAAAGGTACGTAATTAATGCAACTAATCATGCATTTAGTTCTCACTGAAGTAAAGCTAGATTTTGGCCAGAGCTTGTTTCAAATCTTCAATCAAATATTCTGGTTCTTCTAATCCCACGTAAATTCTAATGAGCAAATGTCTCTCGTCTTCTGGATCGAAATCAGCTTTGCTTTTACCAGCGCAAGCTGGCATAATTAAACTTTCGTGGCCACCCCAAGAAACCGCCATCAATATATGCTTCAGATTGTCGCAAAAGGTTTCGATATGCCCTATTGTAGAATTTTTGAGGGTGATGCTAAACAAGCCGCCGCAAGCTTTCATTTGCTTATTCGCCAAAAGCAGTTGTTTGTTACGCTTACTAAAAGGATGAAAAACACTTTCAACCTTAGGATGATTTTCTAAATATTCGATTACTTTATTGGCATTGCGGGTAATCTTTTCCATGCGGATTGGTAAAGTACGTAAACTACGCAAGAGCAACCAAGCAGTATAAGGCGCAACAGATGCACCAATATTCATGTATTCGCTTGTAAAAATTTGTTTGAGCAAATCGGTATTGCCAGTAACCACACCAGCAACAACATCACTGTGGCCGCCTAAATATTTGGTAGCCGATTGTGCAACCAAATCTATCCCATACGCAATGGGTTGTTGGTAAAGCGGACTGCAATAGCTGTTGTCAATCATTGTAATGATATTTTGAGCTTTTGCTAGTGCTGCAATGGCGGTTAAATCTTGCACCTCAAAACTGAACGTGTTTGGCGATTCGAGATAGATAAGTTTGGTATTGTGAGTAATGGCCGCTGCAATGACATGTGTATCACCACACTCCACAAAATTGGTTTTAACTCCATATTTGGATAGAAGGTTTTCGAATAGTCTCACGGTCCAGCTGTATGGGTTTTTCACACAAACAACTTCGTCGCCAGTTTTAAGTAAAGCTAAAACCGGTACAGCTATTGCGGCAATGCCACTTCCGAAAATCAAAGCGTCTTCAGCCCCATCTAGTGCCGCTAGCTTTTTTCGTAAAATATCAATTGTGGGATTAAAACCTCTCGAATACAAATTACCTTCATATTCATTTGCTAGTGCCTTTCTAAAGTCATCAACGGTTTTGAACGCAAAATTACTGGTTTGTAAAATGGGCGGTGCAACAGCATTAAAATATTGGCTGCGTTCTTCGCCTAGTTCGTTCAAAATGTATGATAAATCCATCCTTATACCTTTCGTTTATTATAGAATTTGCTTAAGAAGTAGATTGCAATGAAGCCTATAAAAATAATCATGCCATTTGTAGCAGCAGTAGGATCATCAAAAAAGATGCTTACACTCACAAAAATGTACGCACTCACAAACAATAATGGTAGTAGCGGATAAAGCTTCATGCTGTAAATGTCTTTTTTGTTGAGATGTGCGGTTTTCTTGCGTAGAAAGAAAATAGTAGACGCAGAAAATACCATACCGAAACTGTCCAAGAAAATAACGTAATTCAATATTTCATCGAAAGTTTGGGCATAAAACAAGGTGAATACAGACAGTACGGTGAAGACGGTTAAACTGGTAACCATTACACCATGTTTTTTGGTGGTTTTTGCAAATACACTAGGTAGTGCTTTTTCTTCGGCCATTGCATACATAGCCCTCGGATTGCTCAACAGGTTTACGTTCACATAGCCAAGTACAGAGAAAAATATCAGTACCGAAAGTACCGTAAAACCCACTTTGCCAAAGATATTTTCGGCTAATAGTGCTGCTATGCTTTTTGCGGTCTTTAACTGCTCAAAACCTATAACGTTTACATACGCTAAATTAATTACCACGTAAAGCGAAATGATGACTACCAAACCCAAAATGATAGCACGTGGCATAACTTTGTTCGGGTTTTTTGTTTCGCCTCCAAAGTTGATGGTTTGCTGATATCCACCGAAGGTGAAAGATACAGCAATTAAACATAAGCCCAGTGCTTTTCCATAATCTACCCAATTTACGGGAGTGTTTGTAGCGTTGGTAAAAATCGGAGTAATTACGTCTTGCTGCACACCGAAAAGTATTGAAGAACTCAAAATCAAAACCATCGCCAATTTAATTATGGTGAGGATGTTTTGCGTTTTCGAACTGGTCTTTAATCCCAATAGGTTAATAGAGTAGAAGATAAGAATGCTTGATATAGCGATACCCATTTTCCAAGCTGTGGTCTGCCACTCGAGCGGGAAGAGGGCGTTGTTAAGATATTCAGCACCAATTAAAGCGATACCCGCAACAGATGCCGCATTACTAATCACTATAATACAGTTAATGGCGAAGGCGATTGATGGATGATAACACAATGAGAAAATTTTGTAATAACCACCCGTTACTGGAAAACGGGAACCTATTTCAGCATAGGTAAGTGCTCCGCAAATAGATACTAGTCCACCAATAATCCATGCCAAGTAAAATAGTTCTGGGATTTGAGCTTTTGCAGCAACATTAACGGGTGTCCTAAAAATGCCCATGCCTATTACAAGGCTTACCACGATCATGGAAATATCAAAGAGCGAAAGTTGTTTCTTGGCGTTCATCTAAAAATAATATCTATGTAATAAAGATGGTAGAATTACTAAAAATAGTAAATTAAATCGTTCGGACAATTTCGTTTGACGAATACCAACTCAAAATGTTTAAATGTGGAAATCTAAACCGGAAAAACGCTCAAAAATGATTAAATTTGTAAGGCTGAGGTGGGCATAGACGCAATTACGCTTTCGCATTACAACGGAATATTATGGCAGAACCTATTTATAACGAAGACAGTATTAAGTCGCTAGATTGGCAAGAACATATTCGCCGTAGACCAGGTATGTACATTGGTAAACTTGGTGATGGTTCTGCACAGGATGACGGCATTTACGTGCTTTTAAAAGAAATCATTGATAACTCTATAGATGAGTTTATGATGGGAGCTGGTAAGACTATCGAGATAAGTTTAACTGACTCTAGAGTGATTGTTAGAGATTATGGAAGAGGCATCCCTTTGGGGAAAGTGATAGATTGTGTTTCGAAAATGAACACTGGCGGTAAGTATGATAGTAACGCCTTCCAAAAATCGGTAGGGATGAATGGTGTAGGTACTAAGGCCGTTAACGCATTGTCTTCTGCCTTTACCGTGCAAAGCTACCGCGACGGAAAGACCAAGAAGGTGGAGTTTAGCAAGGGATTGATTACGCTAGAGCATCCAGAAATTGAAACTACACAACGTAACGGAACCTCGATTACTTTTTATCCGGATGATACGATTTTCAGAAATTACAGATATATTCCAGATTTTGTAGAAAGTATGATCTGGAATTATGTGTTTTTGAACACCGGATTAACCATTAACTTCAATAATCAGAAGTATTTTTCTGAACGAGGTCTTTACGATTTGTTATCGAGACAAAATAAACCGGAAGAGATTAGGTACCCGATCATCCACATAAAAGGTCAAGACATTGAGGTAGCGATGACCCACGGTCAGCAATATGGAGAAGACTATCACTCTTTTGTGAATGGACAATATACTACTCAAGGAGGTACTCATCAAGCGGCATTTAGGGAGGCTGTGGTGAAAACCATCAGAGAGTTTTACAACAAAGATTACGATGCCTCTGATGTTAGAGCATCTATCATTGCCGCTGTAGCAGTTCGAATTCAAGAACCAGTATTTGAATCGCAAACTAAAACAAAATTAGGTTCTGAGCGTATCGCTCCGGAGGGGCAGACCGTACGCACCTTTGTTAACGATTTCTTGAAAAAGGAACTGGACGATTACTTGCACAAACACAAGGACGTTGCGGATGCTCTCGAGACTAGAATTAAACAATCGGAGCGTGAAAGAAAAGACATTGCTGGCATTAAAAAGCTAGCTAACGATAGGGCAAAAAAAGCTTCTCTACATAATAAAAAGCTTCGCGATTGTAAAGTGCATTTTAACACCAATCACGAGCGTAGGTACGAAACAACTTTATTTATTACTGAAGGTGATTCGGCATCTGGGTCGATTACAAAATCCAGAGATGTGGAAACACAGGCGGTATTTAGTTTAAAAGGAAAGCCACTTAATTGCTACGAGTTAACGAAGAAGATTGTTTATGAAAACGAAGAGTTTAACTTGTTGCAGCATGCGCTAAACATAGAAGATGGTTTAGAAGGTTTGCACTACAACAACATTGTTATCGCCACGGATGCCGACGTAGATGGTATGCACATTCGTTTGTTAATGATGACTTTCTTTTTACAGTTTTTTCCTGATTTGGTGAAGGCAGGACATGTTTATATTTTACAAACTCCACTTTTTAGGGTTCGAAATAAGAAGGAGACCATCTATTGTTATTCTGATGAAGAAAGAAAGAACGCGATTGCAAAATTAGGTAGCCGACCAGAAATTACTCGATTTAAGGGTTTAGGTGAGATTTCGCCAGACGAATTTGGGCTATTTATTGGTAAAGATATAAGGTTGGATCCAGTAATTTTAAAAGAACAAGGCATTAAAAAGATTTTGGAGTACTATATGGGTAAAAACACTCCTGATAGGCAACAGCATATCATTAAAAACCTACGTGTTGAAAAAGATGAGGTAGAAGAAATTGAAAAAGTAGTTGAAGAGTTGGAAGTAGCTTAATTAAATCCAGAATTTCTTAATAAATTTATTATTTTCGTTTGTAGGAGGCAGTTAGCTAACTGATTATTTTATATCTACTCTTGCAAACATGGTGCTAATTTCTAGAAAGAGCTCTTCTCGGTATGGTTTAGTAGTGCTGCTTATTTTGGCACTATTTATTACGGCTATTTTTTTTTATGTGCGTAATAACCGAATTCAGGTACTTTCTACGAATATTAACCACCTTCATGCCTTAGAATACGAATATGCTAAACTAGATACATGCATTTTGTTGCTCTATCGGGCAGATAATAATTGCCACTTGTATAAGGCCACGGCCAATAAAAACTACATCAAGCAGTTTTCTGTTCACATGAGTAGGGTAACCTCGATTTTGGATAGCTTAAATAAACAGGACTCTATCGGTGGCAGTACCACGGATATTCAAGGTTTGATAGCCTTAAAAAATCAGAAAACGGAAATCTATCTTAAACTAAAACTACTCACTGATAGTATTTTTTACCTAAATGCTGGCATAGATACTACGTCTGAAAACCAGATGCTAAAAGGGAAGGAATTAACGACAGGTAGTTTTAAAACGATGGTGATTATTGATACCATTAAACCAAAAGCTGCTGAAGAGAAGGAAAAGAAGTTGTTTGGTCGAATTGCGGATGCCATAAGCAATAAGCGAAAGCGCACGTTAGATACAAACGCTACCTTGGTACGGAAAGAGGTCTCTATGGACACCTCCTTTACAAGCAGGGAGTTTAATAGACGGCAGTTAAAAAAAATCAGTAACTATTTCGATAATATGTATGCTACCGACCGAATGTTAAAGAACAGTGAGGTAGAGATCTTAAAAATTAATTCCCAAATTATCAATGAAATTGTAGGTCTAGTACAAAGTATTAAGGTTGCAGAGAGCGAGTTTGTAAATCTGGCAAAGCAAAATATTCAGAAGGATATTGATTACACTTTTACAAGCATATCTAACATTTATCTCCTCATTTTTCTTTGCCTTTCGGTAATTGTGGTGGTAATTTTGGTAAATCTCTGGAAGATTTATCGCAACGAGGCTAATTTAATTGATTACGGTGCCAGAGTAGAGCAATATGCAAAGTCTAAAAGTCGTTTTCTGGCAAATATGAGCCATGAAATTCGTACGCCTTTAAATTCCGTAATTGGTTTTTCTGAACAGCTGAGTAACGACAACCTATCAGAATCGCAAAAGCAACAAGTTGAGTCTATTAAAACATCGTCAGTATTGCTGCTAGATTTGGTTAACGATATTTTGGATTTCTCAAAGTACGAAGGCGACAAAATAAAGTTTGACAATACACCTTTCTCTATCGCTGGCGCCATAAACGAGGTGATCAATAGTATCGGCATACAAGCAGAAAAAAAAGGTATCAAGCTCCATAAAATGATTTCCTTCAATGAAAATCTATACGTGAACGGAGATGCGCTACGCTTAAAGCAAGTAATTATGAACTTGCTGAGTAATGCCATCAAGTTTACAGAGAAAGGATCGGTTACGTTAAAGGCGGATTTGGTATCATCATCTAAGAAGAAAGTGGTACTGCAAATGCAAATAGCCGACACGGGTATGGGCATAGAAGAGAAAGACCTAGTGCTGATTTTTGATGAGTTCGCACAGGTTAATTATGCTGCTACAAGGGATAGCCAAAAAGGAACAGGTTTGGGTTTAGCGATATGTAAAAAAATTGTCGACTTACAGAACGGAAAAATTTACGTTACGAGTGCGGTGGGAAAGGGTTCTATATTTACTTTTGAAATACCATATGAAATAACCGATGAATTGGTGAACAAAAAAAGGCCTCAAACTGTGGTAGATATTCAAAAATTATCAGGTAAAAAAGCGTTATTGGTTGACGATAACAAGCTAAATGTGTTATTAGCACAAACCGTTTTAAAGAAATATAAGATCATTACAGATACTGCTTACAACGGAAAGGAGGCGTTCGATCTTTTCGAGAAAAATGAATATGATCTCATATTAACTGACGTACAGATGCCAATTATGGGCGGGGTAGAACTCACCAGGTTAATTAGAAGTTACGTAGATGCCAAAAAATCTGCGATACCAGTATTAGGCATCACGGCAAACATTATGGAAGATGATAGAAAGCGGTATTTAGCCACGGGTATCAACGATTTGGTATTGAAACCATATTCCGAAAGTGAATTGATTGAAAAAATGGCTCAATACGTATAATGTTTTAATCTTCAATTTTAGGTGCATTTTTTGTCTCTTCTGGATGTTGAGGTGGTAGCTCGGTGACCTCTTTTTCTACGATGATGGTTTTTAAATGCACCGCGTATTTGGAAGGTTCAATGCCTTTATCGTATTTTTCGGCGTAGGCTTGGGTAAATTCGGCACCGAAGTATAAAATAATTGCGGTATAGTAAATCCACAAGAGGATAATGATGATGGAGTTAGCTGCACCAAAGGTAGAGCCAGGGTTGCCCTTCTCAATATAGATTCCAATTACGTACTTGCCTAAACTGAATAATAATGCGGTAAATACGGCGCCAATAAATGCCGATTTCCATTTCAAAATTACATCAGGCAACACTTTAAAAATAGTCATAAAAATCGCTGTAACCGATGCTAGTGTAAGTGCATTGGTTACAATCACAATGAACCAGCTTGAAACTTCCTCAACACCAACCCTTGATGCTATCAGATCTAATTTGCTGCCAATACCCACCACAATGCTGTTTAAAATTAGCGAAACTAGCAATAGAAAACCTAATGAAGCAATTAAAGAAAATGAGAGTAAACGGTTGGTAATTAATTTCATCCATCCTTTTTTAGGCACAGCTTTTACTTTCCATATCAAATTAATACTGTCCTGTATCTCAATGAAAATGGCAGTAGAACCAATTACCAAGGTTACAATTCCGATAACTAAACCTAAGGAGCTTTTGCCAGAGAGGTTTGCGTTATTCACGAAATTTCGCAGTTGATTGGTAGCATCCGTACCGATGAGTTCACTTATCTCGCCAAATAGTTTCGTATTTGGGTCCATGTAATCCCCCAAAAATAAACTGGCAGATGAAATGACAATAATAATGAGCGGCGTTAATGAAAAAATGGTGTAGTATGCCAATGCCGCACTTAATTTCATCACTCTATCTTCTACAAAACCTTTACCTGCTGCTATAAACAAGTTGTAGATGCTGAGAAGAAACATTTTCGTTTTTTTTATTGTCTTTTTCATGCGTTAAAATGGATATCCAATACCTATATTAATCACTAAGTTATCACTTCTCCAATTTTTATTTCCAAAATTTACTTCATCAATTACCCAACGCTCTCCTTTGGGTAAAAATGGCTTGCGAATAGGAAAGGCACCGTCTACGCGTATAACAAAAATTGTTGCATCTACGCGAAGGCCAACCCCAGTTCCTACAGCTAATTCGCTGAGTGCATTTCTGAATTTGAATTCAGTACCCGGTCTGCTGTCTCCTTGGCGTAGCCAGATATTTCCAGCATCGACAAAGGCAGCACCGTGTAAAATACTCACTATTTTAAATCTTAGCTCAGAGTTTGCCATTAGCTTAATATCACCCCCTTGATCAGCAAAACTTGCCTCGTTTGACACCCTGAAGGTACCAGGGCCTAAAGATCTTGCTCTAAAAGCTCTAACATCGTTGGAGCCTCCCGCGAAGAATTGACGAACAAAAGGCAATGAAGTGCTGCTACCGTAAGCATAACCGTAGCCCACGTTAAATCGGTTTGCCCAAACCACCTTAGGCCTTACTTTGTAATAGCTGCGCAAATCGGTTTCTAAGCGCACAAATTGGGTCAATGGAATATTGAAAAGTCTTTTGTCGCCAGTGTCGCCTTTAGGTAAAAACAATCCCCATACATTTCCGCTAGTCTCTAAACCGCCAAAGAAGTACAGATTATGCCTCCTCTTGTCACGCATTTGATTACTAAACGTGAAATTGTAATTACTCCCAATGATAAATTGGTCTTGTAAAGTGTATTCTAAGCCAGGGTTTTGTGCATACAAGTCTAGCAAAGCTTGCTCATTCTTGTTTTTTGAAGGTTTAACAAGGTTGATTGTGGCCGGATTAAAAGTGTGTTCTTTGAACTCACTTTCTTTCCAATTGTACCCGTACTCTGCTTTAAAAGAGTTTAGGCGATAAATAGTATCTCGGTTAAGTAATTGATAGGATAGGGAGATAATAGTTTTGGGGATAAAAGCATTCGTGCTCTTAGGTTTATAAAAAGGAACGATAAATCGAGGGAAGGTCAATTTTCCGGTTCCGGTAAATGAGTAAGAACTAATACCTTTAGATTGACCACTGTATTGTGTCTCGAAACCTCCACTTGCGCTAACATCTAATTGTTCAGCACCACGAAAAATGTTCCGCGTAGTCTGCGTAATTTTTACTTCAGATCCAACAAAGTTGTTTGACTTGTTAGTGCCTGTTACCGAAAATGTAAGTGAATTTTTCTTCAATGGAGTGAGATAGATGTTTAAATCCAATTGGTTGTTTTTGAAACTATCCACCGGCAAAAACTCTGCCCTCACGTCTTGAAACGCACCGAGATTAACCATTCTATTTAGGGACTGGTTATGGTCTCTTCTATTGTATCGCTCATTTTCTTTGAAAAACACCAACCTGTCGAAAACTCGAGGCTTGTAAGTGTTTCTATCATCATAGATGTTAAAATCATTATGCCTGATAGGCGTTAAATTTCTCAATGGTTTGTCTCTTCTTAAAGAGTAGCTAGGGTAGATATTGATATCTTGAATGGTGTAGGGTTTTAACGCGGCATCGGGGGTTGTGTTTTTAATGCGCACATTTATATTCACCAACTGCTTACCGATAGTGCTATCAACTTGAAGTATAATATGATCCGGATTGAAATAGAAGTAGCCGCTCTCCTTCAAATCGTTATCAATCCTAATCCGCTCGTTTACGTACGTATCTAAATTGTAAAAATCGCCTCGTTTTAACAGTGTTTTATTCTTATTAAGGGAAATAATCTTCGTTAAGTCACCTGTATCAGTAGGAAAGGTAACCTCGTTTATTTTATAACGTGGACCCGTAAACGCTGTATAGATTGCTTTTCCTTTTTTACGCCTAATCACCGTGTCGCCTGTCACTTCTGCCTGCAAGTACCCCTGACTAATTAGAAAGCTTTTCAACACATCATTATTATATTTCAGTTTTAACTCGCTCATGAGTACAGGTGGTTCTCCCACTTTATTTCTTAGCCAATTCCTAAATCCTTTCGGCTTTTTCGGTTCACCAGCTAGGTTATAGAGGTACAACTTAAACTTTATCCCTAGAAAGGACTTATTTGGTCTCGGTCTCGTTTTACTTTCCAAAACCTTTTTAACGTCTTTCTCATTCGCTATTTTACTGCTCGAGTCTGGATTTATTTTCACGCTTGCGCCTGTATATAAGTATTGCCCAGGCTTTAAGTGGCGAGTGCTACTGCAATTGACAAAAAGCGAACATGCCAATGCAAAAACGGCTAGTTTAATTAGTCTTTTCATTTCTTGGTCTTTGTTCTACGTTTTCTCTGTTTCTATTTCTCCGTTTCTGGAAGATTTCTCTAAACCTGTTATAATCTACCACCAATGTAAATCCAACACCTGTTTCAATAATTTGTCCTTCAATAACACTTTCGTTTTGGTTACGTCGGTAAGCTCTAAGTCGATATCTTCCATCCTTAGAAAGGGCATATTCTATATTTACGTTGCCAGCAATATTGGTCGCATCCTTGGTCTCCGCTTGCGGTCCTTCTAACGCAAATGAACTACCCACAGTAACCGTGAGCCTATCATCAAGTAGTTTTTTTGACAGTCCGATTTCTAAATCGGTTTTTTGCTGTAAACTACCAGTAGAATAATCTTCTGACGAATTAAGCCCGAAGTCAATATCTACCCCTTGCACTAAATCTGCTGCCAAATTATTTAATTGTTCTGTAAGTAATTTACTCACGCTAGATCTTGCCATAGAGTTGATGCCACCGCCGCCACCTGCCAAGCTCTGGAACGGATTGTTGGCAATAAATCTATTGAGGGCGAGTAAAGCGAAAACCTGCTTGTTAAGCTCATTTTCATCGCGGTTGATGATTTGAAGCTTATTATAAGCTAGGGTTGCCACATCGCTACTATTCTTTTCATTTTCTGGCAGGTCAATTTTAAAGGAGATGATTGGTTTTAAAAGTTCTCCCTTCATGTATAAATAAACCTGAAACGGTAACTTTGTTTTGGCCGTAGTAAGATTTGGATCATTCAAAAGGTCTATAGGAGCTGCGTTTACCTCATAAAGTGCAGTTAAGTTTACGTTTGCCTCCGTAGGTTCTCCTGTCCAAATAATGGTACTTCCTTTTACCAATTTAAAAGGTTTTTTACCCAAAGGGACGATTGAAATCGCATATGAACCTTCATTGATTTCGTATCTGCCGGTAAGTGTAATTTTACCACTAGGGTCTATTGCTGCATTTAAATTAGCTTCACCTTTCACATTCAGTACATCGCCATTTGCTGGGTCTACCACCACATTTAGTTCAGCTTCTGGCTTAACAGTTATGTCGGCAACCAAATTCATGCCGCCAAGTTTGGCTTTCGTAACACTATCTGCTTTTAACTCCCGCTGCCCGTTAAACGGCGGAGCGTCTGCATCTATAAACTGTACAATTCCTTCTTGATCAATCACAGATGGATCGTCAACAGGCATTGCGAAGAAAAATTTAGTGCCGTCTTCTACCGTTACTCGCATATTTACGTCGGGTTGGCTCATGTTACCGCGAACACGGATGTTGCTACTTAAAAATAGCGTTCCATAAATCATATCGTTGTCTTCGGCGGTAGAATTCATCGCTCTAAAATTGTTTGTTCTTAAATCAAGGTTGAAGCCTACATTACTAAAGTCAGCGGTGTTAATGTTGCCTGCTATTGTGGCTTTTTGGCCCAACGAATCTATTAACGTGAAGTTATTAAAGTTAATGGCATTGTTTCTAAAGGTAATTTCTTGGGTGGGCACCGAAAAATATGAATTGATATAGGCGATGCGAAAGCCTGCGTCGTTAAACTTTAGACCGCCTAAAATTTGTGGTTCGGTGAGTTTGCCTTTTACAGAAAATTTGCCGTTCAGGTATCCTTTCCCTTCCCTAATTTGCCCCATGCTTACACTTTCAATTTGACTAAGGTCAATTTTTTGCACATCAACGTTTAAATCTAACCTACTTTCTGTTCCTGTGTAGTAAAACCCATTAGCAGCCAATTGATGAACCCCTTTTAAAGCTACATTTACTTCAAACGCGTTCTTTGTATTGTTGTTAACCAACGCGGTTAGATCGCCCAATTCGTCTTTTTGGTAGCGAAGTTTATTCACAGTCAAGTCGGCCTCAAATTTCATGTCAGAAGTCAAATCTTTCACATTTACCGAACCGTTTATTCTTCCGCCAATCATTGCGGTATCGGTTTCAGCAAATTTCATTAAAGTCTCGATTTGGAAATCTTTAAATCTCACTTCTATGGGCGAGTTTGGCTCGTTACCCGTGCTGTTAATTTGCAGTTGTTGGTTTCCTTGACTTAAATTAAATTGGTTGGCCAGTATTCCAGATTCACCGAATTGAATAAAATTATCTGGAGATACGTTCCACTTTTCGTAATCAAGTAGCAAACCATCCGGTATTAAATTAAATCTGAAGTTTCTGTCGATGGATTGAAAAATACCAGTAATTACATACTTGTTTTTGTTTTGTCGGTCTCTCAAGAAGATGTTTAAATCCAAATGATCATTCTCTGCAGCTCCAGATACCTCGGTATTGAACAGTACTATTGATGGATGTTGGATATTGTTTACTAAAAGCTTGTAATCTAATTTACTGCCTTCGTTTTTAACGTCGAGTTTAATACTATCAAGGTTGAAATCCGAATAGGTAACTTTTGGAAACACCGCGTTAATTAACAAACTATCTTTTTCAGTATCCAGCAATCCGCTAATGCGAGATGGTGCAAAGCGGGTAAGTGAGGGAACAAAATCTGTCAGAAATTTTGGGTTATAGATATTTGCAGAAAACTGAATACGCTGCGGCGGAACCCTCTTTACTTCACCAAAAGCATAATACTTATTGAGCTGATTGATAATCGAGCTTCCAACGTTAGTTAATTGATACTGACCTTCGAGGTTAGCACTTAATAATTCCGATTTTAATGTAAGTTTATTATCATTACCATCCGCAAAAGCATTGATTTGGATGGTGTCCAAATTTATTTTTTTGCCATCCTTAACCAACTGCAAATTAGTTGCGAAAATATCCCCGTTCAAATAATCCACATCAGCAGTTCTAATATTCGCTTTGATATTTCCAGCAAATTTAAGCTCGCCAGTACTGAAGTTTAATTTCTGCAAGTCAACCATTCCAAATTCTACATCAGCGTTAACTTTAGGATATTTTCCGGCTAAATTGGCATCGAGCTTAAAGGTTACATCAGCATTGCTATCGGGCATCCTTCCCTTTACTGCTATTTCCTGGTTCGCGTAATTTCCTTGTAGATTTAAGTTTTTATAGGTGTATTTGTTGTACTGCGCACTGAGCACCGTGGCATTAAATTGCGCATTCATCTTCTTTGCATCTAAGCCTTTACCTCTTACTTTAGCTTTTGCAGTCACCCTGCCCAATGTGGGCTGTTGCTTAAGTAGCCTGCCGACGTTAAAACTGTTTAAGGCTATATCAGCCGTATAACTTTCGGCACCTTTGGCACCGCTCATATTTGCAGCTACATTTGCGCTACCCATATCTGTAGCTACATTTAAATTCGTAGCAAAGCTCGTCATAGTACCTTTAAAAACACCTTTTGTATCAATAACATTAGGCAACTCAATGCTTGGTGGTATTGAGTTTTTTGGCACTAAACTGATGATGTCGCTCTTTGTAACATGGACTTTTTTGATGTTAAGATCTAAGTACGCTTTATTAACATCAGTTACATTTTTTGCTCTGCCACTTATATCGATCGCTAAGTTTTTAAAGCCGCTTACTTGTAATTGCGGGACGTTTAGGTCGTTCAGTGATCCGTTAAGTTGTGCATTTACTTTTAGTTTTTGATTTTCGTATGCCTTAGGCAGGGCATTACTAAAAAAAGAAGCGTCTTTTAAACCCACACTAGTATTTTTAAGTGCAAGCTTAATTTTAACCCTTTCGGGATGTTTAGTTAAATCGTCTATAGAACTATAAGTGATATCGGTGGCATTTTCAATATTGGTGTGCGGTGTCTTCAAGATGAAATTAGAAAGTTTTATTTGCTTATCGCTGTAAATAGCATCTCCTTTAAGTGCATTCAGTTCAAATCCGCTCTTGTCCTTTAACGATCCGTTTTTAACATTTATCTTAATGCCTTCGTTGTTGAAAACCAGGTCGGTAGCACCTAGGTTTAGGCCAGTAACATCCAGATGGTTAAAGTCGATCCCTTTGGCCAGAGGTTTTGCTGCTAAATTATCGTATTGCAAATGGTTATTTACCAAATCTACTTTCTTTAACAGTAAAGCTAACGACGATTTCTCCTGAATAACGGTGTCTTTTACTTTATCTAAATCGTTGCTTGGAGATGGCTTATAGGCAAACTTGACGAACGAGTTGGCCAGCTCACCTTCATCTGTTTGATAGATGTTTTTGGTTAAATCTACCAGTAAGTTTTTGAAATTTAGCTTGTTGATATTTGCAATGACATTTGTGGTGGTCAACTGATCGTTGTAATTAACCTTCACATTCGAAAAATTGAAGCGGTTAAGCTCAATGGTTGGCAGTTTTCCTTGCTCTTTTTGCGCACTATCGACGCTGTTGTTTAGGTGTTGTACTAATTGTACAAGAGGCTTTTGTTGTAAATAACTTAAAGAAGTGTTTTTAACTTCAAAACGATCAATTACATAATGTTGATTGGGCAAATCAAAATCTTTAATATTAGTTTCTAACTTACCTAGATGAAACTTTACATCATTTCCAGCCACATCGTCCCGATAGTTAATCCCGATATCCTCAAGCGAAATTTTTTCAACGGAGAATTTCAATGTAGAAGTAGTGTCTTTTTCTATCTCAGGTTCTGGTTTTTTTTGATCGCTCATAAAGGCATCAACCAAAAAAGAAAAATTGAAAGAAGTGTCAGGATTAATTCTGTTAATGTTTGCCCTGATGTTTTTCAGCTTCACCGAATTAATTTCTACAGTATTACTGAGTAATTTTAATAGACTAATATCAACCTGAAATTTCTCGGCGTAAAGTAAAGTGTCTTTTTTTAGATCTTCGAGATAGAGTTTATTCAAGACCACATCTTTGGGAAAAGCAATTTTGATACTCTCTAGACTTACCTCGGTATTTGTTTTTTTCTTTAGATAGCCAATTGCCTGATCTTTAACCAAGTTTTGAACCGCAGGAATATTTAACGAAAATGCTAAAAGTATTACCAATAAAATAAGACTGGCAATGATCCATAATATAATTTTAAGACTTTTTCTAAAAAACGTATTCAAGCGTATAGGTGGTTTGTGTTTGTATTCAATCGTTTATGTGCAATGTGCATATTGGTACACATTTTTAAACAAAATAGGTGGCTGAAAGTTTGTATGGTGAGAAACTTTTGTCGCAAGGCAATTTTTGTTATTTCAAATTAGTATGTTTAATTTATGAATGTACTCAATTTTAGTATTACTTACGAAACTTATAACGATTTAACTGAGCTCTCGGAGGTGGATAAAAACCTTTGCCTGAGTGCGGCAGAGGCTTTAAAAACCTCTTATTCGCCTTATTCTAAATTTAGTGTAGGTACTGCAATTGCACTTAGTGATGGTGAAGTCGTTTTGGGAAGCAATCAAGAAAACGTAGCGTATCCTTCCGGTCTGTGTGCAGAACGTGTTGCGCTATTTGCCATTGGCAGCCGTAAACCAGCCGCGGTAATTTCAACGATGGCTATCACAGCACATACCGAAAATTTCGAAATTAAACACCCTGTTACATCTTGTGGAGCCTGTCTACAGGTAATGGCGGAATTTGAGCAAAAACAGAAAACGCCCATAGCCGTCATTTTCTATTGCTTAAACGGTCAAATTATTAAGGTGAATGGAGTAAAAAGCTTGCTTCCTTTTGTATTTGTGGAAGATAGATTAGCCAAAAGCATTTAAAATAATTAAACCTCTATAGTTTTATAGAGGTTTAATATAGATAGAGGTAGGGTCTTCTCATCGCTGTGTTTAGCAATTTGCGTAGTTAACCTAATGAAAAGATGATGCCAAATGCCAACACAGCTCATTTTTAGTAAAATAGGTTTTGATTTAGATTCTTTATGTAGTGCTTTTTTCTCAGTTAATGGAAAATTTGAAACGTTTTGATTTCAAACTTCATATATTTAAAACTTAAAAGTGTAAGCTATGAAGTGTCTAGCGTATTGCGCCATATTAACTTTTTTTCTTTTTTGTTTTGGATGCAAATCCGATAAAATCGACTTGGTCATCTACAACGCAAAAATTTATACGGTAGATGATAAGTTTAGCATTGCAGAGGCCATTGCAATAAACGATGGGAAGATTGTTGCGATTGGTACTGATAATGAAATAAAGAAATTCAAAGCCGATAGTCTAGTAGACGCTGGGGGGAGAGCTGTTTACCCGGGCTTTATTGATGCCCATGCTCATTTTTTTGGCTATGCAGAAAGTTTGAATAGTGCAAACCTCACCGATGCATATTCGTGGGATGAAGTGTTAAAAGTTGTGCAGGAATTTGCCAATACTAAAAAAGAAGGCTGGATATTGGGTAGAGGCTGGGATCAAAACGACTGGCCTTCTAAAGATTTTCCAACAAAGGAAAAACTTGATCAGCTATTTCCAGATCGTCCCGTTTTGCTTACCCGTATTGACGGACACGCCGCCATTGCTAATCAGAAAGCTTTGGATATTGCTGGTATTAAAAGCGCATTAAACTTAAAAGGCGGGGAATTAATTACGTTAAACGGCAAGCTTACAGGCGTATTAATTGATAATGCTATTGACCTAGTGGCTACAAAAGTACCAGCTTTAACAGGGGAGGAAATGACAAAACTCCTTTTGAAGGCGCAACAAGATTGTTTTTCTGTAGGTTTAACAACAATAGACGATTGCGGTTTGAGTTACATTGCCGTTCAAAAAGCTGAAGCGCTACATAAAAGTGGCGAGTTAAAAATGCGCTTGTACATCATGTTATCAGATAATGAAAAGAATTATAATTATTTAATAAAAAGAGGGGCGATAAAAACAGATCGTTTGCACGTAAGAGGTTTTAAAGTATTTGCGGATGGTGCTTTGGGCTCTAGGGGAGCATGTTTATTGCACCCCTACAGTGATGAACCCTCTAAAACTGGTTTTTTACTGAGTGACTTGGCACACTTTGAGAAGGTGGCTAAATTAATAGATAAGCATAATTTCCAAATGTGCACTCACGCCATAGGCGATTCGGCGAATAGAGCAATTTTGAAAATTTATAACAGAATTTTGCCAAAAGATAATGACAAACGCTGGCGTATAGAACATGCCCAAGTTGTTAATCAAAGTGATTTTAACCTTTTTGGTAGTGCTAATGTTGTGCCATCTGTGCAACCTACGCACGCCACTTCTGATATGTATTGGGCGAAAAATCGTTTAGGTGCTGAGCGAGTTAAGGGTGCTTATGCCTACAAGCAGTTGCTCGAACAAAATGGCTGGATTGCCTTAGGAACAGATTTTCCGGTTGAGCAGATTAATCCGATGTTAACCTATTATGCTGCAACTGCCAGAGAAGATAACAAAGGTTATCCAATTGGAGGTTTCCAAATGGAGAATGCGCTTACACCCGAAGAAACATTGCGGGGTATGACCATTTGGGCTGCTACTGCTAACTTCGAAGAAAATGAAAAGGGAAGTCTAGAGCTTGGCAAATTAGCCGATTTAGTAATTATGGAAACCGACTTCCTCCATGCAAAGCCACAACAAATATTAGAGAATAAAGTATGGAGAACTTACGTTAATGGAGAAAAAGTTTTCGATCGTAGTCATCACAATAACAAATAAATAATCTTACGTTCTCTTCCAAAAGAGAAAAATAAATGAAAATGAACAAAGGAAATATCAAAGGATTTTTCGTAGCCTGCTTAATTGCAGTTTTTAGCCTGTCGGCATGTGCGCAAGACCACAAAAAAAATCAAAATCGACTGCTTGCGATTGGCAAAGTAGTGGAAAATACGGTGTTGCTAAATAATCAAAACAACTTTATTCCGATTACAGGGCTGAGTAGTAAAAAAATAGCTTCTGTTAATTTAGGTTTAAAAGACCAAATTGGCTTCGATAGTCTTCTCAATAAATATGCTCCGGTAACAAGTGTGAACTCGTTAAAATATACGGACTCTGTCACCTTGAATGATTTAGAGGATGACCTAAAGTTTTTCAATGTTATAATTATTGCATTAGATGATAAAATGGCTGCGAATGGAAAAAATTTAAACTTCGTGACCAATTTAGCCAAGTCAAAACAAGTAGTTGTTGCCTTATTTGGTGATGGAGCAGCTTTAAAATCGTTCGACGCATTTAATGGTCCTTTGGTTTGGAGTTCGTCAAACAACGAAGAGACTGCTTTAGTAGTTCCTCAAATTATCTTTGGGGGCATTGCAGCCCAACATTTCCTTACCAAAACCTATGGGGAGAAATATGCTATTGGCGCTGGCTACACCACACAAGTTATCCGTTTAAAATATACGGTTCCCGAAGATGCTGGTGTTAATAGCAATGATTTGAAAGAAATTGAGGATATCGTAAATGAAGGCATCGCAAAAAAAGCAGCTCCTGGCATGGTGGTACTTGTTGCCAAGGATGGGAAGGTAATTTATAACAAAGCATTTGGTTCGCACACTTACGAGAATGCGCAGGCTACAAAGGTTACAGATATTTTCGATTTGGCATCGGTTACTAAAACAACTGCAACCACGCCAGCGGTAATGCGTTTGGTAGAACAACAAAAATTGAAATTAGATACGAATGTTGGTTTTTACATAGCTAAAGCGCGTAATACTCCAATGAATGGCATCAATGTACGTGAAGTTTTGCTGCATCAAGCAGGATTTATACCCTTTATTCCTTTCCATAACTTTGTGAGAGAAGGTGATTACAGTAGAGACTCTTCGGCAACGTATCCAACTAAAGTAGCTGATAACTACTATATCAAAAAAGGGTTTTTTAATGATTTTATGTGGCCAAGAATGTTAAATTCTCCAATAAAAACCAGAGGGAAGTACGTTTACAGTGATATCAGTATGTATGTAATGCAAGACATCGTTGAGCATATCTCCGAAATGCCAGAAGATAAATATGTGCAGCAAAATTTCTACGGGCCTTTAGGTATGCAAACTGCGGGGTATCTGCCAAGAAATCGCTTTCCAAAAAGTAGAATAGTTCCCACCGAAGATGATCAAGTATTTAGAAAGACCTTATTAGAAGGTTACGTACACGATCAAGGCGCAGCTCTGGCGGGCGGTGTTGCAGGTCATGCAGGTTTATTTGGTAACGCTAACGATTTGGCCATCTATAATCAGATGTTATTGAATAAGGGTAGCTACGGCGGCGAACAATATTTTACGGCTGAAACGGTAGATTTATTTACTAAAAAACATACCGAAAATAGTCGAAGAGGCTTAGGTTTCGACAGATGGGATCCTGATTTAACGAAGAAATATCCATCAGAACTTGCTTCACCGCAAACTTTTGGGCATACCGGCTACACCGGAATTGGCGTTTGGGTAGATCCTGCGAGAAACCTTGTCTACGTCTTCTTGTCAAATCGAGTCCATCCTGGCGTGAGCGAAATGCTAGGAAAACTTAATATTCGTCCACGTATCCAAGATGTGGTCAACAAAGCTATAGATAATGGAAAGAAATAAATTTATAATGTTTACACTAGCGCAAATTAATGCAGCTCATGCAAAGGTTAAATCGGGCGCCGATTTTCCAACTTATGTAAGAGACATGAAGACTCTCGGAGTTAAAAATTACACGGTGCAGGTGAGCGATGGTGCCACTGTTTACATAGGTGCCGAAGGTTTTTTCATTTCATCTCCACCAAAGTACGCCGCATTAACGATCAACAAAATTTTGGATAAGCTGGGTTTTGAAGCTGACTTAAAACTGCATCAAAATGGTGGTACAAACTATGTTCAATTTTGTGAGGACTGCGCAAAATCCGGTATAGCGGGCTGGGTAATGAGTTTGACAAAAAACACCTGCAGCTACTTTGATGAAAAAGGTACAACAATTTTAACCGAACTTATTCCTACTTAGATATATGTATTAGCGGAAGATTTAAGTGTCTTCCGCTAATTTCCTTTGA
This sequence comes from Pedobacter sp., assembly GCA_045629525.1. Lineage (GTDB taxonomy): Bacteria > Bacteroidota > Bacteroidia > Sphingobacteriales > Sphingobacteriaceae > Pedobacter. The sequence goes on from JAZQRH010000012.1 coordinate 30,826, forward strand.
GGAACGCTATCAATTTTTTCATTGCAATGGCTCTATGGCTAATTCTATTTTTTTCGGCCATGTCCATCTCCGCAAATGTAATATCGTAGCCATTGGGCTCAAATATGGGGTCATAGCCAAAACCATTTTCACCGCTCGATGTGGTGCGTATGGTTCCCTCAATAGTTCCTTCAAAAAGATGATTTTTGCCTTCTCTCATTAGCGAAATTACCGTTCTAAATCGAGCCTTCCGGTTATTTTCACCTTCCATATTTTTTAACAAAAGTTGGAGATTAGTTGCGTCGTCTTTAATACCACTATAGCGTGCCGAAAATATCCCAGGTGCGTTATTTAAGGCCTCTACTTCCAAACCACTGTCATCTGCAAAGCAATCTAATGCATAATTTTCGTAGACGTATTTACTTTTCAGACTAGCATTTTCTGCAAAAGTATCTCCGGTTTCTGGAATATCTACCAAACACCCGATGTCTTTGAGGTTTAGAACTTCGTAAGTTCCATCTAATATTTTTGCAACTTCTTCGGTTTTATGAGCGTTATTGGTTGCAAAGACTAATTTTTTCATGTTGGCTTATAGATTTTTTAAAGTTCCCCATAACGCTTTTTTAGCAGGTATGTCTGTATCTAAATCATGCAGGTTGTGGGTAAATATGATCTTGGTTTCTTCAAAATTTCCGAGCTGATGTAGTGTTTGAAATGGTATGCCCAAATGCTCATTAGAAACACCGAAAGCAAAAACAGTTTTGCATTTAAAGAAGGCTTTAAAATGTTCAAATTTTGCAGAGCTATAAGCCGAATAGTTAACCAAGGCGAAATCGGCATTTTTTAAGTTAATAGATAGCACTAACTTTCTCAATAACTCTGTACCCTGCGGTGTGCTAACTGGATTTTCTTTATCGTTTACTAAAATTAAAATTGACTTTTCATTTTTCCCTAAGTACTTAAATTCTAAAGAAGCTTTGGGATAGTTTGCAGTCGGCTCTTCAAGTTTCGGCAATGTGGCAGTTTTTTCGGCGGCAATTGGCTCATTTTTTTGCGTTTCCTCTTTGCTAATGCCTTCTTTTAGAGGCTCAATTTTAGCCGAAGTTAAAGTCTGCGGGTCACCCACTAAATATATATCATCATTAAAAAATAAACGGAGCGCTTCGTCGTTATTAATAAGTTGGTTGCTATTCATTTTTTATGGAAAAATTTCTGTTAAAATTAGTTAAAAATCTTATTATAGCGCCTTAAATTGTTACTTTTATCCATTACTTAATAAACGCATCTTTTGTGAAAAAGGCCTGTTTTGTATTAGCTATTGCATTATCTGGGGGTAATTTGTTTGCTCAAAACATTGCATCTATTAATGGAAATCCTATTAGTAGTGAAGAGTTTTTGTGGGTTTATCAGAAAAACAATGGCAAAAATTCTGCTGTGAACTATAATGAGTTGGCTAACTATTTAAATTTGTATATCAATTTTAAATTGAAAGTGGCCGAAGCCAAATCTTTGGGATTAGATTTGGATAGTCTGTATAAGGAAGAAATTTCTGGATATGAGCAAGCACTGAAAGCTCAAAATAAAATTAGCGAAGGTAGCTCAGAATATCGCTACGTAATGAACGAGTACAAAGAAGGCGTTTTGATGTTTAATGTGAGTGAGCAAAAGGTGTGGAATAAAATGCCTAATGACGATAAAGATTTTGCTGCTTTATTTGATCAACCAAAGTACAAAGGGAAAGACTTTGAAGAGGTTAGAGGACAATTGGTTGCCGATTATCAACAAAGGATTGAGGCAGAATGGGTAAAGAATTTAAGAGCAAAATATAAAGTAAAAATTAACCAAGCGGAATTGAAGAAGTTAGCGAAGTAATACAACAATCATTATTACACTAATAATTTTAACTTTGCAGAAAAATATTATAGAATAGTATAACGGATGAAGAAATTTTTATCAATAGCAAGTGTACTTGTAGCCTTGTTTTTGAATGTTAACGCACAAAAAGCAAATTTAGATAAAGTTGTAGCAGTTGTTGGTAGCAACATCATCCTACTCTCTGATTTAAATCAACAATATGCAATTTACCTTAACCAAGGTAACCCTGCTGATGAAAACGCAAAATGTTATTTTTTGCAACAAATGTTGGTGCAAAAATTATTGAAACAGCAAGCAGAGATTGACTCTATTGTGGTAGAAGAAAACCAAGTGGACGAAGAGTTGGATAAACGTATGCGTTATCAAATTCAACGTATGGGCGGCCAAGAGCGCTTAGAACAATTCTTGCAAAAGTCCGTGCTGCAATATAAAGACGAAATGCGCCCGGATGTGAAGGAAGGGTTGATCGCCCAAAAAATGCAGCAAAAAATTACGGAAAATGTAGCGATCACCCCATTAGAGGTGAAAAAATATTTCGATAGCTATCCAAAAGATAGTTTGCCAGATATTGGTGCTGAAGTTGAAGTAGGTGAAATTGTGTTTAGCCCGAAATTAACCAAAGCCGAAAAGCAAAAATATTACGATAAATTAGAGGCAATACGTTTACGTATAAAAAGTGGTGAAGATTTTGGTTTCTTAGCGAAAACTTACTCGGAAGATCCTGGTTCGGCATCGGAAGGTGGTGATTATGGTTTTATCGACAGACAAACCATGGTAAAAGAGTTTACCGCATGGGCGTTTAAATTAAAAGCAGGCGAAATGTCGCCCGTGTTTGAAACGGAATACGGCTACCATATTTTGCAAGTGTTAGAGCGTAGAGGTGAACAATCTCACGTTCGTCACATATTGGTTCGTCCGCAAACTACGCTGCAAAGTTTAGAGCGTTCAAAAGGAAAAGCAGATAGCGTTTACAATGATTTAATTGCTAAAAAAATTCCGTTTGCTACGGCAGCTTCATTGTATTCTGACAACAAAGAAACGCAGTTTAATGGTGGTATGATGCTGTACGCTGACAACCAAACCGCAAGAACGACGTTTATGCCGGTAGAAAAATTAGACCCTGCGGTTTTCGTAGTGATTGACACGATGAAAGTGGGTAGTATTTCGCAACCTGTAGCTTTTAAAGATGACAGATCGGGCAAGGAAGGTTATAAAGTATTTTTCTTGAAGTCGAAAATTGCACCTCATAAAGCCAGCTTAGAACAAGACTTTCCGAAATTTAAAGAACAAGCTCAGCGAGAGAAAGAATCAAAAATAATGAGCGAATGGTTTGAAAAACGTAAAGAAACTACTTATATTAGAATTGACGGTGAGTTTCAGACTTGTGATGAGTTGAAACTTTGGATAAAAAAAGATACTAATAGTAAATAGCCAATGCAATTTAAGACTGAGGTAGAAGCTGTTGATGCCCTTCATCAATCATTTAAGAATATACAAGCCGAAATTGGCAAAGTTGTAGTTGGACAAGACGATATTATAAAATCAGTGCTCATTGCTATTTTTAGCAATGGGCATTGTTTGCTTGTAGGGGTTCCTGGTTTGGCTAAAACCTTGTTGGTGCAAACAGTTGCCAGCGTTTTAGATCTCAATTTCAATCGCGTTCAGTTTACGCCAGATTTAATGCCAAGTGATATTATTGGCGCTGAGATTTTAGGCGAAGACCGTCATTTTAAATTTATTAGAGGCCCAATATTCTCAAACATTATATTGGCTGATGAGATTAACCGTACGCCGCCAAAAACGCAAGCTGCATTGTTAGAGGCTATGCAAGAAAAGGCGGTTACTGCTGCGGGGATTACTCACCTTTTGCCACAACCTTTTTTTGTGTTGGCCACGCAAAACCCGATAGAACAGGAAGGAACGTATCCTTTGCCAGAGGCACAGTTGGATAGGTTTATGTTTAATATTCAACTTAATTACCCAGCATTTGCTGATGAATTGACGATTGTTAAAAATACCACCAGCAATTACAAAGTTGATTTGAAAAAGATCATTTCTGGTGATGAAATTCAATACTTTCAAAAGCTTATTAGAAATATTCCCGTAACAGACAATGTGTTGGAATATGCGGTGAAGTTGGCTGCTAAAACACGCCCGAATACTGCATTAGCAACTCCAGAGATCAATAACTATGTTTCGTGGGGTGCAGGTCCAAGAGCCTCTCAATTTTTAGTGCTAGGTGCAAAATGTCATGCTGCAATTTCAGGTAAATATGCCCCCGATATTGAGGACGTGCAAGCGGTCGCTGAAGGAATTTTACGCCATAGAATTGTGCGTAACTATCGTGCCGAAGCAGAGGGCTTAACCATTGAAAATATTATTAAAAACCTTTTTTAGAATTATTTGAGCATTTTCTCAAGTTCACCAATTTTCTTCAGTATCAAAGTTCTGTTTTTGCTCGCGGTCATCCACTTGGGTAGGCGGCTTGCTACGCTCTTGTTAAGGTTTTCTTGTCCATTGCGTTCTCTCAATTTGGCGTTAATGTAGTCTTTTAAAAATTGTAGATGCTGTGTATTATATGCCCATAATGTATTTTCCTCCACGTTAATAGTTAGCCATAAGGGTAAATCAAAATAGGGATCGGTGCCGCCGCCAAGGCTGTAAAATCGAGCCTTAGTATTACTTTGGCTAATAATGGAGCTTGGTGTTTCCGAAAGGAGTTTGCTGTGACCACAATGAGTGCACACGAGCTTTACCACAGTTTCCTCTATTTTTCCTTGTAATGATGATTGTGGTTTTACAAAAGCTTTTCTCGTGCAGCTTGGGCATTTTACTAATACATCAAATTGAATGAAATGATGTAGATGAGTTTGATAGCCCTCCGTGTTTCTTAAGTTCATTTTGCGTTGGGATTGATACAGTTGTATTAGCAATTTAGTAAAATTTTATTACTGATTTAAGCGGATGCCATTGTAATTTAAACCCGATAGGATGAATGCCCGCGGCCGCAATTTATTGGGCTGCGGCAGGAAGGAGAGCGGGGCAGATGTAGCTAGGATTTGATGCTGTTATTTTTCGGAGAAAAAAAGCTGGATTGTACTTTAGAACGGTATTTTTAACGTCATTGTTTAAAACTTCTGCGTAATAATTTGTTCTCAAATCTTATATTTACGCATCCCAAAATCCCTTTGAGCACATGAGTGAAGAATTAGACGGTTTTAACGAAACCAACTTGCCAGAAGAACACGAAAATAAAAAGGCTGTAATACCTATTAATGGCCTGTACGAAAACTGGTTTCTTGATTATGCATCTTACGTAATTTTGGATAGGGCTGTGCCACACATTAACGATGGTTTTAAGCCTGTGCAGCGCCGCATTATGCACTCGCTAAAAGAAATGGATGATGGACGTTTTAATAAAGCGGCGAACGTTATTGGTAACACCATGAAGTACCACCCGCATGGGGATGCCTCGATTGGGGATGCGATGGTGCAAATTGGACAAAAGGATTTATTGATTGATTGCCAAGGAAATTGGGGCGACCCAATCACTGGCGATAGTGCTGCTGCACCCCGTTATATTGAGGCTCGCTTGTCGAAATTTGCAAACGAGGTTGTATTTAATGCGGATACCACGGTTTGGTCGCTAAGTTACGACGGTCGGAACAATGAACCACTAACTTTACCAGTTAAGTTTCCGTTGCTTTTAGCACAGGGAGCAGAAGGTATTGCAGTGGGTTTAGCAACCAAAATCATGCCCCACAACTTTAATGAGTTGTTAGACGCCTCGATAGAGGTGCTTAGAGGGGTTAGGCCGAATATCTTACCCGATTTCTTTACGGGAGGCATGGCCGATTTTACCAACTACAACGAAGGGCAGCGTGGTGGTAAAATTAGAGTTCGAGCTAAAATTACTGAGAAGGATAAGAAGACTTTAGTAATTACTGAAGTTCCTTTCTCTACCACCACAGGTTCTTTAATTGATAGTATTTTGGCCGCCAATGATAAAGGCAAAATTAAAATCAAGAAAATTGAAGATAATACTGCGGCAAATGTAGAAATTGTGGTGCATTTGGCGCCTGGCATTTCACCAGACGTAACCATTGATGCCCTTTATGCATTCACGGCGTGTGAGACTTCAATATCGCCAAATACTTGTATTATTAAGGATGATAAACCTCAGTTTTTAAGTGTTAATGATATTTTAGAGCAAAATACCAAGTTCACTAAATCCTTATTAAAACAAGAGTTAGAAATTAGATTACACGAATTGCAAGAACGTATTTTCTTCAGTTCGTTATTAAAAATATTTATTCAACAAGGCATGTATAAAAACCCTGAATACGAAAATTCGGGCGATTTTGATACAGTGGTTACGGTATTGCACCGATTATTTGATCCATTTAAGCCTTTACTTTATCGAGAAATATTACCGGAAGATTTTAAGAAACTTATTGATAAGCCCATGAGTAGCATCACTCGTTTTGATGTGAAAAAAGCTGACGATCAGATGAAAGCATTGGAAGATGAGATTAAGGTGGTTAAAAATCACCTTCGTCATCTTACGGATTATACCATTGCTTGGTTTCAAAAAATTAAAGATAAATACGGAAAAGGTAGAGAGCGTAAAACGGAAATTAGGGTTTTTGATAAGGTAGAAGCTGCAAAAGTGGCTTTGGCTAACGTTAAACTCTATATGAACCGTGAAGATGGTTTTGTAGGTACTGCACTGCGTAAAGATGAATTTGTTTGTGATTGCTCTGATATTGATGAAATTATTGTCTTTAGAGAAGACGGTAAGTTTATTGTAACCAAAGTTACCGACAAGATTTTTGTGGGCAAGCATATTATACATGCGCAAGTTTTCAAAAAGGGGGATGACCGTACCGTATACAACATGATTTATAAGGATGGAGCGAGCGGTATAAGTTACATCAAACGCTTCTCTGTTTTAGGCGTAACCCGAGATAAGGAATACGATTTAACGAAGGGTACAAAAGGCTCTAAGGTGTTGTATTTTACAGCAAATCCTAATGGAGAAGCCGAAATTATTACAGTACAATTGAAGCCGCATTCTAAGTTAAAAAAACTCGCCATAGATATCGACTTTGCAAATGTAGCCATTAAAGGCAGAGCATCCATGGGTAATATTGTGGTGAAGTTCCCGATTAAGAAAGTGCTTTTAAAAAGTAAGGGTGTTTCTACGCTTGCGGGGATCAAAATTTGGTACGACGATATTTTGAAACGCTTAAATGTTGATGGTAGAGGCAAGTATTTGGGAGAATTTGATGGCGACGATAAGATACTACAAGTGTATGCTAACGGAACTTATGAGCTCAGTACTTTTGAACTCAATAATCACTTTGATGACGGCATTGTATTAATTCAAAAATTCAATCCAGAGCACGTATATGGTGTCGTGCACTACGATGGTAAGGCTAAAAATTACTTTGTAAAACGATTTATTTTTGAAACACAACCAATTGGCAAAGTTGTGAGCTTTATTAGTGAGGAAAATGGTTCTCGGATGATTTTTATTACTGGCAAGGCTGATGCACAGGTAAATGTAGATGTAGAGAAAGGCAAGTCGAAAACTCCTGAAACTTTGGAGCTAGACTTAGCAAGTTTGATTGATGTTAAGGGTTGGAAAGCCAATGGAAATCGCCTAACGGCACACGTAGTGAAAAAAGTAACTTTGCTTGATGCCGAACTAGAGATTGGCATACCTGAGCTTGTTGATTTAGACGAAACGGATGTTAATCAGGGAGGTGTTGATAATGATGCTGTGAATGAGATGGTAGTAGCTACGAGTATTGAAAGCGAATTTTCTGAAGATGTTGTGGAGGCGTCCGAAAGCAAAGAGGAGTTCGTTAAAGCTAAGCCTTCTTTTAAAACTACTGCAAAGCCCGCATCACCCGTAGCTTCTGATGCAGAAAAAATGGTCCCTAATAAGGAAGAAGCAAAGGGGGGCATAGAGCCCGCTGTTCAGAAAAAGAAAATATCATTTGAGATCACTAACCCCGGAGATATCAAGATAGATGACAAAGGGCAGGGAAAGTTGTTTTAAATAGAAAATATGGAATACCATTTACGTATTCCATATTTGTTATACTACATTGTTTACATGACATTATTAGGCAACCACTGTTGCCAATGCTTATAGTAGGTGCAGTTGTTATCGTTATTTGACTATAAGGTTTTGTTCTTCATTTTCTCTAGGTCTTTTTGCATATCCTCGTGCGGTGTTTTTTGAATTTTCGCTTTAGCTATCGCGTCTTTTTGTGTCTTAATGGCTTCCGTTTCGTATCCTAATCTATAAAGAAGATGGGCCAATGTATCGTAATAAGCCGCTTTGGCACTCAGTTCAATGGATCGTCTGCTCCACAGTAAGGCCTTAGTTAAATAATTTACATTCGTAGTTCCTGTTTGATAAAACCCCCAAGCTGCGCTATTTAAAGTATTTGCATAGGCGTTATATTCGTAGCTATCTACTACAGCGTAGGTTTTTGTTTGGCTCACAGCTTCGGGATGTTGCTTTTTTAACTGCTCCAATTCTGCATGGCTAACGTTTTTCTTTATATTCCCTTGGGTTTGATGTTTTTTTCGAATCTCATCGAACTGCGATTTTGTAACTACTTGAATGTTTCTATCTTCTTTATCGAATTTCTGTTCAGCAGACTCAATCCTTTGTTTTTCACTATACTTCTTTGTAGCCTCAGCATTTAGGGTCATATAATACCTGTCATAGTAGGGCACTGCTAGTTTAAGGTAACAAGATGTATCACCAACAGCCTTATAGTAGTTTATCATCTTGTTACTGTAGGCCCACTCACCATTTCTTGTATCTTTACCATATACCGCCCTAGCGAAATAAGCTGCAAAGTATGCTTGTTTCGAATCTTTATATTTGATAGCATTTTTTAAAGTGTTTTCTATAATCTCTTGATTTATTGCAATCCTATCTTTTAAAGGCTCGTTATTATAAATACTATCGTAAATCTTTTTACTGTTCATCGCTAATTTATGCGCTTTACTATAAGCATAGGGCGCACCTTTCAATATGTACAGTATAGTCTGATAATCGTTAAAATCTGCTGGCTCTAAATTTTTGGCAAATTCCTCTATTAATTCCGCATTGTCGGTTATGCCTTTCGCTTTTCGCGCTTCAATGTACCGCTTAAGTTTTTGGTTATTTAATTTATCCGATAGGTAACTATTTTCAAGATCATAAATACTCGAATCCTTGCTCTTAGATAAAGCTTGATCAATCATTCTAAAATATTTTTCTTTGAAAGTACTCGCTCCGCTTTCTGAATAAAACACCTCTTTAGTGGAGTGCATGAATACAAATGCTGGAAGGTTCCGAATTTTATATAAGGATAGTATCGGTGCAATTGTTTTATCCGCTATAGTGGTCTCAAACACTAAAAACTCAGATTTAAATTTTTTGATAACGTCGTTCTCCTGATGTGCGGATTTAATGTTGTGTTTGTGCTCTGCCGGAGGATAAACGATAACCAAGATTGGTTTTTTCTCTACTTCGGATTTTTTGATAGCACTTTCGAGTGAGGGGAACTCGGAAAGCTTCTGAGCTTTCAACTGGTGAAAGCAAACGATAAGCAGCATTGTAATTAATCGAGTTTTCATAGTAGGTTTATTTAATGGAATAATGATGATCTAATTTAACAAAAAAAAGATGTCTACGCTTATTTCTGCAATACTCATTCACTTTATGTTATATTTGCACTACTCAAAGGGGTGCTTACATTCTTATTGTAGGCTGAGATTACACCCAGTTTTTGAGTTAATAGTGAAATTTGAGTCTCCTGCGAATCGATTTGAATTTTCACTTTTAACTTTAAAACGCACCTGATGCGGATAATACCGACGTAGGGAAGAGGTTACCGATATGGCTGTTTCGCCCTGAAAGCAGTTTTCACTTTTTAACATCCCTTTGGGAATAATGAATTGAGAATGGAAATTCAGGAAATACTGCGCATTTTTATGGAGCAGGTTAGATCTACGGGTTATTTAGAGTGGTTTGCAGTCAGCTTCGGCGTAGCAGAGGTGTTGTTAGCGAGACGTAATAATATTTTGCTCTATCCGGCTGGTATTGTGAGTATTGTTTTGGCTTTATACCTAAAGCTCACCTCAAAACTATATGCGGAAAGCTTACTTAGCATGTATTATTTGATAATGAGCGTTTACGGGTGGATGATTTGGTCTCAGCGAAAAAGAAACAAACAAGCAGCATTACCTGTCAGTTGGACCACAAAAAGTGAACTTCAAATTGCGCTAACTATTTCCATCGGCGGATATTTTGTATTGTATGGCTTTTTGGTGCAGTTTACAAATTCAGATGTTCCGATCCTAGACGCTTTTGTATCGTCTACCGCTTGGGCTGGAATGTGGCTGTTGGCCCGCCGAAAAATCGAAAATTGGATATTTCTGAACGTTTCTAATATTGTAGCCATCCCACTAATGTGGCATAAAGATTTTGTCATGTTTGCCTTCCTTACCATGTTCTTTTTTGTCGTTGCTATTTTTGGTTATATCGATTGGAAGAAAATTTACAAATCACAACAACTTAACCCACTTAATTAATGAATACCCAAACAACTTGGCAACAGCGCATCTCTTCATTAGCGGCTTCATCTGAGGAATTGGGCACTTTGCATCCCGACGTTTTGGAAATTGCTTATCAAGAGAATTGGTTTAAGCTATACGTTCCTGTCGCTTATGGTGGTCCAGGAAAAAAACTTCCAGAAATTTTAAGGATCGAAGAAGCGTTAGCCTATATTGATGGCAGTACTGCATGGACCGTCACTCTCTGTAGTGGTGCTGCATGGTTTGCCGGCTTTTTAGACCCTGCTCTTGTAACCGAAATATTTGTAGAGCGAGAGGTTTGTTTCGCAGGTAGTGGGTCCGTTGGAGGAACTGCTCAGCAAGTTGGCGAAGGTTACTTAATTAACGGTCACTGGAAGTATGCAAGTGGAGCGTTGCATGCAACCATCTTTACAGCTAACTGCATATTACAAAATGCACAAGGGAAGGATTTTTTGGATGATGAAGGAAAACCTGTAGTGAAATCATTTATCCTAAAAAAGGACGAAGTAAATATTTTGCCAGGTTGGTCTTATTTTGGTTTGGTCGCTACAGGAAGTCACGCTTTCGAAGTTGAGAATTTGCTGGTACCCCAAAACCGCTCGTTCGAGATTAATTCTACGCCTAAAGTTGCTGATGAAGGTTTCGATTATCCTTTCTTGCAATTAGCAGAAACCACTTTGGCTGTAAACAGCTTAGGTATGGGCCAACGTTTCCTAGATTTAGTTCATAGCGCTTTTTACAGTCGATCTGGATTGCGACGATATAATGAAAACCAAACCGCTTTTTTCGAGTCAGAGTTTTTAAAGTGTAAGTCTGGTTTAATAACAGCAAAAGATAATTTTTACCGTGCTTTTGATAATTCTTGGCAACAATTGCTGGAGAATGGTAGCATAAACGATGATCAATTACGGTTAGTAAGTAAAGCAAGTAGAGAACTGGCGCATCAATCAAGAATTTCGGTTGATACCATGTATCCGTATGCTGGATTGGAGGCTGCAAAGAAAGAAACAGAACTTAATCGGGTTTGGCGAGACATCCACACGGCGAGCCAGCACGCATTGTTAACTTTTAAGTAAAAAAAAAGCCCTAATTTCTTAGGGCTTTTTTTTTTATTGATACTGAATGTATATTGGTTTTGGTTTTAACTTAACCAATTCTTCTGGTGTCATTAAGCGATTAGGAGACTTCTTCAAATCGTTTTTATAAAATATTTTGAAGCCTGTAAATTGTACTGGTTCGCTATAAATAAAATGGCGATAAGTGCCTAACTTTAAATCCGGTTCACCCCAACCATCCATGTGCATTACCACTTGTACTTCTGGACGCAATTTGATGTTTTGTGAATTGCTTACCATTTTTCTTGTAAAACGATGGATCACAAAAACTTTTGGAGGCAAATTGTATTTCTTAACCAAGTTAGCAAGGTAACCAGAAACGTAGTTAATTTCGCTGGCATCATAAGTGCCAATTTTTTTACCTGGCAATACGCCGCCTTTCATAGAGAACTCTGGGTCGATACCCAAATGAACATTAGGCAGTTTTAAATATTCTTCTAACAAGGGCAATTCTACTTGAATGGTACTTAGTGCTACTTGTATATCTAAAAATACAACCATGTTTTTACGCATTTTAGCAATGTTCAATACAGAGTCGATATGTTTGAAAGGCATTCGGTTACGGTATTTACCGTCTTTACCAGGATCTCCAGCTGCAACAACTGCGATGTAATGCAACGCGGGTTGTACAGGCGTGCTTGGATCTGCTTTTTCCCAAGCCGCAACTTCTTTATCCAACATATTCAACATGGTTTTAGGCTCGTACTCGCCCAGTGCACCCATCTTTTTGGAGTAAAGATTACCGTAATAGCACACAATTCTCTTGAATGGCAATATGGCGCCGTCTAACGGAATAGGCTGGTTTTTTACAGGCCACTTTCCAGTGGTATCTCCATTAGCATTTGCTTTGATAAGCTCATTATACTTGGCAGTATCAACAGGAGTCCTAAGATCTACCTCTTCTTCCTCTTGAGCTACTGATGTACTGTCCGTAGTGTTTTTGGCTGCTTTCGGGTTTTTCTCGTTAGCACCGGTGGTGCAATAGGTAAATGTGCAAATGGTAGCTCCCGCCACCAAGATCATGCTTGCGATCTTAGTTATTTTCATATTGGATTTCTGGATTTCTAGCTTCAAAAGTAAGTCATTTGGTCTAACAAGCTCAATGAACTTATCAACATACATACACTTGTAAACGTTTAATTTACCTTTATATCAGTGAGGTTAGATATAATTTTCGCATTCGAGATATAATATCTCTCTTGAGGTTGTCACTTTAAATATTTTTTACGGTTAAGAGTCTGATCTAAACTTTCCGAATACACCCAAAGGCAATTTCACACCCGACGTCGCTTGTAAAAATAATTCTCCAGTTTCTAAATTCTTAACTTGAGGAAACGAGGTTCTAATTAAATTTTCGACAATTACTGATGAAAACCCCATCGAATAGGTGTTAAGGATTAAGAAGTGTTCTTCTGGATCTAACAACTGTACAACATCTTGCATCATTTCCTGGATATGATCTTCCAATTTCCACTTTTCGCCATTTGGTCCATGGCCATAAGCCGGAGGATCCAAGATAATACCATTGTATTTTTTACCACGCTTTAATTCACGCTTTACAAATTTTAGCGCATCTTCAACCACCCAACGCACGTCTTTTAATTTAGATAACTCCTGATTTTCGTTAGCCCAATTGACTACTTGTTTTATCGAATCAACGTGCGTGGTATCGGCCCCTGCCGCTTTGGCAACTAAAGAAGCAGCACCTGTGTAGGCAAACAGGTTTAAAACCTTCGGTACTGGAGTTTTAAATTTTTTAATAGATGACGAAATATAATCCCAGTTTACGGCCTGCTCTGGGAATACCCCTACGTGTTTAAAAGACGTTAAGCCTAAACGTAAATTGATACTAATTTCATCATTTTGGTAATTTACGTTCCAACGGTCTGGTGCACTTTTATTGTACTTTACCCAATCGCCACTTGTTGCAGAACGTCCTCTGAAAGAAATGTGAGTTTTTTTTCTCCATTCTTCTGGAGACAAAACTTTTTTCCAAACTGCCTGAGGTTCTGGTCTAGATAATACTAAATTGCCGAAACGCTCTAATTTTTCGAAATCGCCGCAATCAATCAGTTCGTAGTCTTTCCAGTGCGTAGGGGTTAGCAGTTGTATCATGTATAATATGTTAATGGGTATTAGAAAACCATGGTGTTCTTGTTGTGCCTAATACTTATGCAAATAGCAAACAGTAGCCAATCAAATTGGCACTGGCGGTACAACAGATAGCAAATATATGAAAATTAAAATTTGTCTTTGGCAGCTTTCATAAAGCGACTGGCAAACACGAAGTCGTTTAACTCTTCGATATCTGTTTTCGAAATTTCTTTGTTAGATCCTTCCCAAAACTTTTTTCCTTGATGTAAAAACATAATGTAGTCACCAATACCCATTACCGAGTTCATATCGTGAGTCACGACTACCGTTGTGGTGTTGTATTCCTCTGTAATTTCTTTGATCAACTCATCGATAACAATTGATGTTCTTGGATCCAAACCTGAGTTGGGTTCATCCACAAAAAGGTATTTAGGGTTCATGGCAATAGCCCGTGCAATACCTACACGTTTTTTCATCCCACCGGAAAGTTCTGCTGGAAATAATTTATTTTTCCCCTCAAGGTTTACACGGTCTAAACAGAAATTTACACGTTCTAGCTTTTCCTGGCGACTTTGATCGGTAAACATATTTAGTGGAAACATGATGTTTTCTTCTACCGTCATCGAATCAAAAAGTGCAGAACCTTGAAACAGCATTCCAATTTCCTTCCTGATCTCAATCCTATCCTCGGTATTTAAAGAGGTAAAATCTCGTCCGTCATATTCTACGTTACCTTGTTCTGGTTGGTGGAGACCGATCATGCACTTCAATAAGGTAGTTTTTCCAGAACCAGATCCGCCAATAATTAGATTGGTAATACCTGGCATAAATTTGCCAGAAATTCCTTTTAAAACGTCGTTATCGCCAAACGACTTATGAATGTTTTTAATCTCGATCATAACATCAATTGGGTTACAATATAATCACAAGCCAAAATACTGATACAGCTCACAACAACAGCTCTGGTGCTAGCTTGCGCAACTTCTAATGCTCCGCCTTTAACATAAAAACCTTCGTAAGCCGGTACAGATGTAATGATGAAACCAAAAACAAATGCTTTAACTAAAGCTACAGCTACAGTAAACGGATTAAAATCGGTAGTGATACCTTGTATATATTCTGCTGGAGAAACCGCCCCCGACAAAGTGCCACCTAAATATCCGCCAGTAATCGATAAAACCATGGAGATGATAACCAAGATAGGTACCATGGTAATTCCTGCTATAATTTTTGGTAAGATTAAGTACCCTGGCGCATTAATACCCATAATTTCTAGCGCATCAATTTGTTCGGTCACACGCATGGTACCAATTTCCGAAGAAATTGCTGAACCGATTTTACCCGCCAATACAATAGCCGTTATAGTGGGACTTAACTCTAAAATAGAAGAGTCTCTGTTAACTGATCCAATTATGGTTTTAGGGATAAAATCGCTCACCAATTGGAAAGCAATTTGGAGTGTCATAACTGCACCAATAAAAGTGGAGATGATACTGATTAGTCCTAGGGAGCCAACACCAATAAAATCCATCTGCTGGAAAATGGCTTTGAGGTATATTTTTAGTTTTTCAGGCCTCTTAAATGCTGCTTTAAGCAACAAGATATATCGACCAAAATTGGTAAAGTTCATTTATAAACAATTTGTTTAATTTAACTCAATATTATACAAAGAAACGATAAAATTGTTCTGGCTCGGTGTATTTATTAAAAAAATATTATACTCTGAGTTTTTATTGGCTTTTTTGCAAAACAAATTAAGAGTAACATGAATGCTTTAATAACTGGTGCTACAAAGGGTATAGGGCGAGCAATCGCGATTGAATTGGCTAAAAATGGCTATAACATCGTGGCTTGTGCTAGAAATGAGGAAGATTTGTCAACCTTAAAAAAAGATTTGTTGCTTTTCGGGGTGGATGTTTTTACGTTTAAGGTGGAGTGCGCTATTAAAGCTGAACTTTTGAGTTTTCTGGAAAGTGCCCTAGCTGTTGCCAAAAATTTCGATGTGCTAGTTAACAACGTTGGGATGTATATGCCCGGAAATTTATTGACAGAAGACGATGAAAATTTTGAACTTCAGCAATTGGTAAATACAAATGCTGCCTACTATCTCTCGAAAACAGTGGGCAGATTGATGGTTGAGCGAAATAAAGGGCATATTTTCAACATCTGCTCGGTAGCCAGTAAAGCCCCAGTTGACCATGCCGGAAGTTATAGTGTAACAAAAGCGGCAATGCTCAGTCTTAATCATGTATTGAGAAAGGAATTAGCTCCTCATCAAGTTAAGGTGACGGCTTTTGTGCCAGGCTCTACATATACAGCATCATGGGAAGGAACTGAATTGGAACAATCCAAATTTGTGCAGCCAGAAGATATCGCAAAGCTTGTAAATGTAATCCTGAATTTAAGTGCGGGCGCTAACGTTGACGAAGTTGAGATAAGTCCGTTAAATTTTTAATGAAAGGGAAAAAATGGAAAAGAAATTATATAGAAACGAACACGACAAAGGTATAGCAGGTGTGGCTTCTGGCTTAGCCGATTATTTAGCAATAGATGTAACCATTGTTAGAGTACTATTTGTGTTAGCTGCCGTATTTTTAGGTGGAAGCGGTATCATTGCGTATGTTATTTTATGGATTGTTGCACCGGTAAATAACGATCCTTCTGTGCGCTTTAAGGCTTTCAATGACTATTATAATCAAAATCCAAAAGGCGGATCAATATTTAATTCTCCAGAGGCATTTAACAGTCCTAGTCACCAGACTGAACAAACGAAATGGAATACGCCGAATGCTGATGCATTTGGAACTTTCGACCAGAAATTCGTGCCAAAATCTAACAATACAGGCAGAACCATTGCCGGCGTTATTCTATTGCTATTAGGGGTATATTTTCTGCTAAGCGAGCTGAATATCTTCCCGTATTGGTTTAGCATTTGGAGTTTGTATAAACTCTGGCCGCTGGCAATTGTGGCTTTAGGCGTGAGCTTAATTATAAAGAATAAGCGTAAACACGAATGGGATGATTTTAAAAAACAAAACGAAGTGCCAAAGGCTACAGCAGAACAAGATCCCAACGTGGTGATTAAGACCGAAGACGAAAATGCTTCGGAAGACAAAACTCAATCGTATTAGTAACCAAAAAGAATTAGAGATGAAATTTGAGAGAATTATATGGGGCGTACTGCTGCTTTTTATAGGTGGCGTATTGCTGTTAGAGAATTTAGGTGTCATTCAGTTTTACTGGAGAAACGTATGGGGTTTTTGGCCAGTATTTTTAATCATCGCAGGTATCAATTTGTTGCTGAATAGAAATGGCTCGCAAACAGGTAGTATGATATCTTTATGTATTTTGGTAATAGCACTAGGGTTTTTATTTGTAAAGGGTCAACAGAAGCCGATAAATGGTGGTTTCTGGTCGGCTTGGAAAGATAGAAAAATAGAACGCTTCCAAGACATTGAAGATGTTATTGAAGAGAATGAAGGCGTTGGAGGGATGCATTTTGCAGAAACTTATTTGCCTTCAGATTCTACAAAAAAAGCAGTTTTAAATATCTCTGGCGGTGGTGTGAGTTTTGATTTGGACAATTCAACCGACAGTTTATTTGAGGCTAACGTGGATCGTAAAAAAGGTTTATTTTCTTTAACTAAAAATTCTACTGATAGTGTTAATACACTAACTTTTAAAATGGGTGATAACAAAAAGGGGAAAAATAGTTGGAAATTTAACAGCGCAGGCAATAATGTTAAAATAAGCTTAAACCGTAATCCAGAATGGGCTCTAAATTTAAGTGTGGGTGCAGGTGAATTAGACTTTGATTTGAAAGATTATAAAGTTAGAACCTTGAATTTTGATGGCGGCGCCGCCGATGTGAAACTCGTGATTGGCGATTCATTGCCTATAGCTGATGTTAACGTTAAAACTGGAGTGGCTAACGTCGAAATTAAAGTTCCTTCTGCTTCTGGATGTAGAATAAGCACCCATACCGGCTTAGCGGCAAAAGACTTTAAAGGTTTTACTAAAATTTCTGACGGTATTTACGAAACACCTAATTACAAAAGTTCAAAAAACAAGGTGTTTATTAAGTTAGATGGAGGTTTATCTAATTTTGATGTAGATACCTATTAATTTTTTGTACCTTAATGGTTCAAAATAATATTGATTTGTATACCATAATCGTTAACGGAAAACCCCAAGGACCCTACACCTTTACCGAATTAACGCAGCTTAACATCACTCCGAGTACTTTTATTAAAAGGGCAGGGATGGATGATTATAAAGAAGCTCACGAGTTGGAAGAAATTCGTGAGCTTCTTGGTTTGGAGATCTTAAAGGTTAGCCCGCAGTACTACGCTTCGCTAGAACGTAGGTTTATGGCTAATCTCTTTGATTTATTTACCGTCTTTCTGCTTCACGCCTTAATTGTTTACGTGCTGTTGCTATTTGTAAATCGTAGCGAAGGTCTATCCATAGTATTGTATGTATATCCATCGGCGGTTGTCACTTTCTATCTCTACAACATTGTAGCCGAGGCCTCAAAAATGCAAGGCACTTTCGGGAAAAAGCTTTTGGGTATTATGGTTTCAGATCTTAATGGCGACCGTATCTCTGTAAAAACATCCATCACTAGAAATTTTGGAAAATTAATTTGTAACCTCACCTTAGGTATAGGTTATTTAGTGGTCATTTTTAGTAAGCGAAACCAGGGGCTACACGACATGATGGCTGATACCTTGGTGATAAAAAGTCGATTATTCTAAATATCGAACTAAATTTGACAAGCGTCTAATTCATCAATCTAACATTTCATGTATCTTTGTACACCATGCATAAAGAAGCAATTTTGTTAAATGGCGGTTATTGCAACAGCCTTACTCAGTATTCTAAGTTTATAACTCGTGAAGTAAAAATAGGCGATGTGCCCATGGGCGCTCATCATCCCATCCGGATACAGTCTATGACTACCACCGATACCATGGATACTTTCGGTACTGTTGAGCAAACAATTCGTATGGTAGAAAGCGGTTGCGAGTACGTTCGTATCACTGCTCCAAGCATTAAGGAAGCTGAGAATTTAGCAAATATTAAAAAAGAATTACGTTACAGAGGGTATAATGTTCCTTTAGTGGCTGATATTCATTTTACGCCAAATGCGGCCGAGGTTGCTGCTCGTATTGTAGAGAAAGTGCGTGTTAACCCAGGAAATTACGCCGATAAAAAGAAGTTCGAAAATATAGACTATACAGATGCCGAATATGAGGCGGAGCTGGAACGCATCTACTCCAAGTTTTCTCCCCTCGTAAATATTTGCAAAGAAAATGGCACTGCCATGCGCATTGGCACCAATCACGGCTCTTTATCAGATCGTATCATGAGCCGCTACGGTGATACCCCAAAGGGGATGGTGGAGTCGGCAATGGAGTTTATCCGTATTTGCGAAGATTTGAATTTTTATAACCTGGTGATTTCCATGAAATCGAGTAATACGCAAGTAATGGTGCAGGCCTACCGCTTGTTAGTGCAAACTATGGTGGCCGAGGGGATGAACTATCCTTTGCATTTAGGGGTTACCGAAGCAGGAGATGGTGAAGATGGTCGAATTAAGTCTGCGGTGGGCATTGGCACTTTGCTAGCCGATGGTTTGGGTGATACGATTAGAGTTTCCCTCACAGAAGATCCAGAATTTGAAGCGCCTGTTGCTAAAGCTTTAGCGGCTCGCTTCGAAAAACAACGCGGAAAAGAAGTGCCTGAAGATGATATGATGCGTTTGGTACAACGCCAAGCGTTAAGTCTATATCATCCATTTCAATATCAACGTAGGGCAAGTCAAGAAGCAAATAGCTTTGGTGGGCATCAAGTACCTCGTGTACTTATAGATCTTAGTCACCAAAATTTGAAAGATCCCGCAATTTTAGGCAAAGTAGGATATGATTATTCTTTGATGTTGGATAAATACAATTTGTCTGACCAAGCCTGTGATATGGTTTACCTAGGTGATAATTTGCCCTCGTTTAATTTGCCTGGCGGATTGAAGCAGTTGTACAATGCTAATACTTGGAGCCAAGTTGCTCGTTTAGAAAATTGCTATCCGCTGTTTGATGGGGTAATGAACTATAAAAATGTGTCATCAACTCATCAAAAGCTTAATTTTATAAAGATTTTAGCCGAAGATTTGGATGCCGAGCAGTTAAATGGGTTGCAAAATGTAGTTTTAGTTTTACATACCGAAGCCGAAAATGCAATGCAAATTTTGCGCTATGCTTTTATCCAATTGCTAGCAGCAGATATTAAATTGCCCGTAGTGGTTAAAAGCGATTATCCTAATGTTAATTTGGAGGATTTTCAATTATACACCTCCACAGATCTGGGTGGCTTGCTTATTGATGGTTTTGGTGATGGCGTATGGATTTCATCAAACACGATAGATTTGGCAGATGTAAACTCTGTTTCTTTTGGTGTTTTGCAAGCTACACGTACGCGTATTTCTAAAACGGAATATATTTCGTGTCCTAGCTGCGGTCGTACCTTGTTCGATTTGCAAGAAACTACCCAAGCCATTCGTTCACGTACTTCGCATTTAAAGGGCATCAAAATTGGGATTATGGGTTGCATTGTTAACGGTCCCGGAGAAATGGCTGATGCGGACTACGGATATGTGGGTGCCGGCGTTGACAGAATTACGCTGTACAGAGGACAACAAGTGGTGAAAAAAAACGTGAAAACAGCTGACGCCATTGATGAGTTAATTGGCATTATACGAGAAGACGGTAATTGGGTAGAGTAAATGATTTGCTCTGCAATCTGATGTAGTTCGCTTCTGCTTAGCTACCCCAGGCGGTTATCACTATGTTTCTACCGCCTCCGTAGTTGCGGTGTTCGCAAAGATATATGCCTTGCCAAGTGCCTAAATTCAAAGCTCCATTGGTGATTGGTATACTTACCGAACAACCCATTAACGACGATTTAATATGCGCCGGCATGTCATCGTCTCCTTCATAATCATGTTCGTAATCTGGGTCGCCTTCGGGCACAGCTTTATTCATCCAAGTTTCAAAATCTAATCTCACCGTTGGGTCTGCATTTTCGTTAATGGTGAGAGATGCAGAGGTATGTTTGATAAACACTTGCAACATACCTGTGCTAATGAATTTAATATCAGGGAGGGCATTAATAACTTCTTTTGTAATTAAGTGAAATCCTCTTGTTCTCTCTGGTAAACGTAACTCTGTTTGTAAAAACTGCATGGATTATAATTCTACTGCATTTAAAAATTTTAGACTTTTTTCGCAAACTTCAAAAAGCTGCGGGGGTAAACTGTCGCCAGGGTAGGGATGCACGGCACCATATACATGGTTTGCTCCTTCAATTTTCACTAACTTACATGAGGGGTTGGAGTTTGCTAATTTCTCTGCGGTTGAGTATGGAACGTTCACATCGTCATCACCTTGTATAATTAACCAAGGAATATTGATTTTTTTCGCTGCGGACAAAATATTGAGTAAATCCGCATTTTCTTCGAAATCTTCTAATAAAGTAAGGTTTAATGGGAGCTTCTCTTTTGTTCTGGCGTTTATTACTTCAATACGACCAGTTTTTCGCCAATCTTTTTCTTGCTCTTTCTTCCATAAGGAATTGAAGGCCGCTATCGAACTCCAAGTAACAAGCCCTTTCACATACGGATTATTGGCTGCTTGCAAAATACTCAACCCTCCGCCACGGCTGTGACCGATCAAGGAAACATCCTTTACACCTAAATAATTATTAGCGTGATTTATAATGATGTTTATATCAAACAATTCCTTGCTAAACGTATTCGAGGCAAAATCTTCAATGTTGGTTACATCTCTAAAGTTTTTATAGGTAACTCCGCTATGTGAAACATTAAATTTTAAATAGCGAAATCCGTTTTGCGCAAAATACCTAGCCACAAGATGGTGAGCACCCCAATCTTTAAATCCTTTAAAGCCGTGTATAAAAACAATGACAGGTGTAAATGTGTTTTTATCGTCGTAAGTTAAATCGCCAAATAGCGGCTTATTGTTGGCGCCCATTAATGAGAATTGTTCCGTTTGTATCATGGTTAAAAAATCTGTATCAATAATAACAAAAAAAGGCCTTTTTAGATTTTAAAAAGGCCTTAGATATTTTAACGCATTACTATTTTGTTATTTTGAGAACTTTCTCAACGTGTTTTCCAGTTATTTTTAATAAATACATTCCTGATTTTAAATCCGAAACATCAATACTTTCTTTATCTGTTTCTTTAAAAGTAAGAGATTTAACTAATCTGCCATCTAAGTCATAAATCTTTAAAGTGTTGAAATTGTGTTCTTTACTCACGATGTTTATAACATTAACTACAGGATTTGGATAAACTTCAATATTAGCTTCGTTTAAATTAGCTATTCTTAATGATTTGGTTCCAAGATCGGTACGGTTCCCATCCAAATCATACTGTATTAGCTTGTAGTAGTTTATTCCAATAGTTGGATAGCTGTCTGTGATATGGTAAGTACTATTACTCCCTTTAGCGTTGACTTTGGTTAATTCGCTAAAATTTATCCCGTCCGTACTCTTTTGTAACTCGAAATGACTGTTGTTTTTCTCGATGGCTGTTTCCCAGGAAATTGAAGCTCTTTCATTTGTTTTTTTCACTGAGAAATTTACCAAATCAACCGGAAGTGTATGGTCAAAAGTGAAGTATTCGATGGCGCCTCCATTGCTAACAGTTGCATTTGCCAGATTAAGCTTACCAACAAATAAATTTCTTTGCGTTGGTGAAAAAGCAATAGATGAACCAAATTTTGCACCCTGACTCGGTTCATTAGAAACTAAATGTTTAATATTAGCTGGTAATACGTCAGCTATTTCTATACCATTTTCTATTTTGGTTTTGTAAAAGTGTACAGCTCCAGCATTGGTTATTGAATTTACGGTTGCTTCCGGATTTCCAACTGCAATGATGTTGCCATTTTTAACTATTGAGGTGCTAAATTTGCCATGACTAAAAGCTGGAGTAGAAAACGATTGAATTGAGCCTACCTCTTTACCACTATAGTTTTGTGGAGTTGTGTCATAATTATCTGGTGTTAATTCCCTTTTGAAACAGTGTACTCTATTGTTTTCTGGATAATTGATAAAAAATGATGTTGGAGTTGTTATAATTCTACTACCAAATAGTGGGCTAGAGCCATTTTGTGCTGAGTACGATTGTATACCTTTCCATCTTCCTGTGCTGGCTAAATTATTGTTGTTGTCTACAGTTCTAAATCTTATTACATATCCTTTGCCACTACTAACAACTCTGGTTGATACGAATAAATCATCACCATCAAAATGAATATTTTCTCCAAAGTAAGGCTCATTAGGAAAAGAATATACTAAATCATTTGAAGTGGGCGTAGAAAATGTTCCATCAGCATTTAATGTATATATTAACACAAAGCCATAATTGGAGTAATCAGTAGTGTAAATGCTGTGTCGGTAGTAAACGTTTCCCGAAATTGCTATTTTATTTCCGTTAACAGCTATTTTTTTTCCGAAGATTTTGGATAAAATCACAAGATTATCTTTTGCAAAGAAGCTGTCGTTTGGTATATTTATAACCCCTGTTGTACTAGAAAGAACATTGATAGGATCTGCGCTTAAACTCTGTGTAAACGCACTAGTAGAAAAGTAACTTATTTGGTTATTTTGCTGTGCAGCAGATAGTAAATATTCATGTTGCCCATTTTTTATGATCGAAATGTCTCGTCCAGGAGCTTGTTTTTCGGAAAAGGCTGCGGATAAATCAGTATTATTAACATTAGGTAATGCTACTTGGGCCGATAGCGCTAATGTTTTGCTACTGTTATCAATATTTATTTTATTTAAAATGCCTAAATACTGAGTTCCCGAGGTACTGTAAGCATTCTTTATAGATGTATAAAGCGTATGGTCGGTAGCCAGCAATGTATTGCCAAATAAACCATCAGCTGTCAAATAGGCGCTGTTAGTTGTGGTAGTGTAAGTGTTGGTTGCTGCTGCATTCAGGGTGGCTCTATAGCTGAAATCTGGTGACGAAGTTTGAGCATAGGTTAGTGTGGCAGCATTAGAAAGTAAAAATAAGAGTAAAATTCTTTTCATATTATATCGATTAGTTTCCTCAAATATTCAAAGATGAAAGGTTATAAAATAGGTGGAGTTTATGAACCTCCATAATTTTGCTATGAAACAGTATTTTAAGTTTATGAGTATCCTATAATACGGTTTAAGAATTCAGGTAATTAATTGATTAAATGTAGCTTATTAGTTTAAAATCATTCTAAATTAACCTTATTTACAGCTTAATGACAGACAAAATGCTTTGCGTTGTTACTTTTGTGGCACTAAAATTAAGGACTACCCATTTTGGAATATTTAAAAGTAATTGCTTTTACTCATAAACACATAGACCTGAAAGCGCTAGGCAAACTGGTAATATGTGAGCAAACTTTGGATGATCGTTTACGTAACATCCAGCGTGAGTTAAATGTAAACGAAATATTCTACGTTGGTACCTGCAACAGGGTAGAGTTCATATTTACTTCCGAAGAACAGTTAGATAAAGCATTCATCACTAAATTTTTAAGAGTACTTGATATGGGTTTACCCGAAGAGTATATCGAGAATTTTGTGAACAATGTAACAAGTTTTGAAAAACTGGAAGCCTTCAATCACCTGTTGCGTACTTCTTGCTCTCTAGAGAGTTTGGTGGTTGGGGAGAAAGAGATTTTAGCTCAAATCCGTAAAGCTTATGATGCGTGTAAGGAAGCTGGTTTTACTGGCGATTATATGCGTATGATTATGGATAGAGTGGTTAAAACAGCGAAAGAAGTTTATACGCATACCAATATTTCTAGAAATCCAGTTTCTGTGGTTTCGCTTGCCTACAGAAAGTTGCGTGAGTTAAATATGTGTGGTAGCTCTCGGTTACTGATTATTGGTGCTGGAGAAACCAATCTCAATATTGCGCAATATTTAAAGAAACATACCTTTTCCAACTTTGCGGTGTTTAATAGAACTTTGGAGAAAGCAGAAGTGCTCGCTAAGGAATTAAATGGCAAAGCATATCCTTTAAGTGCATTATCGAGTTATAAGGAAGGTTTCGATGTAATTATTACTTGTACTGGTTCAACAGAACCGGTAATTACCAAGGAGATTTACCAGTCGTTGTTAAATGGCCAAACCGATAAAAAGGTTATTGTAGACTTAGCCGTTCCTAACGATGTGGCTGCCGATGTTAGAGCAGAGTTTCCTTTGCACTACATAGAGGTAGAATCACTTAAAGAAGTAGCTCGTAAGAATATTCAAGAACGTTATGATGAGTTGGTAAACGCCGAGCACATTATTGACGAAAACATCAAAGATTTCGATTCGGTATTGCGTCAACGTAGAATTGAAATTGCGATGGGTGATGTGCCTAAGAAAATCAAAGAAATTAAGCAAACGGCTATTAACGGTGTGTTTGCCCAAGAAATTGAAGGCTTAGATGAACACTCTAGAGCGGTGTTGGAGCGTGTGATCAACTACATGGAAAAGAAATATATCAGCGTGCCCATGGTAATGGCTAAAGAAATTTTGGTCAAAAACAGCTAGTCGCTTCCTTCTACTCATTCAAAACATTTCTGACTATTGCCTTGTCTTTTTATAGTAATATTATAGATGGCGATATTTTTACGCTCCAATGCCTATATCCCTCATAAAAATTAATAAATTTGCTAAAAAACTTACGTAAATAAAGTGAAGAAAGTAATTATTGGTACTCGTGGTAGTGATTTGGCGTTGTGGCAAGCAAACTACACCAAAGATAGATTAGCCAGCATTGGGATAGAGGCAGAACTAAAAATCATTAAAACGCAGGGCGATAAAATCCTGAACCTCAGGTTGGATAAGCTAGAAGGTAAGGGTTTTTTCACTAAGGAGTTAGAGGAAGAGTTGCTAGCTGGTACGATTGATATGGCCGTTCATTCTCATAAAGATTTACCAACAACCAATCCTCCTGGTTTAATCATCGCTGCAGTACCAGAGCGTGAAGACTCTGCAGAATTGTTGTTAATACTGAAAGATTGCGTAGATGTAACTCAAAAATTGTCGCTTAAGAAGGGCGCAATGGTGGGTACGTCTTCCAACAGACGTAAAGCACAACTTCTGGCTGCTCGCCCAGATTTAAATATAGAAGATTTACGAGGTAACGTACCTACACGTATCCAAAAACTACGCGACGAAAATTACGATGCCATTGTACTTGCAAAGGCAGGCGTTAGTCGTCTGGGCTTAGACCTCAGTGAATTTCACGTAGAGGTTGTAGATACTACAGAGTTAGTGCCAGCACCCGCTCAAGGAGCTTTAGCCATTCAAATTAGAGAAAGCGATACTGAGCTTTTTAACGAGCTTCAAAAAATACACAATCCGGCAATTGCCGAAGCTATTGCGGTAGAGCGTAAGGTGTTAAACCTGTTTGAAGGTGGCTGCCATATGCCTCTGGGTTGTTACTGCAAAAAGGAAAACGATCAGTTCGAAGTTTGGACCTCGAAGGCTGAAAGCGATGAGCATTTTCCAGATCGTTTTTACATTAAATCGGCTACTTCCGCAGGCTTAGCTGAACAGATTGTTGCGAAGTTCAATACAGAAAGAAAATTCCCTGCGCAGGTTTTTATAACCAGAGAAGTAGGAGAGCATAGCTATTTCGGCAAAGCTTTAGCTAAACACAATATGCAAATTGATGGACGTTCATTAATTCGAACTTTTCCTATCGTTACCGTTATAGATGATTTCTTCCTCAAAAATGCTGATTGGATTATGTTTAGCAGTAGAAATGCTGTTGAATACTTCTTCAAACTAAATCCGGTATTACCGAAAAAGGTAAAATTTGCTGTTGTAGGAAGAGGCTCTGAAGATTCCCTTCGCAAAGTTGGTCACTTGGCTGATTTTGTAGGTGAAGGAGGAGATATTCTAGAAGTTGCCGAAGAATTTGCGAAAATAGTAGCCGGAACAACTGTGGTATTTCCTAGGGCACAGGATTCTTTACTGACCATGCAGAAATTCTTAACGCCAGATACTAAAATTATAGACTTGCCTATCTACGAAACGGTTCAAGAAGAAAATGTAGCGGGTTCTTCTGCAGAGGTGCTTATCTTCACTAGCCCAAGCAACGTCGAGGCTTATTTTGTAGATAACTTGCTAGAATCAGGTCAAAAAGTTATAGCGATTGGAAGCTCTACAGGCAAAAAGTTTGATGATATGGGCGTGCCTTATGCATTGCCTTATTCGCCAGATGAGATTGGCTTGGCTGAAGCTGTTTTCGGCATCGAGTTATAAATACCGTAATATGTAAAACTTAGGTAAAGTATCTACAAATGACAGTTTCCTAAGAATTTAGATAAATAAGATTTGCATTTTTGTAACGCTAACAAGGTCGATTTAGATTGTGTTGGAGTTTCAATTTATACGCTGTATGATGTTACATAGACCACGTAGGTTAAGAAAAAATCCTGTTGTAAGAGAGATGATCGCAGAAACTAAACTATCGAAAGATATGTTTGTGTATCCTTATTTCGTAGTGCCAGGAAATAATATTACTCACGCTATTGATGCTATGCCTGGTATCAACCATTTTTCAACCAATACTTTAATAAAAGATGTAGAGAAGGGTTTAAAATTAGGTGTAAATAAAATTATGCTTTTTGGCGTTGGCGATGAGAAAAGCGAAGATGCGCACAGTGCATTCGATCCCAATTCTTTAGTGCCGGTTGCTGTACGCGAGTTGAAAAAGCAATTTGGTGATGATTTGTATGTAGTTACCGACGTTTGTGTTTGTTCATACACTAATCACGGTCATTGCGGCATTATGCATAACGATTATGTTCAAAATGATCTTACTGTTGATTTGATTGCAAAGATGGCTTTGACACATGCCGAAGCAGGGGCCGATATGTTAGCGCCTTCAGATATGATGGATGGTCGGGTCCGCAACATGCGAGAAAAACTTGACGCAGCTCATTTTGAAAATGTTGCCATCATGAGTCACGCTACTAAATTTGCATCGGCGTATTACGGACCGTTTAGAGAAGCAGCTGATTGTGCACCAAATAAAGGCGATAGAAAGGCTTACCAGATGGATTTTCGTAATCCGGAAGAAGCATTACGCGAAGCTTTGCTAGACCAAGAAGAAGGTGCTGATATTTTAATGGTTAAGCCTGGTTTGGCTTATTTAGATATCATTGCCAAGTTAAAGCAAAATACAAATTTGCCTTTGGCAGTTTACAATGTATCTGGAGAATACTCTATGATAAAAGCTGCAGCAGAAAAAGGTTGGATTGACGAACAAAAAGTAGTGATGGAAACCATGTACGCTTTCGCAAGAGCTGGAGCAAGCGTTATTACTACCTACCACATTAGAGATATTGTAGAAAATAATTGGATGTAAAAGTAGTAGGTTATAAGTTTTACTTAACAAGTTGACTTCGCATTCCCTAAACGTAAAATCTATAACTTATTACCTATAATTTAACAAATGCAAGACATATCAAGAGCCAAGTCGGCCGAATTATACGAGAAATCGAAAACCTATTTTCCTGGAGGCGTAAACTCGCCAGTAAGGGCATTTAAGTCTGTTTACGGTACGCCATTGTTTATCGAAAAAGGAGATGGGCCCTATATTTGGGATGCCGATGGTAATAAATTTATCGACTTTTGTGCGAGCTGGGGCCCACTAATTTTAGGGCACAACAACGCTAAAATTAGAGAGAAGGTTACAAAGGTAATGCAAAACGGAATGAGTTTCGGCGCACCAACGGCTTTAGAAAATGAATTGGCCGAGCTCATCATCGAAAATAATCGTTTTGTAGATAAAATACGTTTCACCAGTTCTGGTACAGAAGCGGTGATGTCTGCTATACGTTTGGCCCGAGGCTTTACACGGCGCAATAAAATCATCAAGTTTGAAGGCTGTTACCACGGTCACAGCGATTCGCTTTTAGTGAAGGCGGGTTCTGGTTTGGTTACTTTCGGAGAAACCTCATCGGCGGGTGTGCCAAAAGCTTTTGCAGATGAAACCATAGTAATTGCTTTGAACGACAAAAATGCGGTGACTGAAGCGTTCTCACAATTTAAGGATGATGTTGCTGCGGTAATTATTGAGGGTATTCCTGCAAACAACGGCTTGCTTATTCAAGATAAAGATTACGTAGAATTTTTAAGTGCTAAATGTAAGGAAAATGGTGCGTTACTAATTTTCGACGAAGTAATTACCGGCTTTAGAGTAGGTTTTGAAGGTGCTGCCGCTTATTATGGCATTACACCTGATATTGTAACTTACGGAAAAATTATTGGCGGTGGTTTACCAGTAGGCATGTATGGTGCAAGTAACGCTATTATGGCGCACGTTTCGCCAGATGGTGGCGTTTATCAAGCAGGTACACTATCGGGTAATCCGGTGGCTATGGCCGCAGGTATTGCTGCGTTGAGTATTTTGAATACTCCAGGTTTTTATGAGAACTTAAACGCTACTACAAAAGCGTTTGTAAACGATATTGAGGCTCATATTGCCGAGAAAAACTATCAACTAAAAATTTTTACTGTAGGTTCTATTTTTTGGTTCGCATTTACTGATAAGGAAATAAAAACAGCCGAAGATATTGATCCGGCAAGTATGGATAAGTTTAAAGTAATGCACCGTGAATGTTTAAACAGAGGGGTTTATTTTGGCCCATCGGGTTATGAAGTTGGCTTTATTAGTGCTGCCCATACACAAGCGGAGCTAAATAGGGCCAAGGAAGTTATTTTCGAAGCTTTGGCTGTAGTGTTTGCGTAAAACGAAGTTTGTATTGTGTACAGGAGGAGTTTTTTAAACCCGATTGAAGTGAGCACGAAGTAAAACGGAAAGCGGGACTGAAGATACCTAGTATTACAGGATTTTGTTTTTTCGAAAAAAAATAATGGTTAAATTAAGCCAAGCATATAGGTAAAGGATGAAAAAGTCTATCATTATATTTTATATCTTGTTGTTTTACGCCTTAGGCCAGTTGGTAAGCTGGGGTATTTTGGTGGTAAAAATTGATGAAGATAAATTGCCCATGATTATGGGTGAGGGCGCTGTTTTCCTTTTTCTATTGGGTATTGGTGCTTATTTTATTCATGCCTCGATTAAAAAGGAAGGCAAGCTGCAGGAAAATCAGCAAAACTTCTTGATGTCGGTTACGCACGAGCTAAAATCGCCTTTGGCTGCTATCAAACTATCGTTGCAAACTATTGTTAGAAGAGAGTTGGATAAGGAACAGCGAGATGTTTTAATTAAAAACTCGCTGAAGGATGTAGAGCGCTTGGATGATTTAGTAGAAAACATGTTGTTGGCCACCAAGATCGAAAGTAAGACTTATTCGTTTCCTAAAGAGGTGTTTGATTTTTCGGATCTGGTTAATAAAGTGTCGGATAGATTGCAGGTGCACTCTTGTGGATGCGAACAAATTGTAACGACTAAAATCGAACCTAACATTAAAATTGAGGGCGATAAATTTGCATTATCTTCGGTAGTGAATAACTTGGTAGAAAACGCCATTAAATATTCGGGACCATGTGCCGAAATTACAGTAGAGCTCTGTCAAATTGACGGTAAACCTAAATTGGTGGTCTCTGACAAGGGTTTAGGCATTCCTGACGAGGAAAAGATGCATATTTTCGACAAATTTTATCGCGTGGGCGATGAAAACGTTCGAAAATCGAAAGGTACGGGACTTGGCTTGTTTATTGTTAAGGAAGTATTACAGAAACACGACGCTGATATTAGCGTGAAAGATAACGTACCACACGGTGCAATTTTTGAAGTAACATTTAGTTAGCATATGTCACAAAAACTAAGAATTTTGTTGGTTGAAGACGAGGATCACTTGTTAGATGCCATTAAGTTGAACCTCGAACTTGAGGGATATAAAGTACACGCCGTTAAAGATGGCAAAACAGCACTTAAAGTTTTCAAAGAAGAACGCTTTAATTTGATAATATTAGATGTAATGTTGCCAGAGATGGATGGTTTCCAGGTTTGCGAAACTATTCGTTTAGAGAATTCGGACGTGCCAATTTTATTTTTAACTGCTAAAAATACAAGCGAAGATAGAGTGATGGGGCTTAAAAAGGGAGCTGATGATTATTTGGTGAAACCTTTTAACCTAGAGGAACTTATTTTACGTGTTGGCATTTTGGTAAAACGTAGTTTAAAACCAGACGACTTGAAAGAGCTAAACTCTTACAAAATTGGTGATAAAACAATTTATTTCAACTCTTTTGAATTGAAACATGATGATGGCACTGTAGTACCTTTAACCAAAAAGGAAACGATGTTGTTAAAGCTTCTAATTGAGCGTAAAAACGAAGCAGTTTCGCGTGAGCAAATTCTAGAAACGGTTTGGAATTATGATGTTTATCCGTCTACAAGAACAATTGATAACTTTATTTTAACTTTCCGTAAATATTTCGAGCCTGATCAGAAAAATCCGGTTTACTTTCATTCAATTAGAGGGGTAGGTTATAAGTTTACAGACGTTAGCTAATGTATAATAAGGTAGCTAGATATTGCTATATAACCTTGCTTATATTAGCTACGGGATGTTTTGTATGGGCAAAGGAGTACGAAATCGCGGTGATCTCATTCTTCCTTTTGAGTTTGGTGATTTGGAGCCATTTTAAGCACAGTTCTGTTTTAGAAGCCTCCAAACATTTTAAAAACTCAAACTACGAAAAAGCCGAAAAATTTTTGAACGAAGTTGATAAACCCGAACTGCTTGCAAAAAACAGAAGAGGGTTTTACGAGTTTATGAGGGCTAACATTGCACTAAAACGCGAAGATTTTGAAACCGCTGAACATCATTTTCAATTATCCAGTAGATATCCGTTAGGTGGACCAAATGATAAAGCCTATGTATTGATTCATTTGGCTAATTTAGCACTCCGAAAAAAGGATGGAACCAGAGCTTTGGCATACGTAGAGAAAGCGAAGGAGTTAACAACATCAAGTAAAGCAAAAGAAATTATTAAAGTTATAGAGAAACAAGCCAAACCTTTGGCAAATTAAGACATGGAGAACAATTTATTTTTAGACGCAGCATTTTCTAAACAAACAGAACGTCCACCGGTATGGATGATGAGACAGGCGGGGCGCTTTATGCCGCAGTACTGGGAAATTAAAAACAAGTATTCTTTCCTAGAAATGTGCAAAACACCAGAAATTGCCGCGGATGTAACCATGTTGCCTGTAGATTTGTTAGGTATAGATGCCGCTATTTTATTCTCCGATATTTTAGTAACTGGAGAGGCTATGGGTGGTGACTTGAGCTTTACACAGGGCGTTGGTCCTAAGTTTGCAAATCCGGTGCGCAACGAGGCAGATATTGATGATTTGGCTACAGATTGTTTGGACCGTTTGCAGTATGTTGCAGATGCGATTAAGGTTATTCAGCAACGTTTAAATGGTAAAATTCCTTTAATTGGTTTTGCGGGTGCGCCTTTCACTGTAATGAGTTATCTGGTAGAAGGTGGTTCTTCTAAAGATTTTAAGTTAACCAAGCTGCTAATTCATAATCACCCTGCATTAGCGCACAAGTTGTTGTCAAAGATTGCAAAGGTAACTATCGATTATTTAAATCTTCAAATTGACGCTGGCGTGAATGCTTTGCAATTGTTTGATAGTTGGGCATTGGCTTTATCATGGGATGATTATCAGGAATTCTCGCACAGATACAATGCAGAAATCATTGCTGGTTTAAATAGGACTAATATTCCGGTAATTTCTTTCTGTAAAGGTAGTTCAGTTTTTGCACCAATTATGGCTACCGCTAAGCCAGATGTTGTTTCTATTGACTGGAATGCTGATTTATTAAACATTAAACAAGTTTTACCAGCAGGAATTGCTGTTCAAGGTAATTTAGATCCACATATTTTGTATGCAGATAAACCAGTAATCAAAGCACATATTCACAAGTTGTTTGAGCGCATGCGTGGCGAAAATGGCTTTATCTTCAACTTAGGTCATGGTATTATGCCAGATATTCCTTTCGACAATGTGAAATACGCCATTGATGTGGTAAAAGAATTTAAGTATTAACTATCTTTAATCCCCGATAAGGGGATTTTTTTATGGAAGCATATTATCAGTATATATTAGCCGTACACATCGTTTTTATGGTAAGCTGGATGGCCGGTTTATTTTATAGCGTTCGTTTATTTATTTATCATACCGAAGCCGAAACTAAAACTGAGCCAGAGCGTAGCATTTTAAAGAGAGAGTACGCAAAAATTACCGCTCGTTTGTGGAGTATCATCACTACACCTGCCATGATCTTAACCGTTGCAGCTGGCTGTTTAATGGTTGCCACTAGACCTTGGCTGTTGCAAATGCCTTGGTTTCATGTTAAATTAGGTTTCGTTGTGGCTCTATTGGCCTATCATTTCATTTGTCAAAGCATTATGAAGAAGTTGCGAAATGGAATTTTCAAAAACACTTCTACGCAATTACGTCTTTGGAATGAGGTAGCTACAGTTATTTTGGTGGCTATTGTATTTACGGTAATTTTAAAAACAGCTATCGATTGGTTGTACGGACTGATCGGATTATTAGTGTTTTCGGGAGTAATTATGTTTGCAGTAAAACTTTATAAGCGCTATCGCGAAAAAAATAATCTTTAAGTTGTGAAATGTCTTTACATTTGAAGAACAGCTGCCAAATATATAAGCCTTGCCATATTTGATGAGAAGAAACTTTATTTTTCTGATATTATTTTTTGCCCTAATAATTGATGCGAAAGCACAGCTGGATAACGACTATTTATTTCAAAAAATTCGACCAGCGGATAGTTTAACTAAACACGTGCAATTTGATATTGCCAGCTTCAACTATGTTAGAAATTATGAGTACACCAACTGGTTTCATGACGGTTATACGCTTTATGGCACGCAACTAGAGCCAACTTTAACCTACTATGCACATCCAAACTTATCGATTACTGCGGGTGCAAATTTGCGTAAGGATTTTGGAGACCACCTTGGTATACGGGATAGTAAATTGTTGTTTAACATTAAGTACAGTAAAGAAGATTTAACCTTAGTATTTGGAAGCTTAGAGGGTAATATTCAACATCGTTATATCGAACCCATCTACAATTTTGAACGCAAAATTACCACGCCAATTGAGTATGGTACGCAGTTAATTATAGATAAAGAGGATTTTGACTTGGATGCCTGGATTGCTTGGCAGAAGATGATTTACAAGGGCGACGCCGCTAAAGAGGAAATTATTGGCGGCATGCATGGCGATGCGGTATTTCTTGAAAATGATAGCTGGAGATTGTCTATTCCTGCGCAAATGTTAATGTATCACCAAGGGGGGCAAATAGACGTGCTGAACAATATCGGCGTAAGTACTTTGTTTAATGGTGCCGTTGGTTTTGATTTAAGCAAGAACATTGGCGGTGCAGTTAAAAAAGTTTATACCAAAAATTATATGGTAGGATACAAGGACATGTCGCCTACAAAATTGCGACCTTATAATGGTGGATTTGGCGTATGGCTAAATGCCGGTTTAGATACAAAATGGGGCAACCTATCTGCATCTTACTGGAAGGCTAATCAGTTTATAACCATTAAAGGAATGCCTTTATATCAGTCGATCTCAGAAAATGTAAACCATATCGGTTATCAAGAAGATAAACGTAATTTATTGATGCTGCGTTATCAATATCTGAGACAGTTGTTGCCGAACTTGTACCTCGACGTAAGGTTTGAGCCGCATTTCGACTTACACAAAGCCGACAAGCAATTACAATTTAATCACTCGTTTTTCCTTACTTACAAAGAAAGCTTTAAGTTATTTAAGGTGAAAAAATAGTCCGCTACAATTTCGCTACGCCTATTTTTTCTGCCAACGCGTTCAAATCATTAACCACAACATCAATGAGTGGAATACCTGCATTTTTACGTTCTTGTTCAAAGTTGTATTCAGGCTCTCCAGGGATAATTACATTTTGATCTGGGTTTACGGTTTTTGCGTTTTTAAAACGTTCTATCCAGTTATCCAGATGATCTTTGAACTCTTCAGTAGGGCGGAAGCCATCTACACGCATAGCGCCTAAAAAGTGCCCAATGCCTTCACCAACTGGATTCGGATCGGGCTCTAGAAAGGCCACGAATGGTGGCACCCATGGTCCATAATTTGCACCTGATAAAACAGCCGACAAAATATCAACTGTTGCTCCTAAACCGTAACCCTTGTGGCTACCGTGTTCTTTGTCACTGCCAAGCGGCAGTAACGAACCGCCAGTTTTTAACTCGTTGGGGTTATTAGAAGCCTTACCGTCTTTGGTTTGCACCCACCCCTCCGGAATTTCTTTTTCTGCTCTTTGCGCTATTTCTAACTTGCCATTAGCTGCCGCTGCAGTAGCCATATCCACAATTACTGGTGGATATTTTCCCGCCGGAAATGCATAACACATTGGGTTGGTACCTAACAATCGCTCGTTGGCGTAGGTTGGTGCAACCAATGGACTCGCATTGGTCATACTCACGCCGATCATGTCTTTTTCTACGGCCATTAAGGCATGGTAGCCCGCAATTCCGAAATGATTTGAGTTTTTTACGGAAACCCATCCGCTACCATATTTTTCTGCTTTTTCAATAGCAATCTTCATGGCGAATGGCGCTACCACCAAGCCCAAGCCTGCATCGCCATCAACAGTTGCGGTGGTGGGTGTTTCGTGCACTATCCTAATATCTGGCTTGGCATTTATTCTTTTTTTCTCCCAAAGGCGATAGTAGCCGCTTAAACGAGCAACACCATGCGAATCAATCCCACGTAGGTCAGATCTAATCAAAACATCAGTAGCTAAATTTGCATGTTCATCAGAACACCCCATCTTTTTAAAAACCGAAAAAGTAAAGGCGCTAAGTTTCTCTTCTGTAAACGTGATAAAGTTCATGACGTAATGTTAAGAATTGATAAGGTGTTTTAAATTATTTATGCTAAAATAAGGGTGAATTCTCCACCTAATGGTTGAAAATTTTCGATAAGCGAGGAGATAAAGTCGTCGCCATAATTTACATACATGGGGGCTAAATTCGTAACTCTTTCTTGTAAAGTACCACCAGGAAATAATCTGTTTTTTAAGTGTTCGATTTGAACAAGAGATACTTCGTGATTGCGTTTTTCGGCTCGGTAAAACTTCTTCTCCAAGTTCCGCAACAGTTTTTCGGTTTTTGTTAGTGCACCGTTTGTAGAAGCTTCTAGTGTCTTATCGATTTTGAAAGCATTCAGTTTTACCTTGTCAAAAATAGATTTAATATTGGCGATCTCGTCGGTTAGATGAGTTTCTGCTGTACTGTTATTCGCAATCCATTGATCTTGAAGCATCTGCGTAGATAAGAACATATCTTCGAAAGAAAATCCTAATTTATTAAGGTTAATAAAACTACGTTGATCAATCACCAAAGCGGAGTTTCTAAGTAAAAGTACCGGGAAGCTTACCTTATAATGGTCGAAATTTGCCTTTAATTGCATCCAATACGAAACTTCCGCACCACCACCGATATAGGCGATGTTAGGCAAGATAATTTCTTGGTAAAGCGGGCGCATAATTACATTCGGGCTAAACCTATCCGGATGTTGCCGAATTTCGTTGACTAACTCCTCTTCAGAGAAACGAAGTTCGGTGTGGTTAACGGCAAATACTTCGCCATCTTTTATAATTCGTTCACGAATATTATCCTTTAAGTAAAAGAAATTAATTTCTCTACCATTTACCTGCGATTTGTAGCCATTCTCTTCCAACATTGTACTCGTCTGCTCGGTAAGTTTGGCACTATGTTGCGCTGTAATATCACTTTGGACATAAGGAGCAAATAAGGTTTTTAAGGATTTATCGTCGGCATTGATAATCACTAAGCCATACTGTTCAAATAAGCTGTTTACTAAAACCCTAGTGGCATCGGCTAAATTATCGTTTTCTAAATAGGCTTTCTCCACCAATTTAGCTAACTTTTTGCCGTTTTTACTGATCCCTAAATATCCTTTGTATGCCTGTACTGCTGCAGCAACAGTTTTGGTATTTAGACGCCCAGTAGCGCCATTAGTTTGTTGTATCCAGCTAATGTTTTTCTCATCAACGTTTACATGGTTAATCTCCTCAAAATCGTGATCTTCTGTAGCCATCCAATAGATAGGCACGAAGTTTTTTTCTGGGTAAGCAATTTTTAATTCGATAGCCAGATTAATGGTCGTTACAATCTTATAGATAAAATACAGAGGGCCGGTAAAGAGATTAAGTTGGTGTCCAGTGGTTACCGTGAAGGTGTTTTCTTGCGCTAGTAAATCAATATTTGAGGCAACAGCTTTATGTGTATTGATATAGCTGTATTGATCTTTTAAGGCTTGAACTAAAATCTTTCTATCACCTACAAAATTATGATTATCGATAGCTTGTTTCAAACCATTTAAATCGGGTCTGTAGCTGTAGAAAGATTTTAGAAACTCCTGATCATTTACATAGTCTAAAACCAGTTTAGAAAAGGAGTGAGTATCTTGATATGAGATGTATTTAGCCTTCATGTTTTACGAATTTAAGTGAATTTGTTCAACATATTAAAGGCTGGTAAGGTTATTTTACAATTTGTCCATAAAGGTCGAAATCTTCGGCTCTGTCTACTTTTACGTTTACAAAGCTACCAACAGCAGCATAACCTGAGTTAGCATCAATTAATACTTCGTTGTCCACTTCTGGGCTATCGAACTCAGTACGTCCAATAAAAAAGTCGCCTTCTTTTCTATCGACTAATACTTTGTAGGTTTTACCAACTTTTTCCTGATTAATGTCGTAAGATATGCCCTGTTGTAATTCCATGATCGCATCAACGCGTTCTTGTTTTACTTCTTCAGGTACATCATCCACTAAATCGTAAGCATGTGTTTTTTCCTCGTGAGAATAAGTAAAACAACCTAAGCGATCAAAACGAGTATCTTCTACCCATTGATACATTTCTTCGAAATCTTGTTGTGTTTCGCCTGGATAACCACAAATTAGTGTAGTACGCATAGCGATATTTGGCACTTTCGCTCTAATTTCGTTTACAATATCAATGGTTTTTTGTTTAGTGATACCACGACGCATTGATTTTAGCATGCTATCCGTGATATGTTGCAAAGGCATATCTAAGTACTTGCAGATGTTTTCACGTTCGTTCATGGCATCTAAAATTTCCATTGGAAAACCAGAAGGGTAGGCGTATTGTAACCTGATCCACTCTATGCCTTTTACATCAGAAAGTCTACGGAGCAATTCATCTAAATTGCGTTTGCCGTATAAATCTAAACCGTAATAGGTTAAATCTTGTGCAATTAAAATTAACTCTTTAGTACCGTTAGCCGCTAAAATTTTTGCTTCGTTTACCAACTCGTTCATATCTCTAGAAACGTGTTTACCACGCATCAACGGAATGGCACAAAAAGAACATGGACGGTTACAACCTTCCGCAATTTTGAAGTAAGCAAAGTGCGATGGCGTGGTCAACAAACGTTCGCCAATCAGCTCATGTTTATAATTTGCGCCAAGGGTTTGCAGTAAGTTCTGCAAATCATTGGTGCCAAAAAAAGCATCAACGTTTGTGATTTCAGCTTCTAGATCTGGCTTATAGCGCTCGGAAAGGCAACCAGTAACAATTACTTTTCCAACTCGCCCTTGTTCCTTTAACTCGCTATATTGTAAAATGGTATCTATCGATTCTTGCTTAGCATTGTCAATAAAACCACAGGTATTAATTACTACAATATCATCTTTCCCTAACTTATTCGATTCATGCTCAACTTTAAGATTGTTGCCTTTTAATTGTCCCATGAGCACTTCACTGTCGTAAGTGTTTTTAGAACAACCTAGGGTAATTACGTTAATCTTTGGCTGAACCAACTTTGTAGTATTTTTGTTTTTTGTAATCATTTGTTATTTGAACAGAGAGTTCACGAATTCCTTTTTATCGAACAACTGTAAGTCGTCCATACTTTCTCCAACACCTATATATTTTACAGGAATTTTAAATTGATCAGAGATGCCAATCACCACGCCACCTTTAGCAGTACCATCTAATTTTGTGATGGCTAAAGCGTTTACGTCAGTAGCTTCGGTAAATTGCTTACATTGCTCAAAAGCGTTTTGGCCAGTAGAGCCATCTAATACGAGTAAAATTTCATGAGGTGCATTAGGTACCACCTTTTGCATAACATTTTTAATTTTACCTAGCTCATTCATTAATCCTACTTTGTTATGCAAACGCCCCGCAGTGTCAATAATCACCACATCTTCTTTATTGGCAACGGCCGATTGGAGTGTGTCGAATGCTACCGAAGCTGGGTCTGAACCCATTGCTTGCGCTACTACCCGTACACCCACACGCTCGCCCCAAAGTTTAATTTGGTCTACAGCAGCGGCTCGGAAAGTATCGGCCGCACCAAGTACAACATTTAAACCTTCTTTTCGCAGTTTGTGCGCCAGTTTTCCAATGGTTGTAGTTTTACCAACGCCATTTACACCCACCACCATAATTACATAAGGTTTATGGTCGCCGTATTCAAAATTTCTAAAATCATTGCTATTGTTCTCCGCTAATAAAAGTTGAATTTCTTCTTTTAATAGTTGATTAAGTTCTGAAGTTGAAAGGTATTTGTCTTTGGCAACACGCTCCTGAATTCTGTCGATGATTTTTAAGGTAGTGGTAACACCCACATCAGAAGTGACTAGCACTTCTTCTAAGTTATCTAAAACATCATCATCAATCGTAGATTTTCCAGCTACAGCTTTAGTTAATTTGCTAAAGAAACCCTCTTTGGTTTTTTCTAAGCCTTTGTCTAACGCTTCCTGAGCTTCAGGTGCGGTTTCTTTCTTTTTAAAAAAATCGAATAAACCCATATTTCATCTATTAATTATTGCTTTTTAAGGCTGATGAGAACTTTCCCAGAATAAATTGGGATCGGTTTTTAAAATAAAAAAAGCCCTTCCGTTAGTACGGAACGGCTCTTAAGCTATTCTTAAATATTGTTATTTGCTGTTTGCAGCAGCAATAGCATCTTTTACGTGATCGTTGTGAACGATAGCTTCTTTAAATGAATAAGCACCAGTTTTTGGAGACTTAACCATCGTAATTACTTTTGAATATTCTTTGCCTGTACCTGTTTTAAGGGTTGCAACTACTTTTTTTGCCATGTTTGTATAAATTTAACGACTGACTGATGATTTTTTACTTGAATTCACATCCAACAACCCAATCAATCTACCTTCAACTTATTTTATCTCTTTGTGTACGGTTACTTTCTTTAAAACCGGGTTGTATTTTTTCAACTCTAAACGCTCTGTAGTGTTTTTACGGTTTTTTGTAGAGATATATCTAGACATACCAGGCATACCACTAGTTTTATGCTCTGTGCACTCTAAAATAACTTGTACTCTGTTACCTTTTTTTGCCATTTCTTTATTCTTTTTATACCGATTAGGTAATTCCTTCTATTACAAATATCCTTTTTTCATGAAACGATTGATCGCTTCAGTAACACCAATTTTATTGATAGTTTTGATAGCCGAAGTAGATACTTTTAGCGTAATCCAACGATCTTCTTCAGGGATATAAAATTTCTGAAGTTGTAGGTTTGGATAAAACTTACGTTTAGTTTTAACGTTTGAGTGAGAAACGTTATGTCCCTTCATCGCAGTTTTTCCAGTTAAATCACAAATTCTTGACATGACTTTATTTTGTTATTTGTTATTCGTCGCTTAATTCTTTTTAAGAGCCTGCAAATATCTGAAAAAAAAATCAAAACATCAAGAGTAGTTGTAGAAATATTTTGAGATATTTTATCTGTCAATATTCTAAACAATACTGAGCTTATTTTTCTTCTGCAGCTTGCTTGCTTGGCAAAGGTATATAAAATTAGCCATTTAAAAGCCATAATACCACGATTTTAATTCTGTTTTGATTTACTATAAATCTTAAAGAAATGTGTGTGTATAAGTTGAATTTATATATATATTCTTGGTAACATTGATGCAACTAGGATTCAAAAATCATATTTATTTGCTTAAATTAGCCTCAACTTAAACAATAACCGATTATAAAATATGATGCAAATCACGTCTTTTGAGCAGTATGAAGAAAGCTATAAAAAAAGTGTAGAGAACCCAGAACAATTTTGGGGAGAGATTGCTCAAAACTTTCAATGGCGTAAACCATGGTACAAAGTTTTATCATGGAATTTCGAAGAGCCTTCGATAAAATGGTTTGAAGGCGCTAAATTGAATATCACAGAAAACTGCTTAGATAGGCATTTAGTGCATAATGCTGATAAGCCAGCAATTATTTGGGAGCCAAATAACCCAGACGAGGATACCGTAACCTTAACCTATAAAATGCTGCACGAACGTGTTTGTCGTTTCGCTAATGTTTTAAAACGTAACGGAGCAAAAAAAGGCGATCGTATTTGTATATATATGCCGATGGTACCTGAACTGGCTGTAGCTGTACTTGCGTGTGCCCGTATTGGAGCTGTTCATTCGGTAATATTTGGCGGGTTTTCTGCTAAATCTATTGCCGATCGAATTAACGACTCTGCCTGTAAATTAGTGGTAACGGCTGATGGTGTTTATCGTGGTGCTAAGCCCATTCCTTTGAAAGACGTCATTGACGATGCTTTAATCGGATGTCCAACGGTTGAACGTGTTATCGTGCTCACACACGTACGTACGCCCGTAAGTATGTTAAAAGGTCGCGATGTATGGTGGGAAGATGAAGTAAAGCATGTTAACGCAGTTTGTGAGGCTGAAGAAATGGATGCAGAAGATTTGCTGTTTATTCTGTACACTTCGGGCTCCACAGGCAAACCTAAGGGCGTAGTACATACGTGTGGCGGTTATATGGTTTATGCGGGGTATACCTTTTCAAATGTATTCAATTACCAACCAGACGAGGTTTATTTTTGTACGGCAGATATCGGTTGGATTACCGGACATTCCTACATTGTATACGGCCCACTCTCTCAAGGTGCTACCTCGTTAATGTTCGAGGGCGTACCCACTTATCCAACGCCATCACGTTTTTGGGATATTGTAGAAAAACACAAAGTGAACATTTTATATACGGCGCCAACGGCAATCAGGTCACTGATGGGCTTTGGCGAAGAGCCGTTAGTGGGTAAGGATTTAAGTTCTATCCGTGTATTAGGCTCGGTAGGTGAGCCGATAAATGAGGAAGCTTGGCATTGGTTCGATGAAAAAATAGGAGGCGGGAAGGCTCCGATTGTTGATACTTGGTGGCAAACAGAAACCGGAGGGATCATGATCTCGCCCATTGCAACGGTTACCAAAACCAAACCTAGCTTTGCAACCTTGCCTTTACCAGGTATCCAACCCGTTTTAGTTGATGAGAATGGAGTAGAAATAGAAGGAAATGGCGTAGGTGGAAACCTCTGCATCAAGTTTCCTTGGCCTGGCATGTTACGTACTACTTATGGAGATCATGAGCGTTGTCGCCAAACCTATTTTTCGACATACCCAGGCATGTATTTTACTGGCGATGGTTGTTTAAGAGATGAAGACGGCTATTATAGAATAACCGGTAGGGTAGATGACGTATTAAATGTATCAGGACATCGTATTGGTACTGCTGAGGTAGAAAATGCCATCAATATGCATGCGGGTGTGGTAGAAAGTGCTGTGGTGGGCTACCCTCATGATGTTAAGGGACAAGGTATTTATGCCTTCATTATTTATCCAAACCATCATCAAGATGCAGATTTAACCAAGAAAGATATTTTGCAAACAGTTACCCGAGTGATTGGTGCTATCGCAAAACCTGATAAGATTTTATTTGTTTCAGGTTTGCCGAAAACCAGATCTGGTAAAATTATGAGGCGTATTTTAAGGAAAATTGCCGAGGGCGATGTTTCTAACTTAGGAGACACTTCTACTTTGTTAGATCCGACTGTAGTAGACGAAATTATCGCGGCAATTAAATAGTAATCCCCAAATGGAAAGGGTCAGTATAATTACTATACTGACCCTTTTTTATGAAGGCAAATAATCTCAGGTTATTTTCTTTTAACCTCGAAAAATTTCTCTCCGTAAACTACATGTTTATCTGTTAAACCTTGTACCACCACTCTAAATTTCCCCATAATATCGGTAGTGTAAAAGTCAACGCTTACTTCTTTTTCTTTGTTTATGCGTAAGCCGTAATCCCAAAATATAGTGCTTAAGTAAGCTGGCTCTTGTGGGTCTTTGTAACTATCCACATAAAATTCCTTATGCAAGTGTATGCCCTCGGTTTTGAAATAGATGTTTTCGTCAGTAATATTACAGCCTGGATAAGCTCTATTAATACCGTTAATTCTGTAAATTTTACCCGGAATGGGTTGTGTAATGTTGGGATCACCATAATGGTTAACGCAATTGAATACATTGAACGGACACACAAAATCTCCACAAGCATTTCTTCCTCTAAGTCCTTTCCCTGAGGTATTCTTTCCCGAAATTGTCACCTCTTGTAGCCGAATAGATTTTTCACTCGATTTTACGAACAAATCTGCATTGTTTTCTAAAGGTGCTGGGATCTCTCTTTGAGTAGCGTTCGGATTTAATGCTAATTGTTTAGTTGTAGTTAAAAGTTGGTTGTCTACACCAAACTTAAGAGACGCTTCTTCTCCTTTGGTTAAGAAGAAAAACAGTTTTTTTCCTGCAGTTGTGAAAAGTTCGCGAGTGTTGTAATCAAAAATACCTTGTTCGTCGGTAGTTACTAGCTGAATCCTGTCGTTCCCCATGGCACCAATAGAAACGGATTTCTTTGGCGGCTTGTTGGCTTTTGTTAATCGACCAATAATTTGTAGGTTGCTGAGGTGTTGAACGGTGTCAGTTGGCTTAATGTTAGTAAAGTCACTCCAAGTATATCTTCTCCATCCTTTCACCAAAAGGAGTTGTTCCAAATAGTTTTGGTTATCAATTACGCTGCCTTTCTCGTTATTCGGGAAATTGGCAAGTATGTTGCTTAAAAAAGTATAACTTTCTATGTCGGTCATTTTACTCGGCTCAATTCTCGCATCTTGTACCACCGCTACAGAAACTAATCCTTCATTACCTCCGCTCGCCAGTTTAAGTTTCAAATTAACTTTCTCTCTGAGGCCATAGGAAGCTTTATCTGTTGCTATATTTATTTTTTCAGCGTTATCGTAATGCGCAAAGAATACACGTTCCGCTAAAGGTCGTTCTTCAGCATCGGTAATGGTAATACTTGCCAAACCTTTAGGTAATTCAGCCAAGGGGATTTTGAAAGTGCGCAGGCCAGGTTGTAGCGTCAGTTTAGTGTACAAAAAGCCAGTGCTGTAGTTGTGAATGCGCAAGTTTACCTCTTGAGCTGCCTTTGCTCTGATATTTATGGCTAGTGTATCTTTTGCGATCGCTTTTGGGATGTTTAACACCAAACCTGTTGCTTTAGCTTTCGGAAGCGCAAAAACAGTATCTTTCAAGTTTGTTCCTTTAACTTTGAAAGTATATGTAGCGCCATCCTCAACAAAAAACTTAAATGAGCCTAAGCCATATGTATTTGTTGAAATGGCTGAGTCTACAGGCACATCATTTTTTAACAGGTAAGCTTTGGTGGCAATTGCGGTGTGCTGATGATTTCGAACCTCTAAACCTACGTTATTGATGATGCCCGTGACTAAATTCCCACCTTCTGGATAAAATTTAACCGAAGGAGTGCCTTTTGGTTGTGGGACAGACATGTTTAGAGATGTGCTTTCTTTTTCGTTGTTTAACGTTACATAAACTCTAGGATCTGCTAGACTGGCACCCGCGGGAAGTGAAAGAATGGCTTGTCCTGAATTATCTGTTTTTACTACGTTCTTGATATTGCCGTATCTGTAGGTAACGTCTAATGGTTTAGGTAAAAATCTGTTATCGGCGGTGGTGGCTATTACCAACACTTTAGTACCTTTTGCGTTGTTTTCCAATATTTTCAAGCTAGCTTT
This sequence comes from Pedobacter sp., assembly GCA_045629525.1. GTDB lineage: Bacteria > Bacteroidota > Bacteroidia > Sphingobacteriales > Sphingobacteriaceae > Pedobacter. The sequence continues at coordinate 75,547 of JAZQRH010000012.1, forward strand.
AAAAGCGGGTTCTAATACCGATTTAACACTTATGTTTTGCGTGAAAGTAACTTCGGGTTTGCCGTTAATCTGGAAATCAGTGATGGCTTGCAATCTGTATTGCCCTGGCTGTATCGAATCCGGTAGGATTAAGCTGCCATATGAGAAACCACTTTGCATTACAAAACGATCTTCGAGCAGCGTTTCATTGTTGCTGTTATTAATTAACGCCACCGACATTAGTTTGTGTCGATTAATATTCGACGAACTAATTAAATAACCGGTAAACCAAATCGTCTCATTACTGGAATACACGTTTTTATCGAAATGTACAAATAGGTTGGTGGTATTTTTTGCCTTCGCATACAATACGAATCGATCGGTTAACGGATCCTGTGCCAAAACATTTAGCGCAACAATGCCTAAAATAAATGAAAATAGTAGTTTATTCATGAGTTTGGTTCCAAGTATTATAACATATAGACTGTTACAATCGCTTAAAGGGTTACAAGCAGTCTGTATTTTTTTAAAACTAAATGGAATAGTTGGAAAAAGCTAATTAGAGGATACTGTTTTATAAGATTAATAAATGACAGCTTGCAAGTATAAAAAAAAAGACCCGTAATGGGTCTTTCTCAAAATATATTTAGCGGTTTTAATAGCCAAAAATTTCTTCTAAACTTAAGTTGGTCACTTCTCCAAACTTAGCCATATCCTCTTGTTTCACTTTTTTATCAGAAGCAACAATTAGATACGTGTAAGGCTTACTAGCTAATTTTTCTTGATGAAATTTGTTAATATCGTCTAAGGTTAGATTTTTCGCTTCCTTGTATACATCAATTCTAGAGTCATAATCGTAACCTAGCTTTCTATCAGCAAAGTAATTATAGAAGATCCTGTCTTTCACTATCCTTTCGGAATCGTAATTGCTAATGATGTTGTTTTTAGCCACTTCAAATCCTTTTTCGCTTTTAGGCAAGACGTTGAGCAATTCATTCATTGCTGCCACTGCATCATTCATTTTGTCAGCCTGGCTACCCACATAAGCTATTACACTGTACTGCTTGCTATCCTTATCAGGTGACACATAGCTGGCAAAAGTACTGTAAGCTAATGCCTTAGATTCTCTAATAGTTTGAAAAACAACCGAGCCCATCCCAGCGCCAAAATAATTATTAAAGCCCTCTATCAGAGCGCTCTCTTTTTTATTATAAAGTCCGGTATTTCTCAACCAACGTATTTCCGATTGTACCATATCGTAGTTGGCGAAATACACCTTGTTGCTATCTTGCGTTGCATATTTGTAATCTACAATAGGTGCCGCTGGGGTAAATTCTTTCGGAAGGCGGTGGTATTTCTGTACATTCGCGGTAAAGTCACCTATATCTTGAGGACCAAAGTAGGTAATCACGTGTTCGTAATTAGATAAGTTTTTAATTAAGGCAATTAGGTCTTCTGCTTTAATGTTTTTGATGTCTTCATTGCTTAACACATTGTTAAATGGATTCACTTTGCCGTACTGCGCATAAGACGTTAGGCCGTTCATGATACTACCTTTGTTCAATTTTGCATTTTCACGGCCTTTTAAAATGGAGCTTTTCAATTCTGCCAAGGCCTTCTCATTAACCACTACGTTCGAGAAAATATGCTCGACCAATGAAGTAGCTTGATCAAAGTTCTCCTGTAAGCCGCTAATACTTAAGGTGGTGGTTTCGCTGCCAACGTTTAAGGTGTAGGTACAAGCAATGTTATAAAATTGTTTGCTTAATTCTTCCGTACTGTACTTATCTGTCCCTAAAAAGGTTAAATAGCTTGCGGCGTAAGGCAAAAGTTTATAATTGTTACTTCCTAAATCTTTAAATCTATAAGTCATTCTGAAGATAGGATTTTCGGTGTTTTTGATACTTAACACTTCTGCAATCCCAGCTTTTCCGAAGGTGATATCTTTTTTATAATCTAAGAATTTTGGGGTTAGTGGTTTTACTGGGGATTCGATGATGTTCTTTGCGAATGGAGAAGTTGATCCAGCATTTGGATTAATTGGAGTGATGGTTGGTTTCTCTACTTTCACCACATTTTTGTCTTCTCCTTTTCTTTTGTAACCCACTATGTAGTTGTCATTGAAGAAATTTTTTGCGAAGGCAACAACTTGCGCTTTTGTTACTTTTGCTAACTCATCATTTTCGTTCAACTCCCTATCCCAACCGGTTCCTCTATTCATTACAAAGACATTAGAAAGATATTCAACTCTGTTAAAGTTTTCATCAAATGTTTGTAAAAAGCTTAATTTCTTATTCGCAACAATAGCTTTAATCAAGGTGTCATCAAATTTTCCTTGTTTAAGTAATGCTATCTGTTCAAGAAGAAGTTTTTCTACATCTTCTAAGCTTTGTCCCTGTTTTGGTTGGCCAGACAAAATGAAAACACCATAATCTTTCATCTGTCTTACGTAGGCTGCACCACGCAAAAGCTTTTGTTGCTTATTGATGTTGATATCGATCAAGCCGGCTTTTCCATTACTCAAAATACTGCTTATTAATGATAGCAGTAAAGCATCTTTACTGTTTTCGGCAAATCCGCGATAGTAGATGTTAAGCGACTCGGCATTCGGGCCTAAAACCTCCACTTTTTGAGTTTTAGTTAAAGCCTTTTCTGGTGCAGGTTGATAAACAGTAAGCGGTTTGTTTACCATAAAACCAAAAGCTTTGTCTATCTTCTTTATCATTTCATCAGGATTCAGATCGCCTGCCAAAATTAATGCCATATTGTTTGGCACATAATATTTGTTGTAGTAATTTCTAATTTCTACTAGTGATGGATTTTTAAGGTGTTCAATCTCTCCAATAGTGGTTTGCTGTCCGTAATTATGGGTTGGAAACAACAACTTCATCATTGCTTCATCCAGCTTTCCACCATCGTTATCTAAACTTCTATTTTTTTCTTCGTATACCGCCTCTAGTTCTGTATGGAAAATACGGAATATTGGATTGCGAAAACGTTCTGCTTGTATGGCTAAGAATTTGTCGGTAGCATTTGATGGGAAATCTTCCTTATAAACGGTTTCCTCATACCAAGTGTGTGCATTTGTACTGTTACTCCCAATACTTTGCATCATTTTGTCGTACTCGTTGGCAATAGAGTGATTGGAAGCTTCTCCTGAAACCTTATCAATTTCTTTGTAAATTTCCTTACGCTGAGCAGGGTCGGTAGTTTTATTGTACTTCTCGTAAAGCGCATCAATTTTTGCCAGCAAAGGTTTTTCCATCTCCCAATTTTGCGTGCCAAATTTATCTGTGCCTTTAAATAAAACGTGCTCCAAGTAGTGGGCCAAACCTGTAGCGTGTTTAGGGTCGGTATTACTTCCCGCTCTAACGGTCATTCTATACTCCACCTTAGGTTCCTTGGTATTAGGAGAGAGTATTACAGTTAATCCATTTTTCAACGTGTAAAATCTGGATTTTGATGGATCGTTATTTACATACTTGTACGTATAGCCTCCCGAAGTAGCAGTTTTCCATTGGTAAGTTGGAGTTTGCGCCACTAAAATCGAACTCGCAAATAGCAGGCAAGTCAGAAAAAATAATTTTGTTTTCATAAAATAATGAGTTATATATTTCAAATATACATAGTTAGATGTATTAAAACTATAGTCGCCAGTAATTAAGTCAATACTTGAGTACTACTATAATTTCTCGTATTTTTATACCATGAAACAACAGCAAAAGCCAACTATCTTAGTCGTTAACGACGACGGAATTACTGCTCCAGGAATTAAAGCTTTAATTGAGGTAATGCAAGAACTAGGAGATGTTACTGTAGTGGCACCCGATGGACCACAATCTGGTATGGGGCATGCCATTACCATCGGTAAGCCGCTGCGCTTCGACAAGGTGCAGCTCTATCCAAATGTAGAGATGTACAAATGTTCGGGTACTCCGGTTGATTGTGTTAAATTAGCCGTAAACAAGGTTTTTAAAGGCAAAAAACCTGATTTATGTGTTTCAGGCATTAACCACGGTTTAAATAACTCTATCAATGTGATTTATTCGGGTACCATGTCGGCTGCCGTTGAAGGCGCTATTGAGAAAATTCCTTCTATCGGGTTCTCTTTAGATGATTTTTCGCACGATGCTGATTTCTCACATTGCAAGAAATTCATCAAGCAAATAGCACTTCAGGTATTGGCAAACGGTTTGCCAGAGGCGACTTTGTTAAACGTTAATTTTCCTAAAGGAGATGGAATTAAGGGTATTAAGATTTGCAGACAAGCTAACGCTAAATGGGCGGAAGAGTTTGATGAGCGCAAAGATCCATACAGCAGACCGTATTATTGGTTAACTGGCGTATTTGAAAATCATGATAATGGTCACGATACCGATGTTTGGGCCTTGGAAAATGGTTATGCCTCTATCGTTCCTGTTCAGTTTGATTTGACTGCACACCACGCCATACAACTTTTAAATTCTTGGAACTTTGATGGGGCGAAACCGGAAGCCGGAAAAGCGATTGCAGCAGACGGAACAAACTTAGGATAGTACATGGCGCCTTTTTCTAAGATCGAAGATCGAATGTTGTATGGATTGGCTATTGGGTTAATCACACCAGGGGTATTGGGACTGCTAGCTTGGTATATTATGCATAACGTTGCCGCATTAAAAGAAGCAGACTTGTTGCTTATTGCCTGTGTGGCTGCTAATTTTCTTTGGGTAAAGTACTTCTTTAAAATCAGCAAAGAGAATATCGGAAGAGGAATTGTAAGTGCAACTTTTTTATACGCTTTTTCTTTTTTCTTTTACAAAGTGATGCAGGAAATTTAAACCAAATTAATTTTAGATGAAGTTTTATTTAGTAGCAGGCGAAGCATCAGGCGATTTACACGGTGCCAATTTAATGAAGGCGCTAAAATCCAAAAGCCCAGACCTCGATTTTAGGTATTTTGGTGGCGATAAAATGCAGGCCGAGGGTGGAACTTTGGTTAAACACTATGCCGATATGGCATTTATGGGTTTTACCGAAGTAGTGATGAATTTGCGCACAATTTTCAAAAATATGTCGGCATGCAAGGCTGATATATTAGCTTTTAAACCCGATGCTTTGATTTTGATTGATTTTCCGGGTTTTAACATGAAGATTGCAGAATTTGCGAAAAAAAACGGGATTAAGGTTTTTTACTATATTTCTCCTAAAGTTTGGGCATGGAACCAAAAGCGGGTGCTTAAAATCAAGAAGGTTGTAGATCACATGTTTTGCATTTTACCTTTTGAAGTCTCTTTTTATAAAGAATGGGGTATGGATGTAGACTATATCGGAAACCCACTGTTAGACGCTGTAGCCGCATACGCTCCAAATCCGGATTTTAGAGCTACACTGGGCTTAAGTTCGCAAAAAATCATCGCCCTTTTACCTGGAAGTAGAAAGCAAGAAATAGAAAGATTGCTTCCTGAAATGTTAAAGGTTCTCCCGTTTTTTGCTGATTATCAATTTGTAATTGCTGCGGCACCTACTTTTTCGGAAGGGTTTTACCATCAGTTTACTGCAGGAAGAAATATCCCATTGGTGTTTAACGCCACCTACGATTTGTTGAATGTTGCTCATACCGCTGTGGTTGCCTCTGGCACTGCCACGTTAGAGACGGCATTGTTCAAAGTGCCGCAAGTAGTGGTTTATAAAGGCGGTGCAATATCTATCACTATTGCCAAACTACTCGTTAAAATTCGTTTTATTTCGCTGGTAAACCTCATTGTAAACAGAAAGGTTGTTACCGAATTGATTCAGGAAGATTGTAATTCGAATAACATTACTCAGGAGCTCGCTGCGATCAATGCAGGCGAGGGCCGAGAAAACATGCTCAGAGATTATAACGAACTGTTAAAAATAATGGGCGAGCCCGGAGCTTCCAATTTTGCAGCTAACTTGATGCTTAAATACGTAAAGTGATATACCTAAGTGTAGGTATTGTTAGCCTGCTTAAGCTTAATTATTTTTGTCGCACTAGAATAAGTTCAAAAAGTAATTTTTATTATTTTACTTAGGCTATGTTATTGTGTTTGGGAAGACTGGATGGTCTTCCCTTTTTTATTTTATACTTGCAGAATAATTAAAAATAGCTATTTTTGAAAACCATTAGGGGGATTAGCTCATTTGGCTAGAGCGCTTCGCTGGCAGTGAAGAGGTGATCGGTTCGAATCCGATATTCTCCACAATAAAAAAGCAACCGAAAAGGTTGCTTTTTTTGTTTGATAAACTTTTTTGTGTTTGGTTCAATGGGCTAGGCTTTTGTACAGTGCTTTGCGTAAAAATGCTTTTTAAAATCCTTGTACTGCTTGATTGCGCCTATTTTGTGCATCATTTTTATATAGTACCAAGCTAAGTCAATTTGGTGAGGCTTAAAGCCACTTCTCGCACTTTTAGGGTACAAATGATGATTGTTGTGCCATTCTCCAGCTACAAATCCTGGCCAAAGTTGATTGATTGAATTATCCTTGAGGTTATAGTCAACGCCATTTCGCTTCTTATCTTCTCCCTTACCATGTCCTTCATAGTTGAAAGTACGAACACCAATACCCCAAAATCCAGCAGCGCCAAACAAAGTACATGCCAATGCATGTCCACCCATTAAGTAAAATGCAGCATACCAGAATGCCCAGTTTCCCAACCAAGCTAAAATTGCTCCTTTTGGATTTACATACGAGCCCCATCTTAAATATTGAGTGTAGGTGTTTGATTTAACACCAGTATGTTCCATTAATTTTTGCACCCGAATAAACTCTGCCTCACTCAGGTTTTTTGCTATAGGTTGATGATTGACATCCGCTAGGAAGCAATACAAGAATCCAGCTTGCGCATTATAAGGGTCGCCCGGTTTATCTGAAAGTGAGTGGTGCACATGGTGAGAGATCACGTAAATTTCTTCAGGGATCACATTTATGGTTAAATTTTGTGTAAAAAAACGCCAAAATTTATTGCTAAACGTGTAGGCTCCATGAGTACAATAGCGATGGTGCCAAATGGTTCCATGTGTACCCATTATAATCATGCTGTACACGAAAGCTGCAGCAACGGTCCACCACTCTAAGTAATAAATAATGAAAATAAAGAAAAAGGGTATTAAACATAGGATTTTAACCCAGCTAAAAAGAGGTAGCCAGTTTCGTTTATCCTTAATGATATTTAACCGTGAAAAAAATTCTTTTAAGATTTGAGTGCTGGTAGGTTTAATGAGGTTACTGTTTTCATCCTTCCACCCATACGCAGGCGGTTGCAGGACTTTTTCGAAGAAGTGCATTAATTCAGAAATGTTGGTTTAGTTAAATTTAGATGTGCCACGAAATTTAATGCAAGATAGGAAATAAAACACAAGGCGCCGAGAAATGTAGTGCAAAAGCATTTCTGGTCTTTTGGTTCAAATCCAAGGTCTTTGTTAATTAAGGTGTTAGCATAGTTTTCATGAAAGTTGCTTTAGTGGCGGACAGATTTCGGAAAAATTGTTAAGCTTTTTATTTGTAAGAAGCTTTGATCTTTTCTTTGGAAATGTTTAAAAATATTGCATTTTGCTAATTTAATCTTGAACTTTATTTACTTCATATAGCTATATTAGAGGACACCAATGAGTAGCCTAAAATTTACGTTTAGTAGTTTTCGAGAAGGAAATTACAGTGCATTTAGCTATATAATGGCCAAGCATATTCATGCGCTTACTTTTCATGCTTATAAGTATTGTAAAAGTAAAGAGGTTGCAGAGGAAATTGTAGCAGATAGCTTTACGAAACTTTGGGAACGGAGAGAAAATTTCGAAAGCGAATTAAATGTAAAGGCATTTCTCTACTTGACTACGCGAAATGCATGTTTAGATTACTTAAAATCTCAATTAGCAGCGAAAAGTAAGCTGTATTTACCATTAGAAGACAATTTGCTACATGATGCAGTGGACCCACTCACGCACTTGATTCACGCCGAATTAATAAAAGAGCTCCATGAGGAAATTAAGAATTTACCGCAACGCCAGGCTCAAGTGTTTACCATGAGCTATCTTGAGGGAGCCAGTTCTACTGAGATTTGTGAAAAGCTAAATATTACTCCCAACGCTTTTTACATAGCGAAAAAGAAAGCAACAGACGCGATTAAGAAGGTTTTTTCAGAAGAAATGCTATTGATTCTCATCGCTATTGGTCGCTTTTTTCAGCCTTAATAAAAAATGTCTTTTTTTTTTGGAAAGATTTACTCTTGAATATCGTTTCTATTAAAAAAATAAACGTGTGAAAGACTTTTCAAGAATTATTTATCTTTTTAAAAGAGAAATTAACAACACTATTACTTCGTCAGAACTTGAGGAGTTGTTGCTTTGGGCAAAGGAAAGTGCAGATAACCAAAAATTATTCGACCACCTTATGGAGAGAAATAATCTGTTGGGTGATATTCGACTATATCAAGAACTTTGGAATGAGGAAGAAACAAATGACAGGACAAAGCGCATTTTAGCAACAGTAAAAAGTAGCGTTCAGCCTTCTTCATTAAAGTTAAGACCTTGGCTACTATATGCGGCTGCGGTACTGGTCATTGGTTTTGTTGCAGTGTACTGGAATTCGAGCAGAAATTTGATGGAGCAATCTCCCTTGGTTAGCCAAGAAGATGTTTTGCCTGGAGGCAATCGAGCGATTTTAAAATTATCTGGAAATAGAGTAGTAAGGCTAAATGAAGATCAGTCGGGGATTACAATGGGCGCTCATATTACCTACCTAGACGGGACGGCGATTATCGAAAACTCTAATGTACCAGAGACGATAACTTTGGAGACGCCTTCGGGAGGAAATTATCAGGTTGTACTGCCAGACGGTTCTAAAGTTTGGTTGAATGCTAATAGTTCTATTTCTTATCCTTCGGTATTTCCATCCAATGAGCGTGAAGTTCAACTAAATGGAGAGGCATATTTTGAAATAAAATCAAAACTTGCTAATGGAAGAAAAATACCTTTCACTGTAAAAACTAAAGAGCAGTTAATTTGGGTAACGGGCACGGAGTTTAATGTTAATGCCTACGCCGAGGGAGAGCATACAAAAACTACTTTAATTCAGGGTGCGGTTACGGTTGAAAATACAAGATCGAAATATAGAAAAGTAATTTCGCCTACCGAGCAGGCTATTAATAACGGCAACGGTATCAACGTTGCGCCGGTGGAGATAAATAATGTTCTAGCATGGAAAAAAGGTCAATTCTCATTTGACAACAAATCATTTGAGGAAATTATCAAAGAGATGGCACGATGGTATAACCTTAAGGTGGAGTACATCGGCGGCATCCCAAATGACAGGTTTATGGGCAACGCCTACAAAACCGACAAACTTAAAACCGTTTTGAATTTCCTTGAAAACAGTACTATCGGATATCAGATAAGAACGTATAAGACTGGGCAAACTAAACTTATTATTAAAAACAAATCATCAGAAAGGAGGAAAGAAAAATAAAAATTTTAAAATAAATGCGAGAAGAGCATTGGAAAAACTGTATCGACTAAATTCAGTTGATGCAGTAGAATCACTATAATATTTACAACAACCAAAACCGATAATGAAGAAAAATTATTTACCAAGCTTCTTAAAGTTACTCGTGGTGTTTTTAATATCGAGTTCACTTTATGCAAGTGCAGCTGGCTATTCACAAACCATTACTTTAAAAGCGCATAACTTGTCTCTTATTAAAGCGTTAGATGCAATTAGACAACAAACCGATTATGCAGTATACGTTAACTTAAGCTACCTTTCGGAGGCGAAACCAGTAACATTAAATGCTACCAACATGCCGTTAGAAGAGTATTTGAATAAAGTGTTGTCCAATCAACCTTTAAAGGCGATTATTGAGGACAAGACAATTATCCTTTCAAAGAAAAATCCGACCGATTTTAACGTCGAGCGTGCTGTTGAGACTGCTCGTCCAATTGCTCAAATAACAGTAACCGGACAAGTAACTTCACTAGAAGACGGTAATCCAGTAACTGCAAGTATTTCTATAAAGGGAACAACAAAAGGCGTTTCTACAGATTTAGAGGGGAATTATAAATTAACTGGTGTAAAACCTGATGATGTTCTTATTTTTTCCTCTGTAGGGTACGAAAACAAAGAAATTAGTGTTGGAGGGCGTAGCCAAATTAGCGTTAAAATGGCGCTTCAGCTCGAGACCTTAAACCAAGTGATGGTAGTTGCCTACGGTACAGCTAAGAAAAGCACGTTTACCGGTTCGGCAGCGGTTATTGGAGAAGAAACCTTCAAAAACAGACCATCTACAGAGATTTCACAAGCGCTAACTGGCTCAACACCAGGCTTGCAAATAGGTACATCTAATGGTCAGCCAGGTTCTGAGCCGACGATAAGAATTCGTGGTATTGGTTCTTTCAATGCAAGTAACGATCCATTAATCATTTTAGATGGAGTGCCTTATGATAATGCTTTGAGTAGTATCAACCCAAATGATATTGAGAGTGTTACTGTGTTGAAAGATGCATCTTCGGCAGCTCTATATGGTTCAAGAGGTGCTAATGGTGTTTTATTAATTAACACAAAAAAGGGCAAAGCTGGAAAACCTAAAGTAGATGCAAAATATAATTTCGGCTTAACTTCTCGTCAAAGTTCTGATTATGAGCGCTTAAATGACCGAGATTATATGGAGTTGTATTGGGAAGCTACCCGTAACTCTTATGTGTTAAACGGACAAGATGTTGCTAGTGCAAACGCACAAGCTGGGTCAGCTTTATTAGCTGGTTTAGGATACAATCCTTATTTAATGCCCGCTTCAACCTTGTTTGATAGCAACGGAAAATTAAACCCGGCTGCGGTAAACCATTGGGCAGAAGATACCGATTGGTATGGCGGGATTACAAGAACTGGTCGTAGACATGATGCCAATTTCTCTATTAGTGGAGGTGGCGAAAAGGGCGATTACTACACCTCTTTAGGTTATGTACAAGAAGAAGGTTTTATCAAAGGTTCTGTTTATGACAGACTTTCAGCAAAGGGAAATGTAAATTCGCAAATTACAAAGTGGTTAAAAATTGGTTCAAATTTAACTTACGCTTATGCTAAGTCTAATGGAGAACAATCTGAAACCAGTGGTGCTATTTCCAATCCGTTTAGAGCAACCCGTTATTTAGGAAATATTTTTCCAATCCATTTGCACGATCCAAATACTGGAGAATATATTTTAGATGTTAATGGGGATAAGATCCCAGATTTTGGAAGTGGCTGGACTTCTAACGATGGTACTATAGTGATCGGTGGTCGTGATGGTTTTGCAGGAAGTAATCATCCATTTGAAGTAAACAATACTTACAGAGGAGGATTACGCCACACAGTTAACCTAAAAGGATACGCTGATGTAACCTTAGCTAAGGGATTAAAATTCACTGCTAATGGATCTTTAGGTGCCAACGTTTTTCGTAGTTGGAGTGGTGATTTTATATATCCTCAAAAAGGAAATGCTGGTGCAGCTACACAAAATACATCAAATACCACTACTTGGAACTTTCAACAATTACTAACTTATGCTAAGGATTTTGGTAAGCATCATTTTGATGTTTTAGCAGGCCATGAAAGCTACAAATTTCAATATTGGTATATGTCAACTTCCATGAAAACTCAAACTATTGCTGGCAATAATTATGAGTATGCCAATTTTAACGAAATTAATGCAAACCCAAATTCCTACACCCATAATCTTAGAATAGAAGGTTATTTATCTAGGTTAAATTACGATTATAATGAGAAATATTTCGCTTCTGCCTCTTATAGAAAGGATGCTTCATCAAGATTTAGTCCCAGTACAAGATGGGGTGATTTTTGGTCGGCAGGTGCTGGATGGGCTATCGATAAAGAATCATTTATGGATAACATTAAGTTTGTAAATCAGTTAAAATTAAGAGTTTCTTATGGTGTTGTTGGTAATGATGGTTTAGACAACTATTATCCTTGGAGAGCTACCTATGCACCAAGTAATAATGGTGAGCCCGGATACGTTCAAGCAAGTTTAGGAAATAGAGCATTAACTTGGGAAACATCAAAAAACTTTGATGCAGGTATTGATTTTGCCCTACTAAAAAATAGATTGACAGGTACTGTTGAGGTTTTCAATAGACAATCAAGCGATTTATTGTTTAATGTTCCGCAACCAATTTCATCTGGTATTGGAAGTATTGTTCAAAATGCTGGAACCATGTATAATAAAGGTATCGAGTTAAGTTTAGATGGGAAAATTCTTAAATCCAACGATTGGTCCATCAGTTTAAATGCAAACTCAACCTTCTTAAAGAACAAACTTACATCTTTACCAGTCGATCCGTATAGTTCCTCAATTTACAAAATTCAAGCAGGCCATTCGAGATATGATTATTGGTTAAGAGAGTGGTATGGCGTAAACCCTGCAACTGGTTTTAACTTATACCGAGCAGATTTAGATCAGTTTACTTTTACACCCGCTGAAATTGTAGAAATTGATGGGGTATCTTATACCGAAAATATAGAGAAAAGTAAATATGATTTCAGAGGATCAGCGCTACCAAAATTAACCGGTGGTTTTGGTACAGATGTAAGTTATAAAAACTTCAATTTAAGAGTTAATTTTTACTACCAATTAGGCAGTAAATTTTATGATGCTGGCTATAGATCATTTATGGTTGGCTCTTTATCTTATGCTTCGCAACATGTGGACATGTTAAAAAGATGGCGTAATCCAGGAGATAAAACAGATGTCCCTATGGTTACTGCTGGTACTAACACCCCTAACATCGAGGCAGGTAATTCAACACGTTGGTTAGTTTCGGCAAATATGTTAGAGTTAACTAATGTAAACTTATCTTATAACTTGCCGGCTAAATTCTTGAAATCTAAGAATATTTCCAGTGCCTTAATTTACTTTTCGGCAAATAATGCTTGGTTAGTAACCGCAAGAAACGGACTTTATCCCCGTAGAAACTTTAATTCTGGCTATACAGGAAATGACGATGTTTATCCGCCATCAACTATAGCTTCTTTTGGTTTAAACCTTACTTTTTAATCTAATAACGTATGAAAAAGTATATTTTAATAATTTATACATTTATTGCAGCAACTATGTTGTCTTGCGGTAAAGATTTTCTTGAAACTGAATCTACTAGCAATGTGGATCAGTCCATAATGTTTAAGGATACTAAAACCGCCTTAATGGCCATAAACGGCATCCATCGTATAATGTATGAAAAAGGCGATTTTGCGCCTAAAATGGGCTATCAATATTATATGTTATGGATGGATTTTCTAGGAGAAGATTTGGTTTACACTAAAAACAATGCACAGTTTTTAACAGAAACGAATTGGACTAGACATCGTTTGCCAACTAACCAGTATCCACGCCACATTTACGAATATATTTACAAAATCATTGCAAATGCTAATATGGTTATCGAAAATATTGATGGAGCTGAAGGTTCACAGCAAGAGCGAAACTATATTAAAGGGCAAGCATTATTTTACAGAGCATTTTCTCATTTTTCTGCGGTACAACTTTACGGACAACGTTATGATGCCGCTGGAAATAATAACCAATTAGGTATTGTATTGAGATTGCAATCATCAACCGAGCATAAGGCTAGATCAACCGTTGAGGAAGTGTATGCCTCTATTAATGCAGACTTGGATGAAGCAATAAGTTTATTAAATACAGTAAATTTTGAGCGCTCTACGAAAATGCATATCAATGTACATGTAGCTAGAGCAATAAAAGCTAGAGTTTTACTGACCCAAAGTAAATGGTTAGAGGCTGCAGCTATGGCTAAACTAGTAGTAGATAATTCTGGAGCGCAAATGGATAACAGTTGCTTCGATTATAAACAAGGAAGAAACGCTGATGCAACAAATAGAGAATGGATTTGGGCTAAAATCGCTCAACCTGCATTAGAGACTGCTCCTTTATTTAACTTTTATAGCTATATATCAAACACCAATATTTCTTATAATAAAAATACGCCAAGGGCGATATATAATTTATTATATCAACGAATTTCGGACACTGATATAAGAAAGCAACAATGGGTTGAAAATGTGGTTAATCATCCTGGATTGGTAATTCCTCCTGGAGGTAATGCTTATAAATGGATGAGTCAAAAATTTATTGTTGACTTTCCTGATGGTCAATCTCAAAATTATAATGGTAGTATTATCACTGCAGATTTAGCTTTTGTCCGTTTACCTGAAATGTATTTAATTATGGCGGAAGGTTACGCTAGAAGCGGTACTGAAGAAGTAAAAGCTAGAGAGGCTTTGTATGTGGTGGCTCATGATAGAGATCCAAGTTATACGTTGAGTACTAAATCAGGAGCAGATTTAGCTGACGAAATTATGTTTCAACGTAGGGTTGAATTATGGGGTGAAGGTTTCCGTTTCTTAGATTTAAAGCGCTTAAATATGGATTTAGATAGAGGGCCGAAACCAAGAGCTGGCTATAACCAAGGAGGTACGGCTAATAACTGGGATCATAAAAAAGAACCTACAAATTTAGATCCGTTAGCATCTAATTTTAACATGTATGTAGAAAGACCTGTTGGTGATGCCAGTAGATTTATTCCTGCTGGAGCCAAAGAGTGGCAGTGGGTAATACCTGCGTTAGAAATAGAAAGAAATCCACTATGTGAACAAAATCCATTATAGATTTCAAATATTTAAACCCATCAGCTTTACTGATGGGTTTTTTCATTAAAAAAAAGCCTTCTATTTTTAGAAGGCTTTTAAAAATTTATTTGAAAAATTAGTATCTGTAAGCTTCAGGTTTAAATGGACCTTCTACGGCAACACCAATATATTCTGCTTGGTGCGGATCAAGTACATCTAACTCAACACCAATTTTTTCTAAGTGCAAACGAGCTACTTTTTCGTCTAAGTGTTTAGGAAGTACATAAACTTTGTTTTCGTAAGCATCTCTATTAGTCCAAAGCTCTAATTGTGCTAATGTTTGATTAGTAAACGAGTTACTCATTACGAAACTTGGATGTCCAGTTGCGCAACCTAGGTTTACCAAACGACCTTCAGCCAGAACAATTACGTCTTTACCGTCGATTGTATATTTATCAACCTGTGGTTTAATTTCAACTTTAGTATTACCGTAGTTGCCGTTTAACCAGGCCATATCAATTTCGTTATCAAAGTGACCAATGTTACAAACGATAGCTTTATCTTTCATGGCTTTGAAATGTTCGCCACGAACAATATCACAGTTACCAGTAGTAGTTACCACGATGTCAGCTTCTTTAACTGCATTAGCGAATTTTTTCACTTCGTAACCTTCCATTGCTGCTTGTAATGCACAAATTGGATCAATTTCCGTTACAATTACACGAACACCTTGCGAACTTAATGAAGCTGCAGAACCTTTACCAACATCGCCGTAACCACAAACCACAGCAACTTTACCTGCCATCATTACATCGGTAGCTCTACGAATTGCATCTACTAATGATTCGCGACAGCCGTATTTGTTATCAAATTTAGATTTAGTTACAGAATCATTAACGTTAATGGCTGGTAAGTGTAAAGTTCCGTTTTTCATACGCTCGTATAAACGGTGTACACCTGTAGTAGTTTCTTCTGATAAACCTTTAATACCCGCAATTAATTCAGGAAATTTGTCGAATACCATATTAGTTAAATCGCCACCATCATCTAGAATCATGTTTAATGGTTTACGATCTGGACCGAAATGTAAAGTTTGTTCAATACACCAATCAAATTCTTCCTCATTTAAGCCTTTCCAAGCATAAACTTGAATGCCTGCAGCAGCAATTGCAGCGGCAGCGTGATCTTGAGTGGAAAAAATATTACATGAAGACCAGGTAACTTCAGCACCTAGCGCTACTAATGTTTCAATTAAAACTGCAGTTTGGATGGTCATATGTAAGCATCCAGCAATTCTTGCACCTTTTAAAGGTTGCGAAGGACCGAATTCTTTTCTCAACGCCATTAAGCCTGGCATTTCTGCTTCAGCTAATTCTATTTCTTTGCGGCCCCATTCTGCCAGTGAAATGTCCTTTACTTTGTAAGGAACGTAAGTTGTCTCTACTGATGACATATATTTTTGGATTAAATTTAAGCGCAAAGTTACGGCTTAGCTTCGTGAATATCAATTTCTTGTTTTAGTGATTACAATATTTTGATGTAAAAAGCTATGATCCTAACGGGATGTCATTACAGTTCCCTTATCCAAATATTCTTGAAACTAATGGGCTCGCTCGGGTCGCCATGATCTTGTAGCTTAATTGGGCTTGGACCATGTGCTTTTTGATAACTGGCTTGTCCAATGTATTGCGTTGGACCTTTTAACTCCACATTATTTTGTACTAAAATGCCGTTAAAAAAAACAGTAACTCGTGCAGCGGATTTTAGAGTGCCGTCTGCGTTAAATGTAGGTGCAGTCCAAATTACATCGTAGGTTTGCCATTCTCCCGGCTTTTTGTTGGCATTAGCCAGAGGGATAAATTGCTTGTAAATACTTCCGGCTTGGCCGTTAACGTAGGTGTCGTTATTGTAATTGTCTAATATTTGCAATTCGTAACCTTCATCATCGGGCCCAATTGCTGCTAAAAATAAACCGCTATTTCCTCTTCCTTGGCCTTCGCCAGTAATGTTCGAAGGAATTTTCCACTCTAAATGCAACTGGTAGTTGTTAAAACTTTGTTTGGTTTGTATGTTTCCAGTCCCTTTCTTCACGGTAAAAGCGCCGTTGGCAATAGTCCAGTTTGCTGGCTTGGTGATATCTTTTGTAGAAACCCATCGACTTAAGTTTGTACCATCAAAGAGTATAATAGCATCAGAAGGAGCATTCGAGAAACTGTCACCAGGAATTACCTTTGGTGGCACTGGCTTGTAAAATTCTGTGTCTTCAGGCTTTTGCGCAAATAACTGCGAAGCACAAAATAAGCTTATTATCAATAAAAATCTTTTCATTTTCATATAGGTTTATTGCAATTTACTGTAAGAAAACGAGAAAATGAATTTAAAGTTTCGATTTGATTGTTAAGCCTCCTGTGGTAGAGCTTCGCTTTTCTTGATCATCTGATTCATTTCTAATTTACCATTGTACTGCGCACCTAATTCAATTTCTAATGTTTCGGTTTTGATGTCGCCATTTACGAAGCCGGTCTTTTTTATTTCGAGCTGTACAGCTCTCACATTACCGGTTACGTTACCATGAATAATTGCCGACTGGGTAGTGATGTTCCCCGTGATCTTTCCTTTTTCTCCCAAAATAAGCCCGCCTTCAGTAGTTACGTTGCCTATCACACTGCCTTCAATTCTAATTACTGATGGACCAGAGATCTCTCCCTTAATCTCGTATCCGTATCCAATAAGGGTAGAGATTTGTTGCTGATCTAAGTCAAGTGCTTTGGTATCTTTTTTCTTCTTAAACATAATTAATTGAGACTTAAATATAATTTGGGATTTACAATCTTCCCATTTTTGTGGACTTCGTAATGTAAATGCGGACCAGTGGATCTGCCTGTTGATCCAATTTTACCAATGTAATCACCAGCATTAATTTTTTGCCCTGCCTTTACAAGTATTTTAGATAGGTGACCATAATAAGTCTCAAAACCATTGTCGTGAGCTACAATTACCACATTTCCGTAGCCGCCTTTTCTGCTTGCAAACTTTACGATTCCACTCGCAGTGGTTTTTACAAGTTCACCCTGAACTCCTTTAATATCTAAACCTTTGTGACGTTCAATATTTTCTCCAGTAAATGGATTTTCTCGATGACCAAAGTTAGAGGTAATTTTACCTTTGTGGGGATATCCCATTGGAGTAAAATTAATAAGTCTGCTCATCTTCTTCAAATATTCTTCGTAAAAACTGCCTAATTCTTCGGTTGTTCCTAGCTCTTCATCCACACCGCCTCCAGCGCTATTTTGCACAGGTTTTAGTCCTCTAGCCTTTAAAAATTTATTGATTGTTTTTAGTTGGTCTCCAATGGAACTGTAATGTTTTCGAATGGCGTTGGTGTCTAGCTGGGTTAAGGCTAATTTTTGCTGCTCTATATGTGTTTTTAACTGATTGTTTTTGGTTTTCATGTCTGCATGTGCATTAATGAAATACATAGCAGTTAAAAATGGTGCGCTCAAAACGATTAGCGCAATGAGGGCGAGTTTTCTCCAATGTTGGATGTAATAGGTTCTTATTCGAATAGGTTTACCACAGTTTTGATCTTTATTTAGAAAGATGACTGTTGTGGTGTCTTTCTTTAATCCCATGAAATAGAGTTTGTTAATTTTAGCAAAGATATCATTTTTAGAGATAATTGGAATACTTGAAGCCCTCCGTCTGCAATTTTGGCGTTTGCATGCGAGGAGATTGATCGATTTTATGGGCCATTAAAGGTCTCTAGATGAGCTTATAATTGTTGTTGAGATCATCACTGTAGTGTTAACTTTTATACATTGTTGTTCGAGGAAGATATAAATTCACTATTTTTGTGTAAAGATTTAAAATATAACTATGTATCCAGAATATTTAGTAGCGCCAATGCGTGAAGAATTAACTAACGTTGGTTTCGAAGAATTAAAAACTGCAGAAGAGGTTGATAGTGCAATAAATAACGAAGGAACTGTTTTTGTGGTTGTAAACTCTGTTTGCGGATGTGCAGCTGCAAATGCTCGCCCGGCAGCGAAATTGGCTGCAGCAAACGCAAAACACCCTAATAAATTGGTAACTGTTTTTGCTGGTATGGAAAAAGATGCCGTGGATAGAGCTCGTTCATATATGATGCCTTTTCCTCCATCATCTCCAGCAATGGCTTTGTTTAAAGATGGTAAATTAGTTCACATGATTGAGCGTCATCAAATTGAAGGTCGCCCAGCGCAAATGATTGCCGAAAATTTGGTGGGTGCTTTTGATCAGTATTGCTAGTCGAAATCATTCCAAGATAATTTAAAAGGAGGGAAGATGTTGGAAACAATGTATTCCCTCTTTTTTGATAAGGATGCTCTTTTTGCTTGGAGCGTTTTCCTAAAAATCTTTGTTGAGCAATTTCTCAAGTTCACCGAAAGATACGTTCATACGTACACGTCCCTGCTTCGCATAAGAAATCTCACCAGTTTCTTCTGAGATAATGACTGCTACAGCATCGGTAGATTCGGAAACCCCAATTCCAGCTCTGTGTCTCAAACCAAATTGCGCTGGTAATTTATCGTTGTCTGTTAAAGGAAGTATACAACTGGCACTTTTTATTTTGTTCTCCGAAATTACCACCGCACCATCGTGCAAAGGGCTATTTTTCTGAAAAATACTTTCCAATAATCTGCGAGAAATCTTGCCATCAATAAGTTCGCAGCTATTGCTAAAATACTCATCATCGTAATATTTTACAAAAACCATGAGTGCTCCTGTACGGGTTTTCTTCATGTTTTTGCAAGCGTCAATAATGGGTTTTATCCTTAACAAATTATCCTGCTCAGCCGTTTTGTTGCCAAATAAATAGCCCCACCAAGCTTTATTTTTTTGTAAGAAAGTAGATTTACCAATGTGCAACAAAAAACGCCTAATTTCTGGTTGAAAAATAATGACCAAGGCTAAAATACCCACGCTCATAAATTTGTTAATGATGGCGGAGAGCAAGTCCATTTTTAAACCATCAACCACATAATACACCACCACAATGATAAGCATACCCAACACGAGGTTTACAGCTAGCGTATTGCGTATTAGACTGTAAATGTAGTAGATAAGAATAGCCACCAGAATGATGTCTATTCCGTCAACCCAAGTAATTTTTAAAAAATCAAAATCAAGGCTTTTCATTGTTGTACAAGATATAAAAAATACCCCTAAATCTCCTACAGGGAACTTTATTTTCAGGGTAACTATATAAAAGTTCTTCTAGGGATTTAAGAAGTTATCCTGTTAACCAATTCCACACATTCCACAGCTTCCTTAACATCATGTACGCGTAAAATATTTGCCCCTTTTAAAAGCGCCGTAGTATTTAAAACAGTTGTGCCATTTAAAGCTTCTTCTGTTTTAATGTTTAAGGCTTTAGTAATCATAGATTTTCTGGAAAAGCCAACCAGCAGCGGTAATTCAAAGAAATTTAATAATTCCATTTCGCTCAAAAGCTGGTAATTATGGTCTAAAGTTTTTGCAAAGCCAAATCCTGGATCAAGGATAATGTCTTTGATACCTATAGCGCTGGCTGCTTTTACTTTTTCATCGAAGTACTGAAACACTTCTTTACTGATATTTTGGTAAGATGGATTTTGCTGCATGTTTTGTGGCGTACCTTTCATATGCATCATAATGTAAGGTACTTGCAGTTTTGCCACTGTTGCAAGCATTTTCTCATCTAAATTGCCTGCCGAAATATCATTAACCAGGTGTGCGCCCACTGAAACAGTTTCTTCGGCAACTTTCGCCCTGAAAGTATCTACAGAAATCAACAGATCGGGGAACTTTTCGTGAATTTGCTTTACAGGCTCAATAATACGAGCAATTTCTTCTTCTTCAGAGACTTCGGCGGCGCCAGGTCTGGAGGAGTAAGCACCAACATCAACAAATTTAGCACCCGCGTTTACAAAGCTTTCCACCTTCTTTAAAATGGCCGACATATCATTCGCTCTGCTATTTTCATAGAAAGAGTCGGGAGTAATATTTACTATTGCCATAACCGAAGGCTTGCTAATATCAACGAGTTTCCCTTTACAGTTAAGCGTAAGTTTTCGGTTTAAAAATGTATCTTTAGCCATCAGTTTATAAAAAACAAAAGTAGCCATTTAAAGGGCTAAAAACTAAATAATTTATTCGTTTTGGCAGCAAATACATCCTTAGAGTACGATAATGCAATTGCGGTTTGTAGATCGCTTTTTTTAAAGAAAACCAAAGATTATGGTACGGCTTGGCGTATCCTTCGTCCAGAATCCATTACCGACCAAATTTTCATCAAAGCACAACGTATTCGCACTTTAGAGCAAACCAAAGTTTCAAAAGTTGGTGAGGATATTAACTCAGAATATATCGGAATTATCAACTACTGCATAATGGCAATGTTGCAATTGGAGTTAGAAGCAGATGGTAACAATTTGAAGCTACCTTATGCGGAAGTGGAGCAGTACTACAACGAAAATGTAGAGGCTACCAAGAATTTAATGTTAAATAAAAACCATGATTATGGTGAGGCTTGGCGAGAGATGCGTGTTAGCTCTTTTACCGATTTAATTTTAATGAAAATTTTGCGGGTTAAACAGATCGAGGATAATGAGGGACAAACACAAGTTTCGGAAGGAATTAAAGCCAATTACCAAGATATGTTAAATTATGCAGTATTTGCGCTCATCAAACTGGGCGTTGGTCAATAGATTTTAATAACGCTAAAACACATATTGCTATGCAAAAGGCACTTTTTCACGTAGCTAAATGGCTTGTAGGTTTACTATTTATCTTCTCTGGCTTGATAAAATTAAACGATCCGTTAGGATTTGGCTACAAATTGCAAGAATATTTTGAGGTATTTCACATCAGTTTTCTTAATGGATGGGCCACTGGTATTGGGATGTTGCTCTGCACTTTAGAAATTGTTTTTGGAGCTTTATTGTTACTCGGTATCTTCCGTAATTTCGTTGTAAAAGGTTTGTTGGCAACGATTATCTTTTTTACCTTTTTAACTTTTGTTTCGGCTTTTTTCAAGGTAGTTACAACTTGCGGTTGCTTTGGCGACGCTATTCCATTAACGCCTTGGCAGTCTTTCAGTAAAGATGTGGTTTTGCTAATCCTCATTTTGTTTATTTACGTCAAAAAGGATTGGATTAAGCCAGTGACTAATCATCCTGGAGTTCAGAGCGCACTTTTTGCTGCTGTTTTTACTTTCTCGCTCATGTTTGGCTCCATCACTTATAACTATGCTCCATTCGTAGATTTCTTGCCTTACAAAATTGGCGCTAGTATTCCAGAGAGTATGAAAATACCTGAGGGAGCACCCGTAGACGAGTATTTGATTATGTACGAATTAAAGCATAATCAAACTAGTGAGACCAAAACGATGAGTGATAAAGAGTACATGGAACAAGAGATTTGGAAGGATGAGGATTGGGAAGTTACAGGTTCACCATCACGGAAATTGATAAAAAAAGGTTATGATGTAAAAATTAAGGATCTGATGATTACCGATGGTTCTGGAACCGATTACACAAAAGAAATTATCGAAAATCCTTATTATAACCTCGTAGTGGTTGCCTATAATTTAAACGACACCGACCAAGAAGCTATTGGAGAAATGAATGCTTTAGCTTTAAACGCTGCAGAACATTTTAATATCAGAACAGTGTTATTGACCTCTAACTCGGCGCAAGATGCCAATGAGTTTAGTAAGAGAAACAAGTTGTTTATGGAGATATTTTATGCTGATGCCGTGCCGCTAAAAAGTATGGTAAGAGCTAACCCCGGACTGATGTTATTGAAAAATGGCGTGATCGTAAACAAATGGCACCACAACTCATTGCCTTCATTTAACGAGTTTACCGAGAAATATTTTGCAAGATAATGGGTAGCTACACCGTCAAAAAGCTTTTATATGGCCTTGCCGTTATGGCAGGAGTAGTAATGGTGGTGTTTGTATTGTTCAATATTTTGCCGGGAGATCCAGCACGAATGACCATGGGGCAGCGCTCCGACATTCAGTCTTTGGAGGCAGTACGTAAAGAGTTTGGACTAGATCGATCTAAAACTGCTCAGTTCTTTCTTTATGTTAACGATTTGTCGCCATTTAGCATTCACCAAAGCAATGCGGAAAACCAAGAAAAATATCGATACCAAACTTTATTTAAAGTAGGAAAGGATGTTGTTGTCGTTAAAAAGCCATACCTAAGGAGGTCTTATCAAACTAAAAGGGACGTTACCACAATTCTTGCAGAAACTGTTCCGAATACGTTCGTATTGGCACTAAGCGCAATGCTATTTGCCACTGTTATTGGTGTTTTTTTCGGTGTTATTTCAGCCGTAAATAAGGATACTTGGATAGATAAAGCTGCAAACATGTTTGCCATTTTGGGGATTTCAGCCCCCGCTTTTTTTGCAGGTATCATCATTGCTTGGCTATTTGGCTTCGTACTTTCAGATTATACAGGTTTAAGCATGAGCGGTAGTTTGTACAGCTATGATCCGTTTGAGGGGGAAGTGATGACTTTAAGAAATTTATGGTTGCCTATGATTACCTTAGGCTTACGTCCTTTAGCAATTATTGTGCAATTAACACGGAGCGCAATGCTTGATGTACTGGCGCAAGACTATATCCGTACGGCAAAAGCAAAAGGGCTTTCTCGCAACGCGATAATTTACAAACATGCTCTAAAGAATGCACTAAATCCCGTAATTACGGCAATTTCGGGTTGGTTCGCTTCGCTATTAGCGGGTTCCTTCTTTGTGGAGTATATTTTCGGCTATAACGGACTAGGCCGAACCACAGTGAGCGCCTTAGAAATGTCAGATTTTCCAGTAGTGATGGGTGCCATTTTGTTCATTGCCTTTGTGTTTGTAATTGTGAATATCTTGGTAGATTTACTTTACGCATGGATTGATCCAAGGGTTAAACTAGCTTAGTAGATGTTAGATGAACTTTTAAAATATACGCAGAAGGCAGACAACATTATGCTAAACGCATATGAAGTTATTGGTTTTAATATCCCGGAGGCAAATACGCTGTTTGGACATGTGTTAAGCGCACAACATATTTGGGCATATCGCATAATGGGCCATGCGCCTAAGTATGCGGTTTGGGCCACTTTTCTTCCTCAAGAAATGAAAGACATTAGCGCTGCGAATTTCGCCCTTTTATTCCAAATTTTGGAAGAAGGGGAGTTGGAAAAGATAATCACTTACGGCAATTCGTCGGGGGCAACTTTTAGCAATACTGTTAGTGAGATTATGTTACACTTATGTAATCACGGCACTTACCACCGTGGACAGTTGGCAAAGCTTTTAAGGCGAGCGGGTCATATTCCGCCAGTAACAGATTATATAATATTGAAGCGAGAAAATTTATAAATGAAGATATTTTTAGTAGGATTTATGGGCTGCGGTAAAAGCACCAAAGCAAAGCAATTGGCTAATTTATTAGATTGCCCCGTTGTGGATATTGACGCTGTGATTGTGGAACAAGAAGGCATGAGTATTAACGATTACTTTGCCGCCAATGGCGAAGCTGGATTTCGTGCATTAGAACGTAAGGTGTTACATACTTATCCTTATCCCGAAACTTGTATTATTGCTACTGGTGGGGGCTTGCCATGTTTTTTTGACAATATGGAATGGATGAAGGCGCATGGTAGAGTAGTTTATTTAGAGATGACACCATCTCAGCTCGTATCGAGGTTGGTCAAGAGAGAAAAACGCCCCTTAATTAAAGATATGGATGATGAGCAGTTATTAGCTTTTATCACCGAGAAATTGGAGGAGCGAAAACCATTTTATACCAAGGCTCAGTATGTAGTTAATGCATTTGACCTAGATCCAAAAGCGTTACTTGAACAAGTTCAAGGCTAAGAAGAATTTTTAGTTTAGTAAAAAGGCCTAGTCGATATTTGACTGGGCCTTTTTTTAGATGTTTCGGACTATTGTTTTGTAATTTTGAATTCTGTTCTTCTGTTTAATTGATGCTCTTCAGGTGTACAATCTATACCGTTAGCGCATTTATTCAGCAACACACTTTCTCCATAACCCATAGCCGTAATTCTATTTTTAGAAATGCCTCTACTAATAATGTATTGAACCGCAGAATTCGCTCGTTTTTGAGATAATGTTTGGTTGTATTTGTCATTTCCTCTACTATCGGTGTGTGAGCCAAGTTCTACCCAAATGGTTGGATTTTCTTTCATTATTTTTACTAATTTATCTAATTCAATAGCCGCATCAGATCTAATGTTAGCTTTATCAAAATCGTAATAGATATTTTCGAGCACAATTGGTTTGTTAATTACAATAGGCTCTAAATACAAATCGGCAAGATAGGTTTCCGATTTAGTTTTGCCTACAGTAGTCAAATTAGCGTGGTCATTACGAAAATTTGTTTTTTCTCCGCTAAGGGTGTATGAGCTTTCTTTATCTAAATTAAAGCTAAACTTGCCAGAAATATCAGTCTCTAACTGAATACCAGCTTCGCCGTTTTTGGTAAGTGTTACTAATGCGTCCGCTAAAGGTTGATTGGTAACTTTATCGTAGATCGTTCCGGCAAGTTTGTAATTGATTACTAGTTGTTCTTCGAAACTGTAAATATCATCGTTGCCTGCACCACCATTTCTATTAGAACTTAAAAATCCGGTTAAGGCTGAGGTTTTGGCGTAAGCGAAGTCATCTTGTGACGAATTGATAGGGTAACCAAGATTTTTAGGTTCCATTACACTACTTCCTGAAAATCGGGTGGTGAAAATATCCAAGCCGCCCATTCCAATTCTTCCATCACTACTGAAATAGAAAATATCGTTGCTATCTATAAATGGCGTACGTTCATTTCCGGCACTATTTATTTCTTTGATATTGACAGGTTGAGCCCAAATACCTTCATCATTTCTTTCAGAAAAATAAATATCAGATCCACCAAGGCCTCCAGGCATGTTAGAAGAAAAGTATAATCGTTTGCCGTCTGGCGTAAGAAAGGGATCTCCTACGGAGTATTCGTTTACGTTATTATATTTAAAAGGGGTGGGGTTTGACCAATTTCCATCTTCACCTTTTTTACTCGTGTATATCTCTACATTTATAGTGGCCTGTTTGCCATTTACATAGGTCAAATTTTTTGGAATTCTAGTGAGCGTAAAAAACATCTCATCGGCAGCGTTACTAAAGCTTGGTGCACCAACATGATAATCTGTATTGGTATTAATTGGAAATAGGGATACAGAATCGCTAAGTGTTTTGGCTGTATAAATGCGCAGGTAACCGTTGCCAGTCCAACCAAATGTTTTGGTGCTCGGCTTTTTTACGCCGTCAAATTTCAAGAAGGACTTGTTGGTTTTGGCGTATTGTTCTGAGTTTCGGTCTGAAGTAAAAGTATAATGCTTTCCGTAAATCGCCAGCCCCCAGTCGGACTGTGGAGAATTGAGCACTTTTAAATTGTTGATGGTGATTTTGCTAGGATTTTGCATCCAATTTACTGCCGACTCACAACTGGCAATCCACAAGGATAATTGCTTTGCATCTGCCTTTTTATTAAGTTCTGCGTACTTTTGATATTGAAATTTAGCCTCGGTATATTTAGCATTGGTGTGCAAAGCTTTAGCATAAGCTAAGGTATGTTCTGGCGTTGCTTTTGGCATGCTTGCAGCAATAGCCGCCCAACTCTCGGTTTGTTTAAAATTGCTTTGTAAATGATAACACGTAGCCAAACGTTCGGCTGCGTGTAAAGTTTCTTTCTTTTGGTAGGCTTGTTCATAAAGATCGATTGCCTTATCAAAATTAAATTGATTAAACGCTTTGTCAGCCTCAAGCAAAGCGTATTGTGCTTTAGTATTGCTATAGCTTGTTACTAAAAAGGTAATAAAAATGAAAGAGCGTAAAGTTTTTATCATAATAATTGAAGGGTTTTAGATTAAAAATAACGCGGTGTACCCATTCTCACCGATCGTGCATTGAAAAAGTAAGAGAAAGAGATTTCGTGCGTGCTACCACCAAAACCTTTGAGTGCCCCTAGCGCAAAATCGTGGGAATAGCCAATGCGCAAATTGTCTGAAGGAAAAAGCTGTACCGCTGCTACCGCAGAGTTAACGTTATTTAGGCTTTTTTGTATGTGTGATTTATCATAAAGTTTAATACCCATGCGGTAAGAACCGCCTAACCAAATTTTTTCTGCTATAATCGCAAATGCATTAAGATCCAAACTTGTTTGTCCGCCTCGGTCATCTTTTAATAATAAGGAAGGCTTAAGTTGTACAGTTTCGTTTAAAGGGACGAGGGCACCTGCGGTGAGGTAATAATGAGGTTTAGGTTTTGGGATGAAATCATAGGTATCGGTGCTTATGTACTGGGATATTAAATTATCGGCAGAGATACCGGTATAAAACCATTCGTTCGATAGAAAGACACCAACTCTAGCATCCGGCACTATGCTGCTTTGCATGTTCAAGGGTTGGTTGGGCTCTAAATCATTTGCATTAAGCAACGAACCGTCAATGCCATTTTGTACCGCTCCAACACCTAAGCCGAAAGCTAGTCTGCTCTCGCCACCCACACCCAAGGGTAAGCGGTAGGCATAATTTGCATAAATCGATTGATTTTTTTGTGCACCCAGTCGATCACTAGAAACTTGTAATGCTAAGCCTACATTGCCATTGTTAGCAGTTGCATCTATGGCCACGCTCATGGTCTGCGGAGCGCCCTCGATACCTGTCCACTGGTTGCGGTAAAAGGCGTGCAAATTCAGTTGCTCTTTATAACCCGCATATGCCGGATTGATATATATGCCGTTAAACATATATTGGCTAAATTGCGCATCTTGTTGGGCATAAGCTTTCGCAAAACAAGCTATTAACACTATTGCGCATATAATTTTTTTCATATTTCTCAGTTAAGTAAGTGTTTAATTCTTGAATTTTCTCACCAAGGTGATATAACCTTTAAACACTTCCCATTGGTTACCTGCGCTCTCTTTTACACGAAGTACATAATAATAAGTTCCTTCGTTAAGTCGTTCGCCGCTCCAATTATTTTTATAATTCTTAGCTTTAAATACTTCATTTCCCCAACGATTTACAATCGCTAAATCGTTCTCTGCAAATAATTCTAACCCTTTGATTTCGAAAGTCTCGTTGCTGAGATCGCCGTTAGGTGTAAATAAATTAGGGACAAATAATGTAGTTTTCGAAGCCGCAAGCTTGGTATAGAATGCATTATTGTCAGAGCGATCTGTTGCTAAGGGAAGTGCATCGCGTTCGTGCAGTCCAATACCCGGGTTTGTACCTTTTAAAATGTCCCACTTCCTTGTGCTCACATATCTCGCGATTGCGGCATTTGCATCCTTAAACAACATTCCATTAGTGTTCGAATTGTGCTGAAGCTTTAGGTTGGCTGCCATAATTGGCGTGCCAAAAATGTTCCAAACTCGATCTATTCCAAGGGCAGGGTCATTCACGAATTTGTTCGCTGCACTAAAGTTTTGTACGCTTACGAACACTTTGCCCGGCGAGCTCGGGGTAACGGTGGTCGGAGTGTAATCGCCTTCGGCTATGCCCACGGGAAATTCGAAAGGAGTGTTGGAAACAAACTCTTTAATGAGATGGGCACTTCTACTGTTCCCCGTTACTACCATTCTATTCCTATCGAAACCGTTAATTTTGCCGACACTGTTAAATGATAGATTATTTCCATTTAGAATAATGTCTGCTTGGTTCACGGCTAAATCCAGTGTATTACCTAAATTTAGCTGTGCTGCGGCCGAACCAGCGGGGTTTGTTGTGCCGAAGCCTGGATCATTAACATCTGCCAGTACAATATTTTGCGCATTTCGATGCTCTATAATTAAATCGATAAAATCTCCGTTATTGCCGTCAATTCGAGTTGCGCTAGACCCCATTGATGTGTAAAATGGATTAGCGCCTGGGTTAAGGATAATGATTTTACCATTTCCTCTAAACGTAGCTCCTGAAGCAATCCAAACGTTTTTACTGTAAATTTCAAGCGTTCCGTTAATTTCCCAATTGGCTAATGGACCGAAGTAAGTGCCCTCTGAAAATCGTTGCTCAACAGTTCCAGCTGGTATGGTAACCATGGAGTTGTCTACGGTCATGCTTGCCGCACCAGTTTGCGCACTAGAATAGTTGCAAATACTTACTAAAATTAAGCTTAATAGAAATATTTTATTCATTTCTTTTTTCTTTCGCGATGTTTTCTTTGTTATATTTTTCGCTAATATTTTAGCACTTTTGGTCTAAATCTTAAGCTAGGGTTCACCAATGCCCTCGTCGGAACGATAATTTTATGATCTTCTATTTCACCTCCAAACGCAATTCCAGTAGGAGACTGCACGTCATTTAAGTTTGGAGATATCCTTAACCGAACATAGGTAGACCTATATTCGACATTCGCGGGGATAGTCCAGGTTAAGTTTACAGTTCTGTTCGTTGCATTGTTTGAGGTAACATTTACCTGGGTATACTCCCCTGGCTCGAATATCCCGTTTACATTGAAATCTATCCAAGCCCCTATATAGCCAGTATTAACTTTGCTTGTGTATCTAATACTTGCAGTGATGGTTTTAAAGGTCGAATATGTTTCGTATGAAATATTTTGGAATGTTACAGGCCATGCATCTTCATCGCTAACATTGTTATCATCATCGCCTTTAGCACTATAATTATGAAAAAATTCGCTATCTAAATCTGGAGGAGAAGTGCCTAGATAGTTGTTGTAAGTTGGTGCATCTAAAGCGCCTGGTGTATAGATAGCAGTATTCAAATTCGTGTTACTGGTTCCATTATTGCCTTGAGAGCTAATATTATCGAATGTAATGGATTTTTTATCGAGCATGTGTACTGGTGTGCCGTACACTTCTGGTGCATCGCCTCCATCTAATCCAGGAAGTAGGAGGCCTAAAGCGATAGCTGTAAGCCCACCACCTTTCAGGTTTACTTCTACATCTACGTAATAGTCAGATCCCTGATATGCTTCTGGCTTGAACGCACAATAGGCTATCGCGGCAGTATTGTTATCGTTTCCTCTGACAAAGTTAATTCTCTGCTTGCCGGTATTAGCTCCGTTTAAGTTATTCTTTCTAACGTTATAATCTCCAGCACCTATATTCTTCTTAAGTTCAACAATGCTCCAGTTACCATAGGCCGTACACTGAAAATTTTCACTGCTAGCCAAAGATTCTCCGTCTGCAATTACAACTCCAAATAACTTTACAGGTTGGCCGTTTAAGGTGGCCTTACACCTAAGTGTAAATGTGGTGGTCGCTCCATCAGTTTGATTTCTCATGCCACTTACAAGCTTATTGTTCGTACCAGCCCCGCCGATGTGATACATATCGTCTAGGGAATCCCCAGAATAATTCCCCGGAGCGTAACTTCTTAATGTATGACCATTAGGCATATTCATTACTATAGCCTCGATACACATAATTTTACCACCGCCTAAATCAACTGAGGCATAGGATCCGGATCCATTGACAATTGGTTCATTATGCAGCCCATATGGGTTAGTGCCTGCGTTACCTAGTGTCGATCCCCAAGTGAGCCACAGCACATCGTTTTTATATGGGCTTGATCCTCCGGTTGCAAAGGCTGCAGTCTTAGGCTGCAACGGATAGCACTCTTGTGCTATCGCATTGCTAAAGCCAATTGTGATTGTTAATATATATGCTGTGATATATCGAATTGAATTATTTTTCATCCTATTAAGGCTTTACTGCAAAAACTATGTTCATAAATGATCCGATACTTACGTCGGCATTATTAGCAATTTTGTATGTCATCACACCTGTGTTACTAATTGTGACGTTTGTGAATACCGCTTCATCGAAATAGGTAATATAGTAGTCCAATTCCGATGCTGGCAATGATGGAAGCTGGGTGGTGCGAGAAGTGTTAGCAATTCTTCCTCCGGCTGCCGTAGTAGTAGGGAAAGTCCCGCCAAATTGAGCAATATAAATTGCATGTAAGTTTACCGTGTATGTTCCGCCAGCATGGGTGATGTTTGAACCACTTATGACTTGAGAGGGAGCCGTAGGCAACGCAATAGGAGGGGCGTAGAAGAATTTAGGCAAGGTCGCTTTGACGGTACGTAGTACGCCATTACCTTCTACAGCAACAACTTTTGCATCACTAGCAGCAGAGTTGGTCAGGTTAGTTACAGCCAATGTGTTTGTAGGTCCAGTTGCAATTGAAGTAGCTTTAACGAGTGGACCGCCCAGTTCCATATTGTTTGATGCAAGCATTAAACCATTATTTGCTGTAGCTGTATAACTTCCGGTGTCTCCTTTAGGACCTTGAGTTCCAGTTGCCCCTCGAATTCCTTGAGCACCAGTATCCCCTTTTACACCTTGTGCACCGGTTGCTCCAACAGCACCCGTATCACCTTTTTCACCTTGAATACCCTGAGCACCAGTTGCTCCAACGGCACCCGTATCACCTTTTATGCCTTGAATACCTTGTGCACCAGTTGCTCCAACGGCACCAGTGTCGCCTTTTATGCCTTGAATACCTTGTGCACCAGTTGCTCCAACAGCACCAGTATCACCTTTTATTCCTTGAATACCTTGTGCACCGGTCGCTCCAACAGCGCCAGTATCACCTTTTTCACCTTGAATACCCTGCGCTCCAGTTGCACCTACAGCGCCAGTATCACCTTTTTCACCTTGAATACCTTG
>JAZQRH010000013.1:0-2232 GCA_045629525.1 Pedobacter sp.
GTCAACTACGGGGCTGGTTATTGCTGAGCTAATTCCCTGGTCTTACAATCGGTTTCTTCGAAAAGCTGAATTCGCAAAAGTAAATTTTAAAAGTATTGGCAATAACCTTAAGCCTTCACTTTGGGAATGGGATGATAATAGTTTTAAGACCAATCAGTTTGCTCACCCATACCATGGAAGTTTGTTCTACAATGCCGTTCGCACTAATGGCTCTGACTTTTGGCAATCTGCCCCCGCTTCGTTAGCCGGAAGCTTTTTGTGGGAGATTGCTGGGGAAACCCATCGACCAGCACCTAACGATTTCATCAATACAAGCCTTGGTGGCATTTCCCTTGGTGAAATGAGCTACCGGATTTCTCAAAAGCTGGTGAGTAACAGAACCACCGGAGTAAAGCGACAGGCACAAGAAGTTATAGCATTATTAATAAATCCTATGAATGGTCTTAATCGGCTTTGGCAGGGCAGATGGGGAAAAATACCAGGCAAAGCAGATACTTCTGAAAGTTTCATTACTTTACTAAATGTAGGTACACGCCAATTCAGTATTCGTTCACGTGAGGAGTTCAGCAAGGGTCGCGGTGAGCTTTATATTATGTTACAGTTGTTATATGGTAATAAATACAAGATTTCTACTACACCGTTTCAAACGTTTTCAGCCAGAGTCGAGACTGGCTCTGGAGGCACCACTTATTTAAATACAGTGCAGGTGTTTGGTTCTTTGAAGACCTGGAAGTTACACGAAGATAGCAACCAGACACATTTGTACTCGGTTACGATGAACTACCATTATATTAAAAACCAGGTTTTCCAATATGGGGGCCAAAGTTTTACATTTCGAATTTTGTCTATGTGGAACAAAAAAAGAAAGACAAAACTATTTACGGAGATTGGAAGTGGTATAACTGTTCTAGCTGCCGTACCAGATAAGTACCTTTTTTACGGTGAAGGCCGGGACTACGACTATGGCCCTGGCATGCACATGACAGCGAATACCCAGATTAACTTCAATAATCATTTTGGTATTGAACTTAGTGGCCTTGGAAGTCGTTTCATAACCATCAATGGCAACAAATCTTCCTATACACGTTATACACTTAACGCAGATATAAATGCAAACATTATAAATCGATTATCAATTGCCGTAGGTTTAGGACGATACACACTTAACGGCTATTATGAAGGTTTCAGAAATGTATCCCAGATTTTTACATTCGCACGTTTTTCTGTGGGATATAGATTATAACATATTCACCGTTTAAAAGAAAGGAATATTCAACCCATTCCATGAAATAATAAGATCTCGCAAGAATACACACATAATTTCGACGTGGAATTGCTAATCCACTCCCCCTTTACTCAGAGCGAGGATTACAAAAAAACAGTTTTACTAAGTTGAAGATAAAGTAAATAGGCAGAAGATTGTAATTCATACACTTAAACCATGCCATTATCATATTATCAACAAACTAATGCTATTGGAAGTCAATTTCTGTACATAAGTTAATCAAACAACTAAAACGAAATATAAGATGATCATCAAAACATTTTTAGCTTTAAGCATTTGGTTGTTGGCTTTTAGCTTCGCCAATGCACAGACCGGCCAGCTTACATTGGAGGAATGCTACCATTTGGCAAAGGTAAACTATCCTGCGATCAAGAAATTGGATTTGGTAGATAAGTCGGCAGATTATACCATCAGGAATGCCAATAAAAGATTTTTACCACAAATAAGCGTTGCTGGACAGGCTACTTATCAATCACAGGTAGTGGATTTTGGCGACTTACTTGGCGGTGTTTTACCCGCACAATTTCTTCCCCCTAAATTAAGCAAAGACCAATATAGAATTTCGGGGGAGGTGGAGCAGTTATTGTTTGATGGTAACAATACCCATTATCAAAAGGAAATCATCAATGCCAACGCGAGTTTGCAGAAACAAAATGTACAAGTAGAGCTTTATGCCGTCAATGACCGCATCAATTCAATTTTCTTTTCTGTTTTTTTGATAGTTGCACAGTCGGAACTCAACAAGCTGAAAATCGCTAATCTTCAAACCCAGCTCGAAAAAACGGAAGCCGCTTATAAATACGGAACGGCTTATGCCAGTGATGTAAATGAAATAAAAGCCGAAATTGAAAATACAAAATCGACAAACATCGACTACGAGGGAAACCGTACTGCTTTCCTTAGAATGCTTTCCATTTTTATTGGTAAAGAGGTTACTTCCTCTTCGG
>JAZQRH010000014.1:0-97722 GCA_045629525.1 Pedobacter sp.
ATTATGCTCTAGTTGTTTTGCCCAAAACTCATTAAAGGAAGGAGAATACAATTATGATGGAAAAATTTTTTACGTGAAAAAAACCACATACCTTGACAGATCCTTAATTTCTGTAAGGGCAATAGGCCGATTTTGGAATAAGCCAACCCCGCCGCCCAAAGATCCTTACGGTTATCCAACTGCAAAAAAAGATATTCACTTTGATATAGATAAGGTAAAAGAAATTGTTAATAATGTTTTGTCTGTTAAAAAGAAAGATTTACAGCAAAACAAAGACAGGATGAATATATCAATTGATTTTTTGCAAGAAAATGGAACTATTGAGAGCATAAGTTATTCTTTTAATGGTAATACGATAATTAACCTAAAGGATATTGCCAAAATAGACAGGCAGCTGAAGAAAACTATCAAGGCTACTTTTACTGGCAACGAGTACAAAAATTTCTATCTAATATCTTACGGAGTGGTAAGTGTTGTTTTTTAGAAAATTATACATTGTCTGGTTTAAGTTTTCGCTATTTCAGCGGTCACTTAAATCTAGAAATGAGAACCGAGACTTGGTCTGGAAATAAAGGGAAAACAATTTTACGTAACTTTCCATTTTGGTCTAGAGACCTTGGTTCTTGGAAAGAATTTAAGTGGGCCTTCGGACCACTTAAACCAGATGGGGAGGAGAACTGCGTTGCCACATGTACACCATTATACGAAGAGGTTTGTGAACATAATGATGAATTTCCTGAGAACGTTTATGCGCCAGAATGCAAGAATGTACTTGTAGGGTTTGAATGCTTTGAATACTGCTGGTCTAGTCCAAGTGAACCAGAAGACCCCTGCCCGTGGGGAGATTGTGAGGATGAATGTCCATACGGAGATTGTGATGAAGGACCTTGTGCGGATTGTGAAGAACCTGATCCTGAGCCAGACCCTTGTGATAAAGTTGCTACGCAATTTGCGAATGCGAATTATAAAGCTAAAGCAAATGAACTAAAAGGAAAAACAAATTTAAAGTATGAATCTGGGTTCGAGGAAAAGAAAAATGGTGGTTATAATGCGCTAACAAATAATGGGAACGACGCTTTGCATGCCGACCCGTCAAACGATACGAAAGGATATGTACATAATCATGTTGATGACTACGAAACAGGAGAACTAAATCCAGATGGTAATCCAATTATTAACAAGCCAATTAAGATGTTTTCGCCTGCCGACGTAAATACTCTAATGAATTTGGTTGATAAAAACCGTAGCAGTGGTGATTTTTCAGAATATTATGTGAGTATGGTAACAAATGGCTATGGTCACTATATGCTTAAATTTACAGGAAATGCCAGTGATATTAAAACTGGTTTTGGAGGAGGTGATTGGGATAAAAAATATATAGATCATATGCAAAAGTTTAGTAATCTAGAGAAGGGCTTTTTGCAATTCCTTAAAAATGAAATGAATGTAACAGGTGTGGAATTATTTAAGGTGAAAAACAATGGCCAGGCTAAGTCTATAGCTTTAAAACCAAATGGGAAATCAGTAGAAGAAAAAGATTGTTAAAATATAAGAAGTAAAAATGAAAAAAAATATAAAAATAATGGCTTTGTTGTTCTTTCTAGTTGTAGCAAACAGCATAGCTTATGCACAAAGAACCGTATCTTTAAGACAGTTTGAAGCGATAAAAAATGCTTACCGAAATAGTCCAGATCCAGTAGCTGCAGGATTAGATGAAGGTGATGATATCACCTATGTAAAAGATGTCAATAATGAACTGAACCAATTTGTAGGTGTTTGGAAAGGAGATTTTAATAGTAAAAACTACGAGTTTAATCTTATAAAATATATTGCGCATAAATTCAAGGCTACTGATGACATTAGCTTCGATCTTTTAATGTGTATAGTAACGGTAAAAGATAATACCACCAACAATGTAATCTATACTAACATTAATAAACCCATTGGTTTAAAGGGGTTTACTGGTGCGAATTTTCAGGGAAATACGAATATTTATACCTTGAATTTTAGTGGTAACTGCTATAATGAACATGGAACGGTATTCATATATCTGAAACCTGATGGAAAAATGAGCTTAAGCTTTTCTATTGCTCCCGATATCCAAAGTAACGACTGTCCCAATGGTTTTACCCCTGTTTTGCCCGTGTCTCCTAACCATGTGATATTGACCAAACAGCCATAGCATATGAGATTATGAAAAATATATTTATTGTGTTGTATCTAAGTTAAATAGTGTTGCAGAAGATAGGGCGGTAGATGATATCATAGCAAGTATTAAGTTCAAGTAGTTTGATATTGAAGGATTGTTTATTTTTTTTGTAGGGCGCTATATTATTATGAATAAATCAAGTGACTAGTAATGGTACCGTCTATCCAAAACTAAACCCCAATGGTACGGCTACCGAAATTGCTAATTACAATGCGTTTATGAATAGCTATAGGTCTTTTCTCTCGGCATATAATGCGATACCAGGTAACCCAAATCATAGTGCCACATTAAACCTATCGCCACAGGCATTAATAAAACTTTTTAATAACATAAATAGAAATTGTCCATGAAAAATCTAATAATTATTTTATCGATTACATTTTGTTCCAGTTGTTTTGCTCAAACCAACTTGCAAGATGGTAAACACCACCAAGATGGTAGAGTTTTTAAAGTAACAAAGTACAAGTCAGACTATAGTGGCAAAACTTCATTCTCTGTAACTGCAATAGGTCGTTTTTGGGATAAGCCATCGCCCCCTCCAAAAGACCCTTATGGTTACCCAACAGCAAAAAAGGATATCCACTTTGATATTGATAAGGTAAAAGAAATTATTAATGGTGTATTAGCGAGTAAAAAGGAAGATTTACTGCAAAACAAAGACAGAATAGATTTATCTTTTACGTTCCTGCAAGAAAATGGCTCCATTGAAAGCGTAAGTTATTTTTTTAACGGTAATACATTAATTAATTTAAAAGATATTGCCAAAATAGATAGGATGCTTAAAAAGGAAATAAAGGCAACTTTTACAGGCAACGAGTACAAAAATTTCTATCTAATATCTTACGGAGTGGTAAGTGTAGTTTTTTAGCCATTTGGTAACAAAGCATATTTCAATTGACTTTTAAATGATGTAAAGGAGTACCGCTCTTTTGTACGATATCAATTTAATGCCTAACTTTGTCAAACTAGGCGGAAGCCTGTGTTTTTTTATGTACAGTGCCTATTAAATAGTTCGGTATTTTAGGACATCAGGCATTTTCAGAATAAAATTCCGTGAGAGCGCTTGACAGGTTTGTATGGTCTTTGTTGCTTTCTTTGCCGATTTTAGCGGTTTATAGTGGGAAACGTCATGTAATGGTCACGAAAAGGCTCTCGCTAAATTTTTGGCAAAAAACTTGTAATAAAAGTAAACAAATGCAGTTATATAGGTGTTGTATATATAAAGCTTGCAACATTAGCATTTTAAATTGATCTAAAGCATCCTCGCAAGAGGGTATTCTTCATAAATAGTTTGTTTGGTTTATTTTCCGGTAGGCGTAGTTTCCTACCGGAATTCTTTTTTATAGGCAATTTGTTTTTCCTTTTATCATTGTTCTTATCTTTGGGTGTATGATTTTACTCGAAGCGAGCTTTTGGCATTTGTTGATACAACAATTTCAGCAAACTTCTATATTAGAGTTGCTAGGCTTCGTATCGACCATTGCTTGTATTTATCTGGCAGCAAAAGAAAACATTTGGAATTGGCCTATCTCCATTTTTAGTATTGTAGTCAGCGCTATTCTGTATTTCCAAAGTCACCTTTTTGGTGATTTTGCACTTCAATTCTATTTTCTCTTCACGGCTTTTTACGGTTGGTGGTTTTGGTCGCAAAAGAAAGCTCAAGAAGATAAACCAATTGTATCCATCAATAAAATGCAATGGCTGTTTGCCCTGTTAAGTATTGTGGTTTTGACCTTAGTCTTAGGTTTTCTACTCGACCAATACACTCCTACAAATGTAGCCTACGAAGATGGGTTTTGTACAGCAATGAGTTTGGTTGCTCAGTTTATGTTAACCAGAAAAATTTTACAGAATTGGATTTTATGGATCGTAGTTGATATATGCTACGTACCACTATTGTTGTACAAAGGACTAAATTTATACGCAGGTTTGTATATTGTATTGGTAGTAATTGCTATTAAAGGTTACATAGACTGGAGAAAATCATATCGTGAACAGACAAGTTAGAAAAATAGCCATTGTTGGCCCTGAGAGTACTGGAAAATCTACAATTTCTGCACAGTTGGCAAAGTACTATAATGTTCCTTGGGTGGCCGAGTATGCTCGTTACTACTGCGAAATGTTAACTGCACCTTGTACCTTGCAAGATGAAATCAATATGTTTTATGGACAGCTAGCGCTGGAAGCTTCGGTATTGGCAACTGCTGAAGCAGATATGGTGATTTGCGACACCACTTTTTTAACAGTAAAGATTTGGAGTGATGCTTTTTTTGATGAAACGCCTAAGGTTGTTTTGGATGCCCTGGTTAAAAAACCCTACGATTTTTATGTATTGTTGGATATCGATTTACCTTGGCAGGATGATCCGCTACGGGACTTCCCCAATCAAAGAGCGCATTTTTTAAAGGTTTGGCATGAGGAATTGAACGCCTTGTCAGCTAACTATAAGCTAGTTTCGGGCTTGGGCGAGACTAGACTGGCTAACGCTGTGTCCGCTATCGATGAGTATTTGCTTTCTACCGTTTAGCATTAAAATATGTATAAATCATCAAACAGGCTTATCGATATTCGATAAGCCTGTTTGATGATGCATTAAGGTAATGGATACTATTATTTAATGAAAAGTGATAATAAGTAATAAATACCTGCAGCTAATGCTGCCGATACAGGGATTGTTAATACCCAAGCCCAAATTAATTTTACGGTTACTCCCCATCTTACCGCAGACGTTCCTTTGGTTAAACCTGATCCAATAATTGAACCTGTAATGGTGTGTGTTGTACTTACTGGAACCCTAAAGTGTTCCGTGAAATATAAAGTTAAGGCACCGGCCGTTTCTGCGGCTACACCTTCAAAAGGGGTCACTTTAGTAATTTTTGAACCCATTGTCTTTACAATCTTCCATCCGCCGCTTAGTGTTCCAATTGCAATTGCGCTATAACAGGCCAAAGGAATCCAAGGAGCCATGTGTGCAGGTACCTCATTGCCTTGCGCATCTACGCTCGCAAAAGAAACGTGTAACCACTCGGGCATATTTTCTAAAGAAATACCTGTTTGGTTAATATACACTACAATTGCTGCGGCGATAATACCCATAACTTTTTGTGAATCGTTACCACCATGACCTAAACTAAAAGCTGCAGATGATAAGAGTTGCATTTTCTTTAACCATTTGGTAGATTGATGATGGGTTAAGAATCCAAATAATAAACAGAATGCGCTAACTGAAAGGATAATAAAAGCTACTAAAAACCATTTAATATTATGCGATTCGAAAGCGACGCTCCAAAAATGAGATTCAAACCTTGGTTTGTGGATTTTGTCGTACGGGATCATTTGGTAGTAAACAAAAACTACCGTAGCGATCATTAACGCAATAGTAAACAACTTAGGCCACCAGCTTTTACTTGCCGAGTGGAGCAGCCAAATAGAGATAAAATAAGAAACTATGGCGCCGAGCAGTGGAGCAAGAACAATGAATGCAACAATAATTAGTACCCCAGAAGGCAGCTCGCCAGCTTTACCTTCTTTAAACCAGTTAACCACATCCATTCCGGAGTGTGCAATCGCAGCTCCCGCAAAACCTCCAATTAAGGTATGCGATGAACTTGAAGGTATTCCGAACCACCAAGTAAGTAGGTTCCATGCTATAGCAGCAATAACACCAGCCAATATCACGGTGAGGTTAATCTCCATGGTGTCGGCTGTTTTTGCCACAGTATCAGCTACCCCAAATCCAAACACCCAATAAGCTAAGAAATTAAAAAAAGCTGCCCAAATTACGGCCTGGAGTGGACTAAGTACTTTTGTCGCTACAACAGTTGCAATCGCATTGGCTGCATCGTGAAAACCATTGATATAATCAAAGATTAGCGCTAATACTATAATTAATATTAATATTGAAAACATGATAGTTGTTATGCGTTTTTAACTAAAATCGACTCTAGGACGTTTGCCGCATCTTCACATTTATCTGTAGCAATTTCCAGCGTTTGTAGTACTTCTTTTTGCTTGATTAGTTCTATCGCGTTCGTTTCAAATTCAAATAAACGAGCAATAGCCAAGTTACAAGTATAATCTGCTTGATTTTCTGCACTATTAATTCTCACACAGGCATCAGCAATTACTCTAACATTTTTAAAGCTTCTCAATTCTTTAATCGCCTTCTCTAAATCCGTACACATTTCCACCAAAAGCTCTGCAAGTTTTACCATTGGCTCGCCAATTACCACAACGTTGTAAAGTTCGATGTTACCTGCCGAAGCATGGATGTAATCTGCAATATCATCAACAGCACTAGCTAAAGAGTGAATATCCTCTCTATCAAATGGAGTTATGAAATTTTTACTTAATTCAATAAAAATTGAGTGGGTAATGTCGTCGCCAACATGTTCAAGGCGTTCAACCTCTTTGATGGCTTCTTTTCTTTTTTCAAGATCGTCAGTAGTAACCACTTCTAAAAGTGCTTCTGCTATTTTCCTAACGTTATAGCCCGCTTGCTCAAAAAGTGGCTGAAATTTTTTGTCTTTAGGTGTAAAGAAGCTAAATATATTACTCATGCTTGTTTTAAATTATGCCACAAAATTAAAACAACAATGTTAAGTTAATGTTAACTTTAAGGTTAAGTTTGTAACAACTTCGTATTACACCAATGGTGATAGATTTATTCGGTTTTTTTGTAATGTAAAAGCGAACGTTGTGCCGATATTTGGGGTGCTTCGAACGGAAACGGTTTGCTGGTGTGCCTCTAAAATATGCTTAACAATAGCTAAACCCAAGCCGGTACCACCCTCCTGTCTAGATCGGTGAGAGTCTATTCGGTAGAAGCGTTCGAAAAGTCTGGCGAGGTGTTTTTCCTCAATCCCAAGACCATCATCGGTTACCTCGATTAAAAAATGATCGTGAAGTTCAAAAATTTTGATGGATGTAGAACCGTTTTCTCTTCCATATTTGATGGAGTTTTGAATAAGATTGATGAGTACCTGCCTTATCTTTTCCCTATCGGCATATACAAAAGTGGGTGAATTGTATTTTTCTTTAAAGATTAATGAAGTTTTATTGCGTAAGGCTCTATCCTCTAAAATGTCAATCACTTCTTTCGCTAGCGCTATAAAATCAAATCGAGAATAGTTTATCGGAATTTCACCCGTTTCCAGTTTAGAAATCGAATCTAGATCATTAATGAGGTAGCTGAGACGCTCAACGTTGTTTTCTGCTTTTTTTAAGAATTTAGCGGCTTGCTCCGTATCTTCATCAATGATACAGTCTTGCAACGCATCAATGTATCCTTGAAGGGCAAAAAGTGGAGTCTTAAACTCGTGAGAAACATTGGAAAGAAATTCCCTACGAAATTGTTCTTGTTTTTTCAATAACTCAATTTCCTTCTTCTTCGCACCTGCCCATTCTTCAACTTCAGTTTGTACATCGTTTAAAGGGTCTGAACTTGAGTATTCACCAACCGCTTCTTTCAATTCCTTACCTAGTTTTAAACTGTGTATTTGTTTATAAATGAGTTTTATTTTACTGTAGATGTATTTTTCTAGTAAATAGTAAAACACTAAAAAACTTGTGCCGAACGAAATTCCGAAGGAGATCAATAAATAATACCAGCTCCCTTGAAAGTGGTAGTTTACCAAGCCTATTGAGAGGCCTACAGCCAAAGCG
This sequence comes from Pedobacter sp., assembly GCA_045629525.1. GTDB lineage: Bacteria > Bacteroidota > Bacteroidia > Sphingobacteriales > Sphingobacteriaceae > Pedobacter. Next base: position 7,874 of record JAZQRH010000014.1, read on the forward strand.
GTTATAAATACTAAAACCTTAAATTTCATAAAGCTAAATTACCGCTATTAAGTTAAAAAAGTGTTAAGCCAATGCTATAATTTTTCCGTAAGATATTTCCAATAACGTTTGGGAACATGCTGAGTGTGTAGTTTCGTATTTTTTCTGGCAACAATATTTGTACTTTTAAAATAGTTCTTCCACAAATCGGCATACAAGCTTTCTTTTTCATCGAAGGTAGTTGCTTTCTTTAAACTCGCCACGTCTAAATTTACCTCAATTTGCTCAACAGTCTCCAGATTATAGTAGATACCATACCTTCTTTTTAAATCATAAATTACCCATTTTTGGTCTGCGTATCTATTTTTAAAATGATTGGCGAGTAAGGGAATTACATCAAAATCTGGATCTATACCGCAATAAAATATCTCGTCTGCTGTTTTTTGAAACCTAATAAAGGCTTCCATACGGTGTTTTTCTCGCTCAACCTTGCGGGCGGTTTGCGAAAGGTTAAGTACTTGCGGATTTCCGTAGTTCTTTTCCGAGCCATTTTTGTTGGTGAATATATAGAGACAGAAGAGAAAAATTTCATTGAGCATCTCTGGTTTTTCTGAAAGATAGGTGCAATAAAGTCGTCGCATCCAAGTCTTATCCAGCTTTTTGCAAAGACCTTTCCATACCCGGTCGGCCTTGTCTCTATCTGTTTGTATGACTATATGAGGTGAAAATGCATCGGGCTGAAAAGTCTCAATCGATTTTATTTCAGTATTGGGAGATTTACGCTCGAACCACTCAAAAACGCAGCATAATAAACCCTCCAGACTTCCATCAAAAATGTAAATCATCCTAAAAAAGTAATAACTGATTATTGGGTGTTTTTAAGTATTTGCTCTGACTTTCGGCCAAAATAAAACCTTTTATTTGCGCTGCCTGATAGTCTTTTAATTGATAAGGCGTATCGGCACAGGTTAAAAAATGCTTCGCTCTATTATATGAAATGCCAATTTTTTGTAATTGATGGATGTAAAGCTTTCCGAACCTTCGGGCTTGAACAATTTTTTTTGCGGATCCCACACCAATACCTGGAACTCTTAATATCATTTGATAATCTGCAGTGTTTATATCTACCGGGAAGTGATGAAGGTTGCGTAATGCCCAACTTAATTTCGGATCAATGTCGGTATCTAAATGCGGATTGCTATCATTCAAGAGTTCTTGCACGTTAAAGCCATAAAACCTCATCAGCCAGTCCGTTTGGTACAGCCTGTTTTCTCTTAAAAGGGGAGGCTGTGTGCCTAAAATAGGCATACGTGTATCGTTGCTAATTGGAATGTAACCAGAGTAGTATACTCTTTTTAAAGAAAAGTTTTTGTAGAAATTTGCCGCCGTGTACATGATATCTTTGTCGGTTTCGGGCGTTGCTCCTACAACCATTTGCGTGCTTTGCCCAGCGGGAACAAACTTGGGAACACTCTTAATCAGTTTTTTTTCTTCCTTAAATTGAATAATTTGATTTTTTACAAACGATAAAGGCTTAATTACTTCTGCGTGATTTTTTTCTGGAGCCAATAGCTTTAGACCGGCCTCGGTAGGCATTTCTAAGTTGATACTCAATCTATCAGCATATAGCCCTGCCTCGGTGATCAATTCTTCGCTTGCGCCCGGAATGGTTTTTAGATGTATGTACCCATTGTAGTTTTCTTCCAATCTCAATTTTTTTACCACACGCAGCAATCTTTCCATGGTGAAATCTGCGTTTTTAAAAATGCCCGAGCTTAAGAAAAGGCCTTCAATGTAATTTCGCCTATAGAAATTCATTGTTAGTTCCACAACTTCGTCTACCGTGAAAGCTGCACGTTCTATATCATTACTTCGTCTGGATACACAATATGCGCAGTCGAAAATGCAATGGTTAGTAAGTAGAATTTTAAGTAACGATACACACCGGCCATCTTCGGTATAAGTGTGGCATATGCCAGACTGGTGGCCGTTACCTAACCCTTTTCCAGTATTTTTTCTATCGCTGCCGCTTGATGAGCAGGAAACGTCATACTTTGCGGCATCAGCCAATATGTTTAGCTTCTCTCTTAATCTTTCAGACATGTTAGCAAATTTGCTAACAAAAGTAGTAAAAATAACTAAAAAAATTAGTTTTTATTTTGTTCCTTCCCATTCCGCATAAAATTGATCCAAGTATTGAAGCATAAAATCGTGTCGTGCATTAGCTATTAGTTTTCCGGTCTCCGTCTTCATCAAGTTTTTAAGTAACAGCAATTTTTCATAAAAATGATTAATGGTTGGTGCTGATGTATTTTTGTATTCTTCTTTTGACATATTGAGCTTTGGCGTTACCAATGGATCGTGAAGCACTCTGTTTTTGTAGCCGCCATAGGTAAAAGCTCTAGCAATACCAATTGCACCAATTGCATCCAAACGATCCGCATCTTGCACTACATTAAGTTCTTTCGATTTATAATTTATCTCCCCAAGGCTAGCTTTGAAAGACAAATTCTTTATAATCAGTTTTACTTCTTCCACGACAGACGCTTGTACACCGATTTGATGTAAAAAAATCCCAGCAGTTTGAGGTCCAATTTCCTCATCTCCGTTGTTAAATTTACTATCCGCGATATCATGAAGTAGGGACGCAAGCGCAACGATCAAGGGGTCGGCTTGCTCAGTTTTGTTAATGGTAAGTGCCATTTTGTAAACTCTCTCGATGTGAAACCAATCGTGACCAGCTTCGGCATTAGCCAATGTTTGCTTGACGAATTTTGTTGTTTTCTCGATAATTTCTTGCATGGCACAAAGCTAAACTTTCCGGCTAATGATTTAGAGAATGTGTGTAAAGAGCAAAGCCCTACACTAACTTTTGCTAACAAAAGGCTAGTGTAGGGCTTAAACGTGATCTTTTCAATAATTTCTAGGCACCAATGCCAACATCAAAACCTTTTGTACCTAATAACTCACCAACCTCTACATCTAATAATTTAGCGATGTGGAAAAATCTGTCTAAAGAGATCTTACTATATCCTAATTCAATTTTACTGTAGGCATTTTGAGATATTCCTATTTTTTTTGCCACGTACTCTTGTGAAAAGTTTTTGTGTTCTCGAACTTTTCTAATTTTAGTTGCAACGCGTTGCATTTCCTTTCTATAACTGTCTTTCATTTTTTATGGGTTAGATGCTACAGTTGTTGCAAATACTTTGCCAAATTTTGAAAGATTAGCTTTTTTTTGAATGGAAATTTTGTGGTATTTTATATCCGTTTAAGTATTAGCTGATTGTGTTTTTAGGGCGTTCGTTGTCTGGACGTCTACTTCCATCGTATAACTCATATTCCAGTAAACGACAGTCTAGTTTTCCATTATAGAATTCAATTTTCTTGTCTGCTTTTAACCCAATCCTTTTAGCTAAATCTGGGTTTCCTGTAAATATATAGCCGTAATATCCTTTACAGCTTGACTTCATAAAGTCACCCATTCTTTTGTAGGTCATTTCCAAATTACTGTGCACTCCTAATCGTTCGCCGTATTCTGGATTGAATACAACTGTGCCTTTTCCACCTTCTGGAACTTCAGTTTCTGCGAAATCGCAAACGCTAAACTGGATGAGGTGGTCGACCCCTGCAGTTTTAGCATTTTTTTGACTAACGTCAACCGCATCAGCAGAAAGATCTGTTGCGATAATTGGGAAATCCAGTGTTTTAATTACTTGGTCTTTCAGTATTCTTCGTTCTGCAAAAAACACTTGCTCATCATAACCAATAATATGCATAAAGCCATAATTCATGCGGTAAAGACCAGGGCGTCTATTGGTAGCAATAAGCGCTGCCTCAATGGCCAAAGTACCAGAACCACACATGGGGTTGATAAAAGGAGATTTTTTATCCCACTTTGTGGCAAAAACAACACTTGCGGCTAAGGCTTCTAGCATTGGTGCCTTGCCTGGAATTTTTCTATAGCCATGCTTGCTTAGCGTTTCGCCACTGGTATCGATAAAAATGTCGGCTTCCGAGTCTTTCCAATATAAATGTATTACAGCTTTATTGGCATCCGATCCGCTATTTGGTCTGATGTTTTTCTTTTCTCTAAATCGATCTACAATAGCGTCCTTAACTTTTAGGTTGGCAAAAAGAGGAGTGGTGATAAATGGATTATCGACATTAGAAGTTACCGAAAAGTATCCAGAAAAGTCAATTAACTCTTCCCATTCCATAGCAACTAAGGCTTCGTAAAGCTGCTCTGGGTTATTTGCTTTGAAACTTTTCAAACAGTACAAGATTTGACTTGCACAACGTAAATTCAGATTTAGCTTAATACACTCGGTAAGCGTGATGTTTAATTCTACGCCTGTAGCAAAAACCCGTTCAATTTTGTAGCCTAAATCTTCTACTTCGGTTTGTAAATAGCTCGATAATCTTTTATTGCAGGTTATAATAACCTTACTCTTGTTGTGGAAAACTTGTGTCATATGATTTGCGAAGTTATCAATAAAAATATAGAGATTTGGAAGGCAGAGATATTATTATTAGTACAGATATGGAAATTAAAGGTAAAGTGCACGAAATTGGCGCACTACAACAGGTAAGTGAAACGTTTAAAAAACGTGATTTGATTGTAGAATATGCAGAAAATCCAACTTATCCAGAGTATATCAGATTTGAAGCATTACAAGATAAAACGGCTTTATTTGATTCGTTAAAACCTGGTGATGAGGTGGAAGTTTCGTTTAATTTACGCGGTCGCCCTTGGACGAACAAGGAAGGTGTAACTTCATATTTTAACAGTTTGGTGGTTTGGAGACTTACTACATTAACGAACACTGCGGGCACAGCAGCGGCAGCTCCTCAGTACGCGGCTCCGGTTGATGTAAATACTGCAGCAGGCGAAGATGATGACTTGCCATTTTAAAAATCGCTTTTAGGTAAACAAAATAATTTGAAGCCGCTAAGCTATTGCTTAGCGGCTTTTTTATGTGCTTGCTAAGTTAAAAATTGTTAAACCATAGGGGGTTTTGCTCAATACTTCGTTAAATTTGAAATATTAGGCATGAAGAAAAGAAGTTTATGGATAATTACAGCGCTAATGACCACAGCGTTATTGGGGGTGTTTGTAATGCAGATGTATTACATCAGGGAGGCCTACAATTTAAAATCTCAGCTTTTTGAGCAAGATGTAAACCAAGCGCTAAGTGCTGTGGTAAATAATATTCAAAAACGAAATGTTATTAGCCACATTAAGCGCAAAGACGTAGAGATTAAAGAGCTGAAAAAGCAAAACATTAGAAGTCAGACAGATAGCATTGTTGCCTTTAAGGTGCTTTTTAAAGAGGATAAAGAGCGAAGAAAACTAAAACAGCGCCAACAAATTTTCGACTATATTGGTTTACAAGACAGTTTAATTAGGGATAATTTTTTACGACCCGAAATTATTAGCGAAGAGGATTACGCCATCTTATCAAATCCTAATCCAAATAAAAATACACTTAACTTAAGGGTTGATGATATAAAGACTGCGGATGGAGCATTGATTGGACGTAGGGTTACGCCTTATTACCGAAAGCGATCCAATCTCGATATCAATAAATTACCAGATACGATTAGGTATTTAGCTTACGATCCACGTACGCTTTTACCTCAATTTATATCATTTCCAAGTATTGACCCAGAACTGAAAACTAAGTTTTTGCTTGAAGACGCCAAGTTTGAACGCAGATATAGCATGGATTTGGAACGCCTGTACGCGGATACCCTAGCATTTTATAGTGTTCAGAATTTTAATTTAGTACAAGATGTTGCTAAGGAATTGGAAAATAAAGACACACCTTTAAAATTTAGAATTCCGTCGCAAAACGTCTTAGATACATTAATAAAGAAGGAGTTGGTCGGCAAAAACATTAATTTGGATTACAATTATTGGGTGGCCTCGTCTGAGCAGAATAATGAAATTGTTTATCGTAATGCTTCTGCGATAGACCATACCCATCTGCCTAATAATACTTTTAGCAAGGTTATTTTCGCTAATGATTTGGCTACTAAAGATCCAGGTATATTGTACATAAGTTTTCCGAACAAAAATTCGCTGATTTTTAACAACATGTTGGCGTCCCTCATCTCCTCGGTAGGTTTACTTTTCGTACTCATCTTTATTTTTGCTTATACCATTTATGCCATCATTAAGCAAAAGAAATTATCGGAGATGAAGAATGACTTCATTAATAACATGACCCACGAGTTTAAAACTCCAGTGGCTACCATTATGATTGCAAGTGAGGCTTTGAAAGATCCAGATCTCATTCCCGATAAGAATAGAGTTAACAGGTTGGCCGGTATTATTTATGATGAAAATGTTAGGTTAGGGAGCCATATTGAGCGGGTGTTAAACGTAGCAAAATTAGACAGTAAGGATGTAAAGCTGGAGCGAGAACAATTGGCGATGAATGATCTAATTAGTGTGGTGGTAGACAGCATGGACCTGCAATTACAGAAGAAAAACGCTTCTTTGATACTCAATCTTAATGCAGACCCAGATATTGTAGTGGGCGATGAATTGCATCTTTCTAATGTTATTTATAACTTAATCGACAATGCAAACAAATACAGTGGTGATTGTCCTAAGATAATTATAAGCACTACAACTGTAGACAAAGGCATTATTATAGAAGTAGCAGACGAGGGCATTGGCATGACTAAGGATCAAACTAAAAGAATATTTGATCAGTTTTATCGTGTACACACTGGTAATTTACATGATGTTAAAGGGTTCGGCCTTGGATTAAGTTACGTGAACAATATCATCACGCAGATGAACGGCTCTATCAAGGTGCGTAGTGAGAAAGATAAGGGATCTACCTTTGTTATTTATTTGCCTTTTAATTAATTTGATATGAAGAAGATTTTATTGGTTGAAGATGATCCTAACTTGGGACTATTGCTACAAGATTATTTGCAGTTAAAAGGTAATTTTGACGTGATTTTATGTGCCGATGGCGATGAAGGGCTAAAGGCGTTTGCCAAACAGCACTTTGATCTTTGCATTTTAGATGTGATGATGCCGAAAAAGGATGGCTTTACCTTGGGTAAAGAAATCAGAAAAATCAATCAACAAGTGCCCATTATTTTTGCTACGGCAAAATCAATGATGGAAGATAAATCTGCTGCTTATGATTTAGGTGGCGATGACTATATCACAAAGCCGTTCCGCATAGAGGAAATTCTGCTTCGTATTAACGCACTATTACGCCGTGTAGCGGCAAATAACGCCGAAACACAAGAAGAGGAACCAAAGAAATTTGAAATAGGCAATTATACTTTCGATTATACTACACAACTTATACACTTCAACGGTAGCCAACATAAACTATCTACCAAAGAGGCTGAATTGTTAAGACTGCTATGCCTGAAGAAAAATGGTGTTTTAACTAGGGAAGAAGCATTGATAAGTATTTGGCATGACGACAACTACTTTAATGGACGCAGTATGGATGTTTTCTTGAGCAAATTGCGCAAGTATTTAAAGGAAGATCCTAACGTCGAGATTATAAATGTGCATGGCAAAGGCTATAAATTGGTGGTAAATTAATACCACCAATTCTATAATAAAAGCCATTTGGAATTTCTTTGGGCCGATTTTCCCCAGCTCTTAAATGCTTTATTTAAAATGTCGGTGAGCTGCTGGTTACTAACCGCTTTCCCTTTTGTTGGTATCTTTAACTTATCTTGAGGTATAGCCTCGTCCGTTACCGATGTGGCAAACCAAGTGGTATGGTCGTGGGGTAGGGCTACGCCAAGAATCATCCCTGGTAAGCCTGCGAAAGACTCAGGACCACCACTTACCGCGATTTCTTCAGTATAAAAAGCCACCACATAAATAGAATCCATCACCAAGGCATTGGCTCGGCGGCAATTGTAGCCTGCAATATTTCTAAATTCATCGGTAATTTTCCAATTGATTTTCCTTACCGAATCATCTACCATGTAGGTTTCTTCAAAAACCTTTTTTTGTATTTTTTTGGTGCCGTTTAGTAAACTAGTAAGAATAGAATTTGGTTGTTTGAGCTCAATCATGTTGCCAAACCAACCCGGATTGGCCGATAGCACATCTTCTTCTGGCAAAAATGCGGTGGTTTGTCCATTAAAAATCAACTTACTTTTGGCCACCTTAAATTGCGGGTTATTTTTTTGATAGTGTTCAAAGGCCTGGGCGCTGAAGCTGTCTTCCCCCCAATCTTTCATTTGAATTTTAGCCAAAGCATAGCTATTGGTTCTTTTTTCAAATTCAATTGTTCCTTGAGTCATAAACCTTGCGTACTGCGCTTTGGTACTATTAACTGCTAGTAAGAGAATAATAAGTATGTAGTTTTTCATAAAGATTTATTTTGATTTAACGTCACCACCCATTTTGTTAAAATCCCAAATTAGGGAGAACATAAAGTAGCGTCCAATATTATTATAGCTATTCTGAATAATAGAACTGCCCGAAGTATATCGTCTAAAACCTTTGTTCTGGTTAAGGAGGTCATTGGCACTAAGCCTAAATTTAATACTTTCGTCTTTTAAGAACGCCTTCGTAATGTTAGCATTTATGATCGTCTGTTCGAAGGTGTCACTAAAAGAGTTTGTTGATGGCTGGAACGTATAGTTAGCATTTACCTGCAATTTAAATTTCTTTGGGAGGTTTACGTTTCCATCAAAAAAGCCTCTATATCCCCAGCCTTCATTATTTATTTCTTTTTGTACCGAGGCTTGCTGAGAAGTGTACATTGGACCAAAGGACGCGTAGAAGGCTCCCTTTTTATCGTATTTACTCAAGTTAATACTAGGGCTAATAGTCAAGGCATCAGTAGCATTTAATTGTGTGTTGCCACCTGAAATGCTTGAAACATAATTGTAATTTCTATTTCCACTCAGATTTAACCCCAAACCAGCGTTAATGTCGGTTATTACTTTCACTTTTCTTGAGAAATTGGCGTAGGCACTGTAGTTAAAAGGAGTTTCGTCGTTTAAATTGGTAAACTGATAATTTGTTCTTCCATCCGGAGTACTTCTGTTGTCACTTACAATTGCATTTTGGGTAAAGCCTCCATTAAGGCTCACATAAAAGTTTTGATTTGTAATCACTTTATATGTGTTGTAGTTGATGCTGAACCTGTTATTAAATGCCGGACCAAGCAATGGATTTCCCTCCACTATATTTAAAGGATCATCATTTGTTTTTACAGGCTGTAATTGACTAACGCTTGGCTGGGTGGTAGAACCGTTATAATTGAATCTAAATGATTTCTGTGCCGAAAATTTGTATTGATATGTGAACTGTGGCAACCAGTTCGTATAGTGTCTGTTAAAGTTTTGATTAGTGTATTTTTCTAATTGGGTAAAGTTTGCAAAGCTAGTTTTAGTTCCAACATTTAAAGTTGATTTTATAGTTTTGTAGTTAACAATGGCACCTACTTGGTTGATGAGTTGATTAGTTTCGAAATTGTTGCTGAACTCGTTGTTTAATTCACTGTAGTTTCCGGCAATATCGGCATCGTATGTTCTTCTGTGCGATTCGTTTTGTGAATAGTTAACTCCATAACTGGCAACCAAGGTCAGTTTTTTACTTAAAGGCTCGTTGTAGGTAATGTTAGTGCCAATTCTGTTTGAAGTTACGTCGTTGTCTCTTAGTTGATCTGTAAACTCATTATTTAAAAAGATACCATTTGCATCGTAAAAATTATTGTCTGATTGTAGAATACCGTCACTATTGGTTTTGCTATAGTTATGTGTAAGGTTAACAGAAAAATTTCTGCCTACTTTCTTAAGCTTCTTATTGTAAAGTGCATTTAGGTTAAACAATTGCGACTTGCTTTGGTTAGTGGTTGTTCTCTCGGTATCATTAATTAGAGAATTGTCGCCCCTTCTACTGTCTGTCTGTATGTAACTATCGCTTTCACTATTGCGCAATGTACCATCAACCGTTACTTTTAAATTTGAGGTGGTGTCAATCTTACTGGTATAAGTAAAATCTAGTTTTTGCCTAAAGTTGTCAGACTGCGAGTCTTCATCGGATGTGGTTTTGATAACACTATTGGTTAAATTGTTTTGTGTTAACGTGTTTTTTATCTTGTCGATGCTCATCGAACCAATTTTGTAGTTCGCGTTAATGCCATGTTTGTCGGTGTTCCATTTATTTTCATAATGTAAGCCTCCATTAAGCGACGTAGGAATGCCTTCGCCCCAGAAATTACCACCGTCGAAATCGTCACCTCCACTAAAGAACATCATTCCACCATCATCACTCATTTGCATATTGCTGCTCGATCCAAATTTTTCTGCATCCTCCCAATTCAGTCCGATTTTACCAGTTTTACTGCCGGTAAAATACGCAGCTATTTTCTCTTTATTTCTAAACTTATTCACCATGGCTTGGCCTTCGTAAGTTTTATCTGTGCCAATACCTGCATCAATTTTTCCGAAGTATCCTTGCTTTTTATCCTCCTTTAAAACAATATTTAACGTTTGTTTTTTCTGGCCATCATCTACGCCAGTAAAAGCAGCTTGATCACTAGATTTTTCGAACAATTGCACCTTGTCTACCATGTCGGCTCTTAAGTTCTTGGTCACAAGTGTTGGGTCGTCTCCAAAAAATTCTTCACCATCAACTAAAACTTTTTCTACTGTTTTACCTTGAGCGGTAATTTTGCCTTGTGCATCAACTTGTATTCCCGGAAACTGCTTAATTAAATCTTCCACACGATCATTTGGTTTAATGTTGTATGCGGCTGCGTTGTATTCGGTCGTATCGCCTTTTATTTTAATTGTAGCAGCTTGACCTTTAATCAGTACTTCATTTAAAAGCTTTGCCTTAGTTTTCATATCGATTACGTCGAAATCGATAGACTTTTTATCAGGGTCTATCGAAAACTGATTCACAAAGTCGGCGTACTCTGGATATGTAACCAATAGAATGAATTTCCCGTATTTAAAATTTTGAAATCCGAAGTTACCATCTTGATCAGCTCGTGTAAATTGGTAAAGGGTAGAGTCTTTAGCATTTAACACGCTAACCGTTGCGTTCTTCAATTTCACATTAGAGCCCTTGTCTGCAATCACACCTTTAATGGTACCATCTTGAGCAAACGAAGCAATATTGAAAAGCACTAAGAGGAGGAGGGTAGATAATTTTATGTTCATATAAGTTAATTGGTTCAGCTAATGTATGAACTAAAATATTAGTTGTACAATTTTTTAACAATTTTAACACTTTTTTTAACTGGTTATTTTGTTGGTAGTTAGGTGTTTGCTTGATTTTAATGTTGTGTTTTTAGTGATTAGGAAATAATTAGGCTATTTTTGTAATGGTGAAACCGACGGGAGACACCTGTAATAAATTTATCCCTACCAATTTGCACGACCACCAACATCTACAACCTGCCGAATTAGCCGCCAAGTTTATCAACCAAACCTCGAGGCATATTTTTTTAACAGGGAAAGCCGGCACAGGAAAAACAACCTTTTTGCGGAATGTAATTGAGCACACCCACAAACGAGCCGTAATTGTTGCACCAACAGGCATAGCAGCTATTAATGCCGCCGGCGTAACTATACATTCGCTCTTTCAACTGCCTTTTGGGGCTTTCGTTCCCCGTATCACTCCCGATCAAAATTTGCCATCAGGCGTACCTTATAATACGCCAAAAAGCATAGTAAGGCATCTTAGTATGAATTCCGTAAAAAGAAGAATTTTATTGGATTTAGAACTTTTGGTGATTGATGAGGTAAGTATGTTACGTGCAGATTTGCTAGATGCGATTGATTTTGTGTTGCGTTATGTGCGCAAGAACAATCAAAACTTCGCCGGGGTGCAGGTGCTTTTTATAGGAGATTTGTACCAATTGCCACCAGTGGTAAAAAGTCAGGAGCAGGAACTGATGAACCGCTTTTATCAAAGCCCTTTCTTTTTTGATGCTCTTTGTTTACAAAATAACCCTCCCATTTATATCGAGTTAGATAAAATTTATCGCCAATCTGACGAGACCTTTATTACGCTGCTGAACAATTTACGAAATAACGTAGCTACTAATGAAGACATCGCCCTGCTAAAACAACATTATAAAGAAAATTTTAAACCCGTTTTAAACGATAATTACATTACCCTAACTACGCATAATAACAAAGCTGACGCATTAAACAGAAATAGTTTAGCCGAGTTAAAAGGGAAATCGTTTTTTTATCATGCTACCATTGATAAGGATTTTCCCGAAAATGCTTTCCCTATAGAGAAAGTTTTGGAATTAAAGGTGGGGGCGCAGGTAATGTTCATCAAAAACGATCCGAAAGGAGAACAGCGGTTTTTTAATGGGAAGCTAGCGGTAGTAACAGATTTAAAAAGCGACCTAATTGAGGTTCTGCCAGAGGGAAGTAAATATCCGATCATTCTGGAGCAGTATGCCTGGAAAAACATTAGATACAGCACCAACAAACATACCAATGAAATTGAAGAGGAGGAGATTGGCACCTTTACACAATATCCACTAAAGCTTGCGTGGGCTATTACCGTACACAAAAGCCAAGGTTTAACATTCGATAAGGCAATTGTTGATATTGGTGATGCTTTTGCTCCCGGACAAATTTATGTCGCGCTATCAAGACTCAGGTCTTTAGATGGTTTGATACTTACCTCGCACTTAAATAGTAGAGGTTTAAAGGCTGATCAAAATGTGGTATATTATGGTCGTACCAAAGCGCAACAAGAAGATTTGTACAGCCAAATTGCCAAAGAAGCCGATGCTTTCTTAAAACAATCTTTATTGCAAGCTTTTGATTTTACCTTGTTAGATAATTTTGTGTACGAACACGTTTTTAGCTATAGTAAAGACGAAAAACGATCTGTTAAGCAAACGCATTTGCAATGGGCTGTGAAATTGCAGCAAGAAGTTATTGCAGCAAAATTACCGGCAGATAAGTTCTTAAAACAGATAGATAGAATGTACATGTTAGGTGAAACAGGCAATTTGAGTGAAATTATAGCTAGAGCCGAAGCTGCGAGTAATTATTTCTTACCCAAATTAGTGGCGCAGAGCGAAGCGGTTTTGGCCCATATCGAACTGGTAAAGCAGCAAAAGCAAACCAAAGAATATTTACATGAGTTGATAGATTTGGAAGCGATGTTTTACGAACAGTTTAAAAAAATTGTACGAGCCAAACTGATGCTGGAGGCAAAGGCTGAGGAGCGGGAAGTTACAAAGGAAGAGTTACACCAACTTTATGGTTTGAGTAAGCGAGAAGAGCAAATGCGGCAGGCTTATAGTTTGCCAAATAAGGAACAACTAGAAAGGGTTGGCGAAACCGCTCGACCAAAAACTAAGAAGAAATCTGTCGAAAAAAAGCTAAAAATTGATACTAAAGAAGTGACGCTTAATCTTTTTAAAGATGGAAAGACGCCTAAAGAAATAGCTGCCGAGCGAAAGATGACTTTAGGTACTATAGAAGGTCATTTGGCACATTACGTTGTAAAACATGAAATACCAGCGGATAAAGTTATTCCAAAACGTAAGCTTGATGTTTTGCTTACCGCAATTCGTGAGTTGAAATCGGTTAAACTGAATGAGATTAGGGATTACGTAGGCAAGAGCTACGAGTTCAGCGAAATTAAAATAGCCATAGCCGCTTTCATGGCAGAGGGCGAATAAAAAAAGCTCCGGATCGATCTAATCGCGGAGCTTTTTCTATTTAATAACCGGTTGAGGCTACTGTTTCCAACCACCACCTAGGGCTCGGTATAAGTTGACTACCGATTGTAATTTCTGCAATTGGTCGTTTACTGCACTAAGTTGTGCCGCCAATAAACTTTGTTGTGAGGTTAAAACATCGGTATAGTTGGTGCTAGAGCTGTACTTCATCAACTCTTCGGTAAAATCAACGGCTTTTGTTAATGCCTCTATTTGTTTAGTTCTCGATGCTTCTTTCTCTACCGCAGTTTGATAAGCATATAAAGCATTTGATACTTCAGCACCTGCTGTTAAAATCGATTTTTGAAAATCATTGTACGCAATTTCTTGATTAGCTCTCGCTGTTTCTAAACGTGCTTTATTTTGGCCTCTGCCTAAAATAGGTTGTGTTAACCCTGCAACAAAGCTGTAAAAAATCGAGTTATCGAATAGGTTCTCTAATTTTAAACTTGATACACCTCCATTAGCAGTTAATGTTAAAGACGGATAGAAATAGGTTTTGGCCAAGTTTGTATTTTCGAAAGCGGCTCTAAAAGCAAATTCCGACGCTTGTACATCTGGTCTGTTTTTTAACAAAAGTGAAGATACACCGGTATTCAATGCGGTGTAAACTTCTTGCTGAGAAAGTTGGGCACGAGCAAAGGTTGTTCCTGATCTTCCCATTAAAATACCTAGGGCGTTTTCCGTTTCTCTAATGCTACGTTTTAAATCTGGAATGGTAACCTCTGCTGCATATTTATTAGCTTCACTTTGCACTACCGCAGCGCCATTCACAATTGCAGCCTCTTTTAAAGCTTTAATTGTTTCTACGCTTTTTGCTCTAATTTTTACAGTCTCTTCAGTAATTCTTAATTGTTCATCGAGGGCTAGCAAAGTGTAGTAGCTGTTAGCAACATTGGCAATCAATTGGGTTTGAACCGCTCTTTTTGCCGCTTCGGTTTGCAAATAGGAAGCAACTGCTCCTCTTTTAGCGCTTCCAAGTTTACCCCAAATATCTAATTCCCAAGCTGCGGTTAATTGCGCTCGAAACAGTTGCGTTTCGGTATTGATATTTATCCCGGGAGGAAAGTTTAATGCCGCTCGAGATTGTTTATTATCAGCTACAGAAACATCAGCATTTAAGGTCGGTAAGAAAGCCAACTTACTTTGTGATAAGGTAGCTTGTGCAATTCTCATGCGCTCAATGGCGCTTCTCAAATCTAAGTTGTTGTTTAAACTTTCATTAATTAGCGCTTGTAATTGCACATCTTTAAATAAAACCGATGGATTTAAATCAGCTATGCTGTTGGTATCTGTACTATTAATATCTCTGTAGGTTGTTTCTAAAGGCAAGTTTGGTCGCTCGTACTTTTTAGTTACACAAGCGCTTATGCTAAGTGTTAAAGTAAGTCCAACTAATAGGCCTTTATTTATATTTTTTTTCATCTTGATCTTAGATTTTTTCGTCAAACTCGTCGTTTTGGTTAAATGGTAAACGTCCAGCAGGGTCGTAACCTTCAGCAAATGGCGATTTGCTGCTCACTTTCTCTTGTAAGGTTTGGAATATCACAAACAAAACTGGGATAAAGAATACGCCAAATACAGTACCGATAAGCATACCACCAATAGCACCTGTACCAATAGAGTTGTTACCCTGCGCACCTACTCCAGAAGCAATCATTAAAGGTACCAAGCCTAAAATAAAGGCAAATGAAGTCATCAAAATTGGGCGTAAACGAGCCGTTGCACCTTCTAAGCCAGCCTGTACAATGGCCATCCCTTTTCTTCTACGCTCTACCGCGAACTCTACAATTAAGATGGCGTTTTTAGCAAGTAAACCAATTAACATAATGAGAGTAATTTGGGTGTAGATATTGTTATCGATTCCAAATATTTTGCCGAAAATGAACGTTCCCGCCAAACCAATTGGCAAGGATAAGATTACCGCCATTGGTAAGATATAACTTTCGTACTGTGCGGCTAGTAAGAAGTAAACGAAAATTAAACACAGCATAAAAATGTATACGGTTTGGCTTCCAGCCGATTGCTCTTCTCTAGATAAACCTGAGAACTCGTAACCATAACCTTGGGGCAAAATTTTATCAGCTTCTTCTTTTATCGCCGTTAAGGCATCGCCTGAACTAAAACCTGGGTTGGGATTACCAGTAATGGATATAGAAGTATATAAATTAAATCTGGTAATGGCTTGTGGACCGTAAACTCTTTCTAAGGTGATGAAAGAATTGATAGGTGCCATAACGCCTCCAGCAGTTCTAACTTGTACGTTGCTTAGGCTTTCTGGGTTAGCACGATATTGTGGGTCAGCTTGAACCATTACACGGTATTGTTTACCAAACTTGTTAAAGTTTGATGCATAAATACCTCCAAAATACCCTTGCATAACACTCATTACATCATTTACCGTTAAACCTGCCTGTTTAATTTTAGCTACGTTAGCTGTAATTAAATATTGCGGAAAATTTGGGTTAAATGAAGTAGATGCATACTGAATTTCTGGACGTTGATTTACTGCTGCCAAAAACTGTCCGCTCAGTGCGGCAAAGTCTTGGATGGTTCCACCTGTTTTATCTTGTAATTGCAACTCAAAACCACCACTAGAGCCAAAACCTTGGATGGTAGGCGGCGCGAAGAAAATGATTCTAGCTTCTTTAATGCCAGCTGTTTTAGCGAAAAGTTCCCCGATAATGGTTTTTACATCACGGTCACGTTCATTCCAAGGTTTTAAACGACCAATAACCATACCGTACGAACTTCCGGCGCCACTAATCATGCCTCTACCATTTACGCGTAGCACAGCTCTTATTTCAGGAATTTCACTAACAATGGCATCTACTTTAGCTAAAATTTCGTTAGTACGCTCCATCGATGTTCCGGGAGGTAAAGCAATATCAGACATAATTGAACCCATATCTTCATTTGGCACAAAACCTTTCGGAGTAGTAGCCATTAAGAATGCAAAAAGTCCAGTAAAAGCTAAAAGTCCAAAACCTGCTAGCCATTTTCTCTTAATTAGGAAATAAACAGAACCCTTGTATTTGCGGGTCATCTTATCAAAAGAAGTATTGAAAGCCGTGAAGAAACGCTTTGAAAAACTGTTATTCGTTTCGTTTTCGTGCTTTTTGTGTGGCTTTAATAACATTGCACATAAAGCCGGACTTAAAGTTAAAGCATTAATAGCTGATAAAACAATAGCAATCGCCAATGTTAAACCAAACTGCTTAAAGAATACACCCGATGAGCCAGCGATAAAACTAACTGGTACAAACACCGCCGACATTACCAAGGTAATCGAGATGATGGCGCCAGTAATTTCGTCCATTGCATCGTTTGTAGCTTTCTTGGCAGAAGTGTAACCTTGGTCAAGTTTAGCGTGTACTGCCTCAACGACGACAATGGCATCATCTACCACAATACCAATAGCAAGTACAAGTGCAAATAAAGTTAACAAGTTGATGGTGAAGCCAAATAAACTCAGGAAGAAGAAAGTACCCACAATGGCTACGGGAACCGATATGGCTGGAATTAGAGTCGATTTAAAATCTTGTAAGAAGAGAAAAACTACTATAAATACCAAGATAAATGCCTCGATTAAGGTATGAATAACTTTCTCAATAGATGCATCTAAAAAGTCGTTAGCATTGGTTAAAACCACATAGTCAATTCCTTTAGGGAAAGATGCTTTGGCTTCTTCAATGGCTTTTAAAGATCCTTCAATTACTTCTTGTGCATTTGAACCCGCGGTTTGACTAATAGCTAAACCCAAGCCTGGTTTATTATTTAGCCTCATAGTACTGCCGTAACTTTGTGCTCCAAGTTCTATTTCAGCTAAATCTTTCAGCTTTAAAATTTGGCCATCTGCAGTACTTCTGATGATAATATCACCAAATTGTTGTTCACTTTTTAAACGCCCCGAATATTTGATGGTGTATTGAAAAGATTGATCTGCCAACTCCCCAAATTGTCCTGGGGCAGCTTCAATATTTTGTTCTGCTAAAGCTTGAGTAATGTCATTTGGAACCAATTTGTAGGCAGCCATTACATCTGGCTTAAGCCAAATACGCATTGCATAGGTAGACTGGCCAAAGGCCATCACATCACCAACACCAGAAATTCTTTTGATTTGTGGAACAATATTAATCTCAGCGTAGTTTTGTAAAAATTTTTGATCGTAGGCTTTATCATCACTGTATAAAGCAAAGATTAATACATTACTGGATTGTCTTTTTTGGGTGATTACCCCCGCTCTGGTTACTTCGGCTGGTAGTAAACTGGTAGCACGAGCCACACGGTTTTGAACGTTTACCGCTGCCAAATCCGGATCGGTACCTAATTTAAAGTTAACGGTAATCGTAGCAGAACCATCATTACTAGCTGATGAAGTCATGTAAGTCATGTCTTCTACACCGTTTATTTGTTCCTCTAACGGAACCACTACGCTACTCATTACTACATCGGCGTTAGCACCTTGGTACGATGCAGAAACGGTGATGGTTGGCGGAGCAATTTCTGGATATTGTGAAACGGGTAAGGTAATGATACCTAGCATACCCAATATCACGATGATGATAGAGATTACGGTAGACAATACCGGTCTTTCTATAAATTTTTTAAACATCTTTTCAGGATAAGGTTTACTTCAAATTAATTTTTAGCTGCGGCAAATACAGAATCTGCGTTCTTTTCGTTTGGTTTTATTTTGTCGCCATCTTTCAAGCTAGAGAAACCTTCCAAAATAATCTTGTCGCCAGATTTTAAGCCGCTGGTTACCACGTAGTAATTGTTTTTAGTGTTGCTCATGATCTCGATATTGTTAATTACCACGCCACCAGTATCATTTACCAAGTAAACGAATTTCTTACCTTGTATATCTGTTGTGGATTTTTGAGGAACTAAAATCGCTTTGCTTAAAAACTTAGGAATACGGATGGCTGCGCTTGAGCCTGTACGTAGCAAACCTTGCGGATTAGGGAATGTTGCTCTTAAATTTGATGAACCAGTTTGCACGTTGATTTGGCCCGCAATTGATTCGATTTTACCTTTCTCGCTGTAAATTGAGCCATCTGCCAATATCAATGTAACCGCCGGGATGCCTTTAACTTTGTCTCCTAATGATTTGTTACCGCCTTCTTTAGAGATCTCTAATAATTGTTTTTCATTTAAAGAAAAGTAAGCGTAAACCTTCGTGGTGTTAGAAACGGTAGTAAGTGGCAACTGGCTGTTGCTGCTCACCAAGGCGCCAACTTTGTACGGAATAGTACCGATTACGCCAGAAACAGGGCTCGTTACCACAGTATACCCTAAATTAACCTTAGCGTTTACTAAAGCTGCTTTTGCCTGCGCTAAGTTTGCTTTTCTTGCAGTTAAAGTTAAGGCTGCATTTTCCAAGTCAAACTTACTGATGATGTCTTTATCTACCAAAGGCTTGGTTTTATTGTATTGCAATTGCGCAGCATTTACTTCCGCTTCAGCACTGCTAATGGCTGCTTGGGCTGTTCTAACAGCTTGCTCATATTGCGGCGCATTAATGGCAAACAAAGGTTGGCCTTGCTTTACGGTTGCACCTTCGTCTATATAAATTCTCTCAATAAAACCGTCTATTTTTGGTCTAATGTCCACATTTTGCTGCCCTTCAAGCATCGCTGGATATTCGCTCTCTAAAGTGGTATTCATTTCGGTAACCTGCACCACAGGAAAGGCTTGTGGCCCCATAGGCTTGCCAGCACCAGCATTTTGATCGGATTGTCCACCACACGAAGCGAGAAAAAGAGCGCTTAGGCTCGTTAGTGAAATTAATAGTGATGATTGTTTCATTTGTATAATTGAATTGAAGGTTTTTTAATAGAATATATTGTTTAAAATAATTTGTTTTCTTTCTGTTAATAGCTTTTCATAGTCGCACTGAGGAACATCTAGTAACTTCACATAAAGCGGTTTCATAATCACTGGATAAGCCACTGCTGAGAATATATCTAAAATAAAATGAATAGGATTTGATTTCTTAATAGTTCC
Organism: Pedobacter sp.; assembly: GCA_045629525.1. Classification (GTDB taxonomy): domain Bacteria; phylum Bacteroidota; class Bacteroidia; order Sphingobacteriales; family Sphingobacteriaceae; genus Pedobacter. Next base: position 27,577 of record JAZQRH010000014.1, read on the forward strand.
TTTTTCCATTTCAGCGGCAATTTCTTCAATGAAAACGGATAGGATGGAGCTCTTTTTCTTTTCTTTTAGAGCGAAGTTTTTACTGCAGATCTCTGTAATTAGAAAAGACTCTCGGTAGGGATACTTTATCAATTCCTTCATATAAACATCTATAAACAATTCTAGTTTTTCATTGAAAGGAATGTTTTTTGTAATAGCATCGTGAAGTTTGTCTTTTAAACTCTCAACAGCTTCTCGGTAAACCGTTTGAAAAAGTAAATCTCTAGATCTGAAATAGTAATTGATAAGCGCTCGATTGACGCCTGCAGCATCAGCAATTTCTTGCGTTGTGGCGTGTAAATATCCTTTACTAAAAAATAGTTCTTTAGCAGCTTGTTTAATGAGATCTTCTTTGTTCAACGGAAATGTTTAACTTTTTTGTTTAACAAAATTGTTAAAGCAAATGTAAAGAGCCTCCGTTTTTTTATTGTCAGAGAAATCTCATTTGGCTTTTTGATTTAGGTTTGTTACACTTTAGCTACAAATTAATGTCGCCCTCAAAAACTTTCTCTGCAGGGCCACATAAAAATACTTCAGTAAATTTATGCCCATCGTAATTAAAGTTGACTTTCAAATTGCCGCCTAAAACTTTAACAGGGGTCTCGATATAGCCAGTAAGGTTTTGATTTTTAGCCATTGCCATAGCTACAGCGGTTACGCCGGTACCACAGGCGTAGGTTTCGTCTTCTACGCCACGCTCAAAAGTGCGAACAAACAAATGGTCGGTTTTAGGTTCAACGAAGTTTACATTAATACCGTTTGCTTTGTAGGTCTCGTTATTACGGATGGCGTAACCAGCGGAGTAAACATCTAGGGTTTCCAACTCGGCAACCTCTTTTACATAATGTGGAGAACCGGTATTCAGGACAAAAGCATGTGCGTCATCGTTTATCGTTTCAACATCTATCATTTGCAGTTCTACCCAATTGCCTTCAACTGAAATTTTGGCATAGTGTGGGCCATCAACTGCCAAAAAATTAGTTTCGTTTTCAAAAATGCCCAAATGCTTTGCAAATGCAACTATGCAGCGACCACCATTGCCACACATAGATCCTAGGTTGCCATCTGCATTATAATAGGCCATCTCAAAATCGTAGTCTGAACTCGGTAAAAGTAACATCAATCCATCGGCGCCAATGCCAAATCTGCGATCGCAAAGCGAAGCTACAGCATTAAAATCAAGGTTTTTATAGTCAGTAGTTCTGCTGTCAATTAAAATAAAATCGTTGCCTGCGCCTTGGTATTTATAAAATTTCATAATATGTTTACGGTTGAGATTTGTTGTTGAGAAGTAATGTCGAGATGCTTTACCCCACTGAGGTTTAACATTTTTTAACACCACTTTGCACCTTATACTTATACAAATATCGTTGTTATGGTATTAAATTTGAATATCCATTATCAAAAAGATATCAAGATAAATTAACACAGCATACAATGGAAATTAAAAAAGTAGGATTAATCGCATTAGCAGCTTCATTTATTGGTGGAGCGGCCGCAATTGGCGCCTATAAAATTTTAGAGCGCCCAAGTGATAATTTTTCACTCGTAGATAAACAAAATACAATGTTTGCTAGCAACTTGTCGAAAATATCATCGGCGGGAGCGCCAGATTTTGTGCAAGCGGCAGCAGCAGTATCCCCAGCAGTGGTTCACATTAAAACAACCTACGAAGCCAAAGCCAGAAGTGGTCGCGGTGGAGGTATGGAAGATATGTTTGAGCAGTTTTTTGGCTTCGGCGGTGGTATGCGCAGTATGCCTCGTCAACCTCAAGCAGCTTCGGGTTCTGGTGTAATATTAACGCCCGATGGTTATATTGTTACCAATAATCACGTGGTAGATAAAGCCGATAAAATTGAAGTGATTTTATCTAATAGACGTAAAGTAACTGCAAAGGTAATTGGTAAAGATCCGAACACAGATTTAGCTTTAATTAAAGTGGAAGCTTCTGATCTACCATACGTGAAAATGGGTAATTCGGACAATGTACAAGTAGGTGAGTGGGTGTTAGCAATCGGTTTCCCTTTAGATTTACAAACTACGGTAACTGCGGGTATTGTGAGCGCAAAAGCTCGTAATATTGGTATTTTAAATCGTGAAAATGGGACAATGACCGAGGAAGAATATGAAGAATATAGAAGTACAGGCAAACGACCAACACGTACCAACACCTCTATCGAATCGTTTATTCAAACTGATGCTGCAATTAACCCAGGTAATAGTGGAGGTGCATTAATCAATGCTAACGGCGAACTGATTGGTATTAATGCGGCGATCGCATCGCAAACTGGTCGTAATGAAGGTTATGGTTTCGCTATTCCGGTAAATTTGGCGAAAAAGATTTTAGAAGATTTCAAGAAATTTGGATCGGTTAAACGCGGATATATTGGCGTTAATTTCGTTGCCTTAAATTCTGATGTTGCTGATGAACTGAAAATTAAAGAAACTGATGGTTTATATGTAAGTGACGTATTACCAAGTGGTGCGGCGGCTTCTGCCGGAATTAAATCTGGCGATATCATTAAAAAAGTGAACGGTGTAACCATTTACGATTCTCCTGACTTGCAAGAGCGCATTGGTCGTATGAGCCCAGGCGATAAAGTGAACTTAACAGTTTTAAGGACCGATGGCTCAACAAAAAATATTGACGTAACCTTGAAAGGCGAGAGTTCTGTAGCGGTAGCCAAAACCGAAACAACTAAAGCAACAGGTGCTAGTATTGCAAAATTAGGCGCAAGTTTTGCTCCAGTTTCGGCAGCACAAAAACAGAAATACGGCATTAAAGGCGGTGTGGTTGTTACCAACGTAGTGCCTGGCCAAATGTTCGATTATTGGGGCGCTAAAAAAGGCTTAATCATCACTAAAGTTAATGGTGCCGATGTAAATAGCGCAGCTGATATTGAGAAAGCTTTGCCAACTTCACGAGATGGTAGAACAACAATTTCTGGTATTAGCGATGAAGGTTCGTTTACCTATTCGTTTAACGGAAACTAGTTCTAACTCAACATTAAATTTAAGCGGCTGATGTCATGAGTAATGATGTCAGCCGCTTTTTATTTTGTGCGATTTTGATGTTAGTGTAATCGGTTATCTGCCTATCGTTATAGGTGTTAGTTTAATTTTGTGTCGAAAAGCAGAAGCTTTGGAATTATTAAGCGACTTAGCGACCTTCGTTGTTAAAAAGTGGAGATTGGTAGAAGTACACAGAGAACGCTCAAAGCGGATTATAATCCATAAAAAAAAAGCCCCGAATTCTCGGAGCTCTTAGATTATCTTTTGCTTGGCATTAAATCACCCAGTTCCAACCGAAATTATCTTCAGTTAAACCGTATTTAATATCATTTAAAGTTTTTGCCAATTTGTTTCCTAGAGAATCTGAACTCGCCGTAGGTAAAACATATTTTTCGCCAGCAACATTAATGCTCGAGATTGAAGTTACCGTTGCAGCTGTACCAGCAGCAAAAGCTTCTGTCAATTTTCCGTTTTTAGCGCCTTCAACCAATTCTGCTACAGATACACGTCTTTCTTCTACAGTTACACCTGCAGCTTTTGCCAATTGAATTAATGTGTCTCTTGTAACGCCATCTAAAACGGTAGTTCTTACCGATGGAGTTACTAATTTACCATCTAAAACGAATAATAAATTTGCAGTTCCTGCTTCTTCAATGTATTCGTGAGTTAAAGCATCCGTCCATAATAATTGGTCGAAACCTTGTTTTTTAGCTTCCTCAAATGGATATAAAGAACGAGCGTAGTTACCACCAGTTTTGGCATAACCTACACCACCGTCATCGGCACGTGTAAACTCAGTTTCTACCTTTACATCGATAGGTTTGCTGTAATATTTACCTGCTGGGCAAGTTAATACAGCAAAGGTATAAGTGTCTGATGCTTTTACGCCGATATAGGGATCGGTAGCATACATAAACGGTCTAATGTATAAGGCGTGGTCTTCCTTAGCAGGAACCCAATCAGCATCTATTTTGATTAACTGTGCCATTGCTTGCATAAACAATTCTTTTGGTACTTCAGGCATTGCCATTCTTACCGCTGATTTATTAAAACGAGCCCAGTTTTTTTCTGGTCTGAAAATGCTGACCGATCCGTTAGCTAGCTTATATGCTTTAATTCCTTCGAAAATTTGCTGACCGTAATGTAAACCTGCAATTGACGGTGCCATTGGCACAGGACCATAAGGGACAATTCTAGGGTTTTTCCATTCGCCACCTTCATAATCAGCTAAGAACATGTGGTCGGTAAATATTTTACCGAAAGGTAAATTCGAAAAATCTGTAGAGGCAAGGCGAGATTGCTCAACCTTGGTTACTTTAAAATCTAACGTTTCGCTCATTGTTTTTATATATTATCAAAAGGAAATCGGTCGTTTAGATGACATTTATTTTAGTTTATTGCATCTTAAAAAGGATTTCCTTAAATTTTGTTGCAAAATTACTAAAAATCAAATGGTTTTCTGTTTTTAATACATTAAGTTTTTTTTACTTCTTTTTGCTATTAGGTAGAGATTTTGGTTGTATTTGGCAAATGTGGAGTTTTTGTTTTCTATATTTAACAGAAATAAAACAAATCTACCTACCATGCTTTATTATATCTCCAGAAATCCCGTGCCGTACTTTGCTGTAAGCTCCATTTTAATAATTTTCTTTGCTTTTTTTCGGATTATTAATTTCGAATTTGGCCTATTGCAAGTATTTTTTAATCTCTCAGTTTTGATTAACACTTGGTCAGCCTTTGGCATAATTATCAAATATCGAAAAAGAATTTTTCGAGTTAAATCCTAAGTTTTCTTTATGTTGGATGAAACGCTCAATACCCAGCCTTTTCCCCAGTCATTCATTTGTTCTTCGTTCCATAAAAAGGGATAGAAAATTCTTTTTTGAAAACGCGGAGGCAAGTATTTTTGCCAATTGGTGCCACCGGTAGCTGCAATGTCTATGGGGTCTTTTTCTAAGTAGCGCACCGCCGATTTATAGTGAGAGAGCGGCCATTCTACATTCACATACAAATCTAGCTTTCGCAGCTCTTCGGCTAGCTGGGTTACATCATCTCCTTTGGCTGCCAATTGTTGATACAATGAAGCAAAATTAGTATGTTCCCTTTCCTTCGCTAAAGCTAAGAACTGTGCCGAATATTTGCTAATGAACTGTTTTAAGGTTAATGTTTGTTTGCCGCTCGCTAATTCTGTGGCGCCGAATTTCCAGTAGATGTATTCAAATTTTTCTTCAATGCTGGCTTTGGCGAGTTCTCCTCGTTTGCTCTTATCTACCAGTTGGGTAAAGTTAGTTGCAGAAATTTCGATCATTCGGTATTGCGCACTTTGGAAACCACTGGCGGGAAGCAAAGACATGCGAAATTTTAAAAATTGTTCCTTTTCCATGCCGTTAACCATCACTTCAAATGATGTAGTTAAGGCGTTAAAATAAGCATTGATGCGTTTCACTCTATCTGCGAAGAATTTCGCTGTAAGATTTTCGTGCGTCGCAATTTGTTTGCATTCGTGTAAAGAGAGCTTAAAGTAAAGTTCAGTAATTTGATGGTACATGATGAAGATTTCCTCATCGGGTAAAGGTGTTTTTGGGCTTTGTAAACTCAACAGAGTATCTAGATGGATATAATCCCAGTAGGTAAGAAAATCTGCGTAGAGCAAGCCATCTAGGTATGATGCCATGTCTTGGCCCATGGCTTCGTATTTTTCTTGTAGCAGGGCAAGTTTCTCTTTTATTTGTGGGGTAATATCCATTAACAATTACGGTTAAGCTTTTAACACCAATCTCCTGCAATTATTTGTTCATCATCTTCATCATTCGACAATGATTTGTGTAATTGCTAACCGCCAAATTAATAATTTGGAATGTTTTTACCCAAAATAATATCACGATGGACAGCAAGTATTCCTTTTTGGAGTACAGGCTTAACAATGCCCGAGCCACCTCGTTTTTTTTGTTTAGCACGAAAACTTGGTGTCAATGATGGATCATCATCAAATAGAAAGTCATCGAGATAATACTCGTTTTTGTCGTGCTCTTTTATGGTGATATGAATGTGTTCTGGCTCGCTTGAATCAGGGTATGCGGCAGGTCTAAAAGTATTAAAGGTGTATTTTCCATCTTTCCCAGTTTTTATCCAACCTCGAATATAGCCGTGCTGTTGTGCCCAACCTGTTTCATTTCCTTTGGTTTCATAGATACCCTTTTTGTTGGTGTGGTAAATATAGAGGATGATGTTTTCTGCTGGCGTTTTGCCATCTTTTTTCAATACCGTACCAACAAGCTTTAGTTTTGGTTCGTTGTTTTTAAATGTTGGCAGGGTATCTGTGGGTGACAGTTTTTTATTTCCATACTCGAAAATTGCTTCGCAACCCTCACAGGGCCCACCAACCGTTTTAGTTGTTTGGTTATTGGTCTGGGCATTACATGAGGTGATTGTAAATAGTGCGAATAACAAATTAAGGTGAGCTATTCTTATCTTAGTATTCATATCTTTAAGATTTATCGTTTTACTTTCTGATAATCACTAATTTATGTATAAAAATTTATTAAATAATTCGGTCCATTTCTGATTTTTTTTGCAATTCCTCTACCACTGGATATTGTATAGTAAACCTGATTGACGGCGGCAGCGCCCGAGCGTAGCGACGGGCCTAAAGCCAAAAAGCAGGACTAACGTTGTGTTGACGTTGGGTCCTGCTTTTCGGATCTTGAATTAACTATTGCTAATAGAGTACTCTAAATTTAATGGTGTGCTCAATCTTTTTTAAAGATTTAAACAGTTGTTTGTCGTACTCGGTGTTGATATCTGTAATGGCATAGCCAATTGTGCTATTGGTCATTAAAAACTGGCCCACAATATTGATGTTGTGTTTGGCGAAAATGGTATTAATTTTTGCCATAATGCCAGGAACATTTTTATGGATGTGGATGAGCCTATGCGAATTTTCGAGCGCCGGCAGTTGTAAGTTAGGAAAGTTTACGCTTAGATAAGTTGCTCCTTTGTTCATGAACTCTGCCACACGAGTTGGGATAAATTTAGCGTTATTGGGATTGCGCTTAGGGTCGTCGAAAACCACAATGCCTTTTTCATTACAAATATCTAAAGAAAGGTGCTCTGCAGCTGCCCCCAAATAGCCAATAACCTTTAGTTTTTCGGCACGTTTCAAATTCTCGTTTGCTATTTTTACGCCGTTGCCTAAAATTAACATGCCTACATCGGCCACATACTTTTCTTCGAACTCAAGTTTGTGTCTTATAGAAAAGCCATCATTCTTTAGATGCTCGATGGTTTCTGTGGGCACATCGCCAATTACTAGGCATAAAATTCTATTTTTAGGGTACGATATAGCTCTTGGCAAGTTGTTTACGTACAAAAACTCATCGAAACTTGGGGTAACGTGGTCGGCTTTTTTAATAATGCTTTCTCGGGAGATATTCTCGGTAAAAGCAAAAAACTTCTTAATCAGACCGCTCTCACGCAATTGGTAGTCGGAGTAGCCATCGCCAATGCCATAAATATCTCCTTGTAATTTAAGTTGCTGCAAGAGCTTAACTTTTCCGCCTTCTTCGCTTAGCGGGTTGGCATGATCGTAATCAATTATTTTACCATCACCCGTGGTCACAAAAGTGTTGGCGTAAATATTTTCTTTTTTAATGTGATATTCGCTTACCACGGGCGTGATAAATTCTTTAAACCCACCCGAAACGATCAAAACTTCGTCGGCATGTTTTTTAAAGAAAGCCGCATTTCTCGAAAAAGATTTCGAAACCTTTTTCTTTAGGTGTTTAATGAGCTTTTGTAAATGGTCTTCGTTGGCATCTAAGAGTTTTACACGTTGCGCTAAACTTTCGGAAAACGACAGCTTGCCTTCCATGGCCATGTTGGTATAATCTTCAATTTTTTGGTAGATGGCTTCACGTTCCGGGTGTTTACTTAACGATATTCGAGCTAATTCATCTAGCGCCTCAACTTGGGTAAATGTGCTGTCAAAATCGATAATGTAAAAGTTTTGCTGTTTCATTATTTGAGTGCATGGCAAACTTCAGCTATGCTTTGATTTAAAGGTTTAAATTTAAAATTTAAGGTTTCGATAATTTTTTGATTACTATAGTAATTACTGTCGAAACTGCTGCGGGCGGTTTCATTAGTAAGTGTAGGTGTTTTTTTGGTAAAGATAGCTGCAAAATTTAAGATGTTGGCAGCTAGTGTTAGCATCCAAGGTTTTACCTCTTTGTTAGGTACATTTACGCCAAAACCCTTAGCTGCCTGCTCAAAAAAGCTTTGGTACGTTAGGTTATTAGCAGTGATGGTAAAGCGCTCTTCGGAAATATCACTCTCCATGAGTAATATCATGCACTTCGCCACATCTTCCACGTCTACGAAGCCGGTGGCTCCCTTAGTAAAAAACTTGAGTCCTTTTTTTACGACGTTAAACATCGCTCCGCTTCCCTCAAGTCCTGCATTTTTGCCAATAATAATTGAAGGATTGACAATGACAGCATTGAGCCCTTCGGCAATGCCACGCCATACTTCCATTTCGGCTTGGTACTTAGAAATGGCATAGTTACTGGCTTTAGGTTGGTAATCCCAGAAATGTTTTTCGGTGATGAGCTCGCTAGGTTTGGCTATACCTAATGCGGCAACCGAACTTACATGCAGCAGTCTAATTTGCTTTTCGAGGCAAAGATCTACAATATTTGCAGTGCCTTCCACATTTACCTTTTCAAGTACCTTTTTGTGTTTAGCCTGAAAAGACACCATAGCTGCACAATGGAACACTTGCAACACATCTTCGAGAGCATCATTAAGGCTTTCTGGCTCATTAATGTCTGCAATTACCCAGTTTACGAGCGGATTGTTTTGCAAAATAGCAGGCACTTCGCTGCTTCCTCGTTTAACAGCTTTAACCGTCAAATTCTTGTCAGTAAGCTGTTTAACCACCTCTGCTCCTAAAAATCCTGTTGCTCCAGTAACCAGTATCATTTCATTTTTTTAAAGATGTGTGTTAAAATGTGCGCTCAAAAATAGATATTTGATGCCAAACATTTCAATTGCTTTATGACTTTGTCTGATTTTTTTTCGCCGATAGATCCTGAAAAATTTGCGCCTCAAAACGGTTTTTTAACCAGCCAGCTAGGCACGAAGGCCGAATTTTATATCGATAGTTTCCCTGATTTGGAGGAAAGAAAGTTCGATTTAGCTATAATTGGTGTTAAAGATGATAGGGGAGCGGTGAATAATAATGGAAGTTCGTTAGCTCCAGATTATTTTAGGGAACAGTTTTATTTACTTAATGAGGGGCAATTTTCGTCTAAGATTGTTGATTTAGGGAATATTTTAGCCGGGCAAGAAGTTTCGGACACTTACTTTGCCCTAAAAAGCGTGGTAACTGAGTTGGTGAAGCAGGACATCGTACCCATAATTATTGGTGGCGGTCAGGATTTGACGTATGCGCAATACATGGGCTACGAAAAATTGGAGCAAAAAGTTGATTTATTAGTTATTGACAACCGTTTTGATTTAGAGCAGGATGATACTGAAGGGGTGGCTACCACGTCTCAAAGTTATTTAAGTAAAATATTCTTCCATCAGCCTAATTACCTATTTAATTATAGTAACATGGGCTACCAAACTTATTTCGTAAGCCAAGATAGCTTAAGGGTGATGGAGAAATTGTATTTCGATGCGCACCGCTTAGGGGAGTTTGTTAAGGATTTGTCAATTGCCGAGCCCATCATTAGAAACGCAAACATGGTCAGTTTTGACATGGGCGCAATTCGTTCGAGCGATGCCTGTGCCAACACAAACATGGTGCCGAATGGCTTTTACGGCGAAGACGCTTGTCGCATAGCGAGGTATGCAGGTATGAGTGATAAATTAACTTCAATTGGTTTTTACGAATTTAACCCAGCATTTGATAGGAGTAGTCAAACGGCCATGTTATTGGCACAAATGGTTTGGTATTTTGTAGACGGTTTTTATAATCGGAAGAAGGATTTTCCGCTTACGCCTAAGTCTCAATACATCATTTACAGAGCTAGCGTAAATAATGGAGCTACCGAGGTGAATTTTGTGAAAAGTAAAAAGTCAGATCGTTGGTGGATGCAGGTCCCTTATCCCTCAAACGGTTCGGAAAACGAGCGCTTTCATTTGGTGCCCTGCAGATATGATGACTACACCACCGCAGTTAAAGGAGATATGCCAGATTTATGGTGGAGAACCTACCAAAAGCTTATCTAAATATTAGCAATTTTTTGTAGATTTATACGTTAACTAACTTATTCATTTAACCTAAAACCCAATGAAAATTAAAGTATTAGCAGCTATTTTAATATCTCCAGCTGCGCTAATGGCTCAATCTGACTTTATCATAAAAGGAAAAGTAGGGAATTTAAACACTCCTGCCAAGGCGTATCTGGCTTATGGAAATAGAATTGCAGATTCTGCTGATTTAAAAAACGGATCTTTCGAATTTAAAGGAAATATTGAAGCAATTACACAAGCTTCTATTAGGCTAAAGCATGATGCCGCCCCGCCTCAAAAAGGACAACGTAATGATATTTTTGCCTTTTACCTGGAACCTAAAGTAACCGTGAATCTTACCTCTGCAGATTCCATTAAAAATGCGGTAGTAAGCGGTTCGAAAATAAACGACGACAATGCGAAGCTAAAAGCGGCCTTAAAACCTATAGATGATAAAGTTGCAGAATTGATGAAGGAGTATAACGGTTATACGGCTGAACAGAAGAAAGATGAAGTTTTTATTAAGCCTTTCATGGATAGGTATAATGCGACCACAGCGCAAACAAAACCTATTTATAAGAAATTTGCGGCTGATAATAAGAATTCTTTCATTGGCCTACTTGCCTTTAGAAATACACTTGGTGATGATTTTGATCCTAATGCTACAAGCGCTGAATTTAGAACGTATTCGGCAGATCTTCAAAGTTCCAAGTTGGGAGAGAACATTGCGATGATGATAGAGGGAGCTAAGAAAACTCAAATTGGTACAATGGTTGCCGATTTTTCTCAAAACGATCCTGAGGGAAAACCTGTTAAATTCTCTGATTTTAAGGGAAAATATGTCTTAGTAGATTTTTGGGCGTCATGGTGTGGGCCTTGTAGAGAGGAAAATCCAAATGTAGTAGAAGCTTACCAAAAGTTTAAAGACAAAAATTTCACTGTACTGGGCGTTTCTTTAGATGGAGGCAATACCAGAACAACTAAAGAAGCCTGGCTAAAAGCTGTAGAAGCAGATGGATTGACTTGGACGCACGTATCTGATTTGAAAGGTTGGGATAACGAGGTTTCTAGAGGTTTCGGTGTTCAGAGTATTCCTTTCAGCATGTTAGTAGACCCTAATGGTAAAATTATCGCTAAAAATCTGAGAGGTAAAGCCTTACATGATAAGCTTGCCGAAGTTTTAGATAAGTCGAAATAAAAATAATCAAGCTTAGAAATGGCTTCTTAGTTTAACTACGGAGCCATTTTTTATTCATCGCCTCCTATTTTCTTCTGGTAATTACTACATGTTTGATGAACTTGTGAGTTCTGTATCGGTCTGTAATTTGATATCTTTTTGAAATCAGAATCAAGCATCTCTTCTTAGGGAGCTGTCTCCGATACCTGCTTTTTGAGACCTTTTCTAGCTTAATGGGAGTATCTAACAAATTTTTTTTACTCAAGCTATCAGCAAATGCAATTTCTTTAAGGTTAATCACTATAGAAATTCTGCGAGCTTCTTGCTCTTGCGCATAAGCTATGTGGGGTAGCACCATTAACCCTAACGTAAATAATATGTACTTATTGGTATTCAAATCCTTATGCTAAAAACGTAACAAAGGTATCAAATGACTTGTTAGCTTAAGGTCAAAAAAAATCCCAACAATAAATAGACATTTAAAGTTGGGATTTAATATTTCTGAAATAGGTATTACATCAAGTCGAAACCAATGTCTTCTCTAAAATATTTACCATCGAAATAAATTCTTGCTGCATCTGCGGTGGCACATTGTAAAGCTTCGAACTGGGTGTTTTGTACGCTAGTTACCGCCAATACTCTACCGCCGTTGGATTTTATAATGCCACCTTCTTGAATCGTTCCAGCGTGAAATACGTTCGAATCTCTAACGTTATCTAAGCCTGAGATTGCTTTGCCTTTCTCGTAATCTCCAGGATAGCCGCCAGCAACAATGACTACTGTCGCTGCATTTTTTGGACTTATTTTGATCTCATAACTACCTAGTTTTTTATCAGCGGCAGCTAAGAAAAGTTCAACCAAGTCATTTTCAATTCTTGGAATTACACTTTCAGTTTCTGGATCGCCCATACGTGCATTGTATTCGATTACGTAAGGTTCTTCGCCAACTTTAATCAAACCGAAGAAAATAAAACCTGTATAGTCTATGCCATCTTTTACCAGGCCATTAACTGTTGGCTTAATGATACGCTCTTCAACTTTGTCTAAAAATACCTTATCTGCAAAAGGAACCGGCGAAACCGAACCCATACCGCCAGTATTTAAACCGGTGTCTCCTTGACCAATGCGCTTATAGTCTTTCGCCTCTGGCAAAATAACATAGTTGCTGCCATCTGTTAAAATAAAAACAGAAAGCTCAATACCAGTTAAAAATTCTTCGACAACAACGGTAGACCCAGCAGTGCCAAATTTACCGTCGAGCATTAATTTTAATTCTTCTTGTGCTTCTTGGTTATTGTCTAATATTAAAACACCTTTTCCGGCAGCTAAACCATCAGCCTTTAAAACAATTGGTAGCGCATGATTTGCTAAATAATCTAAGCCTTCTTGCAAGTTTTCGTTGGTAAAAGATCTTGATTTAGCCGTGGGAATATGATGACGCTCCATAAACTGCTTCGAGAAATCTTTGCTACCCTCTAAAATTGCTCCTTCTTTTTTCGGACCAATTACGGGTATGTGCTGTAAACTCTCATCGTTTGCAAAAAAGTCATGAATACCTAAAACTAAAGGTTCTTCGGGTCCAACAACCAATAGCTCAATGTGCTCTTTTAATGCAAAAGCCTTTACTGCTTCAAAATCGTTAGGGTTAATGTTTACATTCTTTCCGTATGCCGCTGTGCCAGCGTTACCCGGAGCAATAAATAGGTTGCTGCATTTTTCAGATTGACTTAGTTTCCAAGCGAAAGCACACTCTCTTCCGCCAGAGCCGATTAGTAAGATATTCATGTCGCAAAGATATTGCTTTCTGCTTATTAGGGCTATAAAATCTTAAATTATCATGAAATAAAAATCTTTCAGGAAATGCCTGGTTAAATGAGATTTCTGTATTTCGAGGAATTAAATTAGATTTGTGAGATTAATGAAGCATTTATTCACCATATCTTTAGTTTTCTTCAGTCTTACGCACTTGGCCCAAGCCGAGCAGCGTATAGATGGGTTAAGACTTGTTACTGAAGCTTATTGCAATAGGCAACAAGATGCTGAGGCGAAAGATGCCATTAACGAACATCGAGTTAAAGATCAAAATAAACACTTGTTTCTTTCTTACAGTGATTTGGCTTTATGTGGTGTATTAACGGATGAAGAAGTGCCAACGCTAACCGTTGCAAGTCATATCACGGCATACCTTACCATACGGCACAACGCTCGTAATAATAGTCCTTAGCTTTCCTATTAACACTTCCGTGTTTTATCAGTTTTTACGTCACACAACTGTCAAGTTGGCTTATTGTCAGGCTTGGCTTGGTTGTTGTCAATTTATTGTTTTTTAGAATTTACCCCACATTTATAACATGTTAGGATTTTTAGCCAAGTTATTTGGAACCAAATCAGAGAGAGATATCAAGGTATTACAGCCTATAGTAGCTCAAATTAATGAAGAGTATGCAAAGTTATCATCGTTAACTAATGATGAATTAAGAAATAAGACGGTTGAGTTTAAAGCTATAATCGCTTCACACTTAGCGGATATCGATACAAAAATTGCAGATTTGAAATCGCAGGCGGAGAGCGCTGAGCTTTCGCTACAAGAAAAGACCAACCTTTACGACGAGGTCGATGCTTTAGGGAAAGAAAGAGATAAAGAGTTGGAGAAAGTTTTGAAGCAAATTTTGCCTCAAGCTTTTGCTACCATTAAAGAAACTTCTCGCAGATTGAGCGAAAACGAATTTGTTGAAGTTACCGCGAACGATTACGATAGGGAGTATGCCGCCAGAAAATCGAATGTAAAAATTGTTGGCGACAAAGCTTTGTGGGCTAACCGTTGGGACGCTTCGGGTACCGAAGTGGTATGGAACATGGTACATTATGATGTGCAGTTAATTGGTGGTATGGTGCTTAACGATGGTAAAATTGCAGAGATGGCTACCGGTGAGGGTAAAACCCTAGTAAGTACGCTGCCTGCTTACCTTAATGCATTGGCCGGCCAAGGTGTGCACATCGTTACGGTGAACGATTACCTTGCTCGTCGTGATAGTGAGTGGAATGGTCCTTTATTCGAGTTTCATGGTTTAACCGTAGATTGTATTGATAAGCACCAACCCAATTCAGAAGAACGTAGAAAAGCTTATTTAGCAGATATTACTTACGGAACCAATAACGAGTTCGGTTTTGATTACTTACGTGACAACATGTCGCAAACCCCTGACCAGTTGGTGCAACGGAAGTTACACTTTGCAATGGTGGATGAGGTCGATTCAGTATTGATCGATGATGCTCGTACGCCATTGATTATTTCGGGTCCGGTGCCATTTGGCGATCAGCACGAGTTTCACGATTTAAAACCTCGTATTGAGCGCTTAGTAAATGCGCAAAAAGCATATATTACTACTGCATTAAATCAAGCGAAGAATTTAATTAACTCGGGTAATGCAGGCGTTGAAGAGGGCGAAGGTGGTATTGCTTTATTGCGTGCTCATCGTGGCTTACCAAAAAATAAGGCATTAATTAAGTTTTTAAGTGAAGGTAGCAATCGTCAAACTTTGTTAAAAACTGAAAACCATTATATGGCGGAGCAATCGAAGAATATGCCAAAGGTAGATTCGGAGTTGTACTTCTATATTGATGAAAAAAATAATCAAGTTGAGTTAACCGAAAAAGGTATAGAGCTAATCACTCAAACTGGCGAAGATGCAAGTTTCTTCGTTTTACCTGATGTAGGTACAGAAATAGCTGAGATCGAAAAGTCTGATCTTTCTAGCGAAGACAAAATTGCAAAAAAGGATGCTTTAACACGTGATTATGCCGTTAAAGCAGAGCGCATTCACTCTATCAATCAATTATTAAAAGCTTATACTTTATTTGAAAAAGATGTTGAGTACATCATCGATGAAGGAAAGATTAAAATTGTTGATGAGCAAACTGGCCGTATTATGGAAGGCCGTCGCTATTCAGATGGTTTACATCAAGCCATTGAGGCAAAAGAAAATGTGAAAGTAGAAGATGCTTCACAAACTTATGCTACAGTAACGCTGCAAAACTATTTCCGTATGTACCACAAACTTTGCGGTATGACGGGTACAGCAACTACAGAAGCTGGCGAGTTTTGGTCTATCTATAAATTAGATGTGGTAGAAATTCCTACCAACCGTGTGATTTCTAGAAAAGATCATCAAGATTACGTTTACCGTACGGTAAGAGAGAAATACAACGCGGTAGCAGAAGAAATTGTAAAATTAACAGAAGCCGGCCGACCAGTTTTGGTAGGTACAACATCTGTTGAGATTTCGGAATTGCTAAGTCGTATGCTTAAGCTACGTGGCATTAAGCACAATGTGTTGAATGCTAAAATGCACCAACGCGAGGCAGATATTGTTGCAGAAGCAGGTCAAGCAGGTCAGGTAACCATTGCCACCAACATGGCGGGTCGTGGTACCGATATTAAATTAGGGCCTGGTGTAAAAGAATCCGGAGGTTTGGCAATTATTGGTACAGAGCGTCATGAGTCGCGTCGTGTGGATAGACAGCTCCGCGGTCGTGCTGGTCGTCAAGGCGATCCTGGTACTTCGCAATTTTTCGTGTCTTTAGAAGATAATTTGATGCGTTTATTCGGATCTGAGCGTATTTCTAACATTATGGTGCGTATGGGTATCGAAGAAGGGGAGGTTATTCAACATTCTATGATTACCAATTCTATTGAGCGTGCTCAGAAAAAAGTAGAGGAAAATAACTTTGGTGTTCGTAAGCGCTTGTTGGAGTACGACGATGTGATGAACTCGCAACGTACTGTAATCTACTCGAAACGTAGAAATGCCCTATTCGGCGAGCGCTTAGATGTAGATATGAACAACATGATTTATGATGTTGTTGAGGATATCATTACCGAATACAGAGATACTAACAATTACGAAGGTTTTAAATTAGAAGTCATTAAAAACTTCTCGGTAGATACTGATATTTCGGAACAAGACTTTAACGGTACAAAAATTGCGGATTTAAGTGAGCGATTATTTGAAGAGGTAACCACTTTTTATGCACGCAAATCGGACGCAATAATTGGCCAAGCAATGCCTGTATTGCAACAAGTTTTTGCAGATAGAGGCGATGTTATTGAGCAAATTGTTGTGCCTTTTACGGATGGCATTCGCCATATCCAAGTGCCAGTTAATTTAAAAACGGCTATTGAGAATAACGGAAGAGAAATTACAAAATCTTTCGAGAAAACTATTGTTTTAGCTTTAATTGATGATAGTTGGAAAGAGCATTTACGCGAAATGGACGAGTTAAAACAGTCTGTTCAAAATGCTGTATACGAGCAAAAAGATCCATTAATTATTTATAAAATGGAAGCCTTTAATTTGTTTAAAGGTATGCTTAGCATTGTAAATAAAGAGGTAGTAAGTTTCTTGTTTAAAGGCGGTATCCCGATGGCACCAGAGCCAGATCAAGTACGGGAAGCAGCTCCAGTTGCGCCTCAACCTAAGTTAAATGCAACTAAGCAAGAGTACGGCGATCAACACTCTGATTTAGACTTAGTAGGAGATACGCGTGAACCTCAACCATTGCAACCAATTAGAAAAGAAGCAACGGTAGGCAGAAATGAACCTTGCCCTTGTGGAAGCGGTAAGAAGTTTAAAAATTGCCACGGCGCAAATGCTTAAAAGTTTTAATTAATACAAAACGTCCTAGGTTTTAAAACACTTAGGACGTTTTTTTTGGTTAGAGTGTTATCTACAACATCTATCCTGTATATCACAACTAAACATTTGTATAGCCCAGCAATAATCCCGATTTTTGCAAACTCAATGTGCAATATTTAGTTATAGTTTAGTAGACAGTAGCGAAAAAGTACAATTTTAGCATATGAAAATAATACTCACCATACTTTCTTTTTTGTTAACGCACTTGGCTTTTGCCCAAAAAGGCGAAGTTATTGTAGTAAAAGATCCACTGATTGACAGCCTAATTGCAAAACGTTTAGAGTTAAATCGGATAAAACCTACAGCAAGTAATCCGGCTACTCCTACAGTGGTAAGTTCTATGGGTTATAGGGTGCAAATTTACTATGGCTCTGATAGACGCACGGCTTTTGCCGAGCAAGCAAAATTTAAAGCTGCTTATCCAAAGTTGAATGCCTATATTACTTACAAAGAACCTAATTATTATTTGCGTGTTGGCGATTATCGCACACGTTTGGAGGCGCAAAAGTTCATGGCAGAGCTCCGTTCGCAATATCCAACCTTGTTTGTCTTTAGAGAAAAGATAAACGCACCTATTTTAGAATAAATTCTCATCATGATGTTAATGCCTCAATAAAACCAGCAATGAAAGAAAAGATACAAGCGCTAGCTGCTCAAATATTTAACGAAGTGGTGGCCATTCGCCAGCATTTACACGCACATCCAGAATTGTCGTTTAAAGAATTTGAAACTTCTAAATTTGTTAAAGATAAATTAAACACCTGGGGAATTCCATTTACAGAAATGGCGGGTACAGGCGTGGTTGGGTTGATAAAGGGTACTAAACCCTCTAGCGAAGTCATCGCTTTGCGTGGAGACATGGACGCTTTACCCATTCATGAAGCTAACGACAAACCGTACAAATCTACCAATCCGGGTGTAATGCACGCCTGTGGACATGATGTGCATACATCATCTCTTTTAGGCGCCGCGTATATTTTAAACGAACTTAAAGCTGATTTTAGTGGTACTATAAAATTAATTTTCCAACCTGGAGAGGAATTATTGCCTGGTGGAGCCAGTATCATGATTAAAGAAGGGGCCTTGGAAAATCCAAAACCACAAGCGATAGTAGGGCAGCACGTAATGCCTCTAATTGAGAGTGGCAAAGTGGGTTTTCGATCGGGTATTTATATGGCATCAACCGATGAGTTGTACGTAACCGTAACCGGTAAAGGTGGACACGGAGCACAACCGCATCAAAATATAGATCCAGTGGTAATTACTGCTCATATCATTGTGGCGTTGCAACAAATTGTGAGCCGCAAAGCCGATCCAAGATTACCTTCCGTATTGTCGTTTGGTAAGGTGCAAGCCAATGGTGCTACGAACATCATTCCTAATGAGGTTAAATTAGAAGGGACGTTTAGAACTTTAAACGAAGAATGGCGTAAGGAAGCACATCAATTGATGAAAAAAATGGCCGAGGGCATGGCTGACAGTATGGGCGCCGTTTGTAATTTCGATATTCATCACGGATATCCTTTCTTAATTAATGAAGAAAAAGTGACGGCAATTGCAAGAAGTGCTGCCGAGGATTATTTAGGACCAGAGAATGTAGAAGATTTAGATATTTGGATGGCTGCGGAAGATTTTGCCTATTATTCGCAAGTAACCGATGCCTGTTTCTACCGTTTAGGCACAGGCAATGCTGCTAAGGGAACCACCAATTCGGTGCATACGCCAAATTTTGATATTGACGAGGACGCTCTCAAAATATCCACCGGTTTAATGGCTTATATCGCCTTGAAGCAGTTGGGTAACTAAAAACTTTTAGGCATATTAATTGTAGATATTTAGCGACTTTTTAAACAAGGGTCGCTTATTTTTTATTTCCTTATGATGAGAAAAACCTTTCTGATATTTTTACTGATTTTTTCAATATTCGCTGTCCGGGCGCAACAAATAAATCGTTTTAATCCGGATACGGTAAAAACAATCTCTTTAGATTCTGTCGTAAATATTAAAGCGAATAAGTTTGGGATTGAGACTTTTATCAATGCCATCATCAATGATACAAGTTTCTATCAGGCCTTTCGCGACATGAAAAAGTACACTTTTATAGCTGAAAATAGAGTGTTTACTTACGATAAAAAAAATAACGTCGACGGGAAAATCTACAGAAAGATCAAACACAATAACGATGGGCCCTACAAAATGGAGTATTTGGTAAAGGAGGACAATGGTAAGGTGTATAAGAAAAATGGCAAGTACCAATTATATACTGTTGAAATGTTCGACTATATTTTCATGAATGCTTACAATACAGATTTTGTACCCAATTCAACTCCATCGAGTAAGGGAAAAGGCGGCAACGAAGGTTATAAGGATAAACTTAAAACTTTAATTTTTAATCCAGGACGACCAATTAGAGGTGTACCATTTATAGGTAGTAAGACTGAAATTTTTACGGCAAACATGCGTCAGTATTACGATTATACTTTCCACAGCGGTACTTATTTGGATTCTATTCCTGTTTATCGATTCAAAGTGTCGGTAAAGCCCGATTTGTCTAAGGGTACAAAAAACGGGATCATGATTAAGGAATTGGTAACCATTTTCGACAAGCGGAACTTCGAGATTTTAGGTCGTTATGTAGATATGAAATACAGTAACATGCTTTTTGATTTTGATGTTCAGATGAATATCGAAATGAGTTATTTTGATGAAGTTAAATTACCTACAAAAATTACTTACCAAGGCAATTGGGATTACCCGCTAAAAAAGGAAGAAAGAGCAAGTTTTTTAGTGCTTCACAAAGATTACAAGCTTGGGAAAGGGAAGTAGTTAGGTACTTATCGTTTCGTTAAACTAGGGCCTCAATGACTGTTCAGTAACAATATACTGGCTCATTTTTCTGGATACTGAAGGAAATTCGATAACATCCTTAGCGGCATCCATTTTTAGCTCTGGCCCGTGAAAAGTGTCATGTAATAGGGCGCTCAACGTAACCACAGCTAATGTGGCTCCAATACCCACTGCGAGAGAAGTAGCCGATTCGTCTAAAGACTGTGCTGCGGCAATAGTACCTAATGCAAGTGCACCTGTAATGGAGGTATAGCCTATATCACTGCGGTATTTGTATACTCTAATTTTTTTCATCTCGCTATATTTAATAGACTGCATAATATTTTTCTTGTCAGCCACCAGCATTACGCTATCGTTAATTGCGGTAATTTTTCCAAAAATTTTCACTCCCGTTTTTGTGTTTACAAGTACGCTGTAGGGTGCTCTATTTGCTTTTTGGGCTTTGCCGATGCTATAGGTAAAAAAAGTAATGGTAGTAGCTAAAATAATCGCCAAGAGAGATCTCATCTGTATCAAAAGTATTTGGAGTAAAGGTAATATTTATATTCCATTTGAGAGTGTTTTCGTTTTATGGTCTGTTCATTTTATCATCAATATTTTGCCAATTTATCTTTTTGACCAAATTGCTTTTAGCAGTATTTTGGGTATAATTGTGACCAACAACCTAACCATTACAAACAATGAAACCTTTAAAATTTTTTGCTTTTGCAATTCTTGCCTTTACGCTATTTGCTATGAAACCAACTCCAAAACGTGTAATATTCTTTGGCGATTCGATTACTAGACAAGGCGCTTTGCCAAACGGCTATATTTCGGTGCTAAAATCTCAAATTGACAGCACTACATTTCAGCTTACGGGAGCTGGTATTGGTGGTAATAAAGTTTATGATCTGTATTTACGTTTAGAAAGCGATGTTTTAGAGAAAAAACCTGATTTGGTTTTTATTTATGTAGGCATTAATGACGTTTGGCACAAGCAAACCTCGAAAACTGGAACGGATTATCCTAAATATTTGAAGTTCTACCAGGGCTTAATTGATAAAATTAAAGCCAACGGTGCCGATATTGTATTATGTACCCCATCTGTTATTGGTGAGAAAAAAAATGGTGAAAATGAATTGGATGCTGAACTCGACAAATATGCGGAAGGTATTAGAGAATTAGCCAAAAAAAATAATCTTCCACTTTGTGATTTGAGAAAAGCTTTTACAGCGTATTTGGCAAGTGCAAATACCGACAATGTAGAAAAGGGAATTTTAACCACAGACAGAGTTCATTTAAATCCTGAAGGAAATAAGTTTGTTGCAAAGCAGATTTTGCCTTTTATAAAGTAAGAGAAAAATATTTTTTTTTGAAGACCACAAAGTATATTCTTTGTGGTCTTCTGTTTTTTGTATCTTATCTTTGCTGTACAAAATTTAAAGATGATTAATAGCGAAACCATAGAGAAGATTAAGGAGACTGCACGAATAGAGGAAGTGGTTGGCGATTTTGTATCTCTCAAAAAAAGGGGTTCCAGTTTAATAGGGAACTGTCCGTTTCACGGAGAGAAAACTCCATCTTTTCACGTATCGGTTAATAAAGGGATTTACAAATGTTTTGGTTGCGGTAAAGCTGGCGATTCGGTACGCTTTATCATGGATCACGAGAAATATTCGTATCCAGAAGCTTTAAAATACTTAGCCACCAAGTACAATATTGAGGTTGAGGAAACGGTACAAACGGCAGAGCAAACTGAAGCCAATAGTGCTAGGGAGAGTTTGTACATCGTTTCACAGTTTGCTTCAAATTTTTTCGAAGATCAACTTTGGAATTCCAGCGAAGGCAAAGCAATCGGCCTTAGTTATTTTAAAGAAAGAGGTTTTAGAGAAGATATCATCAAGAAGTTCAACCTCGGCTATTCGCCAGACGTTTGGGATGCCTTGACGCAAGAAGCGGTTAAAAATCAGCACGCAGAAGAATATTTAGAGAAAACTGGCTTGGCCATCAGAAATGATAAAGGCAAACTTTACGATAGGTTTCGTGGCCGCGTCATGTTCCCAATCCATAATTTCACGGGCCGAGTAATTGGTTTCGGCGGTAGAACGTTAAAAACTGATAAAAACGTTCCAAAATATGTGAACTCGCCAGAGAGCGATATTTACCATAAATCTAATGTGCTGTATGGTTTGTTCCATGCAAAAAAAGCCATTCGAGATCAAGATAATTGTTATTTGGTAGAAGGATATGCCGATGTTTTAGCTGTTCATCAGGCATATATCGAGAACGTTGTGGCGTCTTCGGGTACATCTTTAACTTTAGAGCAAATCAGGTTAATCTCTCGTTTTACTCAAAATGTAACCATCTTATACGACGGAGATGCTGCCGGTATCAAGGCTTCGTTAAGAGGCTTGGATATGATTTTGGAAGAAGGATTAAACGTAAAAGTTGTTTCTTTTCCAGATGGAGACGATCCCGACTCGTACATGCACAAGGTTGGGGCTGGCGCCTTCAAAACTTATATTGAAGAGCAACGTCAAGATTTTATCCTTTATAAGGCGAATATTTTACTTGCCGAAGCGGGTAAAGACCCTATAAAACGGGCTGGTATTATCAGGGATATTGTCGAGAGTATAGCCAAAATTCCCGATAACATAAAGGCTTCTGTTTTTATTCGCGAGTGTAGCCACCTCCTAGAAATCGAAGAACGCATCTTGCTGACTGAGCTTAATGCTATTAGGGTAGCAAAGCAGAAGAAAGTAGCAGCAGCATCGCGATCTGCCCCAAGTTCGGGAAGCCATGCAGATATGCCGCCTGATGATTTGTTTGCGGAAGGTGGTCCGGCAAATTTACCTGCAGAACCTAGTCAGCCGACAGAACTGGAGCATTTGCAAGAGAAAGAAGTGGTGCGTGTGCTACTTACTTACGGTCACGAGTTGGCCACCTGGGAAGACACCGATAATATGTATGTTGGTTCCTTCATTATCTCTAACTTGAGCGATGTAACTTTCGAAAATGTGCTGTGCAAACGTATAGTTGACCATTATAACTCTGAGTTAGAAAAGGGTGAACTCCCCACAATCAATAAGTTTTTACATAGTAAAGATGAGGAGATTTCGACAATGGCGATTACCTTATCAACCTCGCCCTATACTTTAAGCGATAATTGGTACAATAAACACCAAATTTATGTGCGTGATGAGACTTTGAATTTAAAAGGCACCGTTCTAGGGGCATTGTATCATCTAAAAAAACACAAAGTGGATAAAATGCTTACCGACATTATGAACGAACTGAAAGACGAAAAAGATGCCGCAAACCAGGAAATTTTATTGGCTCGATATGCGCAGGTGAAAAATGTGGAGCGTACAATTTCGAAATTTCTAGGTTCAGTAATTGTAAAATAAAGTATATTTCAGGCAATGGCTATCCATAACGATATAGGTAGAGCGGGAGAACAGGCAGCACTACAACTTCTCACAAACAAGGGGTATGAGATTTTGGAAGAAAACTGGACACATGAGAAGGCTGAGGTTGACATCATTGCTCTTCATGCGAAATCTATTATCTTTATCGAAGTGAAAACCAGAAGTTCTTTAGCGTTTGGTAACCCGGAAGAGTTTGTGAGTGTAGCTAAACAGAAGATGTTAGAACAGGCTGCGCAAGCCTATATCGAAATCATGGATTTTAATGGCGAGATTAGGTTTGATGTAATTTCGGTTTTAGTAATAAAAGATAATCAGTTTAAAATAACACATATAAAAGATGCTTTTTGGCCGTATTAAAATTTCTTTAGCAATTGTTGCTGTATCCACTTTGTTTGCAATAGCATGTAATAATAAAATGGCAAATTACATTACCTTTAAGCAACCCCTGCAAGGTGAAAGCTTCAGTAGCGGTGAGATGATTACAGTTGCCTTAGATATTCCGGAAAGCACTGCGGTAAATTCTATTACTTACTTGGTGGATGGTACCGAGTTTGCTAGGAAATCTTCGAAAGATTCGGTAAAGCTTAGTACGCAAAATTTGCGATTAGGGTACAGACAGATTACCGCAATTGTAAAAGCTGCCGAAAAAGTGGATACCATTAGTAGCAATATCATTCTGAAAACCAATAAGAATCCCATAAAATTGAGCTATTCTTTAGTGAACACTTTCCCTCACGACACCTCATCGTACACGCAGGGTTTAAGTTTTGTGAACGGAAAATTATTGGAAAGCACCGGCCGCAAAGGTCTCTCCAAAATACTTTGGGTTGATTTAAACTCTGGGAAAGCTTTAAAAGAAGTGTCCTTAGCGGCAGAGTACTTTGGCGAAGGCTCGGTTAAAGTGGGCGATAAAATTGTTGTGCTCACTTGGCAAGAAAACGTGGGTTTGGTTTACGATGCAAACACTTTAAAACAGCTATCTTCTTTTAATTATCAAAACAGTAGAGAAGGTTGGGGCTTAACCTTCGATGGTAAGCAATTGCTAAGAAGCGATGGCTCAAACCGAATTTGGTTAATGAATGCCGAAAATTACACAGAAGAAAGCTATATAGAGGTTTACGATAATAAGGGTGCGGTAGAAAGTTTAAACGAGTTGGAATATATTGATGGGAAACTGTTTGCCAACGTGTACGGTACGAATAAGATTATTGTAATAGATCCCAAATCTGGGGCGGTATTGGCAGAACTTGACTTATCTAAATTAGTACCAAAACAATATCAAAAAGATGATTTCAATTCTGCAAACAATGTATTGAACGGTATTGCTTATGATGCAGTGAGCAAACGTCTGTTTGTAACAGGTAAGAAATGGCCTAGCCTTTTCGAAATTAAAATCTCAGGCTGGTAATAAAAAAGAGCTGTTCTTTGGTTGAAACAGCTCTTTTTTATATTTATTTATTATCGTTTTCTTTCAAATATCCATTATAAGAGATGGACTGTTTGTTGTTGCTTACTATCGATAAAGACGCATAACCCTCGCTACTAATATTAAGGTTTAATTTATAACCTTCTCTTCCATCTTTAGGTATAACGGTCACGTCCCATCCCTGCTTTTTGCCTTTTTTGCTTTTGTAGTCAAACTTTTTACTGCTAAATTTTATTCCGCCCTCATTCGGGTTTGTAGGCGCAGTAAAAGATCTGCCATAATAGGGTAGATAAACAACAACACTATCCGGACTAACCTTTACTTCGTAATACGGATCGTTAAGGTTAACCGAACCACCAGCATTACCACCAGGGAAGCGGCCCATTATTGCGCTAATATCTTGTGTGTTCATCGGAGTAGCGCTTGTTGCTACAAACGTAAAAGTTTTAGCCTCTACAATTTTCTCGGTAGTGGCCTTGTCGGTTTGTGCAAATGCCGTAGCCGATAATATCGTCAAAGCCGCGGTGTAAAATATTTTTAAAAGTCTCATATAGGTGCTATTTTTAATTCATACCTATGATGTCAAAAACGAAGGGAATCCATAAATGTTTTATAAAATATTTATGGATCTGGCATATACTGCTATCTCCAATCTTTATATTGATTAATCAATCCATTTGTCGAAGCATCGTGGGAAGTGATTTTTTCATCACCTTGTAATTCGGGCTGAATTTTTTGTGCCAATTGTTTACCGAGCTCCACACCCCATTGGTCGAAACTAAAGATGTTCCAGATAACACCCTGCACAAATATTTTGTGCTCGTAAACAGCAATTAGGCTACCCAAACTAAATGGCGTTACCTTCTTTAATAAAATTGAATTGGTAGGGCGATTTCCTCCAAAAACTTTAAATGGGGCAAGCTTTTCAATATCTGCTGCACTTTTTCCAGCCTTCTCTAACTCAGCAACAACTTCCTCTTCACTTTTACCATTCATTAAAGCTTCTGTTTGCGCAAAAAAGTTAGAAAGTAATATCGGATGATGTTTTCCAACCTGATTTAAACTTTGTGCTGGAGCAATAAAATCTGCAGGTATTAACCTAGTTCCTTGGTGTATCAATTGGTAAAATGCATGCTGACCATTTGTGCCTGGCTCTCCCCAAATTACCGGACCAGTTTCATAAAGCACAACATCTCCGTTTCTATCCACGTATTTACCGTTGCTTTCCATATCTCCTTGTTGGAAATAAGCTGCAAAGCGATGTAAGTATTGGTCGTAAGGTAAAATAGCTTGCGTTTCGGCACCGAAATAGTTGATGTACCAAACACCCAATAGCCCTAAAATTACTGGGATATTTTCTTCAAAAGGTGTTTCTGCGAAATGCTTATCGATAGCGTGTGCGCCGGCAAGTAATTGTTTGAAGTTATCAAAACCAATACCTAAAGAAATTGATAACCCGATAGCACTCCACAAAGAGTATCGTCCACCTACCCAGTCCCAAAACTCAAACATATTGTCAGTATCGATACCAAAGGCGGCCACGTCTTTAGCATTGGTTGATAGTGCTGCAAAATGTTTTGCGATATCTGCATCTTTGGCACCATTGCTCAAAAACCATTCCCTCGCTGTATGTGCATTGGTCATGGTCTCTTGGGTGGTAAAGGTTTTAGAAGCTACTAAAAATAAAGTGGTTTCTGGGTTAACATTTTTTAGAGTTTCGGCGATATGTGTGCCATCAACGTTAGAAACAAAATGTAGGTTTAGTCTCGTCTTGTAGTGTTTTAGCGCCTCAGTCACCATCACTGGCCCCAAATCAGAGCCACCAATGCCGATATTAACCACATCGGTAATTTCTTTACCTGTATAGCCCTTCCATTCTCCAGAAATAATAGCATTGCTGAATTTTTCCATCTTGGCTAAAACAGCATTTACCTCAGGCATTACGTCTTTACCATCAACAAAAATTGGGGTATTGGCTTGGTTACGCAAAGCGATGTGTAGCACTTCTCTTCCTTCGGTTTCATTAATTTTTTCGCCGCTGTACATTGCTTTTATCGCCTCATCTAACTTGCATTCGCGTGCTAGTTGAGTAAGTAAAGCCATCGTTTCATCATTGATAACGTTCTTCGAATAATCAAAAAGAATGTCGTTGAAAACGGTAGAAAACTTCTTAAAACGCTCAGGATCTTTAGCAAACATCGTTTTAATATCGGTTTCATTAATGTTAATATAATGATCTGCTAAATATTGATAAGCTTTGGTGGTGGTGAAGTTTATTTTAGGGAACATAGTTTCTTTTCTTATGAGCAGTAAAAATACAAATATGGCGCAGAAATACTAATGTGTAACTTAATACTATCAAACTTTGATGGTCAAATCTCTTATATTTCTGTATAAGGAAACTTGGCTGAGTTTTTGCGTCTAAAATCATTTTAAAACTATTAAAAACATGCTAGAAAATTTAGAACAGTTTATTAGAGATAATGCACAAGATCTTGTAGTGAACAACAAAGAAATTCCTAACGAGCAAAACGAACAAGTAATACAGGCGGCCTCAGGTTCTATCGTTGATACTTTGAAAAATCAGTTGGGGTCGGGCAACATTGGCGACATCATTAGTTCGTTTACGCAAGGCGATAGTGCTAGCGGAGTGGCTAACCAAGCTACCAACGATTTTACTAACAAATTGGGCGCATTAGGTATTAATATGGACACTGCAAAATCCATTGGAGCGGCTTTAATTCCGATGATTATGGCAAAGTTCTTTAACCAATCGAACACGGGTGGTGGCGCTGGTGGTTTCAACTTGCAAGATATTTTAGGTAAGGTAGCTGGTGGTGCCGATGGTAAATTTGATTTAAACGATGTTAAAGAGATGCTCAGCGGCGGTAACAAAACTACTGATGGAAAAGAGCAGCAAGGTGGTGGCGGCTTATTGGATAAACTGAAGGATTTTTTTTAATCGAGATATTAAAGGCGCTTGAAAGGCGCCTTTTTTTTGTCTATGTCTATTAGCGTTTAGATTTTTTGGAAGTAATGTCTATCTTTAAGGATTTACAAGAATTAACCAAAATATGAAGAAATTCCTTGCAATAGCACTTTACTCACTCCCGTTTGTAGCATTAGCACAAACTCAAAATGCTGAAATAAATAAGAGAACAGAGGCAATCACCCAAAAAGTAATAGATTGGCGTAGAGATATCCATAAAAACCCGGAGTTGGGAAATAGAGAAACCCGAACTGCCGGCCTCATTGCGAAGCATTTAAAGGATTTAGGCATTGAAGTAAAAACTGGCGTGGCAGTAACTGGAGTGGTAGGTATACTAAAAGGTGCAAAACCAGGTCCTGTGGTAGCATTAAGAGCCGATATGGACGGTTTACCTGTAACCGAACGGGTTGATTTGCCTTTTGCTTCGAAAGTTAAAACCGAATACAACGGACAAAATGTAGGCGTAATGCACGCTTGCGGTCACGATACACACGTAGCTATTTTGATGGGCGTTGCAGAAGTACTTGCAGGTATGAAGAAAGATATTGCTGGCACCGTGAAGTTTATTTTTCAACCGGCTGAAGAAGGTGCTCCAGTTGGAGAAGAGGGCGGTGCAAAGTTAATGGTTGAACAAGGTGTATTAGAAAACCCTAAGGTAGATGTGATTTTTGGCTTGCATATAAATTCGCAAACACCAGTGGGCACTATCGGTTACAAGCCAGGTGGTACTATGGCTTCATCAACAGATATAAAAATTACCGTAAAAGGCAAGCAATCTCACGGGGCTTATCCTTGGAGTAGTGTTGATCCAATTGTGACTTCAGCGCAAATTATTAATGGTTTGCAAACCATTGTAAGCAGAAATTTAAACGTAACACAAAATGCTGGCGTAGTTACGATTGGCAGTATACAGGGCGGAGTGAGAAATAATATTATCCCTGAAAAGGTGGAGATGTTGGGCACGATGAGGGCCTTGTCTAAATCGGACCAAACTTTAATAGCTGAACGTATACGAACCATAGCGACGAAAACTGCAGAAGCAAATAATGCTGTTGCCGAAGTTTTAATTCCTTATACCAAAAGTTATCCCGTAACTTATAATAACGTAGAATTAACAGCTAAGATGTTGCCTAGCTTACAAGCTACCGCTGGCAAGGAAAACGTGTTATTGCGAAATGCGGTGACAGGAGCCGAAGATTTTTCTTTTTATCAGGAGAAAGTGCCAGGACTATTTTTCTTTTTAGGTGGAATGCCAAAAGATCAAGATCCTGCTAAAGCACCTGCACATCATACTCCAGATTTCTTTATTGATGAAAGTAGTTTCAACTTAGGGGTGAAATCTTTGGTGAATTTGACCTTAGATTATATGCGGATGAAGAAGTAAGGCTTTATTTATTGTCATACAGAGTGGCGAAGTATCTGTAGGTGTTTACTAGATTTCTCCTATAGTCGAAATGGCAAGGGGGGCTTTGGTAGTGTTAACAAGCCTTTGTCTACTAAACCCGATAGGAGCGGAAATACTTTTTGTTTTAACGTGTCATCCTGAGCGTTAGCGAAGGATCTTTTCCTTTACGCATATTGATTATAAATTCCACATTGCTCGGGATAACAGGAGTAAGCAAAATAAAAAGATTGCAACGGATAGCGGGACTGAACTTACCAAAGTACTACCGATTTTGATTTTCTAAAACTCTAAAACGTAAAGCTTTTACCATAAACCTTATTGATGTATATTTGCCCTTATGACTAAAGAACAGTTGCAAGATTTAAGAGATAGAGTAACATCTCTGAGGGGGTATCTTTGACGTTGATGAACTATTGTATCAAATAAGCGAGGAAGAAAAGGTTACGCTAGATCCGACGTTTTGGGATAACCCCAAGCGTGCTGAACAAATTTTAGCAGAAATTAGCAGCAAGAAAAAATGGACAGAGGGTTTTGCGAAGGCTAACAATGCTGTAGAGGATACGGCTGTGCTGTACGAATTTCAGCAAGGTGGAGACGCGAGCGAGGAGGAGGTTGATGAGCAATTTGCGCTGGCTTTGAAAGAAGTGGAAGAGCTGGAACTGAAGAATATGCTGAACAGCAAGGAAGATCAGTTGAATGCAGTTTTGCAAATTACGGCAGGTGCGGGTGGTACCGAAAGTTGCGATTGGGCTAGTATGCTAATGCGTATGTATTTAATGTGGGCAGAGAAAAATGGTTACAAAGTTTCAGAACAAGATTTTCAGGCAGGCGAGGTTGCGGGGGTTAAAACAGTAACTTTAGAGATTACAGGTGAGTTTGCTTATGGCTATTTGAAGGGCGAAAACGGAGTTCACCGTCTGGTGCGTATTTCTCCTTTCGACTCGAACGCTCGCAGACACACATCGTTTGCATCGGTGTACGTTTACCCTTTGGTTGACGATACCATAACTATTGACGTTAATCCGGCAGATATAGAGTTTGAAACCTTTAGGGCAGGCGGTGCTGGTGGACAGAATGTAAACAAGGTAGAGACTGCGGTGCGTTTATATCACAAACCCTCGGGTATTATCATTAAAAACCAAGAGTCGCGTTCGCAGTTACAGAATAAGGAAAATGCTATTCGTTTATTGAAATCGCAATTGTATGAAATTGAGATGCGTAAGCGCCAAGAGGCGAGTGCGGCCATTGAAGGTAGTAAGATGAAAATTGAATGGGGCTCTCAAATTAGGAGTTACGTATTGGATGATAGACGTGTGAAAGATCACCGAACGAACTACCAAACTTCTAACCCCGATGCTGTTTTGAATGGCGATATTAATGAGTTTTTGAAAGCATATTTGATGGAGTTTTAATCGATATTGTTATATTGAATTGTTTATAAGCAAATTAAATAATGAGTAATTTCTCTAAATGTTTCGGGTTACGTATTGTCAGCCTATTAGCTTTATCTTTTTTAATGATGATGAAAATTAGCGCTCAAGAAAGAATTTCGCTATATGGCGGTGCCGTGCCAGGTGCAAAAGCCACTCCGACGGATTTTAAGGAAGAAATTACTTACACAAAAGATAGCACCAAGCGATTGGGTAAGGTTTCAGATCCTGCTTTGTACGTTTATCAGCCTGCAAAACCTAAGGGTACGGCGGTAATTATTTGTCCGGGTGGTGGCTATAGTATTTTAGCTATTGATAAGGAAGGACATTCAGTAGCGCAAAGGTTAAAAGACATGGGCGTTACCGCTTTCGTGTTGAAATATCGTTTGCCTGATGATTTGATAATGAAAGACAAAACGACCGGACCTTTACAAGATGCTTTGCAAGCCATTTATTTGGTGCGTAAAAATGCAGCAGCGTTTGGGGTAAACCCAAATAAAGTGGGTATAATGGGCTTTTCGGCAGGTGGTCATTTGGCTGCTACTGCAAGCACGCATTTTGCCGATATGAAAATTGATAACCAAGAAAATTTGAGTTTGCGTCCAAGTTTTTCGATACTGATTTACCCAGTAATTACCTTTGGGCAATATACACACGCTGGCTCTGTGGGTAGGTTATTGGGTACAGCGCCGAGTGAAGCTCAAATTAAATATTTTTCGAGCGAGAAACGAGTTACCCCGCAAACGCCACCAACTTTCTTGCTACACGCTAATGATGACAAAACAGTGCCTGTGCAAAATAGCTTGAGATATAATGAAGCTTTAGTGAAAAACGGTGTGCCAACAGAAATGCACATCTACCAACAAGGAGGTCACGGTTTTGGCTTAGATTTTAAACGAACTAAAGACGATTGGTTTGCCCGTTTAACAAATTGGATGGCCAACAATAAGTTTTAAAAGATATGTAGGCATCTGGAAAAGATGCCTATTTTATTTGCAGAAATTTAAGCCCGGGTATCATTACCGTGATAAATACTCAGGTAACTTTCGTACCGACTAATTTCAATTTCACCTTCTTCTACAGCGGCTAAAACAGCGCATCCAGGTTCGTTTACGTGGCGGCAGTTGTTAAATCTGCATTGGTTTAAACGATCACGCATCTCTACGAAAAAATGGCTGAGTTCTTCTTTTTCAATGTCAACAATGCCAAGCTCTCTAATACCAGGCGTGTCAATTAGGTAGCCGCCAAAAGGTAGTGCGTGCATTTCTGCAAAGGTGGTGGTGTGTTGCCCCTTGTCGCTCCATTCGCTCACCTCGCCAGTTTTAATTTCGTAACCAGGTAAAATGGCGTTAATTAAACTCGATTTTCCAACGCCAGAATGGCCAGAAAAAAGCGTGGTTTTGTCTTTTAATAAATGCTCTATTTGAGGAATGTTTGTTCCTTTTAATGCCGAAACTTCGTAGCAAGGGTAACCCAACTTTTCGTAAATAGCTTTGTATTCTGCCAAAATTTCTAGGCCGTGTTCGCTAAATAAATCGAGTTTGTTAAAAATCAACGTTGTTGGAATGCCGTAAGCTTCGGCGGTAACTAAAAACCTGTCAATAAAACCTAGGGATGTTCTTGGCGATGCCAGCGTAACAATCAAAAATGCTTGATCCAAGTTGGCTGCAATAATTTGCGCTTGCTTGCTTAAGTTAATCGATTTGCGAATGATGTAATTTTTCCTCTCTTCCAAAGAGTCAATCACGCCAGTATCTGCATTGGGTTCTAACTCAAATCGTACCTTATCGCCAACAGCAATCGGGTTAGTGGTTTGTATACCCTTCATCCTAAACTTACCCTTAATACGGCAATTATAAGTTTCTCCGTTATCGGCGTAAACTTGGTACCAACTACCTGTAGATTTTATAACTAAGCCCTGCATATTTTGTGTAAAGGTATGAAACAGCCATCATTTTTAGTCAAATCGAGCATATAATAAATCATTATTGTTACTTCTTTTCAGTTGTTAGATAAAACTTTTATCATTGTATGCTAACGTTTATTTTTTCGTTATTTATTTTAAAATGATTTGTTATGAAGAAAATTTTGCTCTCAAAGCTATTAACGATATTATTTGCCACTTCTTTAAATATCGCTTTTGCGCAAAAAAATAAACCAGCTTTCGAGGTACAGGGAAACCGTGGTGCTAGAGGTTTAATGCCAGAAAACACCATCCCGAGCATGATTAAAGCTCTAGAAACCGGCGCAACCACGCTAAAAATGGAAGTGGTTATTTCCAAAGATAAACAAGTGGTGGTTTCGCAAGAACCTTACTTTAACAATGTGATTAGCACACACCCTGATGGCGAAGTAATTACGCTAAAAAACGAGAAGAAGTTTAATATTTATAAAATGACCTACGACGAGGTAAGCACGTTTGATGTAGGTACAAAACCTCATCCGCGTTTTCCTTACCAAGAAAAATTTAGGGTGGCCAAACCTTTGTTAAGTGATTTGATTGATAAAGTCGAGATTTTTGTAGCCAAGCGTAAAAAAATGGCTAAACCCCACTACAACATCGAAACAAAGTTGATCAGGAACGGCGATAAAGAGTTTCAACCCTCGCCAGAGGAGTTTGTAGAACTAGTGATGGATGTGGTGAGAGCTAAAAAAATAGAGAATAGAGTAACTATTCATTCTTTTGATATTCGCTCGCTTCAGTATTTGCACCAAAAGTATCCGAATATCCAAACTTCTTTAGGAATTGATGAAAAGGAGGATTTCGATAATAATATCAAAGCTTTGGGTTTTACACCAACCATTTACAGTCCTTATGCGCCATTAGTTGGTAAGGGTTTGGTAGATAAGTGCCACGCTGCGGGTATAAAAATTGTGCCTTGGACGGTAAACACAGTAAAAGACATTGTGTACTTTAAAAATTTAGGGGTTGATGGTATTGTAACCGATTATCCTAATTTAATGGAAGAGATTGCAAAAAAATAGTGGTAATGATAGATGTGACGGATTTCGAACTTCGCTTTGCGCCGGCTTTTAAAGCGCTAAACGAAGCTTGGATTAGTAAGTATTTTAAGATAGAGGAGGAGGATATTAAATCGTTCAACAATCCTCAAGAAATTATTGCCAAAGGTGGTTTTATTCTAGTAGCCTTGCTCCAAGGTGAGGCGGTTGGCGTTTGTGCACTCAAAAAAATAGGAGATACAAAATACGAGGTATCTAAATTTGCAGTTGATGAAACCAAGCAAGGTTTAGGGATTGGAAAAGCTTTGCTTAGTGCCGTAATTGAAAAAGCGAAGGCCGTGAATGCAAGTTTGCTTTATTTAGAGGGTAACACAAAACTAAGTTCATCAATTCATTTATACCGCAAATTTGGTTTTAAGGAGATGAACTTAGCTGATTACGAAACCGCTTACGAAAGGGTAAATATTATTATGGAGTTGTCGCTCCGTTAAATTTTTTCGGCTTTAAATCCTATTTTTTGCAAAGATTTGATCAAATCTGCTTCGTCAATATTTTCTCCACTTACGGTTAATATTTTTTCTGGGTTTTCGGTATCTACCGACCAATCTTTAATTTCACTTTGGTTATTTAATACTGGGGTGACTTTGGCAACACAATTGCCACAATTTATTGATGTCTTAAATTTTAAAGTATTCATATTTATTAATTAATTCTTCCATTTTAAACGTAAACTATTACCTACCACGCTAACCGAGCTAAAAGCCATTGCAGCGCCTGCCCACATTGGGTCTAACAAAAATCCATTAATTGGATATAGCAATCCTGCTGCAATTGGGATGCCAATTACATTGTAAATAAAGGCCCAAAAAAGGTTTTGCTTAATAGCGCTTACCGTATCTTTCGAAAGTTTGATGGCTTCGGGTATTTTTGTCAAGTCAGACGAAATGATAGTAATCTTAGCCACGTCCATTGCAATATCGCTACCTTTTCCCATAGCAATACTCACATCCGCTTGCGCCAAAGCAGTTGTGTCGTTAATACCATCGCCCACCATTGCTACCGTAAAATTTTGATGCTGCAATTTTTTGGCGAAATCAGCTTTTTCGGCAGGTAAAACATTGGCTTGGTAATCGGCTATGCCAACTTGTTCGGCTACGGCTTTAGCAGTTTGTTCGTTATCGCCAGTAAGCATATATACTTTTATGCCTTGCGCTTTTAATTTTTTTACGGCATCGACCGATGATTTTTTAATTTGGTCAGCAATGCTGATTACCGCCAATACTTCACTTTCATTGCAAAACAAAACCACGGTATAGGCGGATGTAAGTTGCTGCTGCAGCCAGTCGTTTTTTACTTTATCAATATTAATTTTACGTTCTTCCGCAAGTTTCTGGTTCCCAATGATGTAAGTATGCCTTTCAAATTCAGCTTCAATACCCTGCCCGCTAATATTGTTGATACTTAAGCCATTTACAAACCTATTTTGGTTAGTCAAGTGTGTTACAATGGCTTCAGCCAAAGGGTGTTCTGATGATTTTTCGATGCTGTAAAGTAAATTGATAAGTGTTTGGCTTGGCTCAACAAACCATTTAATATCCTTTACACTCGGTTTCCCTTGGGTAATGGTTCCTGTTTTATCTAAAATAACGGCATTAACCTTTTTTGCCAATTCTAAACTTTCGGCATCCTTAATTAAAATACCTTGTTCTGCACCTTTGCCAACGCCTACCATTATGGCCGTGGGCGTAGCCAACCCTAAAGCACAAGGGCAAGCAATAACCAAAACGGTTACAAAGGCCACCAATCCCATACTAAAGCCATTCTCGCCACCAAGCAAAAACCAAAGCAGCCAAGCCAAAATAGCAATTGCCATTACCGTGGGTACAAAAATTGCGGCAATTTTATCCACCAATTTTTGCACAGGTGCTTTACTTCCTTGTGCATTTTCCACCATTTTAATGATGTGGGCCAGCATCGTTTCGCTACCAATTTTTTCGGCTTTAAACTGAAAGCTTCCTTTTTGATTGATTGTGCCGGCAAAAACTTTACTTCCTTCTTGCTTGTTAAGCGCTATTGGCTCTCCACTAATCATACTTTCGTCAACGTACGACGAGCCGCTAGTCACCTCTCCATCTACCGCAATACGCTCTCCGGGCTTCACTAAAAGGATGTCGTTGACTTTTACTTCACTAATCTTTATTTCACTTTGCGAGCCGTCATTTTTTAAAACAGTTACATATTTAGGCTGTAAACCCATCAATTTTTTTATAGCCGACGAGGTGTTTCCTTTGGCTTTTTCTTCTAATAATTTACCTAAAAGGATAAACGCGATCACGATACCTGCAGCCTCAAAATACACGTGCGAGTGAATGCCGATGCTGTGCATGAAATTGGGAAATAACGTAACAGCCACGCTAAAAATGTAGGCTGTACCTGTACTCAGCGCCACTAGCGTGTCCATATTCGCAGAGCGATGTTGGGTTTGTTTCCAAGCGCCTACAAAAAACTGTTGGCCATAAATAAACAACATTGGTGTAGCTAAAGCCCACATTAAATAGTTAGCGTAGGGCATTTCCATAAAAAACATCCCAATAATGAATAGTGGAACTGCAAAAATTAATGCGCCAATAACTTTTTTCTTTAGAGAGATATAATGGTTTTCGCGGATGTTATGAAGCTCTTCCTCAGCGGCATTCTTTCCTTGTATCAATAAATCATAGCCTGCCGCCTGAGTTGCTTTTTTCAAATCTTCGGGGCTCACTAGTGTCGGAATGAACTCGACACTTGCTTGCGTATTCGCATAATTAACTTCTGCTTTAATTACCCCAACTTGGTTGTTGAGTGTGGCTTCTGCATTGGCTGCACACGAAGCACAGGTCATATCCGTTACTGGGAAAGTTTGCTTTACCGAAAGCACATTATAACCCAAAGCTCTGATTTGTTGTACAGCTTCTTGCACCACCTCTTCAGGATATTTTGCTGCGGTAATAATTGCTTTATTATTATTTAATTCCACTTTGTGCGAAGTTATACCAACTACCTTAGCTAAAGCCTTATCTACAATAAGTGCGCAATGTTCACTATTGATATTTTCTGTCGGAATTTCTATTGCTGCTAGGGGTTTCATCACTTCAATATTTATATTTCAAAGGTAGTTAATCGCTTTAGCAATGCTTTTATATAATTCTTGCGATATGTTATATGATTTTCATCAGATTTAACATAAATTTAACCATATACTAATTTGGTTTTTAGTTCAAAAGTTATATATTTGTTAAAATGGATGACAAAATGAGTGTAGAGGTATTTGAATTTTCAGTTTTAGTAGATGAACAATTTGATGTTAATTTCAATCTTTCAAATGGTGTTTTAGGTTTTATACTTAAGATTTTTGGAAATTAAATCAAGATAAGCGCAACATTTTAACAGATCTTTGGGGCTGAATGGAATTTTAGTGCCCTAAATTTTCTAAGTCCGCGACAGGTGTGAGCACCAAAGCCTTTTCGTATATTTGCGCCAAATGAGTAGAAAAAGAAAAAATACGGAGCCAATTAGAATTACAGGTTTAAGTATTATTGATATTGCCGAAGAGGGAAAAGGAGTAGGAAAAGCTGACGAATTAGTGATTTTCGTTGATAAAGCTGTTCCTGGAGATGTTGTTGACGTTCGTTTAGTAAAAAAGAAAAAGAATTTCGCGGAAGCCGTTATTGAAAACATACAGGTGGCTTCAGATTTGAGACAAGAACCTTTTTGTCCTCATTTTGGTACTTGCGGAGGTTGCAAGTGGCAACATATGCAATACAGTGCTCAGTTAACTTACAAACAAAAAAGTGTGGAGTCTGCATTACAGCGTTTGGCAAAAGTAGACACTTCTTCAATGGAGCCCATCTTAGGTTCTGCCGAAAATAAGTACTATCGCAACAAACTAGAATTTACATTTTCGAACAAGCGTTGGCTAGACGCTACGGATATGGCTGAAGAAGCTGAAGGCAGAGAAATGAACGCCTTAGGTTTTCACGTGCCGGGTAGGTTCGACAAAATTTTGGCAGTAGAGCATTGTTATTTACAAGCTGATCCGAGTAACCAAATTCGTTTGGCAGCTAGAGATTATGCATTGGCAAACGGCCTAAGTTTTTACGATTTGCGTAATCACGAAGGCGCAATGCGTAACCTAATTATTCGTACATCAACTACTGGCGAGGTAATGGTTGTTGTAGTATTTGCTTATGCAACACAGCAGCAAATTGATGGGATGATGGCGCATATGAAAACCAATTTCCCTGATATTACTTCATTGCTATACATCGTTAACCATAAAAAGAACGATACCGTTTTTGACCAAGAGGTAATTACTTACGCAGGTAGAGATTACATTTTTGAAGAAATGCCTTTGGGTAACGGTAAATCGGTGAAATATAAAATTGGTCCTAAATCTTTCTACCAAACCAATTCTGTGCAAGCATACGAGTTATACCGCATTACCAAAGAGTTCGCTGGTTTTAAAGGGGGAGAGTTGGTTTATGACTTATATACTGGTGCTGGAACGATCGCAAATTTTGTTGCTGCCGATGTAAAACAAGTAGTGGGCGTAGAGTATGTGCCATCAGCTATTGAGGATGCAAAGTTCAACTCAAACTTAAATGGTATCGAAAATACCATCTTTTATGCTGGGGATATGAAGGATATCTTGACAAGAGATTTTATACAAGAGCACGGCAAACCGGATGTGGTAATTACCGACCCGCCTCGTGCTGGTATGCATACAGATGTGGTAACGCGTTTGCTGGAAATGGAAGCGGAAAAGATTGTGTATGTAAGTTGTAATGCCGCTACACAGGCCAGAGATTTGGAGTTGTTGAAAGAGAAATACGAAGTTGCACGGATAAAACCAGTGGATATGTTTCCGCATACGCAACACGTAGAAAATGTAGTGTTACTTAATTTAAAAACTAACTCATAAGAAATAGATTAGTTATGGAATCAGAAGAGTTATTAGGTGGTGGCGCAAGTAAAAAAGCAGATAAAGAAGCCCCAAAAAAGCAAAGTCCTTTAGTAAGTTTAGAAAAGGATTTAACTTTCTATGCAGAGTCTATTTACGAAGTGGCAAAAGACATTTTAGCAGAGGGAATTTCGGCTACACCAATTTTTGTTGCTCACCAACACGAAGTTAAAATTGGCGAAGTGATTTTAAACAGAGAGGAGTTAGGTACAAATTGGACTATCCAAGCCTCAACCCTAGAAGAATTTGTAGAGCGTGGTATTATAAATTCAGAGAAAAAGGAGCACTTTTTAAAGAATTACAAGAAACCAGAAGAGTACATGTGCGTTTTTGTGGTCGTTCCAGAAGGAGCAAATTTCATCTTCTATCCTTATAAAAAAGACTAACCATAAAGGCTCGATATTTTAAAATATCGAGCCTTTATGGTTTTACACGGGAGTTAAAAAACTTAATTCACTCTTCTAACGTCGCTACTTTTCGAATTTGATATTTTCTTTAAAGCGGCATTACCTTTATAGTTAATATCGCTTCCACCGGTTGCATTTGCAGTTAAACCTTTTTCAACGTAGATGTTGATGTCTGAACCGCCAGAACTATTTACTTGTGCATAATTTGTCTTAAATTGGTAAGCATCCACATCGCTACCTCCGCTTGCTGAAACCGTCATGTTTTCTGCGCTACCTTTTAAATCAATATCGCTGCCTCCGCTGCTAGATATGCTGATGTCTTTACAAATAACATTCAGGTCAATGTCTGAGCCACCACTGCTAGAAATGGCTAGCTTGTTAACCTTAATCACACCAATATTATCTACATCGCTACCGCCACTTGCCGAAATAGATCCGAGATTTTTAAATGTAACGTAAACATCAATCTTTTTATCTCTAAATAAACGAGACCAGTTTACTCCATCTTTATATTTAATGTTGATAGATTGATTTTTTTGCTCTACAATCACGTCTTTGATGATTTTAGCGTCACCTTTTATTACTACGCTTTCGGTATTTCCTTGCTCCAAATGCAAATCAATTCCGCTACTAACGCCCACTGCATTGAAGCTTGTTACGTTAACCGTTCTTGTGTTTTGTGCAAAAGCGGTAAAAGAAAAGAGGACGATGAATAATATTGTTGCTCTTTTTATTGATCTTGAATAAGTCATAATAAGTTATGGTTGTTTCCTATAAGACGCACAAAAGTTCTAAAAGTTGCAGGCAAGCACTAAAAAAAAATCGGTGTTTGAATTTGAACCTTAAAGTCGTTCTTTTGTATACTTAAAGAAATATAAGGATGCCCCAAAATAATCAAGTACTTATTCTAGATAAAACGCAAATTCAACAGAAAATTAACCGAATTGCCTATCAAATTTTAGAGGACAATCTAGAAGAGAAGGAAATTATTGTAGCTGGAATGTGGGATAGAGGTTACAAAGTGGCGCTTCGTTTAAAGGCGGTTTTAGAAGAAATATCGGATATTAAGATCACGCTGTTGCGCATAGACGTTGAAAGACAAGCGAGTAAACTTATTGCCAAAACTGATTTGCCAGAAAGTAACTGGAAAAATAGAGTAGTTATTTTGGTTGATGATGTGTTGAATAGTGGAAAAACTCTCGCCTATGGTTTAGGTGTTTTCTTAAATACACCACACAAAAAAATCAGGACTGCAGTTTTGGTAGATAGAAGTCATAAAATTTTTCCCATTGCTACTGATTTTGTAGGTTTAGAACTGGCTACTGTGCTAAAAGAACATGTTGATGTAATTATGGACATAGACGGCGAGGAAGATCGCGTTTATTTAAGTTAAAGGATTATCTTTACCTTTGTAGGGAAATTTTCATTATGAGTTACAATCTTCAAGTTACTATCGATAAATCTTCGGGCTTTTGTTTTGGCGTTGTCTATGCTATTGACATGGCTGAGGATATTTTGGATAACGAAGAATATCTATACTGTTTAGGAGATATTGTACATAATGACGAAGAGGTAGAGCGGTTAAAGGCGAAGGGTTTACGCATTATCGATCACGATATGCTAAAAGAGCTTCGTAACGAGAAAGTTTTGATTAGGGCACATGGCGAGGCGCCTTCTACCTACGAATTGGCGCTTGCCAATAATCTTACTTTAATTGATGCTTCTTGCCCAGTAGTATTGAAACTCCAAAATCGCATCAAAAATACGCACGACGATGGTGAGAAGATTTTAATTTTTGGTAAACATGGACATGCAGAAGTAATTGGTCTGCAAGGTCAAACGGATGGCGAAGCCTTGGTATTTAT
This sequence comes from Pedobacter sp., assembly GCA_045629525.1. GTDB lineage: Bacteria > Bacteroidota > Bacteroidia > Sphingobacteriales > Sphingobacteriaceae > Pedobacter. The sequence goes on from JAZQRH010000014.1 coordinate 68,476, forward strand.
GGATATTGCTGAGTTGGATAATGTAGAGTTGCCAAATAAGTTTACGCTGTATAGCCAAACCACAAAAAGCGTTGATAAATTCTACCAAATCAAGGAAGAATTGATTGATCGTGGTTACGAAGTAAAAGCTAATGATACGATTTGCCGTCAAGTTTCCAATAGGTATGAAGAATTAGAAAGTTTTGTGAAAGATTTTGATAAGATCGTTTTTGTGTCGGGTAAAAAATCATCTAACGGAAAGGTTTTGTATGATGTTTGCAAAAAGTACAATGGTCATTCGTATTTCATTTCTAACGTGGCAGAGTTAGATCAAAACTGGTTCGCTGCAAATGACAAGGTCGGGATTTGCGGAGCAACGTCAACACCCATGTGGCTGATGGAGCAGGTTAAGGCAGCCTTGGAGCGCTACTAAATCCATCATTAAAAAGTAAATAACAGCCTTATAACACGCTTAGGTTTTAAAGCCTGCAAATCTTAACGTATATTTGCTATAAATAGATTTTTGATGGCAAAAAAAGGCGTACTCTTAATAAATCTCGGCACCCCAGATAGTCCGAAAGTTAAAGATGTAAAACGTTACCTAGATCAGTTCTTAATGGACGAGCGGGTTATCGATATCCCCAAATTTAACAGAACATTATTAGTTAAAGGTATTATTGTACCTTTTCGTAGTCCTAAAACTGCGGCGTTGTATCAAAAAATTTGGGAGCCAAATGGCTCGCCATTGTTGTATTATAGTGAGATACAAGCTAGAATGTTGCAAGAGAAACTTGGCGGTGAGTACCAAGTAGAGTTGGCAATGCGTTATCAAAATCCTTCAATTGAAAGTGCGTTAGAGAAACTTAAGAAAGGGCTGGTGGAAAGCATTCAAGTTATTCCGCTTTTTCCGCAATATGCTTCGGCAAGTAGCGGTACTGCTTTGCAGTTGGTAATGGAATTGGTGGCTAAATGGCCTACTATTCCAAATATTTCTTTTGTAAACTCATTTCATGATAATGATTTGATGTTAGAGATTTTTGCCGATAACGCCAAGAAACACGGTGTCGAAAATTTCGATCATGTGTTATTTAGCTTTCATGGCTTGCCGCAAAGGCAGATGTCAAAATCTGACCATACCGAAAAATATTGTTTAAAGGTGAATAACTGTTGTGATAATTATAACATCGCCAACAAGTTTTGCTATTCGGCGCAATGCCACAATACCGCTAAATTACTAGCAGAAAAATTGGGGATTAGTCGCGAGAGTTATTCGGTTTGCTATCAATCTCGTTTGGGTAAAGAACCTTGGATACAGCCATATACTACTGACGTTTTGAAAAAGCTAGCGGCAGAGGGTAAGAAAAAATTATTGGTATTCAGTCCGGCATTTGTAGCCGATTGTTTAGAGACGGTGTATGAAATTACGGTAGAATATCACGAAGAATTTAAAGCTTTAGGTGGCGAGAAAGTTCAGTTGGTAGAAAGCTTAAATGACGATCCAAGGTTTATAGAGGCCTTAGCAGAAATGAGTAGATAATGATAGAAACGAAAGATAAATTAGAAATTTTAACAGAAATTACTGCGGATAAGTACGAAGCTTTTCTTTACGATTGCGACGGTACTTTGGCAGACAACATGGGAGCGCATAAATTAGCTTATAAAGAGGTTTCTGCTCGTTACGGGGTAGATTTAGATTTACAAATGGTAGATGATTTTGCTGGCGTGCCTACAAAATTGTTCGCTAAAGAAATCACTAAGCGTTATGGCGTAGAGTTGCCCGAATCGTTTGCAAGGGAGAAATCACAAATCTTTATCGACAAGTATATTGAAAAAACTGAGCCAGTTTTCCACGTAGCACAGCACCTAAAAAATCACGTTGGTAAAGTTAAAATTGCTGTAGTTTCTGGCGGTAGCCGCAAAACAGTAACCAAAACCCTTACCGTTTTAGGTCTTTTACCTTTAATTGAAGTAATGGTGTGTGCAGGAGAAACTGAAAAAGGTAAACCTCATGCCGATCCGTTTTTAAGAGCTGCAGAATTACTCGGCGTAGCTCCAGAAAAATGTATTGTTTTTGAAGATGGTGAACCAGGCGTAAATGCAGCAATTGCTGCAGGTATGGATTGGGTACGCGTTGACCAACTATAAGGAAAATTTAAAAATGTAATGGCTCAAGATTAATTTTTGAGCCTTTTTTATGCTTCCTCAATATCGTTCAAATCGTAAGCCGTGAAATAGTCGTTGTTGCGTTGCGTTAATGCTCTAGCTCTTCCTCTCGCCTTTTTGGCTAAAAATTCATCGTAGGATTTTACAGCGTAGTGGTTTATTCTAATCACATCTTGAATGGGTTCTCGTTCCCTAAAGTGCTTATTGATTGAATTCCCATGACTGTCTACCGCTTTTCCAGACATTCTAGCGACTTCGTGGCAACCAATAAAAGAGAAAACCCTCCGTGGATTAACAATGCTTTTAACGTGCCTATTTAACCACTCGTTAGGTAAAGAATGCTTTTTAAAGCGATCCATTATTTTTCCTTCTTCTTTAGTTTTTGCACCGCCGCTGCCATAAATTAACCAATTTATTTCCACCGCCGGATAATATTCAAAACGCTTTAAAAAGGATGGGATATCTTTATCCTTAATAGGGTTGATAAATTCATCGAGGTCAATTACGGCAATCCATCTGCTGTCCAGTCGATGGGTTTCCAAGCAATGGTCGTAAGCCATCAATTGTTGTTTCATGCCTGGCCAAAACGTATAATCAACAATGCCAGAATTTATATAAGGTTCTAAAATTTCTCGTGTATTATCGGTGCTTTCGTTATCATAGATGTAGAATTTTTCTACACCTTGGCGTCTGTGCCATTCTAACCACTCTACAAAATAAGGACCTTCATTTTTAGCAATTGCGCACACGGATAAATAATGTTTTGGCTTAACCGATTTATTTCGTCTCATCTTAATCATCAACCACAATGCATTAAAGGGCCCATATCTTAAAATGCCACGCCACCTGTTACGAGTCATTTTGTGGGGAATTAATCCTGCAATTAGCTCGGCAATACCTTTTCTAGTCACATCTGCCAAATTAATATGCTTCCAAGTTTCACGGTAATGCTCCCTTTTCTGTTTATTAGGAATAAATGTGGTAACAAAGTCTACTAGGTGTCGGTTCATAAATGTTTTGCTGATGCTGGGGTCACTTCTAAAAAAAGATTTGCCTCTTACAAAAGTCTTAAATTTTTATTAAAACTAGATGATGTAAAAGTAGAATGATTTTCATTTTTGTATCAACCGAATATCACAAGTTAATGGAGTAAAGTTTGAAAAAGGGATCTAGTAAAATCGTTTGAAACTAATTATCTATCTTTGGCTTCTCGTAGTTAAAATACATTAAAGGGGGTTTTATGGAAATAGATTTTGTAGTTACCTGGGTAGACATGAACGACCCTAAATGGCAAGCAGATTTTGCCAAATATTCTGGAAAAATCGATAATACAAAAAATGAAGTTAATGAAGCTCGTTTTAGAGATTACGGTTTTTTAAAATATTGGTTTAGAGGTGTTGAAAAATTTGCACCCTGGGTAAGAAAAGTTCATTTCGTTACGTGCGGGCAACATCCAGAGTGGTTAGATGTTAACCATCCTAAAATTCAGATGGTTAGCCACGAAGATTATATTCCTAAAGAGTATTTGCCAGTTTTTAACTCGAGTTTAATTGAAATCTATCTGCATAAAATCCCTGATTTAGCAGAACAATTCGTTTATTTTAATGATGATTTCTTTATCATCAATCATTTAAAAAAAGAGCGATTTTTTAAAGATGGCTTGCCTAACGATATTGCTGCTTTTAGGATGAATTTAGGTTTGTCTTTGTGGAGTAAGTGCTTAAAAAACAATATTCGCATCATTAATCAGTTTTTTGACAAGAAAGAGGTAATGAAACGAGATCATGATAAATGGTATGACTCATCTTACGGAAGTAAAGGAAGGTTAACTAAGCTTTTATCATTCTATAATGAATTTATAACCTTACGCACGCCACACAATGCACAACCCTATTTAAAGCGTACATTCGAAGACGTTTGGTCAAACGTAGGTGAGGAACTTAAAGCGATGTCTGTAAATCGTTTCCGAAGTCCGAATGACTACACACAAGAGCTGTTCAGAACTTGGCAAATTTGCAAATCAGATTTTAACTCTTACAATACTTATCAAGACACAAAGATGTTCCCTTTGCTATTTAAAACCGAAAAGGCTTTAAAAGCAATAAGAGAACAATCTTATGATTTGGTTTGCATTAATGATAACGAGCATATTCGCGACTTCGAAAAAACAATGCTCAATGTTAATGCCGCTTTTGATAGTATTCTTCCAGAAAAATCTAGTTTCGAATTGTAGTTTATTTTTCAAACGACGATTTGTCGGGAAAAATTTCTTCTAGAAATGGAGCGATTGCTTTTCTGTGCTCATCTGTAGATTTTTGATTGTCGTTTAAACAAAAAAGCGTCGGGCTGTAGGTTTCTAGACGGGCTTTAAAGTCGTGGCTGTACACCAAAATGCGAATGGTGTCCGTCCGTTCCACGTACTGTAAATGTGCTTTGTTTGTACCAAGGGCAAAATAACCAAAAGCAGAGCGATGGAGGTCGCCGAAGGTTCTCACATGATGACCCTGTGACGCATTCACCTCTTTCGCAAATACTTTCTCTACTGCTTCTTTATAGTCGGATTTTCGATAAGAGTCGATGTTGTGATGAGGTACAGCCGAGTAGTACTTTCCTGTTAGTTCCGCTACTTTTTGAGCGGAGTCGACCACCATTTGTGCATATTGCCCTAATTTCTTTCCAACTAAGTTTTTGAGGCTACTATTCCATCTTCCTAGAAACTTCTTTTTAAGACGCACAATTGGATATCCCTCTGGGCCAAAGAAAAAATCTGGGGATACGTCTTTATTAAAGAACATATCATCGTTAGAGAAGAGAAAATGTTCGGCCAAGCCGGGTACTTTATAGAGGAAATACTCTATCACACTCGAATTGAAACAAGGCAAAGCTGCTGCAGGCAAAATGTCTTTATGATCAATTATCTCTACTTTAGGATGGTTGGTGTCCAACCAATCGGGTTGTTGATTATCTGTAATGATAAATATTTTGCGTATCCAAGGAGCGTGTTTTTCCGCAGAGCGAAGAGCATATTTTAATTCATCGTTATTGGTGTAGCGGCCCTTAGCATCATTCTCTGGGTTGGTGTCAACAACGCCTCCAGTAATTTGGGCCTTCTTAGCTGCCCAAACAGGGTCGTTGCCGTCCACCCATAGGTAAACTAAGTCAATGGGGTAAGGTGTTTTTGTCATCTAGCGCAAAAATATTAGTTCTAATCATGATCGCGTGGGCTGAACTAATGTTAAAAGTAAAAAAAAAAATAAAACTGAAGCGTTTGTGTTATAAAGTATTATCAAGTTGCTGGTTATTAGGTTAGAATAAAATTAAATAGGTTGCGTTATTTGGTGTAATATATTTGATACATTTGTTTTTTTAATACAGGCTGTAGCGAAATCGTAATTTAGGCCGTACTAACATTTGAACCTGTGAGTTGTTAAGATTTATATTTTTCAAAAAGTTTTAAAGTGAGATGCCAAAAAATGAGTTGATTTCTGTAGTTGTTCCAGTGTATAACGGCGAAATTTATATTAAAGATTGTTTACAAAACTTGTTAGGGCAAACCTACCAAGCTGTAGAGATTATTGTGGTTGATGACGGTTCGACAGACAACACGTCGACGATAGCTCGAGAATTCCCGATAAAACTAATTTCTTTAGAGTGCAATAAAGGATTGTCGGCAGCAAGAAATGCCGGATTAAATGCCACCTCTGGTCGTTACGTTCATTTTATGGATGTTGATGATAGCATCAACTCGGATTTTTATGAAAAAATGTATCTGGCCATTACTGCCAATAACGCAGATGTGGCTTGCAGCGAGATGGTAAATGAGGCCCGACCTCAAAAGGCTCAAAGATTTAAAGAGCAACGTGTTTTTGATACTTTACGGGGCCGATTAGAGGCTACTTATGTTGGGAAAATTGGCTATGTATGGCGTTATCTTTTCCATGTAGATTTTTTAAAAGCGAATTCGTTGAGTTTTCATGAAGGTAGGCTTATGGAAGATTTAATGTTTTCACTTTCATCGTTATATTTTGCAAAATCATTAGTGGTGGTACCGGGTGCTATATATTTTTATCATCACCAAGAAAACTCCATCATGACTAATAAATGTAAAGTTCATGCTCAAAAGCGAAGAGCTGACCGTGAGTATGCAAAGCAAATGATGCATGAATTTGCAGCAAAATATAATTTCGAAATACCGGGAGTTACTACCGGACGACTTAGATACGTGTTAAAAAAGTGGATTGGATGATATTATACGTCTGGTAAAAGCTTACTTCTGTTTTAGTAGTGGCAAGCAAACAAGCCAATTACCTTGTTTAGAGAATCCACAAATCAAACTTTTTGTGCATCTTGTCAAAGACACAATAAGCAAACTATGTGGATGGCAGAAAAGACACTCCAAGGCTATATTATCCCGAAAAGGCTAATTTTGAGTAAAAAAAAAGTATTACGCTATGAAAAGGAGCCTTCTGTTTGCATAATTACTTCTATATTCAGCGGTAGCCCCTATTTTGAGATGCTGCATCGTTAAACGTAAAAAATGGAAGTAACTGTCATCAATGACGACTCTACAAGTCAGTTATCTGTATTTTCTACTGCTCGAAAGACGTAGTTACGACTGGTAGCCACTATAAATTGAGAAAATATTGGATGGAACTAAATTAGCTTCTAAAATAATTGCTAATGAATACATTTAAAAAAATAATTTTTTCGGTTCCGATTTTGAAAAGAATCCGTAAAATTTACCGCGAAGGTAGAGTGTTACGTAGGCATAAAAAAGTTGAGAAGTACTGGATAGGAGTTATAGATAATTATTTATCCGGTAAATTTGAAAAATATGATATTAAGCCAAAGCAAGAACTCTCTACAGATAAAATAATATGGCAGTACTGGGGGCAGGGGGTAGAAACTGAGCATTTGCCTGAGGTAGTGAAGATGTGTTTTCAGACTATCGATAAATATAAAGGAGACTACCAAGTTATCAGGCTAAACGATGAGACACTGCGTCATTATATAGACTTTCCTGAATTTGTTTGGGATAAACTAAAAAATAACCCTGCATTCGAGAGGGTCTTTTTCTCCGATTTGCTCCGATTTGCGCTAATTAAAGCTTATGGTGGGGTTTGGTTAGATGCAACCATCTTACTTACTGGGCCACTACCCACCCAATTTACAGAGCTTCCATATTTTGTATATCAGAGAGATCAAAGCATTCCAAACCAATCTTATTGGGAAGATGCCGATGTATACTATTGGGGATGGAAGCCTCAGTTTAAAGTGCGAATGTTAAGTAGCGTAGTGTTTGGCAAAAAAGATAATATCGTTATTTCGACATTGTTAGATTTATTGCTTTTTTATTGGAAAACACAGAATAAGATTGTCAATTATTTTTTTCTTCAAATTTTGTATACAGTACTGGTTCAAGATCGCTTTGCGCATGAAAAATGTCCGATCGTAAGCGACATTGACCCACATTTACTTCAAACGAAAGTAAAATACCCCAATACTTTCATTACTGATGAAGACATTTTAAGATCAGGACCAATTCACAAAACTAGATATAAAAGCAAAGAAGAAGAGTTAGATCGGCTAAGGGTGTTTTATGAAAAATATGTATAGCCCGAACGTTAAATGTTTTTAAATTAGTCTAAATTAGTCGTGCAAAAAAAAATTGCACATAAAGATATAAAATGCAGAAGTTACCCCTCATTTCAGTAGTCGTTCCAGCTTTCAATGCAGGGGCTTACCTGGTTCAATGTATTGAAAATATCCAGTATCAAACCTATAAAAATATAGAGATTATTGTGGTGGATGACGGTTCAACTGATGATACAGCTGAAATTGCGAAAATGTATTCAGTAAAACTCATTAGTCAAAAAAATCAAGGTGTATCTTCTGCGAGAAATACAGGCCTAAAGGCTGCAACAGGAGAATTTACACACTTTATGGATCCGGATGACTTGATTAATCTGGATTTTTTCGAAAAGATGGTAAGTTCTGCACTGGATTGCGATGCAGATATGGCTTTTTGTGGAATTATTAACGAAAGAGAACAGTTAACTCGATTTAATCATCATAAATTTTTGGCTGTCAATATCGATGAGAAAATGGCATTAACTCGTGTAGCTATTCACGGTTATGTATTTATGTATTTATTTAAAACTTCATTTCTGATAAACGAAAAATTGTTGTTTGATGAAAATGCCCATATCGCTGAGGATACGATTTTTTCGTTACAGGCGGTATTATTGGCTAATAGAATTATCGCAGCCCCAGGAGCTGTATACCATTACAAATTAAGAAACGGCTCTGCGTTAGCATTGATGAATAAACGCAATCGTAAACAGCAAGATGAATTCATGAGACCTCTAAGATCTTTTAAAGAAGAGTTCGAAAAAAAGTTTGGAATTACACTTCCCCGTAACTATACCAGACAGATATATTATCGGTTTTTAGGCGTCCGAATTATTAAAAAGAGAATATTTGAGAATGGAAACGTTAGATGGTATTTGTTTGGGATATGTATTGTACAACGAAAAGAGCAAAGATAACAGCGAACTCAGATATCTTTTCTTTAATCAAGAAACCGTTTCAATTTTTTATTGATTAAGATTTAGGTTTGATGTCGACTTTTAAACATTTTCCAATCGCTCCTAGACGAGTTGAAAGTGAAAATTTAAATATACCAAATAGTAGTTCCTAAGATTTAAATAGATATCGCATGAAAATAAAACCTTTAGCATTTTACCTACCTCAGTTTCATACAGTTCCAGAGAATGACGAATGGTGGGGCAAGGGATTTACCGAGTGGACGAATGTGAAAAAGGCTAAAGCATTATTTAAGGGTCATTATCAACCAATGATTCCGACCACACTTGGCTACTACGATTTGCGTGACGCGGAAATAAGAAATCAGCAAGCCTCTATGGCGCAAGAACATGGTATTTACGGTTTCATTTATTATCATTATTGGTTCGGTAACGGAAAGAAGCTTTTGGAAACTATTGCTGAAGATGTACTTCAAAGCGGAGCGCCTGATATCCCTTTCTGTTTTTGCTGGGCTAACGAAACTTGGACTGGTCGTTGGCACGGTCTGGATAAGAAAATATTGGTAGAACAGCAGTATTTAGGAGAGGATGACGTAAAAGCGCACGTCGCATATTTGGCACCTTTCTTTAAAGATAAAAGGTATATTAAAGTGGATGGAAAACCTGTGTTCATGATTTATGACCCTACGTATTTGCCAGACGCTGCTGTGTACATTGAGCTTTACAGAAAGCACGCTATAAATTATGGCTTTGAAGATCTTTTTATTGTCGGAACAAGTAAAAGTAAAGATGATCTTCCTTATAAGCAGATGGGTTTTGATGCGCATATTTCCAATGCATACCATGTTTCTTTTAACAAAGAGGTTCGCAATTGGAGGTATCGGTGGTCAATTTTTTCAAAAATGTTAGGAAACCGCATTAGCCCTACCCGTATTTCTGCAAAAAAAGTATTCCGAGACATGAAAATTGTTGATTCTGATGTCGAAACTTACCCTATGGTATTACCCAATTGGGATAACACAGCTCGATCGGCGAAGCGAGGTGTGGTATTGGAAGGAGCGACGCCACAACTATTTGAAGGCGAACTGGAAAAAGCTAAAACTTATTTAGACCAGAAGAGTGCTTATAAGGAAAAATTTCTTATAATAAAATCCTGGAATGAGTGGGCAGAAGGAAATGTATTGGAGCCAGAGGCAAAATTTGAATACGGATTTTTGAATAGTATTAAAAAGATATTTAAACCGACATCTAGGGAAGATTAGTTACGTGCTATAACTTTTAGGGTGATACTCTTTAAATTCACGCGAGCGAGTGTTTGTTGAAGCGATCTTTTATGTATTATAGGATTGATACTCTATTAAGAGGTGATTTCTTCTCTTGCAAATGTTTTTTAAAAAAAAAATCATTATAAGGAACTTGTAAGAAAAAGCAACTAAATTTGAGTTGATTTTGGCATTAAGTAAATAGAATTGCAATGACCCATCTCATCATTACCACGGCTAACGTACAGTTAAATTACGCTGAGAGAAAAGTACAGTATATCAAATCCATTGAAAAAGTTCTAAAATTTCGTTACCTGTTTAACCGTTATACCGTTTTAGAGTGTGCGTCTAGCTATGAAGATTATCTGGCGAGTTATAATACCTATTACACTAAGGTCGATAATGTTTTACCAGAAAAAGGTTTAAATGAAATGCAACACTTGAAGGCGTTTATAGAACAATCGCTATTTGAACCGAACGATATCATCGTGAAATTAACTGGACGTTATCTGTTAGAAGATAGCTCGTTTTTGAATAAGGTTCATTTATTAAAAGATGATTTTGATAGCATTTTTAAGGATGATGGAGACATATACGAAGGTAAAGGATACCATACCTTTTTGTACGCGATGAAGACAAGAAGGTTTCTGGAAACTATTAGTTCACTAAAATTCTCAAAGGAAAACTTAGATCCTATAGAATGGGGAGTTAAGTCTTTTTCAAAAGACAAAGACAGGCACTATTTGTTAGATAGGTTAGGTATAAAAGCATTTCAAGGAGCTTTTGGGGATAATGTTTTTGTGAGCTGAGATTGGAGCTTAAAAATTTCCTGTTAATTTAATTAATTTGCGCCCAACTTATATAGCCTATGCTTCCATTTGATAGACAAACACCCGTTCTTTTTTTGATTTTCAATAGGCCTCATCCAACAAATTTAGTTTTTGAAGAGGTAAGAAAAGCTAAACCTAAAAAGCTGTATATAGCATGCGACGGACCAAGAAATAAAGAGGAAGAAATTAAGGTCGCTGAGGCAAGAGCTATTGTGAGTAATATTGACTGGGATTGTGATGTAGAAACGCTGTTTAGAGATACAAACTTGGGTTGTAGGCACGCGGTAAGTAGCGCTATTGATTGGTTTTTTGAAAATGAGCCAGAAGGTATCATTCTTGAAGATGATTGCTTACCGTCACAAAGTTTTTTTGGTTTTTGTTCTGTCTTATTAGAGAAATATCGAGATGATCACAGGATAGGACATATTGGAGGCTCTAACTTTCAAGATGGCACGATGAGGGGTGACGGTAGCTATTATTTTTCTAGATTAACACATGTATGGGGTTGGGCCGGTTGGCGTAGAGTATGGAATACTTACGATGTTAATATGAAAAGTTTTGAATTTTTTACGGAAAACCAGTTGAAGAATTTAGCCAGTCATGCACCATATAGTTCCATTTGGTTTAATAATTTAAGCGCAACTTTTAACGGAAAAATAAATACATGGGACTATCAATACGCTTATTGTAATTTAATAAACAATCGTTTAAGTATCATACCAAACCAGAATCTTATCACAAATATAGGTTTTGGAGCAGATGCAACCCATACCACCATAAATCATCCTCATGCCAATTTGCCGAATAAAGAAGTTGACCAGGTAAAAGCACCATTGTTTTTCATAGCCGATACAGACGCGGATCTTTTCACACAAAGTATAGAACATCCAATAATAGTTAAAAGTTTTTTATCCCGGACGTGGAAGAAAATTAAGACGAAGATAAAAGCCATACGGCAACTTTAAACGTTACTTTAACTAAAATGTAGCTAACGCTCACTTACGAACTAGTCAATTGGATCTGTTCTAACAGGTCTATTTATATATTTTTTGAGGAGAAATTTAAGAAGACACTAGGTTTTGGTAAACCTTTACTGTTTCTGCTACACACTTTTCTAATGTAAATTCTTTGAGTCTGGTATTGCCCTTCTCTTTCAATTCGTTAGCATATACAGGATTGGATATAATTTTTTCGATGGTTGATAAGATGGAGCTTGGGTCATTCGTATCAAAAAAAGATGCTGCGTCTCCTGCAATTTCGGGTAAACAGGAACTGTTACTGCAAGCTACGGGGCAATTGTTCTTAAATGCCTCTAGTATTGGAAATCCAAAACCTTCCTGTGTAGATGGATAGGCGAAAACTAAAGACCTTTGGTAAAGATAGTCTAGCAGCTCATCACTAACATTTAACTGTAAACACTGATCTTTTATCCCCAGCATTGAGAACATATCCAATTCTTCCGAAGTGAAATCTTTACCTCCAGCGGCTATCAAGTTTAGATTTTTTTCCGCGAGTAATAATGAAGCTATCGCACTAACAAAAGGTGTAAAACTCTTATAGTGAGTTCGTTCGCCCACAAATAGGATGAATTTATTAGGAAGGCTCACTTCAATTTTAGTGTGTGCATTTGTTTTTAGCGGCAAACCGTGATACACCACTGTAATTTTTTTTGAATGCTGCGGGTAATGTGCTAAGACCCTTTCTTTTGTATAGTTTGATATCGCGATAATGGAAGAAGCGACGTCCATCATAGCTTTTTTCTGCTCAATAATTTTTTCTGAATTTGCAAACATGTGCGGACTATCCTCATGAATCATATCATGGATAGTTAACACTAAAGGCTTACTAATATAGTGCAGTGCATACGTATCGTAGTAAGTGGCATGGTAAATATCATAGCTCCCGCTTTTTAGCAGTTTTTCGCTGTATTTTTTATTCTTCGCGTATCGTTTTGTATCTTTCTTTAAAAACTTGCGGCCGATAAAATTATTGTAAGGCTGCCACAAGTTTCTAACGTAATAGTTCTTTACATAAAGTATCCCGATTTTAACTCTAACGGTTTTGCCCTTGTTCATTTCCTTCGCAATGTTTGCAAAATAGCGAGAGATTCCACCGTACATTTGTTCACTAAATATCTCATGATCGAACAATACTTTAATCATCGTTTTTAATATATTAAAACTATTTTTACAGAAACTTATTTTATCTAAATCGAACTATTGGAACCAAAAATAACGATAATAACCATAAACTTTAATAATGCCCAAGGTTTAGAAAAAACGCTCAAATCTGTGGCAGATCAAACCTATAAAAACATTCAATATGTTGTGGTAGACGGTGCATCTACAGATGGAAGTCGAGATGTTATCGAAAAGTTTATGAAATATATAGACATTGCCATTATTGAGCCAGACAGTGGAATTTATAATGCGATGAACAAAGGCATTAAACAGGCTTCAGGAGATTATTTGTTGTTTCTAAATAGCGGAGATTGGCTTCTGTCGGATACTGTAATTGAGCAGGTGAACTCGTATAGGTTAGATCAAGATATAGTGTATGGTGATATGATATTTCGTAATAATCAAAAAGAGTGGGCCTGGAATTTGCCAGCCACGCTTACCTTCGAAACTTTTTACACTTCAACCATTCCGCACCCAAGTTCTTTTATAAAAAGAGACTTATTTAATATGGTTGGGCTTTACGACGAAAGTTTGAAAATTGTGTCTGATTGGAAGTTTTTTATTCTAGCAGTTACGAAATTTAATTGTTCGTATAAGCATATAGATTGTATCATTTCATCTTATGATTTTAATGGAATAAGTTCTCTACCTGAAAATCTACCTGCAATTTCAGCTGAACGGAATGCGGTGTTATTGGCAGAATTCCCTCGTATGGTTAAGGATTATGAAGAGCTCATCAGGCTTAAAGAGAAGGTGAGTAGAAACAAATTTGCGCTAAAAATTAGTGATAAATTTAGACGGATTTTCCGATGATTTCATCTGAATACGTTGTATGTACTTTTGTTAAAATTATTTAATTGGTAAGGTATAGCAAGCATGCTGGACTTTTAACAAAAAATTTTAATGTGATTAACTAAAGAGTTAATAGATGAAGAAAAAAATACTTTTCATTACTAATACGTTCGGAAGATCCGGATCGGAAATGCTGTTGCTTTACATCATAAACAATTTGAACCGTGACAAATTCGAAGCGTTGTTGTTTTGCCAGTTTAATGGGGAGCTGATTAACGATTTGCCTAAAGATGTTAAAAGCTTTATAGCCTATAGAAAGTCGAAAAACTTATTCAAAAAAATATTTAGAAAAGTACTTCAGTTAATTAAAATCAATCCTTTACACTATCAATTGCGCAAAATTCAACGGAAAGCTGGTGCAGATCTATGGTATGTAAATACAATTGTGAACCCAGATGTTTATGCCGTAGCGAACGAGTTAAACATTCGAGTGATCACTCATTTCCATGAGTTGCCTACAGCGTATAACTATAACTCTGCAAAAGAAATGCAGAATATTTTAGAAAGTTCTTACTTGTTTGTGGGTTGCTCTAAGGCGGTTTGCGATAAACTAGTGGATATGGGTAAGGACAACGTTAAATTGCTGTATGGTTTTATTGATTCAAAAAAAATAAAGGTTAGCCTGGATAGAGACAATGCGAGAAAGAAGTTAGGTTTAGAGAAAGATGATTTTGTTTGGATGATATCCGGTAATACTACACTAACTAAAGGTATTGAGTTTGTAATTCCTCTATTAAAATCGTTGAAAAGTAACGCGAAAATTGTATGGATGGGTACTGAAGAAGATCGAGGCATAAATCATTATGTTAAAGAAACTATCAAATGTAATTTTGATGGCCAAATGATCTTTTTGGGAGAACAAAAAGAATTCTATTATGACTTTTTGAATTGCGCCGATGCCTTCTTGTTGCTCTCAAGAGAAGATGCTTTCCCGTTAGTTATGTTAGAAGCAGCCTTTTTAGGTAAGCCCATTGTTGCCTTCAACTCGGGAGGTGTTAAAGAGTTTGTTGATGCCGATTTGGGTTACATTGTAGATAGTTGGAGAATTGATGATTTAGCAGATGCAATGTTAAAAGTTGAAAGAAATATTTCAAGCTTCGATCCTCAAATCATAAAGTCTAAGCTATTACCTTACACAAGTGGCAATCAAATCGAAAAAATGGAATCTGTCATAGCAAGTGTTGTGTGAAATCCTCAATTCACGGTGAATTAGAACTCATCGTTTGTTAAGCAAATCTTATTGTAAGTTTTAGTATATTCGCTTCAACTTTTAATTGTTGATAAATAAGATGAAAATAGCCGTAATTGGGACTGGATATGTGGGTTTAGTAACTGGAACATGCTTAGCCGAAACTGGTAATAATGTAATATGTGTAGATATTGTTGAAGAGAAAGTTAACAAAATGAAAGCAGGGCAGGTTCCTATTTATGAACCTGGTTTAGACGTACTTTTCTTACGTAATATGGCGCAAGGACGTTTGTCGTTTACTACTAATTTAGCTGAAGCAGTAAAGGAAGCGCAAATTATATTTATGGCTTTGCCAACTCCTCCGGGCGGCGATGGTGCAGCAGATCTTTCGTACATCTTGGGTGCAGCAAAAGACATTTCCAAACTTATCACTGAGTATAAAGTTATCGTTAATAAATCTACAGTACCTGTAGGTACAGCAGATAAGGTAGCGGCGGTATTTGCCGAAAATACCGATATTGAGGTGGATGTGGTATCTAACCCGGAGTTTCTACGAGAAGGCGTTGCTGTAGACGATTTCATGAAGCCCGATCGAGTTGTGATCGGTACTCGCAGCGAAAAGGCAAAAAAGCTTATGGGCGAGTTGTACGCTCCTTATGTACGTCAAGGTAATCCAATTTTCTTTATGGATGAGCGCTCTTCGGAGTTAACAAAATATGCAGCGAATTCTTTCCTTGCTACTAAAATTACGTTTATGAACGAAATCGCAAATTTATGCGAAATCGTAGGTGCTGATGTGGACGCGGTGCGTAAAGGCATTGGTTCTGATGATAGAATTGGTAAACGTTTCTTATTTCCAGGAATTGGCTACGGTGGTAGTTGTTTCCCTAAAGATGTGCAGGCATTAGAAAAAGCTGCTGATGAATATCAATACGATTTTAAAATATTAAAAGCGGTAATGGACGTAAATGAGAAGCAAAAAAGTATCTTAACAGAGAAAGTGCTTCGTTATTATAAAGGCGATATAAAAGGAAAGAAGTTTGCCCTATGGGGTTTATCTTTTAAACCAGAAACCGACGATATTAGAGAGGCTCCGGCATTATATATCATTAAAGATTTACTAGCCGCAGGCGCAGAGGTTGTTGCTTTCGATCCGGAAGCGACAGAAAATGTGAAGGCAATTATCGGTGATCAGATTAAGTACGCTAAAGATCAATATGAAGCTTTAGATGGAGCACATGCATTACTTATTGCAACAGAATGGTCTGTTTTCCGCAATCCTGATTTTGATAAGATGGACGAAGCCCTTAATAATAAAGTCATTTTTGATGGCCGTAATCTTTTTGATTTACAAAAAATGATCGATTTGGGCTACTATTATAACAGTATTGGACGTAAAGTAGTAGACTAATATGGATCGTAAAAGAATATTAATAACAGGTGCGGCAGGCTTTTTGGGTTCTCATCTCTGTGATAGATTTGTAAAGGAAAATTATCATGTCATTGCGATGGATAATCTGATCACGGGAGATCTCGCAAACATTGAACATCTTTTTAAATTAGAAAATTTCGAATTTTGGAATCACGATGTTTCTAAGTTTGTACATGTTCCTGGCCAACTAGATTATATCTTGCATTTTGCTTCTCCTGCAAGTCCTATTGATTATTTGAAAATTCCTATCCAAACTTTGAAGGTTGGATCGCTGGGCACTCACAATCTGCTGGGCTTGGCTAGAGCTAAAGGAGCAAGGATGTTAATTGCTTCTACTTCTGAAGTGTATGGCGATCCAAATGTAAATCCTCAACCAGAAGAATATTGGGGTAATGTAAACCCTGTTGGACCTAGAGGTGTTTATGACGAAGCAAAACGTTTCCAAGAGGCCATCACAATGGCCTATCATACTTTTCACGGTGTGGAAACCAGAATTGTACGTATCTTCAATACCTATGGACCGAGAATGCGTCTTAACGATGGACGAGTTTTGCCTGCATTTATTGGGCAGGCTCTAAGAGGAGAAGATTTAACCGTTTTTGGCGATGGTAGCCAGACCCGTTCTTTTTGTTATGTCGACGATTTGATTGAAGGTATTTACCGATTACTTCACTCAGATTATGCGCAGCCTGTTAATATTGGTAACCCCGACGAGATTACGATCAAGCAATTTTGTGAGGAGATCATCAAATTAACTGGAACCAACCAAAAGATTGTGTATAAGCCTCTACCGCAAGACGACCCAAAACAAAGAAGGCCAGACATTACAAAGGCAAAGGCATTGTTAAATTGGGAACCAAAGGTAAACAGAGCAGAAGGATTAAAAATTACTTACTCGTATTTTAAATCTTTGTCTCGAGAAGCGCTAGCCAAAATTGAACATAAAGATTTCACTACCTATAACAAATAAACATGGCTAAAATTTTAGTAACAGGCGGCACTGGCTATATCGGTTCGCATACTGTAGTAGAACTGCACAATGCAGGCTACGAGGTTATCATTGTTGATGATTTGAGCAATTCGAACATCAAAGTTTTGGATCAATTGAATCAAATTACAGGCAAACGCCACGAATTTGTAGAGCTTGATTTACAGGATGTAAATGCAGTCGATAGCTTTGCTAAAAATAGCCAAGATATTTCTGGTATCATTCACTTTGCAGCATCAAAAGCGGTGGGGGAGTCTGTAGAAAAGCCGTTGAAATATTACAAAAACAATTTCTTCGGATTGATTAATCTGTTAGTCGCGTATCCCACTACAAATTTCGTTTTCTCGTCGTCTTGTACCGTGTACGGGCAGCCAGATAGTTTGCCTGTTACAGAAAATAGTCCAGTTAAAAAGGCTGAATCTCCGTATGGAAACACCAAGCAAGTCGCGGAAGAAATTTTGGCGGAAACCGCTAAAGCAACTGCTGGTTTAAACATTATCGCATTGCGTTATTTTAACCCGGTTGGAGCCCACAATACTGCATTAATTGGTGAGTTGCCAAACGGAGTGCCACAAAATTTGGTACCATTTATTACGCAGTCCGCTATCGGCAAAAGAGGACCTATTCAAGTTTTTGGAGATGATTACAATACGCCAGATGGCTCTGCAATTAGAGATTACATTCACGTAGTGGATTTAGCAAAAGCACACGTGGCGGCTATCAAACATTTAGAGGCTGGCAAGGTTAACGGCTTTGATGTTTTTAATATCGGTACTGGAAAAGGATCATCAGTGTTAGAAATTATTAAAGCTTTTGAGACATCTACGGGAGAGCAGTTAAATTATAAAATTGCACCAAGAAGAGCTGGAGATATTGAGCAAATATATGGCAACGTAACTAAAGCTAAAGATGTTTTAGGTTGGCAAACTGAACTCGATTTGAACGAGATGATGCGCTCTGCTTGGAATTGGGAAGTTTATATTAAAAACAACCCGTTTTAAATTACTGTTATGTGCTTAAAGATGTATTAGATGAAATTGAGTGAGCACAAAGATCTGAAAAAAGAAATTTTAGCACTTCCTCCAAAAGAGAAAGACAAGCTTTTATTGCGCTTGGTGGCTAAAGATAAAGTGCTTACAGAACATTTACACTTTCTTTTATTAGAAGATGAAAGCAACCTTAGAGATAGGGTAGCTTTCATTAAAACTGAAATTGCGTCAGCCTTCCAGATGATAGAAACCTCGCCTAAAACTACTTCAAAAGATGTTTTGTTGGTGTTGAGGAAACTTGCTAAGCAAATCAACCATTTTCAAAAAGTAACAAAAGCTGATTTCGAGGAAATTGAATTGAAATTTTTGCTTTTTACCAGCGCCCCGCTAACTTTTAAATATAGAGTCTATTCTACCACAAAAGATTACGAGCAACTTCTTGGTAACTATCTGGTAAAGGCGGTACTCATTTTATTTCGTAAGTTCGGCAAGTTGCACGAAGATCTGCAGTTTGATTTGAAAGAGCAAGCCAATGCCTTGCTTTCTAAAATTTATGAAAGTAAGTTTGCTGCAACCGCTAATGAATTAGGTTTGCCAAATGCGATACATTAAACAACTATTAAATTGTTCGGATTATTTAAAAAGAAAAGCACCAAACCAGCGAGCATCGATTTCTCAAGCATTGGAACCGACATGCATTCGCATATTTTGCCGGGTATCGACGATGGTGCCCCGGATTTGGCGGCTTCCTTGGACATGTCCCGAAAGTTTGTATCTCTAGGTTACAACAAAGTAATTGCTACGCCGCATGTCATGGCCGATTATTACCGCAATACGCCAGAAACCATCCATAAAGCACTAGATGCGCTGCGCCAAGCTTTGTATCAAAATCATATTCAACTTGATGTTGAAGCTGCTGCGGAATATTATTACGACGAAACCTTTGTCAATAAATTGAATAAAAAAGAGGTGCTTAGTTTTGGTAATCAATACCTACTGTTTGAGCTGTCATACATCAACCAGCCGCCTAATTTATTGGATTTGTTGTTTAGGATTCAAGATGCAGGCTACTATCCGGTATTAGCACATCCCGAGCGTTACCCATATTATCACGGAAGTATAGAAAATTACCAACAAATTAAAGAATACGGCTGTTTCTTGCAACTAAACACCATCGCTCTAACGGGATATTACGGAAAGGGAGTGAAACACGCTGCTGAGGCTTTGGTAGATCATAACTTCGTTGATTTTATAGGGAGTGACATG
This sequence comes from Pedobacter sp., assembly GCA_045629525.1. Classification (GTDB taxonomy): domain Bacteria; phylum Bacteroidota; class Bacteroidia; order Sphingobacteriales; family Sphingobacteriaceae; genus Pedobacter. The sequence goes on from JAZQRH010000014.1 coordinate 88,151, forward strand.
CATCATCTACGTCACGCACAAGCTTTAAAAGACAGCTTGCACCTTTCTCGCGTCGAAAAATTACTTTCACAAGGACAATTAAGTAATATTTTGCTGTAATTACTCGTAGCGTAAGGCTTCCACCGGATCTAATTTAGAAGCTTTAACTGCAGGGTAATAGCCAGAAATTACGCCTACTAAAACACAAAGAGAAATTCCTAAAAGAATAAATAACCAAGGAATAATAAAGCCCCCGCCCATAAAAAGCGAAATAATATTACCGATGGATATGCCTAAGAATATCCCTAAGAAACCGCCTATAAGACAAATTACGATAGCTTCAATTAAAAACTGCTTCCTAATTACGATGGGGTTTGCACCAATGGCTTTTCTCACGCCAATTTCTCGAGTTCGTTCTGTAACGGATACAAGCATGATATTCATCAAGGCAATGGAGGCACCAAAAAGGGTGATGATGCCAATGACTACGCCGCCTACTTTAACGAAGAACAGGTTTTCAATTAATGTTTGAGCTACTGCATCACTTTTGGTAATTTCAAAATCGTTAGGTTTGCCAATTTTAAGCTTGCGAATACTTCTAAAAGTGGCCGTAGTTTCACCCACAATATTGTCAACTAAGTCATTGGAGGGCACAATCACAGTAATAGTATACGATGGGTTTGCACTAGAATTAATCACCTTCGCTTTAAAAAGTGGCACGTACACTGCTCTATCTACACTCGCACCCATGCTTGAGCCTTTTGCTGCCAATACGCCCACAACCTTTAAACGGTTGTTGCCCACCGTAATCATCTTATCAATAGGGTCTTCGTCTTTAAAAATGCTTTTCACAATCTCCGAACCGATAATGCAAATGTTCGGACCGTCGAGCGCTTCTTTATTGTTAAAACTTCTTCCAGCACCTAATTCCAATCCTTTTGCAGCTAAGCCGAGTTCATCTATACCTTGCACGTTGATATTTGGATTGGTTTTCTCTTGACCATATTTCACGGTAGAACCTCCGGTAGCAAATACACTCACAGAAACAGTTGCTGGCGTGGTTTGACGCTCTTTGAACTTAATAGCCTCTTCGTACCGTATAGCTTTAAAAGCTTTCGGACCTTGTCCGGGGCCTCCAATTCGAATTCCTGTACCTCGATTTCTAATGGTGAACGAGTTTGCTCCCATACTAGAAAAGGCATCGGTCATTTTCTTCTCAATGGCACTAATTGTAGTTAAAATACCCACCAAAGCCGAAATACCAATAGCAATAATAAGAGCAGTAAGAAAAGTACGCAATCGGTTACTTTTAATAGAATGCATGGCAAGTCTTACGTTCTCTATATAATTCATGTTTGTTTGGCTGTAGCAGTAAAAATAAAAAAAAAGTCCCGCTGTTAAGACAACGAGACTCCTTTAAATGTTACAAATATTTTTATTTACACCGAAAAACTAGTTCCACAACCACAGCTACTAGCAGCGTTTGGGTTATTAAAAGTAAAACCTCTAGAGTTTAAACCGTCTTGCCAATCAATCTGCATACCTAACAAATACATTTGGTGTGCTTTGTGCATAAATACTTTAATATCATCAATCATAAATTCTTGATCGCCTTCTTTCTTTTGGTCGAAGCCTAAAACATAATTCATTCCAGAGCAGCCACCACCCTCAACACCAACGCGTAGGCCAAAATTTTCGCCAATTTCTTGTTGGTCTCTTAGTTTTTTTAGCTCTTTAGCTGCATCTTCCGTAAAGGTAACAGGAGCAAAAGTCGTTTCAGTTGTTGTACTCATATTATTTTAATAATTAGGATAAACAAATATAAATATTTATGTACATTTTTGCCTGAGCTTAAGCTTAATATTACGATTAGTAAACAAATATACATGGAGTTAAGTAAGTTTTTCTGGAACACAGCCACACTGGCTTTGGGTGGAAGTGTGGTGGCAATTGTAGCTTATTATATGGTGAGAAACGATATTGCCGATTTTTTACGCACTAGAAGGAATAGCATGGCGCCGCCTACGGCGGATAATACGCTTTTGCAAATGCGATTGCAAGCGCACGAGCGCATGATTATATATATAGATAGAATTAACCCTGCTAACTTATTGTTGCGTTTGCACCAGTCGGGTTTGGAAGTGGGCGCATTGCAGATGTTAGCGATTAGTGAGGTAAAGGTGGAGTTTCAACACAACATTACCCAACAGTTATATTTAGATCCCGTCATTTGGGATGTGGTGCGTAAACTGAAGGATGATACCATTGCCATGATTAATAATGCAGTGCTTAATTTGCCTCTAGATAGACCAGCGAGTGACTTGAGTAAAAAAGTGCTAAATCACATGACTGAAATCGAGGAAAATCCTTACGAATTAACCATAGGGTTGATTAAACAAAATATTGGAAAGTTGTTTTAAATCTCTTAGAAATTTAGTACCTTGTAAGTGGCTTGTGCGTTTAGCAAGGCTGCACCAAATAATACCTGTATTACGCTCTCTAAATGTTAAGAAAGTTTGTTGAAAACTAAGTTATCAACATTAATCATTGAGGTGGGTGTTAATATAATATTGTTGATTAAGCAGTTACGAATTAATTCAAAAAAATGTTCTTAATGTTGATAATTTTTTGAATATTCGAAGTCTCAAAAGTATGCTTCCTAGCGATGTGTACTAGCATTGAAAACCAATAAATTACAGAAATTGATATGGAAAAAACTTGTACCGAAGTGTGGAATAGCTGTCTTCAAATTATTAAGGATAATATTCCGAACCAAAGTTTTAAAACTTGGTTCGAGCCGATATCTGCCCTTAAGTTAGAAGGAAAGGTTTTGACCATACAGGTGCCTAGTTTATTTTTTTACGAGTGGCTTGAAGAACATTACGTTGGTTTGCTTAGAAAAACAGTAAAAAAACAATTGGGAGATGAAGGTAGATTAGAGTATAATATTGTTGTTGATAAATCATCTAATACGGGCTCACCTTACACCACAAATATGCCTTCGAATGGTAACGGGGCAGAAGCGAAATCACAGTCAATGCCAATACCTGTTTCAATCAATAAGGATATCAAAAATCCTTTTATTATTCCAGGTTTAAAAAAGTTGAATGTAGATCCGCAACTAAATCCAAATTACACGTTCGAAAATTACATTGAAGGAGATTGCAATCGTTTGGCTCGATCGGCAGGTTACGCCGTAGCAGCTAAGCCAGGAGGTACTTCGTTTAACCCGCTAATGATTTACGGAGGCGTAGGTTTAGGAAAAACGCACTTAGGACAAGCAATTGGTAACGAAATTAAACGTAACATGCCAGACAAATTGGTGATTTACGTTTCATGCGAAAAATTTTGTCAGCAGTTTGTTGACTCGTTGAAGAACAACACCATAAACGATTTTGTGAATTTCTATCAAGCTATGGATGTCATCATTATGGATGATGTACACAATTTTGCTGGAAAGGAAAAAACGCAGGACATCTTCTTCCACATTTTTAACCATTTACACCAATCAGGTAAGCAAGTGATTTTGACTTCTGATAAAGCTCCAAAAGATTTAGCAGGATTAGAAGAAAGATTATTGAGCCGTTTCAAATGGGGGCTTTCGGCAGATTTACAAGTGCCAGACTTAGAAACTCGTGTGGCTATTCTTAAGAAGAAAATGTATGCCGACGGTATTGAGTTGCCAGGAGAAGTAATCGAATACGTTGCACATAACATCGATAACAACGTTAGAGAATTAGAAGGAGCGATGGTTTCTTTACTTGCGCAATCTACTTTGAATAAGAAAGACATTGATTTAGCGTTAGCTAAACAGATGTTAAAGAACTTTATCAAAAATACTTCGAAAGAAATTTCGATGGAGTATATTCAAAAATTAGTGTGCGAGTATTTTGAAGTGCCTGTTGACATGGTGAAATCGCAAACACGTAAACGCGAAATTGTACAAGCTCGTCAAATTTCAATGTATTTGTCTAAGAGCCATACAAAATCTTCTCTAAAAACAATTGGAGCGTTCTTTGGTGGTAGAGATCACTCAACCGTAATTTACGCTTGCCAAACCGTAGAAGATTTAATAGAAACCGATAAAAAGTTTAAAGCTTATGTTAACGATATTCAGAAGAAACTGAAAATGAGTTAATAAACACTTAAGTAAAGCAAAAAGAGCCGAACATTACGTTCGGCTCTTTTTGTTTCTAAGAATTTTGAATTTATATCTTGCTCAGTCCATAAAATAGAGCTGCAACATGTAAAGCTTGATCTATTTTATTTTCTTGAAGTAATTGTTTTACCTCTTCTACACTATAAAGTTCAACATTTAAAATTTCGTGCTCATCTAAATGCTGCTCGTGTGTTTTTACACCTCCAGTTAACAAATATGTAAATGTCTTATTAGTAGATGTGGCCGGGTTAGGATAAAGTGTAGCTATTAATTCGCAGTTGTTAAAGCTATAGCCTGTTTCTTCGAGTAGTTCTCTTTTAATGGCTGTTTCTGGGTTTTCACCGTCATCAATTACGCCGCCCGGTATTTCTAAGGAAATGATGTCTCCACCAAAACGATATTGGCTAACCATGATTATTTTTCCATCTTCGGTTAATGCTACCGCATTTACCCAATTAGGATATTCTAAAACGTAATAATCATCTTTTACCGTACCATTAGGCAATTTACAAGTGTCTACCCTTAAAGTAGCCCATCGTTCTTTAACTAAATATTTACTGGCAATTTTTTGCCATTTCTCAATCTGCATTTATGTTTTTATAAGTATTGTTGTATAATTTCCTGTCTGTGGAAATTCGTTAAGTGAACAATTTTGTGCTCTTCAGCTAAAACTTTGTAAACCTTATTAAGCTTTGGAGCAATAAGTCTATTCCGCTCTGCGCTTATGCCCAGTTCGTAATACATAAATTCACTTAACGAATCTAATTTTGCTGGCGACAGTTCTGATGTCTTAAGCCAATTTTCAAAAATGCTAAGATCTTCATTTTCTAAAACACTAACCGAAAGTTGGAAGGCATTTTCAACTGTTTCATCAAACAACGCCTTAGCCGGAGCAAGATTTCCCTCAAGCTTTAGCCCCATAATGCGGGCGAGAACTTGCGCTAGTCTTTCAATTTCTGCAGTCATTAAATCTCTTCTGTACATGAAAATGTTTCAATTAAGGTTAAATATAGTGCTACCAACTTCCGCTGCTACCACCGCCGCCAAAACTTCCACCTCCGAAACCGCCAAAACCACCGCCGCTGCTTCCGCCTCCAAAGCCTCCGCCACCACCACGGCCACTGCCAAATAATAACGCCCAGAATAATGCATCAGAAGCTCCTCTGCTGCCAATTACTTGACTGCCTCCGCTGCCTCCGCCTCTTTTCAACATGATGATAATAACCACGATGATAATGATAACGATTAGGCCAGAGCCTGCGCCACCACCTTTTCTTGCTTTAGGCTTATCATTTTTATATTCTCCCTTTACTAAGGAAATAATAGCGTTAGTACCCGATTCGATTCCGCTGTAATAATCGCCACTCTTAAAAAACGGCTTAATATCGTTTTCAATAATCCGCTTAGTATAGATATCTGGCAATGCGCCTTCTAAACCATAACCCGTTTGAATTGATAATTTTCTATCGCCTAAAGCCACTAATAAGATTACGCCGTTGTTCTTCTCCTTACCGCCTACTCCCCATTTTCTGCCTAGTTCGAGCGCATACTCGTTAATGTCATAGTCGCCAACAGACTTCATAATCACTACTGCAATTTGATTTGATGTCGAATCGTCAAAAGCAACAAGTTTATTTTCTAGCTGTGCTATCTGACCTGCCGTTAATGTATTGGTGTAATCGTTTACAAGTTTGGCGGATTGTGTGGGGAAATCTTGAGCAAACGTTACAAACGATAAGGCAAGTAAACTAAATAAAAGAAAGTATCTTTTCATTTTTATGAAGGTCGATTTTGGTCTAAGAAAATAATATCGTTTGGAAGTTCATTCACATCGTCGTGGTGCGGAGGGAAAAAAGTAGCGAGTTTCTCGCTAGCTAAAGCGATACCGGCAATAATTCCATCACTAATATTTCCCGACATAAAATGTGCTCTCATTGCAGTTTTGGTCGTTTCCCAAAAATCTGGTGGCACTACATTGTTTATGCCCTTATCGCCTATAATCGCAAATTTATGATCTTCTGTGGCTAGATATATTAAAACACCATTATGCAAAGATGTTTTGTCCATGCCTAATTCGTGGAAATAAATAGTTGCTCTTTCAAAAGCGTCTCCCTTGCAATGTTTTTCAACGGCAATTCTAATTTCACCAGAAGTATGAGCTTCGGCTTCTGAAATGGTATGCGCAATTAATTCTTGTTCTTCTATCGTGAAAACTGACATGGATACTTAAATTAAAAATGAAAGGGTAACATAAGCCTACATCGGTAGGTCATATATTACCCTTAATAATTAACACCGTTTATTAAAACTCAACTTTTGGTGCATTTTGAGCACCAGCGTCTGCTTTAAAGCCTGCTTTCTGACCAAAGCCAAACATGCCAGCGGTAATATTATTAGGGAACGATCTTACTTTTATATTATAAGCTTGTACCGCTTCGTTGTAATCTTTACGAGCAGTGGTGATTCTATTCTCGGTTCCCTCTAATTGCGCAGATAAATCCCTAAATTGATCTGTAGCTTTTAATTGAGGATAATTCTCCGTTAAAACCATCAATTTTCCTAAAGCTTGCGTTATTTGACCTTGCGCCGCTTGGTATTTTTGGATATTCTCTTCAGTTAATTTATCAGGGTCAATTGTAATTTTACTAGCACTGCTACGGGCTTCAATTACTGCAGTTAAAGTTTCTTGTTCAAAATTTGCCGCACCTTTTACCGTACTTACTAAATTCGGAATTAAATCAGCTCTACGTTGGTATTGCGTTTCTACGTTATTCCACTTCGTTTTCACATTCTCATCTAGCGAAACCATACTGTTATATCCGCATCCGCTAAATAATGCTACAAACGCAACAATTGCAACAATTCCAATTAAAACTTTTTTCATGTTATTTCTTTTAAGGTTAAAATATTTGAAATTTAGATATCAATATCTGTTCCTTGTTACTGTGGCAAACAAAAAACTGACAAACTGCCATAAATTTCAATATCTAATATACCACATAATGACTAAACAGCAAAAAATGGCATTTAAATACTTTCGCTAGAACGAATAAAATTCATAAAAAGTTTAAATTTGTACCATTCGAGATAAAAACTCGACGACACTATGCAAAAAGATATAGAAATAACCGTTGTTCCACACAACGCAGATAACAATGCTGCAATTTTAGATATAGTTGCCAAAGCTTTAAATCTAAAAGCTAGCCAAATCAACCATTACCAAGTTTTAAAACGTTCTATCGATGCGAGATCTCGTAAAGTAGTATACCGTATGCAAGTACGTGCCTTTATTGAGGAGCAACATATTGAGCAAGATTCTAAAATTACCTATCAAAATGTATCCGACAAGAAGAAAGTTATCATTGTCGGTGCAGGTCCAGCTGGTTTGTTTGCGGCGCTACAATGCATAGAAAATGGCTATCAGCCTATTATTATAGAGAGAGGCAAGGATGTAAAACAGCGTCGTCGCGATCTGGCCGCCATCAACAAACAAGGCCTCGTCAACACAGAATCAAATTATTGCTACGGCGAGGGCGGTGCGGGTACTTATTCAGATGGTAAGTTATACACGCGTTCAAACAAGCGAGGTGACATCAATAAAGTTTTACAAATTTTTGTTCAGCATGGTGCGCATTCCGATATTATGGTTGATGCTCGCCCACATATTGGTACCAATAAGTTACCTCACATCATTACTGCCATCAGAGAAACGATTTTAGGAGCCGGTGGCGAGGTACTGTTCGATTCTAAATTGACGGATCTGATCATCCAAGATGGAAAGGTTAAAGGCGTTGTAGTTAATCAAGCAGACGAAATGTATGCTGGTTCTGTGATTTTGGCTACTGGACATTCTGCCAGAGATATATATGAATTGCTCTACCACAAGAATATATTAATTGAAGCCAAACCTTTTGCGTTAGGCGTGCGTATTGAGCATCCTCAAGAAATTATAGATAGCGCTCAATATCATTGTGATATAAGAAGTGAATTTTTGCCGCCAGCTTATTACAGTTTGGTAGAGCAGGTAAAAGGAAGGGGAGTGTTTTCATTTTGTATGTGCCCAGGTGGCATAATAGCACCCTGCGCTACCAACTTAAATGAAATCGTTGTCAACGGATGGTCACCGTCCAAAAGAAATAATCCGTATGCCAATTCTGGCACGGTTGTCCAAATCACTTTAGATGATGTGCAAGGTTACGATCCGCTCCGAATGTTAAACTTCCAGTCGGAAATCGAACAAAAAGCATTTGAGTTAGGAGGAGGCAATTTAGTAGCTCCTGCACAGCGGATGATTGACTTCGTAGAAAACAAGCTGTCTATCGATTTACCTAAAAATTCCTATTTGCCAGGTACAAAAAGTTCAATGCTAGCCAACATCCTTCCTGAATTTGTAACTCAAAGCCTCCAGGGTGCACTTCCTATTTTCGGACGGAAGATGAAAGGCTATTATACCAACGAAGCAATTTTGGTAGGTGTAGAAAGTAGAACATCATCGCCAGTGCGTATTCCTCGAGATAAAGCAACTTTTCAGCATCCCCAAGTAAAAGGCTTGTACCCTTGTGCCGAAGGCGCTGGCTATGCCGGAGGAATTGTATCAGCCGCAATAGATGGCATTAATTGTGCAAATGCAGTAGTAAACAATTAGTATAGAAAGTTGTTTTTCTATATAAATTATTAATTCCATGAAGAAAACACTCATTATCGGAGCTAGCCCAGATCCCTCAAGATACGCCTATAAAGCTGCGCACATGTTAGCCAGAAAAGGTCATGATATTGTTAACGTTGGTATAAAAACAGGCGAAGTTGCTGGTGTGGCAATCGAGAAACCGCAAACTATACATACAGATATAGATACTATTACCTTATATATTGGTCCTGCTACGCAACCTCAGTATTATGATTACATAGTTGCTACGCATCCTAAGCGTGTGGTGTTTAATCCGGGTACAGAAAATACGGAGCTAGAAAATGTGCTTGAGCAAAATGGTATAGAGTATACGGAAGCTTGTACACTCGTATTACTTAGCACCGGTCAGTACTAATAGAATATAGAATATATAGGGCTCCTACCATTTAGGGGCCTTTTTCATGTTCAAGGTGTTTTATATCAGCAAATCAACAGCGGGATCATCTATTAAAGGTGGTCCCGCTGTCCATTTCAAGTCCTCGCTCGTACCTCGCTGCGGGCTTTTCATTCCCATCGGGTTTATTGCATTCCCTTATATACTATAATTAAGGGCAATTTAGCCTTTGCCAATCCCCAGATTTCTGGCAAACTTGGTTGTTTCTAAGAGCGGGCACAGGTTCGTACAACTTTTTCCTCTTCTTTATCAGCGTTTTGCGCTGTTTAGTCTTAAAAAAGGTTGAATAGGGTTTGCAGGGGTAGATTTTATTACTACCTTTGCACTCCGCTTCGGAGGAAGAGGGATTACAA
>JAZQRH010000015.1:0-2811 GCA_045629525.1 Pedobacter sp.
GCCCCTTTAAATTGAGCAAGTTTCGGATTTTATTACAGCTTTGTAATGCCGAAATTTGATGATAAATTCTAAAGCGATGAATGAGCAGCAACAACTGAATTACAACCGCATTGCCGAAGCAATCGAATTCATTAAGGAAAATTTCAAGAACCAACCCCAACTTGATGAAGTGGCCTCGAAAGTAAACTTAAGCCCCTTCCATTTCCAACGTTTGTTTAGCGAATGGGCTGGCACCACGCCGAAGAAATTTCTGCAATACATTAGTGTAAACCATGCAAAGATGCTCCTCAAAGACCAGCAAGCTACTCTTTTTGACACAGCCTTTAAAACTGGTCTTTCCAGTACCGGCAGGTTGCACGATCTTTTCATCAACATTGAAGGCATGACCCCTGCTGAATACAAACACGGCGGTAAAAACCTGTGTATCCGTTATAGTTTTGCACAAAGCCCTTTTGGGAACCTGATTGTGGCATCTACAGATAAAGGTGTTTGCTATATCGCTTTTCAACAGGAAGAAACTTTAGCATTAGCAACCTTAAAGTTGAAGTATCCAAATGCAGAATTTCAATTGAAGTCGGATGCCTTTCAACAAAATGCAATGGTCATTTTCCAAACGGACTGGACCAAATTACCTGAAGTAAAATTACACCTGAAGGGCACTGACTTTCAACTTAAAGTTTGGGAGACTTTATTAAAAATCCCGATGGGAAAGCTCTCCACTTATGGCAACATTGCGGCGCAAATGGGTCTCCCCAATGCTTCCAGGGCGGTGGGCACTGCGATTGGCAGTAATCCGGTTGCCTTTCTTATTCCTTGTCACCGCGTTATCCAGTCGACAGGGAATTTTGGTGGCTACATGTGGGGCAACACCAGAAAAACGGCTATGATAGGCTGGGAAAATGCCCATACCGATCAAGTCTGTATTTAAACAGGAAATTTCTATTTTTAGGTGATTTAAAAAGACTACCCTACTCAGCTATGGATTTATTCGACGATGTAATTGATCAAACTAAAAACTGGTTACCAAAAGACGGAACGGTTAATTACTATGGCAAGTTGTTTTCTGCAGCGGAAGCCAATTATTATTTGGAGAAGTTTCTGCAGCATATCGACTGGAAAAATGATGAGGCTATCATTTTCGGAAAGAGAATTATAACCAAACGAAAAGTGGCCTGGTATGGTGAAAAACCCTTTGAATATACTTACTCCAACACGACTAAACTTGCTTTACCATGGACTAAAGAACTTCTGGAAGTGAAGGCTGTAGTAGAAAAAGAAACTGGGGAGACCTTTAATTCGTGTCTATTAAATCTATACCATAATGGTGATGAAGGTATGGCATGGCACAGCGATGGTGAAACGGACCTCAAAAAAGACGGTGCCATCGGGTCTTTAAGTTTTGGCGCAGAAAGGAAGTTTGCATTTAAACATAAGCTGACTAAGGAAAAAGTGGAATTAAGGCTGGCTCACGGAAGCCTGTTGGTGATGAAGGGCACCACGCAAACCCACTGGCTGCATCGTTTGCCACCTACAAAGTTAATTACAGCACCAAGAGTAAACCTGACCTTCAGGACGATAGTTTGACTTACGATCAGAACAATTCATTGTTGGTATCAATTTCTAACCTTATAAACCTTAAATTATGAAAAAAGTAACAGGCCTTGGTGGCGTATTTTTTAAATGCGATAATCCAAAAGGAATGAACGAATGGTACTCCAAAAACCTTGGCTTCGAGACCAGTGATTACGGTGCAACATTTGAATGGATTAAGGCTGATGATCCAACAAAAAAAGGTTCTACGGCCTGGTGTACCTTTCCACAGGACACCAAATATTTCAATCCCTCAGCCAAGCCATTTATGATTAATTACCGGGTTGACGATATCGTTGCACTGGTAGCGCAGCTTAAAAAAGATAACGTAACTATTATTGATGAGATTGAAGACAGCGAATTCGGTAAATTTGTTCATGTGCTGGATCCAGAAGGGAATGCCATTGAACTTTGGGAACCAAAAGAGGATTTAGTATAAAGGTTTATTAAGCATATCAAATCGAGCTGGACCATCGTACATGCCGTTCGGCTATTGAGCTAACTCATCCTGAGCAGCCTCAATTTAATAAATAAATTCAATCTCAACGTGAAGAAAAGAATGTTAGCACGATTTAAGAATATAATTTTTAATATTGCAAGCAGACATCAAATAACAAAAACATATGCACGCAGGTGAAATTAATGTATTACAAGCAATTATAGAACTAGAATTAAGGGTAGGGACTTTAGAAAGAGGTCTAGACTTTATATCAAAAAACAATCCTAAACTGGTACAGCCTAGTCAGGCGCAAATTGAACGTTTCCGCGACGAAACCATTGCACAGCTACAAAAAGTTTACCCAGGATTGGGCATCAATTCTAAATAGACAAATATCCCCTGTACAGAATAAAATGTAGCAGGGGATATTTCTGAAAACAATCATCCATAGCATTCTTATGTTCTATTAATTTCATTAGGTTAATCATCATAGTATTTTCTATTTTTAAGGTACAATAGATCAATTGTAAATTAAAATGGAAACCTGATGAGCAAACCAATAAGAATTGCATCTACTATTACTCGAATTAACTTTATTACAATCCTAAACTATCTACTGACATTCTCAGTATTATTTTTATTCAGCGTTCTTCCGATATCATCGTTTGCACAATCCCTTCCTACGCCACAAGCTGAAAAACCCGAGCGACAAATTTCTTTTGCAAAAGAGAATAAATCGCATGCCTATTATGTCAAGCAAGCTGAACTTTGGTGGAAAGAAG
>JAZQRH010000016.1:0-12188 GCA_045629525.1 Pedobacter sp.
ACCGGTTCTGAGCAATTAATAACGTCAAGTAAAACAATAGATTTTTAGAAATTATGCAAGCAAAAATCCGCTCTTAAATCGTTCATTTTTGTTCTGGGCTTCATTTGTGTTTCCTCCATTGCCAACGCTGGTCCCGGAGACCAGGGCCGGATCCCAATCAGCGTGTACCGTTGGATGGCGGATTAACAATGCGGGTAGTGGCAGGTGTTGGTTATGCCGCCAAAAAGGGGTATGATAGGAAATGAAAGACAAGAAAATTGAAAAATAAGAAGAATAGTTTCTTTTGCTGCATTAGATCTCTGCACCCTTATTTATTTTCACTGTTTGTATAGGCTTTTTTTCATTATGCAAACAGTGAAAATGGATTAATCGATTGTTATACAAATTGTAGCTTTTGCCTCGAGTGTAGAGACGGTTTTTAAGTGGGCTTTGTGGTGCTATTAAGATTTGTTGCGTCTGAAAAGCTTTATTTTGCTTGAGAGCGATTTTTATGATTGCCCGGTTGCAAGACTTGCCGCCGATAAGTAAGGCGATGGAGTTGGAGTAAACGGAGGGGCTAGTTAGGTTTCTGACTAGATGATATAGCAGTACAGTGTTTTTATAATTAGAGCGTTTATATTAATTTCTTTCGATAAACAGGAAACTTGCTGTGCTCGCCATAGTCCTTGATGGGTTGCATATTTTTTAAGAATGTCATGTCATCCTCAGAAATCACAAAATCCACTTCTGTATTCGTTTTCATGTGCTGTAAGTTAGCTGTCTTAGGCAAAGGCAATAAGTGGAGCTGAATGCAGTAACGAATAGCGAGCTGCGATACAGAAACATTGTATCTATCTGCCATTCTTTTTATTTCATCATTTTTAAAAAGTTCTCCGTGTCCAAACGGCGAATAAGCTTCTACAAGAATGTCTTTACTATGGCAATATTCAATCAATTCTTTTGGGGTATTGCTTATATGAGCCAATACCTGGTTTACCATTGGTTTTATCGAACATGAACTAAGGATGTTATCAAGGTCTTTTTCTTCAAAATTTGATACGCCAATGGAACGAAGTTTCCCAGCCTTATAGGCTTCTTCCAAGGCTCGCCATGCTTCCCTATTTCCTTCAAAATAAGGCTCTTCTTCAAGAAACCTGGCCCAGGGCTTCGGACTATGAATGATCATTAAATCAATATAATTAAGCCCTAACTTTTTAAACGAACCATCAATTGATGCAATCGCTTCTTTGTATGTTTTTACTTCGGCGGCAAGTTTGGTGGTTACGAACAGTTCTTCCCTCTTCACGCCACATGCTCTAACTCCTTCTCCAACTCCGCTTTCGTTTCCGTATGCCTGGGCCGTATCAATATGACGGTATCCAATTGCTGCAGCTTCCTTCACAACTCGCACAACCTCCTTATCATTAATAAACCAAGTTCCAAGACCAAGTTTTGGAATTTTAACACCGTTCAATAGCGTAAATTTTTCTTCTAAAATCATAAATTACTATTTACAGTTTCAACCTTTATTCTACTTCAAACCAGCCAGTAACATCACCAACAACACCAAGCGCAGCAGAAAGTGTCACATCATCGACGAGATGCCATATTAGTATAACCGTGGAAAGTAGAAATTGTTTTATAAAACAGCACTCATGGCGTTACTTTTGTTGCTGGGGCAAGAAAAAAAAGCAGAGACAGCCAAGTGTAGATACGTTTCATCTTATAGGTACGGGATAAAAAGAGACGGGTCTGAAAACTTCAGACCCGTCTCTTTTTTATGAACCACAATGAGTAAGCTTATCGAAGCTTGGTGGTTGAATAAGCGATCTTATTATTTTCAACCTTTAAAAGTTTTCCGTCTACAGTTACAACATTCACCAATTGGAGGTTTTCCACTTTTTCCCCAAGATTGATATAAGGTGCTTCCATATCGAGGAAGCAGTTTGAAACCAGGATTTTTTTACAATTTGATAAGGTTATGCCAACACCTTTACCTGTTGAGGTAGCGATGCATTTTATGGCCGCACTATCGATGGTAATGTTTGATGAGTTTTGAATCTGGATGGCATTTCCAGCAACGTCGATATAATTTTGAACAGACAAGCGGAGGTTTTTGCAGCTGTCGAAAATAACAAGTGTAGGAGCATTGGTTTGCTGATTGATGAAGCCCTTGGTACTTTGCTCCGCAATGTTTTTGATTAATGTTGCACCGTTGCCTTCTATAACACCCTTACCTGTAATGCCGCTATTGGCAACATTGATTCCCGACACCAAAGCTGGTGTTTTTGCTGTATGATTGTAGTCGTATATAGACTCGGGCGATACCAGCACAGCACCTTCTTCTAAATGAATGATAACGTTCGATTTTAGTTGAATGCTTCCAGTAAGATAACGGCCTACATAAAATACCAGTCTTCCGCCACCTTTCTGATTTATAAAATCGATTGCTTTTTGAATTGAGTTGGTGTTAAGCGTTCTACCATCCGATTTGATTCCAAACCTCGAGGCTTTGTAATCGGTTACAGTTGTATTGGTGTTGCTATCTTTTACAAGGTAGGTTTGAGCTTTGCTATGTACACTTATGAATAGAATAGATAGGATAAGAAATGTTTTAATAACCTTCATTTTGGCGTCTAATTTTTAGATAATATATTAATGATCATTAAGGGAAAACGAAATTTATTTCACCATTTTTAAACCGCTTACTTTATGCGAGAATACTTGTTTTTTCTTTTCAGGCTCGTTCACCTTAAGATTTTTGAAGGTTATATTAGCGGCTTTATCTAAAACGATTGCCGGTCTGTAATCCTTTTTATTGGCCGTGAGGGTAAAATTTTCAAAAGTTATATCTTTCGCATGGCGAACATAAAAGCCCCATGAGGGAAGCTCTTTAAATTGTGAAAACTCAGGATAAGCTGCTTCCATTTCAGGTATGCTGTCGAGCGCCGAATCGGACAAGCCTTTGTAGGCGTAGTATGGGTTACTGCCACCAGGGTAAACAATATGAACATTTGTAAGCTTAACATTTTCTATTTCCAAGCCGGGTAAACCCACAATACTGGCTGGTGAAATATTGCGAGGCAAATCTTCTATCGGTCCCTCATACATATAGCCTTTGTCAGGTTTTTCCAATGGCACTTCTGCATAAACATTTTTTATTTCAATGTTTTTCATATAAGGCTTTTTCCCTTTCGACCATCTGTCTCCAATTCTCAGGAATATTACATTCCCCGTATTTATTGATTTTACGCCGTCTACTAAAATATTTTCTACAAAGCCTCCATCAACGGCTGCAAAAGTTATCGCAGACCGGTACGTATCGAAAATGGTAAGATTCGTTATTTTAAAATTTTTAAAACCGCCTCTTGACACGGTTCCAAATTTTAACCCATTGGCGCTTGATCTGCCCTTGCAATTATCAACCACAACGTTTTGACAAATTTTTGTGGCATCGTGCGATTTGAAACATATAATATCATCGGCAGCATCGAAATACGAATTTTTTATAACAACACTGTCGCAGTCTACAATATCAATACCGTCGTTGTTCCAATACGCTTTCGAATCAACGTTAATACTATCTACGTAAAGGTTTTTACATTGGTCGTACGTTTGGTTCCAGCTGGCTGGGTCTCTAAGTGTAATGTTTTTAATGGCAATATTTGTACATTCTCTGAAATATATATTCTGAGGACGGTTGGTTTCGTTAGGGCGGTCGTATTTTAAAACATCCTCAAACAAACCCTTGTGTATATAGCTTACCATGGTATTGGCGTTTAAAAATCCCCTACCGTCGATGGTTCCCTTCCCGGTAATACCGATGTTATTTTGTTTGATCGCAAAAATCATCGACATCCATCCAATATACTTATCCTTAACGTAGTCGAAGGTGTTGGTAGAACCTAAAATAGTTGCATTTTCTTCTATATGCAATGTTACATCCGACTTTAAGTATATGCTACCCGTCATGAACTTGCCGTTGCTAAAAATTAGCCTTCCACCTCCATTGGCATTAATGTAATCGATGGCTTTTTGAATAATAGCGGTGTTTAAGGTAATTCCATCACCTTTCGCACCAAACTCGGTTACCTGATAATCCTTAGCCTTCGCTATAAATGAAAACGCAGTTAGAAAGGAAATCAGGAGAAAAAGTTGAATAGCTTTCAAATTTGTAAAAATTAAAGAATTAAAAAAATATACATGAAACCGGTTAATTGTCTAGTTGCTTCGTCCTTTTTCCACTTGTCGGGCATTAACAATAACGCCCTTGTTGCTGCATAACTGCCACTGGCTCAACTATAATTGTCTATCGTTGCCGAATGCGGGCGCAAGATAATGCAGGGACAAGAACAAAATCACGTATTTCTTTCTTCTTTGTTTTTGGCGAGTTTTAACCAATTGTGATAGCAATTTGATGCTTGCCTTTGAACCCATAACGTCTTTTTTATATTCATTTTTAATAACGTATCCCCCAACGTGACAAGCTATACGAAACAAATTTTTCTATCTATCCCAATATTGAATAGGTTTTTTTGTTTGATAGGAGAGGGTTGAGGAGGGGCGTTGCTTCGGGAGCGCCCTCACAACACAAAACAAAATTTTAATACGGGTACAAATTACTTCTCCTACTGTTGCTAAAGGGGCCGATGGAGCTGCTGCTTTTGATTTTCGATGATCGGTTGTGGCTTACGTTAAATGTACCCCCGCGACTGGCTGGAACAACCCTTCGATTCAAAAGGCAAGTTTAGTCGTATTTTAGGGTTGTAGCGCAAATTTTCCTGATGCTAGTATAGTTCAATCACGTTTCGAACTCGCGTTGGGTAGCCTCCTGCATATTATACACAGCTCTAACTCCATTCCAATTGATACTTTTGTAAAAACTAATAAATATGCAATTGCGAGTCGGGACAATTATAACAAGTACAGATGAATTAAAAGGCACGATTTTCGAAAATGCTTCGGTAATTATTACTGAATACAACCACGATGGTGCTGTCGGCTTTATTTTTAATAAACCATTTTCGCGAAGGTTAAATGACCTGCAGGAATTTAAAAATATTTCTTTTCCATTATACGAAGGCGGTCCGGTGGACCAGGAACATCTTTACTTTGTTCATTGTCGGCCCGACCTTGTAGAAGATGGCCAGCGTTTAGACAACCGGTTGTATTTTGGAGGCAATTTTAGGCAGGTTATCGGTGGCATAACCCAGGATACTCTTTCGCCTGCCGACGTGAAAATTTTTGTGGGTTACTGCGGTTGGAATGCCGGCGAGC
Source organism: Pedobacter sp. (assembly GCA_045629525.1). Taxonomy (GTDB): domain Bacteria; phylum Bacteroidota; class Bacteroidia; order Sphingobacteriales; family Sphingobacteriaceae; genus Pedobacter. The sequence continues at coordinate 5,257 of JAZQRH010000016.1, forward strand.
TAGAGGCCGAAATACAGGAGGGTAGCTGGGCGCTTACAACCACCACCTCGGTATTGTAAGGATTTTTTTACTCCTATAAATCTTTGCTACTCCTTTGCAATTTTTTTCTCGCCCAGCAACCAGGCTGTTTTTGGCGCAGGTTTTAATTTGTGTCCGGAATGTTCCTCGGCATATTTGGTAATGTGGTCGATTACTTCGTCAACATCGTCTGAAAAAAGGATAAGATCAAGGTCTTCGTCACTAATGGTTTTCGTAAGTTGCATGGTTTGGATATGCTCTTTAATATCCTTATGATAATCCGTTCCCATAATTACAACGGGAAATTTTTCTATTTTTTTGGTTTGTATTAGCGTCACTGTTTCAAAAAACTCATCCAGGGTACCAAAGCCTCCTGGCAACACTACAAAAGCGAATGAGTATTTGCGCAACAATTCTTTGCGAACAAAGAAATATTCGATGCTCACAAAACGATCGAGGTAAGGGTTTTCTTTTTGTTCGTGGGGTAATACAATATTGCATCCCACCGAAAGTCCACCGGCTTCTTTTGCACCGCGGTTTGCCGCTTCCATAATGCCAGGGCCGCCGCCAGTCATAATAGTAAAACCTTTTACAGCCAATCGTGCAGCTACTTCGCGTGCAAGTTTATAGTACTGGTGGTTTTCGTTGAAGCGAGCCGACCCAAAAACTGTAACTGTGGGGCCTAAAAAGTGCAGGCTACGAAAGCCTTTTACAAACTGTACCACTACGCCCAACGTATATTTTAAATTCGCCAACCTGGTGCGTGCCCCTTGTAAAAATTTTTTTTCTTCTTTTACAAATTGATTTTGTTGAGCCATTTGTGCTTGCAATTTTATTAAACATTCTCAAATCTTCGCTTGCTCTCTGTCATTTTAAAAAATAGCTTGGTATTAAAAATGTAGTAAAGCCGCAACGTCAAATAAGTACATTTATGGGGTAAAGATACTTAGTTTTTAACTCACCGCCTGTGCCTTAAGGGCGGCAGTGTAGCCGAAGTTCAACTAGTAGACATTGCTGCGTGTGCTCTTGCAAACAGTTCATTTTATACCTGAAGAGGAAATTCCGGCGAATTTTAGGTATGCAAGTGATGATACAACAGAATCGAATTGAGTAGAGGTCGCTTGTGGCCAAAATGCCAATGCCAGGTCTTGCACAATCAAACGGTTGCGAACGACGCGAAGAAACTTTACCTGCAAGGTCAATAATTTGCCTTTTAACAAACCATATTCCCCGCCGTCTCTTCATATGCTAAATTCCAAATGAACCAGTTATAAGCTTTTATTAATTAAACGTTTAAATAGCAGTTGTAGTTGTTAAATTACACTGTTGCACTCGTTTTACTGTCTTTTTCAAATGTTGTTTCGGATATTTGTTTTTAGATCAAAATATTGTATTTTGGGTGTTTGTTTTAAACATAGTGACGCGAAACGAGAATAATTTTTTTACCTTCAAAAACAACTATTTCCTCGGTAAATAAGTCTTCATTATAGCACACTCCTTAAAACACTAGGTTGAAAAGGGAAACAAAGCGGTTAGTATAATTTTTTTTGTTATCCAGGTATCACGCTAGCTAGTTTTAACCAATATCCTTCTATAAAAAACCAGTTGTATAATTTATAATGTTTAAAAATTGACTGGGTGAAAAAACGAATACTACTAATCGGAGGTAATTACTTTCCAGAACCTACGGGCATAGGAAAGTATAGCGGAGAAATGATGAAGTGGTTGGCTGGAGAAGGGCATGATTGTACTGTCGTAACAACTTATCCATATTATCCTCAATGGAAGGTTCAGCCTCCCTACGAAAAAAAGCGTTTCTGGTACACATGGGAGAAAATAGAAGTTGGCGAAAATGCTGCAATAAACGTAATACGTTGTCCTCACTACGTACCTAAGAGCCCGTCAGGCCTTACCAGATCCATATCGGAATTTTCGTTCTTTTTTACTGCCTACCTTATAGTTTTACTTCTTCTTTTTAAGAAGAAATTCGATAATGTAATTACAGTAGCTCCTCCTTTTGCGATTGGCTTGTTAGGTATTTTTTATAAAAGGATAAGGGGGGGAAAGTTTGTATACCATATACAGGACTTGCAGGTAGATGCCGCCAAAGATCTCGCAATGATCAAATCCAACATGGTAATTAATTTATTCTTCCTATTAGAGAAGTTTATAATAAAAAATGCCGATGCAGTGAGTACTATTTCTCCTGGGATGATAAAGAAGGTTAAAGGGAAATGCAATAGAGAGGTGTTGCTGTTTCCCAATTGGGCAGATATTGAGGCATTTCATCCTATTTCAAATAAAGCAGAATTAAAATATAACTTCGGCTTCAATCCAACCGATAAGGTTGTTCTGTATGCTGGTGCAATTGGGCATAAACAAGGCTTAGAAGCGATTCTCCATGCTGCTAAAACACTTGAAAGCCTTAGGGATATAAAATTTGCTATATGTGGTTCTGGTCCTTATAAGGAGCAGTTGGTGAAGTTGAAAGAAGAGATGAATTTGAAAAACGTTGTGTTTTTACCATTGCAACCGCTCGCCACATTTAATATGTTTTTGAATATGGCCGACCTACACTTGGTATTACAAAAAGCTGGAGCGAGCGATTTAGTTTTACCGTCAAAGCTTAGCGGAATACTTTCTGTTGGAGGCGTGGCGATAGTAACAGCAAATGAAGGAACAAGCTTACACAATATAATGAGCGCCTCAAATATGGGTCTTTTAATTGAGCCGGAAAATCAAGACGAATTAGTTGGTGCAATCTCAAGCATTTTGGAAAATAATTACTGCGAAAAATCACAAAACGCCCGAGCCTACGCAGAACAGAATCTTTCAAGTGATAAGATCCTGAGGACGTTCTTTACTGAAGTATTTGGTTATGAAAGCCGAACTATAAAACGGCCAATACGAAAAGTAATCTCCCAAAGAATTGAAAGCATTGGATAGATTGACTTTGTCTATTGAAATGATATGCAAGCAGAAAAATCGTCCTTGATTAAAGGCTGTTCTTCTTCATTGTTATGCATTTTCCCGTAAATATTATAAAGACACATCACAATCGAGATAAATACAAGGCTTATCAATAAAAAAGGTATGGTTATTAGGGCAAGCAGAAATTTTGACATTTTTTTTCTCTTTTAACTGTTGACTATAATAGCTAAACGTTCTCTTTAATGAGAATATTGTGTTTAAGAAAAATGTTTTTGTAGAGGCTTTGTTCGTTATAGACTGCTCATTAACAAATTCTTTGCCACAAATAAAAGCCCTCCTCAAAAAGAAGGGTTTTTTGTTTGTGGCAATCGGCTAGCTTTCTTTAATCATTCGGCTCTTTTTGCCCTCAGCATCACTATTCTTATCAAACAGAAACGGAATCGAGCCTAATATAGAGAAAAACAATGCTAAAAAAGATAAAGTACAGTGCAACTTCTCTTTCTCCAAATTAGTCTACTACTCTGTGAAAATAGAGAGCTACCAAATTTGATCTTATAGAAGAAAACTCTGGTTTTTTGAAGGAAATTTGGTTTTTCAATGACTTTTTTGTTTTATGTTTGATCTAACCAATATTTTTGTAAACCTCTAACCTTATAATGTATTGCGTAAGGATGCCTTCTAAAACAACGCTGTCTGGTATATTTCTGCCACATTTGTTTCCATATGAAATAACGTTTTATGCTATTATACAATAAGTATCTTATTGTTTATCAAATCCTATGTTGAATGTGACTTAGGGAGGCGAAGCCATTCCAGCTGACTTATATAAAGTTGGAGGGCTACTATTGTCTACTACTATTATAGTATTTCTCACTACTATTATTGATATAATATATGCTGAATAAAATTGTGATACGCAACCATGTGTTGTTTTTTTTAATGTGTCTCTCTTTTGCTTGTTCGTCTTCTAAGAACATCAATAGAGATTTTGTTTACCTTCAGAGAGGATTGGATAGCTTATCAGCTATTCAATTGAAGGAAAATATAATAAAAGTTAATGATGTTATTGGCATTCAGGTTAGTAGTAAAAGCCGTAATCAGGAACAAGCGGCTCTTTTTAATTTACCTGTAGATGCTAGCAGCGGGGTAGGTGGTTATCAAGTAAGCAGTGCTGGCTCTATTGACCTCCCTGTTTTGGGTTATATCAAGGTTGCGGGACTAACGAAGACTCAGTTGCAAACTCTCCTGACCGAAAGGCTTTCATCTTATGTCAAAGATCCTTTAGTGCTTGTACGTTTCCTAGTATTTAATGTAAATGTTCTAGGTGAAGTTAGGTCTCCGGGAACTAGGACTTTTCAAAGTGATAAAGTTTCCATTTTCGACGTGATTAGTGCTTCAGGCGATATGACTGATTTCGGGAAAAAGGAAGATGTAGTAGTGATCCGGGAAGAGAATGGAAAACGGAGCTATTACAGTCTTGATCTTAGAAGCGGCGGCGTTTTTCAATCGCCCGCGTACTTAATGCAGCCCAACGATATTGTTTACGTTCAACCAAATAATTTAAAGCTTAAGCAAATTAACCTCGATCCTAATAGACAATATACCCAAAGAAATATTTTTGGTTATATATCAATAGCAGTAGGCTTAATCTCTTTAGTCGTATCACTTATAAGGTCATAATTTAATATGTCTGAAGAAATAGAACTTTTTTCCGGAAAACAATCGAAGGAATTTTCAGTAAAAGATTTGCTAAAGAAAGGTTTAGCAAACTGGCCAATTTTTGTAGTAAGCTTGATTGTTTGTATCGGCTCTGCATTCTTGTACCTGCGTTTTGCTGTCCCTAAATACTACGCTAATACCTTGATGTTAGTCAAGGGAGGTACGCCAAAGGAAGGGGATCTTGTGGAAAGTGCATTAAGTGGCCAACTGAACCCGGGATTTGATTTTGACAACGAATTGGTGTTGCTTCAGTCAGGAAGTCTGATGGAGAGGGTAGTTGTTAAAAATGAATTTAATATATCTTATTTTCTTATAGGCAAGGTACAAAAAAAAGATATTTATCTCGATGCCCCGTTCAGGCTAATACCTCAAGCGATAACCGATAGTAGCGGTGCAGTTATCATGACGTTGGATGACCTAAACAATGTTGGCGGTACCATTATTTACGGAGAAGACGAGGAGAAGAAGTTTTCTTTCAAATGGAATCAGCCTTTTAAAATATCAGGAAAGGCTTTTATATTGGCAAAAAAGGCTAATTGGACCAATAATCAGCAAAAGTACGTTGTGAGCTGGAAGCCCGTAAGGATGGCCGCTGCAGAAATATCCAGAAAATTCACCGTAGGTCTTTTAAATAAAAATTCAAGCATAATCAATTTAGAGATAGTTATAGAGAACCTTGAGAGAGGAAAGGACATCCTAAATGCGATCGTGAGAGAGTACAATTTCGCGGACATTGAAGACCGCACTATCATTACACGAAACACGTTACGGTTCATCGACGATAGGTTAAGTCTAATCTCGGGTGAACTAAGCGGGGTAGAAGGAAATTTAGAAAGTTACCAGGGACGTAATCAAATCATAGATCTAAATGCTCAATCTTCTCAGTCCTTCGGTAACGCCAATGACGTTTCCATGAATTTAAAGGATATCAGCGTTAAACAGGGGGTGGTTCAAATGATAAGAGGTTATTTTAATAACCCCGCCAGTCAAGATAAGCTTGTTCCATCAACCATGGGACTCGAAGATGCTACTCTCGGCTCACTTATTAGTAAGTATAATGAACTCCAGCTTACTAAACAGCGGGAAGCTCCTATGGTTGCCGTAAATAGTACGGTTATGCAGGATTTGAATAATCAGATTAATAATGTAAGGGGAAATATTTTAGAATCGCTTCAAAATATATCTAGGAATCTAAAGCTTCAGGAAAGTAGCTTTCAACAACAAAATAATCAATACCAACAGTTTTTGTCCTCTTTGCCAAGAAAGGAAAGAGTAATGCAAGAGATAAAACGCAAGCAGAGCATAACAGAAGGTCTTTATTTGTACTTGTTGCAGAAAAGAGAGGAGTCTGCTATCTCCAGCACTTCCGCCACAATATCTAATTATAAGCAGGTTGAACCCGCCAAAGGGTATGGACCAGTCGAGCCGAAAGCTGGCAATATAGAGATATACTCTGTTATTTTAGGTTTGTTAATTCCAATAGGAATCATCTTCCTAAAAGATAAAGTAAATGATAAGATTTTAACCAGGGAGGATATCATCAATAAAGTGGACCTGCCTATTCTTGGAGATGTCTATCATATACCGAAAAAGAGCAAGGAGGAAGATTTAGTGGTGTTGGACCGTAGCATTTATGGTGAGCAATTTCGAATTATCCGTACTAATTTGGCGCTGTTGATTAAGAAAAAGGAAAAGCAGGTAATATTAATAACATCTTCTGTGAGCGGCGAAGGAAAGTCTTTCATCAGTTTAAACCTTGCTGCAATATTGGCCATGCCTGGCAAAAAGGTAGCTTATCTAGAATTTGATTTGAGAAAACCTGCTCAAACTACAGATGAAAAGAGATCAAAAGGAATTTTGGATTACATCATGGGAGATACGAATAAGCTTTCAGATATACATACTGTTTCCAAGGAAATCTCGTCTCTTCACATCTATAGAGCCGGAGAAATTGTAGGAAATGCTGGTGATCTGATGCTGAATCCTAATATTGGTCGATTGTTTAATGCTTTAAAGTTAGAATACGATTACATTGTAATAGATTCAGCGCCCGTTGCCTTGGTAAGTGACGCTTTTATATTAGGAGAACATAGCGACATCGTCCTTTATGTAGTTAGGCAAAGGATAACAGAAAAGCAGCAAATGGATTATCTGAAGGATATTGTTTCAAATAATAAATTTTCAGATGTATGTCTAGTCTTAAATGATGTGAAAACCGGTGGAAAATATGGATATTACGGTTTCGGGTCAGGGTATGGGGAGTA
>JAZQRH010000017.1:0-48844 GCA_045629525.1 Pedobacter sp.
AAGTAAATATGTTATAGCGCTAACGCCTGCCCAACGTATGGGCCTCCCTAAACTAGGCGATAAAACGTTGGCCTTTGTGAACAAAACGGCAGAATATGCGAACAGTCAAAGTAAGTTTGTGCCGAGTTATTTAGACAAAGCCGAAGGGGACAAAGACATTAAAGCATTTGGGCAATTAACTAATTTGCTGGCTTTAAGTAACCAAATTACAAGTACCATAGCCGATACGGCAATGCTTGCTGGTAGCGAAGCTTATGTTAATTCGTTAAGTTTTTACAACAATGTAAAGCAAGCCAACAAAATGAACGAACCTAGTGCTAAACCTATTTACGAAGATTTATCTCAACGTTTTCCGGGAAGGATTACGAAGGCAGAACTCAACAAATAGTTTTTATAACCTAAAGTTGAAGTCATAAAAAAGGTGAATAGAATGCGAAGTACTAACTCGCATTCTATTCACCTTTAATTATTTTATGGGTAAGGCCAGTGTTTAAAATCCTAGCTTTTTATCCAACTCTGTTGTGGTACCCGTTTCTTCTTGCTGATATTGGTTACAATCGTAAATAATGTTTACGCCACCAGCAGGTGGTTCAAAATCAGCTTTGCTCATTTTTAATTTAGGGTCGGCGTACACTCTTCGCATAAAACCTGCGTAAATAGGCAATGCCGAGTTAGCACCCTCGCCATAACTGGTACTGGTAAAGCGAAATGCCCTATCCTCGCAACCGGTCCACACGCCTGCTACTAAATCAGGGGTAATGGCCATAAACCATCCGTCGGAGTTGTTTTGGGTGGTACCCGTTTTGCCACCAATAGGGCCGTTTACTTTGTACTTGTAGCTCAATCTTGAAGCTGTACCACCAGTAACTACACCGCGTAACATGCGGGTCATTACGTAGGCTACTTCTTCGTTCATGGCCACTTTTATAATCGGTTTGCTTTCGTACAATACAACCCCATTTTTATCTTCAATTTTTATGATAAAGTTTGGCTGTGTCCAAGCGCCTTTGTTAGCAAATACACTGTAAGCTCCTACCATATCGTACACTGAAGCATCAAAAGTACCTAAAGCGATAGAGGGTACTGCAGGTACATCACTGGTAATTCCCATCTTCTTAATCTCGTTCATTACAGCCGTTGGTCCAACTTGTTTCATCAAAAAGGCGGCAATATAGTTTTGCGAATAAGCCAATGCTTTTTGCAAGGTAATAGCACCTGGTAATGGAGTGCCCGAGTTACGTGGCGTCCAGTCGGGGCTACCCGGGTTTGAAATGGTTACCGGAACATTTTCTACGGTGTAGCAAGGGGAATATCCATTTTCTATCGCTACTGCATAAGTAAACGGTTTAGCTGTTGAGCCCACCTGGCGTTTGCCCATTTTTACTTGGTCGTACTTAAAATGTTCGTAATTAATACCGCCTACCCACGCTTTAATGTTACCACTTCTAGGATCCATGGCCATCATCGCATTGCGTAAAAGTAATTTGTAATATTTAACCGAATCGATAGGCTTCATTAAAGTGTCGATGTTGCCTTTCCAAGTAAAAATGCTCAACTGCGTTGGTGTGTTAAAATCTGTCTTGATTTCATCGTCAGATTTACCTTCCAATTTCAAAGCCTTATATCTGTCAGATCTTTTTACCCCTTGATCGATTAAATTCTCTAGCCCTTTAAAAGGGTTTCGGCCTTTCCAGGTATTGGTAAACTGCGTTTGCAGCGTTTTCATGTATTCTTTCTGCGCCTCTTCGGCATACACCTGCATATCGTAATTAATCGTGGTGTAGATTTTCAAACCGTCTTTATCTAAATCGTAAGGCGTACCATCAGCTTTGTTAATTGAACGTTCCTCTAAAATTTTCTTCACTTCGGATTTTAATACTGCTCTAAAGTATGGTGCGATGCCGTCGTTGGTGGTTGCTGCGTTAAATTTCAAGTTTAGCGGTTTCTCTTTCTCCCCTGCAAATTCATCTTCGGTAATATAACCCTCTTTAACCATTAACGCCATTACAGTATTACGACGGTTTAAAGAACGCTCTGGATTTTTAGTTGGAGAGTAACGGGTAATACCTTTTTGCAAACCAATAAGTACGGCAGCTTGCGGCACGGTTAATTTATCGGGAGTGGTGTTAAAATATACCCTAGCTGCCGATTTAATTCCGTAGGCTTGGTTACCAAAATCAACTGTGTTTAAATACATGGTAATGATTTCTTCCTTGGTATAATTACGCTCTAATTTAATGGCAATTACCCATTCCTGAAATTTTTGAATGATACGTTTACCGAAGCTCTTTGCTCTCCCTTCTTCAGAAAAAAGGTTAAGTGCAAGTTGTTGGGTGATGGTACTACCGCCTTGCTTTTTGCCCACTATGGCGTAAAGGAAAATGGTAAATGTGCGTCGGAAATCTATACCAGAATGTGAGCGAAAGCGGATATCCTCGGTAGCTACCAAGGCATTAATTACATTGGGAGAAATTTCGCTATACGTTACGTTTGATCTGTTTTTAACGAAGTAAGTTCCCAAAACTCTTCCATCTTCGGAGAGCACTTCTGTGGCTTCGTTGCTTTTCGGATGCTCAATGGCTCGAAATGAAGGAATTTCGCCAAAAACGCCAAAGCCTATCATCACAATAAAAATGGCAAAAGCAATAATGCCCGCAATTAAGAGTTTCCAAATGCGCCAATTGTATTTTTTAATTAACTCAGGTGATAGTGAATTGTTTTTTCTATAATTCATTACTGTTAATATATCTTATATACCTATCTAAGGTTTCGCGATCAGTTATTTTTTCTAAGTTTTCTTTGCTTATTGCAAAGGTAGTATAAGTTGTAACAGGAACCTTCATAATTACTCCTAATTGCGATTTTATATTTCTTTCGTAAAGCTTTACATCGCCAATATTTCCAAAGTCTCCAACAATAATCAATTGGTCTTTTTCCAATTCTTTTAATTGATGACGAAGATTAGCACCCCCGTAATTACCTCTGTTAAATTGACCAATACCAAATCTTGATGAACTTACGCTTAAACTTACCGAACGCACTGCAACAACGTAATAATAGGTGCTAGACGAGGCAGGGTTAAACAAGTCTTCTTTAAAAGGCTCTGCATTTGGTGTTTGCGCTGCTGGCTTTGGTTGAGCAAGGGCAGCAGCAGTTGTATCAGGTTTTGTTTCTGCAATTGCTTTGACTAAGGTGTCTGCTTTAACCTCGGCCTTAGCCATCTCAACTTCTTTTTTAGGTTCTTCCTTTTTTACCAACTCTTCTTTTTTAGCTGGAGGGCTAACAACCGGTTGGGCTATCGTTTTTTTACCTGTCGGATTTTGCAAATTAGCGATAATGGGCTCGTTCAATCTAATACCAGTATTATTCGCAGTGCCAAAAGGAATTTCATTAGGATCGTAATCTGTTAAGGCCACTGCTCGCCTTTTAAATGCCGCTAAGTTGGCGTTAATAAAGGCGATATGCTGCTCAACCAATGGTTTAATTAATTGATCTGTTTTATGGCTATTTATAATGCTGTTAAATGAAGCCAATAATTCGTCTGCATTGTTGGTTCTTCCAATGGCGATAGCTTTCAAATAATCATACTGTGCGGCCAAACTATTGCCGGGAAAGCGTTGGTTTATGTCGTTTACGCCAGCAATTACTTTTGCGTAATCTTTATTGCCAAGCGAACTAAAAATACTTTCGTATTCTCTGTTTAAAGTTACCTCCAACTCATTTTGTTTAGCAGAAAAATTAGGGTCGATAATTGTTTTTGCATATACCGAGCTCGGATATTGGTTTAGCACAAGCTCTCTATAAGTGTTAGCTTTGTTGTTGTCAACATCCCGATAGGCTAAATACAAACTGTAGTAAATTACATCAAGTTTGTCGTTTTTAGGGAAACGTTTTAACAACGCTTCGTAAGTTTTAATTGCCTCCGATTTATCTTTCAGCACCTGCTGATAAAAGCTGCCCATCTCGAGGTAGGCTGCGATAATTTTTTGGTTAGATTTCTCCAATAAAGCAGGCGTAGTAGGAAGCGAATCTAATTGAGTAGTAATATTTGGAGCGCTCGGTTCTGGCTTATTGGTCACTTGGTCTGGATTGCTAGGCATTGAACTTTGACCATTCGCACTTAGGTCTTGGGCATCTTGTTGGTTCTGCGCAGACGATTTAACGCTTTGACGCCAGTTGTTAGCCAGTTTTCTCTCACCCCAACGCTTCTTAAATTCATTAAAGCCTTTTCCTATGGCGCTGTGATTGGCAAAATAGAAAGTACCGCCAGCGCTTGGTGCTGAATACGCTACACCCGCTCGGCCCGCGTTTGCAGCATCTGCTTCGTTGCCGCCGAGCTGCGTTTTTGCCTCTTTCGTTTGTAGATAATTGTTCAATGCCAAAGCTCTATCGGTAAGTGGAAGCGACGCAATTCTTTGTAAAGTATCCTGCAACTCAATCGTTTCGTAGCGCTCTTGCAGGTAGGCTAAATTTTGCGCTTTATCCTTGATTGTTTGGTGTAGCGGGTGTGTAGTAGGTAGTGCGGTCACCGTGCTATCGTAATATAATTTCGCTGTTACGTAGTCGCTATGATGCTTGAAATTTAAATCAGCAATCTTTAAATAAGACAAACCTTTCTGCACATTATTGATTGTACTGCTTTTGGCAGACAGTTTATAGTTTTCTTCCGCCTTTAAGATGTTGCTGCTGGCATAATAATCTTCGGCAATTTCGTAATATATCTGATCGATAAAATCTGCGTTTTTCTCATCTCTCAACATTCTTGTGAGCTGCAGTTTTCTATCAAAACTACCTCCTTTTAAAGCTTCATTAATTCTAATTTTACTTAGCTTAGCATTAAAATACATCTCAAAGGGTGCATTGCTCTTTTCTACTTTATGATAGGCCTTTAAACTTTCCTCAAATTGTTTTTCGTTTTCGTAAAGCTGCGCTAAAGTATAGGTCCAATTAATTTTATTTCGGGAAGATGTTCCTGCTTTCAAGGCTTTTTCTAAATATTCGATAGCCTGTTTGTCATCTTCTCTGATGATGCTCATTTGCGCCAAAGTGGCTAAAGGTTCTGCTTTTTTACGTTTTACAGAATCTAACTCAATTTTAACTAGGCTCAATAGTTGATCTGCCTTGTCGTATTCATTTAATTCCATTAGCGTTCTAGCCTGCCAGTTAAGTGCATTCAAATAAACATAATGGTCTTTTTTAAAGACGTTCGCTACGTAGTTAAAGTACTCTGCCGCATTGTAATACTTTCCTTGATAAAATTCGGATTTGCCTAAAAGGATGTAGGCCTCATCAATATAGTTGCTATAATTTTTTTCAGCAATAATTGTTCTCGCTTTTTGCGAAACCGCATCTAACTCTTTTACGTTGGTACCGGCATCATTTACATCGGCCCTTTCGGGAGCATAATAAAGAGGCAAAAAGTTATTAAAATTTTCCTTTTTCTCTTGATAAACGGCTTCTAAATATTCATCTAATAACAAGTTAGAATTATAGATAAGGTTGTATCTTGCAGACAAATTTTGTAGCTTTCTATTAGATACCGTATCCTTTTGAGAAGAACATCCATATATCGATGCTAAAATAAGGCATGCAATACATATAAAACCGATGATATTTTTACTGTAGGTGTTCAAGTGAGTTTGAGTTATTTACATTATAACAAAATATTTGCAAAAATATTTTATTTGGCAATATAATCTTAATATTTGAAAACTAATTTGTCAAAAAAAAGCAATGGAAAATAAGGAAGAAAAAAAAGTAGTTTCTAGCTATGTAAAATACACAGGGGTGGCTTTTCAAATGTTAGCTACTATAGGTGTTTTTGCTTTCATTGGTTATAAAATTGACGAACATTATAAAGTAGAAAATTTTTTATTTACTGCCCTACTCGGGATAGTTGGTGTGGGCTTATCGCTTTATCAGGTCGTTAGATCCTTAAACAAAAATAAGTAAACAGCTAGTCGTTACTTAGTATTATCTTTGCTGAAAATTTTAAGGTGAAAGTACTCAAGTTTATTGTCAATTATTTTCTTTTCACGGCTCTAGTGGCTGGCGTTTCAGCTCTGTTGCAGTATTTTGTTCCACAAATTATAGGTAGTACATATTGGCTAAGCTTTGGGTTTTTAGCTGGATTAACTTTTATAGCGTACAGTTTAGCGTTTTTTGGCATACAACGCAATCCCGAAGTGGGGGTTTTTGCCATATTAGGGTCAATTATATTGAAGATGTTGTTTGCTATGTCTTTTGTGCTGATTATCAGCTTAAAACAAAAGGACGCCGATTTAGTTTTTGCGCTTAATTATTTTTCTTTATATTTATTGTTTACCCTCTTTGAAATATTAGGTTTGTTGCGTAACTTGCGCCACCAAAATAAATAGTAAAAATCTGCGAGTAAATGGATTATAACCGAGTTTTTGTGTCGAAAGTTAAAAGAGTAATTGTTGTTTTTGCGCTTTTTTCTGTGTTTTTAGGATTTAAGAGTGCTGCTTTTGCTCAAGCCGACAGTGCAGTTTTGCACAGTCAGGAAGTTGATACTGCTGCTGTTCTTGTAGGAGAGCATGCAAAAGAAGAGAAAGGGTTCGATATTACCTCTTTTATTTTTCACCATATTAGTGATAGTCATTCGTTCACTTTGTTCGGTCACGGAGAGCATGGTTTTACTTTGCCTTTGCCAATTATTTTATGGACAGATAATGGTTTAGTTACCTTTTCTTCGTCTGCTTTTGATCATGACGATGATGGTAAAGTAGTGGTAGAAAAAGACGGTCAGCGTTTTGTGAAATATCATGGTAAAATTATGTACGCTGCTTCAGCTGCAAATGACCACGGTGCTTATGTTACTTACGCTACAAATGAAGCAGGTGAGCAAGTTTATACCAACGCAAAACCTTTAGATTTCTCTGTAACTAAAAACGTATTCAGTATGTTATTGTCTGTAGTTATATTGTTAGCTATATTTCTAACAGTAGCTTCAGGATATAGAAAAAGAGAAGGTAAATCGCCAAAAGGTATTCAATCATTTTTAGAACCAATTATTCTCTTTGTGCGTGATGATATCGCTAAGCCAAACTTAGGGCACAAGTATGCTGCTTTTATGCCATACTTATTAACGGTGTTTTTCTTTATTTGGTTTAACAACATGTTAGGTTTAGTGCCTTTTTTCCCGGGCGGTGCTAACGTTACAGGTAATATTGCTTTAACTGCTGTTTTAGCTGCTTGTACTTTCTTAATTACTACTTTTAAGGCTAACAAATATTACTGGGGACATATTTTAAACCCTCCTGTGCCTTGGTGGTTAAAGCCATTAATGATCCCAGTGGAGATTTTTGGTATGTTCACTAAGCCAATCGCTTTAGCTATTCGTTTGTTCGCAAACATTACAGCTGGTCACATTTTGATCATGTCGTTGTTGTGCTTAATTTTCATCTTTAACTCACTTTGGATTGCTCCGGCTTCAATTTTCTTCGCCGTGTTTATCGGTTTAATTGAATTCTTAGTAGCCTTTATCCAAGCGTTTATATTTACCATTTTATCGGCCTTATTTATTGGCATGGCCGTAGAAGAGCATCATTAATAGAATAATTGTTAAACAATAATAAATAAATAGAAAAATGACTGGAACATTAGCTGCAATCGGCGCAGGCTTAGCTGCAATTGGCGCTGGAATCGGTATCGGTAAAATCGGTGGATCTGCAATGGAATCTATCGCTCGTCAACCAGAAGCCGCTTCAAAAATTCAAACTGCTATGCTTATCGCTGCTGCCTTCATCGAGGCTGTTGCGTTATTCGCAGTAGTAGTTTCTTTGATCGCAAAATAATCAAAGAGAATTTTTAAGATAAGCACCTTTTCGGGGTTGCCGTTAAGGTGCTTATTTAAAAACTGTTTAACATTAAAAGAATATATAATTACATAAAATGGATTTATTAGTTCCTGAAATTGGTTTATTGGTTTGGAATACCATTGCATTTTTAGTATTGGCTTTCTTATTAGGCAAGTTTGCTTGGAAACCAATTATGAAAGGCATTAGCGATCGTGAGAAAAGCATTGATGAAGCTTTAAACAAAGCTGAATTAGCTAGACAAGAGATGGCTCGTTTAACTTCTCAAAACGAAGATTTAATGAAGCAAGCTCGCGAAGAACGTGACCAAATTTTAAAAGAAGCGAAAACATTGAAAGATGGTATTGTTGCTGAAGCTAAAAATCAAGCGCAAGTAGAAGGTGCTAAATTGGTAGAAAAAGCTCGTATAGAGATTGAAAACCAAAAGAAAGCTGCTTTAGCAGAATTAAAAGGACAAGTTTCGGCTTTGTCTTTAGAAATTGCAGAACGTGTTTTACGCTCTCAGTTAGATGATAAAGCAAAACAACAGGATTTGGTGAACAACCTGTTGAAAGATGTTGAATTAAACTAGAATGAGATACTAGATATGAGACATTAGATTTGAGATTTATTAATTCTCATCTCTCACATCTCAAATCTCAATACTAAGAATATATGTCAAGTAAAGCAGGAGCTAGGTACGCAAAATCATTGTTAGATCTTTCTAAAGAGCGAAACGCTGTTGAAGAAGTGAAGGATGATATGGTGTTTTTTGAGAAGGTGGTTGATGACAACGCTGAGTTGGAAGCAATTTTGAAAAATCCAATTGTGCCTTTAGATAAAAAGCAAGGTATTTTAGAAGGTGTTTTTGGTGCTAGAGTACACGAGATTACTAAAGCATTTTTGAAATTGGTAGTTAACAAAGGACGTTCTGCAATTTTGTTTGATACAGCAAAACAGTTTGTTGCACAATACAACGCTATTAAAGGTATTGTTACTGCGGAGGTAACTTCGGCAAGTGCTTTAACTGACGCAAACAGAACTGAAATAGTTAACCTTGTAAAGAAAGAGTTAGCAGCTAGTGAGGTGGTGCTTAAAGAAAAAGTAAACGCTGATTTAATTGGTGGCTTTATTTTGAAAGTAGGCGATAAACAATTTGATGCGAGTGTGGCTAGCGGTTTAAATAAACTTAAAAAAGAATTTGCACTGTAGTATTTAGATGTAAGTAACGAGTATCTAGATTGAGTTTTGAGGGGATACTGGAATTATAGAAGAACTACTGCAGCAATAACATAAACCCGATTGAAGCGCACACGAAGTAAAGCGAAAAGCGGGACTGAAATAACAAAAGAGTAAGAGATTACATTTTACAAAAAAAGATATTAAATTAATATAAAATTATGGTAGAGGTAAGACCAGACGAAGTTTCGGCAATTATCAGACAACAATTGGCGGGCTTTAAATCAGAAGCTGAACTTGAGGAAGTTGGTACGGTATTGCAAGTGGGCGATGGTATTGCTCGCGTTTACGGCTTAACTAAAGTTCAAAGTGGTGAGCTTGTTGAGTTTGCAAACGGATTGCAAGGAATTGTATTAAACCTTGAAGAAGATAACGTAGGTGTGGTATTGTTAGGCCCATCTGACGAGATTAAAGAAGGAGATACAATTAAACGTACTAAAAAAATCGCTTCGATTAAAGTTGGCGAAGGTATGCTTGGCCGTGTGGTTAACACGTTAGGTGAGCCAATTGATGGTAAAGGCCCTATTGCTGGTACTACTTACGAGATGCCTTTAGAGCGTAAAGCGCCTGGGGTAATCTATCGTCAGCCGGTAAACGAGCCTCTACAAACCGGTATTAAAGCTATCGATGCAATGATTCCAATTGGTCGCGGTCAGCGTGAGTTGGTTATTGGTGACCGTCAAATTGGTAAAACTGCGGTTTGTATCGATACGATTATCAACCAAAAAGAATTTTACGAAGCTGGTAACCCAGTATTCTGTATCTACGTAGCTTGTGGTCAAAAAGCAAGTACAGTAGCTAACATTGTACGTACTTTAGAAGAAAACGGTGCAATGCCTTATACAGTAGTTGTTTCTGCATCTGCTGCTGAGCCTGCTCCATTACAGTTCTATTCACCGTTTGCAGGTGCTGCAATTGGCGAGTTTTTCCGTGATACAGGTCGCCCAGCTTTAATTGTTTATGATGATTTATCTAAACAAGCTGTTGCTTACCGTGAGGTTTCGTTATTATTGAAACGTCCTCCAGGTCGTGAGGCTTATCCAGGTGACGTGTTTTATTTACACAGTCGTTTGTTAGAAAGAGCTGCGAAAATCAACGCTAACGATGATATCGCTAAAAATATGAACGATTTACCAGATTCGATCAAAGGTATCGTTAAAGGTGGCGGCTCATTAACTGCATTGCCAATTATCGAAACCCAAGCTGGTGACGTTTCTGCATATATCCCAACTAACGTAATTTCGATTACTGATGGTCAGATCTTCTTAGAGTCGAACTTGTTTAACGCAGGTATTCGTCCGGCTATTAACGTTGGTATCTCGGTATCACGTGTGGGTGGTAACGCACAAATTAAATCTATGAAAAAAGTTGCTGGTACTTTAAAGTTAGATCAAGCTCAATACCGTGAGTTAGAGGCGTTCTCTAAATTCGGATCTGATTTAGATGCAGCTACAAAATCAGTGTTGGATAAAGGTGCTCGTAACGTTGAGTTCTTGAAACAAGCACAGTTTACTCCGTTTAAAGTAGAAAACCAAGTTGCTATGGTTTACGCAGGTACTAAAAACTTAATGCGTAACGTACCAGTAAACAAGGTTAGAGAGTTCGAGGCTGAATATTTACAGGCTTTAGAATTACGTCATCCAGAAACTTTAGCTGCGTTAAAAGCAGGTAAGTTTGATGATTCTTTAACTAGCGTTTTAGAAACAGTAGCAAAAGAAATTTCAAGTAAATATTAATTAGATTTGAGACATGAGGTTTGAGATTTGAGATAGGGCGATTAGTCTAATATCTCAAATCTCACATCTCACATCTAAATAAAGAATGGCCAATTTAAAAGAAGTAAGAAATCGTATTGCCTCGGTGCAATCAACTCAGCAAATTACCAAAGCTATGAAAATGGTTTCGGCAGCTAAGTTGAAGCGTGCTACAAATGCAATCATTCAATTACGTCCTTATGCAACCAAGTTGAAAGAGATTTTAGGAAATCTTTCGGCAAGTTTAGAAGGATCTACCTCTCCATTTATTGAAGAGAGAGAGCCTAACAAAGTTTTAATTGTTGCTGTATCATCAAACAGAGGATTAGCTGGTGCGTTTAACATGAACGTAATTAAAGCCACTAATAACTTAATTGCTGAGAAATATAGCGAACAGTTAAAAAAAGGAAACGTGAGCATTGTGGCTATTGGAAAAAAAACGCAAGACTTTTACGAAAAACGTAATTACAACGTGATTGGCAACAATAACGATGTTTATAGCGATTTGTCTTTCGAAAACGTAACTAAAATTACAGACGCGATTATGGCAGGTTTCGTGAAAGGAGAATACGATCGTGTAGAAGTAGTTTACAATAGATTTAAAAATGCAGCAGTTCAAATATTAACTTCAGAGCAGTTATTACCTCTTCCTAAATCTGAAGAAACAACTGAAGCAAAAGAGACTAATGTAGATTACATTCTTGAGCCAAGTCAGGATGAAATTGTATCACAATTAATTCCTAAATCAATTAAAATTCAGTTATACAAGGCAGTTTTGGATTCACACGCATCTGAGCATGGCGCACGTATGACATCGATGGATAAAGCAACTGAAAATGCTGGGGATTTGTTAAAATCGTTGAAATTAGCATACAACCAAGCTCGTCAGGCAGCAATTACCACAGAGCTTACAGAGATTGTAAGCGGTGCCGCAGCATTAAACGGATAATATCTTAATATTAATCATATTAGCCCTCATCAATTAATTGGTGAGGGTTTTTTATGATATAGCTCGAATAATATGCTGTTTTAATTTCATTACATTAATATTGTAAAATTTTAAGTTTATACTTATACTTTTGACTATTATTTAATAGCATATGAAATTTAGAATTTTTATCATAACGCTTCTCTCGCTGCCATTCTTAGGAAATGCACAAAAAGTAGCCCCAGAACGCGATTGGACCAATGCTGTTTTGTGGCAGCAATATAGCGGCGAGTACAGAGCTTTAGCTTTTCAGGCTTATAATTTTGCTAAGTTGTCGTTAAAAGAGGCTTTATGGGAAAACCAAAATGGTAAACCTAACTGCATTATTGTAGATGCAGATGAAACCATTATCGACAATTCCCGCTTCCAAGGTCACGAAATAAAAAGGGGTGAAAGTTACGTACCAGCACACTGGACGGAATGGACAGCTAAAGCCATGGCCGACACGGTACCAGGAGCATTATCATTTCTAAAATTTGCAGAAAGCAAAAATGTAGAAGTTTTTTATGTAACAAATCGCGAAGAGTCGGACAGGAGGGGTACCATCGAAAACTTGAAGGCCTTGGGTTTTCCTTATGTGGATGATGAGCATATTATGCTAAAAAGTACAACTTCAGATAAGCAAGAACGTAGAAATAAAATTCTTGAAAAATATAACGTGTTACTTCTTTGTGGCGATAACTTAAGCGATTTTTCCAATATATTTTATCGCGAAGGGAAGGATACTAAGGAACAAGTAGATGCGCATCAGCATTTGTTCGGTACTAAGTTTATTGTATTCCCAAACCCAATGTACGGCGATTGGGAAAAGCTTTTGTACAAAGACGGAAAGTTTAGCGAACAAGAAAAGGCCAAACAACGTTTAGAAAGACTTAAAAGTTACTAAAATATCGTGCTTTTTATTTAATAAGTATTATTTTTGCAACAGAATAAATTAAAAACTTAACTCATGGATTCTAAAGAAAGAGAACAAAGCATTAAAACGGCAAATCAGCCAGCTATCTATATGACAATTTTAGTAGGTGTAGTAATTTGTGTAATTGGAACTTTCTTACGTTTTGCTTTCGATTCTACAGCTTTGTCATTAGTATCTTGGGCTATTTTAGCGATCGGTACTGTAATTGCTTGTAAAGGAGTTTTCAAAATTTTAGACGCTAAATAAGCAAAAAATATAAATACAAAATCCTCTCTTGGTTGTACCTCGAGGGGATTTTTTGTTTTAACGCAAAAATGGAATTTCTTTATAAGGGTTACCTTAAACGTTTTTGGGCATTAAACATCAAACCTCTAATCAAATTGTTTTACCCTTAAGGAGTAGCATGCTTAAGACAATTTTGTTGGCAGGATAAGTTAATCACTTAAAACCGAAGACAAAATGAAAAAACACTTTGCTATTTTAGCAGCAGTGGCAATTTTTGCTGCTGGCTGTAGCACCGAATATAAGAACGAATCTACAGATTACGCTACCGCCGAGCCTATTGCAGACAGCCTCGCTGCCGTTGATTTTGGCGAAAAAATGGTAAAAAGTGCTGACATGCGCTTTCGTGTTAAAGATGTGCAGCAAACCAAAGCATTCTTAAGCAAAAACATCCGATCCAAAGGAGGCTTGCTGATGGAAGCCACAATTTCTACTACAGTTCAAGGCAGCGAAAAGGTTAAGTACAGTGCAGATTCGCTGAAAGAAATTACAGCTTATAGAAGAGAAGCTTACGTGGTGGCTAAAATCCCTTCCGACAAATTAGATGAATTTACAAACGAAATTGCGGCTTCGGCTGTTTTTGTAGATCAACAGTCTTTAAAGATGGAAGATCTAAGTTTATCTTATTTAGAGAATAAATTGAAGTCGGAGAATAGGAAGGAGGCCGTTGAACAATTGAACAAAGTGGCAACCAAAAAAGGTGTCAACGTAGAAAATTCACTCAACATTAAGGATGATTTTGTCGAGCGAAAAGTGCAAAATTTGCACATCGATCAGAGCGTTAAATACAGCACCATTACCCTCAATTTTTATCAAGACAATGCTGTTAAAACTTTTGTTGTAGCCAACGATAATATTTATGATTACAAGCCAAACTTCTTCAAAAGGCTCACTTTGAATTTAGTTGATGGTTGGATGTATTTCAAAGAATTTATTTTATTCTTATCGAGATTGTGGTTATTTATAGTAGTTGGCACTATCGTATTCTTTGCTGGTAGATACTATATCAGAAAGCAAAATAACAAAGTTTTTTTGCCACCTTCTGATGTTAAATAAAGCGAAATAAGGTTGCGCAGCGCAAGGAGAAATCGATGGACTAGGTGGTAACATCAAGCTTCTCCTTGTCTGTTTAAAAACGTTTTGTAAAATTTAGAAGATACAACCTGCTTCTGCCGATAAAGTATTAACTTCAATTACTAAACTTTAACAGTAATGAAGACAAGCACACTATTCGCTGCATTTTTAGCCATCGGTTTTTTTGCTAAAGCGCAAGACAATTTCTCTCCAACCTTTAAGCAAATTAATAACGAAGTTCAAAATAACTCCGAAGCGTTTCAAAATTTAAAAAATGCTACCCAGCAGATTGGGCATCGCCTAACAGGTTCTGCAAACGGCGCTAAAGCCGAGGAACTTGCATACAATCTTTTCAAATCTTATGGTTTTGAGGTAAAATACCAGTCCTTTGAAGTAGAAAGTTGGGACCGAAAAACGTTAAGTGTGAGGATAGGCGGCGACCAGAAAAACTTGCTCAGCGTTAAAGCCGTGAGTTTGGCGCACTCACCAGTGAAGGCGAATATTGTTGGAGAAATTGTAGACGTGGGTAACGGTGTAGAGGCTGATTATGAAAAAATCAAAGATCAAGTTAAGGGCAAAATAGCTTTAATTTATATCGGTACGCTGCCTGGTTCGGCAAAGGGTACGCCAAATTTACATCGCTCAGAAAAAACAGCGCTAGCCACTAAACACGGTGCAATTGGTGTAATCATTATTAATAGAGTTGTTGATGGCGTTTTGCTTACTGGAACAGCTTCGGTAACAGGAAAATTAATACCTATTCCCGCGGTTTGCATCGGCTTGGAAGATGGGATGGCCTTGAAGGAAAAACTGAAAGGAAATAAGCAATTTGCGCATATTGATATGACAAATTTTTCGGGGATGATTAAAGCCAGAAACGTTATTGCTACGCTAAAGGGTACCGAACTGCCACAAGAAAAAATTGTAGTGGGTGGGCATCTAGACAGCTGGGATTTAGCAACAGGCGCTATCGACAATGGTATTGGCTCTTTCGCTATCATTGATATGGCTAGAACCTTTAAAAAGCTCAACCTAAATACCAAACGCACAGTAGAGTTCGTGATGTTTATGGGGGAGGAGCAAGGCTTACTTGGATCTAAAGCTTACATAGCACAAGTCAAAAGGGATAACTCGTTCGACAAACTTCGCTTCATGCTTAACTATGATATGAATAACGATCAAAAAGGCTACGCTACTACTCGTCAGGAAATGGAGCCTTTGTTCAAATCTTGGGGAGCTGAGGTAGCGAAAATTGATACTGGCTTTAAGAATTTGTTTGTGGTTGGTGCTAGTTTGCACAGCGATCATCAGCCATTTATGTTAGAAGGCATACCTACCGGAACTGGTGCAGGTAGTAAGTTGCCTAATAATTCTGGTCCGTTTTACCACTCCGATGGTGACGGATTTCATTTGGTAGACGAACAAGAATTGAAAAATACTGTACGATATTCGGCGATGTTGATTTATGGCTTGGCCAATACAGCAACCATTCCGGTCAAAAGATTTACAGATGCCGAATTGAAATATTTTCTAGAAAGTAAAAATCTTAAAACACCTCTACAAGTTTCTGGCGATTGGAAGTGGAAAAATTAGACGTTAGATCAAATTGCCAAGTATATCCTAAGCTAACTTGGCAATTTGATTGATTATATATGAATAATTTCTACTTGCTGGTCTTTCCATGTTTGGTAAGCACTTAGCTCTTTCCCGATCGTATTAAAGATCAAATTCACTACATAAATATCATCTAAGAAACCTAAACCGAATAAAAAATCAGGAATTACGTCCAACGGCGAAACCACATATAATAAGCCACCCACAATGAGCAGGGCCGATTTCTTTGAAAAATTTTTGTAATTGCCTTTAGCGATGTCGGTTACTACATTAACCAATAGCATTAAATTTTCCTTGATGCTTGTTAATGAAGTCTTATTTTTTCCGGCAATTAACATTACGGTCTCTACAAGACGCAAAGTTTTGTTTTTGCTCACTAAGACGCTGCCCGCTTTTTTCACAAATTTTCCGAGGAGGGATTTTACTTTCTGCATAAACATTGGTATACAAAAAGTGTTCCTTAGTTTAAAGATTTTAAAATATCTTCTACGTATTCCCTATTATTGGCTAATCTCGGCACTTTATGCTGCCCGCCAAGTTTTCCTTTTACCTTTAACCAGTTGTAAAAAGTGTTTTGAGGGGCGTTGTGAACTCTTGGTCGGCGCAAGGCCATGTCTTTAAAACGTTTGGCATCGTAATCCGAATTCACCTCTCTTAAGGTTTGATCTAAAATGTCTACAAAAGTCTCGAAATCCGTGGGTTGCTCCTCAAATTCGATAATCCACTCATGACCGCCAGCTTCTTCTCCCTTAAAATAAATAGGGCAGGCGGTGTAGTCCTTAATTTTCGCTTGGGTTACCAAACACGCTTTGGTAAGTGCGTTTTCAGCATTGTCGATAATTACTTCCTCTCCAAAGGCGTTGATAAAATGCTTCGTACGGCCAGTTATTTTTATCCTAAAAGGATGTAAAGAGGTGAATTGTACGGTGTCGCCAATCATGTATCGCCACAAACCAGCATTCGTACTGATGATAATGGCGTAATTTTTATACAGCTCTACTTGATCTAAAGATAAGGTTTTCCGGTTTTCCTCATCAATGTGCTCCATTGGTAAAAACTCGTAAAAAATCCCATAATCAAGCATCAACAAAAGTTCTTCCGAATGACTTTCATCTTGTATCCCAAAAAAGCCTTCTGATGCATTGTAGGTTTCTAAATAGTACATCTCCGACGACGGAATTAATTCTTTAAATTGCTCGCGATAGGGCGTAAAATTTACTGCACCGTGAAAGTAAGATTCTAGGTTTGGCCAAACTTCTAATAGATTGTTGGTGCCAGTTAATTCCATTACCTTTTTCGCCAAAACAATTGTCCAAGTCGGCACACCAGAAATACTGGTCACATTTTCTTTGATGGTCGCCTCAGCCATCCTATCAATTTTGACCTCGTAGTTATCCATTAGGGCTATCGACATGTCTGGAGTACGATAATACTCGGCCCAAACGGGTAGGTTTTTAATCAGCACAGCAGATAAGTCTCCATAATGAATATCCTCGCAAAGCTGGTTTATTTGATGGCTACCGCCTAAAACCAGGCCCTTGCCCGTAAACATTTTGGTAGTTGGGCGGTTGTTGCAATAGATGGAAAGCATATCTTTTCCGCCCTTAAAGTGGCATTCTTCTAAGGCTTCTTCAGACACCGGAATGAATTTGCTCCTGTCACTAGTTGTACCTGATGATTTTGCAAACCATTTAATTTCCGATGGCCACAAAATATTCTGCTCGCCCTGCAACATTCTTTCAATGTAGGGCTTTAACGTATCGTAGTTCTGTAGCGGAACACGCTCCTTAAACTGCTGAATGGTTAGGATAGATTTGTAGTCGTATAGCTTTCCCCATTCGGTATTTTCTGCGCTAGATATTAAGGTGTGGAACCATTCTTCTTGTACATCTAACGGATATTTCATAAAAAGCTCAATCTGATGGATTCGCTTTTTCATATACCAGGTAAAAATCGAGTTAACTATCGCCATTAGAGTTCTGTTTATAAGTTTTTCTTACGCAAAACGAAGTTCGAACCTAAATAAACTTTTCGAACCATCTCGTTAGCAGCAAGTACTTCAGGAGTGCCCGATTCTAAAATTTTTCCTTCGAACAAAAGATAGGCTCTATCGGTGATAGAAAGCGTTTCTTGTACATTATGGTCGGTAATCAAAATGCCTATGTTTTTTTGCTTTAACTTTGCAACAATGCTTTGTATTTCTTCAACCGCAATAGGGTCTACACCAGCAAAAGGTTCATCCAAAAGGATAAAATTAGGGTTTGCAGCCAAGGCTCTTGCAATTTCAGTTCTTCTGCGTTCTCCACCTGAAAGCAAATCGCCACGATTTTTTCGTACTTTGTGCAAGCTAAATTCAGTTAGTAGTTCTTCCAACTTCTCTTTCCGTTCTTCTTTGTTGAGTTTGGTCATTTCTAAAATAGACATGATATTATCTTCAACAGATAGTTTTCTAAAAACACTTGCCTCTTGTGCCAAATATCCAATACCTTTTTGCGCCCGGCGATACATAGCATCTTTAGTAATGTCTTCGCCTTCTAAAAGAATCGTTCCTTCGTTGGGTTTAATTAGCCCAACAATCATATAAAAGGATGTGGTTTTGCCTGCGCCATTTGGCCCCAATAAACCAACAATTTCACCTTGGCTAACTTCAAACGACACATCATTCACAACGGTGCGTTGTTTATATTTCTTAATCAGATTTTCAGCCTTTAATATCATTTACCTACGTTTATATGGTTGGTTTTAGTGATTGGGAATCTTTAAAAATACTTTACTCAAATTACTTTTACAATTTAAATCTTAATTCCCTTAATGTTCAATTGCAACCGCCTCTTATCTTTCCAATTGTTCTCTTCTATGGTATAACAAATTGAAAAGGATTGGCTGGGTTTAAGGAGTGCTGCAAATTCACCAAGATTAAAACCAATAGCTTCAAAAATAGCTGAATTTTGTTGTTTTACACTTATTTTTAAGTGTTTTGTGCCCACAATTTGCGGTGTACCTACTAAATTAATGTTTTTACTTGTAAATATAGGTGCCATGTTTTGGGGACCAAAGGGTGCCATTTGTGTTAAAATGCGATAAAACTTTCCATCGATCTGTGCTAAATCAATCTCTGTGTCTATATTTATTTCTGGCGTTAGCAAGGCTGGATCGATGCTCTTCGCTACTACATCTTCGAAACGATTGGCAAACAATTCCAAATTTGCTGGTGCTATCGTTAAACCTGCTGCGTATTTGTGCCCCCCAAATTGGATGAGTAAGTCGCTGCATTCTACAAGCGCCTCGTACAAATCGTAGCCTACAACAGATCGAGCAGATCCAGTATAGTTACCGTTAGAGTGGGTAAGCACAATGGTTGGTCGATAATATTTCTCCGTAAGTCGTGAGGCTACGATGCCAATCACACCTTTATTCCAATTTTCTTGGAAAACTACAGTTGTCTTACGGTTGATGAGTACATCATCCTGTTCGATAATAGCCAGGGCTTCCATCGTGATATCCTGATCAAAGCCTTTACGCTCGGTGTTTTGCAGATTGATGAGCGCACTTTGTTCATCCGCCAAAAAATCCTCGACACTGAGCAACATTTTGACTGCTTCGTTGGCATGGCCCATCCGCCCTGCGGCATTTATACGGGGTGCCAGCATAAAAACTACATCTGTGATGGTGTAATTCTCGGTTTTACCCGAAATTTGCATTAGAGCTTTCAATCCAGTAGACGGATTTTCGTTTAACTTTTGCAGGCCAAAATAAGCCATTACCCTGTTCTCATCCACTATCGGTACAATATCTGCGGCAATAGCAACCATTGCTAAATCGAGGTACTGCTCGTAAAGCTGATCTGGTAAGTCTTTGTAAATGCAATAAGCCTGAGCCAATTTTAAACCGATGCCACAGCCGCAAAGTTCTTTAAACGGATACTCGCAATCCGCTCTTTTGGGGTCTAACACAGCTACTGCTTTTGGCAATTCATCACCCGGTAAATGGTGGTCGCATATAATAAAATCGATGCCAAGGCTGTTGGCATAATCTATTTTGTCGACAGACCGTATGCCACAATCTAATGCAATAATTAAGGAGACACCCTGCGTTTGTGCAAAATCAATACCTTGCGTTGAAATGCCGTAGCCCTCACTATGTCTATCTGGAATGTAATATTGAAGATGTGTTGTAAACGCACTGAAAAACTTGTAAGTAAGAGAAACCGCCGTGGTGCCATCTACATCGTAATCGCCATAAATCAAAATACGCTCTTGCGCAATAATAGCTTGCTCAATTCGCTCTATAGCAGTTTCCATGTCCCTCATTAAAAAAGGATCATGTAGCTGTGCCAATTGAGGGCGAAAGAAAAATTTAGCTTCTTCGAAACTGCTAATGCCTCTCTGCACTAAAATCGTAGCTAAACTCTTGTCAATATTTAATGTTGTTGCTAATATTTCTACTTTGTTGCGATCTGCAGTTTCATTTAAAACCCACCTTTTCTCCATCGATATTTGTTAAATAAAAGGCTCGCTTGCATAAAAATTGCAATAAAGCCCTCCGTCTTCTCTATATTTGTAACTCGTAAATATATCATTAATTTCTTCGTAAAGATAGATGGCTATACAAGTTTTTACCTTATCAGAGGGTTCATATTCTGTCGATGCAACTAAAAAGTTTATTCCTTTTGACCCTTCAAAAGACAACCCAAAAGATAGACCGGCTTCGTTATTTGTTCACGTACAGCCATTTTTGGTAAAACTTGATAATAGTTTAGTTTTAATAGATACGGGTTTAGGTTTTAGTGATGAAGCGGGGAGATTAATATTACACGAAAATATAAAAAACGCTGGTTTCGATCCAAATGATATTGATTTAGTGTTAATGTCCCACTTGCATTTCGATCACGCTGGCGGGATGATCCACCAGCACGAGGGGAAAACGGAGTTGAGTTTTCCAAATGCTACTTATGTGGTACAACGAAATGAGTGGGAAAATGCTTTCACTAATTCATCGTCGTCTTACCGTTCCGAGATTTTTGAATTTCTACAGAGAAACGCCCAGTTGCATTTTGTGGAAGATAGCGGGAAATTAACTAACGAAATTAATTTTGAGCTAACTGGCGCACATTGCCCTTACCACCAAGTGTTTTTAATTGATGATGGAGAGGATAAGGTGTTTTTTGGTGGAGATGTTTTACCAGAGCCTGAAGAGCTCATCAGAAAGTTTATTGCCAAATACGATTTTGACGGGCGCAAAGCGATGGAACTAAGAGATGAGTTTGGACGCAAAGCAGCAGCCGAAAACTGGAAGTGTTTATTTTACCACTCAAAATCTAAAACTCAGGCGTATGTGCGTTTAGATGAAGATCGGTTTATCATAGATTAACAAATTAGGGAAAGCAGTTCTTTCAAGCGATCAATAGAAAGCGGCTTAGATATAAATCCTTTCACCGATTGATAGGTTTTAGCCTTTTCGATATCGTTTTCGTAAACCGACGATGACAACATATACAAATCGTTATTTGCGCTGATCTTTAATGATTCATATGCTTCAATAAATTCCCAACCGTTCAATATTGGCATGTTAATGTCTATCAATATAAGTTGGGGAAGTTCCTGTTGATTGGCTACCAACTCCTTGATATAATCTATTGCGAGTTGTCCATTGTGTTTTGCGATCATGTCTACATTGTAGCCGGTTTTCTCCACGATTTTTCCAATGATGAAAATGTTAATATCATCATCGTCAATTACTAAGAGCTTAATAGAATGGTCTGGTTGCATCGGCATATTACGAAATCATTTTATAATTCCATAAGTTGATATTTAAAGGTAGGGAATTAATGGCTAAAAAAAAAGCTCGAACATTGTTCGAACTTTTAAAAGCTTACTCAATAAGTAGTTATTTTTTTGCTACTAACTTCACGCTAATTGTAAAGTCATCGTTGATAAAGTTGTTTCCAATACTGCTAAATATCGATTTTGATTTGTATTCAATACCGTATTTAGTTCTGTCGATTGCAATTTCTTCTGCTACTGCGCTAATCGTCTTGTCTGCGTTAAAAGTTAATTTCGCGGGAAAAGTTACTGGGCTGGTTTTGCCTTTAATGGTCAAGTCTCCAGTTACTTTAATATCAGCTCCAGCTCCTTCAACTTTCTTAATTACGAAATTTGCTGTAGGGAATTTGTCTACTCCAAAAAAGTCATCATTTTTAAGGTGTTTATCTAAGTTTGCATTTCCTTTACCACCGTCAACGGTAGTAATAGAGGTCATATTAGCCTCAAAACCGCCTCCCACTAATTTTTTACCAGCAATATTTAATGTGCCAGAAGCCAATTGAATAGAGCCATCGTGTGAGCCAGAGAATTTTTTGCCTACCCAAGTAATGGTAGATTTTGAAGCGTCAACAGTATATGTCTCTGCCTTTTGTGCAAAAGCTGCTAATGAAAAGCTGGTTAATGCAGCGATTAATACAGATGTAATTTTAAATTTCATATTGATAATAATTTTGTGCTAAGATATTTAATTTAAGAAGCATTTTGTATTGATATATGTTAAGATTTTTAAATTCAACGTCAGTTCTTAACAAATACTTTAAACTAAAATGTTAAGGTTTTATTGTTTAAAGATAATAGTTATACGAATAAATTCTAGTAATAAATCTGTTATGGTAATTAATAAGTCATTTAGTATCAGTATTGTGAAAACAACCTCGTTTTTTAAGCCTTATTTTCGTTAAATTAGCGACTTTACATAGCGAAATAAATGTCTGATATTATACAACTTTTACCCGATAGTGTAGCCAATCAAATAGCGGCAGGAGAAGTGGTGCAAAGGCCAGCTTCGGCGGTAAAAGAGTTATTAGAAAATGCTTTAGATGCTGGTGCAGATAAAATACAATTGATTGTTAAAGACGCTGGCAAAGCCTTAATTCAAGTGATTGATAATGGTTGCGGCATGAGTGTTACCGATGCACGCATGTGCTTTGAGCGTCATGCAACGTCTAAGGTACGCAAAGCCGATGATTTGTTCGCCATCAGAACCATGGGATTTCGTGGGGAAGCTATGGCCTCTATTGCCGCGATTGCTCAAGTAGAGTTAAAAACCAAGCGCCACGAAGATGAGGTAGGCACGATAGTACACATTGAAGCCTCTAGCATTGTAAAGCAAGAGCCCGCTGCAACGCCTAATGGCACAAGTATCAGCGTAAAAAATCTCTTTTATAATACTCCCGCTCGTCGTAATTTCTTAAAAAGCAATCCAACGGAAATGCGTTATATTATTGACGAGTTTCAGCGTGTTGCTTTGGCAAAGCCACATATTGCTTTTAGTTTGCATCATGATGGTAACGAGATTTTTCGTTTGCCAAGCGCTACCATTAAACAACGCATAGTTCATCTATTTGGTAGTAACTATAACGAGCGCTTAATTCCAGTCGAAGAAGAAACTTCGATCATCAACTTAAAAGGATATATTGGGAAGCCCGAATTTGCAAAAAAGACACGCGGCGAGCAGTTTTTCTTTATCAATGATCGTTTTATCAAAGATGGTTATCTTAATCACGCGGTAAACAAGGCTTACGAGCAATTATTACCCGACGATCATTTTCCATTGTATGTACTGTTCATCGAAATAGATCCTGCGAAAATTGATGTCAATGTTCATCCAACGAAAACGGAAATAAAATATTTAGATGAGAAATCTATTTATGCTATTATCCATTCAGCGGTAAAGCGTTCTATCGGTAGGTTTAACATTAGTCCAACCTTAGATTTTAATCAGGAAACGGCTTTTAGCAACATGATTACACCGAAAGCGCCAGAAGATATTATACCACCAAGTATTGCTTTTAATCCAGACTTTAATCCTTTTGGGCAAAGTAAAACAACCACCAGAGAGTTGCCTTTTTTGAGAGATACGCCTACAAAGCAGAAAGAAGTTGCCCAAAACTGGGGTTCGCTTTATGAAATTGCCAACTACGATGGCGCTCAGCAAGTTGCGATAGATTTAGGTGTCGATGAGGAAACGGAAGGTGCTGTGGAAACTATTTCTAAGCTCTATATGCAAATTCACAATCGGTACATTTTATCGCAAATTAAATCGGGAGTGATGTTAATTGACCAACAAGCCGCTCACGAGCGTATTTTATACGAACGTTTTTTAACGCATCTTGAAGATCGAAAAGGAGCTTCGCAACAAAGTCTGTTTCCTCAAACAGTAACCTTAAACCCTAGCGATTTTGAATTGGCTAAAGGTTTGTTAGATGATATCAAGAGTTTAGGCTTTGATGTTCGCGAGTTTGGCAAAAACACACTGATTATAGAGGGCATCCCTGTAGATTTAGGAACAACTAACATTAACGAAACTCAATTGTTTGAACAGTTAATTGAAGGTTTTAAAAATTCTCAACAAGAGCTCCGCTTAGAAAAAAGAGAAGCTTTAGCAAGAAGTATGGCTCGTAATAGTGCCATTAAGGGAGGTGTGGCTTTAAGTCAACAAGAAATGAATATGTTAATTGATGAGCTTTTTGCCTGCAAAACCCCGAATTTTAGTATCTCTGGGAAACCTACGATACAAACTATTACGTTAAATGATTTGGCACAAAAATTTGAGAAATAAATATGAATAATATCTATATCCCACCTGTGGTAAAAAATCTGTTGATTATTAACGCGATATTTTTCTTAGCGACCTTGGTGTTTGATCAACCTGGCAAAGAGTTGGCTCATATATTTGGTGCGCATTACTTCGATTCGCCTAAGTTCAGAATTTGGCAGCCTATTACCTACATGTTTATGCATGGTAGTTTTATGCACCTTTTCTTCAATATGTTTGGTTTGTACATGTTTGGTAGCGTGTTGGAACAAAGGTGGGGCGCAAAGCGATTTTTGAATTTCTACTTTATTACCGGATTGGGGGCGTTGGCCTTGCAGTGGGTGGTACAAGGTGTGGAATTGTATCAAATTACAGGTGCGGTAATTAATCATGGCAACTTGCCGCTTGATATGCTTGCCGACGGAAAATATAACCCAGCACTTTATACAGATGGCGCTGCCTCTACATTATATTCAATTTATTTTGGTACAATGGTGGGTGCCTCTGGTGCCATTTTTGGAATTATGGTGGCGTTTGGTATGCTTTATCCTAATGTCGAGATGATGCTCCTTTTCATACCATTTCCGGTGAAGGCTAAATATTTTATTCCAATTTACATCGTTATAGAGTTATTCTTAGGTGTAGCACGTATTCCCGGCGATTCGGTAGCCCACTTTGCACACTTAGGCGGAGCATTAATTGGATTTATTTTAGTTAAAATTTGGAAAGATAAAGACAGATTTTACAATTACTATGAATAACAGCTTTAAAGATATATATCGTAAATTATTTAAGTCGGGCAACCCTGCAATGCTTTATATAGGTATTAATGTGGCATTGTTTCTTTTAGTAAATATTCTAGGCGGATTATTGTTTATTGGTTCAGGTAAGAGTTTAATAGACACTTTTGTTAGATCCTATTTAGCTTTTCCTGCGGATATTTCCGAATGGCCAACACGATTTTATACCATCATTACCTATGCATTATTTCACCAGGACTTATTCCACATCCTTTTCAATTGTTTGTGGTTGTACTGGATGGGTAATTTGTTTTTACAGTTCTTAAGGCCCAAGCAATTTCATGTAGTTTATTGTGGCGGAGCTATTATCGGTGCACTCGCTTTCGGGGCAATTTACAATCTCAATCCGCAGCTGAATACTTTAGGCGCAACTTTGATTGGTGCGTCAGCAGGAGTAATGGCAATATTTTGTGCTATCACCACATTAATTCCTAATTACTCGGTACGTTTATTGTTGTTTGGCGATGTAAAATTGAAATACATATTATTGGTTTACATTCTTTTAGATATTTGGGGAATCACACCAGGTTCATCAAATATTGGCGGAAATTTATCGCATTTAGGAGGCGCTTTGTTTGGTTTTGTATTCATTAAATTATTACAAAAAGGCACAGATTTAAGTTCCTTTTTTGAGAAAAAACCGAAATTAAGAGTGGTAAAACACGAAGTGCCAAAGCCCAAAAATAGAATAGTTAATCAAGAAGAAATAGATGCAATTTTAGACAAGATTTCGAAAACTGGCTATGATCAACTCACAGCTAAGGAAAAACAAACCTTGTTCGACGCAAGTAACAGCTAATGAAAAAAAGGAAGCTCGGCGTATTCGATAAAATAGTGCTTGTAGTATCGCTTTGCGTTGCTATTGGCTTACTATTGGGTACGGCGGCGGGTAAAATTAATCCTAACGAAAACATTATTTTTGCCTTTGCAGGCTTGGCCTATCCATTTCTTCTGGTGGCCAACGTTGTACTTGCCTTTTATTGGTTGTTTCGCAATAAACTACTTTTTTTATTCGCAACTATTTTAATTATGGCTGCTGGCTGGCGCACGCTGAGTGCTACTTTTCAGTTTTTTGGCGAAAGTGGCGAGGATAAGAAAACTCATAAGGAGTATCTACGAGTAATGACTTATAATGTTCATCAGTTTAAAAAATATGGTGAAGGGAATGATGTCTCAACGAAAGATCAAATTATTAAGGTTATTGAAGATCAAAATCCAGATGTGATTTGTTTTCAAGAATTTTTTACCCGAAGAAAGGGCGAGTTTGATTTGGTGGATACCATTAAAAAGCGCTTGGGACTAAAATATATCCACTTTGTGCCTTCTTTAGGTAATGATTACGAAGAAGCTGGATTAGCTATTTTTTCAAGATATCCATTCGAAAGTACAGGAAAAATTGATTTTGAAGATAGCGCTGGAAATGGGAGCATCTACGCCGATATCAAAGTAGGGAATAAGGTTTTTAGGTTGTTTAACGTGCATTTTCAGTCTATTTCTTTCCAGAAGGAAGATTACGATTACATTGATAAGGTGACCAACAAGATGGATGCTAAATACAGCTCGTCTCGCCGAATTGCTGGAATGTTGAAAGCGGCATTCAAAAAAAGGGCCGATCAAGTTCACGTAATGAAAGCCGAGATGGATAGATGTAATTTGCCGTTTATCATCGCTGGCGATTTTAATGATACGCCCGCATCTTACTGCGTTACTAAAATTACGGACTCACTAAAATCTACTTTTAGAGAAAAAGGCAGTGGTTTTGGGAAAACTTACAACGGTGCATTTCCTAATTTTCAAATCGATTATATTGCGGTAACTCGAAATTTTGATGTCATTAACCATCACGTTTCAACCTCTAAACTTTCCGATCACTTCGCTGTTAGGAGCGATTTGCGATTAAATTTTGCATCGGCATCTAATACTGATAATTAACAATTTTGCGCTCTAAAATTTTAAATTTGCAACATGATACAAGATTTACAGTTATACAATACACTTACCCGTAAAAAGGAAATTTTTGAACCGTTGAACGCACCTAATGTGGGTTTGTATGTTTGCGGTCCAACCGTTTATAGCGATGTGCATTTAGGTAACTGCCGTACTTTTATTTCATTCGACTTAATATTCCGTTATTTAAAATATAGTGGCTATAAGGTACGCTACGTGCGCAACATCACAGATGCAGGTCACTTAGAGGGCGATAGGGACGAGGGCGATGATAAGTTCGCAAAACGTGCAAAACTAGAGCAATTGGAACCTATGGAAATTGTTCAGAAATACACCTTGGGTTTCCACGATGTGATGCGCATGTTTAACACTATGCCACCTAGCATTGAGCCTACAGCTACAGGCCATATCATCGAGCAAATAGAGATGGTTAAAACCATTATGGATAATGGTTATGCTTATGAAGTTGATGGAACAATTTATTTTGATGTAGAGAAATATAGCAAGGAGTATAACTATACCATTTTAACTAATCGTAAGCTCGAAGATTTGTTAGAAAATACAAGAGAGTTAAGTGGGCAAGATGACAAGAAAGGTAGATTGGATTTTGCACTTTGGATAAAAGCAAAACCAGAAACTTTAATGCAATGGCAATCTCCTTGGGGCATGGGCTTTCCTGGCTGGCACATCGAGTGCTCGGCAATGAGTGCAAAATATCTTGGCAGCGAGTTTGATATCCACGGTGGTGGGATGGATTTAGCGGCAACGCACCATACCAATGAAATTGCGCAATCCGAGGCTTGTTCGAAACATCAGCCGGCAAAATATTGGATGCATACCAATATGCTTACCGTAAATGGCACACGCATGTCTAAATCGGCGGGTAACGGATTTTTACCGCACGAATTGTTTACTGGAAATCATCCGCTGCTGCGTAAAGGTTATAGTCCAATGACGGTGAAGTTTTTCATGCTCCAAGCGCATTATCGCAGCACTCTAGATTTTAGTAATGATGCTTTAGATGCTTCAGAAAAAGGATTTAGAAGATTAATGAATGCTGTTGCATTATTACCTAAGTTGGCGGCGTCTGCCGAAGGAAATATCGAAATTGAGCCGATAAGAGTGAATTGTGTAAATGCCATGAACGACGATTTTAATAGTCCGGTGGCTATAGCAGAGTTGTTTGAAGTAGTTAGAATTATTAACACTGTGTATGATGGAACCGCAAAAATAAGCGAGGCTGAGCTAGATAAATTGAAGCTTTTAGTGAGCGATTTCGTTTTCGATATTTTTGGTTTAAAGGATGAGGAAAGTAGTAACGGCGATTTAAATGAAGTGTTGGACATGATTATTACCCTAAGAAGAGCAGCCAAAGAAAATAAAGATTACGCCACCTCTGACTCTATTCGTATCGGTTTGCAAAATATTGGTATACAGTTAAAAGATAGTAAAGAGGGCACTACTTGGAGCAAAGCCTAATTTCGTGATGATATTAAAGAAGCGTATGAAGAAATTATTAGCTCTGGCATTAATAACCTCCCTTTTTGCCTGCCAAGGTTGCAGAGAGAATAAACCCGCGACAGATAGTACTACAGTTGAGGAGGTTAAAATGGTTTCGCCGAGTTTTGATGCAGATAGTGCCTATGCTTACACCAAAGCACAAGTAGATTTCGGCCCGAGAATACCCTCTACGCCTGCTCATGCGCAGTGCGCTGACTATTTGATAGCAAAGTTGAAATCATTTGGTGCTACGGTATCAACGCAGGAGGCTCCCGTAAAAACATACGATTCAAAATCGCACCAGCTCAAAAATATTATCGCTGCATTTTCGCCCGAGAAAACAAAGCGTGTGTTGATTACTGCGCATTGGGATACGCGTCCGTTTGCTGATCAGGATCCCGACGAAGCAACGAGAAGCCAGTCTTTTGATGGTGCTAATGATGGCGCTAGTGGTGTAGCCGTGATGCTAGAAATGGCTCGTCAAATACAGCAAAAGCAGCCAGAAGTGGGCGTAGATTTTATTCTTTGGGACATTGAAGATTATGGCAAGGCTAGTGACGATACACCTAACGAAACTACGTGGTGTTTAGGTTCGCAATATTGGGCGAAAAATCCAACCACAAAGCCGCTATATGCTATTAATTTAGATATGGTGGGCGGTAGTAATGCCCAATTTACGCAAGACGAAGTGTCGAGAAAATATGCAGGGAAGGTGGTGAATAAAGTTTGGGGAATTGCAGCAGAAATTGGTTATTCAAACTATTTTGTCAATTTAGCATCTGGCAGCATTATCGATGATCATTTCTGGATAAATCAGGCTGGAATTCCAGCACTTGATATTATACATTACTCGGATGGAGGGGGTTTTTATAGCCATTGGCATACACAACTGGATAATTTAAATAATATTGATAAAAATACGCTAAAAGCTGTTGGACAAACAGTATTGGAAACAATTTACCGAGAGAAATAAGTAGTAGATGTTTATTTGTTAATTTCTTTTTTCCGATTAACAATATCATTCTCCTATCTTCGAATACAATAAATACTATGAATAAATTACTTTTAACGGGTTTTGCCCTGGCACTTTCAATAAGTGTAAGCGCACAAAAATCAGACGGCAGTGTAAAATCGCTGGTTAACGCAGAAAAATCTTTTGTGCAAAAAATTGCGAAGGATGGCGCAAATGCTGCTTTTAAAGCTTTTGCTGCTCCAGATGGAATCGTTTTCCGCCCTAATCCAATCAATACGAAAAATTATTTTGCAACAGCAGAAGACACAAAGGCTTTAAGTTGGGAACCTAACTATGCTCGTTTATCGAAAAGCAGAGACTGGGGCTTTACTTCGGGAACTTATACTTTAAACGGAAATAAGAAAACCTACGGCCATTATTTAAATTTTTGGAGAGGTAAAGACGGCGATTGGCAATTGGTAATGGCTGCAGCAACCGAGGCCAATAAACCACTTAAATCTAAAGAAGAGAAGAGTTTATTTGTTGAGCCGACAGGCACACATTCTCCGAGATTTGCGTCTGCAAAAGATTTGAAATCAGCAGCTGATATTATTTCTAGTACCGAGAAGACACTAAATACCATGCTCAAAACGCACGGAGTACAAGCATTTTCTGGCTTCTTAAATCACGATGCTCGCTTATTGTTTCCGGGTACAGACGCTTTAATTGGTAAAAACGCTATTCTAGCCTTTAACAACAGGGTGATTGACAAGATCAATCTCAAAACAACGCAAGCTAACAAGGCTTTAGGTGGAGATTTTGCCTACACTTATGGTTTAGCAACCATTGATTATAAAGCCGACCTACGTGAAAGTTTTAACTACATTTTCATTTGGGAGCGTCAAGCAGATGCAAATTGGAATATTATCGCTCAGATTTTTACAGTAGCAGAGCGCTAGTTTGTAATAAACCAAAACCTTAATATAAAGTACGAAGGTTTCAGTTACGCTGAAACCTTTTTTGTTTTCGTGGTATCTTTTGAAAAAGAAATAGCAGTACAAAATGCACTGCTATTTCTTTTATTTTTTATGTTCACTGGTAGCATGAAACTCAATGTCTGGATAATCACGCTTCGTCATATCAATCATAAAATCATTATCTGACAGATAAACAGGGTTGCTTTCTTTGTCGGAGCCAATGTGCTGCTGTTTACGCTTTACAAACTCATCGAGTTTCTTCTTGTCATCACAAGTTACCCAACGCGAGCGGCTGTAAGTTAAGGTGCGGAAACGACATTTAGCGCCATATTCGTGCTCTAAACGGAAGTTAATAACCTCGAACTGTAACTCGCCCACGGCACCAATAACTTTACGGTTACCTGGTTGCATCACAAAAAGTTGCGCAACGCCTTCATCTGTCAATTGCTCAATACCTTTTTCAAGCTGTTTGGTACGCATTGGGTCCATATTCTCTACCTCTTTAAAGATAGCAGGAGAAAAACTCGGGATACCTTTAAATTGCAATTTTTCGCCTTCGGTAAGTGTATCACCAATTTTAAAGTTACCACTGTCGTATAATCCAACTACGTCTCCAGGCCAAGCTTCTTCAACTAAACTTTTTTCGTTAGCCATGAAGTCCATTGGATTGGCAAATTTCATTTTTTTATTTTGACGGGTATGATAGTAAAATTTATTACGCTCAAACTTACCCGAGCAAATACGTAAGAAAGCAATTCTGTCGCGGTGTTTTGGGTCTAAGTTGGCGTGAATTTTAAATACAAAACCACTGAAGTTTTTCTCTTCTACCAACACATCACGTTCTTCCGCTTCGCGTAATCTAGGACTTGGAGCAATTTCAATAAAAGTGTCTAATAATTCTTTTATACCGAAATTATTAATTGCCGAACCAAAAAATACAGGAGCTAATAAACCTTCCTTGTAAAGCGAAATATCTAAATCTCCATATACGCCATTTACCAATTCTGTTTCGTCTTTTAAAGATGAAACTTCTTTTTCTTGCAGATAGTCTAAAAGTGCAGCATCGTCCAAATCGTTAACCTTTACTACCGAATCGGTTACTTTAGTTTTATCAGAGTGAAATAAATTTAATTGATTATGATAAATGGAATAAACACCTTTAAATGTATGTCCTTGTCCAATAGGCCAAGATTGTGGGCATAAGCTGATGTTTAATTTCTGCTCAATTTCATCCAATAGATCGAATGCTTCTTTACCCTCACGATCCATTTTATTGATGAAAATGATCACTGGGGTATTTCGCATTCTACAAACCGACATTAATTTTTCTGTTTGTTCCTCCACACCTTTCACACAGTCTACTACCAGTACAACACTATCCACTGCCGAAAGCGTACGATAAGTGTCTTCGGCAAAGTCTTTGTGACCTGGTGTGTCCAAAATATTAATGCGTTTTCCTGCGTATTCAAACCCCATAACCGATGTAGCTACCGAGATACCACGTTGGCGCTCAATTTCCATAAAATCTGAGGTGTTGCTTTGGTTGGCTTTATTCCGTTTTACAGCACCAGCGGTATTAATTGCGCCTCCAAAAAGTAAAAACTTCTCGGTAAGTGTTGTTTTTCCGGCATCGGGGTGACTAATAATAGCAAATGTTTTTCTTTTCTCTATTTCGGGATTTAACATACAAATCGGGATTTTTTTGAAACAAGGATAATGCAGCAGCTTTATAAGAAGCAAAGCTCGTTGAGTACGAATGCAAAAGTTGATGGTTGTTTCATTGACGCAAAGGTACATAAAATGCCCGAAGCTAAAAAGTATTTGAAAAGCAAGTGTAGTGAAACTACAGAAGGTACTCGCGTTACACTTTAGGTTATCATTACGAGCTTTAAGTTGGTTGAGTGAAGCAATAAACTTGTGTGCAATTATTTCAAATGTCGAGAAAGAATGCTATTTTTAGAGCTTTTAGTTGTGTTTGTCAAAATTTTATACGCTCATGTTTAGTTTTTTAAGAAGCGCCAAGTTTTTAAT
This sequence comes from Pedobacter sp., assembly GCA_045629525.1. GTDB lineage: Bacteria > Bacteroidota > Bacteroidia > Sphingobacteriales > Sphingobacteriaceae > Pedobacter. The sequence continues at coordinate 32,472 of JAZQRH010000017.1, forward strand.
TACCCTCCTTCTACTCTCAAGTTTATTTCTAAAATCATTTGCTCAAAATTGTAATATTGAAATTACCATAACTGGTAGAGCTGGTGCATGGGCAGATAGGGTGCACTTTCAGCTTATTGATGGGGCAAATAATATAGTTGTAAAAGACGGTGGTTATGGTAACGGTGTTTTTACTAAAGTCTATAATTATAATGGTGTAAACCCACCATACAAATTTAAAATTGATATTATCGGAGACGTATATGCAGATAATGCTGTTAACTACTCTGTTAAAGTTGGAGGCGTACAAGATAGAAATGGAACACTATCTACACAAGCTAAGGCTACTAGTTTCAACGATGTGTTAACAAATTCTTTTGCAGGTTGTTCTAATGGAGGAACTACACCATGTGTAGGAGAAGTATCTTGGAATTTTTATAGCCAAGAAGATCTCGATAATTTCGCAAAAGCTTATGGAAACTGCAAAAACATCGTACTAAAGGACGTATTTATTGGGATGAATTTAGATGGATTTGGTACTGGTCCTTTAACTAATGCTTATACAAGTAATATTGCAAATGTTTCTGCACTATATAATGTCACTCGCATAACAGGTAAACTTGAAATAGAAAATAATTTAAATTTAACTGACATCAATGGTTTAATGAATTTGACTGAAATAGGTGGTAATTTATTGGAGATTAAACGAAATCCTAAGTTGGGTTATTGCAACAATATTGGGATTAAAAATTATTTAGCAAAAAGTTCAACATCTTTCCCAAGAACAATTTCTGGAAATATAGCGAATTGCCTTGATGAGGCAGCAATAGAGAGCGCTTCGAATAGTACTTGTCCCTCAGGTGATCAGGCTTTTTCAACACAAGAGCAAATAGATAATTTTGGTGCAGTTTACAGTAATTGTACAAGTCAATCTATAGGTAATCTAATTATTCAAGGTGCTGATATTGTAAATCTACAACCACTTCAAAAAATCAAATCGATAGCCGGAAATTTAGTGATAAGATCTAATTCGCTTTTAGAAAATTTGAACGGTTTAGAAAATATATCCAATTTAAGAGGCTATATTTCTATTGTCGGTAATGCTAAACTAAAAAATATTGTTGCGCTTAACCATATTAATGTTGCTGGAATTGAAACCACTGAAAAAGGAATTGAAGTGCGAAATAATCCACTGTTAAGGGTATGTAGTTTGCCTAATGTTTGTAATTATCTAGGTGTTGCTTCAAATCCTAGAATAATTAGTGGCAATGGCGCTGAATGTGTAAATGACCAGTCTTTTTTAGATAATTGCGGAACTTTACCAGTAAAATTGTTGTCGTACACTGCTAACACCACAAATGGAGGTGTTGAGCTGCAATGGCAAACCTCTGTTGAGTTGAATAATGATAAGTTTGAAATTTATAGAAGTGGTAATGATAAACAATTTGTAAAAATTGAAACTGTAGTAAGTTTAGGTGAAAATAGTAAATATAGCTATCTGGATAAAAACCCTTTAATAGGCAATAATTACTATCAATTAATGCAGGTTGATAAAGATGGAAGTCGTAATGATTTAGGTGTAAAATACGTAAACTTAAAACTAGCAAGTGAGGATGTTAAAGTTTATCCGAATCCAACAATTGGTAGGATAACGGTATTTTTTAATGCTAATGTTTACCAATACTTTGAACTTGTTGACTTGAATGGAAAGACGCTCAATAGAGTTCAAATTGATAAGAAAGATTATCAAAAGATGATATCATTAGCAAATTATCCGGAAGGGATTTATTTGTTGAAGCTTGTAGGACCAAATAAATTGGAAACTGTAAAAGTGATTAAAAATTAGTGATAAATCTATAGATTTTTATAAACGAAAGTCGTTTGGTGATAAACTGAACGACTTTTGTGTTTTTATGAAGCTGATGAAAATAATGTTGGACCTCGTATTTTTTGTGCATAGTTACTAGTTATTTGTTTAATAGCCCTGATTGGAGCGAACACGAAGTAAAGCGGAAAGCAGGAGGGAAGTTGATAGTAGCAGTGTTAATGCGCTACAAATAAAAAAAGTCCCTTAACTTGCTGCTAAGGGACTTGATTGTAATTGAAAGTGCTAATAGGTTACTTTCCTCTATTTAAAATAGCAAAAGACACAGATAGGTCATGTGAGTTCCTCGCCAAACCAACGGAGTTGTTAGAGTTGATGTTAAAACAATAGCCTATTTTGAAAGCATTGTCTTTTCCGGTTGGCACCAAGTATCTAATCATTGGTCTAATTATAGATTGTTTGTAAGCTTTTTTATCGTTACCTACGGCTACGCTTTGGTATTCTTCTACTTCTTGTCGCATACCCACACCTAATGATATTTTATTAGCAATCGTGCCAATCACGTTAATATCAAGCGTGGTAATACCTCCAAAGTTGTTAATGAATAATAACGAAGGCTGTAAAGAAAGCTCTGTACTAGTTGGAATGTTTGCACCACCAATGAGGTACAAATTTGTACGTCTAAAAGTTGGAGGAATTTGAGCACTATAATCTTCCTTTTTAGAGTATCCAGATAAAATATTATCGAAAGATATTCCGACGTAGTAGTTCTTGTACAGTGTGCTTTGAACTCCTAACCTAGCTTCCACTTTGGAACTATACACATTGTTCATCGAAAGCGGATCGTTAGGTTGGGAGGTAAGCAAATTGATTACATTCATGTTGAACTGTTGAATGCCTACGCTTGCACCAGTAGAAAAGCTAACGTTTTCGTTTACTGGTAAATGATAAACAAAGTTTCCGTAGCCCATTCCGTAGCCGTCGTTGCCAAAAGTGCTTTTAACGATATTGAAACCAATTGCGGATTTGGCCTTTTTCAGTTCAATAGCGCCTGCTGCCGATAGGGTGTGATCTTTGCCATTGCTTGTGTTTTTTAGATTATTCATTTGAAAATGCAGGTTAGCATTAGCGAAACCTTGGGTTCCGCTAAATGCTGGGTTTACATATGTCCTATCGAACAAATACTGGCTACCTTGCATCTCTAATTGTGCGTATGTTATTTTAGTAATACCGATTACTAAAGCACATGCTAAAATGGTTTTTAATTGATAGTTTTTCATGGTCTTATTAATAAACTACTGATACATAACCTTTGTAAACTGTTTCTTTTCCTTCTTTGTCTACCACTTTTAAAATATAACCGTACGAGCCAATAGGCAAGTTGTTAGCGTTCCAATCGTTTTGGTAGTTTTCTTTCTTGTAAACTACGTTGTAGCCTTTGTTGTAAATTGTTAAGCTGTTGTTTACAAAAAATTCATTTAATCCAACTACATGGAACACGTCATTGTAGCCATCTCCATTAGGCGTAAACATTTGCGGAATTACCAAACGGTTTGCATCGGCTCTTTGATCAATTACGTTTAATGATAATGCAGCAATGGTGTTGTTAGTAAGGTTGATGTCGTTGTTGATGCTTACATTGCCTTTTCCTAACGTAAACGCTCCAACTTTTACAGGTTTTAAAGTAATTACGTATCGCTCTTCTTCTCCCGTGGCAATTTGTAGCTTATTAGCGGTAAACGTTCTTTTTACCGCGTCGTAAGTAATATTTGAAGAAGTACTTACGACATCGAAATGATTACTAAGCGTATCTACCGTTTTAGCGTTTACGGCTAAATCAGGGCCGTTGTTTTTAATTTTGATAACATAATCAAAATTCTCTCCAACGTTAAACTGCGCTTTCGGGATAGAGCTTGTAATGGCTACATCTGCGTCTCCTTCAATAACTAATTCAACTGGCGAAGTAACTGTACCCACAATTTCGTTCGGATTTTGCGTAATTGGAGTTTTCAATTTAGCGTTATACGTTCTTTTTTCTTCGCGATCGTAGATACGAATATCAATTTGTTTACCCGCATCCGTAGGCGTTGCATTTACCGGTAGGAAACCAACGCTGCTGCCGTTATTAAGGGTAGTTTGGTTAATCACAGTTACCAATTTATTTTCTACAAAGACGTTCGTTTCGTATCTATTGGTGGTGTTGTTTACAATGTTGCCTCCTTGGTTTATCACTGTCGTCACCGACATGTTGTTCTCCGAGTTTACGGTATTTACAGAATTGTTGGTTACGCTACTATTTACAGTGCTGTTATTGTTAATGTTTACTTGCGTTGTATTTGTAAAGTTAACAGGCGGAGTGTGCTGCATTAAAGTCTCGGTTGCCGGGTTGTTGGTTGGCGTGTACGTAACCACTGGGATAGTAAATCCATCGGCATCTGAATAGAACTTGTACCCTTTGCCAGGTCGCAAATATTTCAAACTACCCGACCAAGTTTTAGTGGCGCTGTTGAAAGTTGCGAATTCTTCCTGGCTAACAATTTGACTGCCGTTTGCGGGTTCGAAGTTTTTAAGGTAGGTCGCAATATCCATATTAATTGCCATTGGATAACCCATCCAGTTCCAACCTTTGTTTAGCTTCACGTTTACAGCATCGGTTACAAAGTTTCCTAAAAGTCTAACTGTGTCAGGTTTTGCAACAGATATCATATAGCTGTTGTAAACATCCAAATCTGTTAAGGAGCCCACCCAACCAAGCGCTTTAGAATACTGGCTGTAGGCGTTGTTATTACTTAAAGATTTAATTACATCTCCATCGGTAGGGGTTAAGTTAGATAGTACGTTATTAACGGACATATCGGCACTCTTAACATTTAGCGATAGCCATGTCCAACCTTGTTTTACCGGTATAGTTTGGTAAACGCCAGATGGATGAAATACAACCGGATTAACCAGGTTGCCTGTTGAGCCATTAGCTACAAAAGTGATGTTTTCTTTTGCTTGATATTCGATACCTGGATAAGCATCCCAGAAGTGAATAGACAATTGCTCATCTGCCGCTTGGTTTGAGTAAGCGGTAATGTAGGCCACGTATTTGTTTCTAACTTCATCAAACACTACTTGTGCTGTGCCCCTACATTCTTTCCCCACAAATACCCCAAACTTATCTTTAATGTCTCTCGATGTTAAATCATCTGTTTGATTGAAGCTAAACTGAGCAGTCAAGTTCATATTGTATTTGTATTTAGAAGCGTCAACCACCCAATTAGGAGCTGTTCTAAGCACATCTACGGTAACATGTAACCACTGTTTTTTACCATTGACTTCGGCGGTTACGGTATCAGTATAAGTACCAGTGTTAAGATTTTTATTTACTATAAAATCGATATTCATTTCTCCAAATGGCACAATTTTACCAGTTTTTACTAGGGGATTTAGCCAAGTTGGATATTTAGTTAAAGTGAATGTTTGATCCTTAGCCGTTTTATTAACTAGTTTTGCATTGAACGATGATTGAACATTTTCTGTGGCAGTAACTTCAATGTTTCTTGGTGACCAATACAACGCACTTCTGTTGATCACAAAATCCCAAGAAATAACACTAGACTGAACATTTGCATTATTGGCAATTGCACCAGAGACTTCAGCATTAAGTTCGATGTTCTCTAACTCGTCAAAAACACTATCTCCATTAACAGGAATTATATTTAAAGAAGAGCTATTTGCACTCATTGTATAGGTAACTGGTATTTCTACACCCGTGTCTTTCCTTGTTAACTTAATTTTTAGCGTAGGTTGTGACGGAGCCAGCACTGCGTTGTAAGTGACACTTAATGATTTCCCTACCCCTAAAATACCGTCTTGGGGCTCAGGTAAGCCGTAAACATTTAACGAAGTTCTATCTATTCTGCCAGCGTAAACATCAGAGAAGAAATAACCATCGGTACACACAGATTTAGCTCTTAACTCATACTCGCCATCTTGCCATTGCGAAACGTCTAACAAGTAATCATAAAAGGCATCTTGCAGTTGCTCAGGTTTAATGGTCACCACTTCCTTCCATTGTTCTTCAATAGTGCCTGCATTCTGTCCAGTTTTCCTTCGATACTCTAAACCTATCCATTTTAAGTTAGGATTATTAGCATCGAACTTATTGAAGGTTACCTGTAAGCGATCGTTGTTTAACGAACTTACTAGCCAGTTCGAGCCAGGCTTAAACAAATCTACTGAGCCGCACGAAGGTGAAAAGCCGACACTAACCTTAGTACTCTTAATGGCAGAACCTAAGTCGTCGGAGTTATCTGTTTCTAAGTTTTCACAAGTTGTTCCAATATATAATTCAAGGTTTTCATACTGGTAAGCAAGCGGCCCTCGCCATACTTCCAAAACTACTCTTGCCGAATCTTTTGGAGCAACGTAGAAAGTAGCTACGCCATTGTTTATTTCCTGTCCACCGATGAGTATTCTAGCCCCAAGCATGTTGCTACGTGGGTTAACTTTTACATTATATTGTCGCCCTTCGTCTGTCGCACTCTCATTACCTAGTTGAATGGTAAATGATGCAGGCTTATCAGCAGGGACATTTGTTTGTTTTTGAGCACCAACAACCGAGATAACGGGCTTGTCACGTTGTAATGTACCCGGTACCCATGGACACGAAGACGCCCCTCCGTAAACTGCAAATAGTGGGGTGTTATATAACGGGTCAACAAGCATATCAACGCTGTAGTAATCTCCAGGATTTTTATCTGCTAAATGGATTTCGATACTACTTGTCGTTTCGCCTGTACGGTCAATCACCTTACTATCGACAATTGAGTGCATCGATGCAACCGCTCCAAATCCGATAAAGGTCGCATCCTCGTCACCAAATGTTAAGCCTGTTGATGCATCTAAGTTCACATAAACCTCATACGAAAAGTTATCAATCGCGGCCATGGAGTTTTCGACATTAAAGGTGTAATCTACTCCATTGGAGAAGGTGATGTTTTTTTGTAGTGCGTATAAGTTACCATCGGTGTTTTTCAAATTCTTTTTTACTTCGTTATCAGCATCGCTATCGTCCAAATAATTGGACATAACGTCCTGTACCATAGTTTTGTAGAACGGTTTTAGCTGATCTTTGCTATTCTGAGCGATATTTTGAACTGAATCAATCCTATAAATTATTTTTTCATAAGCTTTTATTTGTTCTTGTAGGTTGGCGTTCTCGACTTGTTTAGCTTTTACGTAAGAAGTATTTACAACTGGGCGACCTTGTTCTGAAGTAATGGCAATATTGTTGTTTTCAATCATCTTTCCTAGCTTAGGGATCTCGGTATCAACAATATGAGCGTAGGTAAACATTACAGAACTTGCAATACCTTGATCTGCAAATGCTACGTCCGAAAATGAATTTACAGAGCCCGAGGCGCCATTCTTAGGTGTGGTATAGCGAAGTTTTTTATATACGCCATAACTTAGAGCATTAGAGTTTAAAAAGATAATATCCCCACGTTGCCCAATGTTGTTTTCACTGTCGCTAGTTTGGATATCTTCGGTTATAGTCAGGGTAGTTTCAGTCCCACGTTCGCCATCGTTGTCTCTCCCAGCAACAGTGGTTACATCGAAACTGAACCTTGGTACCGCAAATTTGTAAGCGCCTTTAACATTAACACCAGCACTTCCGCTTTTGCCATATTTCGTGGCACTTTTCCAGCTGAATTTCGATCCTTTTGAGATTTTAGCATAAGAGTTGTCACCTGGCGGGCGGTGTAGTACCATAAAAGGTATGTTTGGTGTTACTGTAACTCCTTTACCTTCCTCTTCTCGTTCGCCTTGTACTAATGCGTATATTAATTTACTCACCCTAATTGTACTACCACCAACACCTAAAGAGGCATAAATTTGAAATGACTTATCATAAAATGGCAGTGAACTAAAGTTGGGCATTCCAGGTACAAGGTTGTAAGTGAACCCCCTTGATTTCTCTTTAAGGGTTAATGCTTTATAGTCGAAGGTTTGTTTTGTTAAATCTCCGATTTGGTCGTAAACTTCTATTAATGCAGAGTCAACAAGATAGGTGCTGTATTCTTCGTCGTCGTATATCCTATATTTCTCCGCAATGTTGAAACTTAAAACGTTTTGATCATTTTGCGTCATTAAATAAAGTGATGATGAACCTCTTTGGTTTGCATTCCACTGGTTAGTCACGTTTGCAGGTAGTCTATTTTTTCCTGCTAAAAGTAAGTCACTTGCAATTGTACCTCCATCGTGCTCATCATGCCAAATAATTTCAACATCTTTATGGTAAACGAAGTTTAACGGGTTTAATGGTTTTAGCACCTTAACTTGGTAATCTACAGTGTCTTTAATCTTAGAACATGCTGCAATAAATATTGTCGAATCTTGTCCGTTTCTTCCCTTTATAACTTCAGTAGTATCTCTTAAAGGGAAACACTTTGTAATTTCAGTTTTTGTAACCAGTATGGAATCTCTTTTTCCTAAAAATATGCTTTGAGGAATTCTATCAAAGAAAATTTGTTGGTTAGTGTTCTCTAGCGAGTTGCTACCACTATACTGGGCGTTTTTATTTTGCTTACTCAATACGTTACTAACTTTTACTTGATAGCGAGTAGAAGGTAGAACGACTTCCGCATAACCCTTATTTTCATCTACTTTAACATGGTGCACATTATTCCATGTGTAGCCATTGCCTGTTATTGCTCCCCCTCCTTGCTGTATCCTGTTGCCGTTTGATAAAACGCTCAGTTTAGAGAAAGCATTTGTATTGGACAATCCGTCTGGGTTTACGGGATACACCGATACTAAAGATTCCTCTCCAATCGCAAATTTGCCATCAGTGGCATACACATTAATCTTTAAAGTATCTGTTTGGAGATTGATGAAGTTTAGATTAGTAAAGTTCTTATTCACTTCTAGATTTAAGCCTTTCAAGTCATATTTACCATCATTGCTTTTTTTAGTAATAATGCCATTTGCTGCACGTTCAGTATAGGAGTTAGTCGTACCGTCAATTGGGTCGTTTGATGGCAATATTTGGTGCCCTTTGTAATAGGCAGCGATATGATGGTTTCCTTGAACGGGAAAGCTTAAGTTATATTCACCTCTGTTATTGGTAACTGTTTTTTTGGTGCCATCAACGTAAATCTCCACAGAATCGGCTTCCATTTTAAATTTAACGCTATTTTGGTCTACCAAAGGGAAGTACACAAGGCCTTTTATTGTAAAAGATGCAGTGTCCGTAAAATTTATGTTCTTGACATTATATTCGTCAAGCGTTAATTTTCTAGTTATGTTAGCTGGATCGTGCCTGTTGGTATATGTCAATAATTTTGGAGTAATTACGTAATCAGCACTTTTGTCGTAGTAAATGTTCGGTATTTCGTAATAGCCGGTTGCATCTGTGGTAGAACTATAAGTTCTCAATGCGTTTGTTCTGCCATCATTTAGTGCCACCGACGAAGTTGCTGTTAAGGTAGTGTTAGCGATACCTACGCCTGTTGATGATTTTACATATCCACTCAGCTTTCCGTTAGCAAGCGAATAGCCAGCGCCCTCAACAGATTTGTAATTATTAATAGCATTTAAGTTTGTGCCGCTTTGGTCTGGTGTTAGTTTGATGTAATAGGTGTAGCTTTTGCCTGGAATAATATCCAAATCAGTATACGCTTTACTAGCTTTAGACAAGGTCGCTACTTCCTCGTGGGTAGACGTGCTACCTGTCGGATATTTGTAGAGAACAATTGCCTCTACACCTAAAACAGCACTTACTGACGACCAAGTTAATTTTATTTTATTGCTTTCATCCTGTGTTGCTGTCAGATTTTTTGTTAATACATTTATTCTATTAGATGAGACAGCAGGCTCTGTAGATTCCTCACTTCTATTCCATGCCGAGGGAGCGTTTTCACTTAAAACTGTTTTAACGGAGTAACTGTAATCCCCAGACTCCATTCCAGTTGTATTGATGGTATAAGAAACCGTTGAGCCACTAACTAAAGCAATTTGTTCTGGATTTGCATTTCCTTTCTTTTGAAAAATTATAAAACTAATATATGAAGATGTTATATCCGTCTTTTTTGTCCACGTTAGTCGGTTTGGAAAGGTGACGCCATTTTCGGTTTTTGTAGACACACTAACGTCACTAACGGCCTTTACTTTATCAGTTTTTATTGTAGGGAATTTTGCATTTACCCAGAATGACCCACAACCTGTATTGTTTGCTCCCCAATGATAGGATGCAGATACATTCACATCCTTGTAAGGACCTATATTATTGTTAGATATGCTGTGATTGGAGAAATGGGATCCGTCATTGCGGCTTCCATTAAATGAAAAATCATCACTATAGTCTAACCAATGGGATAGGTTTTGGCAAACTCCAGTAGCATTATATTCTGGTAAATTATTGAAATGAAGCCTATAACCAGTCTCATTTTTAGTGAGATATATTTTGTCATTCCATTCCATACCATTATGTCCCCCATGTCTGTCGTAGTCAGCAATAATATTTTGTGCAAACGACCTAGAGTTAGTAAATAGAAGAATTAAAAGCAATAATTTGGGGACGTTAAAGTGCGATTTTTTGCACTCCTCCCGTTTTCGTAAATGTTTCATCATAGTTTGGTTTTAAGGTGCTTTTTAACAATTTATTTAAGAGCCTTTTTTTATCTATGTAAAATTAGGGTGGCAATCATATAGTTTCCAAAAAAGAGGGGTGGACAAATAGGGGGACAAATGACACTATAGAAGTGCTAAATTTTCACGCAAATGCGCTTTATTCAAAAAAAGAGTGTTTTTTGTGAGATAGTTAGGATCTGCCAAGGCAATACTTCGGCATGAAGAACTCAAACGGTAGAGGGCAGAAATTAATAGGTTAATAAAAAGCCCGAGCTGGTGGGCTCGGGCTTTAATCTTATTTAGATAAATACATCGATTTATCCTTTTGCAGCTTACGGAAGTAAGGATCTTCCAAATCTTTGATAAAACGTATTGACTCGCCAGTAGATTTCATTTCTGGCCCTAACTCTTTTGGAACTTCTGGGAATTTCTCGTAAGAAAACACAGGTTCTTTAATGGCGTATCCTTTTAGCTTGCGCTCGATATCAAAGTCTTTCAATTTGTTTACGCCTAGCATAATACGTGCAGCAATATTGATATAAGGTACATCGTAAGCTTTGGCGATGAAAGGCACAGTACGCGATGCACGAGGGTTAGCCTCGATCACATACACTTTATCATCTTTAACTGCGAACTGGATGTTTAGTAAACCAATTACGTTTAAAGCCTTTGCAATTTTTTTAGAGTAATTTTCCATATCGGCTATTACCTTACCAGATAAACTGAATGGAGGCAAAACGGCGCTCGAGTCGCCAGAGTGAATACCAGCAGGCTCAATGTGCTCCATTAAACCAACAATGTGTACGTCGGTTCCGTCGCAAATAGAATCTGATTCTGTTTCTTCAGCCCTATCCAAAAAGTGGTCAATTAAGACACGGTTTCCTGGCAAATCTCCTAGTAATTTAACGACAGCTTTCTCTAGGTCTTCGTCGTTAATAACAATGCTCATGCCTTGTCCACCTAACACGTAACTTGGGCGAACCAATACCGGATAACCCACTTCGTTAGCCACTTTTATAGCTTCCTCAGCATTTTCGGCAACCCCATATCTTGGATACGGAATGTCTAGTTCTTTCAATAAGTCAGAGAAGCTACCACGATCTTCGGCAATATCCATGTTCTCGTAAGAAGTGCCGATAATGCGAATGTTGTTTTCGTGAAGTTTTTCGGCCATTTTTAAAGCTGTTTGTCCACCCAGTTGCACAATAACGCCATACGGGTTTTCAAGGTCGATGATTTCACGAACATGTTCCCAGAAAACTGGTTCGAAATAAAGTTTGTCGGCCATGTTGAAATCTGTACTTACCGTTTCTGGGTTACAGTTTACCATAATGGCTTCAAAACCTGTTTCTTTTGAAGCAAGTAAACCGTGTACACAAGAGTAATCAAATTCGATACCTTGGCCAATGCGGTTTGGACCTGATCCTAGTACAATAACTTTTTTCCTGTCTGATACAATAGACTCGTTAGTGCCTAACTCGTCACCTTCTGATAAAACTTCACCATTTACTAATGAAATTTGTTTAGGCGCTTCCTCAAAAGTAGAGTAGAAGTAAGGCGTTTGTGCAGCAAACTCAGCAGCACAAGTGTCTACCATTTTGTATGCTCTTCTAATACCAAGCTCTTTTCTACGTTCGTAAACTTCATCTTCGGTTACATTACCTAAAATAAAGGCAATTTGTACATCAGAGAAACCTTTTTGTTTTATGTTAAGGAAGAAATCTCTTGGGATATTATTTAAAGTATAACGTTTTAATTCAGTTTCTGCAGCAACGAGCTCCTGAATTTGAGATAAAAACCATTTGTCGATTTTAGTTACCTTACGAATAGATTCTAAAGGTACACCCATGCTCAGTGCATCTTTAATTAAGAAAACACGGTTCCAACTTGGATGTTGTAAGCCATGCATAATTTCTTCGATGTCGCGTTTTTGGCGACCATCTGAGCCAATACCAGCACGGCCAATCTCTAAACTCTGACAAGCTTTTTGCAAAGCTTCGTTAAAACTGCGACCAATACCCATTACCTCACCTACAGCTTTCATCTGTAAGCCAAGCTCCATATTAGCGCCTTTAAATTTATCGAAGTTAAAACGAGGGATTTTTACAATCACATAATCTAAGGTTGGCTCGAAATAAGCAGATGTTGTTTTTGTAATTTGATTTTCTATCTCATCTAAGTTGTAACCGATAGCTAATTTAGCTGCAATTTTTGCAATAGGGTAGCCTGTTGCTTTACTAGCTAACGCAGATGAGCGAGATACACGCGGATTAATCTCAATGGCAATAATATCGTCGTTATCTGGATTTACAGAGAACTGTACGTTACAACCACCTGCAAAGTTACCAATGGCACGCATCATTTTAATCGCTTGGTTACGCATTTCTTGGTAGCAACGATCTGATAGCGTCATTGCTGGTGCTACAGTAATTGAATCTCCCGTGTGGATACCCATCGGATCGAAATTCTCGATAGAGCAAATGATAATTACGTTATCGTTGCTATCTCTCAATAACTCTAACTCGTATTCTTTCCAGCCTAAAACAGCTTGCTCTACCAATACTTCGTGAGTTGGTGAAGCCTCTAAGCCACGTTTTAAAGCAGCGTCGAAATCTTCTTTTTTGTGTACAAACCCACCTCCAGAGCCACCTAAGGTATATGAAGGACGAATTACCAAAGGAAAACCGATTTCTTGAGCGGCTTCTTTACCTTCTAAAAACGAGTTGGCGATTTTCGAGGGAGCAACACCTACACCAATATCAACCATTAACTGGCGAAACGATTCTCTGTTTTCAGTTTTGTCAATCGCAGCAACATCAACCCCAATAATTCTAACGTTGTGGGTTTTCCACATGCCTCTCTCCTCAGCGTCAACGCAAAGGTTTAATGCAGTTTGCCCACCCATAGTTGGTAAAACAGCATCAATAGTAGGTAAGTCTGGGTTGTTTTTGTGTTCAATTAAAATCTCTTCTATACTTTCTAAAGTAAGTGGTTTTAAATAAACATGGTCACCAATAACTTTATCAGTCATAATGGTGGCTGGATTTGAATTGATAATGGAAACCTTAATTCCTTCTTCTTTTAAAGAAAGAGCGGCTTGTGAACCAGAATAGTCAAACTCGCAGGCTTGGCCAATAATAATTGGTCCAGATCCGATGATCAATACTGAATTGATTGAATTGTCTTTAGGCATGGGGCTTTATAAAAAAAAAGTCTAAAGTGATAGTCTTAAATTGACGGTTAGCTGGGAGAATTCCTGTGCTAATAGAAACGAAATCCCAACATCTCTGTCGGGATGCAAAGGTACGATTTGATATGCAATTTTTGTTTGATTATTTGAAAATAAAATTAGATGACAACGTTTTATTTTCACGCCACTATTACTAACAATTCCAATAGTTTCGAATCTCACTATAAACTCTTAAATTGCTTGTACATTCTAACCATGAGAATACTTATTGCTGATTTTAGAATTTTATTACCCTACATTGTTGGTTTATTAGGTCTAATTGTTGCTGTTGCCGAACAAAGTAGAGCATTTACAATTGGGTTTCTTGTAGGCGGTTTTGTAGTGTATGCCCAGAACAATAGAAAATCTAAAAAATTTTATGTTGCGGGTTTGCTTGTGATTGTATTATCGCTCGTAACAGCTACAGTTTTCATTAAAACAGATTCTTCATTAGGGAGGTTATTGATTTATAAAATTTCATTTCAAATTTTTCAAGATAATTGGCAGTATGGAATTGGCTTGGGTGAGTTTGAAAGACATTATTTGCCGCAACAGGCTATCTATTTTTCGGAGAGTAGGTTTACAAACAAAGAAGTTTTGTTAGCCGATAACACCTATTTTGCCTTTAATGATTATTGGCAATTTATTATAGAGATAGGAGTTCTTGGTTTCTTAGTTTTGGCAATAATATTTTACGCCTTTTATAGCATAGTGATTAAAAGTGTTGGATGTAATAGATCTGTGGCGATATCGTCGAACTGTGTTTTGTTGTTGGTAGCCATTTTTACGGCAGCATTTTTCACCCATGTTTTCGAAAAAATAATATTTCAGGTGATGGCATTAATGTGCTTGATATTATTATGTTTGTTAAAGGGCGTAAAAAAATGGATGGATATGCTGTTTTTTTGTTTTGTAATTATGCTTTCGTTGGTTGTTGCAACCAAGTTTGTTAAAAGTACAGAAAGAAGCTATAACTATGATGTTGCTTTTAAGCTATACCTAGCTGGTTTAAAAAACGAATGTAGAACAGAGTTATTAAAACTTCCAATTGATAATAACAAAAGAGCCGTTCTGTATCTACAGGTATTAATGCAGTCTTATAACTTAAAGTACGAGCATGAAATACGTTCTATTATCCGTCTTTATCCTAATGCCGAACTCTATAATTTACTCGGAAATTATTATCTCCTCAACAATAAAAATAGCGAAGCTGAAGCAGCTTATCTCTTGGCAATAAATATGGTTCCTAATAGGTTTGTGCCGAGGCAAGCTTTGTTAAGGATGTATGTTTCTCAAAAAAAAAATGCCAAGGCTCAGCAGATTGCGAAGGAAATTGTTAATTTAGATGTGAAAGTTCATTCTGCCGCTGTTGAAAATATAAAAAATGAAGCAGTAAATTTTCTAACCTACCCAAATAAGTACCTATGAAAAAATAATCCTAATTATTGGGGTTTTTCTGACGCTAGTGTATTCTTGTCGGAAAAGCTACATGCCCGAAATTGATGCCAATTTGGCTGCATCGGGGAAGTTTAACGTGGTCCAAGCTCGTGAGCATATTAAGGCTCTTGTTCGAGGCGATAAAGGTTACGACGGAAAGGCACCTATGAAGCTAATGAGCATCAATGGAGCTTCCGCTCAAAGTGGCGCAAAGCCAAAAACCATTAAAACAGGTCAAAAAATCTTTTATCCGTTTTGGGATAAAGCTATCACAGCAAATTTTAAAAATAATGTAGATTATGTGGAAGTACCAATAGCATTGGGTAAGAAGGAAATTAGATTATATCAATTCGAAAAAGATAATATTAAAGAGAAACCAGATCAAAGTGTTGTCAGTGCTTCATTTCAGAGGTTAGTTATTTTTAGAACAAAAAGTGGAAAAATTAACCAACGATTGCTAACATATATTCCCGACAAACTATATATGAGAGAACACGGTTATGAAGCTAGTACAAATAGCCTTCGTAAAATTAACAGTGATTTTTTTGGATATATAGAATATAGAAACTGGAGTGGTGATATTGTGTCGGTTGTTCGTATTGAAAAAGGTAAGGTAGTAAAAAAATATAAGTTAAAAAATGGGGTTCAGAAGGTAACAAATCCATCTGAATACAAATTTCAAGTTACTAAGGACAACCATAATATAGTTGAAAACGCAGTGAGCAAAAAGGTGGCTTCAAATGATCGCAAGGGTTCTGTAAATCAACCATTACACACTAATGCACTAAGTGGAGCTTTTGGGGAGGAGAACTGCGTTACCACATGCACTCCATCATACGAGGAGGTTTGTGAACATAATGATGAATTTCCTGAAAACGTTTATGCGCCAGAATGCAAGAATGTACTTGTAGGGTTTGATTGCTTTGAATATTGTTGGACTAGTCCAAGTGAACCAGAAGACCCATGCCCCTGGGGAGATTGTGATGAAGAATGTCCATACGGAGATTGTGATGAAGGACCGTTTGAGCCAGATCCTGATCCAGACCCAGAACCCGAAGATTTAGATTCGCTAATTAAGGAGTTTTGTGATAATTTAACCGAAACTCAGAAAACAACTATTAAAAATACGGTAAGTTCTTTAAAAGATTATGATTGTGCAACAAAATATATGTACAACCATTTTGACAATAAAAATACATCTTTCGGTTTCTGTATTAGCGAAGGGCAGGGTAGTGGAACATATAATCCTTCAACAAAATCTTTTAATTTTACATCTGATGCTGC
>JAZQRH010000018.1:0-1808 GCA_045629525.1 Pedobacter sp.
AGTCGGGGTGGCAGGATTCGAACCTACGACCTCCTGCTCCCAAAGCAGGCGCGATACCGGGCTACGCTACACCCCGAACTAATCAACGTTGCGATTATTGAATAACCTATATCGTTGTTGGGATTGCAAAAGTACAATAATAATTTAGGAATGCAAATCTGTAGAAGTAAATAATTGGATATTTTTATCATTAATTTAATGTCTTTCCTGTAATTTATTGATATTGTGTTTGTTGGAGTTGTAATTTTTTAACTAATTCTTTTAATTTATTTTTAATTCTATAGGTAATGCTGCTATTTATACCATTAATCTTACAAAATATGAAGATGTCTGTACTCATAAGAGAAGGGAGGTTTTAAAATAGACTTGAATAGCAACATCTAGAAATTCTCCCTGATTAGTCTTAAAATATTCAGTTTTTATATAGAACATACAAAAGAGTTATACTGATTTCTTTTGTTTTATTATTGATTAATAGCGTATTAGATTTTTTATAACCAAAATAAACCACTACACTTACTTTCAACTTGACCTCTCATGAAAAAACTTTTCCTATTTATTTTTCTAATCTGCTACACGACGCTCACAATGGCAGCTTTGCGTTTACCCCGGGTTTTCGGCGATCATATGGTATTACAGCGAGATAAGCCTATCGTGATTTGGGGTTGGGCACATAAAAATGAAAAGGTTACTGTGCAATTTGCGAAGCAGATTAAAACTACGGTGGCAAATGCAGAGGGTAAATGGAAATTGTCTTTAGCAGCCGTAAGTGCTGGTGGCCCATATACACTGACGGTAAATGCCACAGAAACAATTGTTTTGAAGGATGTTCTTGTGGGTGAAGTTTGGTTGTGTTCAGGGCAATCGAATATGGAGTTTCATGTAAAGGAAAGTGAAAATGCGCAATTAGAAATGTCAAACGCTTCATATCCACAAATCAGACACCTGATGATTCCACAAATAATGGCCGATCAGCCTAAGGATGACCTCGCCTTTAAAGCGGACTGGCAGCCCGCTAACCCACAAACGGTGGGGAATTTTACAGCTGTAGGTTACTTCTTTGCTGTAGAATTGTACCAGAGATTGAACATACCCATTGGTTTGGTGAATGCTACCTGGGGAGGAACGGATGTTGAAACCTGGACCAGTCTTCCCGCTATTCATAAAAGTCCTGTTTTTCAGGATCTTATTCCACCAAATTATAAATTAAACCTAGCGGCATTGACGAAGGCGAAAGTTCAGGTTAATCCTAATCATTACCCATCACTGTTGTACAATGGGATGATTAATCCCATAACGCAATTTACTATTCAAGGTGTGCTGTGGTACCAGGGAGAAAGCAATGCTGGTCGTGCGTATCAGTATAAAGAGGCCTTTCCCTTGTTAATTAATGATTGGAGGCAACAATGGGGGAAGGATGAATTACCTTTTTATTTTGTACAACTAGCGAGTTTCAATGCCTCAAATGGCAATAGTAAAAATGGGAGTACCTGGGCGGAGCTACGGGAGGCACAGAGCGAGACACTTTCGTTAAAACAAACTGGTATGGCAGTGGCAACAGATATTGGTGATACAAACGATATCCATCCTAAAAATAAAAAAACTGTAGGCCAGCGTTTGGCCGCAATTGCTTTAAGTAGGCTTTACAACAAAAGAAATTTAGATAAAGGACCTGAGGTAAATAATTTTCAGGTAAAAGGAAAACAAGTATTGCTGTCTTTTAATGATGTAGGTAGTGGTTTGGTAACAAAAGAAGATAGTCCAATGCTGAAAGGGTTTGAAGTTGCAGGTCAGGATCAAGTTTTTAA
>JAZQRH010000019.1:0-1040406 GCA_045629525.1 Pedobacter sp.
AGAAACAACCAAGTTTGCCAGAAATCTGGGGATTGGCAAAGGCTAAATTGCCCTTAATTATAGTATATAAAGGAGTGCAATAAACCCGATGGCAATGAAAAGCCCGCAGCGAGGTACGAGCGAGGACTTGAAATGGACAGCGGGACCACCTTTAATAGATGATCCCGCTGTTGATTTGCTGTTATAAACCTTAAATATAAAAAAAGGCCCCTAAATGGTAGGAGCCTTTATACGTATTAAGCTTTTTTCTTCTTGGTTTCGGTATAGCCTGCAAAACCTAGGCATAACACTAACAATATAGAACCAGCTAAAGAGATGTTCTCGCCCATATAATATGATTTTGGTTCGAACTTAAATTCTACTTTGTGATTCCCTGCTTCCAATTGAGCTGCTCGCAACACATAGTTAGCACGGAAGTAAGGCTTTCTAACCCCATCTACATACATGTTCCAACCTTTATCGTAATAGATTTCTGAGAAAACCGCAATTACATCGGTTGGGGCACTATAGCTGTACTCCATATGATCTGGGTGGTATTTATCTAGTTTGATGAACGCTGATGGGTTTACGCCCAAACGTGTTGTATCTAATAGCGATTTATACTGCTCATCGATGATTACCTCGTTTTTAGGATCGAAACTATTAATTGCCGTCATCTCTTCATCCGAGTTTTTAACGAATTGAACCGACTTCACAATCCATGCGTTGCCCAATGCAGTTGAATTACGCGACATTTTCACACTTCCATTTTGAGGATCTTGTGTTATAAAGTATTTCGTGTTGAGCATATCCAACACGTCTTGATTTACGCTTTTTGAGAACTGGCGTTGAATTAACTCATCGTACCTTTTCAATTTAGCGGCATGGTAACCACCAACAGTTTTGTGGAAACTAGATGTACTTGCATCACTAAAGGTATTGATGGTTTGATCGTACACTCTGAAATGAGGGTCTTTATCGCTGAGGATAAAACTATCTACATCTCGAGGCTGATAGAAATTAGCTAAAGTAGACTTGCTTTCGAAGTTTTTATCGTTCAAGTATTTTTTATCTACTTGCCACATATCTATAAGTACAGCGAAAGCCAATAAAGCAAATGCCATTTGTGGCTTCATCTTTTTCGTGATGAAAGCCCAAACTAAACCAAAACCTATAGCTACAAAAATGAATGCTCTAAATGCATCTGCTCTAGCAATTCCAATACGATCTTCGACTAATGCATTGGCTAGTTTTTGCGCAGCACTAGCATTATTTTGTAAAGCTTGTGTTAATGCCTGTAAAATCTCACCGTGATTGTTCGTTTTAAAACTGAAGAATAATGTTGGAACAATAGCAACGACCAAAGCGAAACCACCAGTTATGGCGGCAGACCAAGTTAACTTCTTAACCAATATTTTTTGATCGATGTTAGTTTCTTGAGCCTCTTTAACCGCTAAGAATGCCAAAATTGGCACCATTAATCCAACTACTGCTAATACCGACTCAACAGCTCTGAACTTGTTGTACAACGGAAAGTAATCGAAGAATAAGTCGGATACAAACGGGAAGTTTTTACCGAACGACAATAAGATGAATAGTACTGTAGTTGATAAAATCCACCATTTGATAGATGAACGCACAATGAACAAACCAAACACAAACAAGAAACATACAATAGCACCAAAATAGTAACCTCCAGAAGTACCTGGCTTTTCGCCCCAGTACTCTTGCATATTAAAACCTTGTGCTAATTGTTGAATAACCTGTTGCGTTTGCCCAGGATCTCCGCCTGAGAAATCGGCTGAAACTGCTTTATATAAATTACTCTCTGGTTGAACTAAGTAGTCGATACCAGTAGCACCGCCATATAGGTTAGGAATTAGGAAGGTGAAACTCTCGCCTACACCTTGGCTCCATGCATAAGCGTAATCTTTAGTCATTCCGCCTTTTTTCTCGACTTCTACAGATGTCAAATTAGATTTCCCTCTATTGGTTTCTGCAGCATACTCGGAAGTTGTCCATAGTAAGCTGGCATTTATCATCACCGCAACTACTGCAGCTCCCGCTAAATATCCGATAGCCTTACCAAATAGCCCTAATGTTTTGTTTTTGTATGCTTGATAAAGCTCTATACTTAGCAAAATAAGCACTGCCAAAAACAGATAGTAGGTCATTTGAACGTGATTTGCTCTAATTTCTAATGCCAAGAACAACGCTGTTAAACTCGCCCCTAGCAAAAACCGACCTCTCAAAGTCATGAGGATTGAAGCTACAATTGGCGCAAAAAAGCCAATTGCTAATGCTTTGTTGCTATGCCCTGCCGCAATGAGCACAAAATTATACGTTGTAAATGCAAAGGCAACAGCCCCGGCCGCAGCCAACCACGGATTTAACTTTAATGAAATGAATAAGAAATATGCACCCACCAACATTAATAAAACCGTACCCACAGGATTTGGGAATGTTTTCGTAATAAACGCAATACCATAAGTTGCACCGTTATAAGCGTACTGCGCCCATATTTGATAAGCAGGCATGCCTCCAAACATTTGGTTAGTCCAAAGTGGACCTTTGCCGTCCTTATCTTTGTACTCCATAATTTCCTTTTGCATGGCCTTAGCCTGTATTACATCACTTTGTGCAGGCGCTTTACCTTTTAAAACAGGGCTGAAATACGCAAAACATATCACAACAAACGCTGCTATTATGGCTAGATGAATGCCATTTTTACTGAACCAATTATTCATTAAGGCTGTATTAAATTTAAACTAAGTCCAAAAATAGAAATTTGGCTCACATTTTTTAGAAAAAGTTTGTGTAAGCAAAAAAGGCTGCTACTCGTTAAAGTAACAGCCTTTTCTGTAAAAATATTTTTGTTTCACTATTTCTGACGGAAATAAATTTGAATTGGAACGCCAGAGAAATCGAAATTTTCGCGAAGTTTATTTTCGATAAATCTTTTATAAGGTTCCTTAATGTATTGAGGCAGATTACAGAAAAACGCAAACATTGGAGATGTTGCATTGATTTGCGTAATGTATTTTATCTTAATATACTTTCCTTTTAACGCTGGTGGCGGATACTTCTCGATAATTGGCAATAACACATCGTTTAATTTAGAAGTAGGAATTTTCTTAGCTCTATTTTTATGAACTTCTAAAGCCGTTTCGATGGTTTTGAAAATACGTTGTTTATTTAACACCGATACAAAAAGCACCGGCACATCCGTAAATGGGGCCAACTTGTGCTTAATTTGATCTTCGAACTCTTTCATTGTCTTGTTGTTCTTCTCAATCAAATCCCATTTATTCACCAAAACGACAATGCCTTTCTTATTTTTCTCCGCTAAGTGGAAGATACTAATATCCTGCCCCTCTAAGCCTTCTTGCGCATCAAGCATTAACACAACCACATCTGCTTCTTCTAAAGCCTTAATGGTACGCATTACTGAGTAAAACTCGATATTCTCTTTTACCTTGGTTTTTTTACGCAAACCTGCAGTGTCAATAAACATAAACTCGTGACCAAATTGGTTGTAGTGAATGTGAATTGAATCTCTGGTTGTGCCTGCAATTGGAGTTACAATATTTCTATCCTTACCCATTAACGCATTAATAAGCGATGATTTACCGACATTTGGTCTACCCACTACCGTAATTTTAGGTAAAGTGTTCTCATCCAAATCACCGTCTTCGAAATTCGTAATTACAGCGTCTAACAAATCACCTGTACCAGAACCCGTCATTGAAGAAATGGTGAAAGGCTCGCCTAAACCTAAGCTATAAAACA
Organism: Pedobacter sp.; assembly: GCA_045629525.1. GTDB lineage: Bacteria > Bacteroidota > Bacteroidia > Sphingobacteriales > Sphingobacteriaceae > Pedobacter. Next base: position 3,769 of record JAZQRH010000019.1, read on the forward strand.
CAGCCGATTCGTGCTCTAAAGCCGTGTTATCAACTTTGTTTACCACAACGTAAACCGGTTTATCACCTTTACGCAACAAATTAGCAATCTCATCGTCCAAATCAGTGATACCAGTGGTAACATCTACCATAAAGATAATTACTGTTGCCTCTTCAATCGCAATAACTACTTGCTCACGAATAGCAACCTCGAATAAATCTTCTGAGTTTGCAACGTATCCACCTGTGTCAATTACGGTAAACTGTTTATCAGTCCACTCGGCAACGCCATAATGTCTATCTCTAGTTACGCCACTAAAATCATCTACAATAGCTTTACGACTTTCGGTTAAGCGATTAAAAAGGGTTGATTTGCCTACGTTTGGTCTTCCAACAATTGCAATTATATTACTCATAATGATTTTCGATTTTTCATTTACGACTTTCGATTGATCTCTAATTTCTAGCAATAATCAACGTCGTTCTATTACTTCAAGCGCTTAGGTTTTTGCACTCGATTTGCAAAAGTACGCTTATTTTTTTAACAAAATGTCGGATTTACGTTTTCAACCTACTGAAAAAACGCAAATCTGACAGAATACTTGTGTGTTATAAGAAAAGTGATTAGCTGTCGTAACCGAAACTTTTCAAATAATTCTTCTTTGTACGCCAGTCGGCTACTACTTTCACGAAAGTTTCTAGAAACACTTTTTGATCTAAAAACTTCTCAATATCCTTCCGAGCTTCCATTCCAACTTTTTTAAGACTAGCTCCTCCCTTACCTATCAGGATATTTTTTTGAGAATCCCGTTCAACAATAATCTCCGCACTAATACGGGTTATTTTTTCCTCCTCTTTAAAAGCGGTAACAATAACCTCTGTACTGTAAGGAATTTCTTTTTGATAGTTGTTGAATATTTTCTCTCTAATAATTTCTGATACGAAAAATCTTTGGGTACGATCTGTTAAATCATCTTTATCGTAATAAGCTGGATGCTCTGGCAAAGCCTCTAAAATTAATGGCAACAAACCATCTATGTTGTATTTGTGTAACGCCGAAACAGCAAAAATGTGTTGAGGATTAAGCTTTTCTTGCCAATAAGCGGTTTTCTCTGCCACCAACTCTTGGGTAGCATTGTCAATTTTATTAATTAAAACTACCAAAGGGATGTTAGTGTGCTGAATTTTCTCTAGCACATCATTCTCATCGTGCTTTTCGTTAATATCGGTGACAAATAAAAGCATATCTGCATCTTGCAATGCACTTCCCACGGCAGTCATCATCGAATCTTGTAACTGATACTTAGGTTTTATAATCCCTGGGGTATCTGAAAATACAATTTGATAATCTTCTTCGTTTACAATTCCTAGAATACGGTGACGGGTGGTTTGGGCTTTTGGCGTAATAATCGATAATTTCTCCCCGATGAGTGCATTCATCAAAGTTGATTTACCTACGTTAGGTTTGCCTACGATACTTACAAAGCCTGCTTTATGTGACATATTAAAATTATTTTAAAATAAATTTGCGTTACAAAGAAACGAATTATATCTTTGCATTCCAATTCAGGGACACTTGTTAAGAATTAAGGCAAGAAAATTTGAATTGTATAGAGTGCGGGGTGGAGCAGTTGGTAGCTCGTCGGGCTCATAACCCGAAGGTCGCACGTTCGAGTCGTGTCCCCGCTACCTAAGTAGAAGTTGAAATGACACTTCAATACTTAATGGCCCGTTCGTCTAGGGGTGAGGACGCCAGATTTTCATTCTGGAAACAGGGGTTCGATTCCCCTACGGGCTACAAAACCCAGCTAAATTAAAACTTAGCTGGGTTTTTGCTTTTATAAGGTTTGCTATTTAAATGCTCGTCCATCACGATGCCTTAATTATATTGTTATTGGTACCGGAGCCATATTTATCGTCATGATCTATATAGCCAGTAAGCAATCTGTCTAAATACCTGCCACGAGCGCTTGTTGCTAAAAATATGTAGTTTTATCTTTATAATTTCTTGAGATTGGTTGATATCCCAAAATTCTTTGATATAGCCCTCAGTTTTTTTATTTGAGACTAAATTTAGTATTCCAATTACTGCCTTTAACTATTGTAGAAAAGTAAAGTACTTAATTTTAGACAAACAGCCTATTAAGGCATTGGATACGGCTGTACAAGCTTAGAATCGAAAGGAGTGGCATTATCCCATGTACTGAACATTGGAAAAGTAGCAAAAAGCAATGCGAATTAAATAACAGAAAATGAGTTACATATCGTAAAAAATGGCTTATAGAGTGAGCCAAAGCATATTTTACTTCAATTTTTTTTCACTTTTTTTTGCTATAAAACGGTAAATGTATATCTTTGCGCAGCTTTCCAGAAAGGCACATCAATAAGATTTAATAGTCTGCATTTGGTGACAAAATTTTTGGCCCGTTCGTCTAGGGGTGAGGACGCCAGATTTTCATTCTGGAAACAGGGGTTCGATTCCCCTACGGGCTACAAAAACCAGCTAAATATAAACTTAGCTGGTTTTTTTATGCCTATTTTTCATCGCAATTTTGTTTAAAACATTTTTTGATAAGCCTTGTTGTTAAGCTATAGATAACATTTAAAAAGGATTATTATGAAAACGTATTTTAAAATTTTATTGACGCTACTCATCGTACCATTAGTATTCACAGCTTGCAGTAAAGATGATGATCCTGCTGACAATGATTTATTTGTGGGCACCTACAACGGAACCATTAGTTACATAAGCAGTGACAAAAACATAAGCACTAGCACAGGTAAAGTAACCGTTGTTAAGGTTGGCAACAATTATAAGTTCGCTTTCTCGGATGGTATTCCAGATCTAAATGGAGTTGAATTCAAGAAAGACGCTAACGAAGCTGTTTCTATCGGAAATGATGTGTCGAAGCTTATTAAAATCACTGCGAATGATTTGAATATAGCTTATACAAAAGATGGAGCAGTTTGGACGGCTAATTGCGAAAGATAACATAGTACTAAGCGAAATTTTGAAAAACCAAAGAAGTCATACTTCTTTGGTTTTTTGTTTTAAAAGAACGCTCGCACCTGCATAGCACCTGTATGAATAATATTTACATTTTCTGATTTACGCCCATCGTAACTTAAGTTTAATTGCACCCCATTACCAATAGAGCGTTGTAGTGCCAGTCCCCAAGTAAAATTGTTCCCTGTTTGCAGGCCTGCAAGCATTTCATAACCGATGGTGCTATTCGCGTTCCCGTCAAATTTATTTTTAATAAAGCTTAGCTTGCCAGTTAAAACGCCTTTTTTAAGAACATTATATCTACTTTCTGTAGTGAAAGTTAAATTAACATTACGCTCATTTCCTAAACTTTCATCGTTACTTTGGATACCAAAAGCCCCAGCAAAGCTCCATCTAAAATCATTACTAAATTGGTAATTTAATTCAGGCTGCACTTCTTGATAAGTAATTTGATAATTACGCTGCACAAAAAGCTGAGATTCATACTTTTTATTTCCACCGTTTAGCATAATATTGAGGTTGGTGCTCTTAGCCAAAGCTGTTCTCAAACGCAAACCGGTCTCATTACGTTTTCGGGAATCGAAGCCATTACTTAAAAAACTTTTACCGCCATCCGCCAGATAGTTAAAATCTAAACCAAAATTAGGATTATTACGATTAAAGAAAAGTGTGTTTCTGAAGAATGAGTTTAGCGCAATTAGGTTTGATGCATCGATACCTGTATTAAAAGGATTGTAAACAGACAAGCCGTTGCCAGCTAAAATTTTTCGGTCTATTTTATAAGAAAGCTGATTAGTAAATCGGTTTACAAATTTACTTAACCCGTCTTTGCCGCTTAAAATTGCACTTGGTGTAAGCCGTAGACTCTGATTAACGCCAGTAAAATTTGTTCGAACGTAGGTAGTACTCGATGTAAACACCCTAATGTATTTCGCCTGATCTGGAAATCTAGAAATTTCGAACTCATCTAGCTCTTTAATCCCATTGTCGTTATAGTCAATCCAAGCATACACGCCCTGCCCAGGCAAAACTTCAAGATAAGTAATTTCTCGACGCGGTTCTTGTCCGTTACCCACCTCGTAATAGAATGCTGTATTCAAAAATCCTTTTAGGGTATTGAGGTTATAATCTAACCGGCCCACCAAGCTTTCATCTTGATTAACAGTAGAAAAATTATTTGAATATGATGTTTTTCTGTAGCCGGCGGTTAAATTCAAAAGGGAATTCACATTTTTATTTAGCGCTAGCCCAACATTAAAGGCTTGCGCACTCGAACTGTTAAGCAATACTGTGCCGCGGGGTAGCTGGTCTTTACGATAACTGTATTCTACCTTATATCTATTTATGTCGTTGGCCTTACTTTGCAAGTAGAATTTGTAGATATTGTAAGATAAACTATTTCCAGTTAATTCTTCGGTTGATTGGTTAACCGTTTTGTTGTGCTGTTGCTCAAAGATAAATCCGCCCAACAAATTGAGAATTTGCCTATTTAGGTCAAAGTAGTGTTTTACAAATATGCCAGTGGTATTTAATGTTTTACTATTTAATGCACTCCCTTCGTAGCGAAAACCGTATTTACCCTTCTCGTACAAAGCGTTGAGCTTGTGCAAATAGCCTTCATAATTATTTGTCCTGTTAAATGTGTTAAAAGCGTAAGCTATCTTTTGCGCTCTACTTTTAAACAATTCAGCGCCTATAGTTAGTAAATGTTCGTCGGTTTCTGTAGAGAAAGTGTCCAAATTAAAATCTCTATTAAACTCTACGGCCCTGTAGCGTTCAATAGGCTTAAACGTAGAACTCGCATATTCGTAACTAGCGGATGTATTGATTTTGAGCCCATTACTATGTATTAAAAACGGATGATTGCCATCAAATCTGAAGCCGTAGCCTCTAACGTTAGCAGTTCGCTTGTCGGCAAAAAGGTTTACGTTACTATTGCTCATGGCAAACTCTGTAGAAATGAGGCTTTGCTTTTTTGGCTTAAAATCGGCACCAAGTGTAATTAACTGTTGTTGCTTAGGGGTAATGAGTAAAGTGATGGGCTCGTAACTACCTTGCTTTAACGTTCCAATGGGTTCTACAAACTCGTACACCTTACCATTTGCTGCAGACTGATTATTCAGTCGGTAGTTTCCTTGCCCTTCTCCCACAAAAGAAAAGCCCACTCTAAACTTAGCAAGTTGGGCATCGGTAGTGTACCGATAATACTCTATTCCGCTTATTGAGATTAGTTTTTCATATAAAATTTCCGTCTCGTTAAACTCCACCTCTTTAACGTTTGGATAGTAAGCTTGGTTAATATCTCTGCCTAATGTCGCTAGAAATTGTTTTTCAGGATCACCTAGGGTTTGCAAAAAGGGTTGGTTTCTATTGTCATTCTCATTAAAATAATTTAGACGGAAGGCCATTTTTTCGTAGTCGAAGCGCTGATTTACAAAACTGAGCGAACGCGAATAGTTTTTGTCGGAATACTCAAATTCTATCGAAATACGACTGTTTAAATTAATGAGCTGTTTGGCTGTAAAGGTAATTTCTGCGGTGTTATAATCAATTACGTAATCGTTATCTTGACCTCTAACTAGGGCTACACCATCTATAAATACCCGCTCGGTGCCTGCAATAACCACAACATAATTTTCTCCGTTATTTCCTGTTAAGCGATACGGCCCTTGGTTGCCTTCTTGCCCAGCAATCAGATTTCGTGCTGAGCGCCCTTTTGCCACCGCCAAAGCAACCGATGTGCTAGATTTCACACCCTCTTTTGTAGTAAACTGATGGCTAATCATAGCCCCTTGAGTGCGTTTGTAGAAATTCATGAAATAACTTTGGGGTCTTTTCAATTCGTAATCGCCAGCTGTTAGTACGGTACTGTCCTTTTTCACCTGTACAAAAACTCGGTCGAATTCATTGAGTTGTTGCGTGTTTCCCTCTGGCTGGATAGGAAGGTTATCGTCGGAAATTGCCGCTACAATTTCAATGTCGTCCGAAATCTTACCCGACATTTGCAATACCATGTTTGAATTAACCGCCAGACTTTGATTATTGCCAAACATCACTCCTCTGGAGATACTCCCACTTTTATTTAAACCTTGTAAGGAAAATAGCGTATTATCTGGATTGACGGGCTTGTAAACATGGTATTCGCTGTTATCGATCGCCAGTGCTTCCAACTGCCTAACATCTTTATTAAAATAGGATTTTGAAAATAAAATGGGAAAAACTTTGTAGCTCACCGTTACCGATTTTTCTTGATCGCCCTTCCACAAGAACTGTGCTTTGGCAAAATCGACTTGGTAAAAGCTGGTATCTACAGCTAATACACCTTCCTTTACACTGACCGATTGCGGCACAATACTCAGGGTGTCTAGCTGTAAAACATCACCTTTGGCCACGATAATTGTTTTTTGCCTCTGATTTACGGCAAGCTGCGCCTTAAGTGCAAAGCTCGATACCACTAAAAGTAATATGAGAAATGCCCTTAACATCCTTAAACTAGAGGAAATGTGAGATAGAAAATAGTGCCACTGCCCGCCACAGAAGTAAATTGCACTTTCCCTCCAGCGTTCTCAATTGCCTGTTTTACAAAGGCCAAACCAAGCCCCGTCCCCGATGATTTAGTAGTAAAATTCGGTCTGAATATGCTTTCTTTCAATTCAATTTCGATACCTCTTCCATTGTCCTCAACCTCAATAAAAGCCTGAGCTTGATCATTAGAGATATGAATTTTAACCACGCACCGCGGCTTACCTTGTGCTGCTTCAATAGCGTTTTTAAGCAAGTTGTTAAACGATCGAAGCAATTGATCTTTGTCGCCAAGCACAACAATTTCTTTTGTGGCTCTATTCAAAATAAGTATTTCTACATCGTCGGCGGTACTAAAAACCTCTTTAGCTTGGTCAATAATTGGCATCAAGGCTATATTTTCCAATTTGGTATCGGGCATTTTCGCGAAGTTGGAAAACTCAGAGGCGATGGTGGCCAAACTGTCAATTTGCTCAACGAAAGATTTGTTGAACGAAGCGAATTTCTTTTCGAAATTAGGATCTTGCTCTTTCCAGGATCTCTCTAATAGTTGCACACCTAACTTTAATGGCGTAAGCGGATTTTTAATTTCATGCGCAACCTGTTTTGCCATTTCTCGCCAAGCACTTTCTCTCTCGCTTCGAGCGAGTTTATTAGCACTCACTTCGAGCTCGGCAATCATCTTGTTGTATTCTTTAATCAGTATCCCAATTTCATCTTCTCGGTGCCAAACTATCGGCTTATTGGCTTGGCCGAATTTAGTTCTTCTAATATTCTCTTGAATAAAAGTTAAGGGGCTTGTAATTTGATTAGCTAAAAACACCGCCAAAACACCAATCAATACAAACACCAACGCATATATATTAATCAAGGTATTGATAAAAGATCCAATTTGCGCCTGATAGTCTTCTTCATTAGAATAGTATGGAATGCTCAAAAAAGCAATAATTTGATTGCTCTGATCACGAATGGGCGCATATGCTGCAGCAAAATTAAAACTGCCGATTTTTTCTGAAGGGTTAATGAACTCCGATTTTTGCATTTGCCCCAACTGCATATAAGCCAAAGGCCCCATCTTTTTAGAGATAATTCCTAAATCGTAAAGCTTGGGTATAGAGGTTAGAAACAGATCGCCATTGGCATCAAAAAGAGACAGATAAACGCCATTCAAATCAGAAAACTGATTGAACTCTGCCTGGGCCTCCGTACTATTGCTGACACCATTTATTAGCGTAATTTGCTTTTCGTAAGCTAACTGTACCTTCCGCAATTTCTCCCTAATTTGTTCGTTTTGTTGATTTTGATATTGCTGCCGAATGTTAAAGAACGTAGCCCAACCTACAATAATCAAAGTAGCCACTACTGACAAAACAATAGAAAATTGAATTCGAGTTTTGTACAATATTCTATTGGCGTTAATCATCAAATACTTGTTGATGTTAAACCACCCCCGCTTTCTATCGGCGAGGTTTACTATTAACCAAACCACTATGTAGGCGACTGTAAAAAACACAATAAATATGAGGAAGAAGAACGACAGCGTAGCCAATCGCACGGTAAAACCAACTTTTTCGATACTAATAATTAACAGCCTATTTTCAGCCTGTTTAAAAATGGCATGACTATAATCGTTCTCCTCAGTATACTCACTAACAAACTCAACTTTTTCTGACTGGCCTTCGTACTTTGTATTTACCATCGGATAGACGTACTTGCCAGATTGACTGAAAAGTTGATCTTCTTTGTAGAACGCTAAAGAGTATTTGCTTAAATTTTCGTCACTTTTTAGTTTTCCATCAATAAGCAAATCTGGGAAATAGCTATTATAATCGTAAGGTCTCGACCTTAGATCGATAACCATGGTGCCAATTTGATTTCCTGCGTCGAAAATGGGAATAATTCCAAAATAATTTTGGAAACCGAAAGTATCGTTTACTCTATAAAAATATTTGGTTTGTAGCGTTTTTACGGCTCCAGATTGTACAAGTTCCTTATATCTGGCTATGGGTAAACTTTCCGCTGCCTTTAGCGATTCATCATTAGGTTTATACTCGTATAGTTTGTATTCAAACCGTGAGAGATATCCATCTAAATAATTCTTTGTAATATAATTATGAAAGTTATAGGTTTGAACTAACAGCGGATCTCTGAAATACTCAACCACTTGTGAGTCGATACCTAATCCATTTTCTAAAAGTTCAATAGCGTTCATCACCTTTGGGTCACCCTCGCTAGTTAGCTTGTTAACAATGCTTACCCGTGTGTTTTTCTCTTTGGTGTCTTCAAATCTTAAATATTTAATAGAAGAATTGGTGGCCATACACAGAAATATAACCGCCAACATTGATATTGAAATCTTATCCTTTTTTAAAGAATCTTTATAGCCAATTGTAAACAATATCAACGCATAAATGAGATAGAACACCGTGTAATTATCGACAATCTTATAAACTGTATACGCCGCAACGAGTACAATAAATACAATGGCTTTTTCTTTGTTAGAGATGAGGAACTGTTCTGACAGGTGCCAAAAAAACCTGGCAATTAAGAAAACATTTAGCCAAGCCAAGCACAAAATGAACAAGCTAAGCCAGCTAACCCAACCTAAATGAATGATATTGCTAATGTTAAAATCTATTTTGGAATAGTATACTAACCCGAAAAAGAGATCATCGAGAAAAAAGCCCAAACCAGACATGAGTAGAATGATGGCTACCCACAAAGTGTAATTGGAGATTCTGCTTTTGGAAAGCCATGCAGGTAGTCGATAAGCTTGCCTATTGAGGAAGATAAATAAAACTATCCAAGTGAAAGCTAAAACATTAAATAACAAATCACCAATTGATGGCAAAAAGTCGCTTTCCGCATAAATAGCCGGATCGAAAAACTTTATGTCAAATTGGTGGTTTAGCCAGAAAAACTTCAAGTCAGACCATCGGATGCCAACAAAATACACCGCAATAAGTATAGTGCCTAAGGCTGCCTTGCCATTTTTAACCAACCAGTTTCCGTAAGAATTGACACAGAGACTAATAAACAGTAATCCCGCTAGCCACAAACATAATTGAAGGGTAGTGAATACATTTCTAGTGTGATTTGGACTTAGCTTAACCGTGAATAGATATTCCTTCTTTAAACTAAAAATTTCTGTGATTTCTTTATCAGTAAAAGAAGCAATATCTAAAGTATGGCTATCAAAAAGAAGCGGCGAAATTTCGTTACGTAAGTACCTATTTTCGATACTAAATTGAGATTTAACCAGTATCATGAAGACAAACGTGTATTCACCTTCAGTTTTTTTTATCAACTCATAATATCCATTACTGAGTTTATGAAAGGAAGCGCCATCTTTTAATCGTTCTACATTTTGAGGAAGAACCCTATACGTACTCCAGTACGCTAACTCACCTTGATGATAAACTAAAAGATTTAAGCCAATTGGTCTGTAAGTTCTGATGAAATCAGTACCCAATTTCTCATCTAAGTTAATTTTTTTGAGTAGTTCTAATTTGTTCGGATCATCTAGATATTGATGCGCAAAGTGTTCCTTCTCCGACAGACTCTCTTGGAGCTTGCCCGCCTCATACACTAACAGGTCTTTCTTAGAAATTGAGTTGCGAAGAGATATTGCTGTAACAATACAGCAAACTCCGAGCAAAAACATTAACAATCTAATTTTTAATCCTGCATTCAAGACGAGTATCCTTTAAAAATATAAATATACAGAAATGGGGCTGTGTAAAAAGTAAAATCTTAATATCCAACGTATAAACCCAGTAAAAAGTTGCGCTAAAAGAACAACTTCTCTGAAATTAGATAAAAGCCTTTTTAAACAGCCCCAAAAATATCGAAAACCTAAGCGATGCTTGCGCTACTTGTTTGTACTTCTCTACTTACTTTTTTAACTAGTCCTTGCAATACATTACCCGGACCAACTTCTACGAAGTCGTTACCACCATCGGCAATCATATTAGCGGCCGTTTGTGTCCATTTTACAGCACCAGTTAATTGTGCAATTAAATTTTCTTTAATCACTTCTGGATCGCTTGTTGGCGCTGCGTTTACATTTTGATAAATTGGACAAACTGGTGCATTTATTTGCGTTTGCTCAATTGCGGCTTGCAACTCTACCTTTGCAGGCTCCATTAATGGAGAGTGAAAAGCTCCACCCACGTTTAATTTCAAAGCACGTTTTGCTCCCGCAGCAGTCAACTGCTCACAAGCCTTATCAATACCTTCAACACTACCAGAAATAACCAACTGACCTGGGCAATTGTAATTTGCAGCAACTACAACTTCTTCAATGCCCTCGCAAACTTGTTCCACAACCTCATCGGCTAAGCCTAAAATTGCAGCCATAGTACCTGGTTGTACTTCGCAAGCCTTTTGCATTGCATTAGCACGAGCAATAACCAATTTCAAACCATCCTCAAAAGACAAAGCATTTGCTGCAACTAAAGCAGAAAACTCTCCTAAAGAATGACCAGCCACCATTTCAGGTTTAAAATCCTCGCCTAAAACTTTTGCCAAAATTACCGAATGCAAAAATATTGCCGGCTGCGTAACGTTGGTTTGTTTTAGCTCTTCGTCGGTACCGCTAAACATAATATCGCTAATGCGGAAACCTATAATTTCGTTAGCTTTTTCAAATAATTCTTTCGCTAAAGGACTGTTTTCATACAAATCCTTACCCATGCCAACAAATTGAGCCCCTTGGCCCGGAAAAATATATGCCTTCATTAATTTTTTGTTTGGTATTTAGAGATTAGCATAAGACTTCGTCTGTACTAACCTTATCAATAATATATGTGTTGTTTGATTGTTATTATTTTAATCCAGCGAAGCTGTAATTAACCTTAAAAACTCAGCACGGGTTTTATCATTAGTCATAAAAGCACCTGTAAATGCAGATGTTGTAGTTACAGAATTTTGCTTCTGCACACCACGCATAGACATACACAAATGCTTACACTCAATTACCACCGCAACGCCCGCAGGGTTCAAGGTTTCTTGAATACAATCTCTAATTTCGTTAGTTAAGCGCTCCTGCACTTGTAATCTACGAGCAAAAGCATCAACCACTCTCGGTATTTTGCTTAATCCCACAATATGTCCGTTTGGAATATAAGCGATGTGTGCCTTGCCAAAAAATGGCAGCATATGGTGCTCACACATCGAGAATACCTCGATATCTTTAACCACTACCATTTGGCTATAATCTTCCTTAAATTTAGCCGATTCTAAAATAGCAGCCGGATTTAAATCGTAGCCATGCGTTAAGTATTGCAAGGCTTTTGCAACACGCTCAGGTGTTTTTACCAAACCCTCACGCTCAGGATTTTCGCCTAAACGGGTTAGAATATCCGAATAATGAGAAGCAATTGCCGCAGTGTTATCTAAATCGTATTGGTCTATTTTTTTATAGCCCAACAACTGTTCATTATCGTGATCGTGTGAATGTTCCATAAGTAAATTTTAGCCGAAGTACTCGACATAATTGTTATCAGTTTCGTAAATTTTAATACAATGTAAAGCTGCCCCACTACCTTCCAATTCAGCCGCCAAAATATCCCAAATAGCAATAGCTAAATTCTCTGTCGAGGCCAATTTATCTTTCATAAAATCAACATCAAGGTTTAAATTTCGGTGATCAACTTTATCAATCACACTATCGTTAATTACCTTTTTTAGCCACTTCAAATCAACCAAAAAGCCAGTATCCGGGTTTACTTCACCCTTTACCGTTACGTAAAGCTGATAGTTATGTCCGTGCCAGTTCGGGTTTGCACATTTGCCAAAAACCGCATCATTTTCATCTTGGCTCCAATCTGGTCTGGCCAATTTATGCGCCGCATTAAAGCTCTCCCTACGTGTAATATAAATCATCTTATAATAATAAAGCACAAATATACGAATTAGTGCTTAGCATATTAGAAAAGCAATTACGGTATTTCATCGGAAACGATGGCCCCGCTTTACGTTTCAATCTTTTTGTTGCTACGTAAGTTAAAGAGGCTATCGCACAAAAAGTATTTTCACTTCAATCGGGTTTATTTTACAAAAGTTCCTACAACTATCAATATTTCCATTTGCACCGCTTTAAGATTGCAGCGTCCCTCAAAAATGAGGCTAAAGCTAGGCTGGTGAAAATGTTAGGAAGTAAATTGCTAATTTAGCCATATGAAAACCCTTATTGTAGCAGCCACCCAAGCCGAAGTTGCACCAACATTAGCACACTTCAATTTGTCTGGGCAATCATTTCTCCAAACCGAAAAATTCGACATTTTAATTACTGGGGTTGGAATGGTAGCTACAGCTTTTGCTTTAGGTAAAACCCTAAGTTCGAAATACAATTTAGTAGTGAACGTAGGCATAGCAGGCAGTTTTGGGAAGCAAATTGCTTTAGGAACTATTGTAGAAGTAGGCACCGACATCTTTGCCGAATTGGGTGCCGAAGATCAAGACAACTTTATCACTTTACCACAGCTAGGTTTTGGCGACAATGAATTTGAGGCAAGTGTCAACCCAAACTTGGGTTTACCTTTCAAAAAAGCAATTACCGTAAATAAAGTTCACGGTAATGCCCAAAGCATTAAAAAAACTGTTCAAAGTTTCAATCCACAAGTAGAAAGTATGGAAGGTGCCGCTGTATTTTACGCTTGCCAAAAATTAAATATCGCTGTAAAACAAGTGAGGGCAATATCCAACCATGTTGAACCTCGAAACCGAGACAATTGGCAAATTGGATTGGCAGTTAAAAATTTAAATAATTGGTTAATCGGTTTTATCCTAAAACTTGAAGCGTAAATGACCATCAACACTTTTTGTATTTTGTAACTTTACCCTATGGAACTTACACTCGGTTTTTCGCCCTGCCCTAATGATACTTTTATTTTCGATGCTTTAATTCACGGTAAAATTGATACCGAAGGTTTAACATTTAAAGTGTTTTACGATGATGTAGAAACACTAAACCAAAAGGCTTTACGTGGGGAATTAGGCATTACCAAATTGAGTTTTCACGCTTTTGCCTATGTGGCACAACAATATGCTTTGCTAGATGCAGGCAGCGCTTTAGGTTTTGGCGTTGGCCCGTTGTTAATTTGCACTAAAGAAAAAGCAAACTTTATTGCCCAAGCACTTCAAGAACAAAATACAGCGCTTAAAGTAGGAATTCCTGGTAAATACACAACCGCTAACTTTTTATTAGGCGTCGCTTTTCCGCAATTAAAAAACAAGGTTGAATTCGTTTTCTCAGAAATTGAGGATGCCTTAATTAGCAACGAGATCGACTTAGGTTTAATTATTCACGAAAATCGCTTTACCTACGAAGCTAAAGGTTTGCACAAAATTCAAGATTTAGGTGCTTATTGGGAAGAATTTTCAGGTTGCGCTATTCCATTGGGCGGCATTGTAGTGAACAGGAATTTGCCTCAAGAAATTCAAGAGAAAGTAAATCGATTAGTGCGTAAATCGGTAGAATTTGCATTTGAAAATCCAAAATCAGGTATTGATTTTATTAAAGAGCACGCACAAGCAATGGATGAAGCTGTGATGTACAAACACATTGAATTGTACGTTAATCAATATTCGATAGACTTGGGAGTTGAAGGTAGAAAAGCAATTGACACTTTATTTGCTATTGCCAAGAAGAATGAAATTATCCCTGCGATCGAAAAAAACCTTTATGTGAAATAGCCTATTTTTTGCAATAATCTCCGGAATTTTCTGGCGATTTTTTGTCTTGCAAATCAACATTATTCAGACTTTTTTCTGCTCCCCAAGAAAATATTTTCTCAAAGAGCGGTAAAAGTTTATCGTCTTTAACTCTCTCCAGAAAATAAACCTCGTGTTCTTTTTCCTTTATCCCCATCTCGTAGAGGATTAAGTCGTGTTTGGTAATCCCAATCGAATTAAAATATTGGCGCATCCTAAAATATTCGCACACATTGCCACTTTCCAGCTTGCCAGCAAAAAAGAAGGGCATAAAGCGACCGATTACGTAACATAACGCCGATATTGTCTTCCCAATAATATGATATTTAATTTCGTATAATTTAGAGACAGGAATGTCATATTCCTTCATAATTTCTAGCACTTCTGCTCGGTGTCCCCACTCGTCATCTTCAATCTGTTTTACAGCAGTTCTTTCTTCGGAGTTTACGTTTTTGGCGTGGCCGATATAAGCAAATGCCGCCGCCTTTTCGGCTGAATAAGCTTGCTGCAACAGCTTAACTAAGGGAGCGTGTTTTAACTTCAATGTTATTGGCGATTTTAGGAGTTACTCCTGGTTACAAGGCCCTTCAGGAATTTCTTTAGTAATTTTTAAGACTTTGGTTACTACCATTGTAGAGTCATATCCCCCAGAAACCGCATTAGTGTCGGATTTTACCAAATGGCACTCTACCTCTATGTACACGGGTGTGTACGGCTTTTCGAAACCTAGATTGTTATATTCGAGTTCTAAATTTTTCGCACTATCGGCAACCCAATACTCTCTACCTTCTTCACAATCTGTAAACGATTTAATTTCCGGGCCAAAGCTATAGAGACCTTTTAAGGTCATCACATTACCACCTTCGGGAACCTTACCATTATTACCTGTACAAGCAAACAATATTGCAAAGCTGGCTAAGACTAAAAAAGTTAAAATTCTATTTCTATACATAAGATTATAAATCTTGATTGATATGGTTTGTACCCCTTACGCTTAAATTTGATGCCAAACTTGCGGCCACGAATGAAAAGACAGTAACTGTAATAAAAACCAACAAAAAATCAGCACCCTTCATAGCCACCGGATAGGCATCAGAATATATAAAATTTGCTTGCCCCATTTTTATCCAGCCAAAATGCTGTTGAAGCAAGCAAAACGAAAAGCCCAGAACCAAACCTAGCACACAGCCAGTTAGGGTAATCATCAATCCTTCGGCTAAAAATATGCGTTTAATAAGCCGCTTACTAGCACCCAAGCTACTCAAAATGGCTATATCTTTTTGCTTCTCGATAACTAACATTGTTAACGAGCCAATGATATTGAAAATTGCGATGATCAGCACAAAAGATAAAATAATATAAACCATCCACTTTTCTGAGCCTAACAAATTGTATAGTTCTTGGTTCTGTTCAATTCTATTTTTTACTACATATTTATCGCCGAGCGCTATTGCTATTTTATTTTTAAACGCTTCGGCCTCAACCTGAGGTTGTAGGTTTATTTCCACTGATGATACATTTTTCTCCTCACCTATCAAACTTCTGGCGAAGCTCAAGGGCACCACCAACATATTATCTAGGTCTTGCTGCACCTCGAAAACGCCCGCAGGTGAGATACTTTGTATGTTAAAATCGTCGAGAGGATTAATAGCGTTGCCCGAAACACCTTTTTTTGGTGAAAATACCTGCAGTTGCTCAAAAGGATCTGCCGGATTTATCCCTACAAAAGCTTGTAAGGCAGAACCCACAACGGCTTGCGCTTGCCCGTAATCATTTTCAAGCACAAAAGTTCCATCTATCATGATTGAATCTAGTGCTTTGCTCTTTAGAAAATCATTACTTACGCCTTTCACTAACGCAGGGATCTGCTTCTCGTCGTACCTTACTAAAGCATTTTCGGTGAGCACCTCGGTAAAAGAATACACCGATTTATCATTACGAATATCATTAAAAGCAGCAGCATTTGGATCAAAAGTTTTGCCTTGTGCCGGAACCACTACAATTTGCGGCGTGAAGCTATTGAACATCTTCAGCACCATTTCTTCGAAGCCATTAAAAACCGACAAAATGATAATTAACGCCGCCGTACCCACCATAACGCCCAGCATCGATATCGCCGAAATGATATTAATGGCATTGGTAGATTTCTTAGCAAGAAGATATCTGCGAGCAATATATAGTGCGGTGTTCACCTTGCAAAGATAGGCAATGCTTCAGCAAATGGCTATACCAAAAATGGATTGTTTACCTTCTCGAAACCAATAGTAGTACTTGGGCCGTGGCCAGGAAAGACCTCGCAAGTATCTGGTAGTGCGAAAACGTTATTTTTTATGCTATCGATTAATTGCTGATGATTGCCCCCAGGTAAATCTGTGCGCCCAATGCTTCGGAAAAACAATACATCTCCGCCAATTAAAAACTTTTCATTCTTAGCGTAGAAACATAGGTGAGCAGGCGAATGACCAGGTGCATAAACAATTTCCAACTCGCTATTACCAAACTTTAAGATTCCAGTTTCTGGCAAAAACACCTCTGGTTCGGGCGAAACCTCGTACCTAAAACCCATTTGCGGTGCATAACTTACCACACTATGCAGAAGCATCAATTCGCCTTCATGAAACTGCGGTTTTAATCCCCATCGATCGAAAACAAACTTGTTACCTAAAACATGATCGATATGGCAGTGTGTATTTAATAAAAGTACCGGTTTTAATCCATTTTCTGCGATGAAATTCGCCAACTGATTTTGCTCAAATCCTTCGTACATCCCAGGATCAATAATTACACATTCTTTCGTGTCATCGTATAAAACGTATGTATTTTCTTGGTAAGGATTGAAAGTAAATTGTTTTAAATTGATCATTTGATTGGGATTTTTGATTTACGAATTACAAGTAAGCATTACAACACCCGTATTGGCATTATCTACTTCTTCCATTCGAAAGTTGAGATGAACTTGTCGATATCTTGTTTGATAAATTTTACCACTGGCTGTATAGAATCGTATTGCGGACGTTCGTTAAAATACAAAGCACCTCGTAAATAGTGATTAACACTATCAGTTAAAAAAAACTGCACCGACGACGCGGTATTACCCTCAATACTATAATAAATACCATAAACCTTCTTATCAGGATAATTGATAATCCGCTGATCTATTGCATCGGCTTTGATGGTATGTTTCATCGCTAAGCTACGAGCGTTCTCGGTCATCTCGTTATAGATCTTTGGCGAAAACACATCGTAATAAGTGATGTGCAACACTCCATTAAAAGGCGTGAAATTCAAATTTTTCCAGCAAGCTCGAGCATTTCGATCTGTATCGTCCTCCAAACTTGCATAACTAGGATATTGAAACGAGAAAGCACAGCCATCGTTAAAAGTTTGATACGATCTTTCTGGAAAATTGATCCGGAAATAGCCCTTAGGTTTTGGCGTAGTCACTTGATCGGAACTACAAGCCGCCAACATCAATACCAAGCCCAATAATAAAAAAACATACTTCATCCCTTTGGTATTATTGAACATTGACTAACTATTTTAGCTATTTATGCATTTACTGTTTATTCCAGATTTCCCAAGAACGCTCAGCTTGTAAATGTAGCATTTCTAAGCCATTTTTTATCGTGGCTCCCTGTGCCTTTGCTTTACTTAAAAACATCGTCTCTTCGGGGTTGTAAACCAAATCGTACGCTAAATGCCTATCTGTTAGGTGCTGATATGGAATTGGTGGAAATGATTCTAAATTTGGCAACATCCCCAATGGGGTGGTGTTAATTAAAATGGTATATTGGTCTAAAACCTCTTTATTTACACTCGAGTACAAAACGGCATTAGCTTGTGCATTGCGCACAACCGTTAAATATTCGATATTGAGTTGCTCTAGTACATACTTTACGGCCTGCGCTGCTCCGCCATCGCCAAAAACTAAAGCCTTAGTATGATGTGACTTTAGCAAAGGTTTTAACGATTCTTCGAATCCATATACATCCGTGTTATAACCTTTTAACACAGGCTTTTCGCCAGATTGATCAATAGCAATACAATTTACTGCGCCAATTCTTTCAGCCGCAGCATCTAAAGTGGTTAAGTAAGGAATAACACTTACCTTATGCGGAATAGTGACGTTTAAGCCACACAACGTAGCGTCGGCCTCCACCAATTCTAAAACGGTTTGTGCCCCAGGTATTGGATGAAGCTCGTACTTACACCCTTCAATATTTTCGTTCTTAAATTTATCTGCAAAATACTGCTTGGAAAATGACGCCGAAAGCGGAAAACCAATTAAACCAAAAGTTCTCATATCAAAACGCACAGTAAACCAGTGCTTAAGGTTAATGTAAATGTATCGTGTTTATTTTTTGTTCAAGAAGTAATCAAAAGTATCGCCACGTAAACCTAAACGAATTGTTTCTAAAGGAATAACCTCTGCTGGAGCGATATTACCTAAATTTACGTTAGTCCCAATTAATTTGATAAACCAAACTTGTTGTTCTTTTTGCGGAGCTTCCCAAATAATACGTTCGTCTGGAATTTGAGTTAAAATCTCATCAACCAAACCTTCTCGTACTTCTCCTGTTCCTCTATATATCCCTACGTTACCACCTTCTCTAGCCTCGGCAATTACTTTCCAAGAACCAGCTTTAATTTCTGCCTGCATTAATTGAATCCACTTGTAAGGTGCGAAAATCTTTGTAGCATCTTTTGAACCAACCTCAGAAATTACGGTAACTTGTGTAGCTAATTTTGAAATGTATTCGCATTTCTCTTCGTGATCTATATCCATTGATCCGTCAGAGACTTCGGCATACTCCATCCCGTATTCGTCTAGTACTTTTCTATAATCGTCAAACTGATTTCTTATGGCAAAAGCTTCGAACAACGTTCCTCCAAAATAAACTGGAATATTTGCACTTCTATACAAAGCTAACTTCTCTTTCAATTTCGGCGTAACATATGAAGTTGCCCATCCTAGTTTAACGATATCTGTATGTTCCCCTGAAACTTCTAAAAAATCTTCAACTTGTCTTAAGCTTAACCCTTTGTCCATTACCATCGTTAATCCTTTTTGACGAGGTTTAGCGGTTCGCTCAGGAATGTCGTTCAAATAATAATTCATCTATTCTTTATATTTCCATCTACCCAGACGGATGCTTTATTGAGCAAGCGTTTACATTAGAGACACCCTAACTGGGCGCCATTTTGCTGCAAAGTTAAAAAAACTCCGCTTTTTTCTAGTCTCTTATTCGTTACTTGTTAATTATCTGATGTATTTGTTAATGATATCTACAATAATGGAGCTTTCTTGTAGCTGTGGTAAGTATTCAAATAACAAATAATGTTTGTCTGGATCTGCAGCCAAAGCAGTCTCCAAATAGTTGATCGCTTCTTGGTTTAAACCTAATGCAAATAAATAGGCAACCATTCTGTAATACAGCTCAGCAGCATCTGGATTGTTCTTTATTGCTTCCGACATCGTTGCAGCGGCATCCTCTATTTTCCCTTGTTCATACAAAACAGTAGAAAAATCCAACCAAGCTTCTACATCTACAGGGTTATATTCAAGTACTTTATTATAGGCCTCAACAGATTCGTCAATTTGCCCTAACTTATAATGCGCATCGGCAATTGCAAACCAAAAATCTGGATTTTCCCCATCTAAATCTAAAGCCTTTCTATAAAAGTGCAGCGACTCAAAATAACGTTCTTCAGCATTTAATGTTACCCCAATGCCAAACCAAGCGTCAGCCATTTCAGGGTCCATCTTCACCGACTTTTTGTAGTAAGACCTCGCTTCACCCATCGAGCCACGCTTCTCGTAACATTCGCCAATAGCGCAATAGGTATCCGCATTTGGTTGCTCGTACTCAAAAGTTTGCTTATAGATTTCAATCGCTTCGTCATATTTATCGAGCTGCACCAAAGCATTACCTTTGTTAAAGTAGGCCGACGAAAAATTTTCTTTTATTAAAATGGCATAATCATAAGCATCGATAGCTTTTTCGTAAAGTTCCAATTTATGGTAGGAATTACCCAAATTGTACCAAGCAGAATAAGAATATGGCTCATTGTCGATATATTCTTGATAGAACTTAATGCTCTCTTCTTGTTTATCCAAAATATCGTAACAAAATGCCAGCTCATATAAACCGTCTTTGTTTTCCATATTTTGTTCTAAGCTACGCTTGATATATACAATTGCACTTTCATAATCGCTCATGTTTTGATAAACGTAAGCAATCTGAAGTAAAATCTCATCGGTATTTTCGGCTAAAGACAATGCCCTTTTATAATTTTGCAAAGCTTCTTCATTACGATCTAAGCCTTGGTAAATATTGCCCCGCAACAAATAAATATCAGCCTCAGACGCCTCAAGCATTTCTGCCTTTTCTAGCGCTCTAAATGCTTCTTCTGTTTTTTTTGTAAACAATAATAAAGAAGCCTGCTTAATTAAAAAAACCGCCGCATAAGGGTGCTGATTTAAGGCAAATTCAACAACCTGTAGCGCTTTATCAGGATCGCCCTTCTCTACATAATTGTCGATGATATACTCAAAATCCTGCGCATCAAAAAAATACTGATCTTCGTTACGTATCATTTCCTCGTAACGTTCAACAGAGTTTTTCGCGTCTTCGTTAAAATCAAATTCAAATTCTTCTTCCATACGTTTTGAATATTTAAAAGAACAAACTCCTGTTAATTGTAATACATTATAAGTTTACACTATTTCTTAAAACATGCGATGAAATAATTATCAACATACACACATCGTGCCACTCAAATATTTAATAATAAAAGATTTAGCTAGATGACCAGCGAATGCTTAAGGGGAGTAATTTGCTTATTGTGCAAAAATGAATATATTTAATTTTAAAAGCGTAAGCTAAAAGTCAAGAATTAGCAAAACATACTGATGAAACATATTTGGCTACTAATTATTATTTTTTGCTGCCTTAGCGCTAAATCTTTCGCGCAACACTCAGCAGAGGACGAAGCCATAAAGGAAGTTATAAACAGATTATTTGATGGTATGCGTAAAGCGGATAGCACTTTACTAAAAAGCGCTTTTAGTAATGAAGCAATTCTTCAAACCATAGCGACAAACAAGAGTGGAAAAACTTTAGTGCGTAGCGAAAACTTAAGCAATTTTGCAAACAGTATTAGTATGCCTCGCACCGATGTTTACGATGAGCGCATTGTTTTCACTAAAATTTTAATTGACGATAAACTTGCGAGTGTTTGGACAGACTACAAGTTTTATATAGGTGATAAATTTAGCCATTGTGGTGTAAACTCATTCCAATTGGTGAAAGTAAACGATGCTTGGAAAATAATTTACCTCATCGACACTCGACGTAAAGACAATTGTGATTAATAACAAGACATTCCGTTTAATTTTTTGTTGATTTGTAAATAGTCATAAACATTTAAGTACATGAAACCAGATATCAGTTCAATTTTAGCCCAATTAGGCATAGCCGAATTTAACCCATCGTATAGCACAGGTAGTAAATGGAGCCAAGCTGCAAGCGGTCCACAAATACACAGTATATCACCAGTTGATGGGCAAAAAATAGCCTCGGCATTTGCTGCTTCTAGTGACGAGTACAACCATGTGATAGACACCGCTCAAGCGGCCTACAAAGTTTGGAACAAAGTTCCTGCACCAAAACGAGGTGAAATTGTTCGCCAGTTTGGCGATGCTTTAAGAAAGCACAAATCGGCTTTAGGCACCTTAGTGTCTTACGAGATGGGCAAAAGCTTGCAGGAAGGACTGGGCGAGGTACAAGAAATGATTGACATTTGTGATTTTGCGGTAGGGTTATCTCGTCAACTATATGGTTTAACTATCGCTAGCGAACGTCCGCAACACAGAATGATGGAGCAATGGCATCCGTTAGGTGTTGTTGGTATAATTTCTGCTTTTAATTTTCCTGTGGCAGTTTGGAGTTGGAACGCTGCCTTAGCATGGGTTTGCGGAAATGTTTGCGTGTGGAAACCGTCTGAAAAAACACCAATTACTGCCATTGCATGCCAGCGAATAGCGGAGGAAGTTTTTGCGGCAAATGATATTCCAGAAGGCGTTTCAAGTTTAATTATAGGCGATGCCGAAATTGGCAAGCTTATGAGTAACGATACCAGAGTTCCTTTGGTTTCTGCAACAGGCTCAACAAGAATGGGCAAAAATGTAGCCATGCAAGTTGCCAGTCGCCTAGGCAAAACCATTTTAGAGTTGGGGGGTAATAATGCTATCATCATCTCCAATGATGCCGATTTAGATATGTCGTTAATTGGCGCTGTATTCGGCGCTGTGGGTACCGCTGGTCAGCGTTGTACTACTACTCGGCGTTTAATCATTCACGAAAGTGTTTATGAAACATTTAAAGAAAAATTAGTAAAAGCCTACGGACAGTTACGTATTGGAAATCCGTTGGATCAAAATAACCATGTGGGTCCACTGATTGATAAAGATGCGGTGAACGCCTATTTAACTTCTATTGAAAAATGCAAGGCCGAAGGCGGTAAATTTATAGTTGAAGGCGGTGTTTTAGAAGGCGGCGAATACAACTCAGGCTGTTATGTGAAGCCTTGCATTGCCGAGGTAGAAAATCATTACGAAATTGTACAGCACGAAACCTTTGCTCCAATTTTATACCTAATTAAATACAATGATTTGGAAGAAGCCATTGCTTTACAAAATGGGGTTCCGCAAGGCCTTTCTTCTTCTATAATGACCTTAAACCTGCGTGAGGCAGAGCTATTCTTGTCGACACAAGGTTCTGATTGTGGCATTGCTAACGTAAATATTGGCACTTCTGGCGCCGAAATTGGCGGTGCTTTTGGTGGTGAGAAAGAAACTGGAGGTGGTAGAGAAAGCGGCTCTGATGCTTGGAAAGCTTACATGCGCCGCCAAACCAATACCATCAACTATTCGGATACTTTGCCTTTAGCACAAGGTATTAAGTTTGATTTGTAAACTCATATATTTCCTTACAAAAGGGCAACTCAAATCTTTGAGTTGCCCTTTTAATTTATGATGAAGCCCTTTCGGCCGATAATTTTTATTTTGCTAATTCTTCTGAAGCTGCAATATTTTCTAAACTAACAGTTGATTTGCTTTGAGCGACGTACATTGATGCTACTGATTTTACATAAGACGAGCATGCTACAAATTTACCAGTAGTTAAGTTAGCAGAAGCTCCCATCATTGCAATGTGCTCATCTGTGCCGCCGTCTAATTTTAAACTTGCATTATCTTTTAGAGATGTAAACAAACTTACAGTTTGAGCATCGATTTCTGCCTTTGCGTTATCTCTTAAGAGAACATCTAGGCTCAGAAATTTAACTTTACCATCTGTTTTAATTAGTGCATTATCTTTTGCCTCGATAGTTGACAGATTACGCACATAAACTGTTACTACTAAAGTTTCCTTTTCAAAAGAACTGATGCGCAACACGCCATCTTTTTGTTGTACTAATGCATTTTTTGCGTAGTAATTATCATAAACTTTAACGCTTTCTTGTGCAGCTTGCACAACTCGAACCTCTACATTTCCCGAAACTACGAGTTTGTTAATGTTTTTTACCTCTTTTAATACAGTTACTGCTTTTGTATTGAGGTTTGGAGATGTAATGATCTCATTTGCTAACACTGTTGAGCTTGTTATCATTAAGCCTAAAACGGTTGTCAATAAATTTTTAATAGAAGTTTTCATAATATTTTTACCTTTTAATTTGTCTTTTTAACGCCATCCATTTTGGAAAGCTTTCGAGAATAAGACAGCTCGAGGCATCAAACGTTTCAGCACAACATATAGTTTTATACCACAAGAAGTTATGCTTATACAAACGCCCGTAATTTTTCGACGAACAGAAAAGTAATTTTCATAGATTCTACGAAAATCACACTAGGATAATTTGAAAAAAGGTAGAAATCATGTATGTTTAAAATTTTTAGCAGCGTACCTTATAATTGTTTTATCCATTCATCAATGTTACGAGTAAATAGTTCAGCCCCATGCCAAATCGTGTATTCACTATGCAAGCACGATTACCTGGGCTATTTAATTGAACCACATATTGTGCAGCTTAATCCGCAAGGCGATTTCTCTTTAACTTATCAACGATTATTTACACATACCGCTAAAGAATTTGCTAAACACTTAACGGAAGAAGATTTTCGATTGATCAAAATTTTAGATGATACGGAGCAAGACCTTATCATCAAAAAATATCATAAAAAAGCGATAAGACCTTTTGAATTTTTCGGCAAGTTTTTTGACCAAAAATTTTACGACAACGTGCGCCCTAAAATCGAAAAAAAACTAAGCGAGGTTTTAGAAGTGCTGAAAACTCGAGAAGGCTTGTATTTGATGGATAAAGACGGTTGGCCTGCCGAGCGCAAGATAGAACTGGCTAACCAGGCCGCCACAATTCTGTTTCACTTTAGACGCAATGAAACGGAAACTAGGTACTTTCCGACCATAAAATATCAAGGATTACGTATCGATTTCATGTTTAAAGAGGCGCAAGTAATTTGCAATCAGCCTGCATGGTTGCTACTAAACGATGTGCTTTATTTCTTCGAGCAGGATTTTGAAGGTAAAAAACTCACCCCATTTCTCAATAAAAGATACATCACGATACCTAAAGCAACTGAAGAAGCCTATTTCGAAAAATTTGTAGCGCCTCTCATTGAGAAATATCATGTATATGCGGAAGGTTTCGATATCAAAACAGAAAAACACGACCCAACAGTTACGGTTAAAGTTACCTATGTAGATGGGGGCACTTCGCAAATTCAACTGTATTTTAAATATGGCAATCATACTTTTGCCATGGGCAATGAGCATAAAGTTACCGTACGTTTAACTAAAGATGATCACAATTATACCTTTACACGCATAAAGCGAAATATTACATGGGAGAAAGAACAATTCAGCTTACTACTCAAATTAGGTTTAAAAAAAATAAGTGCCGTATTTCATCATTTAGAACTGCCAAACCTTAAAGAAGATGACAATGCTTCTTATGCCATTATCAACTGGGTAAATGAAAATATTGAAACTCTGCAAGCCCATGGTTTTGCAATCGAACAAGCAAGCACAGGCAAGCGTTTCGTTTTTGGAAGTAACAAAATCGATTTCGAAATTAAAGAAGATAACGACTGGTTCGACATTAACGCCATCGTGTACTTTGGTGTACATCCTATCCCTTTTATTGCTTTAAAACAGCATATCCTTCACAAAAAAAGAGAGTTTGTATTACCTGATGGGGAAATCGCCGTTATTCCGGATAAGTGGTTTACGCAATTTAGCAGTCTATTTGCATTTGGGGAGAGCGGTAAAAACCTGAAGTTGAAAAAGTACCATGTAGGTTTAATTAACGACTTGGCAGAAGATAGTATTGCCAACGTAACTTTAGATAGGAAACTTCAAAAACTGAATGACTTTGAGCAGATCGCAGATTTTGAAATGCCTAAAGATTTTGTGGGAGACTTACGACAC
Organism: Pedobacter sp.; assembly: GCA_045629525.1. Taxonomy (GTDB): domain Bacteria; phylum Bacteroidota; class Bacteroidia; order Sphingobacteriales; family Sphingobacteriaceae; genus Pedobacter. Next base: position 29,499 of record JAZQRH010000019.1, read on the forward strand.
TACCAGAAAGCTGGTTATAACTGGTTTAACTTCTTGCAAGAATATAACTTTGGGGGGTGCTTGGCTGATGATATGGGTTTGGGTAAAACCATACAAACCTTGGCCATGTTGCAAAAACTTAAAGAAGATGACAAAGCCAAAAACATTCATCAAACTTCGCTGATTATAATGCCAACTTCTTTAATTTACAACTGGCTAAACGAGGCGAAGAAATTTACACCAAAACTTAAAATTAACGCACATACCGGAACTAACCGCAACAAAGACCTCAGCGTTTTCGAGAAATACGATGTAATTATAACCACCTACGGTATTACACGTGTTGATGTAGAGTTATTACAAGGATTTTATTTCAACTATATTATACTAGATGAAAGTCAAAATATTAAAAATCCTTCGTCTAAAGCCTTCAAGTCGGTTAGGGCACTAAAATCTCGACATAAATTAGTGTTAAGTGGTACACCTATTGAAAATTCTGTAAGCGATCTATGGACGCAACTCACCTTTCTAAATCCTGGCTTGTTGGGCACGCAATCGTATTTTAACGAAGAGTATGTACAAGCCATAGAAAAACGTAAAGACGAGGATAAAGCCAAAAAACTACAAGCCATTATTAAACCTTTTGTATTGCGCAGAACGAAAGAACAAGTAGCAGCAGAGCTACCACCTAAAACTGAATTGGTTTTTTATTGCGATATGAGTGAAGACCAAGCTGCCTATTACGAGAAAACAAAATCGGCTTACAGAAACGATTTGTTAGAAAGCATGGAAAAAGGAGGGCTTGCCAGTAAACAAATCCAAATTTTGCAAGGCTTAACCGCTTTACGCCAATTGGCGAATCATCCGGTTATGATAGATGAAGAATACACTTCTGACTCTGGAAAATTTGAAAACGTGATGCACACGCTGGATAATGTATTAAAAGGCGGACATAAAGTGTTAATCTTCTCTCAGTTCGTAAAACATTTAGATCTTTTCCGCAAGAAGTTAGAAAATGAGCAGATTAAATACGCCTACTTAGATGGCGGCACTAGAAACCGTGGAGAAGTGGTCAGCGATTTTCAACAAAATGAAAACCTAAAAGTATTTCTAATCTCGATTAAAGCTGGCGGTGTGGGCTTAAATTTAACACAAGCAGATTATGTATTTATTTTAGACCCTTGGTGGAACCCCGCCATTGAACAACAAGCCATAGACAGAACCCACCGTATTGGACAGGAAAAGAAGGTGTTTATATACAAATTCATCTCTAAAGACACCGTAGAAGAAAAGATTTTAGCACTACAGCGCCGCAAAAAGTCGTTGGCTAGCTCACTAATTACCACCGAAGAAAGCTTCTTCAAGTCTTTAAGCAAAGACGACATCAAGGATCTTTTAGCATAAAATGCGTATTTTTGAGCCATATTTTTAAACACATCACATGCAACCGTTCGATATAGAATTAAATAATAATAGTTACGCTATTTTCCCAGAGGGAGAAGATACTTATACCGTATATAAAAACGGAAAAGAGTACGCTCAAATCCAGAAGGATGAAGGCGAGCAATGGATAAAATTTGATAACGAAACCGGTACGCCTCTTTTCGAAGAAAACGAAGAAATTAATTTCTTAGGTAAGTTAATTGTTGCTTATATAGAAAATCCTGAAGAGGATGAGGAGGAAGACTTAGAGGACGAATTGTAAATCATGGAAGAATCATTTCACTTTAAGCTGAGAGGCGAAATTTACGAGGTAATTACCGAAGAAGATAATACCTACACCATATTCAAAATGGGTATTGAGTATCTTCAATTGGTAAAATATATTAACAACAAATGGTTGCGAATAGATTATAAAACCGACCAACCTATTATCGAAGAAAATCACGAAGTAGACGAATTAGGAGAAATTATAGATCGTTTTGTAGCAAGCAACTAACCCGCCCAACTATCCCTATCCAAACTTCTGAATTGGATGGCTTCGGCCAAGTGCTCTGTTTCAATTACCTCACTACCGGCTAAATCTGCAATGGTACGAGACACTTTCAAAATTCTATCGTATGCTCGTGCTGATAGGCCCAACTTTTCCATCGCCTGTTTAATCAAACCTCTGCCCACTTCATCTATTACGCATATTTTTCGCACCATATTGCTGCTCATTTGTGCGTTCGCGTAAACGCCTTCCATCGCTTTAAATCTAATATCTTGTAATTCCCTAGCCTTCATTACTCGTTCTCTAATCAAGCTACTCTTTTCCGCAGGGCGGGAGGAAGACAGTTCTGAAAAATTTACGGGCGTAACTTCCACATGCAAATCAATCCGATCTAATAATGGGCCAGAAATTTTACTTAGATATTTTTGCACCATTCCAGGGCCGCAAACACACTCTTTTTCTGGGTGATTGTAAAATCCACATGGACACGGGTTCATAGAAGCTACCAACATAAAACTTGCAGGATACTCTACCGAAAATTTAGCCCTAGAAATACTGACTTTTCGGTCTTCTAAGGGTTGGCGCATAACTTCTAAAACCGTTCTTTTAAACTCAGGAAGCTCGTCTAAAAACAATACGCCATTATGCGCTAAAGAAATTTCGCCAGGTTGAGGATTTATACCTCCACCCACCAAAGCAACATCCGAGATGGTATGGTGCGGCGAACGGTACGGTCTTTCTGTCATCAAAGACTTGGCCGTGGGTAACCTGCCGGCCACAGAGTAAATCTTTGTACTCTCCAAAGCTTCCAACAAATTTAAAGGAGGTAGAATAGTAGGCAATCTCTTTGCAAGCATTGTTTTCCCAGCGCCCGGTGGACCAATCAAAATAACGTTGTGACCTCCGGCAGCGGCAATTTCTAGCGCCCTCTTTATGTTTTCTTGTCCTTTAACGTCTGCAAAATCTTGCTCGTAACTATTTATCTGCTTAAAAAATTCGTCTCTAGTGTCAATCACCAGGGGTTGAGGCTTTTCCGGGTTCGCGAAGAAATTGATGACATCGACTAAAGTTTCCATACCGTACACGTCTAAATCACTTACAATCGCGGCTTCTCTGGCATTAACTTGCGGAAGTATCAATCCTTTAAATCCTTCTTTTCTCGCTTGGATTGCAATGGGTAAAGCACCTTTAATACTTTGCAAACCGCCATCTAACGAAAGCTCTCCCATAATCACATAATCTGCTAACAACTCTTCGGCTATTTGACCAGAGGCAGCTAAAATACCGATAGCGATAGGTAAATCGTAGGCAGAACCTTCTTTCCTGATATCTGCAGGAGCCAAATTCACCAATATTTTTTGTCTTGGCATGTGAAATCCAGCGACGCGGATTGCACTTTCTACCCTAAAGAGGCTTTCTTTTACCGCATTATCTGGTAAACCTACCATATAATATCTGGTGCCGCTTCCAACATTTACCTCGATGGTAATGGTAATAGCGTCCACTCCGTAAACGGCGCTTCCATAGGTTTTTACTAACATAGATAGATGTGTAGATGTTCTTCAGTCAGAAAGTTAGCAAAAATATGCGACAAAGAAAAAGGGACAGTATTTCCACCGTCCCTTTTAAAAATATAATTATGCGCCTAAAGCGATAAAATCTCTGCCAAACGTAACCAGCCCGGCGTAATTTGCGCAGCATCAATATGCTTAATTGCTTTTGAGAACGGTGTAAACACAATTTCTTTGTTTACTTGACCAGCCATCACTTTCGATTTTCCTTCCAACAAACCTTCTACGGCTGCAACACCCAAACGACTGGCTAAGACACGATCTGCACAAGATGGGCTTCCGCCTCGTTGAATGTGGCCTAAAACAGAAACTCTAATGTCATGATATGGAAATTTCTCCCTTAAAATGTCGCCAACATTATATGCCCCACCGGCTTCATCGCCCTCAGCAACAATTATAATTTTAGATGCTTTATCTTTTCTCCCATGCTCAATACGTTCTACCAAATCTTCCATGCCCATTTTGGCTTCTGGAATAAGGATGGCTTCTGCACCAACTCCGATACCACTCCTCAATGCGATTAAACCAGAGTCTCTACCCATCACTTCAACAATAAAAAGTCTGTCGTGTGACTCTGCTGTGTCTCTAATCTTATCCACTGCATTTACAACCGTATTTATCGCAGTGTCGTAGCCAATAGTTAAATCGGTACCGGCTAAATCATTATCGATAGTGCCAGGCAAACCAATGATTGGAAAATCATATTCTTCAGAAAAGATAGATGCACCGGTAAAGGTTCCATCGCCTCCTATAACAACTAACGCATCGATTCCTTGAGCTACCAAGTTTTGGTAGGCCTGCTCGCGTCCCTCTTTAGTTTTAAACGCATCGCAACGGGCTGTTTTTAAAAGCGTACCACCGCGTTGAATGATGTTGGCCACAGATTGCCCATTCATTGGCATAAAATCTGCATTAATTAAGCCTTCATATCCTCTTAAAATCCCAGTAACTTTTAACTTATAATATAAACTCGCTCTAACAACGGCCCTAATTGCGGCATTCATTCCGGGAGCATCTCCGCCGGAAGTTAGCACACCTATATTTTGTATCTTACTCATTTATTTTTCTGTTTGCAAATGTAGCCAAACCTTTGTCGAGATAGGCCAAATATGCTTCTATATTATATTCCACACCAATTGGTGGAGAAACAAGTTCTTCGCCATTTGTATCTAACAGTACATAATACGGCTGCGCTATAGTACCAAACTTCTCCGCCTGCAAATGTTGGAATTTTTTCCCAACTGTGTTCACCTTAGTTTTCAATATTTTAGATTGAAACTGTTCTTCTTCTGGCAAAGTGCTTTTATCATCAGTGTACAAAGAAACCACAATATAATCTTCCTTCAATTTTTTTAACACTCGAGGATCGGACCACACCTTAGCCTCCATCTCTCTACAATTCACACATCCGTGCCCAGTAAAATCTAAAAATAATGGTTTATTTACCTCTTTACTGTATGCTAATGCTTCTTCATAATCGAAATAGCCATCAATGCCGTGTGGTATATGAAGGAACTCAGCGTATTTTTTCTTTTTATCGGAGGTACTTTGAGAAGTTGCAGAAACACTTCCTTGTCCAATAACAAAATCTTGAGTTGAAAGAGGAGGCACTAAAGAACTCACCGCTTTTAAAGGTGCTCCGAACAATCCTGGTATCAAATATACAGCAAAAACAAAAGAAGCAATTGCTAAAAACAGGCGAGGCACCGACACGTAGGGCAAATCACTATCGTGAGAAAATTTAATCTTACCTAAAAGATAAACACCCAATAGTATGGCTAAAACGATCCAAATCGCAAGGAAAACCTCTCGGTCTAGAATACCCCAATGATAAGCTAAATCTGCTGTTGAAAGAAATTTTAAGGCAAGTCCCAACTCCAAAAAGCCCAGTACAACTTTTACCGAATTTAACCAACCACCAGATTTCGGCAAACCAGTCATTAAGCTCGGAAAAATAGCAAACATTGTAAAAATAAGCGCCAACGAAAGTGAGAACCCGAACATTACTACCACGGGGGTTAATAAGTCTGTGTTGATAGCCACCAACGATGTTCCTATTAGTGGACCAGTACATGAAAATGAAACTACTGCAAGGGTAGCCGCCATAAAGAAAATGCCTCCTAAACCTTTAGAGTCTGATTTCGAGTCTAACTTATTTACCCAAGAACTGGGCAAAGTAATTTCGAATGCGCCCAAAAAGGAAATACCGAAAACAAGGAGCACAATGAAGATAAATACATTGAAAAACCCATCGGTAGACATTTGATTAAGTGCGCTTGCACCCCAAATTAGCGTGATCAGTAGGCCTAAACCAACATAAATAACCACTATCGAAAGGCCATAAATAATTGCACTTCGTATCCCTTTTGACCTACTTTCTGCTCTTTTTGTAAAAAAACCAACAGTTAATGGCACCATAGGAAATATACATGGCAAGAAAAATGCAGCCACACCAGCTAGCAGACCTAGGCCAAAGGTAACCCATAAAGAAACGGGCTCTTGAGCATCGGGAATGACACCAACACCGTGAGTAATTGAAGTTGTATCTGTGCCTAAGCTATCCGCTTCTGATTTTACTGTGGTATTGGCAAGGCTGTCTTCTGCGGACCCAATGGTTGTAAACTCAAGCTCGTCAACATTCAATGTATCTTGGGCGTAGCCTGCATTGGCATACAAAACGGAAAGTAGTACTGTTAGCAGTACTAAAATCAAATTTAGTTTTTTCATTATATGGGTGTTGCGAGCGTGAAATTAGTATTTTTTTTTCACTTCAACATTTCGCTCTGCTTATGACAAAGGCTAACATGATATAGCCAAATCAAATAGATGACCAAAAACAAAGTGAATAAGATGATATCAATCCCTATCATCTTATTCACTTTGTGATTACAACTCATTCATTATAAATGAGCTATTTATTTTACAGGAATACTGAACTCAACCTCTGTAGGTGGTAAGCAGGCTTTATCATCACAAACCATGTACTCAACAGATCCTTTCACAGCAGTTGTCGCCTTATTCAGTTTAATTTTTTGCTTGAAGACTACCTCATTCTCAAAATAGCTAACGTTCATTTTAAAAACCTTTTCATATTTGGTGATGGGCGTTGGTTCTTCGGTTTTACCAATAAGCGTGTAATCTTTTGAGGGCTTAAAAGTAAAGATAGTTTTGTTAGGGCCACCCGGCTTTAAATTTTGGGAGTATAAGTGCCAATTGCCATCCATTGTAGCTTTTATAAATAGCGTAGCTTCATTCTTTCCAGTTTTTTTTGCCGCATACTGCCAAGTTACTGGACTTTCGAATTGAGCGAAAGCGCTAATGGTGGTAACAAGCACAAGTGCCAAAACTAATGTGATTTTTTTCATTGTTATAAAGTTAGTCAGTCAAAAATACGCTGCAATTATTTATCTCACAAGAACTCTATCTCTTTAATACCGAATTCCAATTCTTCATGGTCTAAAGTTCTAATCTTTAAACAACCATTCGGGGTAACCCCCTTAATAACTCCTTCAAAAACGTTGCCGTCTGTTCGGAAGCTCGCTCGCTCATTGATGCGATATAAGTTCTTCAAATAGCGAGATTGCAAATCTGAGGTTAAATCCTCTTTCAATGCTAAATAATCAACTTCAAGTTGTTTACAAATTTCATGCAAAAGCTTCTCTCTATTAACATTTTCGTGTAAAATTTGCTTTAATGACACTGCCGTACCGTTTAGCTTATCGGGGAACTGATCTTGGTTTACATTAACACCTATGCCAATAATGGCATGTTTAAGCTGCTTCCCTGCAATTGTATTTTCTATTAAAATTCCCGCAACTTTTTTATCTCCAATAAAAATATCGTTAGGCCATTTTATGCTGACCTTTTCCCTAGCAAAACCTTGCAAAACTGCTTGTAGCGCTACAGAAACGGCTACACTTAAAGAGAACTGGGCTAACGGAGATAAAAATGTGGGGGTTAAATATAGACTAAACGTTAGGTTTTTCCCCGGTTCTGCCTGCCACGTGCTTGCTCGCTGCCCCCTGCCTGCAAATTGATGCTCTGCCAATATTACAGTGCCTTCGGCCAATGGCTCGGAATTTGAAGTCTGTTTCTTTAAATAATTATTAGTAGAATCAACGTTTAATAATTTGATAAGATTTTGACCAAGAAATAATGTTGAAAAAGTGTTATTTTGCAAGTGTTGATTTTATATTTTAATGACGACCAAAATTAATTTTTTTTAATGGTAAAAAAGAAAACAGTAAACCTTTCTACATATCTGTCTGAAATTGCAGTGCATGGCATTCAGGAAAAGAAAGGGAATGATATAGTGAGACTGGATTTAAGGGAATTGAACAGTTCTGTTTCCGATTATTTTGTAATTTGCAATGCAAACTCATCTACACAAGTAAAGGCGATTGCCGATAGTGTGGAAGACGAGATTTTTAAAAATACACAAACTAACCCGTGGAGGAAAGAAGGACAGGAACACGCCGAGTGGATTATTTTAGATTATCTAGATATCGTGGTACATATATTTAGAACAGAAAAACGTGAGTTTTATGGCATAGAAGAACTTTGGGGAGACGCCGAAGTGACAACCTTTAAAAGTGCCTGATACGAACCATAACATTAAACGAACATGACACAAAACAACGATAAAGACAGTAAGAAACCTATTAAGAAGATGCCGAACATCCCAAAACGCCCTCAAAAAGCGCCGAAATTTAATATATTTTGGGTATACGCAGCAATTATCATCGGTATTTTTGCAACACAATTTCTTTTTAATTCAGACAACGCTCAACAGGTAAATTATAGCACTTTTGAGAAAGAAATGCTTATTCCTGGCGACGTACAAAAGATTGTTTCTTATAAATACGACGACATTGTTAAAGCTGAAGTATATATCAAAGACAGCAAAAAAGACGATCCAAAATACAAGAAATACCAAAACAAAACCGGTTTTGGAAATAATAAAGGTCCAATGGTCGTTTTTAACGCTGCATCTACAGATCAATTAGCGAAAGACTTGAAAGATTCACAGGCGAACATCCCTGCTGAAAATCAAATTAAGGCAGAAACTATTTCAAAATCTAATCCATGGGCGGGAGTTTTCTTGAACATCATCCTACCGTTATTACTTTTTGCAGGTTTATGGATTTTCATGATGCGCAGAATGAATGGTGGCGCTGGCGGAGGCGGAGGACAAATCTTCAACATCGGAAAATCGAAAGCTACGCTATTTGATAAAGAAAGCCAAGTGAACATTACTTTCAACGATGTTGCAGGTTTAGAAGAAGCAAAAACCGAGGTAATGGAAATTGTAGATTTCCTAAAAAACCCAAAAAAATACACCAATTTGGGAGGTAAAATCCCAAAGGGAGCTCTATTGGTAGGTTCGCCAGGTACGGGTAAAACTTTATTAGCTAAAGCTGTAGCTGGCGAAGCTCAAGTACCATTCTTCTCTTTATCAGGTTCTGATTTCGTGGAGATGTTTGTAGGCGTTGGAGCATCGCGTGTGCGTGATTTGTTTAAGCAAGCTAAAGATAAAGCACCTTGTATTATCTTTATTGATGAGATTGATGCTATTGGTCGTGCTCGTGGTAAAGGAAGCGTAATGGGCGGTAACGACGAACGTGAAAATACATTAAATCAGTTGCTGGTTGAAATGGATGGTTTCGGGACTGATTCTGGTATTATCATTTTGGCGGCAACAAACAGAGCTGATGTTTTAGATACGGCGTTATTAAGACCGGGTCGTTTTGACAGACAAATTTATGTTGACATGCCAGACATTAACGAGCGTAGAGCGATATTCAATGTTCACTTAAAACCGATTAAGTTAGAACCAAATATCGATATCAACTTCTTAGCTAAGCAAACGCCTGGATTTTCTGGCGCAGATATTGCCAACTTGTGTAACGAGGCTGCATTAATTGCAGCACGTAAAGGTCACGAATCGGTAACTAAGCAAGACTTTTTAGATGCTGTAGATCGTATTATTGGCGGTTTAGAGAAGAAAAACAAGATCATCACTAAAGAAGAGAAAGAAGTAATTGCATACCACGAGGCTGGTCACGCAACAGTTTCTTGGTTATTGCCTCATGCTCACCCACTAATTAAAGTGACCATTGTTCCTCGTGGGCAGTCGTTAGGTGCAGCTTGGTACTTACCTGAGGAAAGAAGCATTACTACTACGGAACAGATTTTAGACGAGATGTGTGCCACAATGGGTGGTAGAGCATCGGAAAAAATTATGTTCAACAAAATTAGTACTGGTGCCCTTAGCGATTTAGAGAAAGTGACTAAGCAAGCTTATGCAATGGTTTCTATGTATGGCTTAAATGATAAACTTGGTAATATTTCTTATTACGACTCTCGTGGTCAAGAAAGTTTTACTAAGCCATATTCTGAAGTTACTGCCAGAATTATTGACGAAGAAGCGAGTAAACTGATTGAAGGCGAATACCAAAGAGCTTTGCAAATCCTTGCTGATAATAAAGAAAACTTAACTAAAGTTGCCGATAAGTTGTTAACCAATGAGGTGCTTTTTAAAGAGGATATGGAAGAAATATTCGGTAAACGTCCTTTTGATAAGGAAAATACCGAATTGCTAGCAGAGCCAGCGCCAACGGAGCAGGTAACCATACCACCAGCGCCGATTGTAGAAACAACCGATAGCGCTAAAGAAATCGACAGTTAATATCAAAATCCTCTTCGGAGGATTTTTTTTTGCAAAATACAATTTTACCTTTGTAACCAATGAAAGATAATATCACGCCGAAGGAACTCATGCTAAAGAAAATAAGGAAGGCGTTATTAGAAAAACGCGACAATCCTTATCCTAATTTAGAGGAAAGCCCATTATACAAAGCAGAAGAAGAAGAATTAGAGATATTATTTGCAGAGCAACTTACTGCCGTAGCTGGTAACTTTATCTTTTGTGAAAATGGCGTTGACTTTATTGAAAACATACTAGAACTCGCTGACAAATTTAAGTGGCGTAAAATTTATTGCTGGGAGCCCGAGCTACAAGCGCTCTTATCGGCATATGAATTCCCTTTTTATCAAACCGACAAAGATTTTGAACACGCAGAGGTAGGCATTACCATGTGCGAAGCTTTAGTTGCAAGGAACGGATCGATTATGGTTAGCAACCACAACGCAGCCGGGCGAAGGTTAAGCATATTTCCAAACCATCACATTGTTATTGCCAGAACAGGACAATTGGTTTTAGATTTAAAAGACGCTTTGCAGTTGTTAAAAAACAAGTACGGAAATCAAATTCCTTCAATGATTAGTAATATCACTGGACCGAGTAGAACAGCTGATATTGAAAAGACTTTAGTGTTAGGAGCACATGGACCAAAGGAACTTTTCGTGTTTCTAGTAGATGATTTTTCGTAAACATTTTGTGAATTAAATTATTATGTGATAAATTTATACCGAAAACCATTTTGGTTCACGGTAGTTTAACAACATATGAGCAAAATACATTCTGTAATTACGGGCACTGGAAGCTATATTCCTGACAATATCGTTGCTGGTAATCACTTTTTAAATCATACATTTTTTGATAATGGCGTTAAGCTGGAGAAAGAGAATCAAGAAATTGTAGATAAGTTTAGTGAAATTACTGAAATAATTGAGCGTCGTTACATCGATGATGAGTTGGTGAATTCGCAGATGGGTGCCATTGCTGCCGAAAAGGCTATCGCCGATGCAGGCATCAACAAAGAAGATTTAGATCACATTATATTTTGCCACAACTTTGGTGATGTAAGGCTGAACAGCAACCGTATGGATATGCTCCCTGCCTTAGCCGCAAAAGTAAAACAGATACTAGCGATTGAAAATCCCGATTGTGTTGCTTATGACGTAATTTTTGGCTGCCCAGGTTGGGTACAAGGAATGATCCAGGCCGATTACCTAATCAGAAGTGGTGACGCCAAGCATGTATTGGTAATAGGTTCTGAAACGCTTTCAAGAATTGTTGATCCGCATGATCGCGATAGTATGATTTTTGCAGACGGTGCAGGTGCTACTGTGCTGTCAGCTACGGAGAGTGAAACACCAACAGGCATCATTGCACACAAGAGCCAAACTTTTGGAAGTTATGCTTCGTTATTAACAATGGGATCGAGCAATAACCCTAGTGTGGTTAACGGCAACACCTACCTAAAAATGAATGGCCGCAAATTATATGAATTTGCTGTAATTACCGTGCCGCAAGTTGTTAAATTGGCTTTAGACAAATCAGGAATTGGTATTGAACAAGTAAAGACAGTTTTTATTCATCAAGCAAATGGAAAAATGGATAACGCCATTATGAAACGTTTGTTTAAGCTATATGGCAAAGAAAGTGTGCCAGACAATTTAGTACCTATGACCATTTCGTGGTTGGGTAATAGCTCGGTAGCCACCGTACCTACACTTATTGATTTGGTAAGAAACAACAGAGTTGATGGCTATAAGGTAGAAAAGGGCGAGTACGCTATATTTGCGTCGGTAGGTGCAGGAATGCATATAAACGCCATTGTATATCAGTTCTAAAAATACCAAAGGATAAGTTTCGGCTTATCCTTCTTTAATTTAAACGTTTTAAGCCCTGCTTTGCATCGTTTTTAATGCTGCTCTCGTATTCATGATCTTTCATTGATAACGCGACGTTGTAGGCAGCTTTTGCTTTAGGAACGTTTTTTTTATTCTCGTAAAGCTTGCCCATTAGCAGCGCCGAACGTGCCGCATAGTAATATTTCAGACCTTTTCCGTAATTAATAGCTTGTTGATAATGTACTACAGCGGTATCGAACTTACCCAAATCATGGTTTATTCGAGCAATACGATAGTGATATTCAGTCTTGTCCTTCACGCTTTTAAACTCATCAGCTTTGCTAGCAGATAAGAGTGAATGGCCTTTGGCGAGGTATCCACCATCGTACAACAAGCGAGCTTTTAGTAGCGTAGCATGAGGTCGAGGTGCATTAGCTTCATTTAGCGCCTGCTTATCTTTATCATTATAGGTAGCGCCTGTGCTTTTCACCCTATTTACGAAAGTGCTATAACCGGCAGTATCGTTATTTAACAAATCAATCCAAGCGAGATGCCAATAAGCATCCTTTATATAACTATCGCCTTTGTTAAGCTGTAAAAATGCTTTGAAATTATTTTCTGCCTTATAGTCTAACTTGTTTAGCTTTACCACCCCCAACAAATAATCCAAATAAGGAAATGCCTGATATATTGCCCCCTTAGGCCTGCCTTCCAAAATCTCAATAGCCTCATCATTCTTACCGTTTCTCGCACAAACATACGCCTGCATATAACTTTTCAATAAACTACCATTATTTATACGAGCCGCATATTTCATTGTTTTGGCATAGGCCGATGGACTCTTGGCCACGTCGCTGAGCATAAACGCATAATAAAACACCACCTCTTCGTAAAAAGCTTCGTAAGTGGATCTAGGTAAGTTCTCCGCCAACTTCTCTAACATATTTAAGCCGGTTGCAACGTCGCCGCGAATGCCAAGAGTGCTCAACGCCGATTTCATAAAACCATCTGGCAGGACACCCATAACTACGTTAATTAGGCCAATACCTTTATTATTGAGCAGAAAATCCGGAAATTTCTTCTGATTGTCTTTCAGTAAACTGCTTGCTTTATTAATCTCTCTGGAGGCAGTATAATAAGAACCGTAGCGACTCCTGATTAGCGCCCATTGCAGATTAATTTCTGCTTGTGCATATAAATAGTAAGGCGAATTTTTATCGCCGCTACTGATTTGCTTCAAGCGGGCGTCTTTATTCGCAGAAAGTCGCTCAAATTCTGATTTGCTCTCATTCGTGAGTAAGTAGAAATAGTCGATGTAGTTTTCTAAAAGCGGAATGATCGCATTATTGGGACGAGCTTTCTTTTCACTAGCAATTAATTGCTTTGCGGTGTTAAGCTTCAATTCAAAAATATATTGGTATGCTTTTAAACAGTTAGGATTAAAATCAAAATTTGCTTTGGTAAGAAAAGGTAAAAATAGAAATACGGAAAATAAAACTAAGTAGCGTACTGATTTCAAAAGCATGTTTTTGATTGAATTTAGTGGTAAATATAGTTAAAACACCATATCTACACGGTTGTTTTTAAGCAGCTGTATTTTAGAAATACAAGCCAAAATTGTACCACAAAAAAACCCTGAATAAAACAATTCAGGGTTTAGTAATATACTTGGTTTGCAAAGTTCTATATCGCTCCTTCTAGCTCGTGAGTTAAAGCCTCATCTACTAAAATACGACCGCAGTGCTCGCAAACGATAACTTTTTTACGTTGACGAATATCAAGCTGACGTTGAGGTGGAATTTTGTTAAAACATCCTGAACATGAATCTCTATCGATGGTTACTACTGCTAGACCGTTTATAGCATTTTTTCTCAATCTGTCGTAAGCAAAAAGTAAGCGTTCTTCAATGCTTTCTTTTGCTTTTTCTACTTTGCTAACTAGGGCTTGCTCTTCTTTTTCAGTTTCCGAAGTAATGGTATCTAATTCTGCTTTTTTAGCTTCTAAGTCACCTTTTCTCAAATCTAAATTTACTTTAGCTTTCTCGTAAATTTCTGTTTTGTTGTTGATATCAAAACCAAATTCTTTTATCTTCTTTTCAGAAACTTGAATATCCAAGTTTTGGATTTCAATTTCCTTAGTTAAAGCATCGTATTCACGATTGTTTTTAACATCCTTAAGTTGTGCATCGTATTTTTTGATTAAAGCTTGAGCATCTTTAATCATACCTTTACGCGTTACAATAGCATCTTCGGTATCGTCTAACTCAGCTTTAATTTTCTGAATACGAGTTTCTAATCCTGCTACCTCATCCTCTAAATCAGACACTTCAATAGGCAACTCACCTCTAATTTGGCGGATTTTATCAATTTTAGTATGGATGTTTTGTAATTCGTATAAAGCTTTTAGCTTTTGCTCTACTGTTTGTTCCATTAAATGAAATAATTTATGGGGTTTGTATTTCGCTCTGTTAAGCGGATTGCAAAGTTAGGAAATTTTTCTTGAATATTATCTATCAATAAATTAGACGTAAATTGTTCACTCTCAAAGTGTCCGATATCCACAATCATTATTTTGCCTTCTGCATCAAAAAATTCGTGATATTTAAAATCTGCAGTAACGAAGGCATCAGCGCCTGCTGCGATCGCATTTTTTAACAAAAAACTACCAGACCCGCCGCATACTGCAACTTTCTTTATTCTTTTTTCCGGCTTTGCTGTATGGCGCAATACCGTGGCCTGCATATTGGTTTTCACCAGTTGCAAAAAAGAAGTACTATCCATTTCCGCTATTAGCTCTCCAACCATACCAGAGCCTACATTTTGTAAATGGTTTTGTAACTGAAAAATATCGTAAGCAACTTCTTCGTAGGGGTGATTTTTAAACAACGCAGTTATGATTTTTCTCTCGTCCTGCACTTTAAAAATCAGCTCAATTTTAGTTTCTTCGGCGTATTCGCGTATGCAAGGTTGGCCCAAGGTGGGATTGCTTTGTGCATTACCTTTAAAAGTTCCGATACCTTCAATATTAAAACTACAATCGCTATAATTGCTGATATCCCCTGCGCCAGCATTAAATAATGCTGTTCTCAGAGTTTCGGCATCTTTACGCTCACAAAAAGTCACTAGCTTTCTGAGCAGGCCCTGCTTAGGTGCCAAGGCTGAATAATTGATGATGTCCAATCGCTTACATATTTCGGAATTTACGCCGTTATGCACACTGTCCAGATTTGTGTGGATGGCATAAAGTGCAATATTGTTTTTTATTGCCTTCATCACTACTCGCTCCACATAATTTTTTCCATTGAACTTTTTCAAGCCTCTAAAAACAATAGGATGATGCGTAATAATTAAATCGCACCCCTTCTCGATGGCCTCATCAACAATCTCTTCGGTACAATCGAGTGCCACAAGCGCAGCGTTAACCTCCGTATTTGGATCGCCAACTATTAATCCAGAATTATCGTAATCCTCCTGGTAGTTGAGTGGCGCAATACTTTCTAAGAAATTTGTGATTTCAAATAACTTCATGCCATAAAAATAACAAATCCTTACAGGTTTTAACCTATAAGGATTGCTTTATATTATTGTGTGTTTGTTTTAGAAATTGGTCATACGTACCATTTGCATACTTTCGAAAACCATACGTTGGTTGTACTCATTAGTTAATTGTTTATGATTGATTAAATCGACCACGGTGCCTATAAAACACAAACCGCAAGTTAAAAAATACAAAATACCCATTCCAATTTGGCCTGTAAACACCCTTTGTATCCCCGCAATTCCGAAAAACCCTAAAAAGGTAAGCAACATGATATCTGTAGGGTTTTTACGTTTCCCTTGATAAATCATTAAAAAGGTACGCAATTGTTGCTCGCTTAAACCTTCGGTTGCCGATTGTAAATATGAATATTCTTGAGGGCTGATGCCTGGCAATGACATAAAATTCTGTTGAAACATGGTTAAATCTCCTTATACTTTAAATTCTTTTCTTTATTAATTAATTGTTTTGTGAGTTGATAAACACGATAAGCTATTATTGCCAATGCCGGAATGCCGAACCAGTGAAATTTAAAGCTTGCCATCCAATCTCCTCTAAATATTGCCGAGATGGATCTTCCTAAACCACAACCCGGACACCAATCGAAACCTAAATTTGCCAACGGACACAAGGTAAAGTGATGCTGATATGGATTACTAATTGCTAGCAATATTAATGCAAGTATCCAAAAAAACAACTCTAACGATATGTACTTATAGCCTCTCATCTTTCGCTTTGTATGAATTAGAAACAATTATAAAACTAATGTTACTTCTTTTTGACCGTTTTCGACCAACAGGACAAATTTTACGACGAAAAAAGAAAAGTTGTTTATATACTATCAAATTTAAACGTTGAATAGGGCAATTATCGGTTTAGCATTCGATACGAAAACCTACTTTTATAATTTCAGATCATGCACCATCCTATTTTTTACAAACCAATTATGATGATTTGCTGTATATTTGAATAGTGAATGTTAGAGATTTAATTGATAGATATAAAACCGATCAGCGTGTGCTTGCGATTGCCCAATCGCTGAATACTAGCAAGAGCAAGACCCAAATTAAAGGTTTAGTGGGTTCATCGGATGCTGTTGTTGCACTTACAACTTACTTTCTACAGCATAAACCCCAATTATTTGTTCTACCAAACAGGGAAGAGGCGGCGTATTTTTCGTCTGATCTAGAAAGTATTTTAGGAAAGGAGATTTTATTATTTCCTTCTTCTTTTCGTAAGCCATTTGAGTTTACGCAAGTAGACACCGCGAATGTTTTGGCACGAGCAGAAGTGTTGAACGAGCTCAATCACCAATCAGAATATGGCAAAATAGTGGTAAGTTACCCAGAGGCATTGGCAGAAAAGGTAATTGACCGCAGCGTACTAGAGAAAAACACCTTACAAATTAACGTTGGTGCATCTTTAGGAATCGATTTTATTAACGAATTTTTATTTGAATACGATTTCGAACGCTCGGAATTTGTTTACGAACCAGGGCAGTTTTCTATCCGTGGTGGTATTGTAGATATTTTCTCTTTCTCAAATGATTTACCTTACCGTATTGAGTTTTTTGGAGACGTTGTTGAAAGTATTAGAACTTTTGAGATTGAAAGCCAACTTTCTGTTGATGATGTAAAAACGCTGACTATCGTACCTAATGTGCAAGCTAAATTTTTAACGGAAAACAACATCAGCATACTAGACTATATAGAAAACGATACGCAGCTTTGGTTTAAAGATGTTTCTTTTGCTTTAGATGTGGTGCGAACAGGCTACAAGAAGGCAAGCGAATTGTGGAAAGCCTTATCGGTTAAAGAAAAGCAAGACAACCCGAATTGGTTAGACCCAAAGTTTGCTTTTACCGACGAAAAAATGCTCAGCGACTTGTTTCAAGAATTTAACGTAGTTGAGTTTGGCAAGCAATTTTTCTATCAAACTGATCAAGTGATCAATTTCGATACTAAACCGCAGCCTTCGTTCAATAAAGATTTCAACCTTTTAATTCACAACTTTAAGGAGAATGAGAAAACGGGCATTAACAACTTCATTTTTTCTAATTCGCCGAAACAAATAGAACGTTTGTATGCCATCTTGGATGACATCGATAAATCTGTCAAATTCGTTCCGATCCATATTCCATTGCGGGAGGGCTTCGTAGATTTTGCACAAAAAGTGGCCTTTTATACCGATCATCAAATTTTTGATCGTTTTTATAAATATCAACTTAAAAAGGGCTATCAGCGTAGCCAATCTATAACTCTAAAAGAACTTAGAGATTTAAAACCTGGCGATTTTGTGACGCATATTGATCACGGAGTTGGCAAATATGCTGGTTTAGAGAAAGTGGAAGTGAATGGCAAAACCCAGGAAATGATACGCTTGGTGTATGCCGATAACGATTTGCTTTATGTAAACATCAACTCTCTTAATCGCATTGCGAAATATAGCGGCAAAGATGGCACCCCGCCCAAGATGAACAAGCTAGGCACCGACGCCTGGGATAAACTAAAAAAAAACACTAAAAAGAAGGTAAAAGACATTGCCCGCGACTTGATTAAACTTTATGCGTTGCGTAAAGCACAAGTTGGCACAGCTTTCGCACCAGACAGTTATTTAGAAACCGAACTGGAAGCATCCTTTATTTACGAAGACACACCCGATCAAGAAAAAGCCACCACGGACGTAAAAAAAGATATGGAAGCGCCACATCCAATGGATCGTTTAATTTGTGGCGACGTTGGTTTTGGCAAGACAGAGATTGCTATTCGTGCGGCGTTTAAAGCCGTAGCCAATGGCAAACAGGTGGCCGTTTTGGTCCCTACTACAATCTTAGCACTCCAACATTTCAAAACTTTTTCATCGAGGTTAAAAGAGTTGCCTTGTACGGTAGATTACATCAATAGATTTAAAACGACCAAACAGGTTAAAGATAGCTTGGAGCGGTTGGCACAAGGCAAAGTTGATATTATTATTGGAACCCACCGCTTGTTAAGTAAGGATGTTAAGTTTAAAGATTTGGGCTTAATGGTTATTGACGAAGAGCAAAAATTTGGAGTTGCCGCCAAAGAAAAGTTGAGAGCGTTGCGAGTAAATATTGACACGCTTACACTTACTGCCACACCAATTCCGCGTACCTTACACTTCTCGTTAATGGGTGCTAGAGATTTGTCTATTATCAATACACCACCACCAAACCGCCAACCGGTAACTACTGAACTACACGTTTTTAACGATAAATTACTGCAGGAAACGATACAATTTGAAATAGACCGAGGAGGCCAGGTTTTCTTTGTACATAACCGTGTGCAAGACTTAAAGCAACTGGCAGGACTAATACAAAAACTGATACCAGGTGCACGCATTGGTATTGCACACGGCCAACTGGAAGGTGATGCATTAGAAGATGTGATGTTGGATTTTATTAACGGCGAGACCGATGTTTTGGTAGCGACAACGATTATAGAAACGGGGCTGGATGTACCGAATGCCAACACCATTATCATTAACCACGCCCATATGTTTGGACTAAGTGATTTGCACCAAATGCGTGGTCGTGTGGGTCGTTCGAATAAAAAAGCGTTTTGTTATTTGCTCACCCTTCCTTTATCTACATTAACCGACGAGGCGAGAAAGCGTTTAAGTGCTATTGAGGAGTTTTCTGACTTGGGAAGTGGCTTTAACATCGCTATGCGTGATTTAGATATCCGCGGTAGCGGAAATTTATTAGGCGGAGAACAAAGTGGATTTATTGCCGAAATTGGTTACGAAATGTACAATAAGATTTTAGATGAGGCCATTCAGGAATTAAAAGATGACGAATTTAAAGACTTATTTAAAGATCAACCTGAGCGTCCGTTTGTAAACTTTACACAAGTAGATACCGATTTAGAATTGCACATTCCGGATGATTATATCACCAATATTACCGAGCGCTACAACTTATATACAGAGATTTCGAAGCTAGAAAACGAACAACAAATAGCAGCTTTTGAACAGCGCTTACGCGACAGATTTGGCCCGGTGCCTTCGCAAGTGTTAGCGATGCTAAAAGTAGTTAAGTTACAATGGATCGCAAAAAAACTTGCTTTCGAAAAAGTAAGCTATAAGAAAAACATATTGAGAGGCTACTTTGTAAGTGATAAACAATCAAAATTCTTCGACTCAGAAGTTTTTAATAAAATATTAGCCTTTGCACAACTACATCCACGCTTGTGTAATCTAAAAGAAGTGAAAAACAGTTTACGTATCTCATTCGATAACATTAACAATGTTGATGAAGCCGTGGAAATGTTAGAAATGGTGCTTTAGCCTTAAAACTGCTTAGTAAGCACTATTTCTTTAGCAATGCTAGAGGCCCAAGTGGCATACATTTCTGCGGAAGGATGAAGTCCATCTTGAGCTAACATGTTTGCCTTTTTACCTATTTCTCTTGAAGCGGAAGTGATATCGATGTACCCCACGTGTTTGTACATGGCCTCTTCGCGGTTAATTTTATTGAAAGCATCAATTTCCTCTGCTATAATTTTGGCATTTTTCCCATTTTCAGCGGCAAAAGTAGTGAGGCCCCAATCCGGAATGGAGAGTACATAAACGTGATCTTTCTTTCCATCAGCAAAAGCAATGGCGATATCTAACAAACGTACAAATTCGCTTCTGTATTCTTCTTTTGGTAAGCCGCGATATTGATTGTTTACGCCGATGAGTAGGGTAACCAAATCAAAAGGACCAGCGATACTTTCTTCTTCTAGAGCTCCGATAAGTTCTCCGGAACTCCAGCCAGTTTTGGCGATGATGTGCGGATCTTCAAATTTTAAGTCTTTGTCACGGAGTAAATTTACCAGTTGAAATGGAAAAGCATCAGTTGCTGTAATCCCTTCACCAATAGTGTACGAGTCGCCTAAAGCTAAATAACTAAGTGTCTGTTTCATAACAAGGTTGCAAATTTGGTTATTAAAGATAACAGATGAAACTGACATCTGCTAATAACTTTTTACGCAAACCTTTGCACAGCAAAAAATTTACAAGGGCCTAGTAAGAGTTTAGTATCTTCCGTAAAGGTATTTTGCTGCATCTACAGCCATCTTCTCGTTTTGATGGCCAGCACCTTTTACAATACGCAACTTCCAATTAAAGGGAACACCTAACCTTTCGGCTTGCGCTTTTGCTTTTTCGAAAAAGTAATGGCCACGCTCAAATCTATGCGCCCCTTGCTTCATAGCCTCTGCCGACTTCGGCAATTGTTTGTGGTTAGGATCATTGTCTTTATCGCCCAATTGCACCACTAAATCTTTTTGGAGTAAGTATTTCAAGTGCTTATCGTTAATGTCCATATCTTTAATGCCGAACGGATAATTCACTTCATAATCTAAAACTGTGTAAGAGCCCGCATTTGCCGTAATTACTCGATTTGCTTTGTTCTTTTTAGTAAAGATGATAAAACGGTGAGCAAATTGAGATCCGGCAGAGTGTCCAAATAAATCGTATTTGGTTTGAGTGCTTTTAGTCTGCTTCACCACATCATCAAAAATTTGATCTATCAAACTAAAAGACCATTCTGATGGATCATTTAAAACCCCACCTCTAGCTTGCACGTTGCCAAAAGCATAGCCCCTATCTCCTTTAAAATTCTCTTGAGTAAATTGCGGTACAACTATTAAAACTTTGTGCTTATCTGCCAAATCAACCCAATTATCTCTATAAGTATCGGCATTCCGTAAAACGCCGTGCATCACAAAAAGAATAGGCATTTTACTCACATCTCCCTCTGGTAAATAATAATATACATTAAACGGACTATCGTTTTTAGATTTATAACCCGTAAACTCGTAAACCCCTTTACCAGGACTTAATTGCGCATTAACTGGTGTAACAAGAAAGAAAAAAGATAGAATTAATAGCAGTTGTTTTAGTTTCATACCACGTACAAGCTTAAGTTTTACATTTATAATGTAAAGACATGATTTGCGCAGCAAAAGACCGATTTACTTTAACTGCATTTGGAATAAGGTAGCAATACGAGCTTTTAACTTTGCTTTCACTTCTTCCATATCTAAAGCGTAACCGAGTTCGCGTTGCATAGAGGTTACATCTTTATCGTCGATACCGCAAGGCACAATGTTTTTGAAGTAGTTTAAATCGGCATTTACATTAAATGCAAAACCGTGCATAGTAACCCAGCGGCTACAACGTACGCCCATTGCACAAATTTTACGAGCTTTTTCATTATCAGCATCTAGCCATACGCCAGTATAGCCCTCGTAACGGCCGGCAACAATTCCATAATCGGCCAGTGTTAAAATCACCGCCTCTTCTAACGTGCGTAGATAAAGGTGAATATCAGTAAAGAAATTATCTAAATCTAGGATTGGATAACCTACAATTTGGCCAGGTCCATGATACGTAATATCGCCACCTCGGTTTATTTTATAATAGGTAGCGTGTTTCTCTTTTAGTGCTTCTTCGTCTAAGAGCAAATTTTCAGGATGCCCGCTTTTGCCCAAAGTGTACACATGCGGATGTTCACAGAAAATTAAATAGTTCGAGGTTGGCAGTGTTGTGTTATCAGTTCTATTTTTGCCTTTTAAAGCTACAGTTTCAGAAAAAATCTGCTCTTGTTTATCCCAAGCATCTTGGTAATCAACCAACCCCCAATCAATAAACTCTACAACTTTATTCATATCGTATTACGCAACTACATAGCCCATCATGTAGCCGTCTTTAGTTTTAAAATAACTTACCTCTACTTCTTTCGTCCCTTCGGGCAAATTAACCACAGCAGTTAAAGTGCCTTTCTCCCTTAATTTAAAGGGCAAAATGTGGATATCACGCTTAAATTCTAGCTCCTTTTTACCATGCCACTTGTAAATAGCTTCTTTAGCACACCAACAAACATATAGGCCATTTATGTCTTGGCCAATTTGTTTCTGAGCAAGCTCACCGTCGGATAAAAATTTGTGTCGAACAAGCTTAATTTTTTGCTTAATCATTTCTAAATCTAAGCCTACTTTCTTATCCTTATCTCGGCTAATCATTACAGCAGCGTAATCATAAGAATGGCTTAACGAGATATGATAGTCGTAGCTAACTAAATACGGCTTGCCGTGGTCATCCATTAGGCAATCGATATATTCGCTGGTATTGAGCATGGTGCGTAGCAGTAATCTAGTGCTCAACCATTGTAGCGCTCGTTTTTCGCTTTTAAAAGATGAGATAATGTCTAACTCGTGCTGTTTAAGCTGTAATCCAGCCTTTAGTTGGTCGTGGCTCTCCTCTATTTTCCATACTGCAAGCTCGGTATGGGCATCAATTTTTATGTCAAAAACTATCGGCATCCCCTATTTACAAATCAATACAAAAGTATCTTAAATTAATCATAATTTAGTCGAAAATAACTCATAAAATGATACTGTCAGACAAGCGCATACTCGAAGAAATAGATAAAGGAACAATAATTATAGAACCCTTTAGGCCTCAATGTTTGGGCTCAAATTCTTATGACGTACATTTAGGCAAGTATTTAGCGACTTATAAAGACCGCGTACTCGATGCGAAAGCACATAACGAAATTATCCATTTCGAGATCCCAAAAGATGGTTTTGTGCTTCAACCCGGCACTTTATATTTAGGCGTTACGGTTGAGTATACGGAAACTCACATACACGTACCTTTCTTGGAAGGTAAAAGTAGTACAGGCAGACTAGGAATTGATATACACGCCACCGCTGGTAAAGGAGATGTTGGATTTTGCAATACTTGGACTCTTGAAATCTCATGCGTGCAACCCGTAAAAGTATACGCCGGTATGCCCATTGGTCAATTAATTTATTTTGCAGTTGAGGGCGAGGTGCACAATATGTACAACACCAAAGACAACGCTAAATACAATAACAAAACTACACGCCCCGTTGAGAGTATGATGTGGAAAAATATTTTTTAATACGTTAGCCAAAAATAACAGTCTATAAAGCATTTACATAAAGAAAAAACTCCGTACCTTAACCTAAAGTTGACCAAATTAGATGAGAAATAAACTTGTAGCACTTACAATCCTATTTGTATTTGCATTATGCAAAACCCCAATTTCTGCGCAAGAATTACCTTTTGAAGCATTTTTGAAGAGATTAAGTGCTCATACGAGCAAAAATGCGCAAGAAAAAATCCACTTACATTTAGATAAGCCATATTACGCCATAGGCGATGACATTTGGTTTAAAGCTTACACTGTGAATGCTAAGACAGGTCAGCCATCTTTAATCAGTAATTTGATCTATGTGGAACTCATTAGTGAAAAAGACTCGGTTTCTAGACAATTAAAACTTCCAATGAGGGGTGGTATTACTTGGGGCGATTTTAAACTTACCGATTCATTAGCCGAAGGAAATTATAGAATTAGAGCCTATACACAATGGATGAGAAACGCCGGACCACAGTTTTTCTTCGACAAAACGATTAAAGTGGGGAACTCGTGGGCCAACAAAGTATTTACAAAAGCGGTTAACGATATAAAAACTGAAAACAACCAGCAATTGATCAGCACCAAGATACAATTTACAGATAAACAAAATTTACCCTATACAAGTGCCGAGGTAGCTTACGAAGTTAAATTTGATAACAAGAATGTAGCTCGAGGCAAAGCAACTACAGGTGCCACGGGAGAAATTACCGTTAATTTTACCAATAAACAGTCAGACGCAAATAAAAGTGGATTTATTCTGGCCACAATTACGCTCCCTAACAAGCAGAAAGTTACCAAAGAAATGCCTTTAAAAACTACCTCGAAAGCTGTAGACATTCAACTATTTCCAGAAGGAGGCACACTTATAGAAGGTCTGCCTAACAAGATTGGAATAAAAGCAGTGAACAGTAACGGATTGGGAGAGATTGTTAGCGGCTCGATTGTCAACGCTGATGGGGTGGAGATTTCAAGCTTCCAAACCGGAAAATTAGGCATGGGCGCTTTTTTCTTAAATCCAGAAATTAATGGTAGTTATAAAGCAAAAATTACCCTCAACGACGGTTCTGTTAAAACCTTAGATGTTCCAAAAGCTAGCAAAAGTGGAAGTGTGCTTTCGGTAAACAATATTGACAGTGCTAAGATGCAGATTAAAGTGTATCTCACACCAGATTTGCTAAACGGAAGAAGTTACCAGATTATCGCTCATCATAACGGGGCGGTGTATTTCAACACCGAAATTTCGTCGAGCAAGCAAGTGGTGTCGGTTACTGTTCCTAAAGACAGTTTACCGTCGGGTATTACCACCATATCACTGCTAAACAGCGAAAAACTACCTGTCAACGAGCGCATCGTTTTTATCAACAATGTTAGCGATAAAATTATCACCACAGCAGAAAATCTAAAACAGTCTTATACTAAAAGAGAAAAAGTCGATTTAAATCTACTTACCAAAAATAACGGAAAACCGGTACAAGGAAGCTTCTCGATTGCAGTAACTAACACGATGGCAGTAAAGCCCGATCCGGAGAACGAAACAAATATTCTTACAAAATTATTGTTAAGCTCCGATTTAGCTGGATACATTGAAAAACCCAACTACTATTTCCTCAACAATGATATTACAACGCGAACTGATTTAGACAATTTATTGCTAACACAGGGCTGGAGAAAATTAAATTGGAAAGAGATTTCAGAAGATAAAGAACCAGTGAATAGCTTTGCGGCGGAGAAAAAATTAGGGATAAGCGGCAGAGTGATTAAAGGTGGAAAACCCGTAGTAAAAGGTAAGATATCGCTAGTATCTTTTTCTGGCGGATTTTTCATGACTGATACGCTTACGGATGATAAAGGGCGCTTTAACTTCGACCGAATTGAATTTTTAGACAGCACCAAATTCATTGTGCAAGCACGTACGGATAAGGACAAAAAATTTGTTGACATCGAGATGGACATCGTTCCCGGACAGATGGTCACAAAAAATCCAAATACTGGCGATATAGAAGTGAATGTAAACCAATCGCTAGCAGATTATTTAGAACAAAGCGGCAAATACTTTGATGATTTAACCAGACGTGGCTTATTGAATCGAACCATCTTACTTGACGCAGTAAATATTGTAGAAAAAAGAAAGCCAGATATTAATTCTTCTAATTTAAACGGAGCAGGCAATGCAGATGCTGTTTTCACCGCAAAAGATCTAGAAACTGCAGTATCACTCGGCCAGTATTTACAAGGAAGAGTGGCAGGAGTACAAATAATGAATGGGCAAGCATTTGCTCGGGGTTCGCAAAGTCCGATGGCAATAATGGTAGACGGAATGAATTTCGGTGGAGAAGATACAAATCTTGATGATATCGTAGTTCAAGATATTGAGACCGTAGAAATCCTAAAGAGTGGCGCCAACACGGCAATTTATGGTTTACAGGGTGGCTCAGGTGTTATCGTAATCACGACTAAACGTGGTCAAGGGATAAGATCTGTAAATCCGTACACTCCGGGCATAATTAATATTACCCCTAAAGGTTATGCTGTAAGTAGAGAGTTTTACTCGCCTAAATATGATGTAATTCAAGATAGCCGACCTGATTATAGAACTACGGTGTATTGGAATCCAAATGTTATTACAGATGCTAATGGAAACGCAAATTTCAGCTATTTTAATACTGATGTTCCAGGTGAATATAGAATGGTGATAGAAGGTATCGATGCTGAAGGAAACTTAGCTAGAAAAGTATCGACCTACGAAGTAAAATAAAATTATGCTTGCATAATAAACTTGAACCTCTTAGATTTATAAAAATATAAAGAAGAGAGGTTCAAGATGAATACAATTTCGACATCAGTAAAAGATAGGGTAGCAATCATTACCTTAAACCGAGGAAAATCTAACGCGATCAACCACGAAATGGTGGTGGAGCTAAGCAGCATGTTGGACAGTATCGAAACTGATGAAAATATTGGCGGTGTAATTATTTCGGGCAGAGACAACTTTTTTTCAGCGGGGCTGGATTTAATTGAGCTTTACCATTACGATGAAAATCAAGCCAGAGATTTCTGGACATTGTTTCTCGGCTTTATTGGTCGCGTTGTGCGATTTAAAAAACCGATTATTTCTGCAATAAATGGCCACAGTCCTGCTGGCGGATGCGTGATTGCACTTGCCTGTGATGCCCGTATAATGGCAGAAGGCAAATACATTATCGGCTTAAACGAAGTTCCTGTGGGTATTATCGTCCCTAACAGTATTTTTCAACTCTATTCTTTTTGGATAGGCAAACCTACGGCCTACCGCAGCTTGCTTGAAGGCAAATTATTTAGCCCCGAAGAGGCCTTGAATGTGGGTTTAGTAGACGAGCTTGCAAAGCCAGAAAGTATTTTAACTACGGCTGAGCGAAAACTCAGAAAATACATGGCTTTTGAACCAAATACTTGGCAACAAAGCAAATTAAATCTCCGAGAAGATTTGATCAAAATAAGTAGCGCAGACCAAAGCGAAGACTTAGAAAAGATGCTCAATCAATGGTGGTCGCAAAGCACTAGAGCGATTTTAAAATCACTTATAGACGGGCTGCAAAAACCAAAATCCTAAATAATTCTATTATTTAACTACCGATTGCTGGAAGAGTACTCCTTTCGAACATTCGGGCTAAATACCAAAATATGTACAATCAACCGATGTTAAAAGATGATGCACTAAAAGGTAAAACGATAGTGGTTACCGGCGGCGGTACAGGCTTAGGCAAAGCGATGGGCATGTACTTTCTTAAGCTTGGTGCCAACCTAGTGATTACTAGTAGAAAGATTGAAGTGTTACAAAAAACCGCCGAAGAGATGTCTGTTGCAACAGGTGGAGAAGTTTTAGCCGTACAATGCGACGTTAGAGATGCTACACAAGTTGATGCTGTGTTAGCTGCTGCTATTTCCAAATTTGGTCGTGTGGATAGCTTAGTGAACAACGCCGCTGGTAATTTTATATCGCCCACAGAAAGGCTATCGGCAAATGCTTTTTCGAGTATTATTGATATTGTGTTAAAAGGTACGGTAAATTGCACACTAGCTTTTGGCAAACACTGGATCAAAGAAGAACAACAAGCTAACGTGTTAAATATTGTAACTACCTACGCCTTTACCGGCTCTGCATACGTTGTGCCATCTGCTTGTGCAAAAGGAGGTGTTTTGGCATTAACAAGATCGCTAGCTGTTGAATGGGGCAAATATGGCATTAGAACAAATGCTATTGCTCCTGGCCCATTTCCTACTAAAGGTGCGTGGGATAGACTACTACCTGGTGATTTAGCAGAAAAGTTCGATTTTAAAAATCGTGTGCCTTTAAAACGCGTTGGCGACCATCAAGAGTTAGCCAATTTGGCTGCATTTTTGGTAAGTGATTTCTCTGGATACATTAACGGTGAAGTGATTACCATTGATGGCGGAGAGTGGCTGCAAGGCGCTGGCCAAATGAATGGTTTAGATGCCATCCCAAGTGAAATGTGGGATATGCTGGAGCAAATGACAAGAGCTGCTAAAGGCAGCTAAAAAAGACTTCCTTAACTAACAATAAAGCCACCTTTCGTTCTGATTGGTGGCTTCTCGTTTTATGATTTGAAGATGATGTTGGTAGCGCCATAACCAAATTTCTCTTTTTGTGCATCCATAAAAGTTTTTACTTGCGGATGCTTGCTAATCGCTTTATGTATATGATCCCTTAACGTACCGTTCCCCACACCATGAATGATAACGACTGAGGGCATTTGGTGTACAATGGCTGCATCTAGCACAGTTTGGAAAGCCGCCAATTGCGCATTTAAAATTTCTGTTTGCGATAAAAAATGATAATCATCTCTTATTTTCTCAATATGTAGATCAACTTCTTTTGCTGGTTTAGCAACTTTGGGCTTGTCTTGTTTTTGGTTGAAAAAACTTTCCTTTAATTTTTGCGCATCAATGATCAAAGCAGGCTCGTCTAAGCGAACTAACCAACCATATTTATTGATTTCAGCGATTTGAGTTTTGGCACCGCTAAAGTCTTTTGATCTAAAGTGTCTATAAACCAATAAAGGTGGTTTAGGTTTTACATTCCCCGTGCTAAAGTGCAAAGCTTGAAATGTAAAGTTAGGCCAATTATCTAAATCGCCGAGGTTGGCGGTGTAAACTTGTATGCTAGCTTTAGGCTTAATAACGCCCGCAAAATCACCTTTATATACCCCATCTTTTTCTGTTTTTAGGGTAAACATTAATTGATAAGAGGTTCTGTTTACCAATGCAAAATGTGCAACTACGGAGGCTTTACTATCTTCTGAAACAGCCAGATAAATACCATCGTCAATAAATGTACTATCTACTTGTTGTACAGGCATTGCGTTGTTAGCAGTATCTGCATTGCTATGATGCCCATGCACATAAGTTAAATTACTTTTTGCTACAGGGATCTCGAAACCATCGGTGTCAGTAACACCTAAGGTTAAATCATCAATATATCGAGTAACATAACCTTCTCTCTTCTCGTCCACAAACCGAACGAAATCTCCTATTTTAAACATTGTTATTATTTAGTAATTAGTATTTAGTCCCGAAAGTCGGATGTCCGAAGTCGGAAGATATAGTTCTTATGACTAACGCAAAGATAAGAAAGCTTAGATGAGCTTAACTAATCGATAAGTTTATATTAGACTTTTAACATGCAATCGTAATGTGTAAATTTAAAATCGTAAATCAGTTTACCATTTAATTAAAGCACTAGCCCAAGTAAAACCAGAGCCGAAGGCTGCCAAACAAATCAAATCGCCATCTTTAATTTTACCGGCTTCCCATGCTTCGCTCAAAGCAATTGGCACAGAAGCAGCAGTTGTATTACCGTATTTCTGAATATTATTGAACACCTTATCATCTGCCAAGCCCAATAATTGTTGTACGTATTGACTTATACGCAAATTCGCCTGATGTGGCACTAACAAATCAATATCTTCGGGCTTGTAATTGTTCGCTTTTAACGCCTCTTTAATAACCTCTGGAAATTTTACTACTGCCTTTTTAAAAACCGCTGGACCATCCATATATGGTAAGGCGGCACCGCTTTCAATAATTTCCTTGGTCATAAATAAACCGCCCAATTCTTGATCGGGGAATATTGGTTTATCCTTCAACCATTTATTAGCGTGAGCGCCAGGGTAGTACATTGCTAAAATCTCTGCATCAGCACCGTCGCTGTGTAAATGTGTACTTAAAATACCTTGACCTTCTTTTTCGGCACGTTGTAAAACCACGGCGCCAGCACCATCACCAAAAATTACAGAGACATTACGACTACGAGTTTCGAAATCCATTGCAAAAGAGTGTTTCTCGCTACCCACCACTAAAATGTTTTTGTACATCCCTGTTTTGATAAACTGATCAGCTACTGAAAGTGCGTAAACAAAACCTGAGCATTGATTACGGATATCCAAAGCGCCAACTTCTTTCATTTGCATTTCGCGTTGTAGTAATACACCACAACCTGGAAAATAATAATCGGGGCTGAGCGTGGCAAATACGATAAAATCAATATCATCTTTGGTGATGCCCGCTCTCTCGATGGCGATTTTTGAAGCTTCGATGCCCATCGTGGTGGTCGTTTCTTCGTATCTATCGGCAAAGCGACGTTCTTTTATTCCTGTACGCTCTTGTATCCATTCGTCGCTAGTTTCCATAAAACGCGACAAATCGTTATTGGTATATATATTTTTAGGCACGTAATGACCAACCCCAGCAATTTTTGAACTATACATTTTTATGATTTGTTTGAACAAAGATAACTTTTATTACCATTTTTTATTGTGCTATGCCAACAGGCCATTTAGCACAAGCGTTGTTAAATAAACCCGATTGAAGTGTATCCCGATTTTTCTTCGGGAGCAACGAAAAGCGGGACTGGACTTGCCAAGAGATTGAGGTTTTACTTTTCGAGTAATAAAGCAATTGATAGTCGATTTCTATTTCGTATTTTTGCGGCATGTCGACAGAAACCAAGGAAGAAACTTTTACCCTTGAAGAAATTTTAACTTCGTTGAAAACAGTACATCGTTTAATACTTTGGAATGATGACGTGAATACCTTTGACCATGTAATTTGGTGTATGATGCGGTACTTGGATTACAGCGAATCGCAGGCAGAAAAGATTGCAGCCAAGGTGCATAACGAAGGTAAATGTGCCGTGTTGGAAGGTTCTTTTACCGAGATGGAAATTTATAGAAAGATATTAAAGCAAGAAGGTTTAACGGTTACCGTTGACTAGATTTTTGCAGGTAATTTTCTAGTTTGGATTGTGCCGTTTGGCGAACTCTTTCTTTAAAAACATTTGTCCAGCCCAATAAAAACCCACCAAAGCCGAATGCTTGCTTGGCCCATTTGTAAAAATTGAAGTTATCTGTGTGCCTTATAATTCTACCGTCAAACAACTCAAAAGTTGCCTCCACCCGGTTAACTACTTTTTTGCCCGTAGCCGAAAAAGTATAACGAGCCTCCCAGCTTGTTGTTACCACGCCGTCCAGTTCTTTAATATCGGAAAACTTAACCTGTATATCTGCACTCTGAGAAAGTAGCATTTGCCACATAGCTTGTGTTTCTTTAACGTTTAAACCTACGAAAACCGCGTCGTTGTATATAGCTTCGTCTGCATAGCTGTTTTGCATAGTCTTGTAATCTCTATTTGCAAAAGCAGTATAAAATTGATAAATAACTTCTTCGTTCGGTGTCATTACGTTAAGTTTTGTACAAAAATAGCACAAAGCTTACGATTAGCCTAAAATGAATAAAAAAACAGCAGTGTGGTAATTTAGGTAGAACGGATCCCTCAATTTTTTCATTAAAAAATAGTACATTTGGAGTAACACCAAGCGTTTTACCAATAAAATTGATGAAGAAATTTTTTATCATTCTAGCGCTGCTAGGATTTGCACTAAACTCATTTTCGCAAAACATTTTTAGCCTCTTCGGCAAAGCCAATGGTTTTTTTGACCTATTGGCCGAAGGAAAATATACAGAATCCCATGCCTTTTTCTCTGAAGAAGGAAAAACCAAAGTAACTGCCGACAACCTAAAACAATTTTGGGAAGGAATGGAAGGCCGCTTAGGGAAAGTAAAAAGCATTGATGCCACCGCAAGTAAAAATCAAGGAGAATATTACGCGGTGACGGTAAGCGGCGAATTCGCTTATAGCAAGCAAGACTTTTTACTCCTCTTTGATAAGGCCGAGAAAATTGTGGGCTTGCATTTGCCGCCAAATGCTGCTACCTACCGTGCCGCGGGTTATGCGGACAGCACCTTGTATAAGGAGAAAGCTACTTACATTCAGGAGGGTAACCGTCAACTTGCGGCAATAATTACCACACCTAAAGATGGTAACAGTTTTCCAATAGTTGTACTGGTACATGGCTCTGGACCAAATGATATGGACGAGACTATTGGCCCGAACAAGCCTTTTAAAGATATTGCGGCTGGTTTAGCGGTTAATGGCATAGCTTCTGTCCGTTACGTAAAACGTACTGTTATTTACCCAAGAGAATTTACTGGCGCTTTTACCGTTAAGGAAGAAGTACTTGATGACGCTTTGCAAGCCATTGCCTTGGCTAGAACCGTGGAAGGAGTGGACACCAAACAGATTTACATTTTAGGGCATAGTTTGGGTGGAATGTTAGCCCCAAGAATTGCAACCCTTGCGCCAGACTTGAAAGGTATTGTGCTGGCCGCAGCACCTGCTCGTAGCCTAACCGACTTGATTGTTGAGCAAAATAAATATATAGTTGGGTTAAGCAGAGACACAACAGCTGCCACACAAAAAGCATTAACCGATGCCATTACCGAGCTTGAAAAGACTAAAATAACCAAGCTTGGAAAGATGAAACCCGATTCTATTTTGATGGGTTTGCCGGCAAGCTATTGGGTAGATTTGAACAATTACGACCAAGTTAAGACTGCGCAAAAATTAAAACAACGCATTTTGGTCTTACAAGGCGGTTATGATTTTCAAGTTACCGAAACCGACTATAATTTGTGGACCGAAGCTTTAGCCGGGAATGCCAAAGCGGCGCTTAAGTTGTACCCCGAATACAACCATTTGTTTAACCAAGTAGAAGAGAAAGGTACCATTATGCAATACCAAAAACCAGGCAATGTAGAGCAGCGTTTTATAGAAGACCTTTCTGATTGGATAAAAGAATTATAAGGCTGTATTAGTTTCCAACCAATCGAACCAGTTTTTAACGATAAAATTGTAGGCCAATTTTTGGCTTGCATAAACAGAGTTGATGATTTTCCAATCTAATAACTCATCGTTAAAAGCTGGTTTTTGCATTCCCGAAGTTTCGCAAAGCGATGTATAAAATTGACTTCTTGTAGGATGGTGAGGCGTTACTGCGTGGTAAATTCCGCCGAATTGTTTGCTTTTTAGCAATTGTAAACAGAAACCAATGCAATCATCCAATGTAATTAAGTTAATAGGTGCTTTGCCATTGGCGATGTTTTCTTTCCCAGCGAAAAATTTTGCCAGATTACGTTGAGGCCCAATTAATCCCGCAAAGCGGATAATTGTTGCATTGAAACTTTGATTGGTAGTAAATTGCTGTTCTACCGCTAACAAAATTTTACCCGCCTCGGTATTGGGCTGTGGCAATACGCTTTCGTCAGCCTCAAAATTTCCATCCTCAAAAACACCTGTTGAACTGATAAAAATGACTTGATTAACTTTCCCTTCGGCAGCATTAGCCACTCGCTTCATCTTCTCCAAATATTGAGCACTACTATCTGTTTTTGCTCTGGGCGGAACAGCGACGAACAAAACATCTGTCTCAAAAAAATCGTTACTCAAATCATCAACGGTGTTTAAGTTGATAAGAAACGGAAGGATGCCGGCTTTAGTTAAATCCTCAGCTTTTGCTAGCGAAGTACTTGAACCTTTAACCTGATAACCTTTTGCCACCAATGCTTTTGCAAAGGGCAAACCAAACCAGCCGCAACCTAAAATACTTATTGTTCTTATCTCCATCGTATGTGCAAATTAAAGGATTTAACATGAGTTAAAACATTACATTTAAATACGTATTTTAGTTAACGAAAACCAGATGTTGTATCTTAAAACATAAAAATGAAAAAGATCTTTAAACCAGCTTTGATAATTTTAGCACTTTTTGCCGTAAGCGGAGAGTTAAACGCACAAGGATTAAAATTACCACAACCTAGTACTGCACAATCCATCACTCAAGATTTTGCTTTAGGTAAAGTAAGTATTAACTATGCAAGACCGAACGTAAAAGGTCGCAAAATTTTTGGTGATTTAATTCCATTTGACCAAGTTTGGCGTACAGGCGCAAACAATGCAACCACCATCAAATTTACAGATGATGTAAAAATTGAAGGCCAAACCTTAGCTGCTGGCGAATATGCTTTATTTACCATTCCAAGTAAAAGCGAGTGGACTGTTATCTTTAGCAAAAACACCAAACAATGGGGTTCTTACGCCTACAACACCAGTGAAGATGTACTGCGTGTAAAGGTGAAACCTACAACCACAAAAGATAAAATTGAAAGTTTTACCATACAACTAGCGGATGTTTATGATACCTCTGCAACGCTACAAATAATTTGGGAGAATACTGCTGTGAATGTTAAAGTAACCACATCGATCGATGAAAAGGTGATGGCTAACATTGACGATGCAATGAAAGGTGATAAAAAGCCTTATTTCCAAGCCGCAATGTACTACTTTAACAACGGCAAGGATTTAAAAACGACCTTAGATTGGATGACAGAAGCTGAAAAAGCTAGTCCAAAAGCACCACACATAAAACTTTGGAAAGGCAAAGTACAATTGAAAATGGGCGATAAAGCCGGAGCTGCAGTATCGGCAAAAGAGGGTTTAGCTCTTGCTACCGAAGCTAAAAACGAAGAGTACATTCGATTAACTTCGCAACTTTTAGCAGACACGAAAAAATAGCTATTGATAGAAAATATAAAGAAAAGGCTTCCTACTGGGGAGCCTTTTCTTTTATCACATTTTGTAAAACATAAGCAATAATAACTACTGCCAAACAGCCAACAACGTTAAGCCATAAATAGGCAACTACTTCTGCAAAACCTAAAGCACAAACAATCAGCTCTGCTAAAACTGCTGCATAAAACACCGCCTTGCCTTTAACGCTTTTTATATAAAAAGCAACCAAGAAAACGCCCAAAATTGTCCCGTAAATAAAGGACCCTAAAATATTAACAGCTTCTATAAGATTACCTATTTTACCGGTAAAAAGTGCCATTACAATACAAACCACACCCCAACCAATAGTCGCCCATCGAGATGCATTCACATAAGTTCCATCGTCGCCAGTTTTGTTAATAAGGCGTTTGTAAATATCGACCACTGTAGTAGAAGCCAAAGAGTTTAAAGCACTAGCGGTTGAGCCCATTGAAGCCAAAAAAATGATGGCAATGAGTAACCCAATTAATCCCTTTGGTAGGTACTCGGTAACAAAACTGAGGAAAATATAGTTGTTATCGTTCGTCGCGGCATCGGCATCGTTTTTCACCATCAACGCTTTTAACTCCTCCCTAATTACTTTCCCATCCTCATCGTACTGCTTAACCAAAGTGCGCTGCTGGTCAATCACAGCCTTATTATTGGCAGACAAAGCAGCGTCCAGCTTTTCAATTTCTATTTTCTTCTTCTCAAAAAGTTGATCGTATTTAGTTTGTATTTGCGTTAACTCGACTTTGTGTTGGCTATTTTCAAGCTTATTTAACTCATAACTATTGAAAAACAAAGGCGCTTTGTTGTACTGGTAAAAGGTGAAAACCAGCACACCGATTAGCAAGATCAAGAACTGCATCGGAATTTTAACCAAACCGTTCATCAACAAACCCAAGCGACTTTGCCCAATAGAAGACCCTGTTAAATACCTTCCCACCTGACTTTGATCCGTGCCGAAGTAAGACAACTGCAAGAAAAATCCTCCGATAATTCCACTCCAAACGTTGTAAGGGTTGGTCCAGCTAAAATCGAAATCTATGGCATTTGTTCTTCCCATTTTTCCAGCAATGCTGATCGCTTTGCTAAAACCAATGCTCTCGGGTAACAATTGCACCACAACCACTCCGGCGGCAAACAAACCACAAAAAATGATGGTCATTTGCAACAACTGCGTGTAAGAAACTGCTCTCGTGCCACCAAAAACGGTATAAAAAACCACCAAACCACCCATAAACAAAGTCGTATAAGTCACGTTGATATTGAGTATAGTAGAAAGAATGATAGCGGGTGCGTAAATAGTAATTCCGGTAGATAATCCCCTTTGTATTAAAAATAAAAAGGCAGTTAAGGCTCTGGTTTTAAAATCGAACCGTTGCTCTAAAAACTCGTAGGCGGTATATACTTTTAAGCGATGAAAGATAGGCACAAAAGTGACGCACAAGACAATCATCGCCAATGGCAAACCAAAATAAAACTGCACGAAACTCATTCCAGAAGTGTAGGCCAAACCAGGGGCAGAAAGAAATGTAATGGCACTAGCCTGCGTAGCCATTACCGATAGGCAAACGGTGTACCAAGGCATACTTTGGTTACCTAAAAGGTAGGCATCCATACTTCTGGTGCCGCGACTTTTATAAATGCCATAACCGACTATTCCTAATAGGGTTAAAAACAAAACTGCCCAATCTATAACGCTCATTGATAGAATTTAGTGAAAGCGTAAAACAAAGCAATTAACAATACCAACCAAAAAAGCAGCAGGTAGTAAAACTGTTTCCAGCTTTTTACAAAGGGAGGCAAATCGTTTGGGTTCTCTTGCATAGTTCTCTTTTTTATCCTTTTAGGAAATGATTTTAAGGTTTTGCCAATAAATTAGCGAATAAACGATAGGCGCCAGGCACACCGGTCGGCAGCTGCCTAAAGAAAGATAAGGAAGTGTACACAAACTTTCCATTACCATAATTAGCCACTAGTAGCGAGCCATTTTGAGGAGCTTCGCCCGTATCGTTCATTGTCAAAATGGTTTCGTACTGCGGATCAATCTCCTCTGCAAAATACAAACCGCGTTCTTGTACCCATCCGTCAAAATCTTTTGCTGTAATTTCATTGGGGAAGTTTAAAGCTGTGTGTGCAGGTTTCGCAAAAGTCACTTTTGCATTTTCCTCCGTCACGCGTTTGTTGGTTAATTTGAAAGGATAGGGTCCAAAATTGTTTGACTTTAAACCATTACTCACGTTGTATTGATGTAACAAAACACCGCCATTTTTCACGTAATCCATCAGCTTTGCGTATACATTTTTTGCTTCCTCGTTCACGTTAAAAAACCTTACGCCAGTAATCACAGCATCAAAAGCAGACAAATCGTTGAGCAAAATTTGGGAAGTGTTTAAATGCGTTACCTGATAGCCAACTTGCTTTAAAGCTTGCGCCACCAAATCGCCGGCACCATCCAAATAAGCGATATGCTTACCGGCAATTTTCAAATCGACCAATTCCAGTTTTGCCTCAGCGCTCGGAAATAAATTGATCTCAGGAATATGATCGTACTTAATACTTTTTAAGCTGTTACTTGATGTTTCATCATTGTACTTCAGCAACAGATTTAAGTTACCAGCCTTTGCAGTTGCGCTAGGCGTAATGGTAAAAAATACGATTTGTGCATCACCCTTTTTGGCGAAGTTAAAGGAGTGTTTTTCGGGACTACTCTTCCATCCGGCAGGTAAAACTGGTGTTAATTCCCCTGCGAAATTTGTCCCAAAACTCTTTAAATTTACTTCTATTACCTTCGGCTGATGATTGACGAACAAAAAAGCTTGATCGCTTAATGTTGCCGTTACTTTAGGAGTCACTACCAAGGGCTGATATTGTTCTCCCTTGATGGGATCGGTGTATTTGTAGCTAACAGGCAAGCTTATATAAAAAATCTCACCCGCTAAGTCTATCTTTATTTTTGCTTCCAAATGCTTGGGGTTTTCTGGATAACCTACATCGCTTTGCTGATGAATTTGATAATAGCCAAGGGGATGATTTTTTTGCAGATAATAGGGTTGCGTAAAATCATTTTTTGCGGTTGAAATATGATGAGGTACAGTGCTTAATTTATTGGGCTGCAAGCTTATTTCTTTTGATGCAAAACTAAGCTTTGGTGCGAATTCACCAGCTCTGTATATTACGTTAAGCGAAAAAGGTACTTCATCGCCTATGGCAAAATATTGTTTATTAGTTACAGCTTCTGCCCAAAAGCCAGCACAAGCCAAAATCAATTGATCTAACAATTGGTGCTTAAATCCGG
This sequence comes from Pedobacter sp., assembly GCA_045629525.1. Classification (GTDB taxonomy): domain Bacteria; phylum Bacteroidota; class Bacteroidia; order Sphingobacteriales; family Sphingobacteriaceae; genus Pedobacter. Next base: position 67,296 of record JAZQRH010000019.1, read on the forward strand.
CCTCCTTGGCTGCAAATCTTTTCAGCTTGATTAAAGCGGGGATACTTGCTGATGGCTGAGCAACATTGAATTTCGCCAACACATCGTCGATTAGTTTCTGAATTTCTTTATTGCTCACGCTGATATCTATCCCTTCGAACAATGAATGTTGCGCTTTGTCTCCTGCGGTATGACTAAAGTATTCAAAAGCTTCGCCACGCTGCAACGCAGATCCAAAACCTTGACTTTTATGGTTGGTACGGCTAATTGCCGCAATTTCTCCGTAGCTTCTGCCAAGCAAGGGATTGTACAAACCTGTGTTAATTTTCAATTGATCGTCTGACGTAGTATTGTTGCTACCAAAGTTGTAGGTGTTCCATAACAAGCGCTTGGCTTGCCAAACCGACACACCTTGTGTCAATTGCTCTGGAAACTGATTTGGATTTGCCGCTGCAACAAAAGCCTCTCTTGCGATGATAGCCGAAGCGGCGTGGTGACCGTGGCCCGCTCTTTTATCTTCCGGAAAACGGGTGATGATGACATCGGGCCGAAATTTTCTGATGACCCAAACCGCGTCTGCCAGTATCTGATCTTTGCCCCAAATTTTAAAAGTTTCTTCAGCAGTTTTAGAGAAACCGAAATCATTAGCCCTGCTAAAAAATTGCTCAGCACCGTCGACTTTCCTTGCCGCCAAAAGCTCTTGGGTTCTAATTTGACCTAACAACTCGGCTTGTTCATTGCCAATCAGGTTCTGCCCGCCATCACCCCTGGTTAATGATAAATAAGCTGCAGAAACTTTGGCTTCTTTAGCTAAATAGGCCAACAATCGAGTATTTTCATCATCCGGATGTGCCGCCAGATACAATACTTTACCTTTTACCGCGAGGCTTGACATTTCCTGAGCGATTTCAGCAGCGTTAAACTGTCGCACTTGTGCAAACGCAACAGTAGGCAACAAACACATGACTGCTAGTAAGTTTTTGAGGTTCATTTTAAATTGGTTGTATAGCTAAATTAGTTATTTTTAGCAAAAAGCTTCGAAATGGAACAAGGTTTGTCTGTTAGTTATAAATAAAATGTTTACAATAACTTGAAATCACATAAAATGAAAAATTTATTCCTGGCGTGCTTTATGGCATTAGGCTTGGCCTCGTGCGGCATCAATCAACAAACAGCACAAATAAATGCGTTAAAAGACTGCGAATACCGCATCACCGATGCTACGAATATTACTGTAGCAGGCACAGATATACAGAAACTAATAGATGGAAAATCTGTAAACACCTTAAGTATTCCGGGGATTGCTTTAGGTTTGCTAAGAAAAGATGTACCGCTAAGAGCAAAGCTGAATTTAGAGATTAGCAACCCTACTAGCGCTTTGGCTGCCATCAACAATTTCGATTACATTGTACTAATTAATAAACAAGAAGTGTTTAATGGCTCGGTAAACCAAAATGTAAGTATAGGTAGCAACCAATCGGCACAAGTACCAATTCAAATAAATGCCAACATCTACCAGTTTTTAACCGACAGCAAAATGATGAACGACATTGGCGATTTTATTAGTGGTGCAAGCAACGGCTCGGAGAAAAAAGGATTGGTAACTTTAAAAATCCGTCCTTCTATTAAAATCGGTGGGAGCTTGGTAAAATACCCAGGTTATATCACTATAGATAAAGAGGTAAGCAGCAAAATATTATTGTAAAAATTTCCGCGTAGCGGATTTTAAATACACGAAATTTTATCCCATTTTGTTAAGAAAAAGATCGCTTAGGCGGTCTTTTCTTATTAAAAATCTAAAAGTCAAGCCGTTTTAAGATTTATAATTTGTAATCAATAGATTTGAAGACCAAATAAAATCTACATGGATATTTACCACGTTAGTAATAGCGAGCTCACGCTCGAACTTATTTCTGAGATCATTAATTCGTCTGCGAAACTAAAGTTAGCGCCACAAGCTGTAGCAGATATCGAAAATTGCAGAAAATACTTGGATGAAAAGTTGAGGAACGCAGAGCAACCTATTTATGGAATTAACACGGGTTTTGGTTATTTGCAAAATGTTAAGATAGACATCGAAAACTTATCACAACTGCAGCACAATTTACTTTTATCACACGCCTGCGGCATGGGACAAGAAGTTCCTGAAGAGATTGTGAGATTAATGTTACTGCTCAAAATCCAATCGTTATCTTATGGCCACTCTGCTGTTGCACTAACCACTGTGCAGCGCCTAGTTGATTTTTACAACCACGATATTCTTCCAATTGTTTACACACAAGGGTCGTTAGGGGCTTCGGGAGATTTAGCACCGCTTGCGCACTTGGCCTTGCCATTAATTGGCGAGGGCGAAGTTTGGTATCAAGGAGAAAAAATCAGTACTCAACAACTGTATAAGATACTAGGTTGGAAAAGTTTAAACTTACAAAGTAAGGAGGGTTTAGCCTTAATTAACGGCACTCAATTTATGGGGGCTTACGGTGTTTTTTGTCTCTTAAAAAGCCAACAAATTTTATCATGGGCAGATGCAATTGCTGCCGCATCAATTGATGCTTTCAATTGCAGAATTGATCCCTTTTTAAACTTAAGCCACATCATTAGGCCACACAGAGGACAAGTGCAAACGGCTCGAGTAATCCACGATTATCTCCAGGGAAGCCAGATTATTGAGCAAAAGGGCAAGCAAACACAAGACCCTTATTCCTTTCGGTGTGTGCCGCAGGTGCATGGCGCAAGCAAAGATAGCGTTCATCATGTTCAATCAACTTTTGAAATAGAAATTAATTCGGTAACCGACAATCCTAATGTTTTTCCAGAGGAAGATTTAATTATATCTGCAGGTAACTTTCATGGACAACCGCTGGCATTAACCTTGGATTTTTTATGCATGGCTTTGTCCGAAATTGGATCCATCTCTGAGCGTAGAACTTTCCAACTGATTTCTGGACAACGTGGCTTACCTCCTTTCTTGGTAAAAAATGCGGGTTTAAACTCGGGTTTAATGATTACGCAGTATACCGCAGCCTCTATAGCGAGCGAAAACAAACAACTGTGCACGCCTGCTTCAGTAGATAGTATTGTGAGCAGTAACGGACAGGAAGATCACGTTAGTATGGGCGCTAATGCGGCAACCAAATGTTTACGTGTGGTAGAAAATGTAGAACGAATTTTGGCCATTGAGCTGATTACCGCAATGCAAGCACTAGAGTTTAGAAGACCTTTAAAATCATCGCCCACCATTGAAAAAATAATTGCGAGTTTTAGGGAACAGGTGAGTTTCAATGAAGCTGATAGGGTTTTGGCAAATGATATTAAAGCAAGTTTGAGCTTCATTCAAAACAATAAGCCATAAAAATAAGGGCCCCGAAAATTATTTCGGGGCCCTTCCATTAAAGTGGAACACTCATTCCAAAACTTACATTTCTACCTTGGCTGTAAATACCGGCTAATTTGTAGCGGCTAAGGTGATTGTAATAGAGTTTGTTGGTTAAATTTTGTCCTGTAATCCAAACATTTAAATTGCCTTTTCGGGTTTTAAATGAAGTACCAATACCTGCATCTAACAAGGTATAACCATCCGTTTCAGTTTCAAATGCATCAATTCTATTTTGCTTAAAAACATTGGTTAAGCCTACTTTCAGAAAACTATCGTTCAAGCCTTTGATGTTAGGTTCAAATACAATTTCATTATTTAAACTAGCCGCTGGAATAAATGGCAGAGGTGAGTTAGACGCCTTGTTGGTTCCTTTTACATAAGCGAAAGTATTTTCAAAATGTAGTGCCTTAACTAAGTGAAAATCTATCGAAGCCTCACCACCTACTAAATTCGCATCCGTTTGTAGGTAACGGTAAACCAGCTGAACGGCCGAATGACCATGGTGATCTCTCACTGTGATGGTTTCTCCATTTAAATTTGCGAGGTAAATGTAATTGTAGATCTTGTTACTATAAGCATTTAAACCTAAGGTTACATTTTTCGCATCGTACTCTAAAGACAAATCGAACTGTAAACTATTCTCTTGCTTTAGCGCACTGTTTCCCACTTCGTATCTAAATGTACCGTGGTGACTACCGTTAGATCCTAGCTCCGCAATATTTGGAGCTCTAAACCCAGATCCAACATTTCCTTTTAGGTTTAGATTTTCGGCTAAATCAAAGGCAAAACCTAGGGAGCCAGAAAGATTGGAGAAACTATTATCAAAAGCATCGAAAATAAGGTGGCTGTGATTTCCGTGTTCTTCAATCAATTCTTTTCCTTCTACTTTTTTATAGTCGTAACGGATACCCGCATTAATAGCACCTTTTTCGAAATTGCGTTTCAAATAAGCAAATGCGCCTATATTACTACCATTGTAATCTGGAACTAGAAATTCGTGACCACTATTTTTGTTGGTTTGATACATTCCTTGCACCCCGATAGTTGGTTCCCATTTTCCGCTGTTTGGAAATGAATATTTCACATCGTAGGTATAAGAGTTTAAACCTAAGTTTAGCGCAGCTTCGCTAAAGTCGTCTTCAAATTCTTTTCTAATGTTTCTTTGAAAAGCGAAGGTAGATTTCAACTGTCCGCCGTTGAGTAGAATATTACTATTCAAAGCCGCTCTGTAGTGGTTGATATTTTGAAAAGGTAAATGTACTGTCCGCTTTCTCGCATCCTTATTGCTCACAATTTCGCCGTCTTCATTGATGTAATCTCCATTAGCATCAGGTCCTTCTTCTACCAAACCAATATTGGTCGAAAAACGCGAAACACTTAAATGTGTGTAGCCCCAAGTTTTATTTAAACCCAACATAGCGCTAGTGTTTAATTCGTTAAAACCAGAATTTGGCACCACTTTGTCGCCGTAAGAGAAGCCATGAGCATTTTTGTAAGACACACGACCACGATATACGAAACCATTATCGTTCCCTTGCATCATGAATGAAGAAGCCGTTAACCCGTTATTGGTGTTGTAATTGGTACTAAAATTACCTTTTACCTCTCCAGAAGCAGGCACTAAATCATCAATCACATTAATCACACCGCCCAAAGCATCAGAACCGTAAAGCAAACTTGCTGGACCTTTTAATACTTCCACTCTTGCCGCACCAAACTGATCTATTTGTATGCCATGCTCATCGCCCCATTGCTGCCCTTCCTCTCTGGCACCATCTACCATCATTAAGACTCTATTAGCTCCCAATCCTCTGATGATCGGTTTGGAGATCGCTCCTCCAGTGGTTACTTGAGAAACACCTGGCAATTTAGCCATCGCATCGACCAAATTGTTGGCTCCAGTTTTACCTAAGGCATCGCGGTTAACGCTAATCACCGCCAAACTATTTGTTTTATTTTTGGAACTAAAAGGTGTTCCTGTAATAACAATCTCTGCACTTTCAATCACCGAAGTTTCCAGTGCAAAGTTGATGTTTCTTTCCTCGGATAAATCAATTAACTGAGAAGTCGTTTTGTAGCCTAAATAACGAACCTCTAACAAAAATTTACCTTTTGAGGGCATATTTGAAAAAACATATTCGCCTTGCTGGTTAGTTGTTGTGGTGGCTTTTAAATCTGAGATATATAAAATTGCGCCAGCTAAAGGTTCTTGCGTGATCGCATCTGTAACCTTTCCTCGTATAGTAAGTAACGTATCGGCATATGTGCTAAACGATAATAAAATTAAAATCGTAGTTATAAAAAGGAATAACTTTTTCATAAAAAAATATAGGTCGATAAAATTTATCGAAGTAAAAACTAAATAATTGCTTCACATCGCCAAATGGCAAAGCAAGTGTAATACGAAATAGGTAGAATTAATTATGAAAAAGCTGGGGGACCACGCAGTTGCGTGCTGATAAGTTCGGTGTAAGAACCGCCAATAACCTGAAAAATTCTTTTAACTAACTGTACTTTGAGGTGAATACTATAGTTATAGAAATCTGCAGTATAGTTTTTCTCGAAATGAGCTTTACAAACCAAACAGTGCTCTGCAGAGGCCTTTACGTGTACTTTGTGGGTACAGTTTTTCTCTACAATCTCAACATGCTCGTTATGCTGATGCAAAGCACTCCACGGCGTTATCGCAAGCGAAAAAATCGCAAGGATAGCTAAGGCCAAAAGTTGCTTAAAAGTATTAGCTCTAATTGATTGCATCACGAGCAAAAATAATCATTCGTAATTAATTATTAAATTTGATTTTGTAACATTTACCAAGAGTTACTCCAAAACCAAATACATGAACCTATATCAATCACAAACGCCAAAAGGTAACCAATTAAATTGCAAAGGCTGGGTACAAGAAGCCGCATTGCGGATGTTGTTAAACAATTTAGATCCGGCAGTTGCCGAGAGACCCCAAGATTTAATTGTTTACGGCGGTAGAGGAAAGGCTGCAAGAAATATGGAAGCGCTTGAACTTATCGTTAAAGCTTTGAAAAACCTAGAAGATGACGAGACATTGCTTATACAAAGCGGCAAACCTGTAGGCATTTTACCTACGCATAAGGATGCGCCTCGTGTACTCATCTCTAATTCGCAACTTGTTCCAAAATGGGCCACGCAACAACATTTCGATGAATTGGAGGACAAAGGCTTGATGATGTATGGGCAAATGACTGCTGGATCATGGATTTACATTGGCTCACAAGGCATTGTGCAAGGCACTTACGAAACTTATGCAGCACTTGCCAAAAAACATTTTAACGGCAATTTGCAAGGAACACTAAATGTTACGGCAGGGCTGGGCGGTATGGGTGGTGCACAACCTTTAGCCATTACCATGAATAATGGCGTTTGCCTTGCGGCAGATGTAGAAGAATGGCGCATCAAGAAACGCCTAGAAACGCGATACATTGATGAGATTGAATTAGATGTAGACACAGCCATTGACAGGGCACTACGTTATAAAGAAGAAGGCAAGGCAATTTCTATTGGTGTAGTTTGCAATGCGGTTGAGTTGTTGCAAAGATTGATCGATAGAAACATTGTTCCGGACACCTTAACCGACCAAACTTCAGCTCACGACCCATTAATTGGCTATTTCCCAGAGGGATTAAGCGTAGACCAAGCGAATGCCTTAAGAACGAAGGAGCCTGATGAATACGTAAAACGGAGCTATGCCACAATGGCAAAACACGTAGAGCAAATGTTAGAACTACAAAAACGTGGCGCCATTACCTTTGATTATGGTAATAACTTACGCGGAAGAGCTTTAGAAGTTGGAGTGAAAAATGCGTTTGATTTCCCTGGCTTTGTACCCGCTTATATTCGCCCACTGTTTTGCGAAGGAAAAGGTCCGTTTCGTTGGGCAGCGCTAAGCGGAGACCCGCAAGACATTTTTGAAACCGATAAAGTGATTTTAGAATTGTTTCCCGAGAACGAGAGCTTAAAAAGGTGGATAACGATGGCACAGGAGCGCATTGCTTTCCAGGGTTTACCTGCCCGCATTTGTTGGCTTGGCCAAGGCGAGCGAGAAAAAGCAGGTTTGGCTTTCAATAAATTGGTAGCAGAAGGCCGAGTAAAAGCGCCAATTGTAATTGGGAGAGATCATTTGGATACAGGTTCTGTAGCTTCGCCCAATAGAGAAACCGAGGCCATGTTGGATGGATCTGACGCCGTTGCCGATTGGCCAATATTAAACGCGCTAATTAATACCGCAGGCGGAGCAAGTTGGGTATCTTTGCATCACGGAGGTGGCGTAGGCATTGGCTATTCTATCCACGCCGGGATGGTAATTGTGGCAGACGGAACAGAAGACGCAGCAAAACGATTGAAAAGAGTATTGCACAATGACCCAGCAATGGGCGTAATTAGACACGCCGATGCTGGTTACGATATTGCTAAAGACACCTTAAGAAAGCACAAATTAGAATTAAATAAAAAGTAAATGTTAAAACAACTGATCCTTGTAGGTTTAGGCGGAGGTATTGGGGGTATCTTGCGGTATTTAACTAGCGTGACCACAGCCAAGTTTTTCACTGGGGGATTTCCTTTAGCCACTTTCATCGCCAACATTGTAGGCTGCGCAATTTTAGGCGTATGCTTGGGTGCCTTTAGTAAAAATATTGTTGAAAATGAGAGTTTAAAGCTTCTTTTAATCACCGGTTTTTGTGGGGGGGGGGTACACCACTTTTTCTACCTTTGCTATCGAGAACATCTATTTCTTGCAGCAACAAAACTATGTTCTTTTAGTGATTTACACGCTACTAAGCCTGGTTGTGGGATTTTCTGCGGTATATGTTGGCTTAAACGTAGCTAGAACTTGGAAAAAAAATGAAAAAATTGCTTCTATCCATTCCTTAAATTATCATTATATTCGAGCCCATGCAACACCACAATTTTGACGTCGATATCGTCATCCCTTTTTCGAAGCAAAAAGTAAAAATTAATGCCGAGGCAATCGAGGTTAATCAAACCAGAATTGCTTGTGCAGACGTTACCGCTATAAAGTATGGCGTGTCGTTAATTGGACCCGAGAAAAAGCCTTTAAAGAAGCAATATACTATTGAGATATTAGCTAAAGAAGGTAAAACGGCAAGCATACGTTTTGAAAGTAGTAAAGTTGGCGACCTGCTGGAGGAAGACAACACCTATTATTATATCATGTCTGGCTTGTGGCAATATGTAAAGAAGAGCTTGGTAAATCAATTTATTGACCAGCTTAACGAGCTACAAAAACTTGAGGTGGGTGCTGCAAAATTCGACTATAAAGGTTTTGAAATAAGGTATAAAACCTGGTTTTTAGGAAAAACTAAAACCGCCATTGTTCCGTGGACGCAAATTAAATATTTTTTAGACAAAGGTGTTTTGCACATTCAGGACACATACGATAAGAAGAAAAAAATCAGCGTAAGCTTGCACAACGATTGGAATGCCGTAGTTTTAAATACACTGTTGCATTACATTTCGCAAGAACATCGAAACCAAAAGCTACAAAACGGCGAAAAAATATAATAAAGAAGGTCTTAACAATAACGTGTTAAGACCTTTTTACTTACGTCAACTTTCTAAAATGGCTAGTTGCGTTAAAATATCGTCTTCTTTTATAGGGAATGGCTTCCCCGAGGTGATAGTACTGTAAACAGCGTCGAATATTTCATTGTAATTTCCGATTGGAGATTCTAGGATTTGGATACTCCTGCCACCATTTTCAGTTACCAAGGTTAGTTTACCTGCATCACGCTCTGCCTCTATCCCATAACCATGCTCAAAAGGTTTAAAACCTGACAATAATTGCTTTTCTTGTACATCTCCATGGTTTTTACTGAAAGCTCCTAAAGATCCATTCAAAACAAACGCTGGCGGTATATCCACGGCGAGCATGGTAGCAACCAAATACACGTTCAACTGGTTGGGGTAGGTAAGATGAATGAAGAAATAATCGTCTACCTGGCTGCCTTCTCGATTTGCTGTAGTTACTTTATAATGCTTTTCTGGCTTTCCAAACAGCGCAATCGCTTGATCTAATAAATGCGCCCCCAGGTCGTACAACAAGCCACTTGCCTCAAACTGCTTATCTTCCTTAAACGCCTTGATACCAATCTGGTTCCTATATCTGTCAAATCGAAAATACACTTCGGTGAGTTTCCCTAGTTTCCCACTTGCGAGCACTTCCTTTGTTAACTTAAAACCACTATCAAATCTTCTATTCTGATAAACCAAGACATGCTTCCCAACCTTATTTCCTAACTTGAATAACGTTTTAGCTTGATCAACCGTTGCGGTAAAAGGTTTCTCTACCAAGATATGCTTACCTGCCAAAAGGCATTGCTGTGCGAAGCTATAATGGGTGTAATTTGGCGTATTGATAATTACCAAATCTATATTAGGGTTTGCAATTAAATCATCTACCGTGTCATAGCTAATTACTTGAGGATAATCATTGATAGCTAACTTTTTCGTACGTTCCACTACGGCAGTAAAATTAAATCCTTCGTTCATCTCTACAAAAGGTGCATGAAACACTCTGCCAGACATCCCGTAAGCTAATAAACCCACGTTTATTTTGTTTTTCATAAGCCCAAAGCTAAGGATATTGCGGAGAGGTTAAAAACCTTGTCCAGAACATCTATATTTGTAAACCTTTTAATCGTTTTAAAATAAGGAAAATTTAGATGAAACCAGCCGAAATAAATATAAAGTGGAAACAACTACAAGATAAAATTGCAGAAGAATTCGACTCAGACCAACCCGATTTGAAGGTGATTTTATTTTTAATTGGCGTACAGGAATTGGGGAAAGGTCCGGGGAAATACAGTAAACGTCAAAAAGAGGAGTTGATGCACATTGCCACTTGCAGATTATTAAGCGAAATGGGCTTTTATGAACTCGAAGGTATTGACCAAGACGGATGGCCACATTGGAAGTTGGTAAAAGCAATTCCCGCGTATGCAGGTTTAGAGCAGGAAATGTTACTCAAATCGTTGGCGATAGCATATTTCGCAGATATCTACGAATAAAAAAGGTCCCAAATAAATTTGGGACCTTTTTTATTATCTTTAATAGGAGACTATCCTGCGCTTCTTTCAGCTTCTGCTTTCAATTGATCGTTAGCAACGATTACAATTTCAACACGACGGTTAGCTGCTCTACCTTCTTCGGTAGTGTTATCAGCAACCGGCTCAGTTAAACCTTTACCCACAGTTACCAAACGGCTAGCAGGAACCCCTTGAGAAACTGCATAAGTTTTTACAGCAGCAGCTCTTTGCTCAGAAACTTTTTGGTTCACAGCAGCAGTACCAACATTATCAGTATGGCCATAAACTTTTACATCAGTACCTGGATATTGGTTTAATGATGCAGCTAAAACTTGGATATTTGTTTTACCAGCTTCTTTCAAGTCAGTTTTGTTAAAATCGAAAAGGATACCACTGTCGAATTTCACGATAATACCTTCGCCTTCACGAATTACTTCTGCACCTGGGATAGCTTGCTTAATTTCAGCAGCTTGCTTATCCATTCTTTTACCAATAAAACCCCCAGCCGTACCACCTACAGCAGCACCTACCACAGCACCAACGGCTGTGTTACCAACTTTTTTACCAATTAACGCACCAATAACACCACCGGCAGCGGCACCAATACCAGCACCTTTTTGAGTGTTGTTTAAGCTATCACAGCTTTGGAATAACATTGCCCCTACAGATAGAGTAATAGCAGCAACAGCTGTTTTAATTTTTGAAGTCATCATTTTTCTATTTTTTATTTCAGTTTATTATAGTTCTATTAGATATTCAAAGGTAATGCCAATTTTATAATTTTGGTAAAAATCTCTCTAATTAACTCCAATACCTAATTTTTACATTCGCAAATTCTCTAAAAAAAGATTAGTATTTCTACATCGACTTCGTAATCTGACTTAATTTGTAGACAGCTGATATTCCAATCGCCACCATTTTGAGGAATATCTACTCAGAGAAATAAGCTTGCAATTCTTTCAAAGAATTATCGTCGGTATAGAAATCTTTAATTACTGTCCCTTTTTCTAACAAAATTATGCGATTACAAACATCCGTAACGTGATTTAAATCATGGCTTGAGATGAATGTCGTTAGTCTTTGTGTGTTGCTAAGATTTTTGATTAATGATTTGAGCCTGATTTGCGTAGTAGGATCTAGGTTTGCAAATGGCTCATCGAGAATCAATAGCTCCGGTTTTTGCATTAATGCTGCCGCAATCCCTACCTTATTCTGGTTACCTTTTGAGAAATCTCTGATATATTTACCACGATTTAAAATCTCGCCATTAAAAAATTCATCGTACTGCTTGAGATAGTCTGTGACATGGGCAACACTCAAATTATGCAAACTGCCAATGAAAATAAAGTATTCTTCTGGGGTTAGATAGTCAATCAGAAAACCCTCATCCAAGTAAGAAGCTGTGTATTCCTTCCACGTGGCATTTTGAGTAACATTTATATCTTTCGATAAAATTTCTCCTTGATCCACCCTAATCAAATCTAATAACATTCTAAAAAAGGTAGTTTTGCCGGCTCCGTTATTACCCACCAACCCAACAGTTTCACCCGCTTTTATCCTTAGGTTTTTTATATCTACCACAGTACGCCCCGCATAGGCTTTAACTAAATTGTTAACTTCAATCATAACATTATTCTCTAAAGCCTTCGGCGATCTTATATCGTTGTTTTTCGAATTTCGAAACGATCAGATTGACGAAGAAGTTTCTAAAAATTAACCCTAAAACACCCAGTAAGCCCAAAACAATTAAACCCAGAAATGGCTTATTAGCAATACCGAAAGGCATATATATTAACATAGGCACCAGCAGTAACGGAAAGCCCAACAACCATTGTGTAGCGCCCACGCCCTGCCAATTAAAGCTTGCCCCACCCGAAATATCTAGGCGTTTATAGTTAAAATTGGCAAGATATAAAACAACCACGGTACCAATGCCTAAATTGTAAAGATAAGCCGCCAGATGAAGTAATAATAACTTGTAACTAATTAGGCCATAAAGACTAGAAAGCACGGCAACAATAGTGGTAGAGATGCTGAACAATAAGAATTTAGCTTTTATAAAATCCTTAAAATTGATTTTACTGGTCAGTAAACCATCAAAATGTGTACTTTGCCAAGCATACATAAACTGCCCATAATTAACGATGATAATGCCCGTCATAAAGATCGCGGCGAAAAGCATCATCCCAAATTGATTTTGTTCTATCGCAGATTGCTTATAAAATATCAAACCGTAAGCTAAAAACAATAGCGCCATAATTAAGCTATTTCTTGACCTTTTATGTCGTAAAATAAGTTTTAGTTCTAATGCGGCCAGTTCGCCAACACGGCCAAATCTATTTAAAAATGGATAATCGGTACTTGCCTTTTTTTCGTCCTTAGTTCCTAATTCTTCTGTATACAAATTATCACTTAAAAACGCCGCATTATACTTGTAAATAGCGAATGCTGCTGCCCCAAAAGCTAAACCTACCAAAGGATATTTCATTACCTGATTGAATAGCCAATTCGAGACCCCTCTAATTGAGATGACGTCATAAAAATCAAGCGCTATGAATACTAATACGACTGCTACTCCTGCGCCAAAAACAACTACATTAAATATTGATTTTCGCTTTAGGTAGAGTACCAAGAAGTGGTTAAATAGGATCATAGATACAATGGCAATGCAATAAGACAACGCGGCAGCGCTACCGTATACATCTTCAATATTTACTATAATAAAAGGAAGAAATATAAAGCAGGGCAAGAGGTTAAAAAATGTAAACAGCGATCGGAAGTTTAAAAAGTTTACGATAGTCTTCCTGCGAATGTTTAGATGTAAATAAGGAACAATACTTAATGTTGGCAATTCTTGTAATTGAATTCTCATCATCATATCGAGCAGAAAATAATACAGTACAAAACCATTAAACACAGTCTGTGGATCTTGACCAGGAAGGAATTTCTCGATAAACTCGCCCATACCGAAGCCAATTACCACGGCCAGCACCAAAAAATAAATTACAAAAAGGCCCAACACAATTTGAGCGGCGATACTTCCCGCTTTATTTCGACTACGCCAAAAAGATTTCCACTGATGTGATAAAAAAGTGAATAGCATATTAATAGTTGTATTTTTCCTTCCAGTTCTGTTTCAATTTTTCCCTTAATTTACCCTCCGCTGGGTTATTGCCAGGCTCGTAGAATTTAGTTCCGCTCAATTTATCAGGTAAAAACTCTTGCGGTACAAAATTACCCTCATAACCATGAGCATACTTATAATCGGCGCCGTAACCAATGTTTTTCATCAACTTTGTTGGTGCATTACGTAAGTGTAAAGGCACCGATAAATCTCCAGTTTGCCTCACTATATCTTGCGCTATATTTATGGCCATATACGAGGCGTTACTTTTTGGAGACGATGCCATGTAAGTTACACATTGTGATAAAATAATCCGACTCTCGGGGAAGCCAATTACGTTTACCGCCTGAAAGCAACTATTGGCCAGCAACAATGCATTCGGATTTGCATTTCCAATATCCTCGGAGGCTAAAATAACCAAACGCCTTGCAATAAATAGCGGGTCTTCACCACCTTCAATCATTCGAGCTAACCAATATACCGCACCGTTGGGGTCGCTACCACGAATAGATTTGATAAAAGCAGAAATAATATCGTAATGTTGCTCGCCAGCCTTGTCGTAAAGTGCCAAGTTTTGCTGTGCATGCGCCAACACCTTTTCATTGGTGAGTTCTATTTTATTGCCTCCTATGCCATTAATGGCAATTTCCAAAACGTTCAGGAGCTTGCGGGCATCGCCACCACTTAAACGAATTAAAGCTTCATGTTCTTTAATTTTTATGTTTTTGGTAGATAAAATTTCATCTTTAGTAATGGCTGTGTTAAGCAAACCGACCAACTCATCTTCCCCTAAATTTTTAAGGATATAAACCTGACATCGCGAGAGCAAAGCTGATATTACCTCGAAACTCGGATTTTCTGTAGTGGCACCAATCAGTGTAAGGATACCGCGTTCCACCGCTCCCAACAAGCTGTCTTGCTGCGATTTGCTAAAGCGATGAATCTCGTCGATAAACAAAATAGGCATCCCCATAAAACTACCTTTCATGGCGGCCGCCTTGTCAATCACTTCTCTAACATCTTTAACACCCGAGTTTATAGCACTAAGGTTAAAAAAAGGTCTATCTAAATTTTGTGAAATGATGGTAGCCAATGTAGTCTTACCGACTCCTGGAGGTCCCCAGAAAATAATCGATGGGATGCGACCACTTTCAATCGCTTTGCGTAAAACTGCACCTTCGCCTACCAGATGCTTTTGACCTACGTATTCATCCAGATTTTGAGGGCGTAATCTTTCTGCTAATGGCGCTTGATTTTGCATGATTACATTTTTTGCCACAGATACACAAATAAGTTGAAATTTTCAAAATGGAAAATAACTAAACTTTTTCTAGTTCCGCGACAGATTATAAAATAAGTCTGTATAGTATAAAAGAACTTCTCCAAAAATTAACTAGCAGTATAATTTTCTTATTGGAGAACTTCAAATTTTATCTACTGGCTAAACAGCTTTAGGCTTTTTCTTAAAAAATGGCTTCTTTTTATTCCTGAATGGCTTTTTATCTGCTGCGGGCTCGTCTTTCGGCGCTTCACCTAAATGCTCGGGCAACGGAATTCTGTCGATCTGACGATCAATCAGTTTTTCGATATTTGCCAGTTTTCGTTTGTCCCTTCCATTTACCAAAGTAATTGCAGTACCAGTTGTAGCTGCTCTTGCGGTACGACCAATACGGTGAATATAATCTTCCGGATCTTGCGGTGCATCGTAGTTGATTACCAAATCAATACCCGTCACATCAATTCCTCGACTCAGAACATCGGTACCTATTAACACATTCAATTTGTCATTCTTAAAGTCGAGCATTATAGTCTCACGCTCCTTTTGTTCCAAATCGCTATGAAAAGACGCTACTTTTAAGCCCAGTTTTTTAAACACCTTTCCCAACTCTTTTACCATCTCTTTCCGACCCGCAAATACAATAATTCGCTTATACGTAGCTGACTTCAAAAGATCAGTTAATAAAGGAACTTTCTGACTGTCGTGTATCAAATAAACCTGTTGGTTAATTCCTTCGGCGGGTTTAGATATAGCGATGTTAATTTGCTCAGGCTCATTTAACAAACTTGCAGCGAGTTTTCTAATTTTTGGCGGCATGGTAGCCGAAAACATTACTGTTTGGCGTTTTTTGGGCAGATAACCGACAATTTTCATGATATCATCATAAAAACCCATATCCAGCATTCTGTCTGCTTCATCTAAAACCAAGTGTTCCAATTTATCAAGCTTTAACACCCCAGAAGAAAGATGCGAAATTAAACGCCCTGGCGTAGCAATAATGATATCCACACCATCTTTCATAGATTGTTTTTGATTGATATAAGCAGCGCCATCACCTCCTCCATAAACCGTTAACGAACTGATGTTGGTAAAATACGAAAGCGCTTCTACCTGTAAATCTATTTGCTGCGCTAATTCGCGGGTGGGCGTTAAAATTAATACCGCGTTATGTCGATCATTTTTTTCTGTCAACAAATTCATAATGGGCAACAGAAAAGCACCTGTCTTACCTGTACCAGTTTGTGCACAAGCAATTAAATCTTTATTTGCTGTGATGATAGGAATCGCTTGTTCCTGTATTGGCGTTGCGTTTTTAAAACCCATCGCCATTAAACCCTCTAATAGTTCGGGGTTAAAATTAAACTCTTTAAAATCCAATAGTGTATAATAAAATATAGGATAAAAGTACTCAATTGAATTTAGATTAGGTAGAGACTAATTTACTTTTCCTAAAATAAAACGAATATTGAGCGTAAAAAATCATCAGTTTAACAAAGTTTCAGATTCTAAAAACCGTAGAATGGTTCTAAATAAATATTTGTCATGAATTTGTCCGCTACACCATTTAAATTAAGTTAATTTTGTACCCTAGAAATAACAAATAACTAAATCTAATGAGTAGTTTAAGTAAAGCTTTTACGTCATCTGTAGGCAAAAAGTTTGTAATGGGCTTAACGGGTATCTTTTTGATCTCGTTTCTTATTATTCACGTAGCTGTAAATGCGCTAATTTTTTTAAACGATGGTGGAGCAACTTTCAACGTGGCCGCCGATTTTATGGGGCATAACATTGTGGTCCGTATTTTAGAAATTGGATTATTTGCAGGTATTATCTTGCATATTGTTCAATCCCTAATTTTAACGCAGCAAAACAATGCGGCAAGACCAGAAAAGTATGCCTACAACAAGCCAGAAGCAAATAGCAAATGGTATTCACGTAGCATGGGTTTATTAGGAACCCTAATTTTAATGTTTTTGGTATTGCACCTTTACCACTTTTGGTGGCCAACAAAGGTGGCGGTTTTCACGCATCAAGAGCATAACACTTTCCAAAATATTGTGATGATTTTCCAAGAATTTTGGGTAGTACTTGTGTATGTGTTGGGCGTAATTTCGCTTGGATATCATTTATTGCACGGTTTTCAATCCGCATTCCAATCTATGGGATGGAACCATAAAAAATGGACGCCTGTGGTAAGAAAAGTTGGATTTTGGTTTTCAATCATTGTACCGCTTATTTTTGCATTAATGCCAATTTCAATCTATTTAGGTTGGATCGGTTAATCCGAACCGTTTAGTTAAAAGATTAAGAAAATGTCGAAATTAAATTCAAATATCCCTGAGGGCGAATTAACCCAAAAATGGACAAAATATAAATCTTCTGTGCCGTTGGTTAATCCAGCTAACAAAAGAAGTTTAGAAGTAATTGTAGTAGGTTCTGGCTTAGCGGGTGCATCAGCAGCGGCTACTTTAGCAGAAATGGGCTACAAAGTAAAATGTTTTTGCTTTCAAGATTCGCCTCGTAGAGCACACTCTATTGCTGCACAAGGCGGTATCAATGCTGCAAAAAACTACCAAAATGATGGCGATAGTACTTACCGTTTATTTTATGACACTATCAAAGGTGGAGATTACAGAGCTCGTGAGGCAAACGTTCACCGTTTAGCAGAAGTGAGTGCAAACATCATCGATCAAGCGGTGGCGCAAGGTGTGCCATTAGCTCGAGAATATGGTGGTTTGTTAGATAACCGTTCGTTTGGTGGTACGCAAGTACAACGTACATTTTACGCTGCCGGGCAAACTGGACAACAATTATTATTAGGTGCTTACTCTGCTTTAGAGCGTCAAGTAGGTATGGGTAAAGTTGAGATGTTTACGCGTCACGAAATGTTAGACGTCGTAATCATCGACGGTAAAGCTCGTGGTATTATTGCTCGTAACTTAATTACTGGCGAATTAGAGCGTCACTTCGGTCATGCTGTAGTTTTAGGCACTGGTGGTTACGGTAACGTATTCTATTTATCAACTAACGCGATGGGTAGTAACGTAACTGCAGCTTGGAAAGTGCACAAAAAAGGAGCTTTCTTTGCTAACCCTTGCTATACACAAATCCACCCTACTTGTATTCCAGTATCTGGAGATCACCAATCTAAATTAACCTTAATGTCTGAATCGTTACGTAACGACGGGCGTATTTGGGTGCCTAAAAAGAAAGATGATCCTCGCAAGCCTCAAGATATTCCAGAGGATGAAAGAGATTATTATTTAGAGCGTCGTTATCCTGCTTTTGGTAACTTGGTACCACGTGATGTGGCTTCTCGTGCTGCTAAAGAAAGATGTGATGCGGGTTACGGTGTAGGTAAATCGAAATTGGCGGTTTACTTAGATTTTAAAGCAAATACTGAACGTTACGGACGTATTGAAGCCAACAAACAAGGTAACCACAATCCTGATAAGGAAACTGCAATGAGATTGGGTACCGCTGTAATTAAAGAAAAATACGGAAACTTGTTTGATATGTATGCGCAAATTACTGGTGAAAACCCGTACGAAACGCCAATGCGTATCTATCCAGCGGTTCACTATACCATGGGCGGTGTTTGGGTTGATTATAACTTGATGACAACCATCCCCGGTTTATACTGTACAGGAGAAGCAAACTTCTCAGACCACGGTGCTAACCGTTTAGGTGCATCGGCATTGATGCAAGGTTTGGCTGATGGTTACTTCGTATTACCTTACACTATTGGTGCTTATTTATCGAAAGATATTTCTACTAAAGCGATCCCTACAGATCACCCAGCTTTCGTAGAAGCAGAAAATAATGTTAAAGCTACAATTAATAAATTCTTAAGCATTAACGGTACAAAATCTGTCGATTACTTCCACAAAAAATTAGGCCACATCATGTGGGAAAAATGTGGTATGGCTCGTAACAGACAAGGTTTAACGGAAGCTATTGCAGAAATTCAGCAATTGCGTAGAGATTTCTGGGCTGATGTTAAAGTGCCTGGCTCTGCAGATGAATTTAACCCTGAATTAGAAAAAGCACACCGTGTTGCAGACTTTATCGAGTTAGGCGAATTAATGTGTATCGACGCTTTAAACCGTGAAGAAAGTTGTGGTGGTCACTTCCGTGAAGAACACCAAACTGAAGATGGTGAAGCAAAACGTGACGATGAAAACTTCGCATACGTGGCAGCTTGGGAATATAAAGGCGAAAGTCAATTCGAATTACACAAAGAAGAATTGAACTACGAAAACATTAAGGTAGCACAAAGAAATTACAAATAGTAGCAAGAGATGAGTATCAAGTATCAGGACAAATAAAATCTCGGTACTCGATACTTATTACTTGATACTTAAATCTTATAAAAGATGAGTACAGAAAATATGAATTTAACGCTACAAGTTTGGCGTCAAAAAAACAAAAATTCAGCTGGTAAATTAGTTGATTATAAAGTTTCTGATATTTCACCGGACATGTCTTTCTTAGAAATGTTCGACGTTTTAAACGAGCAATTAATAACAAAAGGTGAAGAGCCTGTTGTATTTGATCACGATTGTAGAGAAGGTATCTGCGGTATGTGTTCGATGTTTATTAATGGACAGCCACACGGTCCTAAGGATTTAGTAACTACTTGCCAGTTGCACATGCGTTCTTTTAAAGATGGTGATACTATTGTAGTTGAACCATGGAGAGCAAAAGCATTCCCTGTAATTAAAGATTTAGCAGTTGATAGATCGGCATTTGATAGAGTAATTGCTGCTGGCGGTTTCGTATCAGTAAATACAGGTAATGCGCAAGACGCAAACAACCTGCCAATTCCAAAATCCCAAGCAGATGCTGCTTTTGAAGCTGCTGCTTGTATTGGTTGTGGTGCTTGTGTAGCCACTTGTAAAAACGCGTCGGCAATGTTATTCGTGTCGGCTAAGGTTTCACAATTGGCATTATTACCTCAAGGTCAGCCAGAGCGTTACCGTAGGGTACAAAGTATGGTAGCACAAATGGATGATGAAGGTTTTGGTAACTGTACAAACACTGGTGCTTGCGAGGCTGAATGCCCTAAAGGTATTTCTTTAGAAAACATCGCTCGTATGAACAGAGACTATTTCAATGCAAAATTTGTAAGCGAAGAGGAAGTTTAATAACTTTCTTTCACTATACAATCCCTAGTTTTTTAAAAGCTAGGGATTTTTTTGTTTCAAAACTTTACAAACAATATCCGATTTTCATCGTTTTAACTTGAAAAGGAGAAAGTATTATGGATAAGAACACAAAAATATTAGGTGGAATTTTAGCCGGAGTTGCCCTCGGAGCAGTAGTAGCTATGGTGTTAGCCTCGGACAAAAAGTCGGGCCTAAAAGACAAAATTAACGACTGGGTTTGCGATGCGATTGATCGCTCGAAAGAAAAATTCAACAGTTTTGCGGAAACGGCTAGATCGGAAGTTAAAAAAGCAGCAGACGAAGCCGCATCGAAAGTAAAAGTATAAATAATCGAATTGTATCTTTGCCGTATGGATATTTACGGCAAAGCGCTTTTCGATTATTATTCCTTGCATAAAGAAACAGAGACCTTATGGCTACACAACTCTTACGATGAGCCCGAAGAGATGCCTGTGGATATTTTCTTTAGGAATGAAGATGAAATGCCAGCCTTGGAAACGAAGGCATTATCGCTTTGCAAAGGCACAATTCTCGATGTTGGCGCAGGTGTTGGCAGTCATGCGCTAATTCTCGATCAACGCGGATTTCAAGTTACCGCTCTAGATATATCACCTCTCGCAGTGCAAATCATGACAGCCAGAGGCGTTAAAAATGCCTTGTTAAAAGATTTCTTTTCGATAGATCAACAATTTGATACACTCCTCTTTATGATGAACGGTATTGGAATTACTGGTACGCTCAATGGTTTTGACCAATTCCTTATCAACTCAAAAAAATTACTGAAACCTAAAGGACAAATTATTTTTGATAGTTCCGACATCTTTTACTTATATGAGGATTTGGCAATTCCGAAAGACACATATTATGGGGAAATCAGTTATTGTTATGAATATAAAACTGAGAAGGGAGAATGGTTTAATTGGCTATACATAGATCCTCAAGCGCTTCAGCGGTTATGCATAAAGCATGGATGGAATTGCAAAATTGAAGTGGTCGACGAAAACGACCAGTATTTGGCAGTATTATCTTTGCGCTAAAATTACCTAACAGCGTCGAAAAAATACTCTTTTTGGCGTATTGTATCAACTTAAATTCTCGCATACCTTTATTTATTAGTTAGTTAAACGAATTCTAATTAATGAGTATGAAGACATTACTAATCTTTATCACAGCACTAGTTAGCCTAACGCTTACCGGGGCTAAAACGAAGTCGTCATCACGAGTTGTAGTTTACGGCGTGGTTTATGTCAAAGAATGTAATACCGAAGTGCCAAAGTACTATAGATACAAAGTTGTTGATGTTACGGATCAACAAGCCGAGCGCTTAGCACTTAAGAACAGGCTGGAAAATGACTATCCTACAGCTTTACGTGTGAGAATGGGCTCGTCAAGCTTCGACTTTGGAACTAACGCTGCTTCTATGTACATCTACACATTTCCCAAAACATTGAACAATTGCCGATATGATGTGTTGATGGTACAATTTGGTAGCGACGCTGATGATGCTTATGAAAGAGCTGAAAGAAACAAGAACACTTGGGGAGGAAGAAATGCCTTCATGACAACGCGGGAAAGAATTGATTTCTAGCATAAAAAGGCGCTCTTTAAAAATCGAGCGCCTTTTTAAAACGTTTAGGCATTCTCTTCCCAAACCTGTGCCAAATGCACGATTGTTTCGGTTGCCTTTACCATATCTTGCACCGAAACCCATTCGGTTTTTCCATGAAATGCATGTTCGCCAGCATAAATATTTGGACATGGCAAACCCATAAATGACAAGCGAGAGCCATCTGTTCCGCCACGAATGCTTTGGCGTAATGGTGTAACTCCTGTACGTTTTATCGCCTCTATTCCGTTAACAATAACTTGTGGATATTGATCTAAAATTTCTTTCATGTTCCGATACTGCTCTTTAACCACTAAGCTGTAAGTAGAATTTGGGTACTTCTCTAATACTGTTTTTACAATGCTCTCTAAAGTAAGCGCATGTTGCGCTAACAAATCATTATCAAAATCGCGAAGAATAAAACTTGCTTCGGCTTGTTCCACATTTCCCTTAAACCCAACCGGATGAATGAAACCTTCCTTCAAACTCGTAGCTTCTGGTGTTAAAGTGTCTTTGGGTAGGGCATCAATAATTGCCGCCATAATTTTAATTGCGCTTTCCATTTGCCCTTTTGCAAAACCCGGGTGCGAACTCACGCCATTAATAGTCAATTTTGCACCATCGGCAGAAAAGGTCTCATCTTCTATCGAACCCAAGGTTTCTCCATCCACGGTATATCCAAAATCAGCCCCAAGCTTTTCCATGTCCACTTTATCAACACCTCTACCAATTTCTTCATCTGGCGTAAATAAAATTCTAATCTTTCCGTGTTTAATTTCTTGGTGCTGCATTAAGTAAGCCGCCGCTTCCATAATTTCGGCAAGGCCAGCTTTGTTATCTGCACCTAACAATGTCGTACCGCTAGCAGTGATAATATCGTTCCCGATCTGGTTTTTCAAATCCCTATGTTCCGAAAATTTCAAAATTATCGTGTCGTCATCAGGCAACACCAAATCCTCCCCTTGGTAATTGCTATGGATGATCGGTTTCACATTTTCTCCACTACAATCTGGCGATGTATCCATGTGCGAACAAAAACAAATGACAGGCACTTGCTTCTGTGTAGTAGCGGGAATAGTTGCATACACGTAGCCAAATTCATCCATGTGCGCATCTATTACTCCTAATTCTATTAATTCTTCAACCAACACCGCTCCAAGGTTCTTTTGTTTTTCTGTAGACGGGGTAGAAGGCGAAGATCCGTCAGACTGTGTATCAATCTTAACGTATTTTGTAAATCTATTGGTCAGGGAAACCGAATTTATTTTCATATCTTGCATAAACTCAAAGTTATTATTTATTTTATTTAAAAAAGATTATACTTTTGTACAAGAAGCTCTTAACTTATAACCTCTTGAAACGATATTACTTAGCCTTAATTTTTACGGCATTGCTCTCTCCTGCCTTTGCTCAATCGAACTTCTTCTTAATTAGCGGCGGCGTTGGTGCAGGTGCAACTTACACATTTACAGATGTTCAAAAAGGAGGCTTTTCTTTTGCTACACAAGTAGCACTCGATTATAATTTTTCTCACTTTATTACCGCTGGTTTAGAATTTCAAACTGGTACCGCAAAGGGTGGGAGTGTTGTAAAAGACCCTCACACCAGAGAATTTATTAATGCCTATACAGCATTCATGTTCAATACAAAGGTGCGGGCTGGTCAGTTCACAGATTTTTCATACAACAATTTCTTAAACCTTACCAAAGGTGCCTATATTGGCACTGGAGTTGGGATGGTACAGAGCAACATGACCAAAATTGTGAGGCAAAAAGAGCAGCCCGATGGCAGCATCTACACTTTCCCAGGGACCGATAAAGGTAGCAGTGCTGTTGTGCCTATTAATTTGGGTATTGATTTCTTTTTCCCAGATGATTGGGGTGATATTCGTTATGTGTTAAATGTTAACTACCAAACTAATTTTGTGTTAGCCGATAATTTTGATGGTTATAACGACCCCAAGACGATGTTCGCCAACAAATCGCCTGATATGTATAACTTTTTCTCTGTAGGAATCAAGTATCATTTTGGTCCGAAGGGAATTACCTCAAAATCCATTCGATAATTAAAGCAGGTTACCAAATCGCTCCTTAGCGCCTAAAACAAGAGCTCCTAGTAAGTGGTCTTAAATCATGGCTTCACTAGCCTTTTTGTAAGCCCTCGGAACGATCGACCATCTTTTACAAAAATTCTCCTTATTTTGAGCTCGACTTTAGAATTTTCTCTTGTTTGTGAAGGTAAGGTATATCAAAATTGATTTAATAAATTAAACATCATGCTATTAGAATATTGGAATGCTGCACCTGTAGCATCAATCATTTTTATTTTTACTATAGTTACAAGCATTTATGCGTTCAATGAAAACTCCTTGTTTGGTAAATTTATGCTCCACCCATATAGTGTAGCGAGGGGTAATAAGCTTTATACGTTTCTTACTAGCGGATTGATACATGCAGATTGGATGCACCTTTTCTTTAACATGTTTACCTTCTTTTTCTTCGCTTTTCAGCTCGAAGTAATGATTGGGCATTGGCAATTTGCTGCCCTCTATATCATTTCTTTGGTACTAAGCGACGTACCTACCGTGTTCAGGCATAAGGAAGATTTCCGATACTCAAGCTTAGGTGCCTCGGGAGCCATAAGTGCAGTATTGTTTAGCTATATTTTATTTAAACCATTGAGTATGATCGGGGTAATGTTTATCCCAATGCCGGCCATCGTATTTGGTGTGCTTTATTTGGTTTATTGTATGTACATGTCCAAAAAATCAAACGACAATATTAACCATGATGCTCACTTCTTCGGAGCGCTTACAGGATTGATTATAACCGTTATATTAGTTCCGGGAATTATCCCGCACTTTTTGGGTACATTAATGAGTATCTGGAAGTAAAGGTTGCTCAAAGAAAGACATCGGTACCTTTGGATCTTTGATAATTTCGAACAAAGTTAATTCGTAAGGCTTCCAAAAGTTCTCGAGTACTTGCCCATAGGTCTTATTTTCCCACTGATCGAAAATTGGCTTGTTCTGAATGCCGCGTAATGGCATTGGATCTATATAAGCGACCTCGTTTGCTTCAATTACATTATATTCTGGCAAGCGATTAAACAAGTACGCTGAATAGAAAAATCTAGCGGCCAATTCTTCGAATTGTTGATCGGTTAATGGTTTATCTTTAATAAAATCCAACAGTTGTTGATGATACCTTTTGTTGGTTCCATTGTCTTGTAGGCAAGCAACAATACCAAAATCTTTAAATTTCAGCGAAAAAATTAGGGTATTGATCTCGTCTCTAAAACTAAAATGAGTATCCGCCTTTTCTAAAGGCACCACAACGATAGACCATGGCGTAAACTCTTCGAATTCTATCGCTCTAAAAATACTCTGTAACATTAAATGCAGATTGCCGAACTTATGCATTAAGCCCTGCGACATGTTCATGCCATCGCCACTTAATTGTTTTAAGCGTATGGCACCTTGCATTTCGATGTATAAGAAACTGTACATCATCTTACCAATCCACTGAAAAAGTGTGAGTGCTGGCAATGCCGATACCCCTTGGTAACCTTTCGCGAAAGCCTCTTCTATTTGCTGTTCCAAAACTGATATTTTGGAAGCGTACAAATCGGCATTAGTAGGAACCACTAAACTTTTGTAAGTACGCACGCTTTCGTCTAAAAGTTTGATTTGCTCATCGCCCGTTAATCCTGCCATTTTCAATAACCAATCTGGCAGAACACGTACGCCGACAGGTGTCTCAGGACTTCCGCTTAAAAAACATTTGTCGTTTCTAAAATCGAAACTTTTAAAAGGATTGTAAAGAGTATGGTTCATCGCTACAATATTAAGCATTATTGCTTTGCCGATGAACCATCGCCAATATTTTAACTTTTAAATTACCGTTTAATAACCGCTATAAAAACTAGTAATGTAGTCTATCAATTGACTGTAAATGGGTTTAGTAAACTCTACAAACAAAACACCTGGTGCGGGAGGCATAACTTCCTTCTTCTTCGTCAGGGCCAATTGTTGTCTATCAAGTGCCCGCTCATCTCCTTTGTAGTTTGCCCAACTATCTGTCCATACGTAAGTCCCAGCAAATTTTTTATTACGTACAACTTTGTTGGTGTATAAATCTATCACAGCCATGTTCATCAAACCCGATGACGAAACTTGCTTCTCAAAAGTACTTAAAGTTGCTTTTACAGTTCCGTAAACTTTACCATTTCTGTTCTCTCCCACCACAACGCTATCTCTTTTTAGATTAGTAACCTTCTCTTTCACGTAAGTTTGACCCACCACAAAATCGTCGAAATGAAATTGCACTAACTGGTCGGCCTGTATCTTTTGTTTTGTGGCTTCCGCAGGTGTAAAAAACATCACGAAATTATTGCGTTTATAGGTGGCCAAGTAATTTCCAATTTGATCCTGAAAATATTGATTGCTTAAGCGATAGGTATTGCTGTTAATTACCGCAGGTTGTACAATTACTTTTAGCACCGCTGCCCAGTATGAGTCATCAATCTTATCTTTTAATCCCTTTAAAGATGGATAATAGTTTTGCGCTGTTAAGAAATGATTATAAGCTTTTTTGGCACTTGCTCGGTTATTTTCTCTTAACAAACGCTCACCCAAAATATAACGGGCCTCTGCTGCTTTGTAATTCGCGTCGTCCAATTCTCGCACATATCTGGGCGGATTAGGCACTAAGTTTAAACAGCTAGGACAAGCATTAACATCGTCGCTTAAAGCATTAATTTTTTGGTAGTGATACGCAATGTCTTCCCATTTTAGCTCGTTAGATGATATTTTGCCATCCTCTATTTTTCGTAGATGGGTTTTTAGTGCTAAATCAAAGGCTGCCGGCAAAACTTGTAAAGCTTCCTTGTTTTGTGGCGAGCTGCGCAACCTATCCACCGCCTTCGAGACCGCGGCATCGTAGTCTCCTTTTTGAAGCGCATTTTTTCCGGTACTACAACCAAAAAATATGATAGATATGTAAAGAAAATAGCGTAATCTTGATAATGCTTTCATGGCTTAATAAATTAGCGAGAACAAATATAATACAAGGGCAATAACCTTTTCATATTTAGACGATTTAAAATGACGATTAGTTGTAAGGAGTTTGAACTGGAATTAAAACACCCATTTTCTATATCCAAATTTACCCGAACAAGTACCCCTCTTTTACTTTTAAAAATTAATTACGAAGGCCAATGTGGCTATGGCGAAGCAAGCATGGTACCCTATATGGGCGAAAGCTACGAAACGGCGCATGCCTTTTTGAAAAAAGTGGAATGGAAGAGGTTTAAATTTCCTTTTAACTTTGCGGAAATTAACGCCTACCTAGATGAATTAGCAGAGGGTAATCCGGCCGTTAAAGCCGCTATTGACATTGCTCTGAACGATTTGAATGGACAATTGCTAAACAAGCCTTGTTATGAAGTTCTCGGAGCAGACCCGCAAAAAATGCCGATAACTTCTTTTACCGTTGGTATTGATACACCCGAAGTTCTACGTAAAAAATTAGAAGACGCCAAAGATTTCAAAGTAGTAAAGGTAAAACTGGGAAGAGATAATGATCGGGAGATTATTGAGACCATACGGAGCGTAACAAATGTGCCTTTATATGTTGATGCCAACCAAGGCTGGAAAGACAAAGCCAGAGCTATTGACTTAATTTATTGGCTGCATCAAAAAGGCGTGGTCTTAATTGAGCAACCCATGGACAAGGATGATTTTGATGGTAATGCTTGGCTAACTGAACGTAGTCCAATTCCGCTTTTGGCAGATGAGGCCATGCAGCGCTTGAAAGATCTAGATAGTTTAAAGGGTGTTTATCATGGCATCAATATCAAACTAATGAAGAGTACAGGTATGTATGAAGGTCATCAAACTATACTAAAAGCACGAGAACTAGGCATGAAAGTGCTGATAGGTTGTATGAGCGAAACTTCTATTGCCACCTTAGCAGGGGCACATCTTGCCCCGCTTTGCCACTGGGCAGATTTAGACGGTCCTTTTTTAACTACTAATAATCCTTTTGACCAACCTGAGTTTAAAGAAGGTAAATATCTACTAAATAATTTGCCCGGATTAGGGTTGACCGGAATTAAAGAAGATTTGTTTCTATAAGCAGAAATCCCCTCATCAATTAGTTAATGAGGGGATTTTTATTATTTAGCCTCCTTTGGTGCGGGCCCTTTGCCTAGGACGTCTTTAATCTGCTTACGCAGCTTAAACTTAAAGTATAAAACTGCCGCAATCACCGCTACCAAAAATATAGCTATCAGCGGACTTTTATTCTCATACGCTGAAACTGCACCTACAATAGACGCCATAATCAGTATATTATAGAATACATTTAAAAAAAGTAATTTTTTCATCGCCAACAAATAAGCTTGATTTTAGTACACTTGCATATCTGGCTCGTAGGCATCTTTCCAAGCTAAAATACCGCCTTGTAAATTGTATAAGTTGTCGAAACCATGTACTTGCTCCAATTGCATAATGGCTGCAGCACTACGCTTGCCACTACGGCACTGTACAATTACAGGCTTATCTCTGTCAATTTTGTCGGCCTCAATTAAAATACCTCCCAAAGGGATATTTAAACCCTCAAGGTTTGACGTTTCATACTCAAAAGTCTCTCTAACATCAATCAGTTGAAAAGGCTCATTGTTATCTATTTTCTGTTTTAAGTCTTGTACGGTAACTTCTTTCATGTTGCTTTAAATTTTATCAAAGATACGAATAACAAATTAATAGCTTTATCTGCTAATCCTTGTCTACCAATTGTAAACAATTTGAACGAATACCAAATTTTGCGAGTTCCTAATTTAAACTCAGCTTTTGTAACAAATGCAAATGCCAATCGTTTAACTATAGTATTTTTAAAATTTGGTTAAACATGAACCGCATTTCACGCTTCTTTTGGTTTTGTTCTGGTGCACATATCAGCACGCTTGAAAAACATCCTACCGAACACAACAAATATATAGGCATTGGCGCTACTATATTTTTTACGGGATTATTTGCTGCGCTATCGGGTGGCTATGCAATGCATTTTGTTTTTAAGGGCGGTGACTATGCAGGCTTATTTGCGGTAGCTTTCGGCCTAATTTGGGGGTTGGCCATTTTTAACATGGACCGTTATATTGTGGGGAGCCTTAATAAAAATGCAACCAACGGCAAGCAAATTTTACAAGCTACGCCGCGTATATTATTAGCCATTATGATCGGCATAGTAATTTCCCGCCCTTTAGAACTAAAAATATTTGATAAAGAGATTAAAGAGAAATTAAAGGTGAGTTACTTAAATGGGCAACGCTCAAAAATAGATACCTTAAACAAGGCTTTCGATAAAAAATATACCGTAGAAATTTCCAGGTTTAAGGATTTAAAGGCACAACGCGATTCATTAGCTGCCGCGATAAAAACCGATAGGCAAAAGCTAAACTTTGAAATTTTCGGGAATAAGACCGCAGAGACCTCAGGAGTAATGGGCTATGGGCCTTATGCAAAGCGCAAAGAGGCGGAACTGAAACAACGTGAGCAAAATCTAGATACTTTAACTGCCGACATTAGACAGATGGAAAAATTTATTGATGGCAGAAAAGCTTTTGATGGCTTAATGACGGAGAAGCTGTTAACCTCAAAACAATTGGATAGCTTAGCTAATATTGCAGGTTTTGCTGATAGAAACTGGGCCTTAGGTCAATTAAGTTTCACCCCCGACGGAAAACGCGATAGCACCAAAGCTTTAGCCATAGCTTTTATTGGTCTATTGTTTATTTTTTTTGAGTGCTTACCTGTTTTTGTGAAATTAATGAGCAGCAGAGGTAGTTATGATCATGCTATTGAAAATGATGAGCAAGTGCAAATGTATACTTCGGATAAGAATAGAGACGCGGAGTTTGCAATCATCGATAATGTGCAGGACACGAAAATTGGAATTAAGACTCAAGAAAGAATTGATGAGCTGAGGAGTTAATGTAGAAAATATGTTAGATACTTATGAGCACTTATCTGAGAATTTTTTATCTTAAATGACCATAGTGTACTGCTATTATTAGTCGTTTATGAGAACTAAACGACATCAACATATTTCCTAACAATTTAGTAATAAGAGCATAAAACTCCGCCTTTCACATTAACCCCGATTGCAGTGTAAATACTTTTTGTTTGGATGTAGCGGCGAATTTTTAAGTTGAGCAGTTCCTTTATAGATTCTTGTTGCTTGAAATGCCAAAAAAACAAAACAAAAAGATTGCAAAGAAAAGCGGGACCGTTTTAAAAAAAGGACTGCTGGCTTTGCGTTTCGAAAAAAATTACGCCTAACTAGGTTAGAATATCTTTGTATTGCAAAAACTTTTTTCTTGTCAACCATTTGGTAATTAAACAAATCTCCGTATCTTTGCAGTCCCGTAAAAAGCGGAATATTAAAATATTTTTAACAAATTAAATACAAGCAAGTGAATACGTTAAGTTACAAAACTGTCTCTGCGAATGCTAAAACCGTTAATAAACAATGGGTTGTAGTTGATGCTGAAGGAGAGATTTTGGGGCGCTTGTCTTCTAAAATCGCGATGATTATTAGAGGTAAAAACAAGCCTGAGTACACCCCACACGTAGACTGCGGTGATAACGTGATCGTTATTAATGCAGACAAAGTTAAGTTGACTGGAAACAAATTATCGGACAAAACTTATGTTCGTTATACAGGTTACCCAGGTGGTCAACGTTTTATTTCTCCAAAAGAATTATTGGCTAAGCATCCTCAACGTATTGTTGAGAAAGCTGTGCGTGGTATGTTACCTAAAACTAAATTAGGCAAAAAGTTATACACTAACTTATTTGTTTATGCTGGTGCTGAGCATCCTCATGCAGCGCAATCGCCTAAAACCATTACACTTTAATTAAAAGAGAAACGAAATGTCAACAACAAATACTTCTGGTAGAAGAAAAACTGCAGTTGCTCGTATTTACTTACAAGATGGCAACGGCGCTATTACCGTAAATGGTAAAGATTATAAAGTATACTTTCCAACGTTACCTTTACAATACATTGTTAACCAAGCTTTTGAAGTTTCTGAGCTTCTAGGTAAATATGATGTTAAAGTAAACGTAGCAGGTGGTGGTGTAAAAGGACAAGCTGAGGCTGTTCGTTTAGCTATTGCTAAAGCTATTGTTGAATTAGATGCTGAGAAAAAACCAGCTTTACGTGCAAAAGGGTTAATGACTCGTGATATGCGTATGGTTGAGCGTAAAAAACCAGGACGTGCTAAAGCTCGTAAGAAATTCCAATTCAGTAAACGTTAATCTTAAGGAGACAAAACAATGGCTAGAACAACTTATCAAGACTTATTGGATGCAGGTGTACACTTCGGTCACCTTACCCGTAAATGGAATCCAAAAATGGCTCCTTATATTTTCATGGAGCGTAATGGTATTCACATTATAGATTTAAATAAAACTTTAACTAAAACTGAAGAAGCTGCTTCTGCGATTAAACAAATCGTAAAATCAGGTCGTAAGATCTTATTTGTAGCTACTAAGAAACAAGCTAAAGAAATTGTAGCTGAGCAAGCTAAAAAAGTAAATATGCCTTTCGTAACCGAACGTTGGTTAGGTGGTATGTTAACTAACTTTGCAACAGTACGTAAGTCAATCAAAAAGATGGTTACCATCGATAAAATGACTAAAGATGGTACTTATTCAATCCTTTCTAAAAAGGAGCGTTTAATGATCCAACGTGAGCGTATTAAATTAGAAAGTTTATTAGGTGGTATTGCTGATTTAAACAGATTACCAGCTGCAATTTTCTTAATTGACGTTAAAAAAGAGCACATTGCTGTAGCAGAAGCGTTGAAATTAAACATTCCAACTTTTGCAATGGTTGATACAAACTCTGATCCTTCGAACATCGATTTCCCTATTCCAGCAAATGATGATGCTACAAAATCAATCACTTTGATTACTGATATCATCGTTAAAGCTATCGAAGAAGGTTTAGATGAGCGTAAACGTGAGAAAGATGATGAAGCAGAAAAAGAAGCTGTAGCTGCTAAAGTTGCTGCTGATGCTCCAGAAGCTCCTAAAAAAGGTGCTAAAAAAGAAGCTGCTGCAACAGAAGCTTCATCTGAAGAAAACACAGAAGCTTAATTTATGATCCTTACGGATTAAATTCATAAGATTTATAACTTACTTGCAAGTCCCGATCAAAGTCGGGATTTGCGGGTTAAAAACAAAAACATAAGATGTCAGTACAAATTTCTGCGGCAGATGTAAACAAATTACGTCAACAAACAGGTGCCGGTATGATGGATTGCAAAAAAGCGTTAGTAGAAGCCAATGGCGATTTCGAAGCTGCTGTAGATTTATTGCGTAAAAAAGGTCAAAAAGTATCGGCCGCTCGTTCTGGTAATGCTACTTCTGAAGGTCTTGTATCAATCAACATCTCTGAAGATGGCACTAATGGTAAATTAGTTGCTTTAGCTTGCGAAACTGAGCCAGTTTCTAAAGTGGAAGACTTCCGTAACTTAGCTCAAGTTGTTTTAGCTACAGCTGTTGCTAACAACCCTGCTACTACTGAAGAATTATTAGCAATTACTTTAGAAGATGGGCGTACAGTTGCTGAAACTATCACTGAGTTAACTGGTAAAATTGGCGAGAAAATTGTTATTCAAGAATATGCAAATATTACTGGTGAGCAAGTTGTTTCTTACGTACACTCTAATGGTAAAATGGGCGTTTTAGTAGTATTCCAAGGCGCTAATGGTACAGATATTACTGAAGCTGGTAAAGATGTTGCAATGCAAATTGCTGCAATGAATCCTGTTGCTGTAGATAAAGCCGGTGTTGATCCTGCTACAATTGAGCGTGAGATTGAAATCGCGAAAGATGTTATCCGTGCAGAAGGTAAACCAGAAGAAATGGTAGAGAAAATTGCTGCTGGTAAATTGAACAAATTTTACAAAGACAGCACTTTATTAAACCAAGAGTTTGTAAAAGACGCTTCTGTAGATGTTCGTAAATTCTTAGACAACACCGTTAAAGGATTAACAGTAACTGCATTTAAACGTGTACAATTAGGCGCTTAATTTTTAAGCCTACTAAATATAAAAGCCCTTGCATTAATGTAAGGGCTTTTTTTATTTAATATTTTGGCACACTGTAAATAAGGAACATTTTAAGTTAAATGATTAAGCCTCTTCCTCGATGTAAACGCTTCAATCAACTTGCTGCTAAATAAATAAGTATATTTTGACATCTTTGAATATGCAACTCAAAAACACCAACTATTTCGATGGGAAGGAAATTTTAAAAGGGAAAAACATCCGCGTTGATCATGGCAAGGTAACGCTTATTGAAGGATCGGATGTGGAAACAAGCACCAATTTACTTGTACCGGGCTTTGTAGATTTACAAGTATATGGAGCCGCAGGCCATTTATTTTCAGCAAATCCTTCCCTAGAAAGTATCTCATCCATAGAAGATGCGTTATTAAAAGATGGTACCACAAGCTTTTTAATTTGTTTAGCGACAAATACCCCTCAAGTTTTTAATCAATGCATTGAAGTAATCAAAAGCGCTAGGAAATACAGCAAAAACTGCATGGGTTTACATTTAGAAGGCCCCTTCATTAATCCAGATAAACGGGGCGCCCACGTGAAAGAGTATATCCGCAAAGCAACGGTTGATGAAATAAAAAAATTGCTAGAATTTGGCGATGGAACCATTAAGATGATGACATTAGCGCCGGAGCTACAAGACGATAATGTAATTGATTCCCTACTGCAAAATGGTGTTATCGTTTCATTAGGGCACAGTAGCGCTACGTTCAAAGAAGCCACAGACGCATACAACAAAGGCATTCAAACTACTACACATCTTTTTAATGCGATGTCTCCGCTACAACACCGTGCACCTGGCATTCCTGGCGCTGTATTTAGTCATCCAAAGGCGATGTCAAGTATTATTGCCGATGGATTACACGTAGACTTTGAAGTAGTGAAGCTAGCTGCCAAAGTAATAAAAGAGCGCCTTTTTCTTATTACCGACGCCGTTGCAGAATGCAGCGATGGCCCTTACCAGCATCATGCCGTAGATGGTAAATTTGTTCTTCCAAACGGTACGCTCTCTGGCTCTTCGATAACCATGTTAGATTCTATAAAAAATTGTATTAATTATTGCGACGTTCCGCTTGCCGACGCCATAAACATGGCAACTTTATATCCAGCAAAACTTATAG
Source organism: Pedobacter sp. (assembly GCA_045629525.1). Classification (GTDB taxonomy): domain Bacteria; phylum Bacteroidota; class Bacteroidia; order Sphingobacteriales; family Sphingobacteriaceae; genus Pedobacter. The sequence goes on from JAZQRH010000019.1 coordinate 101,161, forward strand.
GACAGGAAAATGTTATCGGACAGATTATACCTAATGCTGATGCAAATTTCGTGGTTTTAGACGATAAAATGGAAGTGCAAAACATCTTTTTTAAAGGAGATGAAATTAAAACAAAATAAAGCATCAGCAATTTAAAAAAACTTGATAATTTTGTCCTTCATGAAGTACAAACGGATTTTACTTAAGCTAAGCGGCGAATCGCTGATGGGCGACAAGCAGTATGGCATTGATAATGTAAGAGTTAAACAATATGCGGAAGATATTAAAGCAGTACACGACGAAGGCTTGGAAATAGCTATTGTTATTGGAGGCGGCAATATTTTTAGAGGCTTAAGTGCTGAAAAATCTGGCATGGACAGAGCACAGGCAGATTACATGGGTATGCTGGCTACGGTAATCAACAGTATGGCTTTACAAGATGCACTAGAAAAAGTGGGCATCAAAACTCGTTTGCTTTCGGCGATAAAGATGGAGCAAATTTGTGAGCCTTTTGTACGTAGAAGAGCGGTAAGACACTTAGAAAAAGGCAGAGTAGTAATTTTTGGCGCTGGTACTGGCAATCCATACTTCACCACAGATTCTGCAGCTGCGCTGAGAGCTATCGAAATTAGCGCTGACGTAGTACTTAAAGGCACTCGCGTTGACGGTATTTATACCGCAGATCCAGAAAAAGATCCAACAGCAACTAAATATGAGACTTTAACATTTAACGAAGTTTATGATAAGAACTTAAATGTTATGGACATGACCGCCTTTACACTTTGTGAGGAAAATAACCTACCGATTATTGTTTTTGATATGAATAAAGCCGGAAACTTTATGGAAATTGCCAAAGGTGCAGAGATTGGCACCTTAGTACAAGGTTAGTTTTCTGCACATAATTTCTTATTTTTAGATTTAATCACACTGAATAATGAACGACCTGATAAAGAAACAAATTGCAGAGGCACAAGTTACGATGGACAAAGCTGTTGCACACTGCGAATCTGAACTCACCAAGATTAGAGCTGGTAAGGCTTCTGTTGGTATGTTAGATGGTATTACTGTAGATTATTACGGTTCTCCTACTTTATTATCTCAAGTGTCGGCAATGAGTACGCCAGACGCTCGCACCATTACTTTACAACCTTGGGAGAAAAATATGTTAGTGCCAATTGAAAGAGCAATTATGGAAGCTAACATTGGAATTAATCCGCAAAACGATGGGGTAATTATTCGCTTAGTTGTACCTCCATTGACTGAAGAAAGAAGAAGAGAGTTAGTAAAGAAAGTAAAAGAAGAGGCCGAAAAGGGTAAAATCGCTATTCGTAATATCCGTAAGGATGCTAACGAAAAAATAAAAAAGCTGAAAGCAGAAAGCGTTTCTGACGACGAAATAAAAACTGGCGAGGCAGAAGTTCAAAAAGTAACAGATGCTTATATCCTGAAGGTGGACAAATACGCCGAGCTAAAGGAAAAAGACATCATGACGGTTTAATATATCGCCAAAATGTAATATAAAAGGGAATGTAGTTTTACTGTATTCCCTTTTTTTATTTTTACAATCAAACTTATTATTCTCTATAATGAAACTACTGCTAGAATACTTAAAAGCACATAAATGGATTGTTATATTGGCGCTTTTTTTGGCGGCAATAAACATTGGATTTTCACTAATGGACCCCTATTTTACGGGAAGGATCGTAGATAAATTTATCCAAAGAAAAGACGATTTAAACAGATCGGAATATGTTTGGGGCGTTTTAGGATTGGTAGGCTTGGCTGTAGGTGCTGCAATGGTTTCTAGAATTGCTAAGAACTTTCAAGACTATTTTACGAGTATTATTGTGCAAAAGGTTGGTGCAAAAATGTACGCTGATGGATTGAAACATTCCTTAGAATTACCTTATCAAGTGTTCGAAGATCAGCGTAGCGGAGAAACTTTAGGGGTTCTTCAAAAGGTGAGATTAGACTGTGAAAAATTCATCACCTCTTTTATCAGTATCCTTTTCGTGAGCTTAATTGGGATGGTCTTTGTCATCGTTTATTCACTGTCAGTGAGCTATAAAGTAACTTTGGTTTACTTAGCCTCAATTCCGGTAATTGCATTTGTAAGTTGGGTACTCAGCAGAAAAATAAAAGCAATTCAAAAATCAATTGTTGCGGAAACCACAGCGCTTGCTGGCTCAACTACCGAATCCCTAAGAAACATCGAACTGGTAAAAAGCTTGGGCTTGGCTAATCAAGAGATTGAACGCTTAAACAGAACAACATACAAAATTTTAGGGCTCGAACTGCGGAAAGTTAAATATGTGCGAAGCATGAGTTTTGTACAGGGCACCACCGTAAATTTTGTGCGAAGCATTATGGTGGTAGTTTTACTGATTCTAATTTTTGATAACGCAATTTCTGCTGGGCAGTATTTTTCATTCCTATTTTACTCTTTTTTCTTGTTTGGACCACTACAGGAGCTCGGCAATGTGATTTTAACTTGGAGGGAAGCCGAGGTGTCGCTTGACAGATTTAAAGCGATTTTAAACACGCCTATAGACAAAAAGCCAGATAATCCTAAACCTTTGCAAAAAATTGAAAACCTTACGTTTCAATCCATCAGTTTTAAGCACCTCACGGGAAAAACAAATGCGTTAACGCATATCAATTTTAGTGTTAATAAAGGTGAGACCATTGCATTTGTCGGTCCGTCCGGATCAGGGAAAACTACCTTGGTGAAACTTCTGGTAGGCTTATATCACCCTGTAGACGGAAAAGTTTTATATAATGGTAATTCTAGTGCCGAAATAAATCTCGATCAATTAAGAGAAAAAATTGGTTTCGTTACGCAAGATACGCAGTTATTTTCTGGTACAATTAGAGAGAACTTGCAATTCGTAAAACCAAACACCACCGATGAGGATTGTTTGAGAGTATTGAACCAAGCTGCTTGCCAAAGCTTACTAGCGAGAGCGGAAAACGGCTTAGATAGCGTAATTGGAGAAGGAGGCGTAAAGGTTTCGGGTGGTGAAAAACAAAGATTATCGATTGCAAGAGCGCTATTGCGTAATCCAGATATTTTGGTATTTGATGAGGCAACTTCTGCCTTAGACTCGATTACTGAAGAAGAAATTACTGGTACGATTAAAAATGTCTCTAAGCTGAGCGAGCAAATTACCATACTGATTGCCCATCGTCTGTCAACCATCCGCCATGCCGACAGAATTTATGTATTAGAAAAAGGGCACATTATTGAACAGGGTAAGCATGAAACTCTGTTAGAAGAAAAAGGCTTATACTACGCCATGTGGAGGCAGCAAGTCGGAGAAAGATAATAATTATAGCAAAAGCCTAGAGATAATATCTGTAGGCTTTTGCTATAATTAGCCTGTTTACTTTATCAACCTTAACAAATACTCTCCATAACCACTTTTAACGAGTGGCTTGGCTATTTCCTTAAGTTGCATTGCATCAATAAAACCCATGCGGTATGCAATTTCTTCTATGCAGCCAATTTTTAAACCTTGTCTTTCTTCTATAATCTGAACGAATTGGCCGGCCTGCATTAAGGAAGCAAAAGTACCAGTATCCAGCCAAGCTGTTCCACGACTTAAAACGCCAACTTTGAGTTTTCCTCTTTTAAGGTACTCTTTGTTGACGTCGGTAATTTCGTATTCGCCACGTAGAGATGGCTTGATGTTTTTCGCAATCTCCACCACATCGTTATCATAAAAATACAGCCCAGGTACTGCAAAATCAGATTTTGGTTGGTTAGGCTTCTCTTCAATGGAAATAGCTTTATTACCCTCATCGAACTCTACCACGCCATAGCGTTCGGGATCTGAAACTTGATAAGCAAATACAACGCCTCCATCTGGGTTTGCGCTGCTTTGCAACAATTTGGACATTCCATCTCCATAGAAAATATTATCCCCTAACACTAAGGCAACAGTGTCATCTCCAATAAAATCTTCCCCAATTACAAACGCTTGCGCTAAACCATTAGGTTCTTCTTGTACAGCATAACTAAATTTACAACCCAACTGCCTACCATCGCCCAAAAGCTTTTCGAAATTTGGCAAGTCATGAGGGGTAGATATAATTAGCACTTCTTTAATGCCCGCTAACATTAAAGTAGATAGCGGATAGTAGATCATCGGTTTATCGTAAACCGGCATCATTTGTTTGCTACAAGCTAAAGTTAAAGGATGTAATCTGGTGCCGCTTCCTCCGGCTAATATAATTCCTTTCATGGTAGTTAATTTTGGTCGGATGATTTTATGGCCGCGATACAACTTCTCAAACTGTCCACCCAATACGGTACATCGATGTTGTAGTCTGCCTTTATTTTACTCTTATCCATCACAGAAAAGTGCGGACGTATTGCTCGAGTTGGGTATGCAGTTGTAGGTATCGGCTGCACTTTTACATCAGTTGCGCTAATCTCAAAAATGGTTTTAGCAAAATCGAACCACGAGGTTACGCCTTCGTTACTAAAATGATATAATCCGTACTTTTGTACCGGACTAAAAATCATGTCGAAAATTGTATTGGCTAAGTCAATAGCATAGGTAGGCGTACCAATTTGGTCAGCAATAATACTTAATTCGTCTTTCTCTGCGCCAAGCTTCAACATTGTTTTTACGAAATTATTCGCAAATTCTGAATATAACCATGCCGTTCTTATAATGATATGCTCCGGTAACTCTTCGCCTATGGCCAACTCCCCTTCCAACTTGGTTAGGCCATATACATTTATCGGCATCGCCGGATCTTCCTCTTTCAGCAACTTAACAGCATTGCCCTCAAAAACAAAATCTGTGGAAATATGGACTAAAGCTGCCCCGTGTTCCTTGCAAGCCTTAGCCAAGTTGCTTGCACCAATTGCATTTACGGCTCTAGCTAACTCAACCTCATCTTCTGCCTTATCTACGGCAGTGTAAGCGGCGCAATTAATCACATAGTTAGGTTTTACTTCGTCGAACAAAGTTCGGAGTAACACAACATCCAAGATGTTCGCAGTCCCTTCATCTGGAAAAAAGATATCTTCGATATTCCTTCTTTGGGAAACGACTCTTAGACATTGTCCAAGTTGTCCACCCGCACCGATTACGAGGATCTTTGCCATTTATTTATTGTTATATTGCTTCTCGTAATATGACTGATAGTTGCCAGAAGTCACATTGGTTAACCACGATTCATTTTCCAAATACCACTCTACCGTCTTCGTAAGACCTTCTTCAAATTGCAGACTTGGTACCCAATCTAATTCATTTTGAAGCTTAGTAGAATCGATTGCATAGCGCAAATCATGTCCCGCTCTGTCCGTAACAAACGTAATTAACTTTGCAGAAGTTCCTGCTTCTCTCCCCAATTTTTCATCCATTATTTTGCATAACAGATGAATAAGGTCGATGTTTTTCCACTCATTGTGTCCGCCAATGTTGTAGGTATCCCCAGATTTTGCTTGATGAAAAATCACATCGATAGCTCTTGCATGGTCTTCTACCCACAACCAATCTCGAACGTTTTCGCCTTTGCCATAAACAGGTACGGGCTTGTTATTTTTGATATTGTTAATGGCTAAAGGAATTAACTTTTCTGGAAAATGATGGGAACCATAATTGTTTGAACAATTTGATATTACACAATCCAAGCCGTAGGTGTCATGATAAGCTCTTACAAAATGGTCTGAACTTGCCTTAGACGCAGAATAAGGGCTATGCGGATCGTAAGCGGTAGTTTCTGTAAACATTCCTTCCTCGCCCAAAGCTCCATAAACTTCATCAGTACTTACATGGTAAAAACGTTTTTTTTCATAATCACCTTTCCAATATTCTCTAGCTGCGTTTAAGAGATTTACTGTTCCAATTACATTCGTCATCACAAAAGCAGTGGGGTCTGTAATTGATCTATCCACATGACTTTCGGCGGCTAAATGAATTACAGCATCGAAATCTTCTTTTTCAAACAACTCGCCTACCGCTACTCCATCTACAATATCAACCTTTACAAAACTGTAATTGGGCTCATTTTCGATATCTGATAAATTAGCTAAGTTTCCTGCATAAGTTAACTTATCTAGGTTTATTATTTGGTAATTGGGATAGGTTTTAACAAACCTCCTCACTACGTGAGAACCAATAAAACCAGCTCCGCCTGTAATCAATATTTTTTTCAATGTATTTGATAAATAAGTGCTTTACAAAAATAGAATTTTACAAATAGCAATCAACACACAAATTAGCCTTTTACACTAATTTCCAATTGCTTATACCAATCTGCTCCGTATTTTCTAATTAGCGGATCCTTTAGGAATTGATACACGGGCACTTTTAACTCTCGACCGAATGAGCAGGCGTCTTTACAAATGTGCCACCTGTCGTAGTTTAGCACGTCAAATTCTGGATACTTTGTAATTCGGATTGGATACAAATGACATGAAATTGGCTTTTTCCAATCCACAATACCTTGTTCGTATGCTTTCTCAATAGCACATTTAGTAATGCCATTTTCGAAAGTTACATAAGCACATTCTTTATTTCCATCCACACAAGGCGTTGTCAAATCGCCATCTAGGTCAACTACAGAAGTTCCGTATTCTTCAATAGCTTCGATACCTTTCGGTGCTAAAAGATGTTTTATTTTAGGATAAATTTCCGCTAAAATACTCGTTTCTTGCCTATCAAGTGGAGCGCCCGCATCACCCTCAACGCAGCAAATCCCTTTACATTTACTCAAATTGCATACAAAATCTTCGTTAATCAAATCCTCATGCACTAGAGTGTTTTCTATTTCTATCATTTACTATTTTCCTATCGGATATTTTAGGCCTTCGGCCGATTTAATTTCAAGTGTTACCGAGCCTACCAAAATTTCAACTTGTGCTTTTACTGGCACCCTGTTTCCGTCGTCGGTTATCCAAAGGTACAACTTACTATCCTTTTTAAAGATGCGCCCCGGTTTTATAGATGGGCTAAATTTTAGACAATTAATATCGCCAAGCTTTGTCTTTACCACCTCTTTACCCACATACTGAATCTCCAGAGCAGAAATTTCATCGCTCAGAAAATAATTCAATTTAAAAGAATCGTTGAGCTTAAGTTTAGAAATATCTAGGCTACGAGCAAAATAATAAGCTGAAACCAAATCGAAGGTTTGGTTAGTAGGACCGTAAAAGGTTCCCTTACTAGCCACCACTTTCTTGCTGTTTTGATAAAATCTCGCCTTATCTGTTCTGCGGTATTTGGCCTCTCTAATGTTCTCTTGATAAAAATAAGGAGTTAAGTCGGTTTTATCTATATAAGACTCGTAATGATCTCTTACTTTGTAGAAAACGTCGAAAGAACCCGAAGTCCTCGCGTCGACCTCTAATTTATAGGTCGGCTTATCCTCGAATTTTAAGTCTGAAGGCAAAACTTTGATGGTTGCCTCTGCAGCTGTAATAAAACCATAACGCAAGCGATAGTTGAGTACTTCACCCGCCTGAAATGCAGCCTCTTTTTTAATAGGCAATTGTGAATAGCCGACTTGGCCGGCAAAAAGCAACACTATTATTAACGCTAATTTTCTCATGTAAAGAATAAAACAAAAAGCACTCCAAAAAATTGATGAAATAGTAAATAAGAGCTTTAGCCACATCAAATTTACAATGGTCTCTAAGCTAGTCTTTTCTTTTAAATATTGGAACAGTAGAGCAAGGTTCTCCGTACATGATACTTTTTACCACAGGCGTAAGCAAAGCAGTGATTTCAACATAAGCCGAGATAGGCACTTCGGCATCTCCACAACCCTTAACTACCACACGTTGCCCTTCAAAAGTCTTCAAATCTACTTTAGACAACGCCTTTTTAAACAGTACAGTCTCCAAAATATCTAGCGTCCCGAAAACAATTTCATTAGCATAGGGTTTCATTTTATTGGCTAGTAACATGTAGGCCCAAGTAGGCACAATGGCGTCTGCAGAGCAAGTAATGGCTACGTTTTTATTCTGATATTGGGTCCAATCGTGTTCTTTAACGAAAGTCCTAAAATCCTGTTCTTTTAAAATTAAACCATGGAAGAGATTATCCTTGATATCGTACAATACGCGGTCGCTTTGATCAACATATTCTTCCAAATTAAAGGTAATTAAGCCACTTGCCGCTACCTTATTTACTATATTCTCTTGGATATCCATAATTGAAATTTAGAAGTAAAAAACACAGTTTTCTACTGATTTTTAAAATAAAAAAAACCGTTCCGAATATTCTCAGAACGGTTACAAAATTAAGTAAATAAGATTAATAGAACTTCACTCTATTGTCTTTTATCTCGCTTTTCTCTTGTAATGCTTGGAAAGCACTACCTAGCGCACGTTGGCTAATGGAATTTAGCATCGTTTCTTTTTGCTTGAAAGTGTTTGCCAATGGCGCAGGATTGTTAAAACCTTCTACCACAAAAACAAAAGCACCTCTTTCGCCAGCGATGGCTTTAGACAGCTTGCCTACTTGAGAACCAAACACGGCTCCAACAATTTTATTTTCTTGAGATAAACCTGGGATAATAGGGTTGGCAAAAACCAAGTTTTGAACTGGTGTAGCCGTTTGTCCTACTTTTTGAGCTACCGCATCGATGCTAGAAGCACCAGTTAAAGCTTTTTCCAATTTTTCGGTTAACATCTTACCTTTCTTAGCATTTAAAACCTGAGGCTCAATTTGCTTTTTAACATCGGCCAATGCCAACTGACCTTTCGGTTTAATGCTTGTTAACTGCGCCACAACATATGCATTGTCCATGTTGTATACTTGCTTTAATACGTCGCCTTTATCAGCTTCATAGATATCTCTAATTAACTGACGGGGATTTTCTAATCCTGGCACGTAACCTTGAGTTGGAGCAATTCTATCAGCAACACCAACATTATAACCTTGCTTTTGTGCTAAAGTTGAAAAGTTGTCTGATTTAACTTCGCTTAAAAATGCATTAGCCTTTTTGTAAGCTGCATCTCTTGTTTTTTGGCTAGCTGCCAATGTTTTCTCGATATAAGCTAACTTCACAACTTTAGATGATCCAACTTGTTTCTCAATTTTGATCACGTGAACACCGAATTGCGATTTTACGACTTTAATGTCGCCAGTTCTACCATCAAAAGCTGCGTTTTCAAACTCAGGTACCATTGCACCACGAGCGAATGTACCTAAATCACCTCCTTGATCTTTAGAACCATCTACGCTGTATTTGGTAGCTAATTCAACAAAGCTTGTTCCTGCTTGAGCAGCTCTCTTTAAAGAATCTGCCAATTGCATTGCTTTCTCTTCGCCACCAACTTGAGCGGGGTTGATTAAAATATGACTAGCTTTTACTGAATCTGGAGAGAAACGGCTATCCACCACTTTTGCTAACTTATACGAATTGCCAGAAAGCTTTGGTCCGTAGAAACTTCCTGCCGGATAGTTGAAAATTACTGAATCTAAAGCCGGATCTAATTTACCTTTTGAAAGGTAGGTAAAAGGAACTTTAACATCAGAGTTGTTTGCAGCAAATAACGAATCGTTAGGCGTCGATCTAAAGTCAGCCGCTAGTTTATCCACTTGCGATTTAATCAATGCACTATCAGCAGCAGTTGGTTGAATGCTGAAAGACACATATTGGAAATCACGAGTTTCTTGAGAATTATCAAAGCGTTTCTTATTCTCTTCGTAATAAGCTTTGTAATCCGCGTCTTCCAACTTCACATTAGCATCTAAAATAGAGCTATAATCTAAGTTAACATACTTAAAGTTGGCCAATTTATTACGGTTAATGTACTCGTCGTTAGCTTCCAAAGAAGTCACATAAACAGAGTTGCTAATTAACTTAGTATATTTTTGTTGCAAAGCTTGCTTCTCAATTTCATTCTCTAATAACAACCATTGCTTAGCTAAATTTGGATCTTTTTCTCTTGCTTTTAAAGAGCTAATTACTGCTGTTCTATCAAATTCTCCCGTTTGAGGATTTCCGAAATACTGCGTAATTAAAGGGCTGGGCTTGTTCCCTTGAACTAGATCAAATAGTTCATCACCAGATACCATTAAACCAACACGATCAAACTCTTTACTTAAAACAACATTTGCTATTTCCGACTGCCATACTTGATCCACAGCCATAGACTGCATTTGAGCAACCATTGCGCCACCATACTGTTGTTTAAATTGAGCTGATGTTTGCTCAACTTTAGCATTAAATTCTTCGTACTTAACATCTTCTCCATCAATTGTTCCAACAACGGTTCTAGAAGAGTTTAGTAATGATTGTCCTGTGGTAAAAACATCTCCAATTAAAAATGCTACAATTGCGAAACCTATTGCCCCCACTAAGATAAGGCCTGCACGATTGCGCAAAAAAGTCATTATACCCATATTATTCTTTAATTTAATTTTGTTTTAAGAGGGCGCAAGATACAAATTTGAAACAAATTTGAAAATATTAAATTTCAAATGTTCTCAAGCTTGAAAATTAGGAAGATAGAAAGATTATTAGTTGTAACCTACGGCACGATTCCTTCTTTCAAATAGCCTTCGGCTGATGGCAGCGTAATCTCGTAACTACTGAAATCTTGAGGGGCAGTAAAACTGGTACCAGTTACTCTGTTTCCGTCTTTAGTTGTTATTGTACCAGCCGGCGAAAAATACATCTTCTTATTTTCGTCCCAGGTTAATTCTTCAGTAGTAAAAGTCATATTATCATTAACTACCACTACGTTTTTCCTAAAAATTGTAATTTTCTCCGTTTCCTTATTTATAGCGTAATCTGCGGTGATGCTACCCTTACTCTTCAAGTTATCGTCGTAAAAGTAAATTTTTACGCCTTTTGGCATCTCACTATAGACAGCACCCTGAGAAGGTGTAACCTTGTCTAAAATAGGCGCCGTTCCTTTAGCTTTTACCTTTGCCGAATCGCTATAAGTAACTTCAACATTATAAGTTCTATCCTTACTTAAGGTAATTTTATTGGCGGCAATTGAGGGCACTTTTTTCAAGTCGTCTTCCCCACACGATGTTAGAAAAAATATCGAAACGAAAGCCAAACCGATTAAAACGAATATCCTCATTATCCAACAGCTAAACTGTTAATCGAATCTAAACCTTTGGAACCATTTGTCGTTTAACATAAAGCCCAAATTGAAGTTCACATAATTTTCTTGGATTAAGCCGTTTCCAATTTTACCGCGTTTACCAACTTCAACAGAAACATTCATTTTATAGAACGATGACCTAGCGTAAGATGACAAAGGAAGTCCGAGGCCAAATGTAATTGCCGTTTGCTTGATATCCTGATTATTAACCTGCAAGTAGGTTTTATCATGGGCAAAGCCGATACGATAATCAACACGTTTAAAGTATCCGTTAATCGCCGTAACATCCGGTGTAAATTGCGCACCCACAGAAATGCCATAGGTATCTTGCAGGTTCTGGTTTACATTATCAATTGTCATGTTAGACCACTTACCCATACGATAGTCGGCACCGACTAACCATTTGTTTTGCTTTTGGATGGTAAATCCGATGCTGTGCATTAATGGTAATTTTAAGCCTGTTTCATCGTTTACCGTAAAACTTAATGTATCAATAGCCGATGTTTCATTACCTTGAGCATCCCTTAAGTAAATGGTAGAAAATTGACTGATTTTCGAATCTAATTTAGAAGCAGATGAACCAGAATAACCTAGCACTAACATGGTTTTGTTGCCCAAGTTAAAATCGTGCTGCGCACCATAAGTAAACCCAACTCCGCTAATGCTGTTTTTACTTTGATTACGGGAGTTAAGCGCTGTAATATCATTCAAGAATTCTGTTGAACGATTTTGAATAATGTTTCCGAATAAATATTCTGCATTTGCCCCTACTCTGAAATGATCGCCAAATTGTATACCATAACCAATGTAGGCCTTAGATAAACCTCCCTCGCCAGAGTACAGATACTCCACATCTTTCATATTATCTGCCGCTGTACCAATTTGACCGGCATTCTTAAAATTATAGCCTAGCTCGGAGTAAGGTAAAAGACCAATGCTTAAAGCAGATTTTTTAGTTACTGGAAAGGCCATAGCTACATGACTTAACGACGAGTTAAAATCGCTTTCCGAAAGATTGCTTGTTTTAATCGTGGTATAACTGCCTCCCATACCAATATCTAAGGTAGTAAGGGCAATACCCGCATAAGAAGCAGGGTTTTGCATATTTATATTATCGATATAGCTCGATCTAAAAACCCCTGTAGAAATACCCCCCATACCGCGAAGCTGAGGCAGCAATGGTGTTTTAAGGTTACCTACGCCAAACTTAGAATATGGAGATTGTACCGTAACTTGTGCTTGAGCACTAAACGTAGCTACCAACGCAACAGCAGTACAGATATATTTTAATTTACTCATTTTATAATGTAATAACTTCATTCAATCCTTTTAAAACCAAATATGGCTCATGTAGAATTTGACTGGCAAATATGCTATTTTTTAGTTGTTTGTTCAAAAAAACCGCATCGCCGCCCGTCAAAATCACTTGTAAATTTTTATTTCTCTCACTTTCTAGCTCAATAAAGCCTTTTATTTCGTTTACAGCACCTTGCAACACGCCTCTTGTGATGGCTAGTTCGGTATCTGTTCCTTCTTCAATCTCGTTCGTTTCGCTATCCCAATTTACTAAAGGTAAACGCCCAGTAAAATGATTTAGCGCCTTAAACCTCATGTTTAAACCGAGACTAATGCTACCTCCGTTATACTCGTTGTTATCTTTCAACACGTCGTAAGTAATGCATGTGCCTGCGTCAATCATTAGGGTGTTACGTCCAGGGTACAAACAACTTGCGGCAATAACTTTTGCCCACCTATCTAGTCCAAGCGTATCGGGAGTTTTATAGCGACTAATTACGTTTCCTACTATTTTCGTATTAAAACGCTTATAATTTGTGCGAGATTTTAACAGTTGTTCTACCTTTTCGATGTTGTCATTCACCGTCGATACGGTAGCGTTTTCAATGCTGTACTTATCTATTAACTGACTGATATACGCTTCATCAACCCCTTTAAAACGTTCAAAAAAAACGACTTCTTTCTGCTTAAAAACGGCTATTTTACTAAAGGTGTTCCCAATATCTAAAACCAGATTTAGCATTAAAGTTTGTTAATTGAACAAATGTTGTGAATTGAAGAAACCAAAACGGAGTTTCACCGCACAAAGCTATTAATCTTTGGCAAGTTTCGAGTTATCAATTTGTTAAAAAAGGTTAAACAAACAAAAAGTATTGAATACACAAGACCAAGATCGCAAACAAGGACTCGTAAAGCCACCGCTTTTTAGCGTTCGAAAAATAGTAGGCAAGTAGCACCGCACCAGGAGCCACACAAAGCACAAAATGTGCTACGGTAACACCTCTTTTGGTATAAAAACTCAAGATACTGATAACGAACATGAAAAACAGCATCTGAAAAGCTTTTCTTGTGCTAATAAAGCTCCTAAAAAAATTTTCACGGAGCTGTAGCATCGCTAAAATCATGATAATAACCAGCGGAATAAGCACAAGATAATCGTTATAATTGATTTGTAGTTTACTCGGAAACTTGTTCGTTAAGGGCTGCCATATTTCAATAAATCGATTGATATTGTTGTTCCAGTAATAAAAAACGGCCACAAACAAGAAAATGGTTAAAAATCCGATGATACCCGCAAACCATTCTCGCCAATTAAATGGGCGATAGAGTAATAAACTTAGCCAGAGCATCACTAACAGCACAATAAAGGGAAAATAAATTAATGTTCCAATGGCAATGAGCATACCGGCATCATACATAATACTCATGGCATTTGTAGCTTTAGCGAGGTTTAAGAACTTATCGATAATAACGAGGAGAATGAAATTGCAAATTAACATTGGACTAAGTACCAAAAACTGCAAAAACATACTCGCTCCGGTTACATACAACAGCGCTGGAAGGTAGCTTGGCTTACCTAACAAGCCATGATTATTAACAATTCTGTTGAAGATTAGTGCTTGAACTAATACCACAATCGCAGCTAAAAATACATTTGCCGTAGGTGATAAAGCATTGTGTGGAATATTTACAAAAAGCTTTGTGTAGGATTCTAAAACATCGAGCCCCAAAGTAATAGGCAAGTTAAAAAAGATAGCCAAACGCATAAAAAATGCGTACACCACCAAGAAAAGTATGTTGATTGGGTTTAAACTTCGGAACTGATTAACCATGCCATTAATATTAAGCAAAGTAAAGAAATTTATCTGGCAAAAGTATCGACAAGCTGACCAATTATTGTAGCTGTTTCGTCTGGAAAGCTGAGATGATGCTCTTGTGGGTTACTCACAAATTCTTGCAGTTTTGGTAACCAATTTTTATCGCTACCCCAAATTACTGGCAAACCAAATTGTTTTAAAGCGTAGGCATTGCATTGCTGCTCATACTGGTAACGCATAGGTGCTACCAATAATTTTTTACCCAGATAAAGAGCTTCTGCTGGCCCTTCAAAGCCGCCTCCTGTAAATAAACCTTGGCAACTAGCCATACTTTTCGTGAAAGCCTCGTTGTTAACAGGTTTTACACTTACGTTGCCATCTGTAAAAGCCTGTTTAGAGTGTTTAGAGAAAACTTCCCATCTAACATTTGGCAATTGCTTTAACAAAGGCACTAGAATTTTATCGGATAGCGCTGGTAAGTAAACAGTATAGTGCCCCGAGTTTGACGATGTAATTGCTCTAATTTCACTCCTTATCACAGGTGTGTAAATGAAATCGTCGTATTTATCGAAATGAAACCCGATATGGTGGGTAGTTGGGGCATAGCGATCTAATATCAGCTTTCCCCAATCGGTGGTTTTTGGCCGAGGCACCAATGCCGATTGGAAGGCCGCTTGATGACTTAACCCAACGGTTTCTAAACCTTGTAGCTTACAAGCCCAAGCAGTAATAGGTTCAAAATCATTGATGATGAGGTTATAATCTTTAAACGGAACCTTCTGCATATCTTTTCGCAGTTGGAAAAGATCCATATTTTTCCAAGTGCTATAATGATCTACTCCTCCCTTTTTTCCAAAAATAAAGCTGAAACCATGAAATCGATATTTTATCTCTTGTACCAACCCAACATCAACCTGATTTCCTGAGATGAGCAAATCAACATGCCCATACTGCTGCAAAATAGGAACAATTTCTCTCGCTCTACTTACGTGTCCGTTACCTGTACCTTGGATGGCGTAAAGTATTTTCATCGACGCCTAATATCCATAAAATATCAGACATTTTACCAATATAAACACTGCTTAGCCTATAATTTCATTTTGAATACTTATAAAAAACCGCTAACCTTGACAAATAAACCCATGATATGTCGATTGCTTTCAATACTACATTAAAAAACAAAACGCACTATGAAATTTTAGATGGACTAAGAGGAGTTGCAGCCCTAGTAGTCGTGATATTCCATTTCATGGAAATTATCATCACCAATTTTTCTGTTAATTTAATTGCGCATGGGTTTATGGCAGTAGACTTTTTCTTTTGTCTTTCGGGTTTTGTAATTGCCTATGCCTACGATTACAAATTGCCCAACATTGGTTTAAAGCAATTTTTTAAGCTCCGACTAGTTAGACTACAACCCTTAGTTGTTTTAGGTGGTATTTTAGGTTTGCTAGCGTTTCTGTTCACACCCATTGGCAACTCGGCTGGCACTTACAGCACATGGCAAATTAGCCTGCTATTTTTAGCGACAATATTTGTAATACCATACCCTGTGATGGAAGACAGATATTTTAACCTTTTTGGCTTAAACGCCCCTGCATGGTCGCTATTTTGGGAATATATTGCCAACATAGTTTATGCACTTGTATTGGTTAAACTCCCTAAAAAGGTGCTCCCTGTATTAACTTTTGTTAGCGCTGGGTTTATCATCTACATCGCTAAAACGCATGGAAATACACTTGGCGGCTGGGATGGCTCTACTTTTTGGCATGGCGGAGCGAGGATAATGTACTCTTTCTTAGCTGGGATGTGTATCTTTCGCTTTCAATTGATCATTAAGAACAAACTTGGGTTTTTACCACTTACTTTATTGTTGATGTTAGCATTTCTAGCACCCTATAACGAAGCTTGGAATTGGGTAACCGAACCCTTTATTATTCTTTTCTACTTCCCATTAACCATTTCTTTAGGAGCGGGAAGCTTACAAAGTTCCTCACAACAAAAGTTGTGTAATCTATCCGGAAAGATATCCTATCCACTTTATATAACTCACTACTTTGTGATGTGGTCATTTGGCAGCTATTACAACGACAATAAACCAGGCACAGACACACTGTTGTGGCTAGTACCCTCAATTATTGTTGTACAACTGTTAGTGGCTTACTTAGCTATGAAATTTTACGACTTACCTATTAGGCAGTGGCTTATGAAGCGCAAGACTATTTAACCTCTTCGAAATCTACGAACTCTCCTAAATTGTCGGCATTGCCTTTACGTTGTTCTTTTTTAGGCATTTGATCGATAGAAATAGTTCCTTCTGGCCTAACTGGACGTTGTTGCTGTTGCGCTTGTTGCTGCATGTTTCCAAAGGCTTTACGAATTACCATTGGAAATACCAATCTTAAAAGTAACCTAAGTACCCATAAGACAATAATTGCGATGAATAAAAATTTTATAACGTAACCCATGTTTTAAACTCTAATTACAAATATAGACTTTGCGTTTTGTTTTTTGTTTCAGCATTAAGATTTCATTGCAATTTCATTACAATTCTGGCTAAACCACTACGAAAGTTCTAATTTTCCTGCACAATCTCACAAACTCGGCCAATTTGTCCGTCTTCTAAACGTACCTTAATTCCTCTTGAGTGAAAGGTGGATGATGTTAGCAAATTCTTCACTATGCCATAAGTAACATTGCCAGATCTCTGATCTTTTTTTAAGATGATGCCCACCTCTAACCCTGGATATATATCTTTTCTATTTTGCCCGTCCATTTGCTATTTACTTTTTTCACTAAATCTTTCTTCAAATATTTTCTCTAGCGCATACATTTCATCGCGTAAGCGGGCCGCTAGTAAGAAATCCATTTCCTTAGCCGCCTTCTGCATGTCTTTACGAGACTTATCTATAGATTTCTGCAACTCAGGTTTAGTCATATATTGTACCACCGGATCCGCAGCTATACTTACCTCATCAACCTCAACGTAAGCCTTACCTCTTGCTTTTTGCTTTTCAGACACTTCTAAAACAGAGGTTTGCTCCATAATCTCTTCCTTGGTTTTACCTACAGTTTTAGGCACTATACCATGCTCTAAATTATAAGCAATTTGTTTCTCTCTACGTCGGTTAGTTTCGCTAATGGTGCGCTCCATAGATTCGGTAATGTCATCTGCGTACATAATTACCCGACCTCTATCATTACGAGCCGCCCGACCTATGGTTTGAATTAAAGCTCTGTCAGACCGCAAGAAACCTTCTTTATCCGCATCCAAAATGGCCACGAAACTTACTTCTGGCAAATCTAAACCTTCACGCAGTAAGTTAATCCCTATCAAAACATCAAATTCTCCTAAACGCAAACCTCTCAAAATCTCCACCCTTTCTAGCGTTTTCACCTCAGAATGGATATACCGACATTTAATATTTAAACGATCCATGTACTTAGTCAACTCTTCGGCCATGCGTTTAGTTAGCGTAGTCACTAAAACCCTATCACCCTGTTTAATCGTTTTGTCAATTTCATCTAACAAGTCATCCACTTGGTTAATTGCCGGGCGCACTTCAATGAGCGGATCTAACAAGCCTGTAGGTCTAATTACTTGCTCAATCACTACCCCATCAGATTTTTGTAATTCATAATCAGCGGGAGTAGCACTTACGTAAATGGTTTGAGGTGCCAAACGTTCAAACTCTTCGAAATTAAGTGGACGATTATCCAATGCAGAAGGTAAGCGAAAACCATATTCTACTAACGAAAGTTTACGAGATCTATCGCCTCCGTACATTGCTCTGATTTGCGGTACAGTAACGTGACTTTCGTCAATTACCATCAAATAATCATCAGGGAAGTAATCTAATAGGCAGAAGGGACGCATTCCCGGTGGCCGCCCATCGAAAAAACGAGAATAGTTTTCGATACCCGAGCAATAGCCCAGTTCTTTCATCATCTCGATATCGAAATTCACTCTTTCCTCTAACCGCTTTGCCTCTAAATTTAAGCCATCGCCGAGCAATTGATTTTTGCGAACTTCTAATTCTTCTTGTATACCCCAAATTGATTCGTTGAACCTGTCTTTCGGGGTGACAAAAAGATTTGCTGGATAAACGGCAACATCTTCGACCTTCTCGATTGTTTTCGCCGTGATTGGATCGATAATAGATATTTCTTCGATATCATCTCCAAAAAACGAAACACGATAGGCGGTATCCATATATGCAGGATAAATATCAACAGTATCGCCTTTTACGCGGAAAGTACCACGCTTAAAATCGTTAATAGTGCGGGCATATAAAATCTCCACAAGGTGATGTAAAAAGGAATTTCTACTTACTTTCATTCCTACACCAAACCTAAAAACAGATTTCGAAAAATCTTCGGGATTTCCCATACCATAGATACAAGAAATGGAAGAAACGATAATCACATCTCGGCGACCAGAGATTAGGGAAGAGGTAGAACGTAGCCTCAATTTTTCTATCTCCTCGTTGATTTGCAAATCCTTCTCTATATAGGTATTTGTGGTGGGCATGTAAGCCTCCGGCTGATAATAGTCGTAATAAGACACAAAATAATTGACAGCATTATCTGGAAAGAACTGCTTCATTTCGCCATAAAGCTGCGCCGCTAAAGTTTTATTGTGGCTTAGAATGAGGGTTGGCTTTTGCGTTTGCTCGATTACATTGGCGATCGTAAATGTTTTACCAGAACCCGTAACGCCTAGCAAAGTTTGATAGTGTTCTTGCGCTTCTACCCCTTGTACTAATTGCGCAATGGCAGTGGGCTGATCGCCAGTTGGCTTATATTCTGAAACGAGTTTAAACTTCATGTGATACAAAGATAACGTTTAAGGCACAAACAATGTTTAATGTTAATATTGCTGTCACAAAAAAAGCCCTCCATTTTATGAAGGGCCTCAGATATTATTTTTTAAAAATTATTGAAATACGCGAACATAATCTACAATGTATTTTTGCGGAAACACGGTGTTGGCATTTGGGGGTCCAGGCCAGTTACCGCCAACCGCTAAATTAATGAGAAGGAAGTAAGGTTTTCTAAACTCGTCTTTGTTTTGCCCTGTGGTGTCAAAAGTGTAATATTCCACGTCATCTAACAACCACTTAATGCTGCTCTGATTCCAAATAATAGAAAAGACGTGAAACTTATCGTAAAAATCACCAGAAGCCAACGTGGTTGATCCTCCAATATATTTGTGTCCCCCATCTTCGTAATGCACCGTTCCATGCAGGGTATTGTCTTTTCCTGGTCCGCCGCCTACCATCTCCATGATATCTATCTCGCCAGAAAAAGGCCATTTCACGGTTTCAATATTAGCCCCTAAAGCCCAGAAAGCTGGCCATATCCCTTGACCTTTTGGCAACTTTGCTCTGAAATCGATACGGCCATACAGAAAGTCCTTTTTATCTTGCGTTTTTAACCGTGATGAGGTGTACTCTTTACCACCAAAATTTTCTTTTTTTGCAGTAATGGTAAGGTAACCTCCGTGAACTTTTGTGTTTTCTTCTCGGTAGTATTGTAGCTCCCAATTTCCCCAACCTTCAACGCCGTTACCTTGTTCGTGTGTCCAAAAGCGAGTATCTAAACTGGTGCCATTAAACTCATCTTGCCAAACCAGGCTCATTCCTGGGTAACTTTCTGGAGATTTGTATCCAGTATCCTCGATGGCATCGTCTTTATTGACTACCACTTGCTGCGTTAGCTCAACAGACTTACTGTCTTTTGAATAAGCAACTACTTTTACTGTAAAAGTTCCGCTTTCAGCATAAATGTTGTATGCTCTACCATCGTTAGATCGGATACTTTCGTTGCTCCCTTGTCCAAAGCTGAAGTAATATCGATCTGCGTGAGTAGCGGTGGCCACGAAATCTACGCGACCAGAACCATCAGTACTTACGGTTGTGGTTAACTGTAAGTTTGCCGGGACAAGCGCAGAGGCTTGCTTTTTACAACCTATGTGCAATAAACATATACAAATTAACACAGGCAAATTCTTAAACAACAAGAGTTTCTTCATCCTTAAAAAATTATTAATTCTTAACAAAAAATGGAATATTAGCCGTGGCAACTTTACGCTTGCCATCTGAAATATACACAAACAAACGATAAGCGCCTGCAGTAGATGGTGCAGTTAACTTTAATTTACCGGCCTGCTCTATCTTCATTGGTACACCGATAGGTTTTGGTTTGTCTTCATAGTCGCCGCCTTCGCCAACGCTTGTGGCCTCGGGAAGTAATTCCCATCGGTAACTCAACGCATCGCCGTCTGGATCAGCGGCCGTAACCTCTGCAACATAACTGCCGCCTGGCTTTAGGTATACGCTTTGGTTCGCTGTTTTTTGCGCCAAGGTAAAGCCATAAACCCGTGGTGCTTTGTTTGCCGGGAAATCACCCTTCCACAAATAATGCATTACATCGGCAACTTCGCTCAATTCGCCATCACTGGTAAATAAGCCATACCAAGTTGGCGTTCTTTCTTGCTTTTGCCCCCATAGAAAAACATAGGAACCGAGGCAATTGGCATTGTCTTTCTCAACCGAATATCTGTATCTACTTTGATAAACCGCAGCCTTTTCTGAACTTGTCTCTTCAACGGGCGCATCCCATTCGGTTTTTAAGCCTTCCCAATGGCCCGTGGGACCCCATTCCGTAACCAAGTAAGGGCCCGTCCACCCAGAAGCTTTAACCGTATTTGGAAGCGTAGCAAGGCCTCCATAAGTGTTGATAGCCACTAATGAAATAGCGGGGGCTTTCTTTTTAATTTCATCCACCTCTTTTTTAGAAATACCTGCTAATACCGTGGTCGGCGGATGGTTAGGATCAATTTCACGGATCATTTCTGCGATATCATTTACAGCCCCCCATACATTAGTGTTTTTATAAAAAAGATTAAGTTCATTGCCTATACCCCAGGTTAGCAAGGCTGGATGGTCTCTGTATTTCATCACATCTGCTTTAATCTTATCAAATTGCTTTTTTACTGCTACCGGATCACTGTAGTTAAATCCGTGACGCTCGGCCGTAACGTTTAAACCTAGCATTACAGTTAAGCCATTGCGATGCGCAGAATCTAGAATACGCTGGGCATTTTGTGTTCCCCAAGTACGTATAGAATTACCCCCGTAAGTTGCTAAAGTAGAGAAATTAGAGGTTCCTCCTCCTCCCTTTACGAAATAGGGCTTTCCACCTCTCAGCATCTGGAAACCGGCTTCCGTCTTAATAATTTCTACCTTAATCGCTTGATTTCGCTTTGCAATAGTGTCGTCTCCTTTGGCACTTATTGTAATCAATAGTGCAATAATTCCATAAAATGTTCTGTACATACCGTATCCCTTGTAACTAAAAGGATGACTTAAAACAAGCCATCCTTTTAGGATTTTAATAGTCGTTTTGAGTTAATTTTCTATTTCTTTCTCTTTCTACTTGAGGGATAGGGAAAAGGTTATAATTCTCTTTATAAACTCTATTCTCTAATACTGCTCTCCTATTATAGGTAAGCGAGCCATTTGTATTTTTAACGATGTTCATTCTGTAGATCGGCCCATTGAAATAGGTCATTCCAAGCTTCCACCTACGAACATCGAACACTCGGTGTTCCTCAAAGGACAATTCTACCCTCCGCTCGTTACGAATTTTTTCCTGTAAAGCCAGTTTACCCATCGTTCTCGGCAGTGGCGGCTGATTGGATCGATTTCTCACTTCGTCTAAAGCATCGAACACGCTGTCGTCAGGCCCGCTAAATTCATTCTTCGCTTCTGCATAATTCAGCAAAACTTCTGCGTATCTCATATAAACCCAGTCGTTATCTCCTCCTTGATAAACAGCATCACTAGTAAGATACCTATCGTCGATAAACTTACGTAAGCCATAACCTGTTTTAGTTCTATCTGGATTAGTACGATCATTGGCATTACCATCTTGAGGGGCAATGGGATCTGCGCTCTGGAAAGTTTCAACGGTTATGCCTTTAAATTGCGATCCGTTATAAATTAACGACTTATCTAAACGACTATCACGATTTGCGTATGGATTTTGTTCGTCGTAACCAGAGCCAGGTTCATCAGGTAATAAACCATTTTTCATTTCATAACTGTCTACCAAGTTTTGGGTGGCATGGAAGGCCCCCCAAGCGCCCCAAGGGTTCGGTGCGATACTCATGTGCAACATCCAAGCAGTTTGGTGAGTGCTACCCGGTCTAGCAAATTTCTTCGCGAAGATTACCTCCTTGTTTCCAGACTTGGTCATAAAAGTTTGGTAATAATCTGAATGCAGCGTGTAAATTTCTGGCGACATTTCCATCACTTTTTTTGCTGCTTGCGCTGCTTTGTCCCAACGAGACAAATCGTTGCTAGGATTATTTAGGGGACTTGCGTAAAACAGCAAAGTCCTTGCTTTTAAAGCCAATGCAGCTCCTTTTGTTGCTCGTCCTAAACTTGCATCGGGATGCGTTGGTAATAATACTTCCGCAGCGGCATCACACTCTGCGACAATAAAATCGACAACTTCTTGGTAAGTATTTCTTGGCACTTCCAAATCATCGTTAACGCTTTGGGGAGCTGTAACTAACGGTACGCCGCCAAAAGCTTTTATCAATTCCGCGTAAGCAAATGCTCTTAAAAAACGTGCCTCTGCTTTTAACCTATCTCGTAATACCGTGTTTGTGGTAGGCACCTCATCAATTCGGGCAAGTAGTGTGTTTGCTTTGCGGATGAGGGTATAGTTAGCTGCCCACATTTGAGTACCCATTGAAAATTGGGGGTTCAAATCTCCCTGATGTACCAAATTCATGGGAAGATCGGTATGTCCTTCAATGTCATCCGTCATCATATCCAATAGTGCGAAGCCAGAGGCCCACCCTTCGGTCCAACCAAAATCTCTACGCTCAAACCCGCTTAATAGTGAGCCGTAGATGTCGTTCACAAACTGGTTGGTAAGATTGATGTCTTGAAACACGGCGGCATCCGATACAAAATCTATAGGTTTAACGTCTAAGAGGTCCTTTTTACAGGCGAATGTTGTTAAGGTAAACATCGTTACACCTATCAACCATTTATATCTTTTAATCATTTCTTTTCTTTTAATAGTGATCATTACCGATTAGAATTGTAGGTTTAGTCCGAATGTGTAGGTTTTTTGTTGTGGATAATACCTGCCTATAGCATTCGTGTTCTCAGGATCTAGATTTAATAAATCCGTGATAGTAAATAAGTTTTGCCCCTGAGCGTAAATACGTAAACTATTTGCTCCTATTTTAGATAATACTCCATGTTGTAAAGTATACGCCACTTCTACATTTTTCAACCTTAAATAGCTCGAGTTTTGGAGCCAGAAATCACTTACCACATAATTGTTACCATTAGTGTTAGTGGTTAATCGTGGCATTGACGCGTTTGGTCTTTCTGGCGTCCACCTGTCTAACCATTCGGCATTTACCCGCCCTCCGTTATGAAAGGCCCAAGCCGCTGTTTGTGTTAACAACTGTTGTGACTGCGCTGCACCCTGTAGTAAAAAATTGAACGCAAAACTTTTGAAGTTAACACCTCCATTAATACCATATAAAACTTGAGGAAGAGAACCATTACCTAAATAAGTAACATCATTATCGTCGATAATGCCATCTGGTGTACCATTGGGTCCACTGATGTCTAGATATTTAATATCGCCGGGACCTGTAGAATTTGCAAAAGCACTTGGTTTTGGAGAGGCTGCATAATCTGCAGCGTCTCTGAAAATTCCTACTGCCTTATAGCCATAATATCCGCCATTGGGTCTGCCAGTAATTTTCTTGCCATCTGGTACATTAGAGGCTTCGGCAGCCTCTACAATTTTGTTTTTGGCATACGTAAAATTGCCACTTAAGAAATAAGACCATTGGTTAGAGAGCTGTTTGTTATGTGTTAAGATTAATTCGAAACCTTGATTATCTACTATGCCGAAATTCTCGCTAGGCAAAGCTGCACCAAAGCTCAACGGCACAGATAAAGCTCGTGTGGCTAAAATGTCTTTTCTGCGCTCTTTAAAGTAAGTAACGTCTATTCCTAGTAAGTTCTTAAACAACTTCGCCTCCAAACCCACGTCCATTTTTACAGAGGTTTCCCAAGTTAAGTTTTCATTAGCAATAGCTCCAGGCGTTAAGCCTGTATTTGGAAGACCGCCAAACGGATAGGCGTTTGGCACTAGATTATACCGGTTGTAATAACCAAATCTGCTTGGAATACGATCACTACCCAACTCGCCGTAAGAGGCTTTAACTTTCAAGAAATCAATACCGTTAGTGTTCTCCATAAAACTTTCTTTACTAATTAACCATCCCGCCGACACAGCAGGGAAGTAACCAGTTCTCTCTTTTGGGGCAAAATTTTCAGACTCATCTCGTCTTAAACTTGCTTGAAAAAGATATTTTCCGTCATAATCATAGTTAAAACGTACCGCAGCACTTCGCAAGGCCGTTTTATTTTCGCTATCAGTTAACACCTCGTTTAAAGCTGGGCCAAAGTTTAAAATTTGAAGGGCAGAACTTTCGTAAGAGTTTCTAGCTCCATAAATTCCAGTACCTTGATTTTCTTTTTGTAGAACGAGTGCTAATGCAGAAATGCCATGTTTACCGAATTGTCTATCGTAATTAACATGACCTTGCAGTTCTACACCCTGCCCATCTCCATAGCGCTTAGATAAAGAAGAACTTGATTGGGCAGTGATGGTGTAAGTTCCGTCGGTTTGTCGGGCGTAAAGCGGTACCCACTGATTCCAAGTTTTGTTGCTATTAAAATTCTTATCAAAAGCTAAAACACCTTTTATAGACAAACCCTCTACACCTGGAATTTGTTGTACCACTTGAAAATTGCTCAAGAAATAATTCGATGAAGTTCTAGAGTATCCGCTTTCTTCGCTCACTAAGGCCAATGGGTTTGGATAAACGCCTGGCGATGCCAACAAACCATTCGAAAACTTAGCAGGAAAAACAGGAGGATTGCGCAATGTATGCTCAAAAATATTATCGATGCTTGCTGGTGGAGAGAGTTTTGACTCTATTCTGCCAGATAAGTCAATAGCGATTTTTGTAGTCGGCGTAGCTTGAATATCTACATTGCTTCTTACGTTATATCTGTTGTAATTTAATGAGCTGTACAAACCATCCTCATTTAAATAGCCAAAAGAAGTGAAGTATTTTACCTTCTCACTTCCTCCCGTCAGAGACACGTTGTGTTGCATTCTCGGCGCTGATCCACCTAAAATCAGATCCATCCAATCTGTGTTAGGGTTAGCATCTAAATCGGTCCCGTTTTTAAACGCTTCTAATCTATCGAGGGCAAATTCTGGCGTAGCATTGGGGTTGTCGTTCAATTTTGCCTCATTATATAATACTGCATATTCGTAAGATCCCAATGCATCTGGCAAACTGGTAACTCTAGAAAAACCGTAGTTAAAAGAATAGTTAGCACTCAATTGCCCAGCCTTACCGCGTTTTGTCGTCACTAAAACTACCCCGTTAGCACCTTTAACACCGAAAATTGCTGCAGACGATGCGTCTTTTAAGATGCTTACGCTCTCAATCTCGTTCGGATCCATCTGCCCAAAATCACGGCCCGAACGCACAATACCGTCAATAACGAAAAGAGGCTCCATGGTCCCTCCACCGAAAGTCGCGTTACCTCTAATATAGATTTGGGTGCCATCTGCACCAGGTTCGCCAGAAGGTTGTTTGGTAATCACACCCGGTGTACGCCCAGCCAGAGCATTACTTAAATCTCCTACTGGTGTTTGTACCAGCTCTTTGTTGTTTACCGTAGCAATTGAGCCTGTAACGTTACTTCTCTTTTGCGAGCCATAACCTACAATTACTACGTCGCCCAACACATTTGCTTGTTCTTCGAGCACAATGTTCATTGTTCCCGCTTTAGTAACAACCACCTCTTGACTGGCCATTCCAACAAAGGAGAATACTAACATAGCTCCAGTTCTAGGTACAGTTATGGTATAATTCCCGTCGGCAGTAGTAGAAACCCCACTTGTGGTTCCTTTTATCATTACAGATGCTCCTGGGATTCCCTTTCCTGTTTGATCTTTAACTGCACCAGAGACATTTAAACTCTGCGCAAAAGCCTCTTGCAAGACAAAAGAACACACCAGTAATACGATCAATAGTCGAATTCTTTTCATATTATATTTGGTCTTTAGTTTTTAAATTGATTGCTATTTTTTCACGAAGCGCATTTGGTGTACCGTTTCTGTAGAAGTGCCAGAGCGCAACACCATCTCCGTTGCTGATATCGAAATAATGCGGTAGTTGTTCGAAGAAACATCCGTAACACCAATAAACCTCGATGGAGGCGTACCTTGTAGCGTTAAGGTAGCAATACCAGCACCCACTACAGCCGTATTGAAAGTAAATACCCCTTCATACGACCTGTCAGACCCACAGTTATAATTTGGATCTACATTGCCTCCGTTAAAAGTATCCCCATTCGCAACGTAAGAAAGTTTGAAAGTATTATTTACAAAAGCAAAGGTATATTCATCGTTAACTTGGCATGCAGCCAAAGGACCACCGGGGTGATACTCGCTCGGATTGCCCTCGTTACCAACAATAATTGGTGCAGCCGATAATGGGTCTAATTTCCAAGTGTGTGCTGTGAGGAGTTGAAAAGTTTCATTAGTGATGATAGGAGTGAAGTCATCATTAGCTACCTCAATACTTTGCGTAGCAATATCGAAGCCTCCCTCGCCATGCGCATACAGTTTTACGTTATAGGTTCCCTTAGCCAGATAGTGGGCTTCCATAGTAACTCCACCTAGCTTAGCACCTTCATCTATACCAATATCCCATTGAAGGCGATAAGCATTTTCTGAAGTGCTTTCTAATAAATAGGTATTTACCTTGCCTGGCACGGGCGTGACTTTAAAAGATGCCCTTGCTGGGGTTCCTAATTTCTGGGCATAGTCTTCCTCTTTACAACTAAAATTGAAGAACGTTATAAGTGCCAACAATAAAAGACAATTATGCCTTGCAAAAGATTTGTGGTTCATCTGATTTAATATTTGGTTAGGTTCTTTCAGTAAATTTATCTCTATAAAGCGCTCAATTCCAAATTTAAGACCCCAACAAAACTACATCAAAACCCAATTAAATACTACAGAAACGTAGTTTTTAACTACAACATTTGGATCCCGCAGTAAATTTCCTAAATTTATTACCTGATGGTGCGCCAAATATTAACGATACTCCTAATTTCTCTGAGCATAAGCGGATATTCGCAAAATCCGATTGGCATGCCGGATATTATGAACTATGACAACCGCACCTACGGAGGTGGCACTCATAATTGGGATATTACACAAGACAATAATGGGGTAATGTACTTTGCTAACGATGAAGGCCTCCTCACTTTCGACGGCACTAGGTGGAAAATATATCCTTTACCCAACAAGACCATCGTAAGGTCCATTAAAATTGCTCCGGACGGAAAGATTTACGTTGGAGGCCAAGGTGATTTCGGCTATTTTTCTCCCGACACCTTCGGAAATTTAAAATTTATCAGTTTAAAACAACACATCCCCGCCGCAAAAAGATCCTTTTCTGATATTTGGAACATTGAAACTATTGATAATGCCATTTATTTCAGAACTGAACATTTTATCTTTAAGTGGCATAAGAATAAGATGAGCTCGTTTAAAGCTAAATCCAAGTGGATTTTTATGGGGCAAGCAAACAAAAGAATAATTGCACAAGAAGAAACACAGCAGCTTTTAACATTCGAGGGAAATAAATGGGTGTCTGCCCTAACAGCTTCGCCTCCAATAAATCTAACTATTAACGCAAGCATAGCGCTAGATAAAAATACGTCACTCATCATTTCATTAACCCACGGATTATTAATCTTGCAAGACGGGACACTTAAATCTTTCAGTAAAATAACTAACACTATCCAAGCTCGTAGAATTGATCAACTGACATTTGCAGTGGCTACCTTAGATAATGGCTGTTTTATCATCAATAATGATGGAAGAGAGATTTTCCATTTGAATAAAAACTCAGGTTTACAAAGCAATGCCGTTTTAAGTGTTTTTAAAGATAAAGCAGGTAATATTTGGCTCGGTTTAGCCGACGGCATTAGCGTTATCTCAAACAATAATGCAATAAAGCACATCAACCCAAGCATGTTTGAAAATGCGGCTGGGCATATCTCCATCATTCACCAAAACAAACTTGTTGTAGGCCTATCTAACGGATTTTATAGTCTGAATCTAGAAGAAAAAAAAGACCTGAGCTTAACACAAAACATTTTTACTCCAGTTGCAAAAGCAGATGGTCAGGCCTGGGGCGGTAGTGTTATTGATAACAAACTGCTTCTTGGCAGGCACGAAGGAGCATTTGAACTTAGCGATGAGGGGTTAAAGCCTTTAGTCAAGAACAATGGATTCTGGAATTTTATTCCCTACAAAGACAAGAGCGGCGCATCGTACTTAGTTGCTGGAAACTACAATGGCATTGCAAAATTAAAATGGGAGCAAGGACGATGGGTGGCTAAAGGGAACATTAGAAACTTCAACGAATCGGCTCGATTTATAGAAACAGATAATGCGGGGAATATTTGGGTTTCCCATCCTTACAAAGGTGTTTACAAAATCTCTAATGAACAAGACGTGTTTTTGTACACGGATAGAAATGGTTTGCCATCCACCTATAACAACCACATCTATAAGCTAAAAGAAAAAATTATTGTCGCCACAGAAAAAGGAATTTACGAATACAATTCCAAAAAAAATCGATTTGAACCATCGATATTTTTCAAGGACATTTTTCTTGAAAAGTACATCAGGTATTTAAAACAAGACGACCAAGGAAACATTTGGTTTATGGAAGGCAAGAACCTAGGTATAGCCAGAGCACTCGGGAAGAAGTATAAAATACTCTACATCCCCGAACTTAATGGTAAGTTGTTAGGAGGTTTTGAAAACATCAACTACATTGATAAAAACAATGTTATTATTGGTGCCCAAAAAGGTTTTTACCATCTTAACTATGAGAGATATCTAGCGCATGAGAATAGCTTGCTCGCTCGGATAAGTCTGGTAAAGGCTTTCGGAAAATCTGACAGCACCTTGTTTGGAGGTTATTTTGGTGAGGTAAACGAGCGGTCCCTTCAACAAGAGAAGCCCATTATAAAAAATGGTTGGAATTCGCTAAGGTTTGAATTTTCATCTCCAATAAGTAAAAACAAAGACATTAAACTTTACACTTGTTTTCTACAGGGTTTCGACGACAAGTGGTCGACCGTGGACGCAAAAACCGAGAAAGATTACACCAAACTCCCCGCTGGAGATTATGTTTTTAAAGTAAAAACAGTAGATAATTTGGGGAATGAATCTCCGGTAGAGACCTATGCATTTACGATTTTACCGCCATGGTATAAAAGTACCTTAGCAAAAATAACT
This sequence comes from Pedobacter sp., assembly GCA_045629525.1. GTDB lineage: Bacteria > Bacteroidota > Bacteroidia > Sphingobacteriales > Sphingobacteriaceae > Pedobacter. The sequence goes on from JAZQRH010000019.1 coordinate 130,792, forward strand.
TATGCACTAGCGATGCTGCTCCTACTTTATTACAGTTATAAACGTCAACAAAAGAAAATCATCCATCAGCGCATTGCTTTTGAAAAAGAACAAGAGCACATTAAGTATATGCATCAGTTAGAGATGGACAAATCGGACAAGGAGATTATTAAACTGCAGAATGAAAAATTGGAATTAGCTATTGAAACCCAAAACTCTGAATTGGCGACGAACGCCCTCCATTTGGTACAAAAAGCAGATTTACTCTCCAAAATTAAAACCGAACTCTTTAAACTAAAAAAAGACATAAAAGACGACGAAGTTGCCTCCGATTTTAACAAAATGATTAGAATGCTCAACATGGAAGAGCAAACAGATGACAGTTGGGAGCAGTTTTCTGTTAATTTCGACAAGGTACACGTTGATTTTATCAAACACCTTAAAGAGAAGTTTCCAAACATTACTGGCACCGAATTACGCTTGTCAGCTTATTTGAAAATGAATCTATCTACCAAAGAAATCGCAAAGCTGATGAAAATATCACCGCGTGGCGTCGAAATTGGAAGGTACCGCTTGAGGAAGAAGTTAAATTTACCCAACAATAGCAATCTTTTTGAGTTCTTCAATTCATTTTAACGTAAAGTAAATCCAAAGCTTTTTTAGAAAATTCTCCTACATTAGGCTAATTATTCGTTAACTTTATTTATGCAGATACTTATATATACCCCGACTGTTACGCCGCGTATTAAGTATATTTTTAGTTTTATCTTCCGGGAAATATTAATCTGCGACTTCGAATTTACAAGTGTTGCCGCCCAATTCAACACTTATCAAGGGCCAAAATTTAGCTACACAAATGTTCCTTTAGGAAACGAGCTGTTTTTTGGTGTGTCGGGTTTATTAACTAATCATCACATCGAAGCCTTCGATATCAATTTCACCGATTTTGGGGATCAAAAGGTACCGTTTGCTGTCACAGTGGGTGCTTTGCCCTTCGATATTTTCTCAGCTTCATTTTATTTTATAAGCCGGTACGAGGAATATTTACCTTTCGAGGCAGACCATCATGGCAGATATCCAGCAAAGCTGAGTTTACAATACAAGCTGGATCTACTAAAACAGCCTATTATTGATGAATGGTGCTTAATTTTGAAGAACCTACTCATCAGCAAATTAGAAAAAGCTCAGTTTGGCGTTCGAGCGTTTCAGTTTGTACCAACCATTGATGTTGACCGAGCGTACCACTTTAAATCGAGTGGTATTTTAAAAAATACAGCTAGATTTTTGATGGCTGCCTTTAAACGTGATAAAGATCGAATTAAAAATATTATAAGCACGGGTTTAAACAAACGAACAGATCCATACGATACTTATTCAATTTTGAACACTTTGCATGAAAAATACAACCTCAACCCCATTTTTTTCTTCTTACTTGCCCAAAAGGGAGATAAAAAACACGACGTTAATATCGACCCAAACGACGGGCTTCTGCAAACTTTGATTGAAAAAACTGCAAGAAAAGCAGCGGTGGGCATCCATCCCTCTTACTCTTCAAACCTAACCATTGAAACCCTAATTTCAGAGAAGCAGTTTCTTGAGGAATTAGTGAAGCGAAAAATAACATATTCGAGGCAGCACTACCTAAAACTTCATTTACCAAAAACCTATCTAGAATTAATTTCGGCAGGCATCTATCACGATTTTACAATGGGATACGCCTCACAGCTGGGTTTTAGAGCCGGAACTTGTACACCCTTTTTCTGGTATGACTTGCAATTAGAAAAACAATCTCATTTAAAAGTACATCCTTTTGCTGTAATGGACGTAGGCTTAAGGCAATACGTTGGTTTAACAGTTGAAGAAGCGACATCAACCGTGAAGGAAATGATTGACAGTGTAAAAATGGTAAATGGTACTTTTTACAGCTTGTGGCATAACGAAGCACTTTCTGAAACTGGTGTTTGGAAAGGCTGGCTATGCGTATACGAAAATATGCTTGCACACGCAAGTAAGTGTTAAAACCATCCAATTTTATTTGAGTATATTTATGCTATGATATACGATTTGAGTAAAACCAACTCTATTGCCCGCACCTATGTTGCAGAGCTTAGAGACGAAAAAATTCAAAAAGACCCCATGCGTTTTCGCACCAATTTGGAGCGCTTGGGCTCGTATTTTGCATTAGAAATTAGCAAAACCTTAACTTATGTGGAAGTGGAAACAGTGACACCGTTAGGCGTAGCCAACAGCATGGTACTGGCGCAGCAACCCGTACTTGCCACTATACTTAGAGCAGGTTTACCCATGCACCAAGGTTTGCTCCACATTTTTGATAGAGCCGAATCGGCCTTTATCACCGCTTATCGTAAAACCAAAAAAAACGGCGATCTCGTTATTCAAATGGAGCATATCTCTTCGCCGCATTTAGAAGGGAAAACCCTGATACTTGCCGATCCAATGCTCGCCACAGGCTTAAGTATTGTCATGTGTGCAAAAGAGCTAATTGCGGATTATCACATTGAAAAACTTCATATTGTAGCGGCAATTGCAAGCACGGAAGGTGTAGCGCACGTAAAAGCCAATTTACCAAAGGCTGATTTATGGCTTGGTGCTATTGATAACGAGATGACAAGTAAAAGTTACATTGTGCCTGGCCTTGGCGATGCCGGAGATTTAGCCTACGGAAGTAAACAGTAATGAACTTGTTATTTGTTTGCAGTAGAAACGAGTGGCGAAGCCCAACGGCAGAAAGTATCTTCAGAAAACACCAGTATCTAAACGTCAAATCGGCTGGAACATTACCTGCTGCAAGAGTGAAAATTAACCAAAAACACTTGGATTGGGCCGATATAATTTTTGTAATGGAGAAAAAACATCGCCAAATCATTGAACAGAATTTTGATGGAACATTTGATCGGCAAAAAATCATCGTGCTGTCAATTCCCGACGAATATCAGTATATGGACGAAGAATTGGTTAAAGAACTGCAGAACAAAGTAAGCGCTTACATTTAATTGTTACCTTTGTACTATGATTAAGCACATCTTCTTCGATCTTGACCATACCATCTGGGATTTTGACCGTAACGCTCAAGAAACATTGTTGGAATTGTACGATAGTTATAAGTTAGCCGATTTGGGCATCAATTCCGCAGCGCACTTTATCAAAACATACACGACCAACAATCATCGACTCTGGTCAGAATATCATCTCGGGAAAATCAGTAAACATACACTTAGAGACCAACGTTTCAAGCGAACGTTTTTAGATTTAGGCTTGAGCCCCGATTTAATTCCCCAATATTTCGAAGAAGAGTATGTTAACTTAGGTCCATCTAAGAAAAACCTATTTGATGGCGCCGAAAAAGTCTTGACTTATCTTCGAAACAAATATACACTTCATATCATTTCTAATGGTTTTAAAGAAGCTACGCTTACCAAGATGAGTGTTTCTAACTTAAACCCATACTTTAAAAACGTAGTGATTTCGGAAGATGTGGGTGTAAACAAACCTGATAAGGCAATTTTTGAGTACGCTTTAAATTTAGCGCAGGCGAAGAAGCCAGAAAGCATTATGATTGGCGACAGTATTGAAGCGGATATTTATGGTGCTCAAAATTTTGGCATGAAAGCCATCTTTTTCAATCCGCTAAAAGCTCAAAAGCCTGCAGATGTAGCTCAAGAAATTCATCACTTAGAAGAATTGCTTAACCATTTTTAACCAAGGCAATCAAAATTTTACGTAGCGGTGCAAAATAAGTTCGGATAAAAAAGCAAATTTACCGATATTGCCACAAAACAATAAGTATGAAAAGGATTTTATTCGGATTAGCAGTACTCAGTTTAGCTGCTTGTAACAACGCTGACAAGAAACAAGAATCAGCAACAGGCACCCTGCCAGCAGCGGCAACGAGCACTAATCAACCACAAGCTAATTTGTTAACAAATCCAGAGCATGGCCAACCAGGACACGATTGTGCTTTGCCTGTTGGCGCTCCGTTAAAGCAAAATGTAAATACAACTACGCCGCCACCTGCAGCAGCAACAATTAATGCAACATCACCTGCTCAACCAGCGGTGCAAGTTGAAGCTCCAAAAGCAGTTTCTGGACAAAAAACAAACCCGGCGCATGGCGAACCCGGACATGATTGCGCTATTCCGGTAGGTGCTCCGTTAAAATAAATTCATTTTCTCGAAAATGAAACTTCCCCATATTAAAGGTTTTGACCAAGATGCGTTAAAAAAATACCTGAAAAATACGGGGTGGATTATGTTTGGTAAACTACTGAGCCTTTTTGTGGGCTTGTTAGTTGCTAGATATTTAGGCCCCGCGGGTTTTGGAGATCTTAGTTTTATTCTCGCGTTGGTAGGCATTTTATCAGCGGTTGGGGCTCTAGGCTTAGATACCTTCATCATCCGAGAAATTATTCAAGAGCCTAACCAACAAAATGAGATATTAGGCACTGCCCTGTGGCTCCGAATAAGCGTTTATATACTGCTAATTCCATTAGCAGTTCTGGTATATCTTTTTTACTATCACTTTTTTGATGATAGCGGGGCTCCCTTAACCCTTATGGTAGCTCTCTTGGCTTTTGCAGCCATGTTTAAAGCGTTTAATGTTATTGATTCATATTTTCAATCTCAAGTACTTTCCAAACACGTTGTACAAGTACAGAACCTTTGTTTAATTGCGTCGGCCGGATTAAAAATTTTATTGGTTAGTTTAGGCTTGCCGCTTATTTATTTAGTTTGGGCCTTAGTTTTCGATGGCTTTATACTCGCCTTGGGCTTAGTTTTTATTTACCAGAAAAAAGGCAATATTTTTAATTGGCGATACAAAAAGTCTAGAGCTACCTCTTTGCTCAAGCAATCCTTTCCGCTTATCCTTTCTGCAGTAATGGTTTCTATCTACATGCAGATAGATCAAGTGATGTTAAAACCTGTTGGTAGCGATACAGTAGGCGTCTATAGCGCTGCCGCAAAGTTAAGTGAAGCATGGTACTTTATGCCAATTGCCATTGTTACATCAGTATTCCCTGCCTTAATCAATGCTCGGAAAACAGATCTTGAGAGATATGAAAAACGCTTAACCAACCTCTACGACCTTTTGGTATGCATTAGTCTGCCCGTGGCCATTTTCATTAGCCTATTTGCTAATGACATTATACATATCATTTACGGCAATAGGTACGAAGGTGCGGGACAAATTCTTTCTATCCATATTTGGTCGGGGGTTTTCGTTTTCTTAGGAAGTGCAAGTTCTCAGTATTTAATTGCCGAAGGTTTTACCAGGATTTCTTTTTACAGAACACTTGCGGGCGCCATCATTAATGTATTGTTAAATCTTTGGCTAATCCCTCAATACACCGGCTTAGGCGCAGCAATTGCTACATTAATTGCGTGCTTTGTATCCACTTTTTATTTACTATTATTGCCTAAAACTAGAAAGCAAGGATTTATGATGTTGAAATCGTTATTTTTGGTCAGTATATTTCAAAAAATATTAAAACGTTGAGCAAACTTAAAGCATTAGCAACATTATTGTCAAAACCTAAGCGTTTAGCGGCGCTATTATCCTACGGGCACAAAGGCTACCTAGCAACTATTGGATGGTTTACCGCTTTCGACAACCAGCAAGCTGTCGATGCAGCAAATCAACCTATTCCTTGGGTAACTTACTCGTTTATCGATTTCATTAAAACACGACTACGTAAAGATTTAAGTATTTTCGAATACGGTTCTGGCAACTCTACCTTATTTTATGCGAAAAACGTAAGCAGAGTGGTATCAGTAGAGCACGACGAAGCTTGGTATAAAGACATTGTAAAACAGAAGGCAGATAATTCCGAAATGATCTTCACGCAGCTTCAGCCAAACGGCGAGTACGCACAAAAGGCAAAATTATTAGGCGAAAAATTTGACCTAATTATTGTTGATGGCCGCGATCGAGTGAATTGTTGCAGATACAGTGTGGAGGCGCTATCTGAGACTGGCGTATTGGTTCTCGACGACTCCGAACGACCTGAATATGAAACTGCCCGCACGTTTTTAAAGACGCGAGGATTTAAAGAGCTCTCTTTTTCGGGTATCTCTCCAGGACTATTTTACAATAAAGCAACTTCTGTTTTCTATAAAAGCGAAAATTGCCTCGGCATATAACAAACATATAGTAAGCACTTAACGTTATCCATTAAAGAACTGTTCTCGGTATCTTTCACATTTTATACCCATGCAAAATTTAGCGCCCATAGCATTATTCGTTTATAACCGTCCGCAACATACCGAACGTACCATTAAGTATTTGCAACAAAATCTATTGGCCGATGAAAGTCGCTTGTACATTTTTTCGGATGGCGCTAAAAATGCAGAAGATGAGGAAAAAGTGAACGAAATACGTAATTATCTTAAAACTGTAGACGGATTTAAAGCCGTTAAAATTATAGAAAGCGAAAAAAATAAAGGTTTGGCCAACTCCATTATAAACGGGGTAACGAAGCTTAATAACGAATATGGACATGTCATTGTATTCGAGGATGATTTAATCTCTTCGCCACATACCTTAACTTACTTTAATGAAGCGCTAACAAAATACAAAACCGAAGAAAAGGTGATGCATATTGGCGCTTACATGTACCCACTTACAGTCGACAACCTGCCTGAAACATTTTTTTACAGAGCAGCATCGAGTTGGGGTTGGGCTACCTGGAATAGAGCTTGGAGACATTTCGAACCAAATATTGAAACTTTAATCCAACAATTTGATAAGGATAAACGTCATCAGTTTGCAATTGAAGGCACCATGAATTTTTGGAAGCAAATGAAAGAGTTCAAAAATGGAAAGAACAATTCGTGGGCTATTAGATGGTACGCCTCTATATTTTTACGCGGCGGGATAACCTTAAACCCATCGCAATCGCTAATAAACAACATTGGTCACGATGGCACAGGGGTGCATTCTGGCATCAACGATATTTACAACGTAATCATCAATCCTAAACCAATTAAGGAGTTTCCTACGGCTGTTGCTGAGGATCCAGAAGCCTACACAGCTATTAAAAATTTTCTAGCCACACGGAAAGGAGGGTTATGGTTAAGAATAAAACGTTATCTTAAACAAAAGCTTAATTAAAAATACTACCCTATGAAATCATCTACCTCCCTACTCATTTTATTTATCTGCTGTTGTTTTTTTGATGTCTTAGCACAAAAAACAGCGCCACCTCCCTATGGAGCAACCCCTTCGAAACGTCAATTGGCTTGGCACGAAGTAGAATTATACGGCCTCATACATTTTACACCAACCACCTTTGAGAACAAGGAATGGGGGTTTGGAGATGCTGACCCGAAGAAGTTTAACCCAAGCAATTTTAGCGCACAACAAATTGTGGATGCCGCCAAAGCAGGCGGTTTAAAGGCTATTATTTTGGTTGCAAAACATCATGATGGTTTCGCTTTGTGGCCTACAAAAACAACGGATTACAATATTTCTAAAAGCCCATACAAAAACGGCAAAGCCGATATGGTAAAAGAGTTTGAAACAGCCGCTCGTAAAGCAGGTTTAAAGTTCGGGGTATATTGCTCACCTTGGGATAGAAACCATAAACTTTATGGAACAGATAAGTATCTGGCAATTTACCAACAACAACTTACCGAGCTGTATACCAATTATGGCGATATTTTTATGAGTTGGCACGATGGTGCGAACGGCGGAGACGGTTACTATGGTGGCACCAGAGAGACAAGATCAATTGATAACACCACCTATTACGATTGGAAAAACACCTGGGCAATTACTAGGAAGCTACAACCTATGGCAAGCATTTTTAGTGACATAGGTCCAGATGTAAGATGGATTGGTAATGAAGACGGCCATGCTGCGCCTACAAGTTGGGCAACCTTTACACCGAGCCCGCCAGATGGTAAAAATATTGCTGTACCTGGCCAGCTGAACTACCCAGAAAGCCCTAAAGGAACAAGAAATGGAAAAAACTGGATACCTGCAGAGTGCGATGTTCCGTTACGCAAAGGTTGGTTTTTTCACGCTAATGAAAAACCTAAAACACCCGAAGCACTTTTCGATTTATATCTTCGCAGCGTAGGACGAGGAGCCGGCCTCGATCTTGGTTTAGCACCAGATACTTCAGGTAGGCTAAGAGAAGATGACGTAACTTCTTTAACAACATTTGGATCCATCCTTAAAAAAACATTTGCCACCAATTTGGCACAAAAGGCAAGCATAAAAGCTAGCAACGTTCGAGATTTAAAGTTTAGCACTAAATACTTATCCGATGGAGATATTAAAACCTATTGGGCTACAGCAAACAATGTCACACAAGCCTCTATCAATCTAAATTTTAAAACTCCAGTTACTTTCAATATTATTAGTTTGCAAGAGTACATCCCATTGGGACAAAGAATAGCGCAATTTAATGTTGAAGCATTTATAGGCGGAAAATGGCGGACGATAAATGAGGGAGAAAGCATTGGTGCTAAAAGACTAATTAAACTGGAGCAAGCTATCACAACAAAACAGGTTAGAATTAATATAACTAAAAGTCCGGTTGCACTCACGCTAAGCGAAATCGGTCTGTATTTAAAAGAATAAAATTATTTAACGCGGATTGTTTTTCTTGCGGAGACTGTCTCGAAACTCAATCTGCGTTTTTTGGAGATTTATAACCTTTTTAACCACTTGATCATTAAATTCATTTTCGACTTCAATGCTTTTTAAAATTAGACGCACGGCGGTATCTGCTTGATGTGCTAATTTGGTCTTCAGACTTCTATCCAGACTATAATAATCATTTAGGTTTAGAACAGACATTTACCTCACTAACAATAAATTACGATTTGTTAACATGAATATATTGGTCTGGACATATTCTCGCTTTGGCTCCTTGGCCCAATCATTTCGGAGCATAAATATCTTACTAAAGGCATGCATATTCTTGTTGAAATCATCTTTGAGTTTTAAGAATTCTTGATGTTGATAGTTGGGCGTAAACCGGATAACAAGTACCGCAACTACTAAAATCAAGGCACCAGCTGCCGAGTACTGGATTGCTCGAACTTTGCGCTCTTTCTCTGCACTACTATATTTAAAAGTTAGCAAATAGGTTATTTACAAAGCCTCCAGTTAGGCCTCCTATATGGCAAATGTTATTGATACCTTTGCCCGTGCCGTTTAAAAGCATAAGCGCCACCACTAACACTGTACTTACAAGTAGGGCTTTAGTTGCACTACGTTCAAAAGATTTTAGGATTAACAACGCGATTAAGGCTCCAAACAAACCCGTAATTGCTCCAGATGCCCAAACAGTACTAACCTCCTGATGATAGGCGACACTGGCCAAACCTCCAAACACTCCACTAGCGAGATAAAAAATCAAGAATTTTTTCCATCCTATTTTATTCTCTAAAATTAAACCGATGTATATCAATGCGTACATGTTGCCAAATAGATGTCTCGTCGATGTATGCAAAAACTGGTAGCTAATCAATCTCCAATATTCGCCGTCTAGCACCAATTTACGGTTGAGCACCCCTAGGCGATCTAGTACATCGTGCAACGGCTGGAAGCCCTGTAATTTGGACGCTAAGATGAGGCTCATTAGCAACATCAAAAACAGCATGCCTAAAAAACAACAGATGTTTAAAAGAACTAAAATAGGCGTAACCGTATATCCCTTTTGAGGCCAAAAAAGTTGAAGAACATTCTTTATTCTATTTTTTACCGCGAGCGGCGCCTTCTCAAAATACTGATCATCTTGTGTAGCAGCAAAATCATGAAAAGCTTGAACCTGCTGATCCCACTCGTTTTGCAGGTGATATTGTACGTAATCGAATTCGTGAAAAAGCTTTTCAAGGTTCGCATCATTTTTGCCGTAGTCATTAAAAAACAACTGAATACCCACGCATTCGCTTTTAACCACAGCGAAATTGTTCACAATTCTTACCGAAATTTCTTCGCTATAAGATTGCAGAGACAAAGGTGTGTAGGCAATAATACCGGAGGCTGAAATGTGGCTCAAGTCCCAACCCAAATTTTCGATCGCTTGTCGAACAATAATTAAATACCTATCGGCAGGGAAGTCCGCCAAGGGTATAAACTTCTCAATTTTGGGCGAGTAGCCCCAACTGATACTCATCGCTTGCTATTTAATATTCTTTTTTGCTACAATAATAATATAGGGAGAAAGCTGCTTCGATTCGAAAGGAATAAGCTTGGTAAGCACTTTCCCAAATAACCAACACACCTTTTTAAATAACCTTACTCCTAAAGACAATTGATTTTCTTTCTCTAGCCAGATACTGAACCTGCCGTGATAACTCGCCTTGCTAACTTTTAGGCCAGCCTGCTCCACAATATTTTTCAGCAAAGCTGGATCCATGCAATTTAAATTATGTTTATCGTAGTTTCCTCTGTCGAAGGTTTTTTGGAACCATCCATTTACGCCTCTAAAATTTGGGATGGTGATAAATAAACTTCCTCCAGGCTTTAAAAATGCAATATGGCGATTAATGATATCTGCAGTATCGTTAAAATGTTCAATCAAACCGCAGCTCAGCACCAGATCATAGCTATTTTCTGGCTGATAATTGAAAAGATCGGTTTCGATCACCGCAACATCCTTTTCTACTAAACCATTCACTGCCAAAAGTTCGTTTGTAATTGGCTGATGAATAAAATAATCCAATAAGGTGACCTCCAATTGAAAGTATTTCTTCAGTAACACTGCATAATAGCCAGGAAACCCCCCTAACTCAATTGCTGACTTTACATGCTCGGTTTCGACTAGTGCTTTCAATTCATTGTAAAACGGGTAGTTTTTAGGAATATGTACAGAAAGATCTGTCTTGCTTTCCCAATATTTTACCCAAAAATCTCTATCTGTGAGTAAATTTTTCATTTGGTTGAAGTATTTAATTACATTATTCTTGCGTTTTACGTCTTAGAACGCTTTTTTTCTAATCGCATTAGAAACCTTAACAATATAACGTATTTTTGGTTGCTTTGAAAGTACTACACCTAAACACTTACGATGGAAATGGCGGCGCTGGTAGAGCCAGCCTTCGCTTGAGCAATGCCTTAAACGATAACGGGATAACGTCTGATGTTTTGGTGTATTTTCAGTTCGGCCACAGTCCAAAAATCAATAACTTAAGTAAGCGTCCCTTTGCTAAAGTAAAGGCTGTAATGAATATCATGGCCGAGCGGTATTTGGCAAAAGCCTTTACCAGGGCGCTAAAAACCCCATTTTCTTTACAGTGGTTTGGGAAAAGCATCATTAAAAATAAGCTTGTACAAGAGGCTGATGTTATACATATACATTGGGTAAACCATGGTTTTTTAACACCCAAATTATTAGCTGAGCTTGACCGCCTGGAGAAACCCATTGTGTGGACTTTCCACGATAGCAATGCTTTTACAGGTGGCTGTCATGTGCGCTACGCTTGCGAGAACTTTCATCGGCAATGCGGCAATTGCCCCTTGTTAAATTTCAGCGGACCTAATGATATTTCTCACAAAACTTGGTTAAGAAAACAGAAAGCTTACTCAGAATTAAACTTCCATATCGTTGCTCCAAGCCATTGGATGGCAAAGTCTGTAAAAGAAAGCAGTTTGCTTGGTTTAAGATATACTTCGGTGATACCAAACACCATAGAGGTTGATATTTTTAAGCCTTATGTAAAAGCTGAAGCCAAAAAAGTTCTAAAGATTGCGCCTGAAAAGTTTGTAATTATGAGCGGCTTTATGCCATCTAAAAACGATAAACATAAGGGAACCCAGTATTTAATTGATGCGCTTTTTGAACTCTCTCGCAGACCAGAAATAGACAACAGCAACATTGAATTGGTTATTTTCGGTAATAAGGATGAAAAGAATATGCCAGAATTTCCATTTAAAACCACATTTTTAGGCACTATTAATAAAGACGAGCATTTAGCCAAATGTTATGCGGCAGCCGATGCCTTTGTAACGCCTTCCCTAGAAGACAATCTACCTAATACTGTTATGGAAAGTTTAGCCTGTGCAACGCCCGTGGTAGCATTTACAACTGGTGGCATACCCGATATGGTAAAACATTTGCAAAACGGCTACCTAGCTAAATACAAAGATGCAAACGACTTGGCCGACGGTATTGAGTGGCTTTATTTTCACGATAAGAAAGAAGATCTACAGAAGGAAGCTAGACGAACAGTTTTAACTACCTTTGCTCCATCAGTTATTGCGGAACAACATACAGAACTCTATTTAAAATTATTAGATGAAATGCCTAAATAATGGCATAACATAAATAAAATGCATCCAAAATTATCAGTCATTACTATCGTATACAATAATGTGAAAGATATTGAACGCACTATGCTTTCAATACTCAATCAAACTTACATTAATATCGAATACATTGTGATAGACGGCGCATCAACGGATGGCACCTTAGACATCATTAAAAAATACAATAATCGCATAGCAAACCTGATATCTGAAAAAGATAAAGGAATTTACGATGCAATGAACAAAGGCTTAGCTGTTGCAACTGGTGAGTATGTACTGTTTATGAATTCTGGTGATGAAATTTACGAAAACACTACGGTAGAGAAAATTTTTTCTACAGCTCCAAACGCTGATATCTACTACGGAGAAACTGAAATGTTCGATGAAAACTGGCAGAGCTTAGGTCAACGCAGACATAAAGCTCCCGAAACCTTTGATTGGCGTAGTTTTAAGTATGGAATGAATATTTCTCACCAAGCCATCTACATTAAACGCAGCCTAACTGAATCTTACGATCTAAAGTATAAATACAGCGCAGATATTGATTGGATCATCAAAATTGCCAAAAAATCTACCAAAATTGTTAATACCCGTTTATATGTTGCTAAATACCTAGTCGGTGGTATGAGCAAACAAAAACATTGCGAAAGCCTCAAAGAACGGTTTAAAATATTTTCACACTATTATGGGCTGGTTAACAATATTATTAATCACATCGTAATTGCTTTTAATCTTTCTTTTTACTTCTTGAGGCATCGAAGAACAAACGACTAGCATACAACTAAGTTTTTAGTTTTACATCTTTTTTGTGTATTTTGCTTTTACGTTCGGCAAATCCTTAAACATTAAATGATGAAAAAACTAATATTTATTGCGCTGCTTTTGGTTCCCAGCTTAATCCAGGGACAACAAAAGAAGCCTAATTACCAATTCTCTCAAGATGTTTTTAAGAATATTGAAACTGACACCACAGCTTGGCGATACCAAATGGGGGCCACAGTCTTATCATTTAATGGCTACCACGAAGACGCATTGGCGGTTTGGCTGAAAAATGGAGCTCGTAAGCCCCCTCGTGAAAAACTAGACAGCTTGTTTTATGAGCAAAGCAAAAAAATAGATGCTAAAGCCTATATTATCGAACGTGCTAAAAAAGAAGAAATTATCATCATTAATGAAGCCCACCACAATCCTATGCATCGGGTTTTTACAGCTTCCTTACTAAGCGATTTATACGACAACGGATATCGCTATTTAGGATTAGAAGCCCTTGCCGACAGTGCTATTAATGAACGAAAATATGCCACCCAACAAAGTGGATATTACACCAAGGAGCCAGCCTTTGGCAACCTCATTGCCGAAGCGCTGAAGCTAGGCTTTAAAATTTTTGGCTACGAGGCCAGCAACGGGGCAAACGGAAAAGAGCGAGAAATAGAACAAGCAAAAAACATAGAACGATTTGTTAGAAATCATCCCAAAGGGAAGCTTCTAGTACATTGTGGGTTTTCTCACGTATTCGAAAATGATTATCCCCTTTGGGAAAAAGCGATGGCTGGAAGAGTTAAAGAATATCTTAATATCGATCCTTTTACCATTGACCAAGAACTGTATACCGAAAGAGGAGAAAGTGACTACAGTCCCCTTTTTGTGAACTTAAACACTTCAGATAAGCCTATAGTATTGCTAGACCCAAAAGGAGCAGTTTTTGCAGGCGCAAGAAAACCTAATCAAACGGATATTGTGGTAATTCACCCAATGACGCAGTACCTTAACAACAGACCCGGTTGGATCACAAAAGGTAGAAAGCCTGTAGTGGTTAATACCCAGAACTTTAAGCTACCCGTACTTGCGCTAGCTTTCAGAGCAAATGAAGATATAACAACAGGAGTGCCTGCAGATCTTGTTGAAATTACAGCCGGCCGTAAAGCTCCCTTGTATTTGAAGCCTGGTCGATATTGCATTGTGATCCAAGATAGATCGTACAAGCAAGTTAGCAGTTACCTGGTGGAGTTGAAATAATTACGGAAATTACCTGATTTATTTTTCTACAAAACAATTATGTCAGTATAATGGTATAACTATCATTAATAAAGTAAAATGATGAGTTATGGGAAAATTAAGCAATAAAAACATCGCAATTTTATCAGAAAGTGGTTTTGAGGAGTCAGAATTATTTGAGCCGCTACAAAGATTGAAAGACGAAGGTGCAAACGTGAGAATAATTTCCACCAAAACAGGAATGATTAAAGGGATGAAAGATCACGAATGGAGCAAAGAGATTAAGGTTGACAATGCTGTTGAAGAAGTGAATGTGAACGATTTTGACGGTTTGCTATTGCCTGGCGGCGTAATCAATCCAGATGCGTTGAGAGGACACGAAGGTGCAGTAAATTTTGTGAAAAGTTTTTTCGAAAAAGGGAAACCCGTAGCAGCCATTTGCCACGGTCCACAAACGCTAATCAATGCTGAAGTTGTAGGCGGGAGGAAAATGACATCTTATTCCTCCATCAAACTGGATTTAGTGAACGCGGGAGCGAATTGGGTAGATGAAGAAGTTGTGGTAGACCAAGGTTTAGTGACCAGCCGCAGTCCGGAAGATTTACCGGCATTTAACGAGAAAATGGTAGAAGAATTTGCTGAAGGCGTACACGAAGGACAGCACGCCTAAATATTCTGTCATCCTGAGCCTAAGCTTATTATGCTTAAAAGGCTCGGGATGATTTACAGTTTCACCTGCCTAATGATATTTTTGAGGTTGAGTTCAATAATATCCGTCATATTTCCACATTCCAAATACTTGGGCTCTTCAAAATATTCAGCCATACTTTCTTTTAATTTGATGATATTTTCTGCTGTAGTCAAAGCTTCGAGCCTAGATACATCTCGCAAATCTTTTAGCCGATGACGCTCCGAACGCACACGATGCACGATAGACGAAAGTTCTTCCTGCTTATACTGTATCACTGTTTTTTCGGTTAAATGATCCATACAAAGCTTAACCATAGGAAAATTCTCTTTAAAAAACTGAGGCATATACACTTTGATGTTTCCTTCGTAAAATTGTTGATCGAAATCTATAGCCCTGATGCGAAATTGTATATCGTCAAAATCTGGTGTGGCTTGCACCACAAAATTGTAGGCCCGCATATCGCCCAATAAGGTAACCAAACAACGCTCGTTAAACTTTACAAATTCTTTGGCAATACGAGTAGGATTAAAATCGTTTTGATGGAGTTTTCCTTTATTAAAAACATCTCCAGGGATACCTACAATATGCTCCTCAATCATTGTGTCTTCATCCACTAGATAATTAACTTGGTTAGGCGATAATATTTCTTCTAATTCTAAACCATAAATACGAGAAGCGTCTGCTTTTTTTACATAGAAGTAATCGTATACATCATTTAAACGATTAACAATCCGTATTCTGAATGGATGCGTGTTGCCAAATGTACAATAATCAATTCTATCGATATATTTATGTTGAACTATACGAAGATTGCCCGAAGCCTTTAATTTGGCGTAAATTACCTTCAATCCGTTGTGAATATTCTCCATTTCACTTTGCGGATAGATTGGACTTTCCCAGAGCGTATCCTTGCCATCCTTATCCATAATTGGGAAGCTTTCGGTAAAATTTCGCAAATCATCGTACTTGATAGGTAAACGTGCATCACGCTGATAGGTGCGTAGGTATTTGTGCAAGTTTTCACTCACCGGAAAAATTGGCTTTTTGCGAGATATTTTAACGTCGTTGAACTCCATAATAGGCTTTTTACATTGGCAATTTAACGTTTTTGTACAATTTTGAGTGATTTAAACCCGATTGAAGTGAAAATACTTTTTGCTGTAGAAACTGAAGTTTGTATTTGCAGTGAGGTGGCACAAAAAGATTGAAACAAAAAGCGGGACTGAAGGAAATAGTAGTAGCGGCAGAAATTTTCTTGAAATAAAAAATCCCGCTCTGCAATAGAACGGGATTTACTATAATAAAACCTAGCCAGTTAAAACCAGGTTTCGACAGATTTTGTTATTTGTTAACGTACATAACTTCTTTAACCGCTTTGATAACTTTTTCTGCATTTGGTAAACTTGCAGCAATTAAAGTTGGTGCGTAAGGAAGTGGCACATCGGCACATGTGATACGTAAAATTGGCGCATCTAAGTGATCGAACGCATTTTTTTGAACGTTGAAAGTAATCTCTGAAGAGATAGACGCTAATGGCCAAGCTTCTTCAACAATTACTAAACGGTTAGTTTTTTTAACAGAGTTGATGATGGTTGCATAATCGATAGGACGTACAGTACGTAAATCAATTACCTCAACGTTGATACCTTCTTTAGTTAATTCTTCTACCGCTGGATTTACAACACGCGTTAACATTTTACCGAAAGTTACAATGGTTACATCTGTACCTTCTTTAACTACGTTTGCTTTACCTATTTCTAAGTAATATTCTTCAGCTGGCACATCGCCTTTATCGCCGTACATTACTTCAGATTCCATAAAAATTACTGGATCTGGATCTAAGATAGCTTGTTTTAATAAACCTTTAGCATCATAAGGTGTTGCAGGAATTACCACTTTTAAACCTGGGCAGTTTGCATACCAGTTCTCGAAGTTTTGTGAGTGCTGCGCACCTAATTGACCCGCATTACCAGTTGGGCCACGGAAAACAATTGGCACTGAGAACTGACCACCACTCATTGACAACATTTTTGCCGCCGAGTTAATGATTTGATCTATAGCAACTAATGAGAAGTTGAAAGTCATAAACTCTACAATTGGTTTTAAACCGTTCATTGCAGCTCCAATTCCGATACCTGCAAAACCGAGCTCGGCAATTGGGGTATCGATGATACGTTTGTCGCCAAACTCATCTAACATACCTTGACTTACTTTATAGGCACCATTGTATTGCGCAACTTCCTCACCCATCATAAAGATGTTTTCGTCTTTGCGCATTTCTTCGCTCAATGCTTCGCGTAATGCTTCTCTAAATTGGATTTCTCTCATTGTTCTGTTGAAAATTAACGAACGCAAATATAATTATTAGTTTGTTGCTATGCAAAGGATTAAAATGCACCTTATTGTATTATTAACAATTAGTGATACAACGACATAATATATCGTCAAATAATGTTGTGCCGAAATTTATTCGCAAAAAACCTATTTTTTATGGGAGATATCTTGCCCGAAGTGGATAATATTACCGCTGTTATCTAATATAGAAAACTGCCGCATTTGCCAAGCCATATTTTTCAATTTCCCATTGGGATGCACAACGCCTAGCGGAAGAAATTCTGCATAGAGCTCATCAACAGCGGTTACATTAACATAACAGCCTGTATTTTTTGGTATACCCTCATCTACCGTAGGCCATAAATGAATTTGAATATCATCTCTGCTAAAGATTAAATAGCCATCCCAGTTGTTGTGAAAGGTAAAACTTAGTTTTTTGGTGTAAAATTCTATAGTCTCATCTGCATTTAATGATGCAAGAATTGGCACAGCCGTTTTTAACATAATTGATGTTATTTGTATTTGATATAGTATTCTGTATTGAGTTCTTCGCCCTGAAATTCCATTTCTTTTTGCACAAACCGATCAAACAAATAGCTGTTTCTAAGCAGGATCTTCTTGGAGTTTTCGTTTCGAGGATCTATTTTAGCCTCAATAGCGCTCAAATTTATTTCGTTAAAACCATAACGCTCAATTTCTACAATTGCTTCCATTATGTAGCCTTTTCCCCAATAGTTGGGATGTAGCATATAGCCAATTTCAGCAACTTTCCTGTGGTGACAGAAGCTTACAAAGCCAATCATCCCGATGATTAGTTTAGGCCGGGAAATTGTGCAAATGCCCCAATTAATGGCTTTACCATCTGCCGCTCCATTAGCCAATACTTCCAATAAAGCATCAATATCTGCTAAACTTTGCGCCCGTGGCCTTGGAATATAACGCATAGCCAACTCGCTTTTTCGCAAATCCAACAGTTGCGCAGCATCGTTACTTTCTGCCGAACGCAACAACAAGCGCTCGGTTTTTAAAGTTGGGAAGGGCAAAAAGGTTGTGTTTAGCATTTACTAAACTACAAAAATTAACTCACACCGAAAAGTGTTTTATACTTCGAATACACATAATTACCAGGCTCTTGCGTAGCATAAAATGGAATATTCACATCAAAAAGCTCTGCAATTTTGAGCTGTAAAGCCGCTAAAAATTCTGGTTTAACTGCTATTAACGCTTCGTCTTTTAGTGTTAACTTTCCGGCGTTAAAATGCACTTTTCCGTCATTCATTGTTTTTACGACAAATAAATTTGGTTCTACGCCAACTCGTCCAGATTGTTGCTCGTAGGCGTAAGTGTAGATTAAGGTTTGAATAAGAGCCTTGTTAATTTTCTTTCCGTTAGTGTCAAACAACGCTTCAATATTCGAGTAATTAAGTTTGTCGGCGCCGGTTTTATAATCAACAATCCGAACTACACCATTGCGTTCGTCCACTCTATCAATTAAGCCATAAAGGATAATTTGTTCTTTCTTGCCGTTTAATTCAAAAGTTAGTGGCGTGGTAATTTTTTCTTCTAAGGATAAAATCCTGAAAGGAGCGTCTGCCTCATCTCGTTTTAAAATGATATCTGCGTAAGCTTCTACAATTGCTAAAATTACTTTTTGCATACCCTCATACTCAAAACCTTCGCGTTTTATCCTCATCACTTCGGAAAACGCATTGTCTATGAGTTGTTTTAGAGATTTTCTTTTCAGCCTGATGATCTCAGCAGTAAGTTCTTTTCCTATCTCGGGCTCGTAAAAATGTTCTAGCGTAGCGTGTAAAATGGTTCCAATTTGGTTGGCTTCTACTACCGCACTAACCTCTTCTGGTTCCTTAATTTCGGCTACGTAGCGAAAATAAAAATCTATTGGATTTGAAATATACATTGTTAACGCAGAAGGCGACAGATATTTTTGTCCAGCCAAATATTTAGCCAGCACCTTCTTGATTTGATGATTGTCTTTCGGTACCCTGAGTATTTCTTGGTGTTCAGTTTCTACCACTACTTCCAAACTTTGATAACTAAATTTGAAATTGCTTTCATACTCTAGTTGTCTCAAAATTCTCGAAACCTCTCCAGTACTTGTATCACTCACCAAACTATTATAGACAAAACTTATATCTTTTGCCTTTTGCAATAGACGACAAACCATATAAGCAGAAATGGCATCCAAATTCTCCAAAACAGGCAATCCATAGGCTCTGCGCACATTATCTGGTATAAAACTGTTACCAATTGACGTTTTTGGAATGATACCTTCGTTAAAACCTAAAAAGATTACTTTATCGAAATTCAGATTTCTGCTTTCAAGCAAACCCATTAATTGGACGCCTTTTAAAGGATCGCCACTTAGCGGCACAGCTACACCTTGTAATGCTTTTTGGATTAACTGCACCACAAAACCTAACTCTTCATCTTTTACAAAATCTTTGATGGTGTCGTTCAACCGTGTGAGCTCTTCAATAGTTTTTACAAACAAATCTGCGTCAATTTTTTTTAGCTGTTTGCTACTAGATAATCGCGATAGCAAACTCCTCAAAACTTTTAGCAGTTCAGCAACCAAAAGTTCTCCTTTATCTATTTTTGCATAAAATGTTTCGAAAATACCGCCTTGTTTTAACAAGCGCTGCTGGTCTACGTTAACCACATTATCATTTAGCAAAGCTTGTTGCACGTTATTCTTCATCTTTACCGACAATCCTGTGAGCGGATGGGTAATGAAAGCTTCTAGCGATTGATAACTCACGCTGCCATTTGTATTGAGCTCCATTTGAGTGTTAAGCCATAGATCGGCCAAACCGTACACGGTAGAGCTCGACAAGGCAAATCCCATTGTTACGTTCAAATCGATATCATTGTGAATGGTTTGCAAAGCTGGCATCAGCAAACTTTCATCAGCTAAAATTACTGCAGTAGTGCCAACTTCCTCTTTCGCGTCGTTAGTATCAATTAAGTGATTTAAAATTTTAGCCTGTGCGCTTTGTCCTTGCACTTTAAACACGTTTACGTGATGCGGCTCACTACTAAATGAACTACCGTGATTTTCGAAAACATTCTTTAAGCCAAGCTGACGCAAGTTTTTTCGTAAAAATAAACCTGCTTCTTGCAATTCATCTTCTACATAATAAATATCAGTATCGAAGTAAAATTGTGCTTTACCTGCTTCTTGCAATTTGGTGAACACACTCGCCTCTGCTTTGGTTAAAGCATTAAAACCAACAAAAATAATCTTGCCTTTATCAAAGGATTTGATAAATTCTAATTGGACTAAATCAGCAGCAGCTAATCCTCGATAAACCTGCCCGTTGGTCATGTAATTCTGTTGTTTTAAAGCTGCGTGAAAACGATGATATAGCTTTGGCATTCGACGCCACATTTTAATGAAAAGCTCTTGCTGTTTCTTGTGCTTGCCTTCGCTATACGATTGCCAAAATTGGGCTAAAAATTCGTACTGCTCTGGTGTGAGATAGTTAAATTCTAGATTAATTTGCGACACATCTTCCATCTCTTGGTACAGCTTATCGGCATCCACCAAATCATTATCAATTTGTGCAAAATCACTTAAAATAATTTTAGCCAAAGGAAAAAACTTAGCCGTTCGTAACACCGGTAAGCCCTCTTCGTGCAACAATTCATTGTAGATGCGCAACAACGTAAAAAACTGCAAATAAAAATCTGCTGCTTTTTCTTTTACACTTCCAGCAAAAAACTGTTGAATGGTGTAAATAGAGGGGCTAAAAAACGGTCGCTGTATGATGTCAGCTAAATATTTACGTAAATAAGTAGCTGGTCGGTTGTTATTGAAGACTATTGCACAATGCTGTAAATCGTCACCGTATTTAGTGACTAAATCTTGAGCAACATCTTTTAAAAATGGGTTCATTTAACTTGCGATTTTTGATTAACGAGTGACGATTTGAATATCAAACAGCTTAAAATTTAAAAATTATTACCTATACCAACTTTAATTGCTTTTTGGCTGCGTAAAACAAATAGGTTTTAATTTGCTGATAACCCATTTGCTGTAGCAAGGTTTTATAATTTAACACCTGTTGGATATGGCTATCGCTTTGCTCTAAAGTAAATTTGTAATCTAAAATTATTACACCCGCCGGGCTAAGCAATACACAATCTGGTCGATGTAGTTTCCCCTCAGCATCAACAATATTTTTCTCTGTTAAACTTTCTGTAGCGTCCGTTAAAATAGCCTTCAGTTCCGGATGATTTAAAACCTCCATCACTTCGCTTTGCAAACCTTCAATCTCGTTTTCTGCAATAGTTCCGGCTAGTAGCATTTCTTCCAAACAATCAGCAACTTCTTCTTCGCTCGTTGCATTGGCTAAAACCTCGTGTTTAATTGAACCTAAACGCCCCGATTGCTCAATATTTAGTACGTGTTGCAAATGTTTCTCTTGCGAGGGCACGTATAATGCCGACAATCGATTGGTGGTGGGGTAGTGGTCCATTAGTAATTGTTGTGTGGTATTTTCGCTCGTCGCTTCGATAATATCTTCAATCAATTCATAAGTATTGGTTTCAGTAAAATCAGTCGCCAAACCAGCGACAACCTCAGTTAAGGCGTCGCCAATATTGTTTAGCTTAAACTCTTTTTTTTCCATCGCCGCCAAATACAAATAATCTTTAGCACGTGTAGTTGCCACATACATCATATTCAGGTTGTCGAGTGTACTGTCTAATACTTCCTTAAAATACGATTTGGCTACGCTTGAATTGCTCAAATCTTCTGCGAATTTCAGGGGAATTCTACCTAACTCGTGGTAGGCGGTTTCAACCGCTGGCACCCAAAAAATAGAATTGGCTTTAGTTTTTAAATCCCATAAACAGAAAGGCACAAAAACCGCCCTAAATGCCAAACCCTTTGATTTGTGAATGGTTATGACTTGTACAGCGTCGGCCTCATCTGGCGAGGGTAATGATTTTTGCACGCCATCTTCTTCCCACCAGGTTAAAAAACTGACCACACCTTTTTCGCCCATCCGCGTTGCGTTAGCTATTAAATCTCTAAAAGCTAATAAATAAGCTATGTTTTGTTTTAATTTGCCAATTTTGTAGGCTTCAATCAAATTCTCTACCAGTTCTACCAGAGGCAATTGCATCCAAGTTTGCCAATTTGCGCAAAGCGATGCAGGTAAAACGCCAGCTAAATCTGTTAATGATTTTTGAGATAACCCCATATAAACCGTAGGGTCAATCTTCTTTTTATGAGTACGATGATATAAAGCAATACAATTAGCTTTGTATAACGCAGTTTGCGTTTCTAAACCCACCAAAACCTTCAGCGTGTTTATAATCAATTGAATGGCGCTGTTATTAGCAATCATTAAAGCTTCGCCAGAAAGCACTGGTATTTCTGCCTCCATTAAACGTGTAACGCAAAGTTTGGCGTCGGCGTTGCCTCGTACTAAAATTGCGATATCTTTCGCCGCATATCCTTTATCTGTTTTTAGGGCAATAATTTCCTTGATAGTATCTTGCAAGGCGACTTCCCTAAATGAAGTCTCCGAAAAACGATCAACGTCATCGCCGGCATCGGCTTTGCCAAAACGTTTTACTTTTATGGTGCCCCCAGATTTAGTAAAAGGCGAATGCTTTTGAAAAGCGTTAGCATAAACGGAAGTTACGATGTTACTAAAACCTTGCTCGTCCCACCAATTGAGTAACTCATCGGATTTTGCGGCGACAGTTTCGTTAAGATTTTGCTGCAGTAATTGCGGTAACGATCTGTACAAATAATTATTGAAAATGATGATATTTGCTGTACTTCGATAATTCTCTTCCAAGTTATCGTCTAACACGTTCAATGGGCCAACTTCGTGCTTAGCTTGCCGATGCAAAATATTCCAATCGCCATTACGCCAACGGTAAATAGATTGCTTTGTATCGCCTACAATTAAATTATCGATGTGTGTATTACTTGGTGCCGCAACGGCGTTGGAGATGATAGAACGAAAACTTTTCCATTGGTTTGATGAGGTATCTTGAAACTCATCGAACAAGAAATTACGATATTTGCTGCCTACCTTCTCCCAAATAAAGGATGGATTTTCACCAGCATCATCGGTAATTCCTGTAATTAATTTTTGCGCATCACTGATTAACAAATTATCATTCTCATTGCGATATTCGTTGAGCAACATCGCTACCTCTTGCATTAAACGCAAATAGTACAAGTTTTTATTAAAAGCGATGGCCAAACTATAGTCAGGCAATTTATCCTGATAAGTTTCTTTTATTTTTACTAATAATGGATTTAAAGCTGAGTATAAGCCGGGATTGTCTACATTTTTTTGGAACCACTCTTCGGGTTCGTCAATCAGTTTAAAAATATTTTCCAGCTTAGTCAAATCGCCATTGGCTATAAATTGTAAGCGCACCAGCGGATTTCTGGACTTGCCTTTTAGCTCATCGGCGTTTATTCCGCTTGCGTTGTAAATGTCCAATGCCTGTTGGGCAAGGGTTACAATTTGTTCTTGAAAACTATTGATTTCGGCCTTTGTGATATCTACATAGTGCTTAAACAAATCATCTAGATTATCTACGCCCAGCTTAGCTAATGATGCCTCAAAAAGCTCATAGCTGTCTTTGAAAACTTCCGATATTAGATTAAGGAGTTCAGATTTGTAGTTCCAACTTTTATTATCGTTAATACGCTCTAACGCTAAATCGATGATCCATTGCAGCAGTTTTTGGTTTTTAGTTAGGCTGTCATCCAATTTCTGCACTAACTCATCTTTCACCTTGTCTTGGTTCATCTCCAAGGTATAATCGGCGCTTAGTCCCAATTCAAAAGCAAATCCTCTAATTACTTTTTGTACAAAGCCATCAATGGTACTTACCGCAAAGCGACTGTAATCGTGCAATATTTTACGATAAACCTTATCCGCCTTTTGGCGCAACAAATCATTGGTTAGGCCTGGATGTGCCGCTAATACAATTTGTCGGTAATCTTCAATTTTCTTGGCCGTGTCGCCTTGCGCAAATCCTTTTAGCACCTCTAAAATACGCGACTTCATCTCTTCAGTTGCCTTATTGGTAAAGGTTACCGCCAAAATTTCGCGATACTTATTATCGCCACTAAATAAAAGCGTAAGATAATGCGCTGCCAGACTGAAGGTTTTGCCAGAACCAGCAGAAGCTTGTAGTATTTTAAGGGGCTTGATGGACATGATGTGAAGTTAACCAAACTTACCTAATCACTCAAGCTTTATTGAAAACTATTCAGTACTTAAGCTCAGCTTCCGTTTTGCTTTATCTTCTGCCTTCTTCTTAATTTTCTCGAGATTTTTCTTCCCAATACGATCTGGTCGCTTCTCCATCTCTATCTTCAACCCAAGTAAATCTCTAATTACCACCGAAGCACAAACTCCACCAAATGCAGCTGGCAAATAAGATATTGTACCGTAAGCAGAACGCTTAAAATTGGAACCGTCTGTCATGATTAAGGACTTTTTATCCACTTGCTCAGTAGAGTACACCGCTTTAATTTTACTTGCATTTGCTAGCCTTTTTAACCTTTTACGCACGTAACTGGCAAAAACGCATTGATAGGTATCTGAGAGATAAGTGGTCCGCAGCCTAGTAGGATCGAGCTTACCACCCGCACCCATTGAACTTACAATTGGCAAATTAAATTGCAGTGCCGTAGATAATAACGTAATTTTGGGTGTAATGCTGTCGATGCAATCCATTACATAATCGAAATGGTTGGTTAAAATCTCACGACATCTTTCTGGCGTTAAAAAGTCTTCGATTACATGTAACTTTAGCTCTGGGTTTATTGCCAATAAACGTTCCTGCATGATTTTAGCTTTGCTTACGCCATGGTTTGTAGCGAGTGCAGGAAGCTGTCTGTTTCTATTGCTAGGGTCTACCACATCACCGTCAACGATAGTCATTTCGCCCACACCACTGCGACAAATAAATTCGGCCGCGAACGACCCTACACCACCCAAACCGATAACCAAAACATGCTTTTGCTGCAACAAATCAATTCCCTCATTGCCAACTAAAAGTACGGAACGCGATAACCAAGCTAAATCAGACATTTTATCTTTAAAAATTAATCATGGAAGAACATTGCATCCGCTTAGGGTTGCAGTCCAACTTTTTTCCAGTTTGCAAAAATAATATCTTTCAGTTCTTCTACCGTTATTTTTCTAATTTCTGCAACTTTTTGATAGATCTTTTCTATAGATACCTCGTCATCATCAGTTTCTAAGAAAAAAGGTGCATCCAGCGTTGAGATGAACGCAGCGACACTTGGTCGGCTTAAAACTGCCGATCCAAAAGATAGATAAAAGCCTTGCTGCATTAATTGATGCCCTAATTGTTGATTTTTATTGAAGCCATGGATAATTAGAGGAGCCGTGGGTTTCAAACGCTTTTTTACGGCAATTATTTCATCAAAAGCTTTAACGCAATGGACTATTACTGGCTTGCCTAACTCTTCGGCAAGAATAACTTGCGCATCAAAAACTTGTGTTTGAAAAGAGATATTTTCCCCTTTTAATCTATCTAAGCCACATTCCCCGATACACATTACGTTATTCTGCCTAGCCAAAACGTTTAGGTATTTTATGTTTTTTTCAAACTCGTCAGCTTTGCTGAACCAAGGATGAATTCCAATTGAGATGGGCTTGGTTTTGGGCATTGCCAGAAATATCGCCTCGCTTATTGCTAGACTTTGAATGGCAAAAGTGCCTTGCATTACTTTGGTTTTGTGAGTGTGTAGATCTAAAAAAGGAATCATCAATCGCAAAGATACAAGCTTAAGACAAAAAATACACTACAAGATTGGTAGACATTTATTATCTTTGCCTCACTTATTTTTATAAAAATTTCAGCATGAAAAAATTACTGTTCTTATTTATAGCCTTGAGTTTTGCTGTTTCAAGCTCTGCGCAAAGCGAAAACCAAGGAGTAAAAATCTATAATCCGAGTGCAAATGCTCAAGCGGATTTAGATAAAGCAACCGCGAAAGCTAAAAAAGAAAACAAGCACATTTTTGTACAAGTTGGAGGTAATTGGTGCGTTTGGTGCATTCGGTTTCACAATTTGGTAGAAGAAACACCTGCATTAAAAACCTATTTAAATACCAATTTTGAAACGGTTTTAGTTAACTATAGCCCGGAAAATAAAAACGAAGCTGTACTGAAAAAATTGAAAAACCCTGGCCGTTTTGGTTTCCCCGTATTTTTAATTTTAGACGGCAATGGTGAGGTTTTACATATTCAAAATTCGGGTTACTTGGAAGAGGGTAAAGGACACAGCGTGAAATTAATCACCGACTTTTTGAAGAATTGGACTTACAACGCCGTAAATCCTCCAGTAAAAAATTAAAAAACGCTATAAAAAAAGCCTCGGTAACTTACCGAGGCTTTTTTGTTTCCTTAATGAGCGATTATAAGCCATCGCCATATTTAAAAAACGAACCTACCGAAATAGGAAGTTTTCCTGTTGCTACTAATTTTTTATTGAAAACCGCAGCCGCAGCTTTCTGCATGAAATCTTCTTTTTGGTAAGCCACTAAAATTGATCTTGACATTTCAATTCCTGGCAAGTTAGCCAAGTTATAAGGGTTAGCGAAGAAAGCAACTCTAGCGTTTCTGGCAGCCAATGTTGTTACCATCTCTTTCACACTTTTCCCCAAAGGAATATTATTATTTGGGCGATTTCTGGTATCCACAATAGCTATTACAATTTGGTCTTCAGGCAAAATTTGCTTCATGGTGTTGGCAATAACTGTTGCACTGGCATCCTTATCAATATTAATAGCGAGAGAGTTTTTATAGTTAGCTTGTAATTCCTTTTGGAAAGTAGTAGCTTCTTTTGTACCTACATTGATGATTACCATACGTTTATTAGTAGTTAAAGACGTAATTCCATCTCTGCTTTTCAAGAGCGTAACACTTGCATCTGCCAGTTGCTGAACCAAAGCCTTACTTTCTTCACGGTTAACTTCTTCTACCACGTTGTTTTCGTCAATTTGAGGCTTTACATGTAAGCCAGCCCAATATTTTGCGGTTAAAACCTTTTTTACGCTTTCGTCAATTTGTTCCATACTAAGACGTTGGTCTTTAATTGCCTGATGAACTTTCTTAATTGCCACTTTAGTATCGTGTGCTAACTCTAGAATATCGTTACCGGCAATTAAGCCCATAACTTCGGCTTCCCCATCTTTATAGAATTTGGTTACACCTTTCATGTCCATCGCATCCGAAATAATTAAGCCTTTGAAACCCAAATCATTTTTTAATAAATCCGTAACAATTGGCTTCGACAAAGTGGATGGTAAGTTCGGCGTAGGATCTAAAGAAGGAATATTCATGTGTGCAATCATTACGCCCGAAGCTCCTTTTTTAATTAGTTCTTTAAACGGATATAGCTCTAAACTATCTAAACGCTCTTTAGTGAACTTTAACTGTGGTAAATCATAGTGGGAATCTACATCGGTATCGCCATGACCCGGAAAGTGCTTAATGCTTACCAATAAACCACCGTCTTGCATACCGCGAAGGTAAGCCTCACTCTTTTCGGCTACGTTGTATTTATTCTCGCCAAAAGAGCGGAAATTAATTACTGGATTTTTAGCATTGTTATTCACATCCACATCTGGTGCTAAATTCATATGTAGGCCAATTCTCTTGAAATCAGCAGCTACTTCTAAACCCATTTTATACAGCAATTCTTTGTTTTGCACGGCACCCAATGCCATTTGGTAAGGATATGAAATCGTACTGTCTAAACGCATTCCCAATCCCCATTCTCCATCAATTGCCACAATTAAAGGCACTCTTGCTTTCTTCTGATATTGATTGGTAACGGCCACTTGCCTACCAGGACCGCCCTGAAAGAAAATAACACCTCCTAGTTTTTGGCGTCTAATTACCTTGCCTACAGAGTCCGAATATTTTTTTCCTAAGTTAGTATGGGCACGTACAAAGAATAACTGTGCAATTTTTTGCTTTGTACTCAGTTTATTAAAAACCGAATCAACCCATGCAGGTTGTTGCTTTAGCATCTCCAAGTACGAAACTTGCTGTGCATTTATACTTTCTAGACCAAATAAAGAGCACAAGCTCAGTGCAAATAAAAATTTTCTTTTCATTAATGATATAAAATAACTTGCCGCAAACTTGCGGTTTTATGCATTTATTAACAATTTATAAAGATGCTAAACAATTTGAGTGTTTAGAAGAATAATATAAATATTTAATAAAATAAAGTGTAAAAGTTACACGCCTACTCCTAAAACCACTAAAACTGTATGCTTTCCCATACACTCTAGATTTGTTTTAAAAATTTAAAAATCCGTAATAAACACGCAAAAACGGCTGTTTTTGAGCGTCTAGAATATTTCAAAGATAATAGATTATCCATTTGGCATAGTTATTCCTAAAGCGACTAACATAAGAGAAAATTATTTTTAATCAGAAACTTAAATTTTAAAGACATGAAAAAGATCGCAACAATAGCTCTCGGTTTAATTTTATCAACATTTGCTGTAAAAGCACAAACAAATGATCAACCTATTAGATTAGGTCTTAAAGCTGGAGCAACCTTCTCTAATATTATTAAAGATGACGGCAATAATGATTTTAAAACCGAATACTTAACTGGATTTAATGCGGGTGTTACTTTAGACATTAGATTGATGGAAAACCTAGCATTTACGCCAGAGCTTTTATATTCTACCAAAGGTTACAAAAATACTTACGACGTATTAGGCTCTGAAGTAAAACTGACCCAAAGAACTCACTTCATCGAGGTGCCAATTTTAGCTAGTATTAGATTGGCGCAAGGCTTTAACTTCGTTATCGGTCCACAAGTTTCTTTCTTGCTTTCAACAGATAATAAAGTGGAGAGTGCATTGGGCACAGTTCAAAACACCGTCGATGAAGACTCAGACAGATTCAAAAAGAGCTTATTGGGTGGTGTAGTAGGTGCCCGTTTCGACATTAATGACAGGGTTGGAGTTTTCGGTCGTTACTCGCTTGATTTCCAAAAAAACAATGAAAACGGATCTACAACTACTCCAGAGTTTAAAAACCAAGCTTTCCAGGTAGGTTTAGGCTTAAAATTCTAATTGCTTAAAGCAGTCAACTATATTGAAAAGACCTAACACTTCGTTAGGTCTTTTCTTTTTATAAACAATGTGTTTTGCCATGTGTTATTAATTTATCGCTCGTTTTATTGAAGTACTAAAATTTGAAAAAGATGAAAAAGACAACACTTCCAAAAAACAACGCAAGATCTCATAACAGCACTATTGCAAACCGTACCACCGACGATGTGAAGCAGGCTAAAAAAATGAATGGAATTACTAATGCTGGCGGTCAACGTTCTGATCAAACATCTAACAAAGATAACGAACGTAAAAGAGGAGAATAATTGCACTGTGCATAGCTATTAAGCTTATTACTGTAAATTTTATACCTTTAATAAAATTATTGGTTATGACGAAATTTCTTAAACGTAAAAGCTTACGCCTTCTTTTTATCGCTTTTTGCACATCTGCTGCTGCGGCACTTATGAGTTTCGATGATAAAGTAGACGAAAAAATTAAACTTAAAGTAGAAACTTTTGTAGATGGATTAAATATGCCATGGGCGATGGCTTTTTTGCCAAACGGCGATGTTTTGGTGACAGAAAGGCCAGGGAAGCTAAGAATTGTAAAAAAGGGCAAGTTAGATCCGAAAGAAATAACCGGCATTCCAAAAGTACTTTACAGAGGACAGGGTGGTTTGCTAGATGTTGCTTTGCACCCCAATTATAAGGAAAATGGTTGGATTTATATCAGCTATTCCTCGCCCAAAGCCGACAATGAAGCTGGCGATGCTGGCAGTGCTAATACCGCATTAATGCGAGCCAAATTAAAAGGCTATGCTTTGGTTGATATTCAGCACCTTTACAAAGCCATGCCCAATGTTAGAGCCAATGTGCACTATGGAGGCAGAATTATTTTTGACAAGAAAGGCTATGTTTTTTTATCCTTAGGTGAACGCGGTCAGCAAGCTAATGCTCAGGAATTGAGCAAAGCGCAAGGAAAAGTTGTTCGCTTACATGATGACGGTCGACTACCGCAAGACAATCCATTTGTAAAGACCAAAAATGCACTACCCGAAATTTGGACTTACGGGCACAGAAACCCACAAGGGTTGGTGATGCACCCTAGTACGGGCGTTATATGGGAACACGAACATGGGCCACAGGGTGGAGACGAGTTAAACGTTATAGAGAAAGGAAAAAACTATGGCTGGCCACTAATTACTTACGGCATTGGTTACGATAATTCCGTAATTTCCGATAAAACAACCTCACCAGGCTTAGAACAACCGGTAATGCATTGGACCCCGTCTATTGCTCCCTGCGGTATGACTTTCGTTACTAGCGATAAATTTAAAGCATGGAAGGGCGACCTATTGGTTGGCTCTTTAAAATTTACACAACTCCAACACCTAAAAATTAAAGGTAATAAAGTGATTAAAAAACAGGTGATTTTGGAGAAATTGGGTAGGGTAAGAGATGTGCGTCAAGGACCCGACGGATACATTTATTTGGTAGAGGAAAGCAATGGTTCTATTAAGAAAATTAGTCCCATTAATTAGATGAAGATATTAGCGATATTAGGGTGTGTCGGTGTTTATATGCTTACAATGCTGTCCAACACCAGCGACGAACTGAAAGAAAGTATTGCGAGAGGGAAGGAATTGTACCTAGAAACCTGTGTAAGCTGCCATTTGGCAGACGGGAAGGGTGTAGAAAAAACATTTCCTCCTTTAGCAAAAGCTGATTTTCTGTTAAAATTTCCGGAAAAATCTATCCACGCCATAAAATTTGGGATGCGGGGACCAGTTACGGTAAATGGTATGGTTTATGACAACGCAATGCCGCCATCCACGTTAGACGATGATGAAATTGCAGACGTGATGAACTACATTAGAAATGCATTTGGTAACGAAAATAAACAACTGGTTACACCCAAGATGGTGGCGGAAATTAAAGAGTAATATACTTAAAGAACTGTCATAAAAAAGAAACCGCTGTCTGAACTGACAGCGGTTTCTTTTAATTTGCGTTTTGATTTGCGCCTCTTAAATTATATTCTTTGGGAACGTCCACCCCTTGTAAGTGTTTCACAAAATAATCCCATCTTCTCCGCATCATGTACGGGTTGTAAGCACCAAATCCATGTGAACTATGAGGGAATAGCACTAAATCGTAATCCTTATTAGCCTTGTTCAAAGCATCTATAACTAAATATGCATTATATGGCGGCACATTATTGTCCATCATTCCATGCGCTATCATTAATTTTCCTTTTAAATTTTTTGCATGGTTTTGGTTAGCCTGGGCCTCGTAGTCTGAGTTTTCCACTAAACCATTGTAACGCTCACCCCAATCGTCTTCGTAATTTCTATTGTCATGATTTCCGGCTTGAGATACTCCAACTTTGAAAAAATCAGGATAGCGAAATAATGCTGCAGCAGTGGCAAAACCACCACCAGAATGACCCCACATACCCACTTTATCAAGATCTATCGGATAAGTTTGAGCCAGTTGCTTTATCGCTGTAATTTGATCTGGTAATGTATTTTCTCCCATGTTGCCATAATTCATGTCATGATAACTTTTGGAACGTTTTGGATTACTTGTGCCCTCAATCAACACCACAATAAAACCCAATTCAGCTAAAGCTTGATGATCTCCCCTGGCAGCAGAAAAAGACCAGCTGCCTACACTTCCACTTTGTGGCCCTGGGTATATATAATTTACTACCGGATATTTTTTCCCTGCCACTAAATTAATCGGTGTAAAAACTAGACCGTAAATATCTGTTTTACCATCATGCGCTTTTACATTTACCACATCGGGTGCCTTCCATCCTGTCGCCGTCAATTTCGAAATATCTGTTTTACCTAGGGTAGCGATTAACTTTCCGTTTAAATCTCTAAGCGTGGTAACCGAAGGCACATTAGGTTGAGAATAAACATCTATCAGATATTTAAAATTTGGAGAAAAACTTACTTGGTGGTCGCCTAAATCGGGCGTTAAAACAGTTAAGCCTTTTCCATCAAAGCCAATCTTATATAAATAGCTGAAGTAAGGATTACCTTTTTCTCTGCAGTAGCCTGTAAAAAACAATTCGCGTTTTACCTCGTCAACTTTTAAAAGTTTTCCAACCAACCAGTTGCCTTTGGTAATTTGATGTTTTACTTTTCCAGTCTTGGCATCGTATAGATATAAATGGCCCCAGTTATCTCTTTCAGAATACCACAAAAACTCGTTTGTTTTGGGTAGGTAACGCCAATTGATAGCATTAACTCCAGATTCGAAATGCGTTTTTACAACTTCTGTAAAAACTTCTCTTACCTCCCCAGTTTCTGCATTTGCAAGCTGCAATTTTGATATTTTATGATCTCTAGAAGTAGACAAAAATGCGAACTCTTTGCCGTTGGCATTCCAGTCTACATCAGCCAATTGACCACCATCCACAATGTCATCGCTTAACGAGCTTCTATGCTCATCCAGCGGGATCTGCAAACTTACTACCTTTGCTTGTTCAACATCGATAACCACTCTACGTAATTTTGCAATTTCTTTATCGCCCGGCAAAGGATATTTCCAAGCTTTAAGCGTAGGAGCCCCCACGTTTGTGCTGACCAAATACATGTCCTTTAAGTGGCGCTGATCTTGTTGAAAGGTGGCAATTTTTTTCGAGTCTGGCGACCAACGAACGATAGCCCTCTCAGAAGTTTTCCAACCTGCATTGTCAGTGGCATAACCGTAATCCTTTACGCCATCAAAAGTAAGTTGCGTTTCTTTTTTAGAAGCAACATCTCTAAGCCACAAATTCCAATCTTTAATAAAAACAGCTTTCGTGCCATCTGGCGATAAAGACTCTAACATGCCTCCTCCCATGCGCCCACGGCCTTGTGAAGCAATAGCTCTGCGATCGCCATTAGCTTTAAGTGTGTTGTCTTTTAAATTGTATTGCCAAGCTTGTCCCTCAGCAAAAAACCTGATTACGTCTGCACCTTCAGGATAGCTAAACATTTGAAGCGTTAGGTTTTTTGCATCAATAGTCTTTCCGGTTTGCTTTGCAAGTGCCGCAGCCAATTGCTCGTGATCAAACAATGG
The DNA here is from genome assembly GCA_045629525.1 of Pedobacter sp. GTDB lineage: Bacteria > Bacteroidota > Bacteroidia > Sphingobacteriales > Sphingobacteriaceae > Pedobacter. The sequence continues at coordinate 164,264 of JAZQRH010000019.1, forward strand.
AGTTTTAGCCTTGGTAACAGGATCAAAACTTACATATTGAGTTTGAGTCGCACCAGTGGCCAGGTAACAGAGTTTCCCATTTCTCCAAAAACTGCCCGAAACTTCGTTGCGAACCAAATCGGTTACATGATAACTTAGAAAGCTTTCTGCCCTAGCATAATCCTTCTCTGTTTTTGCCTGCTGTGCACTCAAGGTATAAGCTGTTAAAATTGTACTTAGTGATAGTAAATATTTTTTCATTTTACGCTGCTATAAACGTCTAAAATAAGACTGTTTTGAGACAAAGAAAAATATTACCAATAATGATACAATATTTTGCTAGTAGATATGCGGAGAGGGAGGGATTCGAACCCTCGATACCCCTGCGAGTATACAAACTTTCCAGGCTTGCTCATTCGACCACTCTGACACCTCTCCGTATTTATTTGGCAAAAATATAATTTTCCACAAAAAAACCGCAGCCAAAAGCTACGGTTCTTTCCAAATACATAACTAAACTAGTCTATAACGGTAATTTTAAGCATATTAGTTTTGCTTCTTCGCTCTAAAGGAATTGCAGCCGTGTTAATTACCACATCGCCTTTTTTAATCAATTTCTTCTTTTTCAAGAATTCATTAACCTCAGATATCGTAATATCTGTTCCCTCAAACTTATCGTAATAAAATCCACGAACGCCCCACACCAAACTCAATGTGTTTAATAACGATTCATTACTAGTAAAAATAAAAATTGGCGCCTCTGGGCGATGACTTGAAATCTCAAAAGCTGTATAACCACTTAAAGTCATTGATACAATACCTACGGCCTTCGTCTGTTTTGCTAAGGTACAAGCAGAATCGCAAACGGCATCGCTTAAAAAGCTATCTGCTTTATATTTTAGGAATTTATCTGGATTAAACGGATACTTATTATCTTCAATGTTGTTAATGATTTTTTGCATGGTTTCGATAACAATCAGCGGGAACTCACCTACCGATGTCTCGCCACTTAACATTACCGCATCGGCTCCATCTAATACCGAGTTTGCTACGTCGTTAACCTCTGCACGTGTAGGGCGAGGTGTTGTGATCATGCTCTCCAACATTTGAGTTGCAATAATTACAGGTTTTGACGCTGCTCTACATTTCTCTACAATCATTTTTTGTAGCAAAGGAACTTCTTCCATAGGCATTTCTACACCTAGGTCACCACGAGCTACCATTACAGCATCAGTTACTGCGATAATTTCATCAATATTGGCAATAGCCTCTGGCTTTTCGATTTTTGCAACAACGCGAGCTATTTTTCCTTTTTCTTTAATGATATCTTTTAACTCCACGATATCGGCTGCGTTACGTACAAAAGACAAACCAATCCACTCTACATCACTTTCTAAAACGAAATCTAAATTTTTTCTGTCTTCCAATGTTAAAGAAGGAATCGAAACTTTTGTGTTAGGTAGGTTAACGCCTTTTCTAGAGGTTAAAATACCCCCGTGTACAATCTCGCAAACTACTTCATCTTTGTAATTTGTCTCCAATACACGCATTTGCAACTTTCCATCATCCAAAAGAATAATTTCGCCTGCTTTAACATCTTTCGGAAAGCTTTCGTAAGTAATATAGATACGCTCTTCGTTCCCAATACACTCTTGCGTAGTAATAACAGTTCTATTACCGTTTACCAAGTTTATACCGCCATCTTTTACCATCCCAATTCTAATTTTGGGACCTTGTAAATCGGCTAAAATACCAACATTGTATTTGTGCTTTTTATTGATGTCTCTAATGGTGTCAATTACCGCTTTATGATCCGCATGAGACCCGTGAGAGAAGTTTAACCTACAAACGTCCAAACCAGCATTAAACATGCTATATAAAACGTCTGGCTTTGCAGATGCTGGGCCCAAAGTGGCCACAATCTTTGTTCTAGAATGAAATGGTTTCATTAAAATTTCTTGTTTTAATTGCCCCCGTATTATGCCGTTTTGCATAAGCCGTGTTTTGCAATTGTTATATTATTTCTGTTCGATTAAGATTCAAATATAGTGTATTTACTACACTATCGGCGAAAATTTACATCACCAAATTTTCTTTTGACTTCAATTTGTGCACATCTATTTGCGCAGCCACTTGCACTTCGGCAATTTTATTAAGCCTATTAATCAGCAAATTAACGTCATCCTTGCTAATAAATTGATGAATAATGATGAAATAATCCACTTTGTTCATCTCTGGTATTAAAAAACCTTCTGGGTTTCTGTTATTTACCAAATAATACTCCACTTCTCCTTCTTCAACGAAAAAATAATATTTAGAAAAAGAAAGTGGGGCTTCATCGGTGTTGAAAAAAACCTCATGATCATCAATTTTATAAAACTCAAAATCTAAATTAGTGTTTATCTTATGGCAGAGCACATAGTCCTTTAACGATGCTGTAACCGCGATTAACACGAAATCTAGATCTAACGATAGTTTTAAATAAGTTTTGTTCAAAATGCTTTTTTTTATAGAAATACGAAATTATAAAACTAATTTTACTTTAGGTTTAAACACCTAAAAAAATGAATGAAAAATAAAAACATTTGAAATGTGTTAGAATTTATTTTTCTTTGCACAGAATTATTTAACCATTAAATTATAAAATTATGTCTGATATTGCTTCAAGAGTAAAGGCTATTATCGTAGAAAAACTAGGTGTTGATGAAAATGAAGTTACGCCAGAAGCGTCTTTCACTAACGACTTAGGTGCTGATTCATTAGACACTGTAGAGTTAATCATGGAGTTCGAAAAAGAATTCAATGTGGCTATTCCTGATGATCAAGCAGAAACTATCGGTACTGTAGGTCAAGCAATTGCTTATTTAGAAAAAAACGTTAAGTAGAAATACTTTTTCTGTACAATACTTATAAATGGGATTAAAAAGAGTAGTAGTTACTGGGTTGGGTGCGCTCACTCCAATTGGAAATACAGTACCGGAGTTTTGGGAAAATTTAACAAATGGTGTGAGTGGCGCTGCGCCAATCAAGAGTTTTAATACTGAAAAATTCAAGACGAAATTTGCCTGCGAGGTTAAAAATTTCAATCCAGAAGATTTTTTGGATAGAAAAGAAGCTCGTAAGTTAGATCCGTTTGTGCAATATGCCCTTGTTGCAACCGAAGAGGCTGTTAAAGATGGAGGATATGATTTCTCTACACTTGACACTAACCGCATTGGTGTAATTTGGGGAGCTGGAATTGGTGGTTTAAAAACTTTTTTAGATGAAGTTACAAACTTCGCTAAAGGCGATGGCACTCCTAAGTACAATCCTTTCTTTATTCCAAAAATGATTATCGATATTGCTCCAGGGCATATCTCAATGAAGTATGGATTGCGTGGACCAAACTTCGCAACCGTTTCAGCTTGTGCTTCGTCAACTAATGCGTTGATTGATGCCTTTAATTATATTCGTTTGGGTACTGCCGATATTATTATCTCGGGTGGTTCTGAAGCAATTATTAATGAAGCGGGGATGGGTGGTTTTAACGCAATGCATGCTTTATCTACTCGTAATGACGACCCTGCAACAGCTTCTCGTCCGTTCGACAAAGACCGTGACGGCTTTGTAGCCGGAGAAGGTGCTGGCACGATTATTTTAGAAGAATTAGAGCACGCGAAAGCTCGTGGTGCAAAAATTTATGCTGAAATAGTTGGTGGCGGCATGAGTGCAGACGCTCATCACATTACAGCCCCACATCCAGAGGGGCTGGGTGCTAAAATGGTAATGACAAAAGCTTTGCAAGACGCGGGCTTATCTACAACAGATATCGATTACATCAATGTACATGGCACTTCTACGCCACTCGGCGATATTCAAGAAGCAAAAGCTATTGTAGATTTGTTTGGAGAACATGCTTACGAGCTAAATATCAGTTCTACAAAATCTATGACTGGCCATTTACTTGGTGCTGCTGGTGCTGTTGAGTCGTTAGCTGCTATTTTAGCGATTAGAGACGGTATCGTTCCTCCAACCATTAATCACTTTACCGACGACCCAGCGTTCGATCCAAAATTGAACTTTACATTCAATAAGGCTCAAAGACGTGAAGTGAAGGCTGCGATTAGTAATACCTTTGGTTTCGGCGGGCACAACGCTTCAGTGGTCTTCAAAAAGTACGAAGAATAGATTGTAATTTTGTCTCGCTAGCTTGGCGCTTGTTTAGCACATTCGCCTATTAGTTAATTTTTATAAATTACTTGATGTCTTTATTTAGCATTTATAAGCTTTATTTATCACCGCACAAACAGTTTGTTAAAAAGCTGAAGAATGTGTTGGGATTTATCCCGGGTAACATAGCGCTGTATAAAATGGCTTTTAGACATCGCTCTGCTGCTAAGGTCTTAAAAAATGGGAGTAGAAGCAGTAACGAACGTTTAGAATTTCTTGGCGATGCTATATTAGGATCTGTAATTGCCGAACTTCTTTTTAAAAGTTACCCGTACAAAGACGAGGGCTTTTTAACAGAAATGCGTTCTAAAATTGTAAATAGAGCTAACTTAAACCAGTTAGCTCGTAAAATGGGCTTCGACCAACTGATTATTTTCGATCAAAAAACCGTGAACTTTCAATCAAAGCACCACTCCATGTATGGAGATGCTTTTGAGGCTTTAATGGGTGCCATCTATTTAGACAAAGGCTACGATTTTACCAAGAATTTAATTCTAAAACGTATTGTGAAACCTTACGTTGATATCCACACTTTAGAGATTACCGAAACTAACTTTAAAAGCCGATTAATTGAATGGTGTCAGCGACAGGGTAAAGAAATTTCATTTGATGTGGTAGAAAATGGCGAGGGCGAAAGCGCCAAACTGTTTACTGTACATGTGGTAATTGATGCCGAAGTGTATGGCGTGGGAAGAGACTATAACAAAAAGAACGCTGAAAAGTTAGCTGCCGAAAAAGCTTGCGAGGCATTAGCTATTTAAGCAAAGTCGCTGTATCCTGATACTTTTTGTAAGACTCATTGATCCAGCTCAAAGCGTCGTATTCTGTCCAATTTTTTGCTACCCCGTATTCCGGTCTGTAGCTCATTAAAAACTGTTCGAGCGCCTTCCCAGTTAACCCGGTGTGCTTGTTGATCACAGCCTTGTTAAACAATTGGTCAACCGCTCCACTTTGTATCTCAGCATCATATATCCTTTTAAACCTTCTAGCCTTTGCTGGGGTTTTGCCAAACAACTCGTAAAAAAATTGCACCGGGCTACCGCCAAATGGAATTAATAATTTGAGCGGAGGCTTTCCATCATAATAGCTTCCCTTTGCTCTAAATTCTTTCCTAATTTCCTCCAGTGCTTGCCTTCTTGACTGCCCTGTAATAACAACTTCATTAAGGGTGGTGCCTCTATTAAGATACACGACTAAGTCCTTTTCGTCGCTAACCACAATTTCAACATCGCTAAAATTACGCTTGGTAAAAAGAAGTGTATCTCCCGTAAGCGCCTTAATACTAAAAAAACCCATGTCATCCGAGCCTGTACTCACTAAGCTTCTTTTATTTGTTACCTCAACCAAAGCAATCCTTAATTTATTGTCTCTTTCAAGTAATACTCCTTTTTTTACGAAATCCTGTTGCCCATACGCGATAACATTAAGTAAGCAAAAGAATAGAAGACTAAGCGATTGGACTTTCATTAAGTATTTTGGTGAGTGTTGTAAAAATAGCAAATGTTTATTACCCGCAACGTTAAAAAAGGTTAACACATTGCCTAGCGGGCTAAACAACCTTCGTATACGTTTGTAAAATTATCTAGATACGGTGGTAGCACTACCATATGCGAGCTAGTTTTTATATCTTTGCACATGATAAAATCAATGACCGGCTTCGGCTCGGCTTCTACGGACTACGAAAGCATTAAGTTTTCTGTAGAAATCAAGTCCTTAAACTCGAAATTTCTAGAGTTAGGTTTAAAAATTCCAAAAGCGTTTTCTGACAAAGAACTATTGCTACGAAACCTTTGCAACAAAGAAATTGAAAGAGGTAAAGTTAGTATTGCTATTAACGTAGAGCGTAGTGAAGAAAACCAAAAAGGAGCTTCGATTAATGAAGTGTTGCTAAAGAAGTACTACAAGCAACTCATTGAAATTAACAAAACTTTAGGCGCCGACATCACTAACCTATTACCCACTGTTTTGCAATTGCCAGAAGTAATAACTTATACCGAAGAAGATGCAAGCGATAGTGAATGGGTCGTACTAGAATCAACCTTTCGCAAGGCTTTAAAGAACTTTACGCAATTTAGAGAAGACGAAGGAAATGTGCTCAAAGCAGATTTAGAACTTCGAATAAAGAACATTTTGAGTTTTTTCGCTGAAGTAGAAACGCTTGCACCGCAACGTATTCCGGCTATTAAGAATAGGCTAACACAGTTCCTAGAAGATACGGTAGGTAAAGTAAATTATGATCAAAATCGATTTGAACAGGAGTTGATTTATTACATCGACAAGTTAGACATTACAGAGGAGCAAACACGATTAAAAAGCCATTGCGATTATTTTATCTCAACGCTCAAAGATAAGGATGCTAACGGTAAAAAATTAGGCTTTATTTCTCAAGAAATTGGAAGAGAAATAAACACCATGGGTGCCAAAGCAAATGATGCTCAAATACAACAACTGGTTGTAGGCATGAAGGAAGAACTAGAAAAAATTAAAGAACAACTATTAAACGTGTTGTAGAAGATCGATTAGCAACTTTCGCTCTTTAAACATCAATAATTATAAAATGCAAGGCAAACTTATCATATTTTCCGCTCCCTCTGGCGCTGGTAAAACTACCATCGTAAAACACTTATTAAGCAAATACAATCATCTTAATTTTTCTATTTCGGCCACTACACGTCCTTTAAGAGGAGATGAAGTTGACGGTAAAGATTACTACTTTACAACTAAAGAAGAGTTTTTACACAAAGTTGCACGCCAAGAATTTGTAGAATTTGAAGAAGTTTACAACGGAACATTTTATGGCACCCTGCGTTCTGAAATTGATAGAATTTGGGCACAAGGCCACCACGTAATATTCGATATTGATGTGGAGGGAGGACTTCGTTTGAAACGTAAGTTTGAAAAAGATGCATTAGCGATATTTGTTCAGCCGCCGTCGCTAGATGTTTTAAAACAAAGATTAGCTGGCAGAGGTACTGATAGCGAAGAAAAGCTGCAAGAACGATATGCTAAAGCCGAAAAAGAGTTAGCATACGCTGATAAATTTGATGTAATCCTTAAAAATTACGATTTAGAGACCGCTTGTAAAGAAGCCGAACAGTTAGTAGGCGACTTTTTAGCAAAATAAAAGATAAACTTATTGTATGGTTGGCTTATTTTTCGGTTCATTTAACCCAATTCATATAGGGCACTTAATTATTGCCAACTACATGGCTAATTATACGCCGCTGAAGGAAGTTTGGCTAGTAGTTTCGCCCCACAACCCATTAAAGGTAAAGAGCGGACTAGCCGACATGTATGATCGTTTGGAGATGGTGCGCTTAGCCACCGAACCGAGCCCAAATTTGAAGGTAAGTGACATAGAGTTTAAATTGCCCCAACCTTCGTACACCGTAGATACGTTAGCGCATCTTGAAGAAAAACACCCGGGACGCCAATTCGCATTAATTATGGGTGCTGATAATTTGGTGTCCTTGAAGAAATGGAAAAACTACGAGTTGCTTTTGCGGAAACATGAAATCTATGTTTATCCTCGTCCAGGCAGCGACTTAAGCGAATGGCAAAACCATCCATCCATAAAAATTACGGAAACGCCTCAAATGGAAATTTCCTCGACATTTATCCGCAACTCAATTAAAGACAACAAAAGCATTCAGTTTTTAGTGCCTGAGGTTGTAATCGACTTCATGGAAAAGAAAAGTTTATATAAATAGTCGACCAACGTTATCGTTTTTCTTCTTAATGTAATATATTTGTTATAGACAGCATGCCTATAACTCATGAAATTTCATCCTCTTTTTGATGAAAGCTTGAACTTGCGTTTCAAAAACGGAGATGTAAGTGCTTTTAAACAGTTGTACAACAACAGTAAGGAGATCCTGTACGCCAACATTTTTAAACTAGTAAAAGATGAAGACACAGCTGCCGACATCACGCAAGATGTGTTTATTGAAGTATGGAATAAGCGGGAAAATTTTGACCCCGAAAAATCATTTCATCATCTCCTGTTTCATATTGCTAAACATAAAACTTACGATTATTTCAGAAAGGCGAGCAGAGACCAAAAACTTCGAGATAAACTTATCCTATCCTACAACAACCACAAACATATTTTGGTTGATGATGTATATATCCTCAATGAGGATATCGAAAAATTAAATCGCGAAATAGATGCTTTACCTGATAAATGTAGAGAAGTTTTCAAACTCTGTAAGATTGAGGGAAAATCCTACCAGGAGGTTGCATATCATTTAAATATCTCTACCGCAACCGTGAATAATCATATTGTGAAAGCAACCAAGTTGTTGAAAGAAAAATTGAACAAAGGAGATTCTATACCTAATATCGCTCTTTTTATCCTTTTTTTAATATTGAAGTAGTTGGTTTCTTTATCTCGAACGTATTAAACTAAAATACGTTATAGATGAACCCAACAGATAGAGCTTTGTTTGAAAAATTTCTAAACTGCAATTGTACGGATGATGAGATCAATCAACTGTTAGATTATTTTGGGGATGATACTAATGCCGAAAATCTTCGGGATTTAATCGATTTCGAACTTAATAGTGAGGGTAATGGTTTATTGCATCAAATATCTAAAGAGCGAATTTTTAAGAAGATTGATCACTACGTTTTCTCTAATATAACGCATACTCGAAAAACAATTTCATTAAGAAGTTATTTACAATATGCTGCAATTATTACTTGTATTGCGCTGATTGGTGCAGGATATTTTTACTTTAACCCTCAGGATAAAGTGAAGCCTCAGTTGACTATTAAAAACAACATTGAGCCCGGAGGACATAAGGCTATTTTGAAGATGGCTTCTGGTGAAAAAATAGCTTTAGGCGAGACGAAATCTTTTAATGCCTTACCCCAAGGCGTTGTAGCCGACCAGAATGGTATCATTGTTTATGCCGATAATTCTTCAACCAACTTTGAGTTAAACGAACTTAGCATACCAAATGGTGGGAAATACCAAGTAGTGCTGTCAGATGGCACAAAAGTAACGCTAAACTCAATGAGTTCTTTAAAATATCCGTCAAATTTCCCAGCACACGAGCGAGTAGTTGAATTATCTGGAGAGGCCTTTTTTGAAGTGGCACACGCAATAAAAGGAAATGAAAAAGTTCCCTTCATTGTGAAGACACCTAAGCAGAGCATCCAAGTTTTAGGAACCAAATTCAATGTTTCTTCCTATAGCGATGATTTTAATCAAACAACGACCTTGGTTTCTGGTAAAGTAAGTGTGTCGTCCAACATCAATAGTGAGAAAATAATTCTACTACCTGGTCAGCAGTTTATTACGAATAAGAATAGTTCCTTTATTAGAGAGGCAAATACTGAAAGTGCCACTGCGTGGGTCTCAGGCAATTTTTTATTCGAAGATATGCAACTTAGCGATATCCTAAAACAACTCTCTAGGTGGTATGGCATTAATGTTGACTACACCAATGTTCCACAAACTAGATACAACGTTTTTCTCTCAAAAAGCGAAAAACTTCCGGTTGTATTAAAATATTTGGAGGAAACAGGAAAGATAAAATTTACATTAAAAGAAAATACCATTTACATTAAATAAATGCCTATGACACCTAAATGATACACAAAAGCAAAACCGATTGTGCGCCAACACAACCGGTTTCTGATTAAACAAACAATTAATCTACAAATCAACAAGTTCTATTTAACCTAAACAAAAGTATGAATTTAAAAATTCAGTACAAACAAGGTGCTTTGCTCTATGCTTGGGCTCAGCTTTTAATCACGTCGTTTCGCAAGTTTACATTAGCCATGAAATTAACCACATTTCTATTGTTCATTGCCACGCTACAGATCTCTGCGAAATCCTTTTCACAGAAAATTACCTTAGACGTAAAAAACAAATCACTCAATCTTGTTCTTAACGAGATTAGAGAGCAAAGCGGTTATAAATTAGTTTATAATACCGATTTCATTACCGCTGCTAAACCGGTTACCGCTAAACTAACAAATGCTAGTTTGGAAGAATCTCTTCAATCGGTACTTTCAAATCAACCATTTCGCTTTGTTATTGAAGAGAAAACAATCGTAATAAGCCCTGCTTCTGCCGAAGAAAACAATAAACAACAAGGCGTGACGATTACAGGAAGGGTATTAGACGAATCTTCACAACCTATTCCGGGAGCATCCGTAACAGAAAAAGGAAAGAAGAACACTGTGATGGCGAATGCCAATGGTGAGTTTAAAATCACAGTTGAGCGTCAAGGTGTACAGCTTGTTATAAGCAGCATCGGCTTTCAGACTTTTGAAGTAAATGCGACAAATGGCATAACGGCTAGATTAAAGGCTGAAGTTAATCAACTAAGTGATGTTGTAATTACTGGATTTCAGAAAATTGACAAGACGAAATTTACTGGTTCGGTAAGTCAGATCGATTTGAAAAACATCGAACGATCTGGAAGTATTGACGTTTCTAGAATGTTACAGGGTGCAGCAGCTGGTGTAAGTGTCCAGAGTGTATCTGGCACGTTTGGACAAACGCCGAAAATCAGAATTCGCGGTAATGCATCAATTTCTGCCAATCAAGAACCATTGTATGTAGTAAACGGCGTACCCGTTACTTCTCCATCTAACGTGAGCGTAAGCCAACTCTATTCAGGCGACGCTGTGAGTTTACTCGGGTCCGCTATCGCAGGGCTAAACGCAAATGACATTGAAGATATTGTAATCTTGAAAGACGGTGCAGCCACATCATTATACGGAACTAGAGCTGCTAACGGCGTTATCTCCATCACCACAAAATCCGGAAATAAAAATCAGCGAGATATAAATTTCAGTACTGCGTTAACCTATGGGATAAAACCTAAAGCAACTGATTTTAACTTAATGGATTCTCGGCAAGAAACCGAATTTTACGGCGAACTTTATAATATGGGGTACTTTGCCAACACCAATTGGCCAAGTGCGACAGGAGCGTTTACCGAAACATATAGACAATATGCTTTAAGAGAAATCAACCTCAGTCAAGCTTATGCGGAGTTAGACAAATCGGCAAATGTTAATACAGATTGGTTTGACGTACTTTTCCGAAATAACATATTGCAGGAGTATAACCTTTCGTTTTCCGGAGGTGGAGAAAAGAATAAATATTACTTGTCGAGTAGTTATGCTAATGATAATGGGCAAGCTATTGGTTTCAATATGGATAGGTTCACGGCGAATGCGAGATCTGTTTTCAATTTAACGAAATTCCTCGACCTTGATGTAAATCTGAACTGGAATTTCAGAAATCAACGTACGCCAGGTACCTTAAATAGTTCAACCTCTTTTTCGGATGTGACTAGGCAAGCAGAAATAAATCCGTTTCTATATGCTATGCGAACGAGTAGATCAATGTATCCATACAACGAAGACGGAAGTTACAAATATTACTTAAACAATTTGGCGCCGTTCAATATTGTGGAAGAGTTAAATGAAAACTTCAATACGTTAAAATCACAAACAGTTGCGTTGATGATCAAACCTACTATAAAATTATTTCCTTTTTTAAATTACGAGGGAACATTTGCAATTGACAGGTCTAACACCTCTTATGACCATACAATTACCGAACGATCTAACTGGTCTAACGCACATAGAGTAGATTATAATGATGTTTTGAGAAGTCAGAACACTCTACTGTATAAAGACCCTACAAATCCATTTGCAGTTCCTGTGTCTATTTTACCTAAAGGCGGATTTCTGTATGCAAGAAGTAATACATCTTCTAATTACTTCATAAGAAATATGCTTTCAGCTAACAAAAGATGGACTCAGCATAAAATTTCAGGAGTGCTTGGTATGGACATTAACAGCCTAAGAACTGATAACAAATACACCAAAGCTATCGGATATATGTACTACGGTGGTAAAATTATTTCACCAAGTGCCCTAGCTTACCAAAGATCTGTTTTGCAAGATGATAGACTTTATATCGAATCCTTTACAGATCAAGCAGCTGTTGGTTATTATGGGTCGTTCCAATATACTTTCCTAGATCGATATAACTTAGAAGGCGGGATGCGATTTGACGCAAACAATATGTTTGGCAAATTAGCTAGGTCTAAATATCTGCCAAATTATAGCATCGGAGCATCATGGAATGTTGAACGAGAATCTTTCTTTGAAAACATTAACTCAGCAAAGACAGTTGATTTCCTAAAAATTAGAGCAAGTTACGCATTAAGAGGTAACGCTTATCAAGGCTCGCCGATGCTTAACGCTCAATATGTCAATATTAACCGTTTAGATACGGAGAATAGTGAAACTGGAATTGATATTACAGCGCCCGAACTTTTTAACCTAAACTGGGAAAAAGATTACACTACAAATATCGGTTTCGATATAGGGCTATTCGGAAAGATTAATGTTACCGCAGAGTTCTACGATAGACAAAATAAGAACCTTGTAAGTAGCGTTAACGTAGCGCAAGAAGAAGGTTTCACAACTAAGCTAATCAACTTTGCTAACATGAGTAACAGAGGTGTTGATTTAATGGTTGGCATAAACAATATCCTAAACAGCAATAAAGTTAAATGGGGTGCAAATTTCATTTATGGCTATGTGAAGAACAAGGTGTCTGATGGTGAGCTAGAATCATCTATTCTAAGCCAGATAACTAGATCAACTGGTTACCCCCTTAACGGATATCCGCTTGAAGCTCTTTTCGCGTTCAGGTACAACGCTTTAGATGCCGACGGCAGACCGACCTTTTTACGAGGAAGTACTCCAACTATGAATATCCCTACTTCTGAAAAAGATAGATCTTTAGTAGAATATGTAGGGTCTCGACAACCGTTATCGACGGGATCTTTTGCAACTAATGTCGGTTACAAAGGTTTTGATTTGAGGTTCTTTTTAACGTACTCAATGGGACATAAACTGTTTATGACGCCTATTTATCAAAGAGGCTATGGCAATAACTCGTCAATATCAGCCGATTTACAGTACAGATACGGTGCTCCTGGAGATCAAAACAACACGAATGTTCCAGCGCTTATTAGCCCTATACACGCCTTGTATTTAAATTCAATATCAAACATGGATGAGTTGGCTTATAACAGAAGTAATTTAAGGGTTGCGAGCGGAAACAATTTACGCTTAAGCGAAATTCTGTTGTCTTATAATTTCGGTACAGATTTCTTAAAAAACAAGAGCATAAAATCAGCACGCCTTTCTTTTGCTGCAAACAATATCTACTACTGGGCGAGCGGAAAGTTGAGAGGTGTTGATCCCGATTTACTTATTTCTGGAGGAACCTCAATGCCAAATCCAAAATCATACTCATTGAGATTATCTGTTGGACTATAACATAATAATTATGAAACTAAGATATATTTATATTGCAACCGTAGCTACGTTACTTTTGTCGTCTTGTAAAAAATTCATTGACAAACCTTACGATAATAGGCTAGAGTTAAATACTGTTACAGATTTTGAAGATGTTGTAACTAAAGCCTACCCAGATAGGCACGATATGTTCACTGATATCTTAACAGATGATTTCCATCATTATGCAAGTACCATGCAAGGCAGTAATGTGCCTGTGTATGTTCCGATATTTATGTATAAAGATGATTACCAAGAGCCGGGACCTAATGTTTTTAACGCCACGCCTGCGGCTGCATACGCTCATTATTACAAGAAAATTTACATGGCAAACAATGTCATCGAAGGAGTAATGAACAGTACTGGTAGCGAGTTGCAGAAGAAAGCAGTATTGGGAGAGGCGCTCTTGATTAGAGCATATTGCTATTTTACTTTAACCAATCTTTTTGGCATGCACTACAATACCTCAACTAACAGTACCAACTTAGCTGTTCCGTTGATAATATCAGTGCCGAAGGAGAATAGCCCTAAGTTTAACAGGAGTACAGTTAAGGAGGTTTATGACCAAATCGATAAGGATTTTACCGAAGGCTTAGCCCTAATAAAAGAAGGAGAATCATTTCTAGTTAAAAATCCATACAGATTTAGCATAGCCAGCGCAAATGCATTTGGATCTAGATTGAGTTTATACAAAGGCGCCTGGGACGAAACGGTTAAATACTCAACTGATGTGCTTAATGAAACAGGCATTACGTTGAGAGATTATGTTAAGGACTTAGCTGTATTAAGCAGTACATCGAATGCCAACTTCACGTTAGAATTTATGAACCCAAGTACGCATAAGAACATACTATTGGCGAGCCAAACTAATACTTTCTTAGAATTGCCAGTTGGTTATAGACTCGGAGGTTTTTATCTGTCTCATAGTTTACAGTTAACGACATCTACGTTATGGAACACAACAGATCAAAGAAGAAGGCTAATGCTTAGTGTTGGAACAGTAATCGACACAACTGCAATGTACTTGAAGTATGCCCATCAAGACAATCAACCTGGAGCACCATCCGCTAGATATGAGTGCTTCACCGTTGAAGAAGCTCTATTAAATAGAGCAGAGGCCCATATGAAGGCAAGTACGCCAAACGTTACTGCAGCAATTGCAGACATGGAGGCGCTTAGGAAGACCCGATTTATCCCTTACACTGCTTTAAACACTTCGGGATTGAGTAACGAACAAATTCTGGCTTTGATTTTAAAAGAAAGAAGAATAGAACTTTTAGGTCAGGGAATGCGGTGGTACGATATTAAAAGATTGGGAATAGAAGTAGAACATAGGCTTGTGAGACATTCTCCAAGCACAGGAACGATACTAAAACCTAATGATTTGCGAACAGCTTTGCAAATTCCACTAAATGCTAGAATTGGCAATCCATTATTACAAGCACAACTAAATCCTAGATAACATGAAAATTTTAAGAACCCTATTATGTTTTGTAATGATAGGCTTTATCATTACAAGCTGTAAAAAAGAAGCGCCCAAAGAAGGGTTTAAACCGAATGTAGATTATTTCACAGTTAATACTAAGCCCAAAGCGCAATGGAATGAGCTCGATTATTTGTGCGACTCAATCCATAAAGAGTATGGCGTAAAAATAATTTATGAATATACGCCTCAAACAGTTGCTGGTACTACATTTTTTACTCCAGCAGACTATACTAAAGCTTTGGCTTATACGAGGATAGTTTTAAAAGGATTTTGGTTGAAACCGTTAAAAGAGAAATTTCCTTTGTATTTCTCTAAAGAAACACCAATTGAGTTTATCATATCAGGAGGCTTCATTAGTTTTAACGACATCACACTTAACGGTGCTGCTGGTGCTGGTATGAATGCGCAATTTTACAGATTAGGTATGGGTGGCGTGAACGATTTCGATAAAAATAATAAGACTTGGCTACACAACCACATCACCACCTTATATCATGAACACGCTCACCAACAAGACCATAAATACGGAAGGGGATTTGATTTTGATAGAATTTCTGTTGGCACTTACTACGGTACCCCCGCGTATGCTTCCAAATCTTTGGCAACTGCAAATGCAGACGGCTTTACAACACCATATGGTGGTTTTGCACCAGAAGAAGACTTTGCGACAACCGTGGAAAATATTGCGAAAAGCTCTAAAGCTGACGTCGATATTTTGCTGACAAAGAATCCTAAGCTAGTTACGAAATATAGATTCGTAGATAATTTTTATAAGGCCAAAGGAATGGACTTATATCAGTTGCGTAACGTTTTAGATTCTGTGGTTTTTAGAACAACTTATTAATTAAATTTTTAATATGAAAAAGATACTAGCAATTTGCTTAAGTTTTACGTTGACTGCTCTTTTTACGTCCTGCGAAAAAGACGTTGTAAATACATCAATAACGGACAGCAAGCGCAACACAGACAGCAATAAACAAGCTTTGAAAAAAGCCTTGCAGAACGCTCCAAATGGATGGGTCATGATGGTTAAAAGTACAGCGAGCCCCGCTTACGCACCTATCATAATGAAATTCGACACTACAAAAAACACCGTTATCACTAGGTCTATTTACAGACAGTCTGAAGTAACTCCAAGTTATTTCGAAATAGAGGATGGAACAGGGAGTATTCTTCTAACCTTTTCAACTGCTTCTGATATAACAGGTTTGTATAAGGTCGGAAATAAATATTCAGATATTACAGATCATATATTTAAAGTAATTAGCATTAGTGATGAGAGTATAGAGATTAGAGGCTACCGCAGTGGCGGAGTATACAAACCAGAGGGTGGAGTTGTTTATAAACTTTTCAAAAGACCAGCTGACTGGGATTGGGTCGACAAGGATTTACAATTCGACCTAGAAAACACAACTTGGAGAGTTGGTGTAGCTAATAGACCAGCAACCTTAGTCTTAGATTATACAGACAATACGACAAAAACTGTCAGTTTAACGTTTGGTATTCAAAGTGCTGGAAACATAAGCGCCTTAAAAACTTGGGATCCGTTTGCAAATCCTTCTGGAAAACCCGCTAAGACGTTGTACCCATTTATAATAACGAATACAACAACATCTCCTAGTGCAACTATTTGGGCCGCAGCAGGAAATAACGGGATTGATCTTATTCCGTACTATACTGCCGGAAATGGTGCTGTTGTTACTGCTGCTACGGCATTGATAAATAACTTGAAAACACATTACCTAATTTTAACCAATATAACTAGAAGCAATACTACAGCCACTGCAGCTATTGTAATGGACTTTATTGCTTACGATAAAGATGGAAAAGTTTCAGTAAAGGCGAAATTGACGATATAGGAAGCTGAAGGAGTTTTGTCGAGCTAACTCTATATCAGACAACACACAAGATAAACAGTTAAAAATTAGTTAGTTAATGAAAAACGCTAGGCTGGATAGCCTAGCGTTCTCTTTTTATTTCAATTTAAAACCATCTTTTAAAGATACCACTCTGTTGAAGACCAAGTGGTCATCAGTTGAATCTTTATCTAAACAGAAATATCCTTTTCTAATGAATTGATAACCTTTTCCTAAAGTGGCTTGTGCTAATGAAGGCTCAATGTAAATATTCGACAATACTTGCTTGCTATCCGGGTTCAAATAGTCTTTAAAATCTCCCTCTTCGCTATCAGGCGATTCCACGGTAAACAGCTTATCGTATAAACGCACTTCAGCAGTTTTAACATGTTGAGCACTAACCCAATGAATAGTTCCCTTTACGTGAATTCCGCTAGTGTCCGATCCACTTTTTGACTCTGGAATATAGGTACAATGAACCTCGGTTACGTTTCCGTTATCATCTTTCACAAAACTTTCGCATTTAACGATATAAGCAAATTTTAATCGAACCATCGCACCTGGAGCTAACCTAAACCATTTTTTTGCAGGCTCCTCCATAAAATCTTCACGCTCTATCCATAATTCTTTACTAAATGGAATTTCTCTAGTGCCACCCTTGTCTTCTGCTTCCGGATTATTTTCCCCTATTAGCGTTTCTCCCTCGCCTTCGTAATTGGTAATCACGAGTTTTATCGGATCTAAAACAGCCATTGCTCTGTCTGCCTTTTTATTCAAATCTTCACGAATACAGAACTCCAATAAGCCTAATTCTATCAAATTTTCTCGCTTGGCTATGCCAATACGCTCGCAAAATTCTTTGATACTCTCTGCCGTATATCCTCTTCTTCTTAAACCGCTTATTGTAGGCATACGAGGATCATCCCAACCACTTACGTGACCTTCGTTTACCAATTGCAATAATTTTCGCTTACTCATTACTGTGTAAGTAAGGTTTAATCGAGCAAACTCGTATTGCTTAGAAGGAAAAATTCCTAACTGAGCGATGAACCAGTCATATAATTCTCGGTGCGAAACGTATTCTAATGTACAGATAGAGTGCGTAATGTTTTCGATACTATCACTTTGGCCGTGAGCAAAATCATACATCGGATAAATACACCAAGCATCGCCAGTACGGTGATGGTGAGCATGCTTTATACGATAAATGATAGGATCTCGCATCAACATGTTCGGACTTGACAAATCAATTTTTGCCCTTAATGTACAAAAGCCGTCTTCGAACTCGCCGTTTTTCATCCTCGCGAATAATTCGATATTTTCGGCCACACTTCTCTCTCTGTATTTATTTGGGGTTCCTGGCTCAGTAGGCGTTCCTTTTTGTGCCGCAATTTCCTCAGCCGTACTTTCATCTACATATGCCAAACCTCTCTCTATCAACTGTACAGCGTAAGCATGCAATTGGTCGAAGTAATCGGAAGCATATAATTCATTTTTCCACTGAAAACCTAACCATTGGATATCCTCTTGTTGACTGTTTACATACTCTGTCTTTTCAGTTACTGGATTGGTATCATCGAATCTTAAGTTCGTATAACCTCCATATTTCTGGGTTAAGCCAAAATTCAAACATATCGCTTTAGCATGACCAATATGCAAATATCCATTGGGCTCTGGCGGAAAACGTGTTACTAACGTTTTATGCTTACCACTCTTTAAATCATTCTCTATAAGCTCTTCTATAAAGTTTAATGATTTTTCTTCGCTCATATATTGTAGTATTAAAGAGTCAAAGTTAACAAGTTTTGAGGTATTTGCTGTCCTAGTTGAGAGGTATTTGACGTAAAAATTAGGATTTTGACTACATTTACCTGGCTAGGAGTTGATGTAATCTATTCGTAAATAAAATTCCTAACTCTCTAATAACATAAGAACCTAAATATTATCACCATGAACTATCAACAAATTCTTGCCGAAAACAAAAACGGAACTCTATACATCACTATTAATCGACCTCAAAAATTAAATGCGCTTAATAAGGACGTTTTGAAAGAACTTGCCGAAACTATTAAAGACGCTAATAATAATCCTGAGATAAGAGCTGTATTGATTACTGGCGCAGGAGAAAAAGCTTTTGTAGCGGGCGCAGATATCTCTGAATTCCAAAATTACACTTTAGAAGAAGGAAAAAGCCTAGCAAAAACTGGACAAGAAAACGTCTTTAACGCCATTGAAAACTGTTCGAAACCTGTTATTGCAGCAATAAATGGCTTCGCCTTAGGCGGAGGTTTAGAGTTGGCTATGGCTTGCCACATTAGAATTGCCAGTAACAATGCAAAACTGGGTCTGCCCGAAGTAACTCTGGGGCTTATCCCTGGCTACGGCGGTACACAGAGGCTAGCTCAGCTTGTTGGCAAAGGCGTTGCTTTCGAAATGATATTTACTGCAGATATGATTAATGCAGAAAAAGCATTGCAAATCGGTTTGGTTAATCATGTGGTTCCTATAGATTCACTCATCTTAAAAGCTGAAGAAATAATCGGTAAGATTAAAAGTAGAGCACCGTTGGCGCTGGCGAGCGCAATTAAGGCAGTGAATGCCAGTACCAACCCCAATGGATATAATGTCGAAATAGAGGAGTTTGGAAAATGTTTTGATACTGCCGACTTTAAAAAGGGTGTGGAAGCTTTTCTAACAAAACGAATTGCCAATTTTAGCGGAAGATAAAGAATTTGTGAGCGTAAAATCCACACCATTCAAAATAAAACAGAAACAGAGCAAAAATAGTGTGGAAAAAATTTCCCGATCTATTTAATCTTTTTTATATTAGCATTCTACACTACCTGCCTTTTTATTTTTATGCTATGAAGAAAATTTTAATTGTGGATGATGAGGTTAATATTGGCCTTTTACTATCAAAATTTTTAACAAGAAACGCTTTCGACGTTACGAGTGCCACCAGCGGCAGCTCGGCTATGGAATATTTAGCTAAAAATAGCTACGACCTAGTGCTTTGTGACTATAGACTAGAAGACACTGACGGCAAAGAAATGTTGGTGAAAATCAAGGATAAATATCCTAGAACTGGCGTAATTATTATCACTGGATATTCGGACATTAAACTTGCTGTAGAACTTATAAAACTGGGGGCTTACGACTATATCACCAAACCGCTTTATCCAGATGAAATCTTAAATACGATAAATAAGGCTATTGAAACCCAAATTGCACTCAATACAGAAATACCCGAAACCAATACCACTAAGAGTTTAGAAAAAACAAAAATATCTAAAGCAAACTATAGCCTAACGGATGATTTTGTTATTGGCCAAAGTGCAGCTTCTAAAGAATTGATGTCTCAAATCTCATTGGTAGCGCCAACCAGCTACAGTGTAATATTGATGGGCGATAGCGGCACCGGGAAGGAATCGGTTGCTAAAGCTATACATCTAAATAGCCCTAGAAAAGATAAGCCTTTTGTGGCAATGGACTGCGGATCTTTAACCAAAGAATTGGCCGGAAGCGAATTTTTCGGTCACGAAAAAGGCTCGTTTACAGGAGCCCTTTACACCAAAATTGGTCATTTTGAAATGGCAAATGGTGGCACCTTATTCTTAGACGAAGTCGGAAATTTATCATACGAAATTCAAGCAGCCTTGTTAAGAACCGTACAAGAGCGTAAAATCAAAAGAATTGGCAGCACTAAAGAAATAGACCTTGATGTTCGAATTATTGTGGCTACCAATGAAAATTTACAAGATGCTATTCAAAAAAGCAGATTTAGAGAAGACCTTTACCATCGATTTAACGAATTTACAATACACCTACCCCCATTAAGCAAAAGAGGCAAGGACATTATTAGCTTTGCAACGGCGTTTCTTGAAGTTGCCAATGCCGAACTTAATAAAAACATTACTGGCTTCTCGCAAGAAGTGATTGATTGTTTCCTCACTTACAACTGGCCAGGAAACGTTAGGGAGTTAAAAAATGTAGTTCGAAGATCTACACTTCTAACTGAAACGGATGAAGTTCAATTAAAAGCTTTGCCGTTAGAAATCTCTACATATGCCGCAACTCCCGATTTAGGGTTTTCGGCCAATATTTCAATGCTACCAGCGGAAAGAGCAAAGCCAAGAGATTTAAAAAATGCAGCCTTAGAAGCTGAGTACGAAACAATACTTAACGTACTAAGAGAAGTTAATTTTAACAAAACCAAGGCGGCAAAAATCTTGAATATTGATCGCAAAACGCTTTATAATAAAATGAAAGCCATTGACCTCGACAACAAATAGTGCTTGAAAATCCTAAAATTACTGGCCTACAGCAGTTAAAAAGGCGTTACTCTATATTCAGAAAGGCCTTTTGGGTGGTAATGATGCTTTCCATAGCACCATTCTTATTATTGTTATCATCATTTGTAATCAAAGAAGCTTTTGTCTTCAATAATCTACAGCCAACATTTTACAGTAGCTTTTGGACAACTATTAGTGTTGCCATCGCCCTTCTAACAACAATGTTAGCCTACGCCGATTTTAAAATTAGAAAAAACGTAGCTATCATTATTTACGGTACCGCCACTGTTGTCTCCGCCGTTTTAGAGATCAATTATCTCCTTCACGTTAATAACGGAAATACAATCAGCCCTTTCGTTGAAACATCTTTTATTTGGGGCTTTAATTTTTTATTCTTCGCAATTAGCTTGCTCTTTGGTACGCTGATTTTCATCAAAGTAAAAGTCAAAACTTTAAGAACGCCGAGCCTAAAAAATGCGATAATAATGCGGACGCTTATCACTGAACTCATTCTTGGTTTATTGATTTTGATAGCCTGCAAAGCAATTCCCAGCAATTTTCAGTCAACCCAAAAATTAACGCAGTACTTAACTGTTTGCTCACTAATCGTTGTTCTTTGTTGGGGCTTGGGTTATTCGCGAATTTTAAGCCTAAAACTTCCAAACGTTTTCCTGAAGTTTCTAGGATTAGGCGTAATCCCTTTGGCACTGTCGCAAATTCTTTTCCTTGTATCAAAAACACCTTTCGACATTTATTTCAACGCTGCTAACTACCTTAAATGTTTGGGGTATTTTATTCCGTTCACTGGAATTATCATTAACTATATTGATACCTTAGTAAACGAGCAAAAAATTATCGCGAAGCTGGACATCGAAATTAAGGAAAGACAAAATCTAACAAATTACCTTATAGAACGAGAGGCTTTACTCACAAACGCTGAAAAAATTTCTAAACTAGGTAGCTGGGTTTTTGATTTAAAACAGCAAACTACTACTTGGTCAAACCAATTATATCAACTCTATGGTTTTAATGAAACGTCATTCACACCTTCTGAAGGTATCTTGAAAACCGTTATTAGCCCAGAGACCTGGGACAAATTTCAAAAAGAGATTAATAGTGCAGTCGTTAACAAAACTAATTTCGCTGTAGAGTATCAAATAAAATTACCGAACGGCACCTCCCGTTTTATGCTTGGCCAAGGCTATTTTTCTACCAAAGACGAAAAATTACTTGGTACCGTACAAGACATTACTGAACTAAAAGAGGCAACTTTAAAACTTCAAAGAAACGAAACCCTCTTGCGTGAAGGAGAAGCGGTCTCCAATAATGGAAGTTGGGAATGGATTTCGGGTAAGAAAATCATCTTCTGGTCTGATGAAATGTTCAACATTCACGGACATTTACCTCATTCCATGTTTGTTACCCTCTACAGTTACCTTAAGTTTGTACATCCAGAAGATATAAAACCTCTCAAAACCGCTTTTATTGAAGCGCTTAGGGAGAAAAAACCATTTCGTATAAGCTATCGTATCATTCGCCCTAAAGGGGATATTAGGCATCTAACTACAACTGGAAAATACAAACAATACAATGTCGGTAGCCATTCTTTTCTTGGCAATACGCAAGATGTTACGATACTAAAAGAGGCTGAGCGCAAACTTGAGGAAAAAATTAACGAGCTTAACTCGTCCAACAAAGACTTGGAACAATTTGCTTATGTTGCCTCCCACGATTTACAAGAACCACTAAGAAAAATCAGAGCATTCGGAGATCGGCTGACCAGTAAGTATGCGAGCCTCCTCTCTGCAGAAGGGCAAGATTATATAGAACGAATGCAAAACGCGGCCGAACGCATGCAAACTTTGATAGACGATTTATTAGCTTTTTCTAGGGTAACCAGACAGCCGCGAACATTCGAAAAAATTGTTTTAAAAGAAGCCTTACAAAGAGTTCTTACCTATTTAGACCATCTCGTTGAGGAAAAAAAAGCAACAATTAACCTCCTCGTAGACGAAACAATCGAAGGCATTGAATCGCAATTATTTCAAGTTTTCCAAAATCTTTTAAGCAACTCGCTAAAGTTTACCAACCCCAACAAAAATCCAGTCATTAACATCACCACACAAAACTTGTTAGGTAATAAATTACCCGTTAGTGGGGCTATACCTAACCAAACTTACTGCGTGATTAATATTTCAGATAACGGGATTGGATTTGACGAAGCTTATGCCGACAAAATTTTTGATCTTTTTCAACGGCTACACGCACGTACGGAATATAAAGGTACCGGAATCGGATTAGCCATCTGCAAAAAAATTGTAGAAAACCACTCTGGTTTCATTTTTGCGAAGAGTATTGAGGGCGAGGGGTCTTCATTCTTTATTGCGTTACCAATAAATCATGCTTAAAAAATGACACCACAAATCGCTCCTATTATTTTAATTGCAGAAGACGACCCTGATGACACTTTGATGCTTAGGGATGCTTTTGCAGAAATTGGCGAAGACCGACTTATGTTTTTAGAAAATGGGAAGATCTTAATTGAGTACTTAGATGAGCTAATTGCTTGCAATAAGTCTCCGTTGCTTATAATTGTAGATTTAAATATGCCAATACTCGATGGAAGAACAGTTATAAAGAGAATAAAGTCAGATAAAAAGACCGCGAAAATTCCGCTGATTGTTCTCTCTACTATAAAAAATGGAGAAGAAATCCAACAAGTGTTGTCTATCGGCGCCAACGATTTTTTTACCAAGCCATCAACTTTTCAAGAATTGATTAATATTACAAGCGCTATATCCAAAAAATGGCTAGAATGAAGACAATAAAGGTATTACTAATAGACGACGACGAAGACGACTACATTTTAGCAAAAGCTGTTTTTGGTGACATTAATAAGCCAGAACGGTATGAACTTTATTGGGTTGATACTTTTGACAAGGGCATAAATGCGGCTCTAAAGCAGCAATACGATATATATCTAGTAGATTATCGGTTGGGAAAACATACTGGAATTGAACTTATTACAGAAGCGGTTTTGTCAGGCGTTAAAGAACCCCTAATTATATTAACCGGTAAAGGCGACGACAAAATAGATCAAGAGGCACTTGATATTGGCGCTGCGGATTACATAGTTAAAGAACATTTAAATCCGAGTACCTTAGATAGAGCTTTGCGATATGCATTAAAACAAGCGAATACTATCAAGGCTTTAAAAGAGAGCGAACATAAGTTTCGGGCCATTTTCGACAAATCCAAAGATCCCATTTTAATATCGGACTACACGGGCAAAATTCATGACATCAATCAAGCTGGCTTGAACTTCTTTGGCTACAATGCTGTAGGAATTAAAGATGTAAACGACAGACAATTGTTTCAAAACGCCGAAGATCGTGATAATTTTGTTCAAATATTGGAAACCAAAGGTGCCGTTAATAATTTCGAGTGTGAGTTGGTTGCCAGCTCTGGCCAAACCTATTTCTGCAGCCTTTCCTCGTTTTTAGAGATAAACACCCAAAACATGACGGAGGTTTATCATACTATTATTCATGATTTAACGAATAGGAAAACTCAAGAAGTAAAATCAATTTACGAGAGTAAATTTTCCGTGTCAGCGCATATCGCTAAAGGTTTTGCAGAGGAAATTAGAAATCCCTTGTCCACGATAAACTTGGTACTGCATGAGCTTTTGACTGACGAAAATTTAGCATACAATGAGACAGTACAAGCTAACCTCGAAGAGATAAGGGGTAGCCTAGACAGTATTGACCAACTGACGAAAAATTTTGTGATTAGCACAGAAAGCCAGCCGCCTAACCGAGAGAAAGTTGACATTAACAGTGTTATTGACGAAACTTTACTGACATTTAATGATGTGATATTGGGACAAAGAATTTCGTTAGAGAAAGATCTTTTACCCAGCACAACTATCCTTAATATAGATGTAATGCAGGTAAAAGAAGCGCTATCTAATATTATTTCCAATGCCATTGAAGCTATGGACACCTTTCCAAAGACCCTGAATATTAGCTCAATAAAAGATAGCGGGTATTACTCGATCTTAATTGAAGACAATGGAAGAGGAATTGAAAAAGACAAGGGTGATGAAATATTTGAGCCATTTTTTACTAACAAAAAGGACAAAGAAGGGTTGGGCTTAACAGTAGCCGAGCGCTTAATCCTTGCCCACAACGGAAATATTTATTTTAAGCGTCTAGAAAATGGAAGCTTGTTTGCTATACAGCTCCCATTAAATTAAATTGCTTTAAACAAACCATTTGTTTTGGTTATAGGCTGACTTTTTTTATATATTGTGCTTGGCGCAATTAAACGTTTTTAGGCGATTCAAATTTGGAAATTTTAAAAACAATTTGGATTCTAGTGGGTTTTATTTACAACATCGAAATAAACTAATTTAAAATTTTTAAACATACAGACATGAACGATAATTCAAAAGTAGTAGTAGCATTACTAGCTGGTTTAGCTGCAGGTGCAGCTTTAGGATTACTTTTTGCTCCAGAAAAAGGTAGTGAAACACGCGACAAACTAAGCCAATCATTAAAAGACTTAGGAGATTCTATAAAAGATAAAGCTGCCGATGAAATTAACGCTTTGGCAAACATTAAAGACAAAGTGGTGAGTTCTATTAAAGGAAAAGTTCGCGAGGTAGAAAATGAATACTCTGATGAAGTAGAGCACGTATAACCAATCTCATTTAATGAACGATGATGGAAGAGACAAAAGAAAAAGATTTAGAAGATATTATTGCTGATGCGAGAGAATACGTCGACACTAGAATTGAGTACGTACATCTCAAAACTGTGGAAAAAGGTTCAAAACTTTTTTCAGATTTGGTTACAAATACTGTAGTAGTGCTTTGTTTTTTGTTAGCCTTTTTAATGGCAACAATTACGCTGGCGCTTTATTTATCTAATGTTTTTAGCAGTTATGTAGCTGGCTTTGGTTGCGTAGCGGGTATTTATCTTTTCTTATCCATCATCGTTTTTTTAACAAAGGATAAGTATTTGGACAAAGTACTTGTAAATATGTTTATTAGAAAATACTTTGATAAGATAGCCGATAAAGATGATGAAAAATAGAAATATAAAATCATTAACGGAGTTACATGCTGAAGTGAGTCGTTTAAAAGCGGAGTGCATAGCTAAAGAGGACCAACTTTTGATGGATTCGAAAGCTTATATCAAAACATTTTCTCCACTAAATTTAATCAAGAAATTCGTAAACCCTCAAGGGCTGTTTAAGCTAGACGAAAAAACGAATATTAGCGGAAGCTTAATGTCATTAATTCTTCCCTTTATCGTCAACAAAACTGTGTTTAGGGGTTCTGGCTTTATTACTAAAGCGATATCCGCACTTGTCTCCCGCAAAGTTGGTAAATCATTAGATGCTGAGCATTTAGTAAGCCTCTTTAACAATGTAAAATCTTGGTTTTCCAAAAAAAAGCAAACCCCTAATGATGTAGAGTTTGCAGATTATGGTATTCCGCCTGATAGCGAAACTTACTAAGCCTTTTTATAAATCAAAAATACTGTTGGTTTTTTGTGAAGATCAACTTTTTCTTTCTTCCAAACAGCAACGGTTTGCGTTTTAATAAACTCATCCTCAGCATTAATATTACAGGCAATGCAGAGTTGAGTGCCAGGATGACAGGCTTTTAAAATATCTTCTAAAAGATGATTATTTCTGAAAGGTGTTTCCATAAAGAGTTGCGTTTGCCTCAAACGTTGCGAGAGCTGTTCCAAATCTTTTATTCGTTTTAGCCTTTCAGCTTTATCAATGGGTAAATATCCTGTAAATGCATAATTTTGGCCGCTAAAACCCGAAGCCATTAATGCTTGTAACATTGCATTAGGACCAACCAATGGAACTACCTTTATGCCTTTTTTATGTGCTTCGGCAACAATGTCGGCTCCTGGGTCAGCAACGCCAGGGCAGCCCGCCTCACTCATTAAACCTACGTTTAAGCCCTTATCAAGTTCTGCGAAAAACATTTTCAAAGAATGCCCTCTTTTGTGCTTACCATAATCATGGATAATCAAATCACTTTGCGGCGTTTTCAACCCAGCTTCCTTCAAAAATCTTCTGGCAGTTTTTTCATTTTCAACAATATAGGTATTGATTGCGTTAATGGTGTCTACCAAAAAAGGCGTGAAAGATTTGGCAGCAGCATTTTCTGCCAAAGGTACTGGAATTAAAAAAAGGGTTCCTTTATTCATATACAAAGCTAAGCTTTAAAAACAATTTGCCCTAAAAAGTATTGAATGTAGTTGCTGTTGTATCAAATTTAGTTCTAAATCAACCAAATAGCATACACTTTTTGTCAACCATATACACTTTTATCACCATATCATCGTTAAAATTTAACGTTCAATGCAACTTTACTGTTGCTTTAACAGCCTTTAACATAAATTGGATATTAAATTGATAATTACGCTGTGTTAGGTTAATTATAAATTTAAAACACACAGACATGAAAAGCTTAATTAAATTACCAGCAATAGCATTGGGGCTTTTTCTTTTAATTACAGGAATCACCCAAGTTGCAAAAGCACAATACGATGATGTATCGTTGCAAACTTTTTACGATGAGCTTTCGCCCTATGGAACTTGGATAAACGACCCAGAATTTGGGTACGTTTGGCGCCCAGATGTCGATCAATCTGAGTTTAGGCCATATTACACGAACGGTAGGTGGGTAATGACGGAATATGGTAACACCTGGGTTTCTAACTACGATTGGGGTTGGGCTCCTTTCCACTATGGGCGCTGGACGCATAACCGGTTTAACAACTGGGTTTGGATACCCGATACTGTTTGGGGACCAGCTTGGGTAAATTGGAGAAGTGGCGGTGGTTATTATGGCTGGGCACCGATGGCTCCAAGAGTTGGCGTGCATGTTAATTTAGGTATCGTAGATTTTTGGTGGAATTTTGTCCCTTACAATAATATTTATGTGAACACTTTCCCTCGTTATTATAGCGGCAGAAATAGGGTTTACGTACAAAACACCATAATTATCAACAATACATACGTTCGTAATAACAGAACTTATTATACTGGCCCTCGCGTTGAAGATATTAGAAGACATACTAATCAACGTGTTACATTCTACAATATCAATAGAAGCGATCGTGCGGGAGCGAGCAGAATTGACAGAAACACCGTAAATGTTTACGCACCTCGTCCAAGTAGAAATGTAGACAATCGAAGCGCTGCGCCAAGAGAGGCTATTAGTGCCAATATTTCTAGGGAGAGAGTTGAATCAAGGAAAACTAACAATGTTGGCCGTGAAAACAGGAGTAGTGAAAGTTACAACGTTAATAACAATGGAAGGGTCGATCGCAACTCAAACGGCAATGTTTTCAATCGTGATAGAGAGCGTAACAATAGCAGTGATACTAACCGAGGCTCCCGAATAGAGAATGGTACTGGCAGCGAGAATAATCGCCCTAGTGTTTTCGGAAGATCTAGGGACCGCGGCGACGCTACTGCCACGAAACCTGGCAACACTACTGATAAAGTGACAATTCCAAGCCCTCGCCAAGAGCGTTCTGAACGTTCTGAGCGTGTAGAACGTACTAAGGAAACTGCTACGCCTAGAACATCGGAAAGCAGAACTAGCAGTAGAAGCAATGGGCAAAGTAATGTTCCACAAAGAGCAACCGAGCGTCCACAGATGCAAAGAGCAGAACGTTCGCAATCGCAAGGTTCAACGAACAGGAGCTCAAATAACAACTCAACCAGATCAAGTAGCCGTGGCGAAAGTAGCGGAAGACCTGGTAGAGGTTAAAAAATTTATTTCGAAATTTTAGAAAAGAGAAGCCAAAAGCTTCTCTTTTTTGTTTTATATTCGTTACTAATATTTTAAATCTTATTTATGGAATTTTTAAGTAACCCCGAAGTTTGGGTTTCCCTTCTAACATTAACCGTATTAGAAATTGTTTTAGGCATTGACAACATCGTCTTTATCTCTATTCTTGCAGGAAAACTACCAGAACATCAACAGAAAAAAGCTCGACAGTGGGGATTGGCTTTAGCCATGATTACTCGAGTTCTACTTTTATTATCACTCAGTTGGATCATGAAGTTGACCGATACACTGTTTAATGTGGGCGATTGGATTGGTTTAGCAAATGACGAATGGCTTGAAAAACTTGCAATATCTGGCAGAGATTTAATTCTTCTTGTGGGAGGTTTATTTCTTATTTACAAAAGCACAACCGAAATTCACCATAAATTAGAGGGATTGGAAGAAAGTGAAACTAAAGTTAAAGTTCACTCGTTTGCCAACACCATTTTTCAGATTTTAATTTTAGATATTGTATTCTCTTTAGATTCTGTAATAACGGCTGTTGGTATGGCAGACCATATTGAAGTTATGGTAGCTGCAGTAATTATTGCAGTAATTATCATGATGATATCAGCCGGCGCAATTAGTGATTTTGTAAATAAGCATCCAACAGTAAAAATGCTTGCCTTATCATTCTTACTCTTAATCGGTGTTTCGCTATTGGCCGAAGGATTAGACCAACACATTCCGAAAGGCTATGTTTATTTCGCAATGGCATTCTCGGTATTGGTAGAAATGCTTAACTTAAAAATGAAGAAGAATTCTAGAAAACCTGTTAAGTTGCGTGATAGACCTATTGGTTCAGAAGATTAATTGAGTATAAATCAAAAGGCTACCTCTTGTCTAGGTAGCCTTTTTTTATGCCCATACGAAGGGTGATAATTAATGCGCTTCGGCTCTTCCTACTTTTTAATACCTTTGCACTTCAAATAATTTTTATGGTATCTTTTGTAGAAGCAAATTTAGCCGAGCTTTCGGTTCATCACGTTGGAAATAAAGCAAACGAGGAATATTACTCGCTTTCGGAGAACTCAATGCACATCGAGGATGAATTGCTCAATCAATTGCTAAAACAGTTCTTCTTATCGCCATTTCAAAAAGTAAACGACGTATATCGTTTCACGCACAGTAGCGGAGACCTCGCTTCAAACGAGGTGTATCAATTGGTAGCCGAGGCTTTTAATGATGGTGGAAAATTCCACGAAAACAGTAAAACTCTAGCTACTTATTTGTTCGACATTGCTAATCATCCTAAAATAAAATCAGGAGAATTATATGTAGGCTATTTTGAAAATCTACAAATAGAAGGAGAGCTACATGATGCTATTGGAATTTTCCGTTCGGAGAACAAAGAAAGCTATATCAAAGTATTTCCTGATAACGGAAATTATGGTATTAATTACGAAACAGCAGGCATCAATCTAAACAAATTAGATAAAGGCTGTATAATCTTTAATACAGAGGCAGAAGAAGGGTACAAGGTTGTGGTCATAGATCCCACCAGCAGAACCTCGGAAGCTCTGTATTGGAAGGACAGTTTTTTGAAGTTGAAGATTAGAAACGACAACTTTAATCAGACACAAAACGTGATGGATGTTTACAAAAACTTTGTTACCGAGAAATTGGATGAACAATTTGATGTAGAGAAAACTGACAAAATTGATTTGTTAAACCGGTCGATGAAGTACTTTAAAGAGAAGGAAACATTTGACATGGAAGAATTTTCTAATGAGGTGATTGCCAACCCAGAGGGGATAGAGCTCTTTAAGTCCTACAAACAATCTTACGAAGAAGAGTTTGATACCCCTATTGCAGACACTTTTGATATTGCTCCTGCAGCAGTGAAAAAGACAGCAAAAGATTTCAAAAGCATTCTGAAGCTAGATAAAAACTTTCACGTTTACATTCATGGAGATAAAGATCTAATTGAGAAAGAATACGATGCTGATAAAGGAATGAACTGTTATAAGCTTTACTTTAAAGAAGAACAGTAATTTAACCAACTAGCTTCTTCATCCAACAAGATATTATAGACCTACGAGTATATTGATTGTTCGTAGGTCTTTTTTAATTACAATACTCTTACCAACAAACCTTTTAAATATTCTCCTTCTGGGAAGGATAGTCGAATTGGATGATCTTCAGGTTGGCAGAACTGATAAATAATTTGAACCTGCTTGCCCGCATCTAAAGCGGCCCACGCTATTATTTGCTTGAAAGTATCAATATCTACAGCGCCAGAACATGAAAAAGTAGCTAACAAGCCGCCACTTTCTAACAACATCAACCCACGACGATTTAGATCTTTATACGCTCGTGCTGCCCTATCTAAAGCAGAACGTGATGGCGCATATTTTGGCGGGTCTAAAACTACAACATCAAACCTTTTCCCTTCCTCGCTAAAAGCTCTTAGTTGCTTATTTACATCGCTTTGGATAGCCGTATGTTTTGAAGCATCAAAACCGTTGATAACAATATTCTGCTTCAAAGTTTCAATAGCCAATGCAGAACTGTCTACGGAGGTTACTTCTTTTGCTTGCTGAGCGAAGGCATTTAAACTAAAACCTCCACTGTAACTAAAGCAATCAAGTACTGATTTGTCTTTAGTGTAGGAAGCTAAAATCTTCCTATTGTCTCTCTGATCACAATAAAACCCAGATTTTTGTCCTTCCGCGATGTTGATATGATACAGGATACCGTTCTCTTTAACTTCTATAAACTCTGGCGGATTTTCGCCCCAAAGTAATCCGTTTTCGGCAGTAATACCCTCATGTGTACGAGCGGTTGCATCACTTCTATCAAAAATTCCCTTTGGGTTTAAAAGTTTAACCAATATTGGGATGATAATTTCTTTTGCCTTCTCTATTCCAGAACTTAGAATTTGGGCAGACAGATATTCGCCATATTGATCAACAATCAATCCTGGCAAGAAATCAGCCTCGCTAAAAATTAAACGACAAGTTGTATTTTGATCATTTAATAGATTTGCTCGACCAGCAACGGCTGTTTTAATTTTTTGTTCATACCAATCTGCATCGATATCTACATCTTCTACCCATTCCAACAACCGAACTGCCACTCGCGACTGATCATTATAGTAACCATAAGCCAAGAAATCGCCATTAGAGTCGAGTACTTTTACAACCTCTCCATTTTCAGGTTTCCCTTTTACTTTATCTAATGCTCCAGAAAAAATCCAGGGATGACGTTGATAAACAGCTTTCTCTTTTCCTCTTTTTAGCTTAATTTCTACCATGCCGCAAAGTTAATAAAAAGTGGTCAGTTACACGGCTCGTATAAAAAGCTTACTTTTGAAACATGGAAGAAATTACGTGGAGCGACTTTGAAAAAGTAGAACTGCGAGTAGGAACTATTTTAGAAGCTTTTGAGTATCCGGACGCGAGGAAACCTGCTTATAAAGTAAAAGTAGACTTTGGCGATCTCGGTATAAAAATGAGTAGCGCTCAAATCACAAAACATTATACATTAGAGAAACTGATAGGTCGCCAAATTATCGGCGTAATCAACTTCCCCAAAAAGCAAATCGGCAAATTTATGAGCGAATTTTTAGTTACTGGGGTAAAGGATGAAAATGGCGATATAGTATTGAGTAGTGTTGAGAGAAGGGTACCAAATGGGACTAAGTTAATTTAACAGAGATGAGTTTTTATAATTTCGAAACACAAGAAAATCCGGAGGTAGAAGACGAGCACTTTATGCGTTTAGCTTTAAGTGAAGCTAAAAAAGCTTACGATGCGCAAGAAATACCTATTGGCGCAATTGTAGTTTGCAAAGGTAAAATAATTGGAAGAGGACATAATTTAACCGAACAGCTTAATGACGTTACCGCACATGCGGAAATGCAAGCTTTTACTGCAGCCGCACAAACTTTAGGAGGCAAATATCTTAAAGATTGCACCCTTTACGTTACGATTGAACCTTGTGTTATGTGTGCAGGAGCTAGCTATTGGACACAAATTAGTCGTGTGGTTTACGGGGCGAAAGAAGAGAAACGAGGTTTCAGCAAAATCAACCAAAACCTTTTACACCCTAAAACGTTGTTAAAAGGAGGAGTTTTGGCCGATGATTGCGGTAGTTTAATGACCGCTTTTTTTGCTAACAAACGCAAATAAACTTGACAATCTTTTGAGCAAAACTTAATATAACTCTATTATATTTGTAGAGATAAATATTTTAAATAACCTTTAAATATATAAGATTATGGCATTTGAATTACCTGCGTTAGCATACGCATCAGACGCATTAGAACCACATATCGACAAAGCTACTATGGAAATTCACCATGGTAAGCACCACCAAGCTTATGTGACTAATTTAAACAAAGCTTTAGAAGGAAAAGCAGAAGCTAACAATAGCTTAGAAGATATCGTTAAGAACATCTCAAAATACCCTGCTGCAGTACGTAATAATGGTGGTGGTCACTACAATCACTCTTTATTTTGGACAGTTTTAGGTCCGAATAAAGGTGGCGAGCCAACTGGCGATTTAGCACAAGCTATTAATGAAACTTTTGGTTCTGTTGCAGAATTAAAGGCTAAATTAGCTGATGCTGGTGCCACTCGTTTTGGTTCTGGTTGGGCTTGGTTATCGGTAGATGCTGATGGTAAATTATTCGTTTCATCAACTCCAAATCAAGATAATCCATTAATGGATATTGCTGAGCAAAAAGGTACGCCAATTTTTGGTATCGATGTTTGGGAACACGCATATTACTTGAAATACCAAAATAAACGTCCTGATTACTTAGCGGCAATTTGGAATGTAGTAAACTGGGATGCTGTTGCAGAGCGTTATAAAAAAGCGTTAAGTAAATAATTCGACTTAAACTATAGCATAAGCGATACATTGAAATGTGTCGCTTTTTTTTTAAACCCTAAAAGTTTTAAGCTATTTTAGTGTTTAGCAAGGCTGATTTGGCAAATTTTTAGGCTTCGAGCATTACGCGGCTCTAGGCGTTCAAATGCAGCATCAGCTAAGTTCTAAACATACGATACTCCTCATCAAGCAACCAAGTTAAGTTTAACCAATACTGCCTTCACCTATAATTTCGAAAACTAGAGCCGTTTTATCCATTTTTTAAAAGATACTTAGACTGTGTTAATAAAACAACTCAAACATCTACAGCGCTAATATCATTCTATTTATTTTTGTTAGATTAGGTTTTCTTTAATCAAATCGAAAAAATTATGGAGATTATTGATAGTAACCTTATCCCCCAAGCAAATGGACATTACAGCACCGCCATCAAATCGAACGGAAGCGTGTATGTATCAGGTCAATTACCTATTTCAACTGACGGTACGCATCATGAAGCCGAAAGTTTCGAAGACCAATTTAATGTCGTTTTTCAAAACATTGTTACCATTTTAGAAGCCTCGGGCTCATCTTTAAATAAGATTTTAAAAGTTACAGTTTATATTGATGATGTTAAGCTATGGCCACAATTTAATGGTTTATACGCTTCTTTTATGGGAGCGCACAAGCCTGTGAGAACAGTTGTGCCTGTACCAGAACTTCATTACGGATATAAATTAGAAGTCGATCTAATTGCAGAATTATAGTCCCATGAACCAACAACTGATTGAAACTCATGAGCGAATTAAGCCGTTTATTCATCAAACTCCAGTGTTAACCTCCTCACTCATTAACGAAATCTCTGGCTGTGAAATCCATTTTAAGTGCGAAAATTTTCAGCGAATGGGTGCCTTTAAAATGCGTGGCGCAGTAAACGCCATCATGCAACTAAGCGACAGCCAAAAGGCAAAAGGCGTGGTAACGCACTCGTCTGGGAACTTTGCACAAGCTTTAGCATTGGCTGCAAAAAGCTTAGGAATTACCGCCTATATTGTGATGCCCGAGAACGCTCCTAGCGTAAAAAAAGAAGCCGTTAAAGGCTACGGTGGAATTGTGATAGAATGCCAGCCCACCAACCAAGCTAGAGAGGAATACGCAGCAAGACTTTCAAGTGAAAAAGGACTGGCTTTCGTTCACCCCTCCGACGATATAGATGTAATATTGGGCCAAGGTACCGCTGCAAAGGAACTTTTTGAGGCGGTAAACCATCTTGATTTTATATTAACTCCCGTGGGTGGCGGCGGACTGATTGCCGGAACTATAATTGCTGCGCAAAGCTGCAGCAAAAGCACAAAAGTTTATGGTTGCGAACCTGCCCTAGTCGACGATGCCTACCGCTCGCTCAAATCTGGAAAGATTGAATTACACGATAACCAGAATACCATTGCAGACGGTTTAAAGACACACTTGGGCGAAACCAATTTTCCCATCATAAAAAATGGAATTGAAGATATTTTATTGGTAGAGGAAGAAGAAATTGTAGCCTCCATGAAATTAATTTGGGAAAGAATGAAAATTGTAATTGAGCCATCAAGTGCGGTCGCCTTTGCCGGATTGCTTAAAAATAGATCACGCTTTGAGGGTAAAAAAGTGGGGATTATTATCTCCGGAGGAAATGTGGATTTAGCTCAGCTACCCTTTTTGCATTACCATTAAGCGTTGGTTTATTTGTCAAATCTTTTAAAAAGAGTTAAATTAGCCTAATTATATAGCAGATAAGTGATGATATGAAAAAGCTACTCTTTTTGTTTTTTATTCTTTGTAATGTTAGCGTGGTAATGGCTCAGCCTAAAATGCCTACACCAGAAGAATTAGCCAAAAAAAATATTGACGAACTTGAAACAAGACTAAAACTCACGTCGACCCAAAAAAGTGTTATTTATAACTATGCTTTTTTTATTGCTAAAGAGCAGCTTAACCTCGTGAAAAAGCAACAAGTTACAGGCTACAACGATGAGGAAATGACTAAGTTTTATCGTTTAAATAATGAGACGAATAAAAATATTAAGGCCGTTTTAAAACCAGAACAAGTTATAGAATTTGATAAACTGACCGAAGAACGTCTCGCCGGAATAGATCCAACCAAGAAAAAGAAGAAGAAAAAGAAAAAAGGGGAAGAAGAAGAAAAAATTGTAGGGATTGAAGGTTTGAAATTACCAACAGAGGCAAAGCCGTAAACGAAAAGGGGAACAATTAAAATTGTTCCCCTTTTTATATGCACAGATCCGGCTAAATCCCAACCACGTCTTTTTTCTTTCTATTTTTCATTCCTTTCGGCACCAACGCTAAAATTTCGTCTTTCAGAGCATTTAACATCTTTTTCTTGATAAAGTTTTTGTGCGTTACCAAACTGATTTCCCTTACAGGTTCTGGCGATTTAAAATACCGAACCTTATTCATTTGCTTAGTACTCAAGTCGTGTAAAGACAACTCAGGCAATAGTGTTGTACCATCATTTACATCCACCATCCTAATTAAGGTTTCAACGCTTCCCGTATTATAAGTTAGTGCCTGGAGTTTATTATTTTTTGTATTTCTGCAAATATTGAGCACCTGCGAGCGCATACAATGCCCTTCATTGAGTAGCCAAATATTTTCTTCCTCAAAATCTTGCGCATCAATTGCCTTTTTCTTATACAACCGACTACTTTTGCTCACGTACCCTACAAAACTTTCGTAAAACAGGGGTTGCTCGTTAATGGAAGCATCCACTAATGGCGTTGCTAAAATGCCGCAATCAATTACACCAGTCTTCAAATTTTGAACAATATCCTCTGTAGTATATTCCCATATAAATAATTTCAGTTCTGGATATTTTGTCATTATCGATGCAATTACTCCTGGCAAAAGGTAAGGAGCAACAGTCGGAATAATGCCAATTTTTAGCTCACCACTAATTCCTTGTTCCTGGCTGCTAATGATCTCTTTAATCTTACTATTTTCTTGAAGAACGACCCTAGCTTGTGAGATGATCTGAGCACCAATTTCCGTGGGGGTAACCGGCTGCTTGCTTCTATCGAATATTTTTACATTTAAAAACTCTTCCAATTTTTGAATTTGCATGCTCAAGGTTGGTTGAGTAACAAAACACTTTTCAGCTGCACTTACAAAACTTCTGTAAGTATCTACAGCAACAATATATTCAAGTTGAACTAAGGTCATATAACGAAAAACAATACATAATTACGAACGATATAAACTTAAACAATAATCTTTAATTAGATGATATTATCATTAATTAAATGCAGTTAATTTAAAATACATTTTCTTAGACAATTAATTTTATTTTTGCGTTCTAATACTAAGTACGTGGGAAAAGATAAACTCAGAAAATTTGCGGAGATAAGAACATTTGGTAATGTTTATGAGCTTGACGAAGCCAAACCTTTAAAAGGAAATTGGGCCAAAACTCATTTCAAGAACAGCAATCCAATTGTGTTGGAATTGGCCTGTGGCAAAGGAGAATATGCCGTAAGTTTGGCGAAACTCTTTCCAGAGAAGAATTTTATAGGGGTTGATCTTAAAGGAAACAGAATTTGGAGAGGCGCACGTACCGGTGTAGACGAACAGATAAACAACTTAGCCTTTTTGCGTATTCAGATAGAAGATTTACTTGACTATTTTGGCGCACAGGAAATTGATGAAATATGGATTACCTTTGCCGACCCGCAGCCACAAATTAGTAGAGAAAAGAAAAGGTTAACCTATCCAGGCTTTTTAGATAAGTATAAAATTCTTTTGAAGAAGGGTGGCAAAATCAATTTAAAAACCGATAACGATGGCTTGTATGAGTACACCAAAGAAAAAGTTGCTGAACTAAATCTGATTACTCACAAAGACACCAATCACCTTTATTCTTCCGATTTGGTGGACGAAGTGCTGTCTATAAAAACACATTACGAACGTATCTATCTTAAGAAAGACAAGAATATCAATTATATTCAGTTCTCTTTTAAATAGTTTTAGCTTGGAATGAATACTACCTTTTACGAACAAGTTTTTGAAGTTGCCAGACTAATTCCTAAAGGTAGAGTAACGAGCTATGGGGCCATTGCCAAAGCCTTGGGTTCCGCAAAATCATCGCGATTAGTGGGCAGAGCGATGTCATATGCACATACTGCAATGCCAAAGGTACCGGCACACCGCGTGGTAAATGGGAGTGGTTTGTTGACCGGAAAGTTTCACTTTTCTTCGGCCACAGAGATGGAAGACCTGTTGAGACAAGAAGGCGTAACGGTGCTAAATGACAAAGTGAAAAACTTCAAAACCATTTTTTGGGATCCAATTAAAGAAATATAAACCATGGGAAAACTAGCAGAAGAATTTAACGGCTACCGCTCGAAAATGAATGAGCGAGTAATGGAAACAGCGAATACTAATATCAAACGTTTTTTTGCGTTAGACACCACCGCATACGCAGATGGAGCCTTAAACGTGAAAACCAAGGAAATGCTAGGTTTAGTAGCTTCGATGGTGTTGCGTTGCGATGATTGCATTAAATATCACCTAGAGAAATGCTTTAACGAAGGCGTGAACGATGAAGAAATGAACGAGATTTTTATGATTGCCAACCTTGTAGGTGGATCGATCGTAATTCCGCACTATAGAAGAGCCGTAGAGTTTTGGGATGATTTGAAGTCTTCGTAACGGTTACTTTTTTACCGATTCGTTATAAGACTTTACCAAAGCAATTAGCATTTTCTCATCAAAACTTTCTGTTGCTTTAATACTTTCTGCTAAGCCTTCATCGCCAGTAAGCTTTGCCATTAACAAAGTTTTGGTTGCCGCAGTTTTGCTACCATCGGCCGCAATTTCTTGAATAGGCCCTGTGCCTGGTTTTTCGATAAAGTAGAAAACTTTTGCTTTTGGTCTTGCACCTGCAGGCTGGTCTACACCTCCTCTGTTACCCCCCAAGTTAATGCTAACGCCGCCACCAATACCTCCGCCTCCGCCCAAGCCAACTCCAACTGCCGGTCTAACGCGGGGCTGACGTTGAGCAACCGTCTGTTCTTCCACGCCAGAGCCACCACCAACGCTGTACAAATTCACCACGCCGCCTTCCACTAGTTTAAAAAACTTTACCGCTGCTTTTTTTCCCACTATAAAGGGTTTACTCTGATAGGTATCTCCATTCCATAAAAATGAAACGATATCTTTTGCTTTATACTCCTTTAAACCCTGTTCCTCAATCTGAATAAATACCGACTCGTAATTAGTGCCCTTTATTTCGCCCCGAACAAAATTACCTTCACTGATTAACACCGCATCTTGCGCCTTTACTGTAAAAGCGAAGCATAAAAGCACAACCAAAATATTCAAAATTCTCATATTCAAAATTAACGGAAAATAATGTAGTATGTTATAACCATAACATATATTAACATCTTCGCAGGGCAAAATTCATTCTAAACGCTCAACGATTTAATAAAATCCTCGCTAAAAAAGGGAATACTGATGAGCAACATTTTTAATTTATCTAAGTATCTTTATCTCCTTCATCCTTATCAAATACGATTTATACAATGAGTAATAAAAAACTTTTCCTTTTAGATGGCATGGCACTAATTTACAGAGCGCATTTTGCCCTCAGCAAAAACCCTCGATTTACCTCTACGGGCATTAATACCTCGGCGGTAATGGGTTTTGCCAATACTTTAATGGAAGTGTTAAAAAAGGAAAAACCATCGCACATTGCTGTAGTATTTGATACCGCTGCACCGACCGAGAGACATACTGAATTTGAGGCTTACAAGGCACATAGGGAGGCAATGCCCGAAGATTTAGCTACGGCGCTACCATACGTTGTTAAACTAATTGAAGGTTTTAATATCCCGGTAATTACCAAAGATGGTTACGAGGCCGACGATATTATTGGCACC
Organism: Pedobacter sp.; assembly: GCA_045629525.1. Lineage (GTDB taxonomy): Bacteria > Bacteroidota > Bacteroidia > Sphingobacteriales > Sphingobacteriaceae > Pedobacter. The sequence continues at coordinate 204,055 of JAZQRH010000019.1, forward strand.
TTAGCAAAAGAAGGCGAGAAGCTAGGCTTTAAGGTATACTGCATGACTCCGGATAAAGATTTTGCGCAACTCGTTTCCGAAAATATTTTTATCTATAAGCCTGCTCGTATGGGCAACGACATGGAAATTTTAGGTGTTCCAGAAGTTTTAGCAAAATGGGATATAGAACGTGTTGATCAAGTGATCGATATTTTAGGTTTATGGGGCGATGCTGTGGATAACATTCCAGGAATTCCGGGTATTGGCGAGAAAACAGCGAAAGCGCTGATTAAGCAGTATGGCAGCATGGAGAACATTTTTGCCAATAGTCACGAACTAAAAGGAAAGCAAAAGGAAAACATCGAAAATCATGTAGAGCAGGGCTTAATCTCCAAAAAACTAGCCACAATTATATTAAATGTTCCGGTTGAGTTTAACGAGCAAGAATTGCTTTTAGAAGAACCAAATAGAGAATTGTTAGAACCTCTCTTTGCTGAACTGGAATTTAGAACATTAGGGAAACGTGTGTTTGGCGACAATTTTAGCGTGGCTGAGGGCAAAGCTAATCCGCAACAAGATTTGTTCGGTAATGCTGTAGCGGCTCCAGAAATCAGAGACAATCAACCTTCTTTATTCGATACGCCTATTGATGCGAAAAATATTGAAAACACACCTCATGATTATCAGTTAGTTGAGGGCCCTAACCAACGACAAGCGCTTATCAACTTGTTACAACAACAAACTCGTATTTCTTTTGATACCGAGACCACAGGTACCGATGCTAACGCAGTGGACTTAGTGGGATTATCTTTCTCTTTTGAAGTAGGCAAGGGATATTACATTCCTACTCCTCAAAACAGAGCGGAGACTTTGTCTATTTTAGAAGAGTTCAGACCTGTGTTTGAAAATGAGGAAATCGTTAAGATTGGGCAAAATATTAAATATGACATGCTGGTGCTAAAATGGTACGGTATTGAGCTAAAAGGCGAACTGTTTGATACCATGTTAGCTCATTACCTGATAGATCCAGATACCAGGCATAACATGGACGTACTTTCTGAAAATTACCTCGGCTACACGCCAATTTCTATCACCAAGTTAATTGGTTCGAAAGGAAAAGGTCAATTGAATATGAAAGATGTGCCTGTAGAAAAAGTTGTAGAATATGCTGCAGAAGATGCCGACGTCACTTTGCAATTAGCAAACGTATTTGAGCCAATTTTAACTGATAAAAATGCTTTAAAATTAGCCAGAGAGATTGAAAATCCATTGATTTATGTGCTGGCCGATATGGAAATCGAAGGGGTAAAAATTGATGTAGAAACTTTAAACTTATATTCTAGCCAATTACAAGCAGAAATAGAAAAAGCAGAACTTAATGTTTACGATAAAGCCGGCTTAAAATTCAATTTAGCTTCCCCAAAACAATTGGGAGAAGTTTTATTTGATCATTTAAAGCTTGATCCGAAGGCTAAAAAAACCAAAACAGGCCAGTATCAAACCGGCGAAGATGTGTTATTAGCATTAGCTAACAAAAGTGATATTGTAAAAGATATTCTTGATTTCCGACAGATGCAAAAACTGAAATCCACTTATGTGGATGCTTTGCCCTTATTAGTAAATGAACGCACAGGCAGAGTGCACACAAGCTATAACCAAGCTGTTGCTGCTACAGGCAGATTAAGCTCAAACAATCCAAACCTCCAAAATATACCGATTAAAACCGATAGAGGTAGAGAGGTGCGCAAAGCTTTTATTCCAAGAGACGATAACCACATCTTACTATCTGCCGATTATTCACAAATTGAGTTGAGAATTATTGCTGAGATTAGCAAAGAAGCCAATATGCTTGATGCTTTTTTAAACGGCATCGATATTCACACCGCCACCGCAGCAAAAGTTTATGGTATTGAGGTAGGGGAAGTAAGCAGCACACAACGTAGAAATGCCAAGGCGGTAAATTTTGGGATCATTTACGGTCAATCAGCATTTGGTTTGTCGCAAAGTTTAAACATCCCACGCAAAGAAGCCGCCGAAATCATTGAGCAATATTTTGTTCAATATCCTGGTATCAGACAATATATGAGTGACACGATGAACTTTGCTAGAGAGAACGGATATGTAGAAACGATTATGGGGCGCAGGAGGTATTTGAGAGACATTAACTCGGCCAATGCAATTGTGAGAGGTTTTGCAGAACGAAATGCCATCAATACGCCAATACAGGGCTCGGCAGCAGATTTGATTAAAATTGCTATGATCAACATCCATCAAGATATCAAAGACCAAAAGCTAGAATCGAAAATGACAATGCAGGTGCATGATGAGTTAGTATTCGACGTAATAAAAAGTGAAAAAGAGCAAATAAAAGCTATAATCACCAACAGAATGAAAAACGCAATAAAAACTGAAGTCCCTATTGAAATTGAGATTGGCGAAGGCGAGAATTGGTTAGCCGCACATTAATTTTATAGATAATGAGAAGAATAATCACCGTTTGTTTATTATTATTTTTTGCAAACATGAGCTTTGCACAGCAAGACACTACCTTGGTTTACAATAGTCCAATGTACACCAAAGACCCTGTACGTTCTAAATGGAAACCCGTTGTTAAGCGTATGGGCGATCTTTTCCAGGTATCGTTCTATGATAGGAAAAACTTGCTGAAGGAGGTCATTAGTTTCGAAGACAAAGAACTCACTATCCGCAAAGGTCCCTATAAACTCTACCGCGAGCTGGTGCTCCGCGAGGAAGGTGCTTACGACAAAGGTTATAAAAATGGCGAATGGAGAACGTACATAACTGTTGACGGGCAACCGATCGTTAAGAAAGTTGAGCAATACTATTATGCCAAGCTACATGGAAAATACATCGAAAACTGGCCAAACAAACAGGTGATGGAAGAAGGCAATTACGAAGCAGGAAGAAAAATTGGCGAATGGAACCTTTTTTATAGAGACGGTAAACCTGCTGGAAAGGAGCTATATGATGTTTACGGTAAGAAAACAGATGGTCAATATTTTCTTAATGACGGATCCCCTACCAATTACGATATTTTATTTACGAAACCGACCTATAAAGGAGGAATGCAAGAATTCTACAAGTATTTAGCTTCTGAAATCAAATATCCGAAGCAAGCCGCTAAAGATCGAATTAAAGGTACTGTTTATTTAAGCTTTACTGTGAAGACAGATGGACGTGTTGAAGACGTACAAGTCATAAAATCTCCAGACTATGAACTTTCTGATGAAGCGGTTAGGGTGGTAGAGAAATCCAGAGATTGGACTCCGGGAAAAATGTACGGCGAAACCGTAAATGTTAGATATAACATTCCTATTAAATTCTCCCTTCCTTAAAACACTTAACAAACTAATGCTCAGCGACTAAAATATTTGATTAACTTTAAGGTTATAATACAATAAAATTTAAGCCAATGAAAAAAATTTTAAGTTTTGTAGCTATCGCTTGGTTAAGCCTTAGCATTTCTTTTGCACAAACAACCGTGTCTGCACAAAAGAAGACCGTGAGTACCACTACCAAGGTTAAATCAACAAATTCCAATTCGGCAAATGCTGTTAAGAAAGAGGCAAAGAAATTTGAAACTTCTAAAAAAGATGTTAAGTTAAAAGCTGATGGCACACCCGACATGCGGTATAAAAAGAATAAAGCCAAGACTGCAGTTGGTCCGAAAAAGAAAGATGGCACAGCCGATATGCGCTACAAAGTAAATCAGGCGCCAGCCAAAAAGAATTAGTATAAATAATAAAAAAAAGCTAGATCAGGTCGATCTAGCTTTTTTTATGTTTTGTGGCGTTACGCAAGCTTAATCGTTTCGCCAATTTTAGGAAGTAACAATCTTTTCTGCGCTCGTTTAAAACACTCTTCAGCGTAATAACTATCAACCTCGATTACTGGGAACGAGTTATAATGAACACCTATTACGGTGTCGCAATCTACATATCCGGCAGCAATAGCAGCATCCGCAGCATCCATGGTATAATTACCCCCAATTGGTAAAATAGCATACTCAAGGTTGTACAACTCGGCCAATAACTTCATCTCTAAGGTTAAGCCGGTATCGCCAGCAAAATAAATTTGTAAACCATCTACATCTAATACAAAACCCACTGGATTGCCTCCATATGTACCATCAGGTAACCCACTTGAGTGTGTAGCCCAAACCATTCGAACGGTTCCAAAATCAAACTTATATTTGCCATAATTCATGTCATGGATATTGCTAACCCCTTGATCTTGTAACCAAGCCGCAATTTCCGGGACACAAATTACTTTTGCATGAGTACGCTTTGCAATACTTACCAAATCAGCAATATGATCGCCATGACCATGACTTAGCAAGATATAATCTGCCTCAATTTTATCGACATCAATATCTTTTGCCAGAGGGTTTCCCGAAATAAATGGATCGAATAACAATTTTGCTGTTGAAGTTTCTAGCAAAAAGCACGACTGTCCGTAATATGTATAATTCATAAAAAACTATTTACCAAACAAATTTCCTAAACCACCAAGTCCGCCTAACATTTCCTTAGTTGCCGCTTGCATTTCTACTGCACTAACTTGCTCTGCTTGCGCCAAAGCCTTGTTTACTGCAGCTTGTAATAATTCTTCTACTTCTTCTTTGTCGGCTTGCTGATAAAACTCCTCTGAAATTTCAATTGCCGTAATCAATTTATTTCCAGTAGCGGTAACTTTAATAGCGCCACCTTCCACTTCACCAAATACAGAGATGGTATCTAATCTCTTCTTCACATCTTCTGCCATGCCTTGTGCGGCCATCAATTTATCAAACATAATCTTCTCAATTTTAAAGCCTAAAAATACTAAAAGCCCTTATAAAACCCTTGGGCGCAGCGATAGTTTTAATATAATTTATTTTAATCCGGTAATAGCTGTGATCAATAATTCCACTCTTCTATCAGCTTTTTCGCCTTTACCAAGGGGATAGTTTGCCATCATCCCTTTATAAGATAAACGCTTCGCCTCAACTCCTTTAAAGATGAAATAATTGTATATCACCTTTGCTCTCGCCTGTGATAGATTAAAAACACCCGTTTCGAAATCCTTCACATCAAATCCCGGAGGATTGCAACAGATATGCCCTAAAATAGCAATGCTATACTTTTTCTTCTCTTTTATTAGTCTGGTCACCCGCTCCAAAATGGGCATCGATTCTGATAGTAAAACAGAACGACTATTGACAAAGAGAATATCTTCCAAAACAATTTTATCGCCAACTCTCAGCGTATCGGGCAGTAGCGACTGCTCATAATATTCCATAGAAACATCTACACGTCGGTTGTGCTCGCGCTGGAGGTTGATGTTTGTAGAATTTGCAAGGCTAATTTTGCCATTACCATTAATCAGGATGATCTTAGCACCGTCTATTCCTTTTTGTTTGAGCAAACTCGCCACATATTCGGCCCGCTTTATCGACAAAACATCATTGTAAGACTTAGAACCTCTATCATCGCAGTATCCAGTCACCGTAATCGAGACAATTTCGAAAGGTTTAATATTGGTTAAAAACTGATCAAACCTTACATTTTGCTCGTCATTAAACTCGCTAATATCGGTATCAAAGAAAAATTGAATGTTTTTTTTTACCTGTGCGTTGCTGCAAAGGGTAGTTAATAGTCCCGATAATAAAAAAAAGAGCACTATTACTCCCTTCATACTGATAAATTAGTTTGATCACATAAAGGTAGTAAAAGTAAAGACTTTTAAAAACCCGCGAAGCGTGTCGCGACTATGGTTTCGCCCGTTCGTATTGGCTTGGCCATAATACATCATCACCTAAAGTTTGAGCTGCCACAAGTGGGAAGTATGGGTTTCTCAGCAACTCCCTTCCAACGAAAATCAAATCGGCTTGCTCTTGCCGTAAAATTTCTTCTGCTTGGTTTGCATCAGTAATTAGGCCTACAGCACCCGTTAGTAGTTGTGCCTCTTGCTTAATTTTAGTAGCGAACTTAACTTGGTAATTTGGACCCAGTGGAATTTGCTGTTGCGAGGACAAGCCACCCGTAGAGGTATCAATTAAATCTACATCTTTTTGCTTTAAAATCTTTGCAAGCGCAGTTGCTTCCTCTTCATTCCATCCGCCTTCAACCCAATCTGTCGCCGAAATGCGTACAAACAAGGGGTTTTCTTTTGGCCAAACTTCTTGTACTTCATCTAAAACCTCCAACAATAACTTAGTTCTATTTTCGAAACTGCCTCCGTAATCGTCTTCTCTTTTGTTGGTAATTGGAGATAAAAATTGATGGATTAAGTAGCCATGAGCAGCATGAATTTCAATGATTTTAAAGCCCGCTTTTAATGCTCTTAAGGCCGCAGACTTAAAATCAGACTTTACTTTTGCAATACCATCCGCATCTAGCTCAATTGGGAGCCTATCTTCTCGATGATAACCTAAAGCGCTAGGAGCAACAGTTTTCCAACCCCCTTCTGCGCTAGAAATTTGATGACTACCCTTCCACGGCACGTCCATGCTTGCTTTCCTGCCGGCGTGCGCCAATTGTATGGCCGCTACCGAACCGTTTTCATGAATAAACTGAACTATTTCTGAGAGTTTTTCGATATGTTCATCTTTCCATATACCTAGATCAGCATAAGATATTCTACCTTCTGGCGCCACAGCTGTTGCTTCTACTACAATTAAACCAGCCCCACCCACAGCTCGACTACCTAAATGCACTAAGTGCCAGTTGTTCGCAAAACCTTCTACTGCAGAATATTGGCACATAGGCGAAACCACTATTCTATTTTCTAAACTGACGTTCTTTATCGAAATTGGAGAGAAGAGTAATGACATATAGACTTAAATTTTAATTAAGCGCAATTTACTGAAGCTTCAATTTTATAATGGTCATTTAATTCACAATTTTATCAGATATTACAATCTGTCTACAGGCATGTAGCCCAACACAAGCTCATCTGCTGGCAAATTGTTCTTTGGTTTTATCACGAGACTATATTTTTCTCTGTCGCAATCACTAAGCATTTCCGTAACATCAAAAATATCATCCACGTCTAAACCATATTTATCATCGACATGCGGACTGTTAAACGACTTAAAAAATTCGCTTCTTTTGACAGAACTCACTGCTTCTGCTTGGCTAATTGCTACTTTTAAAACCTTATGATGAGCTTCGTCAAATACGTTTGGCTTATAGCCTCCCAAATTGATAAAAAACAACTTTTCTGCCGTCTCGCTTTGTTTCTTTTCGGCGATCTCAACTTGGTAGCCATCCACATGTTTAACTTCTCGGTAAGCATCTAAATGAATTTTGCCTTTGGCCTCGGGCCAGAAACGTAATATGGCAGGCACCAAATCTCTAACACTGGTTGCAATTCCAAAAAATACATCGTGCTGTTCGGTATGTCTGCCTTTAGGCTTACAACCAAGCAGTACCATAAATAGCTTAAGTTTTATCATTGTTTACTATATTGAATAACTAATATAAAACAAAAGAAGGCAATCTTCTGTTAACAAAAAAATAAGCATATGGTAGTAAATCAGCTCCCATCAGACAGCGGTATGCGCTACACGGAAACGAATATGGCACTTCTTTTCCCGGAGCCGCTAAACGCAATTACCGCAATATTTTTTCTGTTCATCGCAATTTTTTGGACTATAAAAATAAAAGGAAATTTTAAAGCACACGCCTTTCTAAGTTATTGCCTTGTATTACTCTACATCGGCGGCATTGGCGGCTCCATTTATCACTTGTTTAGGCAATGGCCGATATTTATTATGATGGATTGGATGCCCATTATGTTGCTATGCTTATCAGCGGGAGTTTACTTTTTGGTGCAGAGCACAAGATGGTTTTACGCAGCATTTATGCTGCTGGCTTACTTTACCTTTCAATTTTCTATCAGAAGTTTTTTTACGGCAGAAAACATTCAACTTCTCGTAAACATCAACTATGCTGTAATGGCTTTAATTGTATTAGTTCCGGTGCTAAAATATTTAATACACACCAACTGGGTTGCTAGTAAGTGGGTAGGCCTCGCTCTCTTATCTTTTGTGTTTGCGCTTACCTTTCGGGTGGCCGACAGGCTGGCATGGTTTAGCTTTGGCACGCATTTTTTATGGCATAGTTTCGGTGCTGTAGCCACATATTGCATGTTTAACTATATTTATTTAACACAAAATAAAAAGGAGCTAAATACTTAACTCCCTAATAATTCTTTTGCATCTATCCTCTATTTCTTTGCTTACGGGTGCAAACAAATTGTTGTCGTAATACGGGTCTGTAACTTCCGAATCTGGTAAAAATAAACGAACTTTCTGCCTGTGTTCCTCGGAAGGTGCCATAGCCAAAACATCTTTCAAATTGTTCCGATCCATCACAAAAATATGATCGTAGGTTTCAAAAAAGCTGGCTTGGAAATGTCTGGCTCGCTGGGCAGAAATATCGTAACCCAAAACTTCGGCAGCTTTAATTGTCCTTACATCAGGCGCATTGCCTACATACCAACTTCCAGTGCCAGCACTTTCTACTATCCAATTTAAATTTGCTTGTTTAGCCAAATGCTGCAACATACCATGCGCCAACGGAGATCGACAAATATTGCCTAGGCAAACCATTAAGATTTTCATGAAGCCCGCCTTATCTTACTTATAAATTTCGTTCAAGATGCTCGCCAACCGCACTCCACCTTTTAAGAGCTGGTTGTTTACCGTAGCAATCCAATCAAAGTTATAGTTGTAGCCTAATTTATCATCGTTTTTAATACCCGTAGCATAAATTTTATTACAGATTTCGTAAGATTCGTAAATGATATCCTTGATGCTAGACTTGCTCCAAGCTTTCATTGCTTCTGGCGTTACAAAGTTGATTGCTTTAGTGTGCTCTGTATAACTCAATTGTTGGTAGTCTATCAATTGCTCATCCCATACACGGTGAAGGTTAGATTTTTGACCGAACCATGTTACAAACACTCTATTTCCACCTAAATCTTCTTTACGAGCGGTGTGCATAGGTTGGTGCATGTCGCCAACTAAGTGAACCAATACACGCATTGCAAACTGCTTTTTATTTGCTGGAGTTTTTGGGTCCTTTAGCAAAGCAATCATCTCGTTGGTTTTACTGTAGATATTTGCTTCGGGATAATGATCTAAATACTTATTGCAATCATCCTTACTCAAATTTGCGGGCAAATTCACATAATGCCAGTTATTCATGTATTTATAAGCCGTATCCGATTTGATAAAATCTGGCCAGTTGGCGCTCATTGCTAAAGTTTCGTTGCCCAAAATCGATTTTACACCTTTTCTTGCATTTGCAGTTAAATAATGGTCGGCAACCTCGCCTACAATACGATGACCTAATAAACCCCAAGCGCTTGCCGCAAATGGTGTGTAAGCCAAGGCTAGTGCAATAACAAATCCTTTTAATTTCATCTTTATAATATTAAAGTGCTTTTGGCACACATATAATGTTTTCTTTAAGCGTTAAGTTCATTTCAGCGTGATCCCCAAGGTTTTCGAGCTGAATTTGATTAGCACTCCAAGTTTTAACCTTTAAGTTAGTAATATATCGCCCACTTCGGTAACAGCCCGACACTTTTTGTTTATAATTGCTCTTAGTAAAATCGCCAACTAAGAACAAAGTATCGTTTCTTACTTGATAAACACCTTTTGCGTACTCTTTCCAATGTCCGCTGTTGAAACAAGCTTCCTCGTAGTAATTTACTTTGGCATGTGTTGTTAAATCTACATAGAATGAATCGCAAGTAAATTTAAATTGATGCATGGTGTAAGCTTGCAACTTCTCGCTATTAGCAACACTGTCTTGTGTCCAAATGCCTTGGATAAACGCCTCGCCTTTACCTTGTACATTGGGTAAGCGTGTACATGCAGAGAGGAACAATATTGTGACAAAGAAAATTAAAATGCTTTTAGCCATATAAGTGCCGAGTATTGATGAAGAAGGTGATATAAACCCGATTGAAGTGAATGCCGAGTATCGGCAGCAACAAAAAGCGGGACTAGCGGTACATAGCACCACTAGTCTTGCTTTTCAAATTTATTTTAAGCTCCCTACCATGTCCTCAGGTTTAACCCAAGCAGTAAATTGCTCGTCGGTTAATAAACCTGTTTCAATAGCAGCTTCGCGTAATGTTTTGTTCTCTTTGTGTGCTTTTTTAGCAATTTTAGCAGCGTTTTCGTAGCCAATATGCGGATTTAAAGCGGTAACTAACATCAAAGAGTTTTCCATGTGCTTTTTAATTTCTGGACGATTTGGCTCGATACCAACCGCACATTTATCATTAAACGACACGCAAGCATCACCAATTAAACGACCGCTTTGCAATACGTTTGCCGCAATTACCGGTTTAAAAACGTTTAACTCGAAATGACCATTGCTAGCACCAACGCTCACGGCAACATCGTTACCCATTACTTGTGCAGCAACCATTGTAATGGCCTCCGGCTGTGTTGGGTTCACTTTGCCTGGCATAATAGACGATCCTGGCTCGTTATCAGGGATGATAATTTCGCCAATGCCACAACGAGGACCAGAACTTAGCATACGGATATCGTTAGCAATTTTCATTAACGAAACGGCTACGCGTTTGTAAGCGCCAGAAAGTTCAACCATGGCATCGTGAGCTGCTAAAGCCTCGAATTTGTTAGGCGCTGTTACGAAAGGTAAACCCGTTAATTCAGCGATTTTTTTAGCTACTAATACATCGTAGCCAGCAGGTGTATTTAAACCCGTGCCTACTGCTGTACCGCCTAAAGCTAACTCGGCAATCATTTCTAATGCGTTGTTAATAGCACGTAAACCATTATCTAATTGCTGTACGTAACCAGAAAACTCTTGCTTTAAAGTTAATGGCGTAGCATCCATAAAGTGCGTACGACCAGTCTTCACAATATCGCCCCAAGCCTCTGCTTTTGCAGCTAAGGTATCTCTTAATTTTTTGATCCCTGGAATAGTTACCTCAACTGCTTGTTTGTAAGCTGCAATGTGCATGGCTGTTGGGTAAGTATCGTTTGACGATTGTGATTTATTCACATCATCGTTAGGGTGTAAAACTTTTTGTTCGTCTAACAAATTGCCACCGTTAATTACGTGACCACGGTTAGCAATAACTTCGTTACCGTTCATGTTGCTTTGCGTACCCGAACCTGTTTGCCAAATTACTAACGGAAATTGATCGTCTAACTGACCAGCGATAACCTCGTCGCAAGCTTTTGCAATTAACTCTGCTTTATCAGCAGCTAACACACCTAATTCGTTATTTGCTAAAGCCGCAGCTTTCTTTAAATAACCAAAAGCATGGATAATTTCTTTAGGCATTGAGGCCTCAGGACCAATTTTGAAGTTATTTCTCGAACGTTCTGTTTGCGCTCCCCAGTATTTGTCGGCAGGTACTTGTACCTCGCCCATGGTATCGTGTTCTATTCTAAAGCTCATGGTATTAAAAATGTTTTGCCCAAATTTAACCATTTTGATTTTGATAAGAAATTTATTTAGAAACGTTACATAATTGTTAGAAAAGCAAGGGCTTGTATTACTTCGGCTAGGCTAGCCCCGCTGTTCGTTTCAATCTTTTTGTCTGGGTTTTTCTGTCATTCCGAGGAGGAATCTGTTTCTGATGTGAGCTAAACTACAGATCCTTCACTAGCGTTCAGGATGACAAGAAACAAAAAGTATTTCCCTCTTAAAAAAAGGGCAAAAATTTAGACTACTTTTTTATTTCATTTTTTGTCTTTCTCTTTTGTTATCCGTTAAACCAACCTTTGCTAATGTAATAGATACTCCAACTATTGTGTTTGGTACAGCTAAGTTAACAGGAAGGATAACAATGCCAAAGGGCGTAGACAAGGACAGTATATTTGTAAAAATTACGCTTGCACATCAAATTTCTGGAGAGTATGTAAAATACAATGCACTTGTAGATCAAACAGGAAAATTTTCAATTGATGCGGATGTGGAAGCATCAGTTTCTTTTATTCATTTTTCGACAACTTTAAACCCAGATAAATCACTTCTTGTTAAATTGAAAAGTGGAGAGGTTACCAATCTTGATATTACTTATGACTCAAATTTTGAAATCGAAAATATCTATATTAAACCAGCGATGAATAAAGATGATATGAGGCGAAGCTTCGCTCTCGTAGGCGAAATGATTGAATACCGACCGAACAGACCACCAAAAGCACTATACGATAAAAGCACTGATGAGTTTCTACTTCATGCTAAGACTGTTGTAGCCGAAAGATTAACTTTGTTAACCAATGAGCCTTCTATTTCAAATGAACTAAAAGAAATGCTCTCTAAAGACTTTCCATTATTTATGTATAAAGCGCATGTTTTTGATTATGAAAAACAGATGAAGGGTAATTATCGAAGCATAACTGGCGATACCAGCAAACAGTTTAATGTAACAAAAATTGAAAGATCTTACTTTCGTTTCTTGAAAGACTTAAAACTTAACAACCCACAATATTTACAAACGTTAACATTTCTCGAGTTTCAATTAAAAATACTACAAGATGAAACATTAGCCATACCGAAGATAGAAGAAACCGATATTACTACTTGGTTAACAAATGTAAAAGGAATTTTAGCAGACTTAGTGGGATTTAACGATGGACAATATTACGATGTTTTAGCTGCAAATGCCTATGGCAGACAATTAATCGAAGAAGTACGACCACTAAGCGAGAAGCAAAAAGAAAATATTACAAAATATTGGGGAGATGGAGAAATTACCAAAATATTGTTCAGAAAAAACGAACCGGTTGATAAATTAAACAAATTCAAATCGCCATTGGTAGTTAATAATGTTTCCATGGTTGCTTCAGACAAACTTATTGAAACTATTGTTTCCAAGCATAAAGGCAAAGTTATTCTATTTGATCTTTGGGCAACATGGTGTGGCCCTTGTTTAGAAGCCATGCAGCGTTTTAGAAGTACGAAAGCGGAATTTTACGATAAAGATGTAGTATTTGTATACCTAACCAATCGTTCATCGCCCCGCAAACTCTGGGAAGAAAAAATTAAAGGAATAGGCAGTGAGCATTATTACTTAGATGATAAACAATGGGAATATGTGATGAATGAGTTCGGTTTTGAAGCAATCCCCTCTTATCTATTATACGATAAAAAAGGCACCCTCCATAATAAGTTTACTGGTTTCCCCGAAAACGATGAAGTTAAGACAATGATAAATAGGCTCTTAATAGCTGATTAACATCTAAACTTATGAAACCATCATGATTTTTCCAATTAAAAACGTCCTAAACCCGACAGCAGCGAAATCCTTTTTGTCGGTGTCAGCCTGAGCTTGTCGAAGGCTTGATGTTACAATAGATGCTTCGATAAATTCAGCATGACAAGTGTGAATGGCATTGCCAACAAAAAGATTAAAGCAAATGGCGGGACTATCCGTTAAGAAATCAGGCAACCTTGCTTTTCAAAAAAATTGAAGCGATATCTTTCCAACGTCGCAATGTTTAAAACTCTTTTGCCGTTATCTTTTTAAGATTACGTAATTTTCCAACTTTTAAATACACGTTACCATACTTAATGAGATTTAAATTAATACTAACTGCCCTAACGCTTTCCTTTGCTACATTAACAGCGTGCACCAGCAAGGAAGAAAAAGCGAAAAAAGTTGCCGAAGACAAAAAAGTAAGAAAACCTGAAGACGATAAAGCCGACAGCCTAATGTTGGTGTACGATAAAAAAAACGAAGACAAATGGATTGCCGATTTCGCAGATAATTTACACAGAAAGTATGGCTTTAACGGCAATATATTAGTAGCAAAAAAAGGTAAAATTATTTATCAAGGCGCAAAAGGCTGGGCAGATTACCTGCATCGCGATAGCTTAAAAATTAAGTCCGAGTTTGAATTGGCCTCCATTACCAAAACCTTTACAGGCACTGCCATTATGCAATTGGTTGAAGCTGGAAAATTGAGTTTAGACGATAACGTAAAAAAATTCTTCCCTGATTTTCCTTACGATAGTATTACTGTACGATTATTATTACCCCACCGGAGCGGTATGATGAATTACGTTTATTTTATTGATGATATTTGGCGTAAGGAAAAAAAGGACATGAAAAAGGGAGTGAGCAACCAGGAAGTAATGAAAATAATTGCTGAGAAAAAACCTAATCCGTATACCAAACCTGACAGGGTTTTCCACTACAACAACTCAAACTATATGGTATTGGGTGCCATAATAGAAAAAGTTTCTGGCATGCGTTACTCACAGTATATGATGGAGCACATTTTTAAACCTGCAGGAATGAAAAACACTCATGTTTACTCAAAAGCAGAATATGAAAAAATTCCAGTTGATGTAGTGGGTCACGACCGCAATAGCTTTAAATATTCTGTAGCTCAAAACTTTTTAGATGGGCCAGTAGGCGATAAAGGGATTTACAGTACCATTCACGATTTGGTTTTGTACGATAAATATCTGCGAAACGAGCGTTTGTTAACCAAAAACAGTTTGGATTCGGCCTATGTTGGAAGGAACAAGGCCATTAAAGGTCATTTTAATTATGGTTATGGCTGGAGAATATTTGAAGAAAAAGGAAAACCTAGAGTGGCTTATCACACGGGTTGGTGGCATGGTTTCAGGCATATTTACGTTAGAGATTTAGAGCAGGATATAGTGGTGGCTTTTTTAGGGAACAAAACAAATGGAAGTTTAATGCAATTAGACGAATTGTACAAACACCTAAAAATGCCCGTGATACGCAAAGGAGCGCACTCTGGAGCAGGAGCTGCGCCGGGCACTGACGAAGATTGAAGAAATTACAATTAAGACGATAGTATTAATGCTATCCTCTTTTGTTTAAGATATTTTATCGAAACTAATGCCCACATTTTTCTTGGCCAGATAGGATTTTAGGAGGCTATTGTCGGGGTTTGCTAGATCTGGATCTTGCTTAAATATGTCGATTACCGTATTTCTCGCTTCTTGCAAAATGGCTTGATCTTTTGTGAGGTCGGCCACTTTAAGTTCAATGGTTCCGCTTTGTTGAGTTCCGGTGATATCTCCAGGACCACGCAATTCCAAATCAATTTCAGAAATTTCGAAACCGTTATTGGTACGTACCATCGTCTCTAATCTTTTTTTAGAGGTGGGATTTAATTTATTACCCGACATCAGGATACAAAAAGACTGTTCGGCACCTCTACCCACACGCCCGCGTAACTGATGCAACTGCGATAATCCAAATCGCTCAGCGTTCTCTATTACCATTACCGATGCATTAGGCACATTAACTCCAACTTCAATTACGGTTGTAGCCACCATAATTTGTGTTTTACCCTCTATAAAACGCTGCATTTCGTATTGCTTATCTGCATTACTTAACTTGCCGTGCACAATACTTATCTGATAATCTGGTCTTGGAAATTGGTAACTTAATTGCTCAATACCTGCTTCTAAGTGCAACAAGTCTAATTTTTCGCTCTCTTTAATCAAAGGATAAACGATATATACTTGCCGCCCTTTAGCAATCTCTTGTCTCATGAAACCAAACATTCTTAATCGCTGTCCCTCTACCAAATGTTTCGTATCAATAGGCTTTCTGCCAGCAGGCAGTTCATCAATAATCGAGACATCCAAATCGCCGTATAAAGTCATGGCTAAAGTTCTGGGAATGGGCGTGGCCGTCATGACCAAAATATGCGGTGGGACAGCGTTTTTTCGCCAAAGTTTAGCACGCTGCTCCACGCCAAACCGATGCTGTTCGTCGATAACCACTAAGCCCAGGTTTTTAAACTGAACTTTGTCTTCAATGAGCGCATGGGTGCCCACTAAAATGTCGATTTCGCCACTTTCCAATTGTGCATGCAATATAGTTCGTTGTTTTTTGGTAGTGCTTCCAGTAAGTAGCGCAACCTTCACCAACTCGCCATTTAGCATTCCAACTATTGATTCGTAATGTTGTTTAGCCAAAATCTCCGTAGGCGCCATCATGCAGGCCTGACAGCCATTGTCATTAGCCAGTAGCATACTCATGAGGGCCACCACCGTTTTACCACTGCCCACATCGCCCTGCACTAAACGGTTCATCTGTGCACCACGTTGCGTATCTAATCGAATTTCCTTAATTACTCGCTTCTGAGCACCCGTTAAATCGAAAGGAATGATTTCCTTATAAAAGCGATTTACACGCTCGCCAACATTGTTAAACAGGGCTCCTTTAAATTTTAAACTCCTTAGATGTTTGTCGTGTAGCAGATGTAGCTGGATATAAAAAAGTTCTTCAAACTTGAGGCGGCGCTCTGCTTGTTGCAGCATCTTGGTATTCGACGGAAAATGTATGCTAATAACAGCGTCTCGCTTTCCAAGGAGTTTATATTTTTCTCTGATGTATTGAGGCAAAGTTTCCCGCACCTCGTTCACATGCAACTCTAAAATTTGATGAATGAGTTTTTGCAAACCCTTACTATCTAAAAATACCTTCTTTAATTTTTCGGTAGAATGATAAATGGGTTGCAGCGTTAAATTTCCCGTTACTGCGCCACCTGGTCTAGGATAGTTTTCTAAATCGGGATGAGATATACTAAATCCGTTATTAAAAAAAGTAGGCTTTCCAAAAGCGATGTAGGTATTTCCTCTGTAGATATTTTCTTCTACCCATTTTAAACTCTGAAACCACACCAAGTCCATCGTGCCCGTCTCGTCTGCAAATTTGCAAACCATTCTTCTTTTCTGTTTTTCGCCAATAATTTCTTTGCTGATAATTTTCCCGACCACCTGCACTAGCGGCATATCTAGATTTAGCTCCGCAACCTTGTAGAACCTAGTTCTATCAATATACCTAAATGGATAATGGTGTAAAAGATCTGAATAGGTAGACACACCAAGTTCTTTCTGAAGCATTTCTGCTCGTTTAGGACCGATTCCCTTTAAATAGGCTAAAGATGTATCTAAATTAGAGGAGTACAAATCTTACTTTTTTGACTTAAAAATAAGCATATCTTTAATCAAGTGCCAATTAAAAAGAAAAACCGCAAACAGCAAGATCGCGTATCCAACAACCTGATGACTGTCTACAGCTTCCTTAAAAAAGAATATGGCCACTGTAAAAGAAACAATTGGGTTGATATAGATGATAATACCCATTGTTGATGAGGTAATGCCAATTAGGGCATACAAACTTAAAAATAAAGGAACCACTGTAAACACCACTGCAATTAATATAATGTTGAGCCAAAAATGCAAAGCAGTCGGTATTTCAGTATGCTGGTAAAGGTAGAAGGGAAGCATCAACAAAACAGCAACACCAATCTGTAGCGCTAAAGCATTCAATTTATCAATGTGTTGCATTTTGCGCTGAATAATGAGATAGAAAGCATAAAGTGCCGCAATTACTACCGACCAGGTTACTTCTATGAGCGAACCAGTGGCTAACATTACGATACTTGCCGTAGCCATAAGTAACGCAAACATCTGCAATTTTGAGAGACTTTCTTTAAGCAACACGTAGCCACCCAACGCGGTAATTAGCGGACAAACCATATAGGCAAAAGCCCCAGACTTGATACTTATATTGTTAATGGCAAAGATGAAAGTGTACCAATTGGCAACAAGCAATACGGTGCCTCCAAAAATTTGGTAAAACAATGTCTTCTTCTCCTTAATATGCAGTTTTTTAACGTTTTGAATATCGACTCTTAATTGAGCCTTTCTAAAAATAACTATGGCTAAACAAAGTACGACCAAGGCCATAAAAATCCTATAATAAAGAATTTGCTCGGGCGAAAAAGATTTAAGGCTCCTCAGCGGAATAGCGAAGAAGCCCCAAATAGCAGCTGCAGAGAAAGCAGCCAGTAAATACTTTGATTTGCTACTTAACAAGATTATCCTTTAAACGCAGTAAAAGAAATTTCTACATTCACTCCTTTGGGCAAGCCCTTAACAGCTACGGTTTCTCTAGCTGGAAATTCACTCGTGAAGTAAGTCCCATAAATTTCATTTACTGCGGCAAACAATGACATGTCTGATAAAAATATAGTTGTTTTAACGATATCCGAAAATTCGTATCCAGCTTCTAGTAAAATCGCCTTTACATTTCTCATTACCTGATGGGTTTCTTCCTCTAAAGAAGAAATATTTAACTCGTTATTTTCTGGGTTTATGGCTACCTGACCTGAGGCAAATAAAAATCCGTTTGCAATGATTGCTTGACTATACGGTCCAATTGGGGCTGGTGCATTTGTAGTATTGATAATCTTCTTCATTATATGAGTAGTTTAGAGTAATTAAATGCCGCAAATTTAGATATTAAAAAAGGGCCTCGAAAATTCGAGACCCTTTTTATATCGTTATTCTTTAAGAAATTAGTTTCTTGAAGTTTCAACACGACGGTTTTGGATACGACCTTCTTCTGTATCGTTAGAAGCAATTGGCTTAGTTTCTCCGAAACCTTTAGTAACTACACTGCTAACGCTAACACCAGAGTTTACTAAGTAAGTTTTAACAGAATTAGCTCTGTCTTTAGATAACTTCATGTTGTATGCAGCAGTACCTTCGCTTGAAGCGTGACCAGCAACAGTCACTTTACCACCGTTTTCACGCAATACTGAAGATAATTTATCTAAAGTTGGGTAAGATTCAGTTTTTAAAACTGAGCTATTGAATTCAAAACCAATAGTTTCGAAACCAGTTACACCAGAGTTATCTACAACGCTAGTTGTTTGCTCAGGGAATTTGATTGTACGACCTGAACCATCAACAACAGCACCAGCAGCTGAATTAGGCTCTTTATCAAACATATCAGCTACACCATCACCATCGCTATCTTTTTTCAAATCATCAACTGATTTTTCTACGTTAGCAACACGGTTTTTCAAAGCTTCAACTTCTTGACGTAATGAAGGATCTTTTAATTCATCATACATTAACGCTAATGGGTTAACCCAATCCAAGTTTGGTTTAGATTTAGAACCTAATGAGAATTCTAAACCAGCTGAAGTATATGAGAATTTATCTTTAGAAGTACCTCCAGCGTAAACACCATCAAAGTTATCACCGTCAACAAAGTTCATTGTGTAAGCTAAGTTGAAAGATACGCGATCAGATACTTTAAACTTGATACCCGCACCTACAGGGATGTAAGCTTGTTTCACGTATGAATCATCACCAGCTGCTTCTTTAATATCCTTCCAGTTAGCTACACCAGTAGTACTAGTTACAATTGGATTGTAAGCAGCAAGACCGTAACCAGCTGTTACGAAGAAGTTAACTGAATTGTCACGACGTAAAAAGTCTACAGTTGCAACGTTAACCACACCTCTTAAATCTAAACCGTATTGTAGTTCAGTTTCGAACTCACGGATAGCTCTACCAGGAGCATCTTCGTTAGTTCCAGAAACTTTACCACGGAAGATATTACCTTCTAAAGCGAATGCGTGACCTAATTGCTTACGTAATGAGATACCGTAACCTAAGTTAACATCCCAGTTAGTGAAATCGTTAGAACCACCAGTTACTACAACTGGAGCTAAAACACCACCATTAACACCTAGAGACCAAGTTCTGTACTGAGCTCTACCACCAAATACCTTGGCAGAAGAAGTAGTCGCTGGAGCGTCTTGAGCAACAGCTAGAGAAGTAACTCCAACTACTGCTATTAAAGAAGCTGCAACGCCCTTTTTTAAAGTAGAATAATTCATAATTTTCTTTTTAAGGTTAAACAAAATATTTATTGTATAATTTTTTGCAATACAAAAATAAACAAATTTTTATAATTCCAAAACAGGTCAACAAAAGCCGTTCCAAAGTTTAAAATTCAGTAAAAATGTCTAAAAAAAGAGACTATCAATCTGATTTTAAGCAAAATCAATGTTTTTATCTTACTGTCTACCTAGTCAAATATAGTAACTTAAGCGAACTGTGTCTACACTAGTCCTTTTTATTATACATTATCTGTGTATTAATCTCGAAATAATGTAAGTGTTTTAGTTGAGCGCCACTTCTCGAAACTCAAGGCATAAGCTAATTAACAATGAGATAACAAAATCCGGACTTAAAAACTGTACATTTGCTATCTTTATTATTATTAGATGAAAACATATTTTAGGTTATTATCTTTTGCTAAACCGATCGAAAAATTCGCTATCCCTTATGTCATAGCGACTTTACTTTCCATCGTTTTCGGCACATTGAATTTAGCATTATTATCACCGCTTTTTGAAACACTCCTCAACACGGCAGAAAAATCCAAAGATCTTACACGAGATTTGCCGTCTTCAGATTTTGATATTTTAGGTCATTTCAGACTTTTCGTTAACAATTCCATCACAACTGTTGGTGCTCAAAAAACCTTAGGCTATGTGTGTATCGTTATTGTTATATCGGTGCTCTTATCAAACATCTTTAAATATTTATCGCAACGTACCATCGAAAATTTAAAGGTTCACACGCTTTTAAATTTAAGACGAACGGTTTTTAATAATGTAATGAATTTAGAAGTTGGCTTTTTCAACAACGAAAAAAAAGGAGATATTATCTCTAAAGTAGCCTCTGATGTACAGGTAGTACAGTTTACAGTAACCAATACGCTTCAGGTGATATTTAAAGAGCCTGTAACGTTAATTGTGTACATGTTTCTTCTATTTTCGATTTCATTAAAACTTACATTATTCTCTCTGCTTGTTATTCCAGTAGCAGGCTTTATCATTAGCCGAATTGTGAAAAGATTAAAGCGTCAAGCGAGGGAAGCGCATGAATCGTTTGCCAGAATGTTGGGCTTTTTGGACGAAGCGATAGGAGGGATAAAAATTGTAAAAGCCTTTAATGCAACGGAACGTACAAAAGAGAAATTTAATGCAGAAAATGTTTATTACTCTAACCTTAACAGGAAGATGGTAAGGAGACAGCAGTTAGGCTCTCCTGTTTCTGAATTTTTGGGCGTGCTCATGGTTGCCATTATTGTATGGTACGGAGGAACGCTTATTCTAAATGATAGTGCAGAAGCTTTAGCTCCTTCCGATTTTATCGCTTATATTGCAGTATTCTCGCAAATTATGCGCCCAGCGAAGGCATTAAGTAACTCATTTAGTGGTATTCATTCGGGTATTGCCGCTGGCGAGAGGGTTTTAGAACTCATAGACACCAAACCACAAATTGTTGATGAACCGAATGCGCAAGATCTCGGGATTTTTAGAAACGAACTTAGATTTAACAACGTAGACTTTTACTACGGAAACAAGCAGATTCTAAAAAATATTAATTTAACAATTGAAAAAGGCAAAACCGTAGCTCTGGTTGGGCCATCGGGCGGAGGTAAAAGTACCATCATGGATTTGATCCCTCGTTTCCATGATCCTAAATCAGGGTCTATTACCATTGATGGTAAAAACTACCTCAACCTCAAAGCAGATTCTATTCGGGCTCAAATGGGCACTGTAAACCAAGAATCATTTCTATTTAACGATAGCATTTTTGCCAACATCGCCTTTGGCAAACCGGGCGCAAGCGAAGAAGAAGTAATAAGCGCCGCTAAAATTGCTAATGCGCACGATTTTATTATAAATAGCCCCGAGGGATATGAAACCAATGTGGGAGACAGGGGTAATAAACTTTCTGGTGGCCAAAGACAACGAATTTGTATTGCTAGGGCTATATTGGCTAATCCGCCAATTATGTTGTTAGATGAAGCTACCTCTGCCTTAGATACCGAGTCTGAAAAATTGGTTCAGGAAGCTTTAAATGCCTTAATGCAAAATAGAACGTCTATTGTTATTGCCCATCGTTTAAGCACCATTCAACATGCCGATAAAATTGTTGTTATTGATAAAGGTGAAATTATTGAAGAGGGGAATCACAGTGAACTCTTGGTAAAAAAAGGACTTTACTATCGCTTAATTGAAATGCAAACGTTTAATAATTAAAGTAAATTGCCATAACCGAAAGCATTTAATCGATTAACAAACATAGAAGAAAGTTGTATTTTAGAGTAAGTACGCTAGTTTAAGTTTTCTAATGACCCATTGTACCCGCTTTGGAATAGCCCTTCTCATAGCATAATATATTCCAGTATTTGCCGCAATGTAATTTGCAAATTCCAACTGCTTGATAGGGTTTGGTTTGAACAAAAACTTAATATATCTGGTCAACACCTTCCTTGTAAAACGGGATTCGGTGATGATAGATCTAGAGATTGATTCCAAGTTTTCGGGAAAAACCTCTACTAACAATTGATGATAACATACTGCTGTACAATATGATAACCGCTGCAAATATTGAAAATTAGCTCGTTTGGCTGGTATGACATGCCCCATTTTTAGCCCAGGAGAAACACCTGCCGCATAACCATTCTTAATGCAAATAAGAACCATTTGCGTATCTCCACCACTTGACAAATCGTTTCCCTTTCTATCAGTCATAGAAAAAGTACCCTCCATAAGTTTCCTGACATAGGAGACTAATAAATTGGTTTTAACACATAAGCCCGTACCAAAGGGATAACATTCCTGCCATGATCTTGAATTTGAGTAGGCTATAAAATCTGTATTTCGTTGCTGAAATGCTCGTTTGGCAAACCCTTCCAACAGTTGGTCAATACCATCAACAAAATCTACTTCGACTATCCCGGGACCCCAAGCCGCGACATGACTATACGCAGAGCTTAATCGTTTCAGTTCTTGCAGATAGTCCGCTTCGGGCTCATTGTCATCATCAAAAAAAATGATGCGCTCTCCTTGCGCCGCCTCAATTCCGGCAACACGAGCATACGTAAGCCCTTGCTCTTTTTCAACAATTAACCTGCTCGATAACTCGTACTTTAAAAAGCGTTTAACACAATCTAATGTAGCAATAGGCTTCACACTATTGTTGTCTATCAGCAATATTTCAATTGAAGCTTTATTCAGCCTTTCAACAGCAGCTAAGCATCTCTTAAAAACTTTTTCATCGGGATTATACGTGCAAATAACGAGGGAATAATCTAAAGGCATTTTGTTTTTCTTAAAGGTCTTCAAACTTACGTAATATTTAAGGATATAATTTTGGTCCCGTAGAGAAAAGACACGAAAATGAGTGATGCCATCTACCAATTTTGTGTGACATATCTTAAGTGTTAGCTCTTTGAAACCAGCTTAATTTTCGTGCAGATTTAGGTAAATGAGAAATCCGCAAATCAAAACGTTTTATGTGAATTAGAGAACTAGCTCACAAAAACAAAGACGGCCCACAAAAACAAAAAGGGGCGAATTAAGTTCGCCCCTTTTTTTATGCTTATTAAGTAAGTTTAGCTTAACTTTCTCTTAACTTCTACTTGTTCGTAAGCTTCAACAATATCTCCAACCTCAATGTTATTAAAGTTTTGGATGTTTAATCCACATTCGTAGCCTTTAGAAACCTCTTTAACATCGTCTTTGAAACGTTTTAACGAAGCTAACTCTCCAGTGTAAATTACAACACCGTCTCTAATGATGCGAATCTTACTATTTCTAGTGATCTTACCATCTAATACCATACAACCTGCAATGGTACCCACTTTAGAGATTTTGAAAGTTTCACGAATTTCCACGTTGGCAACAATTTTCTCTTCAAATTCTGGAGCCAACATACCTTCCATCGCAGTTTTCAACTCGTTAATCGCATCGTAAATGATCGAATACAAACGAATGTCGATTTGCTCAGCCTCAGCTAATTTACGAGCTCCCTGAGAAGGGCGAACTTGGAAACCTACGATAATCGCATCAGATGCAGAAGCCAACAATACATCGGATTCTGAAATCTGACCTACCGCTTTACTGATGATGTTGATTTGAATTTGTTCAGTCGATAATTTTAACAATGAATCTGCTAATGCTTCGATTGAACCATCCACGTCACCTTTGATGATTAAGTTCAACTCCTTGAAGTTTCCAATCGCTAAACGACGACCAATCTCTGCTAAAGTGATGTGTTTTTGCGTACGCAAACCTTGCTCACGCATCAATTGTAAACGTTTGTTTGCAATATCTCTAGCTTCACTTTCACTTTCTAAAGCGTTAAATCTATCGCCTGCTGTAGGCGCACCCTGCATACCCAATACCTGTACTGGTACAGATGGGCCTGCTTCTGGCACTTTAGCTCCACGCTCATTAAATAACGCCTTTACTCTACCACTGTAACTTCCCGCCAAAATTGGATCCCCAACTCTCAATGTACCAGCTTGTACTAAAACTGTAGTTACAATACCACGGCCTTTATCTAAAGTTGCCTCAATTACAGTTCCTGTTGCACGTTTGTTTGGATTTGCTTTAAGCTCTAACATTTCAGCTTCTAGCAATACTTTATCTAATAATAGATCTACGTTTAAACCGCTTTTACCCGAGATTTCTTGCGACTGGTATTTACCACCCCAATCCTCCACAAGGATATTCATCACAGATAATTGCTCACGAATTTTATCAGAGTTAGCGCCTGGCTTATCTACCTTAGTAAATGCAAATACCAAAGGCACACCCGCAGCTTGTGCGTGGTTAATAGCTTCTTTGGTTTGCGGCATCACTGCATCATCAGAAGCAATTACAATAATGGCGATATCTGCTACCTTAGCACCACGAGCACGCATCGCCGTAAAGGCCTCGTGACCCGGTGTATCTAAGAAAGTAATTTCTTTACCTGTACTTGTGGTTACTTTATACGCACCAATGTGCTGAGTAATACCACCGGCTTCACCCGCTACCACGTTCGCTTTACGAATATAATCTAGTAAAGATGTTTTACCGTGGTCAACGTGCCCCATGATGGTTACCACTGGTACGCGAGGTTTTAAGTTTTCTTCAGAATCTTCCTCTTCAATGTTTAACTCTTCTTCTTCATCTGGTTTAACGAATTGAATTTCGTAACCAAACTCATCAGCAACAATTGTTAAAGTTTCTGCATCTAAACGTTGATTAATCGATACGAACATACCAAGGCTCATACAAGTACCAATAATTTTGGTTACAGGCACGTCAATCATGTTCGCAAGTTCGTTGGCCGTAACAAATTCTGTTACCTTCAACACTCTTGATTGCATTTCTTCTTCCAAAGCTGCTTCTTCGGCAGAAAGCGCCACATCATCACGTTTTTGACGACGTAATTTGGCTCTTTGAGCGAACTTACCCGATTTACCAGCGCCACTTAAACGAGCAAGTGTTGCTTTGATTTGATCTTGGATTTCTTTCTCTGTAGGCTCCTCTTTTGGAGTTGTTGGAGCATTTCTATTTCCTTGTCCCGGACGGTTGTTGTTTCGATTACCTTGATAACCACCTTGTCCGCCTGGACGATTGTTATTTCCTTGATAAGGTTGTCTTTGACCACCCGGAGCATTGTTTGCTCCTTGTGGACCACCTGCATTTTGACCTTGTTGGCCGCCTGTACCTGGAGCTCCCGGTGTTTTCTTGCGTTTACGCTTACGTTTCGCAGCTTCGCTGTCGCTAGATGATGCTACAGGTTGGCTTCTTCTATCTGGCGTAGTAGGAAGTATAATTTTACCAATAATATTTGGTCCAGTTAATTTTACCGAACGTGCCTTTATTACCTCGTCTTTAGGTGCTTCTGCCGGAGCTTTCGGCTTTTCCACTATTGGAGGGGCACTCTCAATTTTTACAGGGACAGGTTCTGCAGGCTTAACGGCCTCAACTGGTTTTTCTTCTTTCGCTACAACTGGCTCAGGAGCTTTCTCTACTGGCTTTTCTTCCACCTTTTTCTCCTCTACAACTGGTGCTGGTTTTTCTTCCTTAGCCGCAGGAGCTGGAGCTTCTTCTTTTTTCGCAGGGCGAGCTTTAGGATTTAAATCATTTAAATTGATTTTCCCTACCACTTTAACACCTGGCAATGAAGAATCATCTACATTCTCTTCAGGTTTCGGCGCCGCTTTAGGCTCTTCAGCTTTCGGGGCAACAACCGGAGTTTCTTCTTTTGCTTTCTCTACAGGGGCAACGTAATTTTGCGCATTTTTAATCAATACACCATCACTTTCAAAGTCTTGGTTATTCTTTGGCTGTTCTGGGGCTTTCTCTGTAGTAACTTCAGGTTCATCACGACGAATTTTTCCAATAACTATTTGATTAGCCTCCTCTTTAACTATTTTATCTCCCTGAAACTCTCTTAACAAGACGTTATATTGTTCTCCAGAAAGTTTAGTACTAGGCTTATTATCCACAGCAAAGCCCTTCTTAGCTAGGAATTCTACCGCGGTAGCAAGTCCTATGTTAAGCTCCTTAGCTGCTTTTAATAACATTATGGTTTTGTCGTCTGACATTGATTATATTATTTTTTTCTAATTATACAAAAGTAGTGTTT
The DNA here is from genome assembly GCA_045629525.1 of Pedobacter sp. Lineage (GTDB taxonomy): Bacteria > Bacteroidota > Bacteroidia > Sphingobacteriales > Sphingobacteriaceae > Pedobacter. Next base: position 230,337 of record JAZQRH010000019.1, read on the forward strand.
ATTCTTATTAATTCAAGCGTTTGATATTTATTCGAATTCAGACTGAAGAATTGCAACTACCTCTTTGATGGTCTCTTCTTCTAAATCGGTACGTTTTACCAATTCATCTAAAGACAATGCAAGCACACTTTTTGCAGTGTCTAAACCGATAGCTTTTAACTCATCGATAATCCAGCTATCAATTTCATCTGAGAATTCTTCTAAATCGACATCTTCGTCTTCTTCGCCTGCTTCGCGATACACATCAATCTCGTAGCCAGTTAATTTACCTGCTAGTTTGATATTGTGTCCACCACGACCAATTGCTAACGAAACTTGATCTGGTTTTAAATACACAGAAGCACGTTTTGTTTCATCATCTAACTTAATAGAAGTAATTTTTGCAGGACTTAAAGCACGTTGAATATATAACGAAATATTGTTTGTAAAGTTAATCACGTCGATATTTTCGTTTTTCAACTCTCTAACAATACCGTGGATACGAGACCCTTTCATACCCACACAAGCACCTACAGGATCAATTCTGTCATCGTAAGATTCTACTGCAACTTTAGCACGCTCTCCTGGTTCACGAACAATCTTCTTAATGGTAATTAAACCATCAAAAATTTCCGGAACCTCTAGTTCAAATAAACGTTGTAAAAATTCTGGAGCTACACGAGAAATGATAATCTTAGGCGTAGCATTTACCATGTCAACTTTAGAGATTACTGCTCTTACAGCATCTCCCTTTTTGAAATAATCGGCAGGAATTTGCTCTGTTTTAGGCATTAACAACTCGTTTCCTTCGTCGTCTAAAACCAAAGTTTCTTTTTTCCAAACTTGGTAAACTTCGCCAGTTACAATTTCGCCAACTCTGTCTTTATATTTTTTAAAGATTTCGTCTTTCTCTAATTCTAGAACTTTAGAAACAAGCGTTTGGCGTGCCGCCAAAATCGCTCTACGACCGAAGCTTTCTAAAGTGATTTGCTCAATATAGTCGTCACCTACTTCTAAATCAGCATCAAACTGACGAACTTCAGCTAACTCAATTTCTAAATCGTCATCTTCAGAAAAACCGTCTTCCATTACTCGCCTAGTTCTCCAAATTTCCAAATCCCCATTATCAGGATTTACAATTACATCACAATTTTCGTCGGTACCGTATTTTTTACGCAACATGCTGCGAAAAACTTCTTCCAACACACTAATCACCGTAGGACGGTCGATATTTTTGAAATCCTTAAACTCTTGGAAAGAATCTATTAAATTAATATTGTTCATTTCTATTTAAATGAAATTAAAACCTTTGTTTCTACTATATCTGTTAAAGGAACCTGAGTGTTTACCAAAGTTACCTTCTTACCTTTTTCTTTTACTTTTTCTTCAATGCTAATTAAAGTTTCATCCACTTCTAAAAGTTTACCTTCTTTAACTTGGCCATCCGCTAGTTTAATAGACAAATCTCTACCAATATTTTTAATGTATTGCCTATTTAATTTTAATGGCTCACCCACACCTGGAGAAGAAACTTCTAAATTGTAGGCTGTTGCGATTGTATTCTCTTCTTCCAAATGAAAGCCTACATGCCTGCTAATTGCTACGCAATCTTGTATGCTTATTCCTTGATCGCCATCTACATGAATAATTAATTTGTTATTAGGCAGCATTTTAACCTCTACCAAAAACAAGTCTGGCCTATCCGCAATTTTCTCTTCTACTAATTCAGTAACTCTCTTTTCTATCTGCATAGTATAAATTTTGCTAAATAAAAAGAGGGGACACGCGTCCCCTCTTTTCTTGTTTTGCTTGGCAAAGGTACAAAAAATATTTTATTTAAAAAACTGAACTTATTGAAAACCAAATAGGCTCATTGTTAAAATACGAAGTTCAACTATTTTAGAGTACAAAATGAAACTACTATCTCAGCAAAACTTTTTCGTGGCCCTTAACGTACTTGTCTAAATCGCCCTTCAGAATGTCTTTTGCTGTCCCGAAAGAACTATTCAAGTGTGTAGTAAGCACGTATTCCTCTGTTTTTTTGAAGGCCTTGTGAGGACTAAAAGCCAAGGTGTCTTTGGTCAAAGAGAACTCGCCCGAGATAATACTGTCCGTTACTTTGTGGCGTACTTCTACAATACCTGGCAGGTGCTTTAAACTATCCACAATTAATTGTTGTTGTAGCTGATAACAATCAACTTCATTAATTCCGGATATTACTATACTGGTACTATCTTTCGAAAAATCAATCCTCAATTCCTGCTTGTTTTTGAAAAAACATCCTCCAAAAACTAAACAACACAGCATAAATATTGTTATTTTGCTAAACATTTGATAAATATAGTATGATTAAATTAATTGTTGAAGTGCTGCTGATGGGCCTAGCGGTAATGATTGGAGCATTTTTTGTGCCCGGAGTTTCGGTTGACGGTTATGGAAGTGCGATAATTGCGGCAATTTTAATCGCCGTGGTGAATGCTACATTAGGCCTTGTGTTAAGATTTTTCACCTTTCCGTTAAACTTCTTAACCCTAGGGCTGGTTTCTTTCATCATTTCTGTATTGATGATATTATTGGTAGACAGCTGGATGAGCGGTTTTAACACTTCAGGATTTTTATCGGCGGCAGTTTTAGCGATTGTAGTTACCGTGATTAAAATGATTTTGGACGCCGCTTTTGGTGTGGTAAAATCCTCTTAGAAAAAATAAAGGGTGTTTAACTTTCTTTTTAAACACCCTTTTGATATTTAAGATAATATACTTCTACTAATTACGAGTTGTTGAATTTCTGACGTCCCTTCGTAAATCTGCGTTATTTTTGCATCTCTCATCAATCGTTCTACGTGATATTCTTTAACGAAACCGTAGCCACCATGAATTTGTACTGCCTCTACAGTAACTTCCATAGCCACCCTACTAGCGTATAATTTAGCCATCGACCCTTCCAAAGTATAAGGCAATCCTTGATCTTTTAACCATGCGGCTTTGTACACTAACAGCCTAGCTGCTTCGATTTGGGTTGCCATATCCGCTAATTTAAATGCAATAGCCTGATGCTCGACAATAGGCTTGCCGAAAGTTTTACGTTCTTGCGCATAAGCTAATGCTAGTTCGTACGCACCGGCGGCTATTCCTAACGCTTGTGCCGCAATGCCAATTCTACCACCTTCGAGAGTTTTCATGGCAAATTTAAATCCAAATCCATCCTCGCCAATTCGATTTTCCTTTGGCACCTTTACATCGTTAAACATTAAAGAATGAGTATCAGACCCTCTAATTCCTAATTTGTTTTCCTTTGGTCCTATTGTAAATCCGGGAGTTCCCTTTTCAATTATAAAAACGTTTATTCCTTTATGTTTAAGTTCTTTATGCGTTTGCGCAATTACAAGATAGGTACTAGCATTATTTCCATTGGTAATCCAATTTTTAGTGCCATTTAAAAGGTAGTATTCTCCTTTATCCTCAGCCGTTGTTTGTTGAGAGGTTGCATCAGAACCTGCTTCGGGTTCCGAAAGACAAAAAGCGCCAATTTTTTCTCCAGACGCCAAAGGCTTAAGGTATTTTTCCTTTTGAGCTTCGGTACCATATTTTTCTAACCCATAACAAACCAATGAATTGTTCACAGACATTACCACCGAAGCCGACGCGTCAATTTTAGAGAGCTCTTCCATTACCAAAACGTAAGAAACAGCGTCCATGCCGCCGCCATTATATTTTGGATCAACCATCATACCGAGAAAACCCATTTCACCCATCTTTTTTACCTGCTCTGCCGGAAATTTTTGGTGTTCGTCTCGCTCGATAACGCCCGGTTTCAATTCATTTTGGGCAAAATCCCTGGCAGCTTGTTTAATCATTTGCTGCTCTTCGCTCAATTCAAAAAACATAATTAGGAAAATAATTGGTTAGTGTTCAAATATAGTATTTTTTGATAATACTATGCAAACATAACAAAGTCGAAAAACGACCAGAGCAAAAAAAGGCCTTGAAATTAATCAAGACCTTTTCTTTATTTTATTTTAACAATTTGTTGTTGTCATCGGGGAATACCAATATAGGCTCGTATTTTTTAGCCTCTTCTATTGGTAGAGAGCCGTAGGAAATAACAATTAATATGTCGCCAACCTGAACTCTTCTAGCGGCAGCACCGTTTAAACAAATTGTTCCGGTTCCTCTTTCGCCTTTAATAACGTAAGTTTCGAAACGCTCGCCGTTGTTGTTATTTACAATTTGCACTTTCTCGTTGGCAATAATATTTGCAGCATCCATTAAATCTTCATCAATGGTAATGCTTCCAACGTAATTCAACTCCGCCTGGGTAACCCTCACACGGTGAATTTTCGATTTTAATATCTCGATAATCATTTTACAAAGTTAGTTATAATGCTTTAAGCTTGAAACAAGCAAACTCACAGTGGCGTAAATTTTAATTGATGATGACATTGTCGATCAGTCGAGTGTGTCCCACTTTAGCAGCAACCAACGCTACTACGTTTTTATTCGTCTTCGCTGAAATTGGCCTTAGCGTGTCCGCATTGGCAATCGTCAAATAATCTAATTCTACCCCTTTATTTTCGGTTATGATTTTCTTAGCATTTAGCAAAACTTGATCCAACGGAAGGTCGTCGTAATGATCTTCTATATAAAACAAAGCCTTACTTAAAACCAACGAGTTCAACCTATCATCTTCTGAAAGATGAATATTTCTAGAACTCATAGCCAAGCCATCATCTTCTCTAATAATGGGACAAGTGATAATTTTCACATTATGCTTTAATGCCTTTACCATGTTTTTAATCATCAGCACCTGCTGAAAATCCTTTTGCCCAAACATCGCAACGTCTGGCTCTACCGCATCAAAAAGTTTATGCACAATTTGCGTTACGCCTTGATAATGCCCTTTTCTAAACTCTCCTTCCAGCAAAAATTCAGCTTCGCCTAAATCTATTTGCCAATTTTCGGCTATTGGATATTGCGGGTACATTTCCGTAACCAAAGGCATAAACACAAAGTTACATCCTGCTTTAGTAAGCATTTCAATATCATGCGTCAATGGTCGAGGGTACTTTTCTAAATCTTTAGGGTCTGTAAATTGAGTAGGGTTTACAAATATACTGCATACCACTAGGTCGGCATTTTTCTTCGCTTCATTGATTAGCGAGAGGTGTCCGTTGTGCAAGGCACCCATAGTAGGCACCAAAGCTATTTTTAAGCCAGCTGTTTTTAAAGGTTTTAAAGTGCTTTTAAGCTCGGCTATTGTAGATATAATCTCCAACTTCTTGTCTTGTTTTTGAACTGCTAAGTTGAGCATTTCTAGCAAACTTACAAAACCGCAAGCGCAAGTTATTGCTTAATATCAATCTTTTCCGTACCTTTGCCCCTTGATAATCTTTAAATTAACATAATTTAATAATATATGGAGATGGCAAAAACGAAGCTACTGATTGTTACCCACGAGATGTCGCCTTTCCTGGAACTTACCAAAATTTCTGAAATTACACGCCAACTACCACAGGCTATGCAAGAAAAAGGATTTGAAATCCGCATCTTGATGCCGAGGTTTGGAAACATTAACGAAAGAAGAAACAGGCTACACGAGGTTATTCGTTTATCAGGAATGAATATCATTATTGATGACAACGACAATCCTTTAATCATCAAAGTAGCGTCTATCCCAGCAGCTCGTATGCAGGTATATTTTTTGGATAATGAAGATTATTTCCAAAGAAAATACGTGTTTAGAGACAAGGAAGAGAAATTTTACGCTGACAATGACGAAAGAACTATATTCTTTTGCAAGGGAGCACTTGAAACCGTTAAAAAACTAGGCTGGTCGCCGGATGTGGTGCATTGTCATGGTTGGATGACAGCGTTAGTACCAGCATATATCAAAACTACTTATAAAAACGATCCTACTTTTAAAAATTCGAAGGTGGTTTACTCAGTTTACGAGAATAGTTTTGATGAGAAGCTAAATGCAGATTTCCATAAAAAGGCTATTATGCCACAAATGGTAGCAGACGATACAAAGGCTTTTGAAGCTGCTACAGCAAACAGCTTACATATAGGCGCCATAACACATGCTGATGCTGTTGTTTTGGCTGATGAAAAGGTTGATGAAGCGGTGTTAAAATTTGTTAAAGATTCTAATAAGCCGACTTTAGCTTTTAATTTAACCGAGGATTTCGAAAACTTCTACAACTTTTATGAAGAAGTTACGAGTGACGAAATGGTTACAATAGCATAATAAAAGGCTTTATTTAATAGTAAATATGAGATTTTCAAAATTAGACTTATTAACCTTGTTGATAAGTCTTTTTGTTTTCGCTTCATGCGAAAAAACATCAACAATAGGATTAGAGGTAGACCCGGGTAGTGCAGTTTCTGGGAAATTCTCAGATACGAGCACCATCTTTTCGCGAACAATTAGAGAGAGCGATGCTGTTACCTATGGTTCAGGAAGTACGATGTCGAGATATCCATTAGGATACCTTAATGATCCTTTGTTCGGTACTACCGAAGCGAGCTTAGCGCTAGCGGTTAACTTACCAAGTGAAGCCTATAGCTTCGGCACTAATCCATTACTAGATTCGGCAGTGCTTGTATTAAACTATAGCGGCGAGTTTTATGGAGACAGCACTGCGAATTATAACATTGACGTGCAACAGCTAACAAACAACTTAGCTAATGAAACATCCTTTCTAAGTTCAAAAACGTATCCAACTCAAGCAACTGTCTTGGGGAATTACACCGGAAAAGCTTTTCCTACAACACCATTTAAAGTGATGGACGTTCTTACTGGTGCTACGGATACATTAATGTCGGTTACGCCGCAAATTCGTATCAAACTAAATAACTCGTTTATTACTAGCAATATTGTTGAAGCTAATGCAGCTGTATTAAAGTACAACTCTAGTTTCCAAAATGCTATCAAAGGTTTACACGTTCAAATTAAGCCAGGTGCGCAATCAGCAATGGGAAAAGGCGGGATGATGTTTTTTGATTTTGCAAGTAACACTTCAAAGTTAATGCTCTATTATAGAAAGCAGAACGCTACAACCAGTACCTTAACAGATACGGTTTCGGTGAGTTTTCCAATTGCTACGGCTAATGGACCTGTAGCTGCCTCTATAAAAAGAACTTTTTCTTCTGCGGTACAAGCACAACTTGATGCCCCAAATACGCAATTTCCAGTGACCTACTTGCAGCCTTTAGCGGGCTTGAGAAATAAAATTTCTTTCCCATATTTAGGTAAATTCAAGCAAGAAGCAGGTAAAATTATAGTGAATAAAGCGGAATTGGTAGTGGACTTAAGTGACGGCTCTACGGACGCTCACTTTAAAGCTGCGCCTCGTTTAGCGTTATACAGATACGACATTGCCGAACAACGAAAAAATGTTCCGGATAATGACCTTGGAAATGGCTATAACGTTGCTGGAGACCCAAGGGCTACTTCGGCATTCGGTGGTTATTTCGACTCTGTTAACAAAAGATATGTATTTATTCTTACAGCGTATCTTCAAGACCTATTGGATGGAAAAACCCAAGATTACGGCACCTTTTTATCGGTTACTCCTACCAGTGCGTTTGAGTATTTTCCTTCGTTAAATGTAGCTGCCCGAGCAGCAATTGGAACCTTCAAAAAAACGCCTATTGCCGGAGATAACCGCATGAAAATCAACATTTACTATTCTACAATAGAGTAAAATATTTTCTACGCAAACGTTTGATTAATCGCCATAAAAAAATACTTTTATGGCGATTTTATTTATATCAAATATTGTATGTGTGGAATTGTTGGATACATTGGCTTTCGTGATGCATGGCCAATTGTAATAAAGGGATTAAAACGTCTTGAATATAGAGGTTATGATAGTGCAGGTATTGCATTAATTAGCGAAGACGATTTAAACATCTATAAAAAAGCCGGAAAGGTAAAAGAGCTTGAAGACTTTGCTGCTGGAAAAAATATTAGCGGAACTGTTGGGATGGGGCATACCAGGTGGGCTACCCACGGAGCGCCGTCGGATCGCAACTCGCATCCTCATACCTCTCAAGACGGCCGACTAAGCATAATTCATAACGGAATTATTGAAAATTACGCTACGCTTAAAGAAGAACTAATCAGCCGTGGGCACGTTTTCACCAGCGATACGGATACCGAGGTGCTTATTCATCTGATAGAAGACATCTATAAACATAACGACATTGACCTTACGGAAGCGGTAAGGTTATCCCTTAATCGTGTTAACGGGGCCTATGCAATTGTTATTATCGATCAAGATCATCCAGATCAATTAATTGCGGCAAGAAAAGGGAGCCCAATGGTTATTGGCGTAGGCAAAGGTGAATATTTTATCGCATCAGATGCTACACCTATTGTTGAGTACACCAAAAACGTAATTTATTTAAATGATAATGAGATCGCATTCTTAAAAAGAGACGAGCTAGAGATTAAACATTTGGATAATGTAGTGCAAATCCCATACGTACAAGAACTAGAGCTTAAACTTGAGATGTTGGAGAAAGGGGGCTATGATCACTTCATGCTTAAAGAGATTTACGAACAACCTCGTTCCATTAGAGACTGTTTAAGAGGTCGTATTTATCCAGATGAGGGTAAAGTACAATTGGGAGGCATCAAAGAATTTGCTGATAAGTTAAAAAACATCGACAGAATTATTATTGTTGCCTGTGGCACCTCGTGGCATGCCGGTTTAGTTGGAGAATATTTAATTGAAGAGTATGCAAGAATTCCGGTAGAAGTAGAATATGCTTCGGAATTTAGATATCGAAACCCAATTATTACCGAAAAAGATGTGGTAATTGCCATTTCTCAATCAGGTGAAACCGCCGACACCATGGCTGCAATTGAAATGGCGAAAGAAAAAGGCGCAACTATTTTTGGCGTTTGTAATGTTGTCGGGGCTTCTATTCCTCGCATCACTCACGCTGGAGTATATACACATGCTGGTCCAGAAATTGGTGTTGCCTCTACGAAAGCTTTTACCGCTCAAGTTACCGTGCTCACATTAATGGCCTTTTACATGGCTCAACAAAAGGGCACCATGTCTCAGTCAAAACTCAATGAATTACTTACCGAACTTGACAATATCCCTGAAAAAATTGAGCTAGCGTTACAATCTAACGAATTAATTAAAGCCATTTCTGCCAAGTTTAAAGATGCAAGAAATTGTCTTTTCTTAGGTAGAGGAAGTGGTTTCCCTGTTGCTTTAGAGGGTGCTTTGAAGTTAAAGGAAATATCATACATACATGCCGAAGGATACCCTGCTGCAGAAATGAAGCATGGACCGATCGCTCTGATTGACGAAGAGATGCCTGTGGTATTTATTGCTACGCAGAATTCATCCTATGAAAAAGTAATCAGTAACATCCAAGAAGTAAAAGCAAGAAAAGGCCAAGTAATAGCAATTGTTACTGAGGGGGATGTAGAAGTGAGAAAAATGGCAGATTATTGTATTGAAATTCCTGACACTAGCGAAGCTTTCTTACCGCTCATTGCTACCATTCCACTACAATTGCTGTCTTATCATATTGCTGTAATGCGTGGCTGCAACGTAGATCAGCCTAGAAATCTGGCAAAATCCGTAACAGTAGAATAAAAAAAGCCCCGAGTATATCGGGGCTTTTCTGTTTTTATTAAAGTTAAACTATTAGAAAGGCAAATCTCCCGACTCGTCTATCGACGTAGAAAAATTATCTTCTATTTTTGTGGTGGCCGCTCCATTTGATGAACTTACTGTTGGTTCAAAATCACTTTTCCTACCCAACATCGTAAAGTTTTCGGCCACAACCTCAGTCACATACTTTTTTACTTTCTCCTTGTCTTCAAAAGATCGAGTTCTCAACTTTCCTTCAATGTATACCAGCTTGCCTTTTTGTAAATACTTCGAAGCAACCTCTGCAAGCCCTCTCCAAAGCACTACATTATGCCACTCGGTTTGCTCAACTCGTTTCCCATCTTTATTAAATGTTTCTGAAGTCGCAAGCGGAAAACTAGCAACAGTAACCCCTCCCTCTAAGTGCCTTACTTCAGGGTCCTTTCCCAAGTGGCCAACTAAAATAACTTTGTTAATACCTGACATAAATAATTTGGTTAGTTAATGTGTTTTTCAATAAAATCCCCTATAATTTTGGGATGAGGTAACTGTTTAAAAGCGTCAATCTCAACCGACATTATATTGGTCTCTTCATTAAAGTTAATAATATAATTATCGATTACAAAAAATTGCACAAATATTATTTGGTGGGTTAACAAGTGTTTTTTTCGTTCAACAAATCTAATTTTCACATGTTCACCGAACATCTCATTTATTTTTTCATTGAACGAGCGATTAGACAAGTCCGTCTCGGATGCTGTTTCAATCAAAGGATAATCATACAGTTGCTGCCAAATATCACCTGCTTCCCGTTGCTTGCAAAGCGTGTAGCCATCCTTCATTCCAACAAAATAGTTGAACCATCGGGATCTAACTTTAAGCTTTTTCGTCTTCACCGGCAAAACCGCAACTTGCCCCTGGTTAAACGCCGAACAAGACAAGTTTAAAGGGCAAACTTGGCAATTCGGCGATTTAGGCTTGCACTGCAACGCTCCGAACTCCATAATGGCCTGATTGTACAGCGCAGCGTCTTGATCTTCTATTAATTCTGCGGCTAACTTTGCAAACTCCTTTTGACCTTTTGGTTCATTAATGGGCAAAGCAATACCAAAATACCTGCTAAGTAATCGATAAACATTTCCATCGACTACTGCTCGCTTTTCACCACTAGAAAATGAAGAAATAGCTGCAGCAGTATAAGTACCCACACCCTTCAAGGTAAGCAAATCAGTATAAGATGTTGGAAATTTACCCGCAAAATGCAGCACAACATGCTTCGCTGTATGCAACATATTGCGGCCTCGCGAGTAATATCCTAACCCCTGCCACAACTTCAAAATTTTGTCTTCGCTAGCTTCGGCAAAAGAATTTACATCCGGAAAACTCTCCAAAAACTTGTTAAAATAAGGGAGTCCTTGCTCTACCCTAGTTTGTTGTAAGATAATCTCTGACAGCCAAATAACATAAGGATCATTTGTTTCACGCCAAGGCAGAAAACGTTTATTAACATTATACCAGTTGATGATTTCGTATTGGAAGGACATTGTAACAAAAGTACAATAAAAGGTATTAAATCTTAAAACCTTGCAATATTATGATGGTTTAAAACCGAAATAAATCATCTTTTATTTTCCTATCTCATTAAAAAGCAATACTTTTGCAACCCCAAATTAGATGTAATTAAAGAATACACACACAACACATTAATAAATTTTTAGAAATATGACTAAGGCAGATATTATTGCTGAGATATCAACAAAGACAGGGATTGAGAAAGTTGACGTTCAAGAAACAGTGGAAGCATTTTTCAAAGTGATCAAAAACAGTATGATCGGCGGCGAAAATGTTTACGTTAGAGGTTTTGGTAGCTTTGTAGTTAAAAAAAGAGCACAAAAAACAGCTAGAAATATATCTAAAAATACCGCTATCATTATTCCAGAGCATTTTGTTCCTAGCTTTAAGCCAGCAAAAGTATTTGTTGACAAAGTAAAAAACAGCTCTAAAAAAACTAAATCACAAGCTTAATTTTTTTGATCATGATGAAAAGCCCACGAACGACCCAAATAATTATTTTAGCAGTTATTGTATTGCTTGTGGGCTTTTTATTTACTAGAAATATTAAGGGCTTAGTTAAACCCGCCGATCAAGAAATGGCAGCAGCGCCTGAGGAAGTTGAGCATCTTTCCATTTCGTTAGATGAGGTAGCTCAAGCTTCCAAAAACTTGATAAGTAACGCTGCCACAAAAGAATTTAACATTTTAGAGGCCGCCTATCAGAAAGCTAAAGGCGAAAATAAAGTAAAACAAGCATTTGTAATTTCGCAAAAGTGGGATGACTTAGGTCAACCGGTGCCGAGTGCTTTGTATTTAGAAGAAGCAGCAAATGAGGCGCCGAATTTAAATAATTGGTTGAAAGCGGGAGCGAAATCTTTAGAAGCTTACGATTTCACCAGAGATAGTATTTACAAACCGGTAATGCTGGAAAAAGCAAATCACGCATTTAAGAAGGCTATCGAATTAGACTCTACCGATTTAGATGCAAAAACTGGATTAGGGATCACTATTGTTAACGGCTTAGGTGCACCAATGGAAGGGATCGCGATGCTTTTAGACGTCGTAAAAAAAGATCCAAAAAACTTTAAAGCTCAATTAAATTTAGGGATATTTGCCATCAAATCTGGGCAGTATGACAAAGGAATTGATCGTTTGGAGAATTTGATCAACAACATTAAAGCTACGCCAGATGCTTACCTTTATTTAGCAACAGCTTACGAAGGATTAGCGAAGAACGAACAAGCTATTGAAGCTTATTTAAACAGCAAGAAACTAGCAGCAAACCCTACATTATCTAATTTTGTAGATAAAAAGGTTGCAGAGCTAAGAAAATAAATTTTTAACAAAAAACATTTAAAACTTAAAATTATGCCAAGCGGTAAAAAAAGAAAAAGACATAAAATGGCTACGCACAAACGCAAAAAACGTTTAAGAAAAAATAGACACAAGAAAAAATAGTTAAACTATTTTGAGTGTTAAATCCAAAAAGTAGATGCTTTAAACATGGCGTTTGCTTTTTGGATTCTACGTTTTTTGGTCCATGTGTTAATAAGGCGAAGCCTTAAAATCTATAGCTTTTGGTAAAGGAATTAATTATCGATTCAACTCCTGCGGGGGTAACCATAGCTTTAATAGAAGACAAGCAACTTGTTGAGCTTCATAAAGAACGCGTTAACAATAACTACGCTGTAGGCGACATTTATTTAGGCCGCATTAAAAAAATAATGCCCGGTCTAAATGCCGCATTTGTAGACGTAGGCTATGAAAAAGATGCTTTTTTGCATTACTTTGATTTAGGCCCACAAGTGCAGTCTCTGATAAAGCTTACGAAAATTAGGCGCAACGGCACACCTGGCAATTTACTAGACAACTTTAAACTTGAGCCTGATATTGATAAAGCAGGTAAAATTTCGGAGGTTGTTGGTAAAAATTTACTTGTACCCGTACAAATTGCCAAAGAACCAATTTCTACGAAAGGACCTAGGCTAAGTTCAGATCTATCAATTGCTGGTAGATATACTGTACTTGTGCCTTTTTCTAATGTAATATCTATCTCGAAAAAAATTAAGAGCAATACTGAACGTAGTCGTTTAAAAAAGATTATCGAAAGTATTAAACCTAAGAATTTTGGAGTAATCATTAGAACAGTTTCGGAAGGAAAAGGGGTAGCGGAACTCCAAAAAGACTTACTAGATTCTATTTCAAAATGGGAAAATTTCACTAGAAAACTTCCAGAAACAGAACCTTCTAAACGAGTTTGGGGAGAAATGGATAGAACATCTACACTGATTAGAGATATCCTTAGCGCCGATTTTACGAATGTGCATGTTAATGACACTGCATTATTCGAAGACATTAAGTCTTATGTACACGAAATTTCTCCAGAAATGGAGCGCATCGTGAAATCTTATAGGCACAAAGAGCCTATTTTTGAACATTTCGGTGTTGAAAAGCAAATAAAAAATGGTTTTGGCAAAACTGTGAACTTAGCTGGTGGTGCTTATTTAGTTGTAGAGCATACAGAAGCGCTACACGTAATAGACGTAAACAGCGGCAACAGAACAGCAAGTAAAGAAAACCAAGAAGAAAATGCACTTCAAGTTAATAAAGAAGCTGCTAAAGAAATTGCCCGACAGTTGAGGCTTAGGGATATGGGAGGTATTGTGGTTATCGACTTTATTGATATGCACAAGCCGACCAACAGAAAGGTGCTATTTGATTATCTAAAAGAATTAATGCTTTTAGACAGAGCCAAACACACCATTTTGCCGCCAAGTAAATTTGGTCTTGTACAAATTACTCGTCAAAGAGTGAGACCAGAAATGAATATTGTTACGGTTGAAAAATGTCCTACTTGTGATGGTACGGGCGAAATAAAAGCGAGCATTGTTTTGATGGATGACATTGAAAGCAATTTGAACTATATTTTGCGTGAACAGAACGAGAAAAACATTACTTTATCAGTACACCCTTATATAGCGGCATATATTAAAAAAGGATTGATTTCCCTTCAATGGAAATGGTTCTTTAATTTCGGGCAGTGGGTTAAAGTTAAAGCGGTAAGTTCTTATCACTTAACAGAATTCCACTTCTTATCGTCAAAAGACGAAGAAATTAAATTATAGCGCTAATGGCGTTGCAAAACTTAAAAAAAGTCCCGATAATCGTCGGGACTTTTTTGTTTAAAACTTATCAAGTTTTCATTGATGGATAAAGCTAAATTTGTATCATTATCTACCCCTTAGTAACCCTATAAATCTCAATCAAATTGGCTAAAACTAAATCAGCGTATTTCTGCCAAAGTTGCGGATACGAATCTGCAAAATGGTTAGGCAAGTGCCCTTCTTGTAATCAATGGAACACCTTTGTAGAAGAAGTAATAGAGAAAGGGAATAATGTAGCCGTTTGGAAATCGGCAAGCGGCCCGCAACGATTGAATAAGCCGAGCAAGTTAGAAGAAATAGTGAGCGCTACAGAGATGCGTATACTTACTGGTGATGCTGAACTAGATCGCGTACTGGGTGGCGGACTGGTTCCTGGTTCAGTAACATTAATAGGCGGCGAGCCAGGCATCGGAAAATCTACCTTAATGCTTCAATTAGCATTAAATATAAAAGATCGGAAAGTGCTTTATGTTTCTGGCGAGGAGAGTGAACAGCAAATAAAGATGCGTGCAGAACGAATCACTAAAGCTCCACAGGCTAACTGCTTTATCCTTACAGAAACATCAACCCAAAATATTTTTAAACAGTTAGAGCAGCTCGCTCCAGAAATTTTGGTAATCGATTCAATACAAACATTGCATTCTGCACACATCGAATCTACCCCAGGTAGTGTGTCGCAAGTACGCGAATGTACGGCCGAACTCTTGCGTTTTGCAAAAGAAACAGCTACTCCTGTGTTTTTAATTGGCCATATCACTAAAGATGGCGCCATTGCAGGGCCTAAAATACTTGAACACATGGTTGACACTGTTTTACAGTTTGAGGGCGACAGACATCATGTATATCGCATTTTGCGTTCTATAAAAAACAGATTTGGTGCCGCAGCAGAACTAGGCATCTATGCTATGCAAGGCGATGGATTGAGAGAGGTTTCAAACCCTTCAGAGGTTTTGTTGTCGCAACGCGATGAAGAGCTTAGTGGAATAACGATAGGGGCAACAATAGAAGGTGCAAGGCCTGTTCTAATAGAGACCCAAGCTTTGGTAAGCATTTCTGCTTATGGTACGCCACAGCGGTCGGCAACTGGTTTTGACACCAAACGAATGAACATGCTATTGGCCGTTTTAGAGAAACGTTGTGGTTTTAGGTTAAGTGCTAAAGATGTATTCTTGAATATTGCCGGAGGTTTTAAAGTAGAAGACCCGGCGATAGATTTATCTATAATTGCCGCAATAATTTCTTCTCATGAAGACATTGCCATTTCTTCGAAAATTTGCTTCGCTGCAGAAGTGGGTTTGTCTGGTGAAATTAGAGCCGTGAATAGAATAGAGCAAAGAATATCCGAGGCAGAAAAACTAGGATTCGAAAAAATATTTATTTCTAGTTACAACCTAAAAGGAATTAACAAAGATAAATTTAGTATTGAGCTGGTAACGGTTGCAAAAATTGAAGAGGTATTCTCGCAACTATTTGGCTGATAACGTTACATTCCGCTGTTCTCTAATTAGAAAAGAATTAAATATATTTGTTGTACTTATTAATTTATTTTAAGACGATGAGAAAAATAATCTTAAGCCTAGTTTTTTGTGCATTTGCAAGTATTGCTGTTGCGCAAGAAAATACAATTGCAGGCAAACCATTTGGTGAAACTGTTACTAGCGAAGGCATTGTGCCTGCTACTGAAGTTAACGCACAATTAGGTAAAGCTGAGAAAAAAAACTTAAAACTTAGTGGAGAAATAGTGAGCGTTTGTAAGAAAAAAGGCTGTTTTATGAATGTTAAAATATCTGATAAGGAAACGATGAGAGTATCATTTAAAGATTATGCATTTTTTGTACCAAAAGATTTAGCTCCAGGCACTAAGGTTATAATTGATGGAGTTGCAGAGAGAAAAGTTACTTCTGTTGATGATTTAAAGCACTATGCAAAAGATGCAAAGAAATCTGAAGAGGAAATTGCTAAAATTAAGAAGCCTAAGAAAGAAGTTGTCTTCGAAGCAAAAGGTGTAGTTATTGTAGACTAAAATTATCAAAATATAGAAACTCCGAGCATTACTCGGAGTTTTTTTATGCCATATTTAAAATCTGGTTTCGCACCAACAAGCAAGCGCCCAGTACACCTCCTTGGTCTTTCATCTCGGTCATCTCTACAGGAGTGTCATTACTCACTAAACTTAGTGAATATTTATTTAAAGCACTTTTAATGGGTAGCTTAATAATATCGCCAGTTTTTGCCATTAAACCTCCCAAAACCACAATCTCAGGGTTAAAAATATTGATCAATACCGAAATTCCTTTTCCTAGTTTTTCGCCTATTTCAGCGAGCAGCTCTATCGCCAAAACATCGTCGTTTATTGCTGCATCTATAATATGTGGTAATCTAATATCATCGAATTTTTTGTACGCTAAGGTTGAAGAATATCCTTTGGATAACTTGGACTTAAACTTATTAACCAAAGCCCATCCAGAAGCTTCTGTTTCTAAACATCCTTTTTTACCACAGGTGCAAATAATCTCATTATCATAAAATGGAATGTGGCCTACTTCTCCAGAAAACCCAGACTTACCGTAATACAATTTTCCGTTAATGATGATGCCCACACCAATACCATGACCCACATTCAAGAAAAGTACGTTCTCATAACCCCTTGCTACGCCTGCAGAAAATTCGGCCAGAGCCATGGCCCTAGAGTCATTTTCTAGAAAGACTTTTAACCCAATGCTCCTTTTTATTGTTTCTGAAAGCGACTCTTGGTTAGCTTGTTTGAAGTAAAATGAGTTAAAACTTTGACCTGTATGCTGATTAATTCTCCCTGGCAAGCTAACACCTGCTCCTATTATCTTATCCTTCGAAAATGGTAATTCACTTATAAACGCATTTATGATTGTACAAAGCGACTCGAGAGATTGCTCATCGTTGCTCAGCGTAAAAGGAATATCCATTTCTGCGTAAACCAAATTTTTAGACAGGTTGCTAACTGCTATGTTAATATTTGCTCTCTTCACATCAACCCCTAGGTAATACCCATAATCATCTACCAAGCCGTAAAGATTAGGCCTACGCCCTCCGTTCGATTCCAGCTTACCATAATCTTTAACCAAGCCTTCGGTAATTAGATCTAAAATCACATCGTTAATTTTGGGAGTACTTAATCCTAACTCTGCGCATAAGTCTGCAATAGTACAATTGCTGTGCTTACAGAAATAGGAAACAATTTCACGTTTGACATAAATATTTTTAAAAGCTACGCCAGATAGCGCTTCATCATCGAGGTCGTCAAAAAATCCCATTATTAATATAATTTAAAAACAAATATATCAATAATAAAGATTTAGATTGTTGGCAAGAAGGTTTTTAAAATAGCTTACTTACAGCTAGACAAACTCTTCGCCTAATAAAAAAGGCGCAAATATTTGCGCCTTCATATAAATATTTAAGTGGTTTTTAGTTGAATTTAACCGAATCATATCTAGAATTTATTCGAACCGATGAAGATCCTCCTTTGCCAATCGTCCCACTATACTCCTGTCGCGTACCATGTGACTTCTCATCTCCGAGCCTTTTGGAAGTAATGTTATTGCCATACTTGAAGCTACCGTACGAAACGTTGACGTTAAAGTCTGCTCCAAAATTCGGCGAAAAACTCAAATTAACGGGACTATAATCTGCATCTATGTTAATGATTTTACCTGCTTCTATTTTAGCAATATTGAGCTTCCCATACTGTATCTTTCCAGTTAAGATGCCCAGTAACCTGTTCAAATTTACCGTTGCATATTGAGCCTTTAAATTTAATGAGCCCACTTGTCCAAGGCTAACACCTCCTCCATATTGTGCTTTAATGTTTGCATTGTTTTTTATATTACCAATACTTATTTTCGTATACTGCGCTTCGATTTCTAAATTATCGGCATCTCCAATGGTAAGGCCTGCTCCATACTGATACTGCACTTTAATTCTAGCATCTTTCACAGACTTCAATGTGGTTTGCCCGTACTGCACGCTGATATAATTGTTAGCATTACTCAATTTCCCCACCGTTAAGTTGCCATACTGCACTTTTAGAGATGTTGGTCCAGAGAAATCTTCTAAATTAATTGTGCCGTACTGTTGGGCCGCTGTAAGCGCATTGTCTTTTGGCATATGCAAAACCATATCAATATTCACTTCTTTACGCCATTTTTTACCATTTCTAGTTCCTCTACCCCAAGACTTGTTTTGATCATCTATTCGAGTTTTAAAGCTGACATCATTCCCTTCTTTTGTGGCATTGATTGTTACACCATCAATTAACTTTTGGGTTTCGCCATCGTTGTTTGCATACGCTTTGATATCTGCATCAAGTTTCACCTCGTTTTTGTCCCAAGTTCTTATCGTGATGTTTCCATAAACATTGGAAATGTTCAATTTATCGTTTCTATTAAAGCTAAACGATTTCGAGAAGGTTTTTGATCGCTGAGGGTCGTCGTTCAAATCGTTCTGATAGCCGCGATACTCGGCTGTACTATTAACCTTTACCCCCTTAGGTGCATTGGGAACTTTAGCACTAGCGTAAATAGGCGCCACAACCACTGGTGGCGGCGATGCGGCGGGTATAGTTTCTTCTTGGGCCCACGTGAACAAGGAGAACCAGAATAAACAGTTTATTAACATTATAATCTTTTTCATTTCAATATCTTTAAGCAAAACTTTCTAAATGCTATTTACTTCTTTTTTAAACTCATTTACTTGACTAATAATGCTTAGTTGTTGGCTGATCACCTGTAACTGTAAATCGAGGTTTTTGATCATTGCTTTGCTAACCAATGCTTTATTTGGAGTGGTTTGTAGTTCCTCTTTAAGCTTTTGATAATCTGCATCTAACTTGCTCAGATCAGTGATGAACTTTTGGTAAAGTACTGGGTCTGTCTCTGCAAAAATTTGAAGGCTATCTCTTTTCTCCTCAATCAAATTGGTAAAACGAACCTCTTTTTGCCCCATTCCAGCATTAACATCTGCAACTACAATTTCTCCATTAATTTTTCGATACTGATAGCCGAAATAAATGCCCAACGACAAGACTAACACGGCCGCTATACTCATCCACTTGTATGGTAATGAAGCTTTTTTTAGAGGCTTTTTGTCCAACTCTCCAAAAATTCTATCCCATAACTGAGCAGATGGCCCTTGCCTATCAAATTGTTTTTTGTTCTCTTTAACGAACCTTTCTAACTTATCGCTCATCTTGCTACTCCTTTCGTTAGTAATAAACTATTTAATTTTTTCTTAGCCCGCATGTATTGCGTACGTGAAGTATTTTCTGTTATTTTCAATATGTGTGCAATCTCCTCATGGTCATACCCTTCGAACAGATACAAACTTAAAACCACGCGGTAACCATCAGGCAACTCTTGCACAGCGCTTTTAATCGCATCCACTTTTAATTGATTGTCTTCAAAATCTAACGGCTGTTCGTCAGCAATATCCACATTATCTACACTTACCATTTCCATTTTACGTTTACGCAAATAGTTTATAGATCGATTAATCACAATTTGCTTTAACCATAATCCAAAAGTGGTTTCCTGTCTAAAATCCGCTATGCGATTAAAAGCGTCCAAAAATGCCTCTTGCAGAACGTCTTCTGCTTCAGCCTCGTTGTTAACAATTCTCAGCGAAACATTAAACATAGCGTTAGCATACAATTGGTATATATCAAATTGTGCTTTCCGATTGCCCTTGCGGCATTCATTTACCAAATTAACATGCTTGTCTATGTAAACTGTTTCCAAATTTGTATCGCGTTCTGGTTAAAAGACAATCGCTTTTTCAAAACGTTGCACCAGTAAACAAAAATATTTTAATTTTTCATATAGGTAAAGCATCTGCTGCGCAACATACTGTGGCACCCCCGCTTTCTGCGCCAATCTTTTTTGTTTTACTTACTCTTGTCATCCCGAGCCACAAGGCATCTATAAAGGACCTGTGTAGAGAAATAGATCTTTCGCTACGCTCAGAATGACAGTAAAAAACAAAAAAGGATTTCTGCTTCAATCGGGTTTATTTAACAAAACATCTACACAAGAGCTAATGCGCAAAAAAATGCAAATTCTAAATAATGCTATCTTTGCAACAATGGCACGTATCATCGCATTCGATTATGGAACCAAACGTATAGGCATTGCCGTTACCGACCCCCTGCAAATTATCGCTACTGGCTTAGAAACTGTACATCCTAAAGACATCGTCGTATTTTTGAAAAAATACATGCAGAGCGAAGAAATAGAAGCATTTGTTTTAGGTGATCCTAAGCAGATGGATGGCTCACCCTCAGAAAGTGCACAACACGTTAAAGGATTTTCAACGATCTTAAAAAAGAACTTTCCAAGCATTCCGCAGCACTGGGTTGATGAGCGTTTTACCTCTAAAATGGCACATGCCACCATCATGCAGAGTGGTCTAAAAAAATCCGACAGGAGAGACAAAGAAAGAGTAGATACCATATCGGCGACGATAATATTGCAATATTTTATGGAACAAAACCGTTTTTAAAAAAATGATTAGCGAAGAACTACAAGATCTTTTATTGGAACATTGCGAGCCTGAGAACGAATTGCTAAAGCACATTGACAGACAAACGAACCTGAAGGTATTAATGCCAAGAATGTTGAGCGGCCATTATCAAGGGCGAGTGTTAAGCATGCTAAGTAAACTCGTTTCTCCTCAAAAAATTTTAGAAATTGGGACTTTCACCGGTTATGCTACACTTTGTTTAGCCGAAGGTTTAACCGAAGACGGCCAAATTTATACCTTAGATATCAATGCCGAATTGGAAGAGATGGTGCGTGAGAATTTCGCAAAATCTACTTTTGATAGTAAGATAACCTATATTATCGGCGATGCCTCTCAAAGGTTGAAAGCAATTAAAGAAACGTTTGATTTGGTCTTTATTGATGCCGACAAGAAAAATAACGGTACATATTACGACTTGATTTTTGATCAAGTTCGTTCTGGCGGGCTAATTATCGTAGACAATGTGCTTTGGAGTGGCAAAATTGTAGCGAAAGCGCAAGACAAAGACACTAAAAACATTCACTCTTTTAATGATAAAATTAACAACGACCATCGTGTAGAAAAGTTAATTCTCCCCGTTAGGGATGGTCTATTTGTGATTAGAAAAAAGTAAGCAGATCCTTACCCAAAACCCTTACAGTATGAAGAAAATAATCCTCTTACTCTCGTTAAGTATAACCGCTTTATTTGTCAAGGCACAAAGTATCGAAGATTATGTTGAGGAATATGCTCCAATTGCTCAAGATTTATCTGAAAAGCATGAAATTCCTGCTAGTCTCATTTTAGGAATAGCGATACACGAATCGGCAGCGGGAAAAAGTAAGATAGCCCGTTATCTAAACAACCATTTTGGTTTTAAAGGTCCCAATAGCAATACAGAAATTAGATCCGCGTACCGAGATTTTCCTTCAGTAGATTCCTCTTACAATCATTTAATTACATTCTTAAAAAGCAGACGACATTTCAGCCACCTTTTCGATAAATACGACCGATACGATTTTAAGAGCTGGGTTCGAGGCATCCAAAGAGGTGGATACGCTCAGAGTAAACTTTGGGGTTCAAAAGTCATTGCACTTATTAATAAGTATGATCTTTATGAATACGATAATCGTCCGGATGATTACCTTGAGCCAGCCGAACCAAAACCTGTTTACAAGCCCTCAAACAAACAGGCCAGAACTTATACCGTCAAAAAAGGAGATAACCTTAGTCTTATTGCAAAGCGATATAGAACCACTGTGAAGGCGATAAAAGCTAAAAATGGTTTAAAGTCGAATACCTTAAGTGTTGGTAAAAAACTAAAAATTTAATGCCCAAAATATATGAATAGCATAAAATCCATCTTTTTAATTGCCTCTATCGTTGTATTTGCAAGCGCTTGTAAAACGCCACAGTTTGCCAGCAACAATTCTAAAATTCAAAAAGAAGCTAAGAAAAACAACCCTAGCCCAATTTCTTATACTACGCTATCTTATATCGAAGCCTTTAAAGGCATTGCCATTACCGAGATGAATAAATTTGGAATTCCGGCAAGTATTACCTTAGCGCAAGGGATTTTAGAGTCTGGAAGCGGCAGCAGTGAATTAGCGAAGTACGCGAACAACCATTTTGGGATTAAATGTACTTCTGACTGGAAAGGGAAGGCCTATTACAAAGACGATGACAAAAAAGATGATTGCTTTAGAGTTTACCAAGATCCGAATGAATCTTACAAAGACCATTCACAGTTTTTAAAGCGTAAACGCTACGCCGCTCTTTTCGAACTCGACAAAAATGACTATAAAAATTGGGCTGTAGGCTTAAAAAATGCGGGTTATGCCACAAATCCTAAATATGCTGAACTTCTAATCAACTTAATTGAGAAGTATCAATTGTATCAATACGACCAATCGGAAACCGAACGTGAAAAGCTAGCAAGAGAAGACAAAGTCTTTAAAGAAATTAATGCCAACATTCCTAACGAAAAGAAACTTTACACCCCAGTAAAGGTTGCCCCGAAAGATCCTCCTACCTCTTTAGAAAATGGAAAACTACATTTGGTGCAGCAGGGCGATACGTTATATAAAATTAGTCAATTATATAAAATATCTGTTGAAGATTTGAAGGCTTTAAACCAGCTGACAGATAACAATATAAAAATTGGTCAAAAACTTGTTGTAGTTAAATAATGTTAAGATAGATTTGCTCTTTTGTTTAAATTGTAGCTTTGTTTAACAAATGAAATTTATTCTCACATTAGTTTTAAGCTTTTTATTTATGAACGGCTTTGCGCAGCAAAAAGCGGTGCAAGGTTTTGTAGTAGATAAGGATTCGAGATTGAGACTGGCGAGAGTTTACATTTATAATTCTTCGGTAGATGAAGGATTTTATAACAACACGAAAGGCGAGTTTGCGGCAAATGTAAAGCTTGGCGACACACTTTTCGCTGCACTTGGCGGCTACGGGATGGATACTGTGATATATCGCGGACAAAGTGCGATTGTTTTTCAGCTACAGTCTATGGGTATAAAGCTTAAAGAAGTGAACATTTACGGCAAAGCCAAAACGCCCCAAGAATTGTACAAATCAAAGCTTGAGGAATACCGCTACAAGTTAGATAAAGGAAGTAGTAAAGATCTCCTCAACTTAGGTTCTGGAGGTGTAGGATTGGGCATTGACGCCATTTACAATCTTTTGAGTAGAGACGGTAAAAACGCCCGTCATTTGCAGAAAATATTGGAGAAGGACTACAAAGAGCAGGTGATTGACTATCGATATAAGCCAAGTTACGTGATGGCGCTAATTGATATTAAGGAAGAAAACATTCAGGATTTTATGACTCAGTATAGGCCTACTTATCAGTTTGTACTTACGGCTTCTGAATACGCATTTATACAGTTTATAAAGAACAGCTATGCATCTTACAAGAGAAATCCAGCCATGTTCCGCTTGCCGCAACTGCCTAAACTAGCTATCGACGATTTGTAATGGCGGTGTTTGTTGTTGTTAAAAAACTACCCGCCTTGGCCATGGCTATTTATCCTTTCATTCTTTTGAAGGATAAAACTCAAAAACAGAATATAGTGCTGGTAAACCATGAGCGTATACATTTTAAGCAACAACTGGAATTGCTAATTATACCCTTTTATTTACTTTATCTCACTTATTACTTTATCAATAGGCTTAAAAGACAAAACCATTATACTGCATATATGAATATTGCGTTTGAAAAGGAGGCCTATGCTAATGAACTTAATCCAAATTACCTAAAAACACGGAAAATGTTTAGCTGGTTGAAACACTTGTAATATATTTTAAAGATCCACTACACGTTTCAATAAAATATTTTGTGTTATTTTGTAGAGAATGAAGCCTTTATTTGTATCCTTTTGCTTGCTGACGCTTTCTATTTCCGCTAACGCCCAAGAAATAGACACTGTACCTATTCCGCTAAAAGACATGGAAATTAGGTTAAAGAGAAGTCCTTTGCCTGCACGTATTGCGCCCATTTTTTTTCAGCCCGTAGCTTTAAAACCTTATATCGTTCCGGCAAAAATTAACTATTGGAAAACCAAAGCAACCCTCGGAATAAATGCTAATCAAGCCTCATTTAGTGATAATTGGAAAGGTGGCGGGGTTAATTCTATTGCCATTGGTGGTTTATTAAACTACAAAGCAGAGTACAGCAAAGAGAGCTATAGCTATACTACCGAGGTAATTATGCAGTACGGTAAGGTTAAAAATAAAGATCAACTGCAAAAAAAGACCAACGACCGTATTTATTGGGATAATAAAGCTGCTGTTCAGCTTTCTAAAAATTGGTATTTCTTTGCCTCTTTGAGTTTTGAATCACAGTTTGACAAAGGTTTCTCGTATACCAAAGACGCTGAGGGTAATGAAAAAGCCTCTCTATTGTCAAAATTTATGTCGCCAGGTTATCTAACAGAGTCGATGGGTTTTGAGTATAAACCGAGTAAGTTTTTTTCGACCCGAATTGGTACCGGTACCGCCCGCCAAACCTTTGTATTAGATACTACCATTTATAAAACGAACGCGAAAAACTTTGGGGTGCCTATTGGCGATAGGGTTAAAAATGAGCTCGCCTTTCAGGTGGTTACCAATTTTGAAAAAGAAATTGTTAAAAACACGATACTGAAGGGGAAATACAATATGTTTATCCCATACAATGCTTTTGACAACATTGACCATAGGTTGGATTTAGTGGTAACTTCTAAAATTAACCGATTTATGAATGTTTCGTTAACGGGTGTGGTGCTTTACGATAAAGACATGGACACAAGGGTACAGAGCAGTCAGGCCTTAGCTTTAGGCATGAGCTTCACTTTCCCTAGGTAAATTTAGAAGCGCAGCAGTTGTGCTACTATTATCGTCATTCCCACCATTCGTTACAATCTTTTTGTGAAAGCCAACATAAATGCTTTGTTTCTGCTACAAAAAATATTTTCACGACTGTCGAGGCTAGCTGGAGAAAAAGTACATTTATCAATAACCCATAATTGGCTCACCATCAAAATCTACATGGTCTGCAATCCAATTGGCTAAATTTATCGCCTCTTGCCTATCTGTTTTTTTAAACCAAATAGAATATCTTAGCTGCCATTGGTAGTGTTTATCGTACCCAAGTATACTTATAAATTCATGAATGGTGTTGTAATATAAAACAACATCCATATACTGCTTAGGCAATACACGCTGGTGGTAAGTAGCTCCAGTTTCTGGATAATGGGCATAAGAACTGTAGTAGGCAAAGGTTTCTAAATCCATTATACTATTAATTATTGGAGCTCTTTTTTCATACTTATCCTCCTCAATCTCTACACCATACTCGTCTGTATTTGGCTGCATAAGCTCAACCGGTCGTATCCGCTTTTCTATAGCCCATTTTAAACTATCGGCATACAAATCCAATATCACCAAGCAATTACCAACTTTGTACACATTAAAATCTGGGGAGATGCCATAATTAGCAACTTTTCCTTCATTAAACAAATCAATTTTATTATACATTATTTCGGCCTCAGTGGTAGTTAATTTAACAGCTGTATTGGGTATAAAGCCCTTTAAGTAAAGTGCCGGGTTTGGATTATACAGGTGTTTATAGTTCTCTATTTTATCTTGCTGGGCTAAAACTGCTGTAGTTAATAGTAGCAACAGGCTTAAGGTTATATTTTTCATGATAGGCAACAACATCAATAACCCATAATTGGCTCGCCATCAAAATCTACATGGTCTGCAATCCAATTGGCTAAATTTATAGCCTCTTGCCTATCTGTTTTTTTAAATTTAATAGCATATCTTACCTCCCATTGATAATGTTTATCGTAGCCAAGTATCTGTATAAACTCTTGAAATGTTTTGTAATATAAAACAACATCCATATACTGCTTAGCTAATACACGCTGATGGTAGCTACGCTTCACATCTGCATAATGGGCGTGTGAGGAGTAGTAGGCAAAGGTTTCTAAATCCAATATACTTTTAATTATTGGAGCTCTTTTTTCATACTTATCCTCCTCAACCTCTACGCCATACTCGTCTGTATTAGGCTGGATAAGCTCAACCGGTCGTATCCGCTTTTCTATAGCCCATTTTAAACTATCGGCATACAAATCCAATATCACTAAGCAATTACCTACTTTATACACATTAAAATCTGGGGAGATGCCATAATTAGCAACTTTTCCTTTATTAAACAAGTCAATCTTATCACCCATTGCTTCGGCTTCAGTGTTCGTTAGTTTAGTAGCAGCATTAGGTATAAAACCCTTTAAATAGAGAATTGGATCTGGTCTAAAAACATGCTTATAGTTTTCTATTTTATCGTGCTGGGCAAAAACTGCTGTACTTAACAACAGCAAACAACCTAAGGTCATATTTTTCATGATAGGCAACAACATCAATAACCCATAATTGGCTCGCCATCAAAATCTACATGGTCTGCAATCCAATTGGCTAAATTTATAGCCTCCTGCCTATCTGTTTTTTTAAATCTGATAGAATATCTTACCTCCCATTGATAGTGTTTATCGTAACCAAGTATACTTATAAAGGTAAAAAGTGTATTGTAATATAATACAACATCCATATACTGCTTAGCTAATACACGATGGTGTTGGGTAGCTTTCGTATCTGCATATTGGCCATTTGAAAAACGGTAGGCAAAGGTTTCTAAATCTAATATATTATCAATACTTCCGTTTCTTCTTTCATATTTTTCTTCTGCTACCTCTACGCCATACTCGTCTGTATTTGGCTGCATAAGCTCAACCGGACGTATTCGCTTTTCTATAGCCCATTTTAAACTATCGGCATAAACATTTAATATCACCAAACAATTACCGATTTTGTACACATCTAAATCTGAAACCATACGTATGTTGGAAATTTTACCATCATTAAAAAGGTTTATTTCATCTACTAATTCTTGAGCATTAGGCACTGTTAGTTTTACAGCGGCATTGGGCAAAAAGCCCTTTAAGTAAAGTGCTGGATCTGGATTATACAGGTGCTTATAGTTTTCTATTTTATCTTGCTGGGCAAAAACTGCTGTACTTAACAATAGCAACAGGCTTAAGGTTATATTTTTCATGATATTTTTTAGTTTTTGTAGGTTAACATCCTTTAACTGGTGTGGAATTCACCCAATTACCTCCCCCGCCTTCCAATTTTGAAAGACTCATCATCCCATTTTTATCTACACTACCTTTATACAAATTAATTGCATCGCCAAATTTCTGCAACAATTGCAATTCATAAGCTTCATTTATTGGGACTTTTTTTTCATTAGCCAAGTATTCTACTTCCTTCTTTCCTTTATCTTTAAAATCTTCTAGCGTCATTTTGTTTATAGTTTGCTGTAATTTATCAATGTCTTTAATGGTAAAAACATAAAAATTACCTCTTCCGGTTTCTACTCTAGATATAAAATTGCTTACAAATTTATCTTGGTGGCTCTTTTTCTCATCAGCTCCCGTGGGCATTCCTGCAATGCGGTTGTAAGTAGCAAGCGGTATAAGTATATCTTCTAAAGAAAATGTGGTTCCTTCGGGGTGGTAATGGTTAAACATCACATGGTAGCCATGTACGGCATTCCAATCTGTAGGTAATTTAACATTTTCTGAGGTGCCTGTTTTTATTGGGCTGGTAAACAGCTCATCATTAGTCAAGTCTTTATAATACAAGCTATAGCCAGCTTCTATCTTACGCCCCCTATCATCTTTCTTTTGTGTAATATCTTTATTTTGCTGTTGATATTTTTCAAAATTTGCGGCTACCATTCTTCGTAATGCGCAATCGTTATTGGTAATGTTTATTGGTCTTATCTCAATATTGTAATTTACACCGGTATTTAGTACATTAACCCTTTTAATAGTTTGGCAAGGGGTACTCATTGTTTCAGTTTTCCAAACCAAAGAGGTTCGGGTATAACTTCTGTAGCCAATTTCTATGCCGGGCATAACCCATTGTTTATTAATGTTATCCCATCGCAATGCTATAGTTGAATCGTAATAAGAGTAGCTCTCTGAAATTATTGAGGTTTCATAATCTGGATAAAGTACTTGAACTTGGCACTCTGCTTCTTCAGCTAATTGATTAAATGGAATGTTTTGAGCAGTAGGTGCTATTAAGATTTGTGGTAAATTAACATACTTTATAACGGTGTTATGGTTTATCCTAATTAACCTTAGCGGTTGGAGTGCTTCATTTAGTGCTAAAACATAACCCGTAAAATCGTTTCCTAAAAGCTCATGAAATTCTATGAAATTTCTTGGATAAATGGTAATATTATTAATTCCCATTCTTTGCCTTACTATGCTTTCATCAGGGTGGTAATCTCTAAAGCTTAATAATATTTCCGTTTTATCTGGCGAATGTTGAAAAACCGCTACGCGATAGCCTAAAGGGCTCATATCGTCTGCAATGGAAACGTTAACCTGTTCTTGCATTTTAATGGGCACCAATATAGCTGGATGTCCATCAATATTTTCTTCTATGGTGGCGTAGTCCCAAATAAATTTTTGGTAGGTTTCAGTATCCATACCATCTCCAATGGCTTTTAAATCTTCTTTAGACATTGCTAAACGATCCTTTAATCCATTTTGAGATCGTTTTTTCGAAAGCAGAAGCTTTAGATGGCTTTGAACATCTGATAAGTTTAATGTTTTTGTATTTTTTAAAATAGTATTTTCTGAAACAGGATGATGTTTCTTACATGCTAAAATAAATAGCAGCAAAAAGCCAAGAGGCAATAAACGCATAATAGATAGGTAGATAGATTTATCAAAAATATATTAAAAGCAAATTGTTTGCAACAAAAAATACAAACAATTTTAGTTTAGAGAAAAAAGAGACAAAACATAAATAATAATCTTTAGTGCTAACGAAAATAACAGAATTGTCAAATTACAGTACAGCTTTTTGTAAATTAAACCCGATTGAAACGGCAGCCCCGAGAGAGCCTTTGCGAGCGAGGGCTATAGTGTAAAGCGGGACGATCGGGGCCGATTAATGTGTTGTTGCTTTTCTAAAACTTAGCATCAAGTATAGCTGAATTCATCGATTTAAAAATCGTAAATTATTAATACCTTTGCATTTCAATAAAATTTAATCATTAACTGATGTTTGAAAATTTACAGGATAAGCTAGATAGGGCATTTAAGGTTCTAAAAGGACAAGGAAGCATTACTGAGATTAACGTGGCTGAGACCATGAAAGAGATCAGAAAAGCGTTACTAGATGCCGACGTAAACTATAAAACTGCAAAAACTTTTACTGATCAGGTTAAAGAAAAAGCATTGGGCGCAAACGTATTAACAACGGTTTCGCCAGGGCAATTGCTTACCAAAATAATGAACGATGAGCTTGCTGCCTTAATGGGTGGTGAGGCTACCGAATTGGATTTGAAAAATAACCCAACCGTAATATTAATTGCTGGTTTAAATGGTGCGGGTAAAACTACTTTCACCGGTAAATTGGCATTGCACCTAAAAAGCAAAGGCAAAAAACCTTTAATGGTTGCTGGCGACGTTTATCGCCCGGCGGCGGTTGACCAATTGCAAGTTTTAGGCGAGCAAGTGGGCGTACCTGTGTACGCTAACAAGGAATCGAAAGATCCTGTAGCTATTGCCTTGGAGGGTATTGCTGAAGGTAAAAAGAATAATAATAACGTAATAATTGTAGATACAGCGGGTCGTTTGTCTATCGACGAGGCCTTGATGAACGAAATTTCGGAAGTTAAAGCACAAACTAAACCTGATGAGATTTTATTTGTAGTTGACTCGATGACTGGTCAGGATGCGGTGAATACAGCGAAAGTATTTAACGATAGGCTTGATTTTACCGGCGTGGTTTTAACCAAATTAGATGGTGATACACGTGGTGGGGCGGCGCTTTCTATCAAATCGGTAGTTGATAAGCCGATTAAGTTTATTGGTACTGGAGAGAAAATGGACGCTTTGGATGTTTTCTATCCAGACAGAATGGCTTCTCGTATATTGGGGATGGGTGATGTTGTATCGTTGGTAGAACGTGCTCAACAACAGTTTGATGAGAAAGAAGCAGCCGAATTACAAAAGAAAATCCGTAAAAACAAGTTCGATTTTAACGACTTCTACAACCAAATTCAGCAAATAAAGAAGATGGGTAACATGAAGGATTTGATGGGCATGATACCGGGCGTGGGTAAAATGATGAAGAACGTAGATATTGACGATAATGCTTTTAAAGGTATTGAAGCGATTATCCAATCTATGACACCTCACGAGAAAGAAAACCCTGACGTGATACAACAAAGCCGCAGAGTTAGAATTGCAAAAGGCTCTGGCAACAAGGTTGAAGATGTAACCAAACTCTTAAAGCAGTTTGAGGACATGAGAAAAGTGATGAAACAATTCTCTAACCCCGCCGCAGCAGCAAAAATGATGCGCAATATGCCAAAAATGCCTCAACGTTAAACTTAAGGTTAAATATAAAATTCAAAAGCCTCGACATCTTTCAATGCCGGGGCTTTAATGTATTTCGGGGAGGTATTAATCTTCTAAAACTACTGCGGTACCGCTAGCCGTTACCATTAACATACTGCCGCCACTACCTACGGTTTCATAATCTAAGTCTACGCCAATAATTGCATTTGCACCCATTGCCGCCGCATATTGTTGCATTTCATTTACAGCAGTGTTTTTTCCTTCACGCAAAACTTGTTCGTAAGAACCAGATCTGCCGCCCACAATATCTCTTAAACCGGCAAATAAATCTTTAAAGATATTTGCGCCGATAATGGTTTCGCCAGTTACAAGGCCAATGTATTTCACAATTCTCTTGCCTTCTATAGTGTTAGTTGTTGTAATTAGCATAGTTTCTATTTTTATGATTTGATAATCAAATTATCATATTGTTACACTTTTGTACTAATGAAATTCAAAAAATGTATCTTTGGTATTCGAAAACTATGTGTTAATCAGTCAGTTTGGTTAGTATCCTAAATTTTCGAACTAAATTTTGATCATTTACTAGATGAAAAAACTTATCCCTTTTGTAGTTTTAATGGCTTTTACTCACGTCATTTATGCACAAAGCGCTACTCCTTCCATAGACCATAACAATCAAACGTTTTCGGTGAATTTAGGCATAGCCGGATCTGCTACTGTGGGAGCCGATTATTACTTCGAAGAAGCAGATAGAATTGAAAAGATGGGTGATTTTGATGGTGCAATTTCTATGTTTAATAAAGCAGCGCAAGAATATCAGCAAAACAAAATGTTTGGTCGCTACGGAACTGCGCTGATTAGACTAAGCAATGTACACCTGTCTATTTCTAACTATGCTGAGGCCGAAAAAATCGTGCTCAAACAAGCCTTAAAAAACTATAGCAAGATCGGCAGCAAATCTGGTCAAATGTTAGCTTACCAGCAACTAGGGAAAGTGTACTTAGCCGCAAACAAATTGCCAGAGTCGATGTGGTTTTATACGCAACACGGTATTTTAGCCCAGCAGTTGCAAGATAAAAATGCCTATATAGAATCTGTAATTGGGATTGCCTCAGTTAAAATTAAAAAGAAGGATTACTTATTAGCTTCAAAAGATTTAAATACAGCGGAACTTCTGTCTAAGAACGCAAATATCGTTCAGTACAACACCTTAATCAAATCTAACAGAGCTAAAATTTCGGAAAGAACGATTGCTAAAAAAGGCTAATTTCTAACCGATAAAAAAATCGTGGAGATTTTATACACGAGATATTCGTTGTTTTTACAATATTTACAAAAAAGATACAGTGAGAATACTGTATCTTTTTTGTTTAATTAAGAAATTGGTATCATATTGGATAACGATTATATAAGAATGGATTTTAAAACAGTTAAAGGAATGCTGAAAAGAATATTTGCAATTACCTTCACAGCCGCAGTTTTGGCTTGCACCACCTCTCCGCAAGCGCAAAAGCCTGTTGCTGGCGTGAATAATATCATGCCAGATGAACAGCAAAGCTTAGTTTTGAAAGAAGTAGTTGGGTTGATCGAAAATTACAACTATAAAAAGATTAAGATTAACGATTCTATATCGTCGATTATATTTGATAGATACATTAAAGCCTTAGATCCGTCGAAATATTATTTTTTGGAAAGCGATATCAAGGAATTTGAAGCGAGTAGAACAAGGCTAGATGACGAGTTTAGAATTGGTGACTTAAGTACACCTTTCTACATTTTTAATGTGTATCTAAAACGCTACAACGACCGTATTAACTACTCTGTTGGCCAAATTAAAGCGAAACAAGATTTTAATAAAAATGAAGTGTATGTTTATGACAGAGAGAAACTTCCTTTCGCAAAATCTGAAGCTGAAGTAAATGAACTTTGGAAAAAACGTATTAAATACGAGCTTTTAAACCTAAAAATTGCGGGAACTGCAGAAGATAAAAACATTGAAACGTTGACAAAACGTTATACCAATTTAAAAACTCAAGCTGCAAAGTTTAACAATCAGGATGTGTTCCAAACAGTTATGGACGCTTTTACTGAAGCTGTTGATCCTCATACCAATTATTTTAATCCACGTAATGCCGAAACCTTTAATCAAGAGATGTCTAGATCTTTAGAAGGCATTGGTGCTACTTTACAGATTGATAATGAGGTTGTAAAAATTGTGTCACTCGTTGCTGGCGGACCAGCTTTTAAAAGCAAAAAAGTAAATGCTGGGGATAGAATTGTAGCTGTTGCGCAAGGCGACGGTGAGTTTGAGGACATAATTGGTTGGAGAATTGACAATGCGGTAGCTAAAATTAAGGGACCTAAAGGCACAACTGTTCGTTTAAAGATTATCCCTGTTGGACAAGAGCTTTCGGCTAAGCCACAAATTGTGACTTTAGTAAGAGAGAAGATTATCCTGGCTGACCAATCTGCAAGAAAGGTTGTGAAGACCATAGAAAGTGATGGAAAAGCATTTAAAATCGGAATCATTAAAATTCCGGCATTTTATGCAGATTTTAAAGCAGCAAATGCTGGCGATCCAAATTATAAAAGTACCACTAGAGACGTGAGATTGTTGATAGATACGCTTAAAAATATGGATAAGGTTGATGCTTTAATGATTGACCTTAGAGCAAATGGCGGGGGTTCGTTAAACGAAGCGATTGAACTAACCGGCTTATTTATAGATAGAGGTCCAGTAGTTCAAGTTAAAGACTATAAGGCTAAAGTTACCGTACATAAAGACGAAAACGAGAGTATTTATTGGGATGGGCCAATGGCTGTTATGATTGACAGACTGAGCGCTTCTGCTTCAGAGATTTTTGCCGGTGCTATTCAGGATTACCAACGTGGGATTGTGATGGGTACACAAACCTATGGTAAAGGAACTGTACAATCTTCTATCGATTTAAATTCCTTAATGAATTCTGGCGTATTGCAACAATTGGCGGCCTTGTTCAAGAAAAAAGAAGAAAGCAAAAAGGTAACTCCTGTTAAAGATAAAAATTCGACTACGGTAACTATCGTTGATAAAAATGGCGTTCCGTTGTTGGGTCAAATTAACTTAACGATGGCTAAGTTTTATCGTATTAGCGGAAATAGTACACAGCACAAGGGTGTAATTCCTGATATCAATTTCCCTTCTATTTATCCAATGGATAAAATTGGAGAAGACACGGAGCCTTCTGCTTTGCCTTTCGATATGATTAATTCCACTAGCTATAATAGTGTTTACAATCTGACGAACATTAAAGCTGAACTTTTAAAATTGCACGAAAAGAGAATGGCTTCTTCTGCGGATTACAAAATCTTGAAGCAAGACATTAACGACATGAAGAAAAAAGAGAAGGAAACTTCTTTAGTGTTGAATGAAGCTAAGTTAAAAATCGAAAGAGATTCACTTGAAGCTGCAGCGCTGGCAAAAACAAATCAGTTACGTGCAGCGAGGGGTTTACCCGCTTTGAAGAAAGGCGACAAACCCGCTAAAGAGGATAATTTTGACTTCATTGAGGATGAAAGCATGAAGATTTTGTTAGATTTTATGAAGCATTTTGATGCAACTAAACTATCTAACAATGCTAATAAAACGGTTTTGAATAAATAAAAAGACGCAGTAAGCAATAAAAAATAAGGGGATAAGCAAGTTGGCTCATCCCCTTATTTCGTTCTAAGCATTTTATAGTTAGGCTTACTGTTCCTTATACGCTTGCGTTATGGCCTGTTTAAAGGTTTCTACAGGCTGCGCTCCGGACATGCCGTACGTCTTATCCAAAACAAAAAATGGCACGCCCCTAACGCCAATTTGCTGCCCTTCGTAAATGTCGTACCGTACCTGCTCTTCAAACTCATTATTGAGGATGGCATTTTTCGCTATCGTTGGGTCAATCTCCAAACCCACTGCTAAATTTACGAGTACGTCTAAATTATCAATATCTTTTCCGTCAATAAAATGTGCTTTAAAGAGCGCTTCTTCCATCGCTGTTTGTTTATCCAGCTTTGCTGCCAAGTGAAGTAATTGATGAGCATTAAACGAATTTGCAGGAATACTTTTATTGAAATTTATTTTTAAACCTACATTACTAGCCATCTGTAGTACCTGTGTTGTCATTTGTTCCGCCTGTTCCTTTTCTATGCCTTTGTTCTTAGCAAAGTAAGTGTACAAGTCATCACCCTCCGTATTTTTGTAATTAGGATCAAGCTGATAGCTTTTCCATTCCAATTCAATTTCAGAACCAAAAGGCAACTCCTCTAGCGCTTTTTCCAAATGTCTTTTACCTATGTAGCAAAACGGACACATCACGTCAGACCATATCTCTATTTTCATATCCCAATAAACGAAATTTTACCGACGATATATAAAAAAAGCCCGCTTAATTAAGCGGGCTTTCAAAATTATTGCTTGTTATTGATATAGTTGATTAAATAACCATTTAAAAGTACCGTGAGTTTGCGACCTAAATGTAATATTCGGGCTGAAAACTACAACCTTTCCTTTGCCAACTTGAGCCTCAAAAGCTGCTACTCCACCTTTTAAATATTCTTGTCCCCAAGCCCATCCACTACGCAAAGGTTTATCTGTATCAAACCAAGCTAAAGGCTTTACCTTTTCAACATCATTGATTTTATAAACTGCATTTGCATCGAAATAAATATCTGTGTTCTCATCTAAGCCCCAATTACTCGAAAATGATTTATCAACCTTAACTTGCAACACACTACCAGGTACATAAAACTTATCGTTTGAGAGCTTACTCCTCGTTCCTCCCTCATTTACAACTAATGCGTCGCTAATTGGTAAATTGAAATGGTTAGCCAATCGAGCACCAGATCCAATAGCCACTATTTTACCTCCCTTGTTAACGAATTCTTTAAGTTGAGGAATGGATTTGTCTTTCGTAATATCTCCATAAATTGCTTTATATTCTTCTGGAATGCTTGGATTTATCACAGTTTCTTTTGAATAAACAATATTTAAAACTCCGCTTAACACAACTAAAACGTCATAGTTTTTAAGTTTTCCAGCATCAACATCAGGCGGGTAAACTACCGTAAATGGATATCGAAAATTTTCGAAAATTAAACGTGCCCAACCAGAAGTCATTGTGCCTCCGTAAGTATCTAATAAGGCAATGCGGAGTGGCATCACCTTTGTTGTTTTCTTCGGTTTTTGCGCCGCTTTTAAATTCAAACCAAAGTCAAATTTTCCCTTGTCTAAAATCGTTTTAGCCTTAGCTCCATCTGCGATATAAAAATCTCCATTTGCTGCGTCTCTAACAACACTCACTCCTGCTTTGAGTAAATCGTTCACTGCAATAAAACTCTCGTTAGACTGTGCGCTTAAAACGAACCCTCCTTTTGTTACACTTGGTTTAGAAAGCTGAATAGGCGTTCCGTAAGGTAATTTCTTAAATGGTCCTTCGAAACCATTTAACACTCTGTCAAACTTAACGTTCATAATGTATGCAAGTGTCCATCCAGCCGCATCGTAAGGTGCTACAGGAGGTCCTCCTGGGTATTTAAAATCATTGGGATGATCTTGTGGTTCGAACATGTCTAAAACATGCGCTCTGAAGGGCTGATCTGTTTTTACGACATACGACCCCGCTGGATATTCTTTGCCCTCCACAGTAAAAGCAGCAGAAGCCTGCTGCACCGTAACTCCAGTTTTAATTAACGCATTTAAGAACTTTACGGCCGTCGGTAAATCAGCCTGATTAGCTGGCAATATATAGCCCCTTGCGTCTCTCAAGTTTGGGTCCTTCATCACTTTGTTGAAATACTTAACGTCGATTGAGCGCTTACTTAAATCTTCACCTCCAGCAGTTGCTTCGGCTTTAATAGCTTCTATCTTCTTCGGTGCCAAGCTCCATGTGTCAGTATTTCCTCTTTCAATGGCATTTTTTCCCATCTTATAGATGCTAAATAATAACTCGTCTCTATAACGGTTTGCGTAGTTTAAAACGGCATAATTTAGCGTAACCGAGTAATCAATGGCATTTCTAAAATACCATTTTTTTGGTGTTACTGGATTTGCCGAATCACTGTTTGGTAACAATCTATTTGGTACTAAAGGAATCTCCATTGGAGTAGGGTTGCCCACGATTTCGGTTAACAAACCCACCATATTGTGAAAATAAGTTGTTGTTCTTAACCCCCCGTTGTACCACGTAGAAAAAACAGAACCATTTCTTTGTGTGTAACCTGGCTTTCCTTCCACGTTTAGCCTGTTATGCATCGCAGCTCCAACAGCATCAAGACTGGTTAGAATAATTGGATCAATGGCATAGTTATGTGGATCTCTGAATGGAGGCCCGGCAACAATGGTTCCCGCAGGACCAGATTGATGGTGGTTGTACATAATTTGAGGATGCCACTCGACGAAAAGTTGTTTTGCGATATTTTGGGTTTCCTTTAAGTTCAACATAAAAAAATCCCGATTGTTGTCATGCCCAGCATATTTTTGATATAGCCTTGGCAAAGGCGAAGTTCTTCTTTTTGAAGGCTCCGGATTTCTCATATACCAATTTCCTTGTAGCTCGTGCCCATCCGGATTGGCGTGTGTCATCAAAATGATAACATCATCCAAAATCTTAGTAGTTTCTGCGTCTGTTCTGCTAGTTAATTGGTAAGCCGTTTCAATTAATTGATGAGCACCAACGTTTTCAGTCGCATGCAAACCTCCGTCAATCCAAACTACAGCCTTACCCTGTGCCGCCAGTTCTTTTGCTTCGGCGTCTGATAGGTCGTCTACTCTTGCTAATTTTTGAGAAATTGCTTTGTACTTTTCTAAATTTTTATGGTTTTCCGGGGAAGTTACAATCAACATGTATTGACTTCTACCTTCTTCTGTTTTGCCAATATCAACCAATTTAACGCGATTGGAACTTGCGGCGAGCTTTTTAAAATAGGCTTCGGTTTGGGTGTAATTGGTGAGATGGTAATTATCGCCTATGGCAAAACCAAAATGCGATTTAGGTGTAGGAACATTTTGAGCTTCAGCATTAATACTGGCTGCTAGCAACAACATGCAAACACCACTCCTCAAATATCTTTTAATCATACTTAATAGTTTAGTTTTATATCAAAGATAGGACTGTTTTGCAATGGCTTTAGACCGATATAAATTTGTTACAAAGCTTTAGATATGACATTCAAATATCAAAGGGTACAGCTCGATGTTTTAACTTTGCAGTATGACTTTAGCAGAAAGAATAGAGCGCTCTAAAACAAGTATTTTTAAAACCGTTTTCCCAAGTACAACCAACCATTACGATACGCTTTTTGGTGGTACCGCCATGCATATGATGGACGAGGTGGCATTTATCACCGCAACACGTTTTAGCCGCCAAATTATGGTTACCGTAAGTAGCGATAAGATAGATTTTAAAAAACCTATTCCTGCGGGGACTATTGTGGAGTTAATTGGAACTGTTACACATGTGGGGAATACCAGTTTGAAAGTGAGTGTAGAAATTTATATTGAACAGATGTACGCAGAGGGTAGAGAGTTGGCCATACATGGCACCTTTACTTTTGTGGCTATTGATGAAAATAAAAAGCCCGTTTCGGTAATAAAATAGCTTTGTAATACTCCTTTTAGTTGTGTTGTTTTGCGCAAGCGGCAAGCCTTTTGGTCTGCTTTTTGTATTTATATGCATTAAAACTTCTAATATGAAAAAGATACTATTATTAAGCGCTATATGTGCGGGGTTGTTTTTGTCATCTTGCGGCTCTACTAAATCTCCAGAACTTCAAAAATATCAAGCAAGACAAAAAGTTCTTGATCTTAATGTCGATATCAATAAATTAAAAATTGATTACGAGAAAGAGCGTTTGGAGAACGAAAAATTGAAAGAAGAAGTAAAATCTCTGAACGAAAAAGCAAACAAAAAAACAAATAAGTTTAACCCTTCAGATCCCTCATCTACGGCTAGTGATGCTAAAGATACCGCGAAGCTGCTTAAAGACGTTGAAAAAGCTAATAATAAGCTAGACAAAAGTGAGAGCAAGATGAAGAATATTGAAAATAAAATTAAAAAGGCCGACGAAAAAATTAAATCTTTGAACAAACAAATTGAGTTCGTAGAGCAAACTAAATCTTAGGTCAAAATGCATTTATGGCAACAGAAATTGAGCATAAATATTTGGTAAACACAACGAGTTGGAAAAAAATAACTCCGCAAAAAAGTATAGCCATAAAACAAGGTTATCTTTTAACAGATCCTCATAAAACAATTAGAATTAGAACCAAAGGCGATGCGGGTTATATTACCATAAAAGGTAAAGCGATAGGGGCTAGTAGACCCGAGTTTGAATATGAAATTCCACTTAATGATGCTGAAGAGTTGCTTAAAAGTTTCTGTACAAATTTAGTGGAGAAAGTTCGACATCTCGCGGTTTATGAAAATAAAACGTGGGAGGTAGACGAATTTAGCGGCTTAAATGAAGGGTTGATTGTTGCCGAAATAGAATTGGCTAGCGAGGATGAAGATTACGCCATTCCAGAGTGGGTAGCTGAAAACGTGACGGAAGATGTGCGGTATGCTAATTCTAACCTTTCTACCAAACCATTTAAACGTTGGGTAAACACTTAAAATCTGGGCGAAGATTATCTCTTCCGCACAGATTTTATTTTTTATTTCAGTATAAGATAAAGGTACACGTACACCAAAGGAGCTGAAATTAATAGCCCATCAAAACGATCTAAAAAGCCACCGTGACCTGGTAAAAACGTACCCGAATCTTTAACATTTAAACTTCTTTTTAACATCGATTCTACTAAATCTCCGAGTGTACCAAAGCAAGAAATAATTACCGCCATACCTGCCCAAACTAGTGGTTGCATTTCATTGAACTGAATCGATAACAAGAAAGAGACCAACAGACTCGTAAATACTCCTCCAAAAAAACCTTCCCATGATTTCTTAGGTGAATGCCGTTCGAATAGCTTATGCTTTCCTAACTTCATTCCAAATAAATACGCCCCCGTGTCGTTAGCCCAAAGCATAAGCAAAAATGATAATGGGAGATGGAAACTGTAGGCTGTACCTTCATTTAAGAAACCTAGAGCGTAAAAAAAGCAAAAGGGAGCCGTAACATACATTAAGCCCACAAACGTGTAAGCGATATTGGAAAAAGGATTTTCGTTCTTTTTATACAGTTCTGCTATAAATACTGAAAACAACACCGGAACAATTAATAGCAAATACTTGGTATCTAGCTCAAACATCTTGAAAACCACAGCTCCTAGAAATATCGCTGCCGCTGCTATTGCGCCAATTATTTTGTGAGGTTTTACCCCCGCAATGCTAATCATCTTATAAAACTCGAATAAGGCTAAAATGCTTAAGAGCAAATAAAAAGCGGAGAAAGTGTAGGCC
Source organism: Pedobacter sp. (assembly GCA_045629525.1). GTDB lineage: Bacteria > Bacteroidota > Bacteroidia > Sphingobacteriales > Sphingobacteriaceae > Pedobacter. The sequence goes on from JAZQRH010000019.1 coordinate 270,549, forward strand.
CCTAAAAAAATGGATCCTAACATCACGATAGTAAAAAAAAATGCAGTAATTGCTCTTGTTTTCATGTATGTATATAATTATTTGAGAACTACGTTTGGTCTGGAATCTTTGCAGTTCTGTCCTTTAAAAATTTGAACAAAGCTAAGGTTAAAATTGCACTAATTAGGTAAGCTGCCCAATGCATATCCATTGTTTTGGCATCGGTGTATGATTTGTTTTGGCTCTGCAAAACATAGGCTGAAATTACCGCATAGGCATTGTTTAAAAAGTGCGCAAACACGGCGTACCAGATGCTACCCGTAAAATAGTAAATGTAACCAAACGCAGCGCCTAAAAGCATTCGCGGTATAAATCCATAAAATTGAAAATGTATAGCACTAAATATAATAGCCGACAACCAGATCGCTACGTGGGGGTTTGATTTTAACCTAACCACGGTACGTTGCAAAGCCCCTCTGAATATAAATTCCTCGCAAATAGCTGGTGTAACAGCTATTACCAAAATATTCACCACTAAATCTAATGGTGTTTTCATCTTTAAAATGGCCTGAGTTGTAGCGGCGTTTTGGTCTTCCATTTCCCGCATCCATTTTTCAATTCCCTTTAAGAAGTCTGGAAAAACCATGCTTTGGTTCCATTCATTTGCGAAAGCCATAATTGGCATCCAACACAGGGACAGCACTGCCACGAGCCATAGCAAACTCGTCGTCGGTGCATTTATTCCATAAAATGAAGAAATCCTTTTCCGCTCAATAATACTTAGCAGTAACGCTGGAGCCAAGAATAGGCCAATTTGTTGTGCTACCAATATTATTTTGAACGGTCCTGGGTTGGTCAGGTCACTAACAAGAGTTGCCTTAATTCCGGGCATCCCATAAGTAAAATAAACAAATGCGAAGCCAATTACAGCAAATACAACCAAGCCTCCAATGCCCAGTAACAATAAGTATAACATTTGCGTAAAAGGGTGCTCTTCTTGTCGAGGCAGCGGGTTAAAATGCATTATCTGAATTATGTGTAACTTTGTGAAGTTTTATAATAATTTTGAAGATAGACAATGTCTGTAAAGATAGGAAATATTGATTTAGGAGAATTCCCTTTGTTGTTAGCGCCCATGGAAGACGTTAGCGACCCTCCTTTTCGTTATGTGTGCAAGCAAGGTGGTGCAGATATGATGTACACTGAATTTATTTCATCGGAAGGCTTAATTCGCTCTGCAGCAAAAAGTAGAGCAAAGCTGGATATTTTTGAATATGAGCGCCCAATAGGCATACAAATATTTGGTAGCGATATTGAAAGTATGCGTGAAGCTACTGAAATTGCTACGTTAGCTGGACCAGATTTAATGGATATCAATTATGGCTGCCCGGTTAAGAATGTAGCCTGCAGAGGCGCTGGTTCTGCTCTGTTACAAGACATTGATAAAATGGTTAAAATGACCGAAGCGGTAGTGAAAGCTACACATTTGCCTGTTACGGTTAAAACACGTTTAGGTTGGGACGATAATACTAAAAATGTAGAAGAAGTAGCAGAGCGCCTTCAAGACATCGGTATTAAAGCGCTAACCATACACGGTCGTACCAGAGCTCAATTATATAAAGGCGACGCCGATTGGACCTTAATTAGAGAGATAAAACGCAATCCGCGTATTCATATTCCAATTTTTGGAAATGGAGACATTGATAGTCCAGAAAAAGCTGCCAATTGGCGTTTAGAATATGGTGTAGATGGAATGATGATTGGACGAGCAGCCATTGGCTATCCTTGGATTTTTAGGGAAGTAAAGCACTTTTTTGCCACAGGAGAACATTTGCCTGGCCCAACTACTGAAGAAAGGGTAGAAGCTTGCAGAACTCATTTTACTAAGTCTGTTGAATGGAAAGGGCCAAAAGTAGGAGTATTTGAAATGAGAAGGCACTACGCCAACTATTTTAAAGGTTTACCCGATTTTAAGCCTTACAGAACCCAATTGGTAAAAGAGGAAAATATTGATACGATTTATGCGATGCTAGATGAGATTGCTGATAAATACGCAAACGTGTACCCGCTTACTGAGGTGGTATAATTATTGATTCCTTTAAACATTTAATATTCAAAGCTTATGGTAACTGCAACCACCCAAGGCGTAAAAATATCTGTTGAAACAATGTATCAAGACGAGCATTCAAACCCGTTGAATGCCCATTACATGTTCGTTTATAGAATTTGTATTGAAAATCTTTCTGACGAAGAAATACAACTTATGCGCAGGGAATGGTTAATATTTGATTCGGATGGTACTACAAGAGAAGTAGAAGGCGAAGGCGTGGTAGGCGAGCAACCTGTGCTGGCTCCGGGCGCCAGTTACACCTATATTTCTGGATGCAATTTAAAAACCGATATAGGCAGTATGAAGGGAAGGTACTTAATGAAGCGTATTGATAATAATACAGAATTTTTGGTCAGTGTACCCGAATTTAAATTGATTGTGCCTTACCGCCTAAATTAATTCTCCATAAAAAGCCCCAAAATTAAGTGTAGTTATTTTGAGGCCTATTTTTTGGGTAGCGAGGTGCCTACTCCCTACTTCTTCCAAATAACATTGAAGCGTAATAAAGCAGGTTTGCTAATGCACCTAATGCTGCCACTACGTAAGTCATCGCTGCCCACCACAATGCATCTTTAGCTTGAGTATTCTCGTCGCCAGTATACATTACTTCTCTATTGTTTTTTAGCCATAACAAGGCTCTATTGCTTGCATCAAACTCTACCGGCAAAGTCACTATGCTAAATACCGTAACCAACGCTAATCCTACTACACCTATCCCTAAAATAACCGGATTCCCAGTAAAACCTATTAATAACACCCCAGCTAACAAAACCCATTGCAACAAGTTCGAAGAAATGCTCACCACAGGTACCATGTTTGATCTGAACTGCAACCAATGATAATTTTTAGCGTGCTGTACCGCGTGCCCACATTCATGTGCTGCTACCGCTGCAGCCGCCACACTTCGTCCATAATATACGTCTGTGCTTAAATTAACGGTCATATCAACCGGATTATAATGATCCGTCAGTCGGCCTTCGGAACTTACGACCTTAACATTATAGATACCATTATCATGCAGCATTTTTTCGGCCACTTCCTTACCAGAAAAACCAGAGTTTAGTTGCATCTCGGCATATTTAGAAAATTTGTTTCTAAAACGCCATTGCACAAACATGCTTAAAAGAAGTATCGGAACAAATAAAATAAGGTAGATTCCCATCTCAATTAATTTTTGTTTATCAATATTATATCTAAAACAAAAAGTGTTCCTAAATTTTTTCCTTCCTATCCTTTTTTACAAAAACATTATTTATTAGCTAATTTTTCCTATAATTTACTTATTCGAATACCACCGTTTTGTTGCCAATCACAAAAACCCTATCGTCGAAAACCAGAGCTAAAGCATTACTTAACACTGATTTTTCAATTTCTCTTCCAGCTACAGCCATTCTATTAGCATCAAAAGTATGATTTACATGTATGGTTTGCTGACTAATAATGGGTCCCTCATCTAAATCGTTGGTCACAAAATGAGCCGTTGCACCAATTACTTTCACGCCTCTATTAAATGCTTGTTTGTAGGGGCTTGATCCAATAAATGCAGGTAAAAACGAGTGATGTATATTGATAATTTTATGTCGGTATTTTGATACAAAGTGAGGGGATATAATGCGCATAAACTTCGCCAAAACAATGTAGTCAAGTTCTAGACTATCTAGGACTTCTATAATTTTTTCCTCAAACTCTTCTTTTGTTTTTTCTTCGTGAGATATATGATAAAAAGGTACATCGAGCTTCTCGGTTAATGGCTGTAAAAGATTGTAGTTGCCAATCACACAAGTTACCTCTGCGCCAAGCGTTTTAAAGTAATTACGAATCAATATATCCGATAAACAGTGAAACTCTTTTGTGACCAAGACGGCAATTTTCTTATCTGAGTTAGGTTTCACCTCTACCATTGCCTCTTTAGGTAACGCTGCTTTTAGCTCTTTTTTTAGCTGTTCCCAATCGATATTAGAACCGCTGCATAATATCCGTGCGAAAAAGCGTTGCTCATCTTCGTCAACGAATTCTCGCATGGTAATAATATTTAACTGGTGATTGGCTAAAATATTTGAAATATTAGCCACTAAACCTACTGCATCGGCGCACTGAATTAAAACTAATAACTTGTTCATGTGCTAAATATAATATTTCGGATTAGTCTTATAGAAACCTCCCCCATTTATTTTGCTATTTTGTAAAAAATTGAATTTTATGGAAACCGCTATACCGTTTTTGTTAATTGGATTGTGTACCCTAGTAATTGTATTATTAGTATTGAGGATACAAAAGCCTAGAGCACAAGATTTATATATAATCAACCATCTAAAAGAGGAAGTTGGGCAAGTTCAAGCAGAATACAAGCAGCTTAATCAGTTATATATTAAGGAGAATAATAGAGCTACAAAAGCCGAAGAAGCATTGGCTACCCAACAGTCACTCAATCTTATTCAGCAGCAAAATCTTGAAAAACTGCATCAGCAATTTACGCTTGAGTTTTCTTCGATAGCAAACAAATTATTGGAAGAAAAATCAGCAAAATTCACGCTACAAAACCAGCATAATCTAGATACTATTTTAAATCCGCTAAAAGCAAATATTAAAGCTTTTGAGGAAAAAGTAGAAAAAGTCTACCAAACAGAAGCTGCCGAGCGAAGTCAATTGAAAGGCGTGATTTTTCAACTCATGGATCAGAGCAAGCAAATACAAACAGATGCTAATAACTTAACTAGAGCTTTAAAAGGTGATAATAAAAAACAGGGCAATTGGGGTGAAGTAATATTGGAAAGGGTGCTCGAAAGCTCTGGCCTAGTGAAAGATAGGGAATATGTAATACAAAAATCTATAAATAACGGCGAGGGCGACCGTTTTCAACCGGATGTGATCATTAACTTACCTGATGAGAAAAATTTAATTGTAGACGCTAAAATATCGTTAGTGGCTTACGAAAAAATGGCTAATGCGGAAACCGAAGAGGATAAAGTGCTGTTTCTACGTCAACATATCGTATCTATAAAGGCGCATATAGATGGACTTTCTTCCAAAAACTACCAACACCTGTATAGCATAAATTCTCCGGACTTTGTTTTGCTTTTCATTCCTATCGAAGCTTCATTTAGTGCTACGGTGCAAGCCGATACTGAAATATTTAACTACGCCTGGAATAAAAGAGTAGTTTTAGTAAGCCCAACAACTTTACTTGCTACTTTACGTACTATTGCTAGTATTTGGAAGGTAGACAGACAGAACAAAAATGTATTTGAAATTGCCGAAGAGGCAGGTGCATTGTACGACAAGTTTGTGGGCTTTTTAGGAGATATGGAAAAGATTGGAAAATATATAGATCAAAGCCAAAAAGCATATCAAGACGCCTTTAAAAAACTACAATACGGAAGCGGAAATCTAATAAGTAAAGCAGAAAAAATCAAAAAGTTGGGTGCAAAGACTAAATCAAGCAAACAGATTGATTCTAAATTTTTAGGCGAAGATGAATTATAAATTAATGATGAGCTGCTTTAATTTTTCCTCCTGCCCTTGTCTGCTTAAGTCGAAAAGTTCTTCTTGAGTTCTCTCAATCTGCGTTGGCTTTCCTTCAAAATGATTGTCGAACTCCTTTTTTAATACTTCGATGATCTGGTTCTCGCCATTGCAGACAAATCCAGCATTATTATTTAAAATACTTCTTTCTAAATCCCCTTGGTCTGTGACAGGTAGCAAAATAGGTTTCTGAAAAGCCAAATATTCGTATTGCTTAGAGGTGATAATTTCTTTTCTCTCTCCATATTTTAAGTGAAAAAACATAGAAGAACTGTATAAATCTGCATAGATATCCTCTATCGGCATTTTTGCGCTGATATAGGTGTATGGGTCTAAATTAAAAGTCCTCAATATATCTCTCAGCCGAGGCGATTCTCCGGTACCCACAAATCTAATTTGAAACATTTGAGGTTGTATATTTCCAGCATCTATAAACTTCCTTATTGCTTTGAAAAAAGTTAGATCATCCAATTGGTCGCTGTAAACAGAACCTAAGTAAACTAATTTAAAAGTGTAGGGGTGATGTTTAATTTTACTGAAATCAATTTTCCTCAAATCGAAGCCATTTCTAATTACTTTAATTTGATCTCTATATTTTTCTGGAAATAGTTTCCTGATGGACTCTGAGATAGTGATGACAAGATCCGCACTTTGTAGGTTCCTATTCTCAATCCTTTTTAAGAAAAATTTTCTCAAAAAAGATATCACTTGATTGTCTTCTATAGACTTATAACCGTATACGCCAGGATCTCGATAGTCTAAAATAAGTTTGCAACCAAACTCTTGTTTCAGTGCAAAACCCAAATTATGTATGGAAATGGAGGGAAATGAAACAAAGACAATGTCCTCTGGTGTTAAAGTAATATTTGTTTTCCGCTTATACTTATCAAACTCGCTACCTAAATCTAAAATTTCTTTTCCGGAAAAAAAGTAGTTGAATATGAGCAGTACCTTAGCCGTAATTCGCCTCCCTTCCTCCATCAAATTTTTGTAAGTATTTGATATTAAACCAGAAGAGTAACTAAGAGGTATTTCTATTAAATTACCTTTAATTTTTATAGGTCGCTCAACTTTATGCTGATTACCGTAGACAAAATGCACCTCAAAATCAGACGACAAACTTTCAGAAATACTTAATAATCTATTAAAGCCAGTCTGAAAAGTTTCTCTGCCATGATGCGAAAAAACGAAAATTCTCTTCAATATAGTTCAGTTTGGAAGCACAATATATTGAATGTACTATAAAATTTCGCTATTTTTTTACCAATGATCTGATTTAATATACCAAAAGGCTATTTGGCCTTAAATGCATTCCAACCCTGTGCTTTTAGTTCATGCACCACGTCAGATTTGGAAATCATTTTCACCCCAGAGTTTTTATCTGTAATGTGTCCAATTATTGTGATATCAACATCATTCTTTAGCTTCTCGTAATCTGCTTGTTTAATGGTAAAGAGCAATTCATAATCTTCTCCGCCATTTAACGCACATACCGATGGATCTAAGCCTAGTTCTCGTGCAGTTTCGTAAGTTATTGGATCAATTGGCAATTTTTCTTCGTAAATAGTTACGCCTTTATCACTTTGCGTTGCTATATGTAAAATTTCTGAAGCTAATCCATCAGATACATCAATCATTGAAGTAGGCTTTATTTTCAATTGAGCCAATAAATCCACCACATCTCTTCTAGCTTCTGGCTTCAATTGACGTTCTATGATGTAATCCTTACCCTCTAAATCTGGTTGAATTTGTGGGTTTTCTAAGAAAATTCGCTTTTCTCTTTCTAAAATTTGAAGCCCGACGTATGCGCCACCTAAGTCTCCAGAAACACAAAGTAAATCGCTTTCTTGTGCACCATTTCTAAAAGTTACGTCGTCTTTATCCGCGTAGCCTATGCTCGTTATACTAATAACTAATCCTTGTTTGCTCGATGACGTATCACCACCTATTAAATCTATGTTATAACGGTTACAAGCTAACTCTATACCCTTGTAAATTTCTTCGATAGCCTCGAGCGGAAATTTTGACGATACACCTAATGAAACAGTAATTTGAGTAGCGATACCATTCATTGCGTAAATATCGCTTAAATTTACCTGAACTGCCTTATAACCTAAATGAACAAGAGGCACATATGACAAGTCGAAATGTACGCCTTCAAGTAATAAATCTGTCGAAATTAATGTTTGTTTTTCTTTAAATTCAAGCACTGCTGCATCATCACCAATACCTTTAACAGAACTTTCGTGTTTTACTTTAAAATTTTCTGTTAAATGTTTGATTAAACCAAACTCTCCTAATTCTTCTAGCGATGTGCGTTCTTTGTTTTCAAACATGTGCTTATAATTTTACGAACTACAAAGGTAGAAAATTATAACGATGTCTTTTATTCAATACCCAAATTGTGAGTAGTTATGTTAACAAAGAAGCCCTCAATTATAGAGGGCTTCTTTTAATTATTTTGCTATTAGTTAATTTGTAATTTAACCATTTTGTTTGCTACGTTAAGTAGATATAAACCTTTGTTAACCGAAAAATTTAATTTTAATGTTGCTTTGCCACTAACAAAATTCAATTGTTCGCTGCTAATAAGCTTTCCTGTTAAATCGTAAATTTTTACTTCGTTTTTACCGTTTAAATCTTCAAAATTTAAATGTACAGTACCATCTTTTACCGGATTTGGATATGCAGTAAGACCTTTATTAGCTAAAGTTTTTACGTTTACAGTTTCAACACCTAATTCAGATGTTTTACCATCTAAATCTGTTTGTTGTAATTTATAATAATTTACCCCTAAATAAGGTAATTTATCTGTAACTGTGTATGTAGAATTACTACCCTTACTCGTATATGTACCTAAATTTTTATAGGTAATTCCATCTCTACTTTTTAATATACTGAAATACTTATTATTAGTTTCAGAAGCTGTTTTCCAACTCAACTCAACACTATTTGCATTACTTAATTTTGCTGTAAATGCTTGTAATTTTACAGGTAAAACTAATGGCTGATCTTGAAACACTTTTAGAAAATTATTAGAACCCGATGTATAACCGACATATACTGCACCAGTTGTTTGATTACCTACAATACTTAAGGCACTTACACCTTTAGCAGAAACTGCTGAGCCTACATCTTCCCAAATATTGTTCACAAATTTCTTTACAAAAACTTTATAATCCTTTGTTTTATCAAGATAAGCGATGTAAGGTATGCCCTTTACAACAGTAATTTTTGGATTTACAACTACATATTCAGCAATTGTACCTGCGCCTACTGTTGACCAAGTATTAGAAGAATGAGTAAATTTTTTAACAAATGTGCTTTCGTTATGATCATTATAAATAACATAAATATCATTTCCAAAAAGTGTCATATCGTTAGACGATGAATAAGTAGTGTTTTCAAATGTAGTACCTAGGTTCATATCTACCCAATCATTATTTGTAAACCTCTTAATCTTAAATCCACCGTTATGATACATTAGATGAACAATTCCTGCCTGGGAAACACCAAGTTTAGTATTGTAAAATGCATCTGGAACATCTTTTTTTACATCTACGTTTTTAACCAAATACGTAAAATATGGATCTATTAGAACTCTTACGTAAAACATATTAGTTCTCGCATCTCTATAAGAATAATACGGCGTATTGTTGCTTAAATTTATCGCTAGATTTAAATCAGCTGCTGATCCATCTGAGAATCCAGCCCAATATTGAACCACCCAAGCATTATTAGTAAACTTCATTACGGTACCTCTGTTACCCTGATTGCCGTCTCTAAAATAAACGTATGGTGCCCCTTGAGAATCGACCATTATTTTAATATCTCCACCGACTGTAGAAGGAGAAAAGCCAGGAGTTCCTACATGAGTCCATTTATCCCCATCTAGTTTTCTGACAGATGCTTTATTCCCATTATTTTTATCAATAAATGCTTGATAAACTACACCCGTACTACTTATTGCTATATGAGAAAAGCTTGTACCTTCAATTACATCGGAATCTGAATCGTTAGCGCCAACTGGATACCATTGTTGACTAAAAAGTGTTGTAGAAATAAAAAATAAGATGTTAAAAAGTAAAAAAGTTTTTTTCATAATTTTAATTTGTTCGTAAATATTATTAATCGATAAATAAATAAATTAAAATTTACATTTTACTCATTTTAGGGGTGGACAAATGGGTGGACTAATTTTAAATAATTGTACTCCAATTTTTTATACCCCAAAAAAAACAGCCAAATTATAATAATTTGGCTGTTTTATGATTTAATATATCTTGCTATAATCCGTATTTTGCTGAAATTTCAAGCATTTTCTCTATCGGTTTTCTTGCTTTTACAATGATATCTTGCGGAACTGTGACTTCTGGCAATCCATTTTTAATACAAAGATACAGCTTTTCTAAAGTATTACGTTTCATGTAAGGGCAATCGTTACAAGCACATGAATTTGTTGGGGGCGCTGGTATAAAAGTTTTACTTGGGTTAGCTTTTTCCATCTGGTGGATAATGCCACTTTCTGTAGCTACAATAAATTCTTGAACTCCGTCATTAATCGTATATTTCAACAAACCAGTAGTAGATCCAATATAGTCGGCTAGTTTCAAAATGCTCTCTTCGCACTCTGGATGCGCAATAAATTTTGCGTTCGGATGGCGTTCCTTCAACTTGGTAATTTTCTCTCTAGAAAAAATCTCGTGTACCATACAAGCACCATTCCATAACACTAAATCTCTGCCTGTTTTTTTAGCTACGTAAGCACCTAAATTCTTATCCGGACCAAAAATAATTTTCTGATCTTTTGGTAAACTTTCTACAATTTGCACAGCATTTGTTGAGGTGCAAACGATGTCACTTAGGGCTTTCAACTCTGCAGTACAATTCACATAAGTGATCACCAAATGATCTGGATATTTCTCTTTAAATTTTCTAAACAAATGTGGTGGACAGCTGTCTGCTAAAGAGCATCCTGCCTTTAAATCGGGCAACAAAACAGTTTTTTGGGGCGATAAAATTTTAGCAGTTTCGGCCATAAAATGCACACCAGCAAAAACAATAATGTCGGCATCGGTTTTAGCAGCTTCTTGAGATAAACCTAAACTGTCGCCAATATAATCTGCAATATCCTGAATATCAGGTTCTTGATAGTAGTGAGCTAATATTACAGCATTTTTCTCCTTTTTTAGCTTTTCTATTTCCGCAAACAAATCCAAGGTTGGATCGATCTTTTCGTCTACAAAGCCGTTTTTGTTTAATTCTTCTAAAATTTCCATCGATATCTAATTATCGCCCTTTAATTTTTCGTAAAGATACATCCTTTCAACATCTCAATAGAATCTAATTATTTTAATTTAAATAGAATCTTATTCTTTATTAGCATGTTGGTAATGTTAGAAAATCAGTTCAAAAATCGTTTGCAATATGAGTTTTCCTATAGTTATCAACATTTATAGTGATTTTTTAAACTTAATTTCTTTTGATATCCAGTATTTTACTTTTTCGAAGGTTTTCTTATCAATATAAAAATGTGTATTGTTATTGATGTTAAAAAAAGTGGATAACCTATCAATTCGGACTCATAAATTATCTAAAAGATTTCGGCAAACTTGGATTTTAGCTTAGATTTAAACATTCAAATTTAGTTGTTAGCATAATTTATACATTATACTCACAAGTTTTAGGAGTTATCCACATACTTGTTAGAAATATTAGAAATTTAATGAAAAAGGTCGATTTTTTAGTAATTGGGTCTGGGATAGCTGGTTTAAGTTTTGCTTTAAAAGCAGCTAAGTATGGTAAGGTATTGATAGTCACCAAGTCTAACGAGGACGAATCTAATACTAAATACGCTCAGGGCGGTGTAGCTGTGGTTGTTGATAAGTCTGATTCCTTCGAAAAACACATTCACGATACGTTAATTGCTGGCGATGGTTTATGTGATAGAGAAATTGTGGAAATAGTGGTGAAGGAAGGGCCAGAGCGCATACAAGAGATTATAGACTATGGTATAAACTTCGATAAAACGACAACAGGTGTTTTCGATCTAGCCAAAGAAGGTGGTCACTCTGAACACAGAGTACTTCATTATAAGGATGTTACTGGTTACGAGATAGAAACGGTATTGTTAAAGCAAATACATCAGAACGAGAATATTGAAATACTAACGCATTATTTTTGTTTAGAGCTAATTACTCAACATCATTTAGGTAAACATGTGGATAAAAGTAGTAATGATATTGATTGCTACGGGATTTACGCGTTTAATACTGAAGACGGACATGTTGAGAAGATATTAGCGAACGTAACTGTGTTAGCAAGCGGCGGCTGTGGACATATCTATTCAAATACCACTAATCCAGTCATTGCTACCGGAGATGGTATGGCGATGGTATATCGTGCAAAAGGGAAGATACGTAATATGGAGTTTATTCAATTTCATCCTACAGCTTTGTACAACCCTGGAGAGTACCCCTCTTTTTTGATTTCTGAAGCAGTAAGAGGTTTCGGTGGTGTGTTGCGTCGTAGAAATGGGGATGAGTTTATGTATGAGTATGATGAAAGGGGCTCTTTAGCGCCGAGAGATATTGTAGCTAGGGCTATCGATAATGAAATGAAAAAGTCAGGTGATGATTTTGTTTATCTAGATATTACGATGCGTAAAAAGGCAGATATTTTGGCTCATTTCCCTAATATTTATGCTAAGTGTTTGTCAATTGGTATAGATATGACGAAGGATTGGATTCCAGTTACTCCGGCTTGTCACTATATGTGTGGGGGGGTGTTGGTAGATGAGTATGGTCGCTCTTCTATTAACAATCTTTATGCTTGCGGTGAGGTTTCTTCGACTGGTTTACACGGGGCAAATAGGCTGGCTTCAAATTCCCTGCTTGAAGCAACGGTTTTCGCACACCGAATATTTGAATCAGCTATAAAGACCTATAAAAATAATGTTATTCCAGAGGATATTCCTGATTGGGATGACCAGGGCGTAATACAGTCTAATGAAGATATTTTGGTAACTCACAATCTAAGAGAGACTCAAAAAATTATGAGCGATTACGTAGGTATTGTTCGTTCTGACTTTAGGTTAGATAGAGCGCTGCGCCGTTTGTATTTGTTATTTGAAGAGACTGAAGAATTTTATAAAAAAAATAAAGTGTCGGTTAAATTATGCGAGCTGCGAAACGTTATCCAGGTGGCTTATTTAGTTATTAAATCTGCAAAACAACGTAAGGAAAGTAGGGGATTGCACTATACTACCGATTACCCCGTACACTCTAAAGAATTAATAGATACCATTATTTAATATAGTTATATGCCAGTATTATTACCAGTAAACGGTGTTAGCCCTAAATGGGGGAGTGACTGTTTTATTGCACCTAATGCCACTATAGTTGGCGATGTAAAAATGGGTGATAAATGTTCTGTTTGGTTTAATGCAGTTATTCGTGGTGATGTTAATTATATTAGCATCGGTAACGAGTCAAATATACAAGATGGTGCTGTAATTCATGCCACCTATCAGAAGGCACCAACTATTATCGGCAGTAGGGTAAACGTTGGTCATAATGCCATCGTACATGGTTGCGTGGTTAACGATAATGTTTTAATAGGAATGGGTGCTATTGTAATGGATAACGCCATTGTTAACGAATATTGCATCATAGCAGCTGGCGCAGTTGTATTAGAAAATACGATTTGTGAGGGCGGGTATATCTACGCTGGAACTCCTGCAAAAAAAATAAAGCCCATTACAGAAGAGCAACGAGCTTTATTGAATAAACTACCAGACAACTATATCATGTACGCCGGTTGGTTCGAAAGTTAGGGACGTCCTAATCTGTTTTTGCTACCACTAGTATTAGCTTTCGGTGCTTCTACCGTGCTTGGTTTTGGCACTATTGGTACCCTCTCCTTAATAATAGGTAGTGGAGGGGTTAAAGGTATTTGTATAGCTTCTTGTCTATCCCAGTTGGCTCTAATCGACAACTCTTTTGGCTCATACCAAATGGCTTCAGGTTGCCTGCCTTCTTTCACATTTCCAGTATCCCAAATGCCATTTTTGTTTTCGTCGTACACCACTCTGGCATAATAGATACCTTGCTTGTAGTTGTTTAAACTTATCAAGGTCTTTTTGTTGATTGGGTAAGATCTAATAATCTTTTTATCCTTATCTACAATTTCTACAATATAAGATTTTGCAGAATCTGGTGTTTCAACAGTGAGTGCTAAAGTGCCGTAGTTATTAGCGTCTGCCAAACTAAATTTCTTGATGATTTCCTTATTTTTCGCATCGAAAATTGCATTTACTGCATTTTCTTTAAATTCTAAAATGTAGTTTTCTTTTGTTCTCCATTTATAGATGATGTAATACTTCAGAAAGTTTAACGAGTCTTTCACTAATTCAAACTTTCTAGGAATGCTATCCTCTAAAAGCACAATTTTTCTTTCATCTACTGATTTAATAGGGAAATTAAAGGTAAGAGTTAACGGCTTAAATGGATTGAGCTCTGCACCTTCTAAATTATCGTTGATATTTACTACTCTGGTATAATTATCTCGTTTACCGCGAGTAAAATTAACGGTCTCCAAGGTTTTTGCTTGATCGCGGATTTCTACTTTAGTAGAATCGAAACTCAACTCATTTAACCATAGCGTAACGCTGTCCTTATTTTTAGTAAATAGATACTGTTTATTTGCATTTAAGGCTGGGTCTAATACAATTAGTTCTGGTTGCTTAAGTTGCTGGTTAAACGACATGAAAATGCTTCCATCTGGATTTAATCTTCTATCTATAATTCTAAAAGTAGGCGCTAGTTCTTTAAAAACCGTTAGTCTAATACTGTCCACATTTTTGTCGAGATTGATAGGATCTTTTATGAAGCCAACTTCATCAGAAATTTGTTGGTAAATTTTGTCGCCGCTTTTTTCTTTAATTGCGTAAATCTTATACTGATCTTGTTTTAAGTTGTTTAATTTAAAATTACCGCTACTATCTGTGAGTGTAGAAATAGATGCTCTTTTAACACCGAAAATGCTATCTCTTTTTGCTGGTATAGCAACCACAAGCGCTTCAATCTCGGGATCTCCTGTTAATGCATTCGTCACATTTCCAGTCATCCGCAACGAATCTAATACCGGTCCGGTGGCAAAGACATAGCTAAAGTTTTTAAGTTCATTTCCTTCGTTTAAATCAACAATTGCTTTACCAAAATTTAAAGTGTACGTGGTGTTGGATTCCAATGAATCGGGGAGAGTGATTTCTAAACTCCTGCCTTTCATTTTCAATTCCGGAATTTTCTCGGTTTCTGGTGAAATGGAAAATTCTTTAAATTCGTTGTTCAGTTTTACGTATTCGTCAAAGTCAATTGTAATTTTCTTTGATTTAAAATTTGTTGTCAAGTTCGACGGTGAAATCTTTAGAACTTTCGGCGGTTCTGTGTCCTTCGGCCCTCCATCTGGATTCTGCATCGCTGCACATCCAATGATTGTGGACATTAATCCAAAACCTGCGGACCAATTAACCAAAAAATAGCATTTTGTGTTTTTTAGCATTTTTAAAGCTTTTAAACTATTTTAATTGTTTTTTGAACAATATATCAAAAAATATTTTTTTATGCTTTGTGCGGCTTTAAATAGAGCCGGTTTTTAATAAGGCAATCATCTTGACAATCAATTACTTAGCAATATGTACCATTAGAACTGAGATATCTGAAGGAGAAACTCCTGAAATTCTTGACGCTTGACCTAAAGTTCTTGGTTTTATCTTCAATAATTTTTCTCTCGCCTCTTTTGATAAAGACACTAAAGTATTATAATCGAAATCTGGATTGATAGACTTATCTTCCATTTTTTGCATTTTGGCTACAATCTCTTCTTCTTTTGCGAAATAGGCATCGTACTTAATTTTTATTTCTGCCTGTTCCACGGTTTCTTTGCCAAATTGAGCCAAAAATGTATTAAATGGGTCACTAACTTTTCTAATATCTTCGATATTAACCTGGGGCCTAGTAAGCACTGAGAAGAGTTTGACATTTTGGGTCAACGCAGCAGTATTAAGTTCTTCAAATAAATGGTTCGCTTCGGCCATGTCAACCTGTTGTTTTTTTGTGAAGTTTACAATCTCATCAGACTGTTCAATCTTTTTGTGCACCTCAGCCAAACGCTCATCACTTACTAGCCCTAATTGATGGGCAATAGGAGTGAGGCGAATGTCGGCATTGTCTTGTCTTAAAAGCAGGCGATGTTCGGCTCTTGAAGTAAACATTCTGTATGGCTCTTCCGTTCCTTTCGTCACCAAATCATCTATCAATACTCCAATATATGATTCGGAGCGTTTCATGATGAGTTCATGTAAGTCGTTAACCTTCTGATGTGCATTAATTCCTGCTATAAAACCCTGACTAGCAGCTTCTTCGTATCCTGTTGTGCCGTTTATTTGGCCAGCAAAGAAGAGATTGCTGATTAATTTGGTTTCTAAGGTTAATGATAGCTGTGTAGGTGGAAAATAATCGTATTCGATGGCATATCCTGGTCTAAACATCTTCGCTGTTTCAAAGCCAGGAATTTGAGTGATCGCTTTATATTGTACATCTTCAGGTAGGGAAGTTGAGAAGCCATTCACATATATTTCGCAGGTATTCCAACCCTCTGGTTCAACAAATATTTGATGGCGTTCACGTTCTGCAAAACGGTTAATTTTATCTTCAATTGACGGACAATAACGAGGGCCAAGTCCTTTAATTCTTCCTGTGAACATTGGAGATTTCTCGAACCCTTCTTTTAAAGTTTCATGAACTTTGTCGTTAGTATAGGTAATCCAACAGCAACGTTGTTCGGTAGGTATGGTTACGTTGGTGTAAGAAAATCTTCCTCTATCTTCATCGCCCCATTGCTCTTCCATTAAGGAATAATTTAATGATCTTCCATCAATTCGAGGAGGGGTGCCCGTCTTCATTCTTCCGGCTTCGAAGCCTAATTCTACCAATTGTTCTGTTAAGCCAGTAGCTGATTTTTCACCAGTTCTTCCACCACCCATTTTTTTCTCACCGATGTGGATGATACCATTCAGAAAAGTTCCGTTTGTGAGTACAACAGATTTAGCTTTGATTTCAACTCCCAGATTGGTTTTCACGCCTATAACGATATTATCTTTAATCAATAGAGATGAAACCATTTCTTGCCAAAAGTCGACATTTGGGGTTTTTTCTAAAGCGAGTCGCCATTCCTCTGCAAATCGTTTTCTGTCATTTTGCGTTCTCGGGCTCCACATTGCGGGACCTTTAGACTTGTTTAGCATTCTAAACTGAATAGTTGTTTTATCCGCTATAATTCCAGAATATCCACCCATAGCATCGATCTCTCTCACTATTTGTCCTTTTGCTACACCACCCATGGCAGGGTTACAACTCATCTGTGCTATAGTTTCCATGTTCATGGTAATAAGCAACACTGATGATCCTAAGTTTGCTGCTGCTGCCGCTGCCTCGCACCCCGCGTGGCCCGCTCCAACTACAATTACGTCGTATTCTTTAAACATATATTTTGAGGTGTTTCACGTGAAACACTTTTATTTTAACCTTTTTCTTTTTTACTGTTTTTATTTTGTTTCACGTGAAACAAAAGAGTTATTTTTCCGATAATTCAATCCAGCGTTCCATTTCTTGCTCTAGCGTGTTATTTAAACGCTCAATCTCGTCGGAAATTTCTTGAATTTTTAAATAATCTGAAGAATTTATTTGGCTGAGCCGATGACTGAGTTCTTTAATTTTAGCTTCATTATTTGCCATAGTTTCGTCGAGCAACTTTAATTCTTGTTGTTCTTTAAAGCTTAACTTTGATGTCGATGCTGTCTTTTTAGAATCTTCTTTTTTAGTTTTTTTTACAGCTTCTTCTTTTTCTAATTCAACGCTATTTCTATGTTCAGAATAATTACCGTTAAATATTTTAACGCTCCCATTTCCTTCCATGATAAATAATTGATCGCTCATTTTATCGAGCAGATACCTATCGTGAGAAACTAATATCAAAACGCCTGGAAAGTTCTCTAAAAATTCTTCTAAAACATTTAGGGTATCAATGTCTAAATCATTTGTAGGTTCATCCAAAATTAAGAAATTTGGATTTTGCATTAATACCTTCATTAAATGTAAGCGTTTTTTTTCGCCTCCGCTTAGTTTTTCGACTAAACCATGTTGTTTTTTGGGAGGAAATAAAAACAATGTGAGTAGGGCAGAAGCCGAGATCGTTTGTCCGTCTGCCATTTTAATATATTCGGCATCTTGCTTTACGATATCTATAACCCTTTCTTTTTCCGAGAAAGCTAGTCCACCTTGTTTGTAATAACCGTACTTAGTAGTTTCACCAATTGATACGTTGCCCTCAACTGGCTTCAAGTTACCTGTAATGATGTTTAATAAAGTGGATTTTCCTGTCCCATTCTTACCCGCCAATCCAATTCTATCACCGTGTTTAAAAGTATAACTAAAATCATCTATAATATTAATATCGTCAAAGCGCTGCTTGATGTGATCAAGTTCTAGTATTTTACCGCCTTGTCTAGCCATCTTAATGTTCAAGGTGACTTTCTCGTTTGTTGCTCGTTTATTAGTTTTCTCTTCTAAATCATAAAATGCGTTTATTCTCGATTGAGATTTTGTGCCACGAGCTTGGGGCATTCTACGCATCCATTCTAGCTCTTTTTTAAGAAGGTTTTTATTTTTCTGAAATGTCGCATCATCTTGTGCTTCTCGCTCAGCTTTTTTCTCTAAGAAATATGCATAATTTCCGTTGTAAGTATAGGTTTTTCCTCGCTCAAGTTCCACGATAGTATTACATACATTATCAAGAAAATACCGATCATGAGTTACTAGCAATAATGTTTTAGCTCCAGAGGTTAATAATTTTT
Organism: Pedobacter sp.; assembly: GCA_045629525.1. Lineage (GTDB taxonomy): Bacteria > Bacteroidota > Bacteroidia > Sphingobacteriales > Sphingobacteriaceae > Pedobacter. The sequence goes on from JAZQRH010000019.1 coordinate 289,073, forward strand.
CTAGCCATTCAATAGTATCGATATCTAGGTGGTTAGTAGGTTCATCAAGAACATAAATTTCAGGATCTTCAATCAGTAGTTTTGCTAGGGCTAATCTCTTTTTCTGACCACCAGATAATGTGTCAATTTTTTGCTGTAGGTGAGTGATACCCATTCGGCTTAAAATCGTTTTAATTTGGTGCTCATACTCCCAAGCATTATGCTCGCTCAACTCATCGTATAACCTATTGAGGGTCTTTTCATCAGGATGCTCTTGCTCAATTAATTCTTCATATTCTTTGATGAGTTGCTGTTGCTTATTTTCAGACGAAAAGATAAAGTCGCTAATGCTTGAGTTTTGCGGAAACACAGGCTCTTGATCCAAAAATCCGATTTTAACAGATTTGTTTTTTACGATTTTTCCCTCTAATGGAGCAAAGCGCTCTGCCAATAGTTTCATCAAAGTGCTTTTACCCGCACCGTTTACGCCAACAAGGGCCACACGCTGCCCGGCATTAATACCTAATGTCAAATTTTTAAATAGCCACTCGTCATGATAGGCGTGGCCCAGACCCTCAGCTGCAATTAATGTACTCAAATCGATATAAGAAAAATAGTGATAAAAACTGCTGCAAAAGTAAGCAATATTACCTGCTTAACAGTTTGCAGTGAGTAGTTTAGTTCGTAAAATTACTAAATCGTGTTTAAGCGATACAATTGGAAGCTAATTGAGGTGGTATTTATCGGTCTTGATGTTAACCACGTTAGAGGCAAATAGAATGGATACAATCAATATTCCGATGACCACAGCCAGGATAAGTTGTAAAGTAGAATAGAAGTTAGTGCCAGAGATTATTTTATTAGTGTCGGTTTGTAACTCTTGGCCCACTACAGTTTGTACGTTCGTTAGTTGTGTCAACGAATTAGAAATTCTTAAATATGATTCTTCAGAAGCTTTTAAAAGATCATCTCTCAACATTTCATTTACCTGAAAATTACTGCTTTTAAGCACCCGATTTTCGAAATTTCTCGCAGCAGTAATTTTGGTTTTTAATTGAATCAGTTGATCTTTTTCGTTAGAAACGAGATACGTTTTTTCATATTTCTCTATTAACGATTGTATTTGGGTGTCATATTTAGCTAACTGATCTGCAACAGCTTTTTTATCCGCGTTGTTGCTGTATATGTAAGTTTCAAGGATTACACGTTTAGCATATAATTTTTCGGAAATATGGAAGATATCTGTTGCTGGAATTAAACGATCGTAGTATAGCGTGGAAAATGCTTTCTCTAAATTTTTGATACTCTTGTCCTCCAAGACCCTAATTAATACGGTACAGGCCATAATTAAAAAGAGTAGAAGAGCAATGGTACCTTTTTGTTTTAGAGAATAAGCAAATTTCATATATGATCTAGTTTATCGTTTAAGCAATTTAGCTAAAATATAAGATCTTAGAAAGTTAACTAGTTAATTAGATATTCTTCTAAGTTTTTAAGTACAATTACATTCAGCGTGTCATTTTTGTTTTCTTTAGTAACAAAACTTACGGTGCCTTTTCCTAATACTGAAATATTCTTTGTGCCATTATAGATCACCGCTGTGCTTTCGTCAATACCTATGCCTAGCATTGTAGGCTTCGCGGTTATTGCAGATTTTAAGCGATCTAAGCGATTTCTTTCGCTGAAGTGTTGGTCTATGATCGTTGTAGGCCATAGTTTTAAACCGCGGCTTAATTTAGCAGTTTTTACACCGGTTGTTTTATCTACCTCTGAGCCTGTCATCATGATATCAGACATGATACTTGCCCCTGCGCTGGTACCACTAATAACGATATTGCCTGTTTTATATCTTTTGAAAATCTCAGCATTTAACTTTTTTACAGACAAATCCTTAATTAATTTTCCCTGTTTTCCGCCCGACATCCAAATGATGTCTGCTTTGGAGATCAATGTTTTTGCCTGTTCGTAATTGTTAACGTCTAATCCATTGATATTGGTTAAACCGAATTTTTTGAAGTTCGCAGCAGCTTTCTCGATTGTGCTTGGAATGTCTTTGTCTTGGCTGGCATTAGATATAATTAATACGTTTGGATTCTTGGTTTTGGATAGACTGATAATTTTCTTCGTAATTTCGTCATTTGTAGGTCCGCCACCAACAGGAACAAGATAGGCGTTCTGACTATTTGCATTTATGGCAAAAGATAGGAGAACGAATAGTGTGTAAATAAGCTTTTTCATATTTTCTTTTTCCACATAGACTCTAGTTTGCTCGATTGGGACTGAAAATAAAAAAGCGGGCATCCACCCGCTTACTAATTATTAACTAAAACTAAACTAAATTTTTTCTTATGACGATGAATTGTTCTCAAACAAATCATATATAGTTAAGACGCTAGTAAAGTTTATAAGTTGCAAGGAATAAGAGCGTTTTCTACGTTTGAATGATCATATTCGACAAACAGCTTCTTTTTCTATACGAAATCTTCATTTTATAGATTCAATTCTTTCGCTTTTTTCATCACATTATTAGTTAAAACTATAAGTTCGGTGTCAAAGTTGCTGTCGGCGCTTCTAGAATTTAGCAAAATTGCGGCGCTGTATTCTTCGCCGTAAATCCAGAAAGTTCCAGTACCTACAAGGTTTCCGCCGTGATAAAAACCGCTAAATAACGAATGATTAGTGCGCCATCCTTTGGCATAACTAGGGGTAACCGTTGATGGTGTAAACATTAAAGTTCGGATTGCAGAGTTGAGGATATCAGGTCTTTTGGTGCCGCCATCTACTGCATAAAGGACTTTAAATAGATCCACGGTATTTATGGTAACGGCACCAGCAGCTTTAATAACATTCACATCGCTGCCGTACGCAGTAGACGAACCTTGAGGATAGCAGGTTGCCTCATTTGATCTCCTGGCGCTTGCACTTTGGGCGGCTAGACCCACGTTAGTTATCCCGGCAGGAGCGTAAATTTCTTTCAAATATTCTCCATACTCTTTGCCGCTAACTACTTCAATCACTTTCCCTAAAGTGCCATATCCCATATTGTAATAGGTAAATTTTGTACCAGGTTCGCTTTGTGCCGAGTTAAGCATCACTTGAATTTTTTGATCTAATGTTTGTCCACTTACACCATTAAACATAGGATCGCCCGTGTAGCCGCCTGTATGTTCTAACAAGTGGCGAACAGTTACTTTGCTGGACATGGTGCCTACCGAAGGAAAGGTTGCTTTTAATATGCCCGTGGTGCCGAAAACCAGATTATCAATACCGAGCTTGCCGTCTTGGATCAATTTCATGATGGCAATAGCGGTGTGCTGTTTACTCATGGATGCCAAGCGGAACATATAGTTTGGTGTTGCTCTCTCTTGGCTTTCCACATTCGCGAAGCCAGCAGCGTTTTTGTAAACGATATCTTCTAAGCTGTTTTTCCCGATCGCATAAGAAGCAGCCGGAATGGAATATTTTTCCATGAAAGGATAAATCATAGCATCAATTTCTTTGATACCGACTTGCGCCATGATGGTGTAGGTTGCAGATGTCCCATCTTCTGCAGTTACTCTCGCTGCTAAGGTATTGCTTAGATCTAAGGTCCCGCTGTTATTTGAGAGCGTCTTATTGTTGATGGCTATGCTCGCTTTTGCCGAAACTGTGAAGTTTACCTTAACGTTGGTCAAGCTTGAATTTAATGGAATGGTAATGTAAATTTTATTGGCTGTTTTGAAGATGTATCCATCGCCAGAGATATTTGAATTTTCTGATTTGAGAATGTTGAGGCGCTAGATTTACTAGTTTCTTTGGGTGGTTGGTTGTCGGGCGTGGGATCATTCTTTTTAGAACAAGATGCTAAAAACGCGATGATAAAAAATACGAATAGGGAGTGTTGCGTCTTACGTTGGAGGGTAAAGAATTTCTTCATAATCTATTATTTTGGTTGGGTTTATATAAAACTATGCATAATAACGCAAACAAATGCACTGATTATTAGATATTTTGCAGATAAAAGCAGCACGTCAAAAAGTTGTTGAGGCGAAATGGTGCAGATAGATTACGCATGATGCGATTTCGTAATTTTGAAATCCGGTTAAATTTTTTAGAAAACGGCTAAAATAAGGCGATTTAAACGATTTTTTAGCGCTGATGAATATTGAGCCGCGAGAACTTTTTTTTGAGCTTATAAGCGATAATTTGAAGCCTAAAAAACGGCACTATCTCACTATAAAAGTTACAAAAAGACAAATCCCGAAAAAGGGAATAGAAAAATAATTCTTGTTGGAGCCCGCTGGATATTTAAATATTTGTAAAAGGGGAATTGAAAGATTCGCATGCCAATTTAGCAGTATATTTTTGCTTCGTGCCAAAGAGAAAACTGTCGCGATTAATAAGGCTTAACGGAGTTTTCCTAGATATAAGTTTTCCTTGTTGGTCATTACCTCTTTAGTTTTCTTGGTTTTGTCTTTATAACCCAAAAGGTGCAAGGTGCCATGAATCATGATGCGACACACTTCGTTATGTGTACTAATCTTATTGCGTTTGGCATTTTCTCTAACCCGATCAATACTGATGAAGATATCACCAAGAATTGTTTTTCGCTCTTCCGAATTATCAAAAGTGATGACATCAGTATAATAGTCATGCTGAAGAAACTCTTGATTAATGCGCAGTAAATACTCGTCAGAACAGAAAATAAGGTTCAGTTCATCTAGGTAATATCCTTCTTCATCTATCGTTTCCTTAATCCAGCTTCTAATCTTGCGTTTATCTGTTAAATTGAAACTGGTATCTTCTGCAAAGAAATTGATTTTCATGGCTATATTTTGTTGGCACAAAGCTAAGCATTCGAAATGGAACCTATTATATTATTTTGGCGAAGCATTCAGGAGTTTAAAATATTCTGCAACCTTGTTCTTATAATAATAATTTAGGTTTGGCGGCAGTTTTTGAATCAATTCTGTTTCATTTTGTAAGCTTTTGTTAAATTTTTCGAGCATTTTTTGGTACGATGGAGGAAACTGCTTGGCTGCACTACTTTCACGCTTAGAGTCTTCATCTTGCTCGCGTTGTGCCTTTTCTGCTTCTAACAGTTTTACCATAAGGTTTTTCTGACGGTTAATGGTTTCTTGCGTAATTCGCTTGTTTACCAAATCTAGCTCAGATTGTTTCATTTCTTGCACGGTTTGGTTCAAGTTTCCCATTCCGCCTTTACCGTCCTTGTTATCTTCCTTATTTATTTTTTCGAGCGCCTCCCTAATCATTTGCTGCTGTTGGGCCATTTTTGCAAACTCTTGGCTCATTTGTCCTTTCGGCACGGTGCCAGTATTTCCACCTTCTTTTTGCATTTTCTCACGAGCCTGCTGCATGTTCTTATTCAATTGTTCTTGCATTTGCTGCAACTGTTGCATGCTTTGCTTTCCCTTTCCGCCTTTTGCATTTTTCATCGCATTTTGCAACTGTTCTAAAGCTTCGTTAAGCATTAAAGCTAAATTGTTAAGCGATGTCATGGCAAATTGTTGCGCTCTATTGGCTTCCGGGGTTCTTCTATCACCCAAAAGCTCAATGGTCTTGTTCATATTGAAATTAATCTTCTCTACCTCAACATTTACAGTGCTCTCTATTTGGGGTACGCGTTTACTTAGTGAAAACAAGCTATCGGCAATGGTTTTCATATTGTCGCGAATAGCGTTTTGTTTTTGCGCTTGTGCCACATAGCCAGGATCATTGTTGCTCATTTTGCGTAAAGCGGTCAATACGTTTTCCTGTTCAAAAGAGGTGCTCAACAAATTCTCTAAAAGTTTGCGAAGCTCTTTAGCGTTCACTTTCGTTTCTTCCTCCTGTCCGTCCTGTTGCTTTTCCTGCATTTGCTTCGCCAGCTGTTGCATCTGTTCACTAGCTTGCTGTTGCTTTTCCGCCGCTTTTTGTTGGTTGTTTTGGTTTAGTAATTCTTTACTTTCTTGTTGGTTTTTCTCAATTTGGTTAGTTTCCTTTTCCGGATTTTTAAAGTCGTTTGGCCGTTCCAGCGCTTGGTTTTTCTTTTCTAAATCTTGTAGCTCTTTCTTTAAGCTCTTGAAGTCTTTATTTAGATTTTCTTGCTTTTCTTTAATATCCTGCTTATCTGCCTTGTCGTTTTGGGTTTGCTTAGCCAAATCATTTTGCTGTTTAGCCAATTCCTCCAGCCGGTCAATTTTGTTTTGCAAATTTTGTTCAAATTCTAGCTGCTTATATAATTCCAAAATCCGATCCAATTCGTTTTTTAAGGATTTATTGTCCATTTGCATTTTAGACAGTTCATCTCTAGTGCGCTCCTTATTGTTCTGCTCCATCAGTTGCTGTAACTTTTGCAGCAATTCTTTAGTTGTTTCATCCAACACATTCTTAAATAAGTCATCAATCTTTTGTTGCTTTTCTTTAAGTTCTTCGGTTAAAACCTTGTTTTCTTCCTTGTCAATGTTATTTTTCTCGTTCTGTGCTTTAATGTCTTTTACCGCTTCCTCTAACTGCTTTTGTTTGTCTAGCAGTTGCTCAATTTGTTTTTTGTCCTCAAAATTTAATTGCTTTTTATCCAAGATGCTTTCGCTCAGTTTTTTACTTTCCTTTTCTACAGTATGAGCTAGTTTAATTGTCGATTCAATTTTCTGTTTTAAGGTTTCACTACCTTCGGCAAGCCTTTCGGCAATTTGTTGCTGCGTAGGAGCTTGGTAGGTTTTAACCTCTGAACGAGCGATTTTCGCACCATTTACGCCATCATTATCGGCAACCTCGAAAAAATAAACGAGCGTTTGGCCGGCTTTTAATTCAATTTCATTTAGGTTCCAAAAGTAAAAGAAAGCATTTTCGATTTGGTTGTTTTTAATAGGGATCGATTTTTCCCTTTGGCTAACTATTTTATTTTTTTCCTTAATCTGATATTTAAACTTTAAGGATGAAAAACCATAATCGTCATTGATGTTGCCCATAAAGTATAGGCTTTTACTACTTAAACTGTCCGGGTTTTCGTTCACCAAAATACTTGGAAATTGGTCAATAACCACATTAATTTGATGAGAAAGGGAGTCTGCGTTGTCAACAAATTTATTTTTCGGGATAATTTGGTATGTCGAATTTTCTTTCACCAGGGCCACGAAAGTTGCGATATCTTTATTCGTTAAAATTTGATATGATTTCTGTTGATAAACGAAATTGATCGCATCTGCATGTTCCGTTTTAAATTTCCAGGTCACTTTTGTACCCTCCGGAATAAGTAAATCTCCAGCGCTTTGTACTTCTTCTGCTTTTCTATTCAGGTAGGCCGGAAAGGTAAGTGTAGCGCTTAGATGGAGTAAGGATGGTCGTGGTTTTACCGCAATTAAATAACTTGAAGAATTGAAGCCACCACCACTAAAACGGATCTTTTTTTCCTGCTGGACATTTTTAAAAGTGTAGCTAAAGTTGCTGATATTTTGCTTCTCTAACTTATATGTATTTACGCCATCTTCCACATAGATATCCTGCGGAAATTCATCGCCGTCTAATTTTATATGAAGTGTTATATCATCGCCCTGAGTTACATTTAGAGATTTATTTTGTACTACGAACTCAAAAGGGGCTTTTGGTAAAACCTCTTGGTTATATTTAATTAAGCTGCTAGTACCTTCGCGTAAAATAGCTGGGGCAATTATGCCAATGGCTAAAATAACGCCCAATGGTAAGGCAATGTATTTAATGTGTTTTTTATTGTCGTTTAAGTTTACAGCGCTGGTAAATGGAATAGGTTTTAGCTCGGCAATTTTTTGATCAATCCCCGCCAGTATCAGCGCACTACTTTGTGGTGATTGGTTGGCCAACTCCTTTAATTGTAAGGTGTTTACAAGCCGATCTTTAACGTTAAAGAAATGATTTCCAATTAAATTCGCCGCTTCTTCGAGCGAAATGGTTTTGCCCAAGCTGAAATAAGATAGGGCAGGCTTTACAATCCATAAGGCAATTGCTAAAAGCGCTAATACAACAAATAGGAAAAATAGTACAGTTTTGGTATTTACACTCGGGTAAGCGTAATACATGTAAACAAAAAGCACCAAATACAAACTTAAAATAGTCGCTGCAGCGTAAATGCTACCTCGCAAAAGTTTGTTCAGATAAAACTTGCGGGTAAACTCGTTGATCTTTTCAATTAATAGATTGTAGCTGCTGCCCATATTTTGTTAACGACAATAAAGGTAAAGATTGTGCGTCTAAATTAAAATAGCCTTTAAAAGCTTGAAACTATTCATGTTTTGTTTGAATAAGTCCTAGCAAAGCGTAAATTAGAAAAATATATTTGAACCAACCTAGCGCTCTTTAAATTAAACATAAGCACAATGAACAAGAACATTTTTGTAACGATTTTAGCATTAACAGTAAGCCTAACAGCCATGGCTCAGAAAAAGATTACCTCTTGGAATAAGAATATTGTAATTGCACATAGAGGTGCCTGGAAAACTCAGAAACATCCCGAAAATTCTATTGCAGCGTTAAAAGAAGCGATAAAAATTGGATGTTACGGCAGTGAATTTGATGTGCAGCTTACCTCAGACGGCATACCCGTAGTTAATCATAATTCGGACTTTTTAGGGAAAGATGTGGCCACGAGTACTTACAAAGAATTATTAGCCTATAAAAAATTAAGTAATGGAGAAAATATCCCAACGTTAGCGGAGTATCTAAAAGAAGGGCTTAAACAGAAAAAAACTAAATTGATTTTAGAAATTAAACCGCAAAAAACTCAAGCGCAAGAAGAACTTTTGGTAAAGAAAGTAGTTGAGATTGTGACCGATTTGAAAGCCGCTCCGTGGGTCGAATACATTAGCTTTAGCCACTTTATCTCTAAATATTTAATTGATAACGTTGAAGGGGCCAAGGTTTCTTATTTAAATGGCGAACTAGCACCAGCTAAACTAAAAGAGCAAGGCTTTTATGGTTTTGACTACAATAAAGGTATCCTTAACAAAAATACGAACTGGATCTCGGAGGCTAAAGCGCTAGGTTTAGTAACTAACGTGTGGACAGTAAACGCAGATAAAGAATTAGACGAGTTTATGAAGCTTAAGGTTGATTTTATAACCACCAATGAACCAGAATTATTGCTCAGCAAGCTTAAATAATAGCAAAAGCTTTAGGCAAAAAAAAAGGTCCAGTACATTTGTACTGGACCTTTTTGGTAAATATGATAATAATTAGATTACTTTCACATTAACGGCGTTTAAGCCTTTTCTACCGTTTTCAACATCGTATTGAACTTTATCGTTTTCACGAATTTCGTCGATTAGGCCTGTTGAATGTACAAAGATTTCTGCGTCACCATTTGCTGGTACGATAAATCCAAAACCTTTAGTAACATTGAAAAATTTTACTGTTCCTTCTTGCATTGTATTAAATATTAAAGATTGCAAGTTAAGGATTAAATTCAATAATCAAAGTAAAACTCGTTCATTTTCAAAAAGAAAGTTTTCTAAGTTCTTACTTTTTACCGATTAAAGTTATTGTAATCTCACTAGAATGAGGGATTCCGAGGGTATTTCCAGGCGTAATAAATAATAAGTTTTTCAAATAAACGTCGGAAATTCCTTGAATTAATTTTTTTCGATGGGGCAGGTCTTCTGCCAAAACACCCTGCACTCGGTTTACATATAAGTTACCTTTAACGTCTACAATCACCGAAAACCGGTAGGCAAACTCTTTATACGATTTCTGAATTTCTATTCGATACTCGGGGTACATATAGGCGTATGATTTTCGATGCGCACCGCTGTCGGCATACCCGATTAGCTTTAAGGATACATTTCTACTGTTTGGTTTCAGTTTTACGATGTTGGTGGCGGCAAAAGCACTATCGGGGTTGCCAGGGTGTTTATAGGTAACTTCCGATAGTTTTTTTATATATGCAGTATCTTGCTTAGTCGGTCGTTGAAGTTCACCTACGGTTGTTTTTAGTACCTTTTCGATATAATCTTTAGTGTAGAAATAACAATTTACATCCGAGACTTCTCCTTTTGTTACTACACGAGCGTCCACCTGCAAGCGTTGCAAAACCAAGCTGTCTTTAGTTATGGATTTAGCTCTAAAAAACTCACGAGCGAAATTGTAGATTTGACCATGATCGTAATGCAAATAAAAGCGCTCCATACCTTGCAGTTCTGGGCTGTAGGCCAGCATGGTATCCGGGTGTTGGTATTCGATGATCCAATTTGGCTCCAAGAAAAACCCATCTTTATTAAATGATAGGCCATTACTAAACCTACGCTTCACTTCATAAAATCTAATCCCATTAACATCTTTGAATGTCAATTGTTCTTCACCATTTTTTTTATCGTTGGTGTTGTTTTGTGTACAGGCAAAGAGAATGATAATCAGTAGTATCCCTAGGGGAAAAATTTTTTTAAGCTGCATAAAATGGATTTCAAAAGCCTGCAAATATATTATTGTTTGCGCTTAATAAAAAGAACGTTGGCAACAGGTCTTTCGCCTTCGTGGTCCCATTTTTTATTATCTGAAGGATAATTAACGACACCGTTGTCGCCATAATTTTTTACCCACATCGTTGTAGAGCCTCCGCCATCAAGGTTAATCGCACTTTCGCAACCTAGCCACTTCATCGTCTTTGTGAGTTCGTACATGGTCATGCCCATACTTTCTTTTCTTCGCCCATCAACCGTTAGTAATATAACGTCGCCGTTGGCTTTAATGCCTACAGCTGTTCTGGGGTGCCTGTTAGTATTAAAGGCCCCAGCTTCTTGCTCCTGCTCCTGTCTATCCAAAAGGAGTAACGGCCCACTAACCATCACACTTGTCGCTGCAAGGTTCTGCTCCCAATTTGGTGCGCCATCCCATTTTGCAATACTTAAACCCTTGTCATTTATTAGCAAAGCTGATTTTTGATGTAATGCCCGTTTGTTATTCCCAATCAAAGTTTGATGAATGACAGTGTCGTTTACCTTGATAAAATCTACAGAACCTCCATTTTTCATGTCGAAAAAAGTTCCATTTACCAAAGCTAAGGCTTTATATCTTTTGCCGAATTCCGATGATTTCACGAGTTTTTTATGTTCGTAACCAATAAAAATGCTGGGCGCTTTCTTGTGTTTCTTAATCTCCACGTAGGCGATGAATTGGTTGGAATTGAAGATAGCGCTGTCTTTCACATGGAAAGTGGCTAGCGAGGTTTTTTTCGCGATTTTCTTTCTCTCCCAAGTTAGTTTAGAGAAGGCTACCGAATCGGGGTTTTGCGCATACACGCTCAGACTAAGGCAGGTTAATAGGGTTAGGCTTATCGAAAGTTTCATTGCTATTAAATTCGTTTTTTCAATTTTATCATTTTGATAAAGGTACTGCCATTTCTCCAAACTTCTAAAATTACATTGTTTCCCTCTTTAGCGCTTAAAATTTCGTCTACTGCGCTTAAGGAATAACTGTCGATAGGTTTAAAGTTAAGGGTTAATATCTCATCTCCTTCTAACAAGCCGGCTAGTTCTGCGGGAGACTCTGGGTCGACGTGACTGATCACGCTCCTACTTGGCGGGCCGGATTCGGTGTACAAATCGATACCAGACATATCGTATTCAAAAATCTGCTTGTATCTGGAATTCTTTTTTAGGTAAATATGGTTGTTTGCGTAATCATATATAACATTGAATCTACTTAAAATCTCGGCTCCAAGATTTGCATTACGCTCAATGTTTGCGGTTGTATCGAGCTTGTAGTTTGGATATTTGGCCACTACATTAGCAAAGGAAAATGGCCCCCAGGTTAGATGGCTAAGCCGACCAACTCTACCATTAATTTGACTGGTAAGCCCGTTGCCTAAGCTGCCTTGAACCGAGGTTTTGGGTATAGGAAACGAGCCGCGGTTTAAGCCTTCTAAGGAAATGGCGTGTCCGGCACCGCAATCAACTACTGCAAGAATGTCTGTGTTAAAATCGTCTTGCTGCAAGTTAAGCTTCACATAAGGTTTGTTACCAACGAGACTAAATGTAATTTTTTCGCCCTTAAATCGGGTTTTCTTTTTAGGGGAGATAAACACTAATTTCTTTCCTGTGTAGTTTACTTTTACAATGAAGCTCTTAAAAAAATGATAGCCAATTAAGCCATAGATTTTTTTGCCTACAAAACCCGATATATTTGTGACATCATCCTTAAGAAATACCGTGGGCATATTTTCCATTTCAGCGTAACCTATTTTTACCTTGGTTACACCGATAAAAGCATCAATTTCATCGAAATTTCCGTATCCGCTAATTTTAATTTCTCTTGGATAAGGGACTTTGAGCGCCTCTTTCAGCTTCGCGTCTAATACCACCATAGGGCTGACACCAGTGTCCAAAATGAAATCGAAGGGGCCTTTTTGATTAATATAGATGGGGATGATGATGAGGTTTTTTGTCAGATCGAAATAAAGACTTTGCTGTTTCCGATAGTTGGTGAACTCGAACCCTTGTGCTTTCAAGTTGTTTTCCCAAAAAGCAATGAACAGAAATAAGATAACAAAGTTTATTCTAAAATGATACACCGTTTTGCTCTATTTGGTTAAACTAATTTAATAAATTAGTTGCCATAAAACTTAAAAAATGACAAATAGTAGTTCGAATATTTTCGGTGTTATTATAGCCTTCTTTTCGATTGGAGTCCTGTATGGCTGTAAAACCAATGAAATTTTTTCTAAAAAAGTAGCAAAAGAGTTTAAAAAATCTCACGTAATTAGTAAGTACCATGTAGGTTTTGCTCTTTACGACAAAGCCGCCAGCAAGATGATTTATCAGAAAGATGCAGATAAGTATTTTGTGCCAGCATCTAATACTAAATTATTTACGTTTTATGCCGGATTAAAAATTGCTGGCGACTCCATACCCACGCTTAGATACGAAATAAAAGGTGATTCTCTAATCTTTTGGGGAACGGGAGACCCCTCGCTTTTGCACGAAACATTAGGAGGACAAAAGGCGATCGATTTTTTGAAAAATAGCGATAAGAAATTATATTTTTCTAGCGGGCGTTACCAGGGAGACTTTTACGGAAGAGATTGGGCATGGGATGACTTTAACGAGTACTATCAACCGGAAATTTCAGAACTTCCACTGTACGGAAACACAGTTGTAATTAATGCCGACGCAAATACAGTTTTAAAAATCGTACCCTCAACGTTAGCTGCGTGTTTCGAAACTGACAGCAACAGTACAGCAAAAGAGTTCCGCGTAATAAGAGATTTCGGAGCCAACAAGTTTCGAATGCCTGTTGTTAAACCCAAGTCCAACTATCGCCAATACGTGCCAGTTAAAACTTCAACCGCGTTAACGTTAACACTCTTATCGAATGCACTACAGAAAGACGTACAGTTGGTAAGTTTACCCATGCCTAGTAATGCAAAGACAATTTTTAGTAGTAAAACAGATGATGTATTGAGACAATTGATGCTGCCTTCGGATAATTTTTTTGCCGAACAATTGCTGCTCACCTATGCCGATCGACTCGGATTGAGGTTAAGTGCCCCAGAGGTAATAAAGAATATTCAAGAGGTTTATTTAACACCACTGCCTGATAAAACAAAATGGATTGACGGCTCCGGTTTGTCGAAGCAAAATTTGTTTACACCTCGGTCTATCATTAAGCTTTTAGACATGATTTATGATGAAGTTGCTGATCAAGAGCGATTGTTTAGCCTTTTGCCAAACGGGGGCAAGTCCGGAACCTTGAGAAATGCCTATCCAAAAACTGATAGCCCATTTGTATTTGCTAAGACTGGCACCTTAGGTGGCGTGCACAACCAAAGCGGTTACATCATTACCAAAAAAGGAAAATTGCTTTATTATTCCTTTATGAACAACAATTTCATTCAGCCAACCTCCGAAATAAGAGCCGAAATGGTTCGAATGATGACGTATATTCACGATAATTTCTAGTTTTCTTCAAGAGCGTGCGGATTTAAGCGACTATTTTATTAAAATATGTGATTGAACCGCATGTTTTGTATTTTGAAAATAAAAACATGCGGTATTTTGCAATTATAGAAAACATTCTTTAATATTACTTATTATAAAACAGACAGTTAAGATGTATAGAAACACCTTCACCCTTATTTTCTTTTTTTTCCTAATTACCGTTTTACACGCCCAAGAACAGATAATTTTTCAAAGCAAAAATCTCCCTAAGGCCGATACCGTGTGGGTGTTCAAGCCTAAAAACTTAACAGCAAAGGCCCCGGTAATTTTCTTATTGCATGGCTACAGCGGTAATTATAAGCAGTGGGATGGTATAATGAATGCCCAAAAGTATGCAGATGAGTACGGTTTTATAATTGTTTGCCCGGATGGGTTGTATAATAGTTGGTATTTGAATAGTCCAATTAATAAACAGTGGCAATATGAAAGCTTCTTCTTCGACGAATTATATCCTGATGTGATAAAAAGATATCCTGTTGATACAAGCAAAGTATTTATTTCTGGCTTAAGTATGGGTGGGCATGGCGCTTTGCACTTATTTTTAAGAAAGCCCAATCTTTTTGCAAGTGCAGGCAGTACTAGTGGAGGAGTTCGGCTGACAGACGGTACAGGGAAATACGGCTTATTGGAGTTATTGGGAGACAGGAAAGAATATGAAGAAAACTGGCAGAAATTTTCGGTCCTAAATAACGTCGAGACTCTTAAGGGCATAAATAAGCCCTTTATTTTCGACTGCGGCTCCGGCGACTTCTTCTACGACGCAAATAATGCGCTGAAAAAGAAATGCGACGAGCTAAAGTTAAAAGCAACTTACATTTCGCAGCCGGGTGCTCACAACAGAGTGTACTGGAAGAAATCAATAAGGCAGCAGTTTGAATTTTTTAGCAGCATGGTTAAAAATTAACGAAGAATAACACAATCAACCCCAACCAAAATTCACATGAAAAAAATTTTACACTTATCATTAGTAGCTCTGGTGTTTTTAGCGTCCTGCAGCAAGAAAAATGACCCAAAACCTAATCCAGAGCCAAACCCAGAGCCGGGGCCAGTCGTAACCCCATATGTTCCCGATGACAGCTTTAAAATTATCGCATATATGCCTAGCTATCGCGATCCTAACCTTATCCCAGATAGTAAGTACAAGATGATTACTCATCTATTTTATTCATTTTTATTACCAACAACAGCTGCAGATGGAAATTTGCAAAGTCTAAGTAATCCAGGTTATTTTGCTACGCTGAGAAATAAGGCAAAAGCGAATAATGTTAAATTCGGCGTTTCAATAGGACCAGGTACGGGTATTACAGAGGCCACTTATTTAACTATTGCCCAAAATGCAACCTCGAGAGCTGCATTTGTCAAAAATATTGTAACCTTTGCAAAAGTAAATCAGTTAGATGGAGTAGATATGGACTGGGAGTATCCTCGCAATAACAACGGAGGTTCACAAGCATTTCATTTATTAATGAAAGAACTTTCTACAGCCTTGCATGCCGAAGGAAAATTTTTGAGTGCAGCGGTAACTGCGGGTGTGTACGCGTCTACCAATAGGCATGCTATACTGGAAGAGACATATCAATACATGGACTTTGTAAACATTATGCAATATGATGGAGCTGGTTATGATAAAGATGAGCCATTAAACCATGCATCATATAAAATGAGCGTGGCAAGTTTAGATTGGTGGTTAGGCACAAGGAAATTACCAAAAAATAAGGCAATAGTAGGTATGCCACTTTATGGTAAAAATTCGGCAGGCACTTCGATTGCCTTTAGCGCAATAGAGGCAGCAGGACAAGACGTAACTTTAAACATTGCAACGGTTAGTGGGGTACAATATGGCTATAACGGTATCAATACAATTAAACAAAAAACGCAATTAGCAAAAGATAGAGCAAACGGAATTATGTTTTGGGAGTTTTCTCATGACAGTAACACCAGCAATTCGTTAATAAAAGCCGCAAATGACCAACTAGGACGATCCTATCAATAGATAATGAAGAAACCAAACAACTTTAATAAACTACAATCAAAATTATCATCAACAATAGATATTAAAAGCGAGCAATACCTCTATTTTGGAGGTACTGCTTATTTAGGGATACCCCAGAACAAAGCGGTAATAAATTTGTTTACAGAAGGTATTAAACACTTTGGGCTGAACAATGGCACAAGCCGAGGTAATAATGTTCAATTAGGCATTTACGACGAGGCGGAGCGAATTATTGCGGATAGTTTCGGAGCAGAAGCCGCCATGGTGGTCTCAAGCGGATATTTAGCGGCGCAGTTAACTGTTAAGGCAATTTCTAATCAAGGCGAGGTGAGATATGCCCCCAATACCCATCCTGCACTATGGACGGGCGCCGATCCTCAAAATTCAGAACGATTTTCTGTTTGGAGCTCAAGTTTAGTAAGGGAAATAAATACAAGCGATAAAAATTCCTGGGTAATTATTAGCAACTCGCTTAATAATTTGTACCCAGAGTTATATGACTTTTCGTTTTTGGAAGAGATTAATCCAACAAAATCTGTTGCAGTAATTTTGGACGATTCACACGGAATAGGCATCTTGAACGAGGGGAAAAGTATACTTCAATCTGTTCCAAAACTCCCAAACCTAGAAATAATTGCTGTTGCGTCTATGGCAAAAGCACTTGGCGTAGACGCAGGCGTGGTGCTAGGAACGGAAAAGTCGGTGCAAAGGCTTAAACAAACTGATGAGTTCTACGGCGCTTCCCCGCCTCCAGCGGCTGGCTTGTATGCATTTATACACAGCAACGAGATTTATAAGCATGCTTACTCCAAATTGATGGAAAACGTGTCTTTTTTCCGCGGTGCGGTAGAAAATGACAAAAATTGGCATTTTGTTGAAGGTTTTCCTGTATTTTTATCGAAGGAGATAGGGATAGAACAGAAGTTGCAAGACGCAAAAATTTTGATTTCTTCATTCCCCTATCCCGACAAGAATGGCGAGATATTAAACAGAATTGTATTGTCTAGTTGGCATAGCAGAGCTGATATCGATACGCTCTTGTCGTCAATCAGATAAATGAAAATAAAATGAAAAAAATACTCTTTTTACTGTTGTTATCGCTCGGTTTACAGCAAGTTTACGCTCAAAAAACACTTAAAGTATGGATAGTTAGGCATGCAGAAAAAGACGCTTCTAACCCTGAAGAAAAAGATCCAGACTTGTCATCGAAGGGAGCTTTACGTGCCGAAGCATTGAAAAAGGAACTAAAAGGGCAAAAAATAGATTCGATTTTCACTACCGATTACAAACGGACTAAGTTAACAGCATTCCCTCTAGCGGATATTATTGGGATAAATATCAATACTTACAACCCTGCGCAAGCCAAGGCATTTGCAGAGGGGTTGAAGCTAAATGCTGTAGGAAAGAAAATATTAATTGTAGGGCATTCTAATACAATTCTAGAATTAATCGAGGCTTTTGGAGCAAAAAGACCAATAGATTCGGTGCCTGATGATGTTTACGATAATTTATTCTATCTAACCATTACAGGAGACAAAGTAGACGTTAAGGCAAAAAAATACGGCGACAAATAATGTTGCCGTATTTTTATAATTTCTCGAAAGGAATATCCATCAAATCAAAATTCTGCCATCCTATAAAATCAAAATGCCACCATTCGTGCGGTAATACCTTAAAACCGTTAGCCTCCATCATCTTAATCAAATAATCTCTGTTTTTAATGATTTGAGCAGGTAAGTCTTCATAAGTTGCAGAAGCTGCGGCTTCAAAACTATCGTAAGGTGTAGGCATAGGTACATCTTTCCCTGTTTTTAGATCTATAATGCTTAAATCTATTGCACAGCCACGGTTATGTTTAGATCCCTTTGCAGGGTTAGCCACGAAATTCTTATCGCTTGCTTTCTCATAGAACAAAACTGTGACGTCATAAGGCCTGTATCCATCATAAATTTTTAAACCGTAACCATCATTGTTTAATGCTGCTTGAATTGCTTTAAGCTTTTCTACGACAGGTTTACGGGCAAATGCTCGAGGTTGTCTATACATTACTTCTTTCATGAAGTTGTTTGTTGTGGCATACCTAATATCAAGAACTACAGATGGAATTGCTTTTTTGATCTCTACCAATTCTAAGTCAGGATTTTTAGCCACATCCTTTTGATATAATTTGTAGTTATTTACCACCTTTAGGCCATGTTTATTTGGTTCATTTTGGGCATAAGATGATAGGGCGCTAAGAGCGATTAAAAGAGCGGAAAGGAATTTATTCATGTTTATTGGTTTGAAAGTACTAATAGTTCTAAATCTTTATGAGGTAGATTAAACATAGTAGCTAGGTCTTTGTTGGTTAAATGTCCTTGATAACAATATAATGCATCTCGAATACCCGGCTTGTTCCAAACCATATTCATGAGGCCGCCCATGTCACCAATGTCCACTAAAATTGGTGCAAATATATTAGTTAAAGCGTAAGAAGCTGTTCTTGGCACTCTCGATGCAATATTAGGTACGCAATAATGTGTAACACCATGCTTTATGAATGTAGGATTTTTATGGTCGGTAACTTCCGAAGTTTCAAAGCAGCCTCCTTGGTCAATGCTTACGTCTACTACTACAGAGTAAGGTTTCATTTTTGAAACTGTTTCTTCCATTACCACGCATGGACTACGGCCATGATCGGATCTAATTGCGCCAATAACCACGTCGCAAGTGGTTATTGCCTTCGCTAGCACAATAGGTTGCATAACCGAAGTGAAAACTCGACTTCCGAGGTTGTTTTGCAACCTTCTGAGCTTAAAAATAGAGCTGTCGAACACTTTCACTTCAGCACCTAAAGAAAGCGCTGTACGGGCAGCATATTCACCAACAGTGCCAGCGCCTAAAATTACAATTTCTGTAGGAGGCACGCCTGTAAATCCGCCAAGCATTAAGCCTTTACCACCAAAAGTGCTGCTTAAGTATTCGGCCGCGATAAAGATTGATGTTGCCCCTACAATTTCGCTCATAGCACGCACCACCGTCAGCACACTTCCTTCGTCACGCAAGTTTTCGAAACAAAGGGCATTTATTTTTTTAGCCAGTAAAGCTTTTAAAGTTTCTGCTTTTAACGTTCCAATTTGCAAGGCAGAGATCAAGGTTTGCCCTTTGTGCATCATGCCAATTTCTTGGAGCGTTGGTGGCGCAATCTTCACAATAATGTCGGCTGCCCAAACATCTTTAGTGTCAGGAGAAATTTGTGCACCCTGTTCGCTGTAGTCTCTGTCGCTAAAATTTGCCCCTTCTCCGGCACCACTTTCCAATATCACCTTGTGACCATTATTAACCAACAAGGCCACAGAAAGCGGCGTTAAGGCAATTCTACACTCTTGGTAAGAAGTTTCTTTTGGAATACCGATATACAGACTATTTCTTTTTCTTCCAGTCTCCAATATTGCCTCTTGGGTTTGCATTAAACCACGTTTAGCAATTTCAGCCATGCCATCTCTTAGTCCATTAGCCATTTAGTTACATTATAGTTTGAGATTTGAAGATACAAAAATTATGATAATGGTATGAGTACTTTGCTACGAGATTTTCGCGAAGTCAAATGTTCGTTGTTCCGCATCGGTAACAGTAATTTGTACCTTTACGTATTCGTCTGGCAATAATTCTTCTACCTTGGATGGCCATTCAATTAAACATATAGCACCGCTGTAAAAGTATTCTTCGTAGCCAATATCATAGGCTTCTCTCACAGATTTTAGCCTGTAAAAATCAAAATGATAAATAGGTCCGCTATTGCCTACATACTCATTTACAATAGAAAAAGTAGGGCTGCTCACTACGTCTTTTACACCTAAAACTTCGCAGAAAGTTTTTATAAAGGTTGTTTTTCCGGCACCCATATCTCCTTCAAAAATGAAAAAGCTACTTTCTCCAGCATAACTGATTAAGGACTGAGCTACTTTTGGAAGCTCCGTTAACGAATTGATTGTAATTTGCATTCTACTTGTTAATATAAGTAACGATTGGAATAATCATTTCTTCCATAGAGATACCACCATGTTGGAAGGTTTCGTTATAATAATTCACAAATTGGTTGTAGTTATTTTGGTAAACAAAGTATTGATCTTCTTTAGCAAAAATGTAGTTTGAGCTAATGTTTATCTTCGGCAATTTAGCCTCGTGAGGATTTTTTATCTGAAAGACCTCTTTTGGGTTAAAGTTTAAATTTCTGCCTTGTTTATAACGCAAGTTGGTGTTTGTGCTTCTATCGCCAATAACTTTACTTGGATTTTTTACACGTATTGTTCCATGGTCGGTAGTAATTACTAATTTAACGCGTTGTTGCGACAATTTTTTAATTAGATCTAGTAATGGAGAATGCTCAAACCACGACAAAGTGAGTGATCGGTAGGCGGCATCATCGTTGGCCAATTCTCTAATCATTTGCATGTCTGTACGGGCATGCGAAAGCATATCTACAAAATTAAAAACAACAGCATTTAGTTCATTATGCATCAAATTATTTACCTGTTCTACCAGGTCTTTGCCTTGGTCAAAAGTTAAAATTTTGTGGTAGCTAAACTTACAATCCTTTCTTAAGCTTCGCTTAATTTGCTCATCCAAAAAAGTTTCTTCATGTAAATTTTTTCCCCCTTCGTCATCGTCGTTTTGCCATAATGAAGGAAACTTTTTTTCCATATCTAACGGTGTCAAACCAGAGAAAATAGCATTTCTAGCATACTGAGTAGCAGTAGGCAAAATACTCGAGTACGTTTCTTCTTCGTCTAATCTAAAATGTTCTGAAATTAATGGATTAATTATTTTCCATTGATCGTATCTTAAGTTATCTATTAAAATGAAAAATACCGGTGTTGTGTTATTCACCAAAGGGAAAACTTTTTTCTTCATTAACTCATGAGAAAACAAAGGTGCATCTGTGCTACCATTGATCCAGTCGATGTAATTGTTTTCAACGAATTTGGAAAACTGCATATTGGCTTCTGCTTTTTGCATCGTTAAAATTTCATGCATTTGGGGGTCGTCCAATTTTTCCAGTTCTAACTCCCAAAAAACTAATTTTTTGTATACATCAACCCACTCTTGGTAGCTAAGCTTGTCGTTTAGGGTCATCCCAATGTTTCTAAAGTCTTGCTGGTATGCTGAAGATGTTTTTGCGCTTACCAAGCGTTTGTTGTCTATTAGCCTTTTAATCGTCAACAAAACTTGCTTCGGGTTCACTGGTTTTATTAAATAGTCATCGATTTTGGAACCAATAGCATCCTCCATCAAATTCTCTTCTTCACTCTTTGTAATTAGTACAACCGGCACATCAGAGCGTATATTTTTAATCGCCGAAAGCGTTTCAAGGCCTGTTAATCCCGGCATGTTTTCGTCCAAGAAAACTAAATCAAAATGTTCATTTCCAAACGCCTCTAACGCGTCGTTGCCATTTGTAAATGTGCTAACAGCGTATCCTTTTTCGTTCAGCAATAAAATATGTGGTTTAAGCAAGTTTATCTCATCATCAGCCCATAATATCTTTGTATCCTGCATTTTATATCGTTTTTGTGTAAATTAAAGTATTAAAAAGCGCATTGCTTTTTTACTGTCGATAAAATTAGCAATTTTTGTACCGTATATTTATTTTTAAAAATTGAACAAAAAGAAAATCATTAACGACCCTGTTTATGGGTTCATTACCATACCTTCAGCATTAGTTTTCGACTTAATTTCTCATCGTTATTTTCAGCGCTTAAGATATATTAAGCAGTTGGCAATGACGCATATCGTATATCCAGGAGCTCTAAACACTCGTTTTCATCATGCTCTGGGCGCTATGCATCTCATGAGTTTAGCCATAGAAGTGTTAAAAAGCAAAGGTCATCAAATTAGTGCCGAAGAAGAGGAAGCGGCAACTATAGCCATTTTACTTCATGATATTGGGCATGGACCATTTTCTCACGCTTTAGAACACACTTTAGTTAGAGAAATTAAGCACGAGGATATTTCTTTGTTAATGATGAACAAGTTAAACGATGAGTTCGATGGGAAGTTAACTACAGCCATCGAGATTTTTAAAGGTAAATATCATCGTAAATTCTTCTGTCAATTGATTTCTGGTCAGGTTGATTTAGATCGCATGGATTATTTAAATCGCGATAGCTTTTACACTGGCGTAAGCGAAGGTGTAATTAGTTTTGATCGAATAATAAAAATGTTCAACATTGTTGACGATCAATTGGTAGTTGAAGAGAAAGGAATTTATTCGGTAGAAAAGTTTTTGATTGCCAGAAGACTAATGTATTGGCAAGTTTATTTACATAAAACTGTGGTAGCCGGAGAACAATTATTAGTAAAGATTTTGGAACGAGCGAAAGAGCTGACCGCAAAAGGCAAATCGCTGTTTGCAACCCCAGCTTTACAACACTTTTTAACTAAAGACGTAAACGGCGAGAATTTTTTCTTGGAGCCTATCCACTTATTGCAGTTTTCTAAATTAGACGATCAAGATATCTACGCATCTGTTAAAGTTTGGGCCGACAACGACGACCCAATACTTGCTAGACTGTGTCAAATGCTGAACTATAGAAAGCTGTACAAGGTAGAGATTACGAACGAAGCTCCTGCTGCTGAACGTGTGGAAGCGCTATCGGTTTCGGCGATGAGCAAACTTGGTGTAGGTACGCATGAACTGAGATATTTTGTGTTTACCGACAAGATAAAAAATCGTGCTTACAACGCTACTAGTAGCAATATTAACATTTTAATGAAGACGGGTGAGCTTACAGACATCGCTAAAGCGTCAGATTTATCTAATTTAGAATCTTTAGATAAAACAGTAGAAAAACATATATTATGCTACGTTAGAGGTGTTTAGTTGACCTCGATTAAAAAGAATAGAATAATTGTTCAAGTGAGGACTATTTACAGGTGCCTCACAATTTGTTCATATCATTTTAACATTTAACTTTGTAAAATGCAATTTACTGCCAAGCAGATAGGCGAATTTTTAAACGGAACCGTAGAAGGTGATGAAAACGCTAAAGTTAGTACACTTTCTAAGATTGAAGAAGGCGTAGAAGGTTCTCTTTGTTTTTTATCGAACCCAAAGTACGAACATCACCTATATACAACCAATGCTTCGGTTGTAATTGTTTCAAAAGATTTTGTCGCTACCCAGGAATTTACCTGTACGCTAGTTAGGGTAGATAATCCATATAGCGCATTCTCAATCCTTTTGGATAAATATAATGAAGCCATCAGCCTTTCGCAAAGAAGAACAGGAATTCAGGAGCCGTCTTTCATTCATCCAAGTGCTAAAATTGGTGCAAACGTTTATGTTGGTCCATTTTGCGTAGTAGAAGAGGGTGCTATAATTGGCGATAATACGCAACTATTACCCCAAAGTTTTGTGGGTGTAAATAGTAAAGTTGGAGCAGATTGTGTTTTACATCCAGGGGTAAAAGTATATAAAGAATGTGTGTTGGGAGACAGAGTAGTTATACACTCTAATACTGTAATTGGTAGTGATGGATTTGGCTTTGCACCACAAAAAGATGGTTCGTACAATAAGATTGCGCAAATTGGAAACGTTGTTATAGAAGACGATGTGGAAATTGGAGCCAATACAGCCATAGATCGTGCTACAATGGGTTCAACCTTTATCCGTAAAGGGGTAAAATTAGATAACTTGATCCAGATTGCGCACAATGTTGATGTAGGTTCGCACTCTGTTATTGCAGCGCAAACAGGCATCTCGGGCAGTACAAAGTTAGGCAGTAACGCTGTGCTTGGGGGGCAAGTAGGTGTGGCTGGTCATTTAACATTGGGAAGAGGCACACAGGTAGGTGCGCAGGCAGGAATAAATTTCAATACAGAAGAAAATAAACAATGGCACGGTAGTCCGGCACAACCGCTTAAGGAGTGGATGCGGGCTACGGTAATTTTCAAAAGACTTCCAGAGGTAGATAAGAAGATGAGAGAAATGGAACGAAAAATTGCAGAGTTAAATGCTTTAGTACAAAATATTACAACACAAACAAATAATGAACGTTAAGCAAAAAACAATAAAGAGCGAGGTATCACTTAAGGGCGTTGGATTACACACAGGCGCTAATGTAACTTTAACTTTTTGTCCCGCACCAGTAAATCACGGGTTCAAGTTTCAACGCGTAGATTTGCCTGGCCAACCAATTATTGATGCGGATTGCGACAATGTAACCGATACAGCTAGAGGAACCACTATTACGCAAAATGGCGCTAGTGTTAGCACCATTGAGCACGTGATGGCGTCTTTAGTGGGTATGGATTTAGATAATGTCCTAGTAAAGGTTGATGGCCCAGAAACGCCGATTATGGATGGTAGCTCCATTAAGTTTGTGGAAGTTCTAGAATCTGTTGGTAATACCGTGCAAGATGCAGATAGAGAATATTTTACTATTCCTCATAACATCACTTATACTGAGCCAGATAGACAAGTAGAAATTGTTGCGATGCCACTTGATGATTATCGTTTTACATGTATGATTGATTACAATTCTCCGGTATTGGGCAGTCAGCATGCAGGTATTACATCTATTGGAGAGTTTAAAAAAGAGATTGCCTCAAGCCGTACGTTCTGCTTTTTGCATGAACTAGAATATCAATTGCAACATAATTTAATTAAAGGTGGAGATCTAAATAACGCCATTGTAATTGTAGATAAAGAAGTTTCTAAAGATGAATTACAGCATTTAGCTAAAATTTTTAATAGAGATGAAATAGATATTGCGCCGCAAGGCATTTTAAACAACATGCAGTTGCGTCATCAAAACGAGCCAGCTCGTCACAAATTGCTTGATATGATTGGAGATTTAGCGTTGGCTGGCATGCATTTGAAAGGCCATATTATGGCTGCAAGGCCTGGGCATGCAGCAAATGTAGCCTTTGCTAAGAAAATAAAAGCTGCTATTAGAAAAGAGAAATCTAAGAAAAAAGTACACGTTTACGATGTAAACGCAACGCCACTTTATGACGTGGTAGACATCATGAAAATATTACCTCACAGACAGCCTTTTTTGTTTGTAGATAAGGTATTAGAGCTTACTAAAAACCACGTTGTGGGCGTAAAAAACGTTACCATGAACGAAGAGTTTTTTAAAGGACACTTCCCAGGAGCTCCTGTTTTTCCAGGTGTAATTCAAATTGAGTCCATGGCTCAAACTGGTGGAATTTTGGTGCTAAGCACAGTAGAGGATCCAGAGAATTATTTAACTTACTTCCTTAAAATTGATAACGTAAGGTTTAGAGCACAAGTGTTGCCTGGCGACACCATTGTATTTAGATGTGATTTGGTGGAGCCAATTAGAAGAGGTATCGCACAAATGAAAGGCGTTGGTATGGTAGGAGATAAGATAGTAGTTGAAGCCGAAATGATGGCTCAAATTGTAAAGGTTAAAGAAAGCGATACATCAAAATGATACAACCCCTAGCATACATACACCCGCAAGCAAAAATTGCCGACAACGTAGTTGTTGAACCCTTTGCAGTTATTCATAAAGATGTTGAAATAGGCGAAGGCACTTGGATAGGATCCAACGTAGTCATTATGGATGGCGCTAGAATTGGCAAAAATTGTCGAGTTTTTCCGGGTTCAGTAATTTCTGGCGTACCGCAAGATTTGAAGTTTAAAGGAGAAGTAACCACTGCCGAAATTGGCGATAACACCACAATTAGGGAGTGTGTAACCGTTAATCGCGGAACAAGTGATAAATGGAGAACTGTTATAGGCAAAAACTGTCTAATACAAGCTTATTCGCACATTGCGCATGATTGTTTGGTTGGCGATAATTGTATTTTCTCTAATAGCACCACTTTGGCAGGCCACGTGACCATTGGTGATAACGTAGTATTGGCGGGCTTGGTGGCTATTCACCAATTTGTTAAGGTAGGTTCGCACGCATTTGTAACTGGCGGATCTTTGGTGCGGAAAGACGTGCCCCCGTATGTAAAGGCGGCTAGAGAACCACTTTCTTATGTAGGCATTAACTCAGTAGGTTTACGCAGAAGGGGTTATTCATCCGAAGAAATTAATGAAATCCAAGAGATTTACCGCGTACTTTTTGTGAAGAATAATAATGTAACTAAAGCATTAGATGTGATAGAGGCTGATTTTCAACCTACAGAGATTAGAGACGAGATTGTAGATTTTATCCGTAACTCTAACCGAGGGGTAATGAGAGGATTTGGTTCAGGGAACTAATGCAATGCAAATAATACTCAACAACTTAGGTAGAAGATTTAATAAGGAATGGATTTTTAGAAAAATCGACTATACCCTTAATTTTGGAGAGAAATATGCCATTTTAGGACCTAATGGTTCCGGCAAGTCTACTTTATTGAGCGTGCTGTTGGGCAATTTAACGCCCTCAGAAGGCGCTATAGTTTATAAAGAAGAGAAAGAACTGTATCCAGAGCAAATCTTCAATTACATCAGCTTTGCTGCGCCTTATTTGGATTTGATTGAGGAGTTTACCCTACAAGAAACCATAGATTTTCATTTTAAGTTTAAAAAATACCGAGATGGGTTAGATGCCCCTGCGGTTTTGGATTTGTTGGCCTTGCATAAAGCGGAAGACAAACCATTGAAATATTTCTCTTCGGGCATGAAACAACGTACAAAGCTTGCCCTAGCTTTTTGCTCGCAGTCAGCAATTTTGGCACTCGATGAGCCTACCTCAAATTTAGATAATCAGGGCACAGATTGGTACCTTAGTTTAGTGGATCGATTTGCAAAAAATCGCTTAGTACTTGTAGGCTCAAACCAACGCTATGAGTACGATTTTTGTGAAAAGCAGATCTACATTTCCGACTACAAATCGTAATATTTTTATCATATTCAGACATTAAAACGCCGTTTAAATAGAAATGGAGTGATAAAATAAACTTTTTTTAAAAGACTATTGTGTAATTCAAAAATAGTCCATACTTTTGCGGCACGAAAAAAGAACAAAATTTAGTTCGGTTTCGGTAATAGAAAACTACGGCTCGGAAGAGAAATTTACAGTAGTTATTAAATAAAAAAATATACGAAAATCATTACTTGACCTTTATTGAAATTAAAGGATAATAATAGAGGAAGTGATTACGTTAAAGATAAAAATAAATTTTCATAGTTTAGTTTTAGGTTTAGGTTGATTGTGGCTTCGGAGTGGTTCCCGAAGCCATCTTTTTTTCAGGGAAATTTTAAAAATTGTTTTTACCTTGCGACTTTAAAACAGAGACTATAAAAGAGCATTTAAATTGTTATGGCAAAAGCATCAGAAATAAAAACAGGAAACATCTTACGTTTTAACGGCGAATTGGTTACTGTTGATGAGTGGAATCACCGTACACCAGGTAAAGGCGGTGCGTTTTATACTGGTAAGTTTCGTAATATCAAATCGGGTAGAATTGTAGAGGCAAGAATGAACACCGACGAGGTGGTGGAAATTTGCAGAGTAGAAACTAACGATTATCAGTATTTATATGAAGATGGCGATTTCTTAGTAGTAATGGATAACAACACTTACGAACAGTTTAACGTGTCTAAAGATCTTTTCGGAACCGCAATCAAGTTCTTAAAAGAAGGAATGAACATTTTGGTCTCTATTGAAAGTGACGAGCCAATTATGGCCCAGTTACCAAACTTTGCTGAATTTGAAATTACTTATTCTGAGCCTGCGGTTAAAGGTGATACTTCTACAAATGCATTAAAAGCAGCCACTTTAGAAAATGGCGTAGAAGTTAAAGTTCCTTTGTTTGTTAACCAAGGTGATAAAATTAAAGTAGATACACGTACTGGCGAATACGTTGAGCGTGTAAAATAATTCTTAAAAACATTTGAGAGATGGCTTTAGATTTTTCTAAGGCCATTTTTTTATCTTAGTAAGTCAATAAGTAGAGGAAATGTTAAAAGCACAAGTTAGAAAGGAGGTTTTGCAAAGGCGAGCGACCTTGAGCGACAATGAATTCGAGGCTTTAAACAACCTGTTGTTGGAGCAGTTTACAACTATTGACTTTAGTAGCTTTAGAAGCGTGCATTTCTTTTTGCCTATTGTTAAAAATAGAGAACCCAACACTTTTTTAATGATAGATTGGCTCGAAAAGCATCATCCAGAAATTACTATCGTCGTTTCGAAATCCAATTTCAGTACGCATACCATGTCTAACCATCCGTATTTAGGCAAGGCCGATTTAGTATCTGGAAAATTTGAGATACCCGAGCCTAAAACTAAGGAGTTTTATGAAGGGGAAATAGATTTAGTGTTGGTGCCATTATTAGCTTTTGATGAGCAAGGTTATAGAGTGGGGTATGGTAAAGGTTTTTATGATCGGTTCTTGGCAGGTAGAACAGCATTTAAGGTTGGAGTTGCTCTGTTTGACCCTATAAAAAGCATTAAAGATGTACATTTAGGCGATATAAAGCTAGATTTGTGCATAAGCCCAAAACAAATTTATACTTTTGTAAAGTAGCTAAACATAAAAATCATGGATCAGGATTTCAAAATAACTTCTGCAAAACATTACGAAGAGACACTGATTACAGTTTTTGAGTTGCAAGAGCAGGAGGAGCCACTTACAGCACAAGAGTTGGCTGATATAGAGATTATGCTTAAGGCTGCGGAACGTTACGAAGACGAAGAGCTATAACTCTTGATAAAATCTGTAACAAGGTAAGCAATACTTTTTCCAATGGATGCATCTGTCCTACCATCATTTAATTTGCTTGCGCCTTCGCAAACATGCAAATAATCGAACTTGAAGGTGTTGCTCAAAAGGAGCCGCCTAATTTCGTCTAAATCGAAGCCTGTGCCACTTCCTGCGCTCGAAAGTAGTCCTGCGATACTATCTAAATCTATTTCTAATCCGCAAGGCGATTTTAAGCCTTCTGAAAACGCTTTGAATGTTTCGGCAGCACTCTGACTGGAAAGAAGAAGATCGTCGAAATAAACAGCTTTTACGCTCTTGTTTTTATCGAGATGTAACAGTTGAGCATTGCTTGCATAATTTTGGTGCAAGCCGAAAATGCGGTAATCTTTTAAATAGCCTTGTTCAACAGCATAGCTGAAGCCGTTTCCGCTATGCCTGCCTTCTTCGGTGCTGCGCAAATCTGCATGGGCGTCTATATTGACGGCAGCTACCTTTTGCGCCTTCGCTAAACTTAAACCCTTAAGTAGCGGGAAAGCATTGTTATGACCGCCGCCAATTACAATAGGAATTTTTCCGGCAGCAACAATTATTTCTATGATTGGATACACTAAATCATCAATGCGGCTAACTAATGCTCGTAACTGTGATACGGATGTGTCTTTCGGCTCTTCGATCAGAAATTCTCCTAAAATCAAAATATCTGCACCTTTTAAAAAACGATTTTCTTGCGTATTCAAAAAGGCTTTTAACGCAACAGGCCAAGCCGTATTTGCACCACCCAATCCGAGGTTGGCACGCACACCAACATCTTCCGGAATGCCTAGCAACACAAATTTAGCGGTAGATTTTTGGATAGACTTTACAGTAAGTTGTTTTGTCAAACTGTCTTGAAGCCAAGCAACGCATTCACCCAGTTTTTTCTCGCCACCTCTTTGGGTAACGAAAGATAAGATATCGCCCTGCGTAAAAATTCGGAAACTAGCCATGATAAATTTCTCCATTTAAAATTACGGTTTCTATCTGACTTTGGCCGAAGCTGTAAGGTAGAAAAGCTAACGAGCTCATGGGTTTTGTAATGAAAAAATTGGCTCGTTTCCCTACCGAGATACTGCCAATTTCGGCGCTAATTTCCATGGCTGCAGCGCCGTTAAGTGTTGCAGCATTAATGGCTTGCTCTGGCAGCATTTTTTGTTTAATACAGGCCAACGATACCACAAAATTCATATTTCCAGAAGGGGTAGAGCCAGGGTTGTAATCTGTAGCAAGTGCAATAATTGCGTTGTTGGCAATAAGCCCTCTTGCATTTGCAAATGGAATGTTGATATAAAACGAACACGAAGGAAGTAGTGTTGCAATGGTATTGCTTGTACCTAAAGTGCTTAGCGTAATTTCATTGGTTTCCTCCAAATGGTCAACCGATATGGCTTGGTGTTTAATGCCCAATTCTGCCGCTCCAGACACGGATAGCTGGTTGGCATGTATTTTTGGTTTTAAATTGTACTTGGCTGCAGCAATTAAAATTTCTTCGGTTTCTGTTAAAGAGAAAAAACCTTTTTCACAAAAAACATCGATATAATCCGCTAAATTTTGGTCTGCGACCTTGGGTAACAGCTCGGTAATAATTAGATCGAGATACCCGCGGTGGTTATCCTTAAATTCAACAGGAAACGCATGAGCGGCCAACAAAGTAGCTTTAATAGGTATAGGAAAATACTCTTTTAGGCGCTTAATCACCTTTAACATTTTCAATTCGCTCTCTACCGTCAATCCGTAACCGCTCTTAATCTCGATAGCACCAGTGCCTAATTTAATCATTTCTGTTAAACGATTAGCGGCGCTTTCGTAAAGCTCATCTTCACTGGCCTTTTGCAGTTTGTTGGCCGAGTTCAAAATTCCGCCGCCGGCGGCGGCAATTTCTTCGTAAGTTTTGCCGGCAATTTTAAGCGCAAACTCTTCTTCCCGCGAAGCGGCAAAAACAATGTGAGTATGGCTGTCGCACCAAGTGGGCAATACAAATTTTCCTGCTGCTGGTAGTTGCGGCTCATTCGCGAGTAGCTTTGTAGGCAAATCTTCCATTAAGCCAAACTCTTTGATCAAGCCGTTTTCTGCCCGCAACCAAGCATTTTCTAAAATTGGGAGCTTGTGCAACGCATTGCCGCGAAGAAACTTGATTTCTTTGGGATGGACCCCAACTAAAGCTTTGATGTTGGTAATAAGCATAGGCTACGGTGTTGGATAAAAAGGCTCGTTGAAACTACTGTTTCATCAAAACTTTAATGCTATTCTATCTCCAATAAAATTGGGCAATGGTCGCTATGTAACGCATCAGGTAAAATCCGAACATTTTTTAACCGACTATCCATGGGTTTTGAGGTTAAATGGTAGTCGATACGCCAACCCAGGTTCTTGCCGCGGGCACCAGCACGGTAACTCCACCACGTATAATGATGTGGGTCTGGGTTAAAATGTCTAAACGAATCGGTGAAACCGCTATTCATAAACATCTCCATCCATTCGCGTTCTTCAGGCAAAAATCCAGAAGACTTCGCATTAGATTTCGGATTGTGAATATCAATCGCTCTATGGCAAATGTTGTAATCACCAGAGATAATCAAATTTGGAAGAGTTTGCTTAAGCTGGGCAATATACCCATTAAAAAAATTCAGGAACTCGTACTTTTTAGCTTGGCGCTCATCGCCGCTAGATCCCGAAGGAAGGTATAGGCTCATTAGCGAAAAATCATCGAAATCAGCTCTTAAAACACGCCCTTCTGCATCAATCCAAGGTTCGCCGCAGCCGTATTCAACGTGGTTTGGCTTAATTTTGCTGAAAATAGCAACGCCACTATAGCCTTTTTTCTCTGCCGGAAACCAATAATGGTGGTAGCCTAAATGTTCGATAAGAGCTAGTATGTCGGGAATTTGTTCTTTTAAAGCTTTCACTTCCTGTAAACAAACCATATCCGCATCGGTAGCCTGTAACCAATTAAACAAGCCTTTTGTTGCGGCCGCACGAATGCCGTTTACGTTGTACGATATAATTTTCATTAACTAACTTTCTGTATTTTATTCAACTCTTTTTCTAATTTTTTGGCTTCTCTTTTTTTAAGGATGCTCACTGTCATCTTTATATCGCCAGTCGGTCGATTTGCCTTGCCAGTTGCTACGCCCGCAATGGTGTCAACCAAATCAATACCCTTAACAATTTCGCCGTAAACCGTGTAGGATCTGTCTAAATGAGGTGTTCCCCCAATGGTTTTGTATACTTCTTTTTGATAGTTGGGTATTTTGTGTTTTAACCGGCGTTGTTCAAGTGTGGCCAATTGTTCATCAGTAAAAGTTTTACCCTGTACCAAGTAGAACTGACTGCCGCTCGAGGCTCTCTCCGGATTGATATTGTCTCCCTCTCTTGCAGCAGCTAACACACCCTTTTTGTGAAACAAGCTATCTCTAAACTCGGCTTGAATGGTGTATTGAGGGCCGCCGTTGCCCAACATAGCCTCGGGGCTTGCTGTTTTGGAGTCGGGGTCTCCGCCCTGGATCATAAATTCTTTTATTACTCGATGAAAAATGGTTCCGTTATAATAACCCTCCTTTACTAGTTTCAAGAAATTATCGCGGTGCAAAGGTGTTTCGTTGTATAATTTAATGATACACTCACCCTTTTCCGTAGTAATTTTTACATATTGGTGTTTTGGTTTGGCGCCATAGGCGATGCTCGTCCACAACAAACAACAGAATAGTAGTATTTTTCTCATTTAAGTACGATTTTTCGCTAAGTTATTTAAAAAAGATTAGATCTCATTGTCTGTTAAATGTTGATTTATGAGCCTCCGTTTTTTGCCCTAAGTTTTATTGGTTACCTTAGTGATGATGAAACTCTACATCAAAAATATGGTTTGCAACCGCTGTATAATGGCTGTTGAGGGGATAATGGATAAACATCATTTACCTTTAAAAAGTATTGCTTTGGGCGAAGTGGAGTTAGAAAATGAAGTGCTACCACAGCCTCTACATCAAGCGCTTACCATCGACCTCAAAGCGATAGGGTTTGAGCTAATTGAAGATAGAAAGCAAGCGCTAGTTAATCAAATTAAAGCTGCTATAATAGAATTGGTACACTATAATCACTCGCCCTTAAAAATAAATCTCTCCGCCTATTTAACCGAAAAGCTGCAGACTGATTATACCTTATTAGCAGCTACTTTTTCTCAGGAAAAGGAAAGTACTATAGAAAAATTTTATATCAAACAAAAGGTGGAGCGGGCAAAAGAGTTGATCAGCTATGGCGAGCTTTCGCTTAGTGAAATCGCTTTTCAATTAAACTACAGCAGTGTAGCTCATTTTTCTGCTCAGTTTAAAAAGGAAACGGGCTTAACTCCTTCGGTTTTTAAGCAACAAACAGAACGAAGAACCTTGGATAAGATCTAATTTTCCTTTCTTATCATACATCAACATTTTAGCCGTTTGGCTGTTTTACCTTTGTCTTAAGTTCGAAATTAAATCATTAGGAGATATTATTATGAAAAAATTATTCTTATTTCTATTAGCGACAAGTGTGAGCTTGGCTACTTTTGCGCAAACCAAATGGACTACTGATCCGATGCATTCGTTTGTGAATTTTTCCGTTAAACATTCGGGTATTTCGTTTGTAGATGGATCTTTCAAAAAGTTTAATGGGGAAGTTGTATCTACAAAAGAAGATTTTAGCGATGCGAAGATAAACTTTACCGTAGATGTTGCAAGTATTAATACTAGCGTTGAAATGCGTGACAATCACTTAAAAACGGATGATTTTTTCAACGCAGAGAAATATCCGCAAATGAGTTTCGAAAGTACATCTTTCAAAAAAGTTAGAGGCAATACCTACGCTCTAGTGGGTAATTTAACCATCCGCGATGTTACCAAGTCAGTGAAGTTTGACGTGATATTTGGCGGTATTGCCAAAGATCAAAAAGGAGGCAGCAAAGCTGGATTTTTAGCCACAGCCAAAATTAACCGCTTGGATTACAAAATCAACTATGATCCCACAGGGATGGGTGTAGGCAAGGACGTGAACATTACGCTAAATTTGCAATTTGCACCCGCTAAATAATATTATTTGATCCCGACTAGCTCGGGATTATTTTTTTAACTCAAAATGAATACTTTAAATCAATTTAAACAGTTTACCTCTTCTTTGTCGGCAAGCGATAAGATGCCCATTTTATTTATGGGACACGGCTCGCCAATGAATGGCATAGAGATTAACGAGTTTAGCAATTCATGGAAAGACGTTGCGCAGCAAATTGCGACGCCATCAGCAGTGTTGGTGGTTTCGGCGCACTGGTTTACTAACGGCACAAAAATTACGGCAATGGATGCGCCGCCTACAATACACGATTTCGGCGGCTTTCCGCAAGCATTGTTTGATGTTCAGTATCCAGCACCGGGGCACCCCCAACTGGCGACTGAGACGGCAAAACTCATTAGCACTGCTCAGGTAGAGCTAGACCACGATTGGGGTTTAGATCACGGCGCTTGGACGGTAATAAGGCATATGTACCCAGAGGCTAACATTCCGGTATTGCAATTGAGTATGGATTATACCAAGGGTGCGCAATATCACTACGATTTAGCAAAACAACTATCCGCATTGCGTGAAAAAGGGGTGCTAATTTTAGGAAGTGGTAACATGGTACACAACCTGCGGATGATGAGCTGGGAGATGATTAACGGCGGCGGTTATGATTGGGCGGTTGAAGCTAACGAGAAATTTAAGATTGCTATTGCAAACAAAAATCACGAAGCTTTAATTAACTACCAAAATATGGGTAGCGAGGTCCTTTTGGGCATACCAACACCGGAGCATTATTTGCCTTTAATGTACACGCTAGGTTTACAAAAAGAAGGCGAGCAAGCGATGTTTTTTAACGATAAACCCGTTGGGGGTTCGCTAACCATGACATCTGTGCTAATTAGCTGAAAATTCATTTTTCTTTTGACACCCTTAATGCTCCCCTCTATCCTAGCATTAAGGGTATTTTGCTTTTCCACTGGTAACGGAATGCGTATATTTTCATGTTACATGATTTTTTCTAGCATCTTTAACACCCAGCTTTTATTTTGATAAGGTGGATAAATTAGCGAGTTAAAATCGATA
Source organism: Pedobacter sp. (assembly GCA_045629525.1). GTDB lineage: Bacteria > Bacteroidota > Bacteroidia > Sphingobacteriales > Sphingobacteriaceae > Pedobacter. The sequence continues at coordinate 323,780 of JAZQRH010000019.1, forward strand.
GCTCGCTGCTTAACCACGGTACGCTCATGCGAAAAGTTTTTGAAACCAAAAAAGCCGTGACTACTTCCCATACCACTATGGTTTACGCCACCAAAAGGTAATTTTGGATTAGCCAAATGAATTAAGACATCATTTATACAAGCACCTCCCGAACTGGTGTTTTTTATGATTTTATCAACGTTTTTATCGTTGTTACTAAAAATATAAAGCGCCAAAGGTTTTGGGCGTTTATTAATGAAGTTTATGGCTTCTTCAGTTGTTTTGTAAGGGAAAATAGGCAAAATAGGACCAAAAATTTCCTCCCGCATTATCTCGCTTTCCTCGCTAACTTGGGTTAAAATCACCGGGTTAATGGTTTGCTCACTTTCCTCCATTTTACCGCCCCAGTTTATTCTAGCCCCTTTTTCCATTGCATCCTCAATTAAACTTTTTAATCTGTTGTAATGCTTTTTATTGATGATTTTGCCGTAAACTCTTTTGTCTACAGCCTCGTCTGATTTGAAGTACAATTCCGTAGCAAACTGTTTATAAAGCCCAATAAATTCATCAATCTTGTCTTCGTGAATTAAAGCATAGTCTGGAGCAATGCAGGTCTGCCCGCAATTTACTAGCTTGCCCCAAGCTATTTTCTTGGCTGCTTTTTGAAGGTTGCTATTGCCATCAACGATTACCGGAGATTTTCCTCCTAATTCTAATGTCACCGAACTCAAGTTTTTAGCAGCAGCTTCCATCACTACTTTGCCAATTGCGGTACTCCCGGTGAAAAAAATATGGTCGAAAGGTAAAGCGAGCAACTCAGTAGATGCCGAAGCGGGGCCTTCAATACAAGCGACTTCTTGTTCATCGAACACTTCTAATAGTACTTTGGCAATAACGGCGCTGGTGTTGCCGCTAATTTCCGAAGGTTTAACCATTACGCAATTGCCCGACGCAACAGCAGAAATCAAAGGTGCCATGACCAATTGAAATGGGTAATTCCATGGTGCAATGATTAAGCAAACTCCTTTAGGTTCGTAATAAATTCGATTTTTAGCAAAAGGGTTACTCAAACTCTTTCCAATGCGTCGTGGCGCCATCCAATGCCTAAGGTTGCTTACCGCGTAATCAATTTCACTGTAAGTGATAATCAATTCGGTAACGGCCGACTCAAACTCGCTCTTCCTTAAGTCCTTGCTTAGGGCACTGTAGATCTGTGGTTCGTATTTCTTGATGGTAGATTTAAGCCTTTTTAACGTCTCAATACGGTGTAAAGCATTAGTGGTCCTTAGGGTGTAGTGGAAGGTCTTTTGTCGGTTAAAAATGTACGGAATTCTAGTATTTGGCATAATAGTTTATGGACGCATGGAAGTATAAATATAGCAAACACGACTAAAACTTCTTATCATTACAGTAAAATGTTGTATCCTTAATAAAAACTATTTGTTTTAGAAGATGAAGAAAAGTCTCTTATTACCCCTTCTCTTTGGTGTTTTTTTTGCGAATGCGCAGACGCTTCGTCCGGATGTTTTAGTGATTGGAAATGGGAATGCTGCAGTTGCGGCTGCAATACAAGCAGCCCAATCTAACGTTAAAACTGTCTTAGTGTTGCAAGCAGGAGGGTTTGATATTAATCCAATTGACGAAGATTTGCATGGCGGTGTACAGGCTGAATTTTTGAAAAAAGCTAGAATTTTTAAAAAGCTCTCCGACAGTACGCGGGTAGCTTTTGATAAACAAACCGCAAATTCGGTGCTTACACAATGGACAGATAGCATTAAGAATTTGACAGTTGTAAAGAACACGATGTGGCTCAAGGCAAGCAGGTCTGGAAATGGATGGTATTTTAAGCTATCTGACGGAAAGGCGATACGTCCGGAGGTTTTTGTGAATGTTGGCGATACGAAATTAAATGCAGCACTAAAAATCGACCCTCCTTCAGATCAAACATGGGCCTCTTTTGACTACAATAACCCCATTTACAAAACAAATATAGCCACGGGTAAAAATGTAAATGGCAGCTTAGCCAATAGCTTCTCACTCTCGGCATTTTTACTGCCTAAGCAGGAAAATTTGGTTTATGTAACCGAGGCAAACAGTATGTTAGCGGGGCAAAGCGCAGGTGCTGTTGCGGCTTACGCCGGATTTTTTAATTCAAAGACATCAGATTCTAATCTAAAAAAAATACAAGGTGAATTAATTGCTTTTAATACCAATCTGATACCGTTTGTTGATGTTCCTGTAAATGATAAAAATTGGAAGGCGATACAGTTTGTAGGCATAACTGGCGTACTTAAAGCAGAGATGAAGCAAGGAAATCTAGTTTTTAATCCCGACGCTTTAGTAAGTACTGCAGAAATCAGACAAGCGATGATGGATCATTTTTACAAGGCACAAATATGGTTTGATGATTATAGATCGGAAGTAATTACTATTGGTGCGGCTTTGGATATGGTTTGCTATGTAGGAAATAAAGCTTTAGAAAGTACTCGTAAACTAGTGGAGAAGAAGTGGAACAGCAACTATGGCTTTAATGGAGCGTTTGATCCAAGCCTTCAGATTTCTAGGCGGCAATTAGCCGTCTTGCTGCACGAATTTTGTCCGCCTTTTAATGTCACAGTGAATGCAGAAGGTAAAATTATACGCTAAAAACCTACATTTACTGATTACATAATGTTAAAATTTTTTACTTTGTGAAAGTTTTTTAAACCGTAATTGCCCATATATGAAACTTCAAAACTTCTTAAAGCCTTTATTTTTTGTCGTAATCCTGATGTTCGTTGGTTTGGCTCAACCCCACGCCTTTGAATTGCATAAACTCAGTCAGGAGAAACCAAGTAAGGATAGTGTTATTAGAATCTTAGCCATAGGAAATAGCTTTTCGGAAGACGCTATCGAGTATTATTTGCACGGGCTAGCAAAAGCTAGCGGCTACAAAGTCATTATTGGCAACTTATATATCGGAGGGGCGCCGTTAGATTTGCATTGGAAAAATGCTGCTGGTGATAGCGCAGTTTACAATTACCGCAAGGTAGGATTGGATGGAATTAAAATCAAGAAAGCAAAAACAAGTATAGCCACAGCTTTGGCAGACGAGAAATGGAATTATATCAGTTTTCAGCAAGCTAGCCCTAAATCTGGAGTTTTTGAATCATTTGTTACGCCCTTGCCGCTACTTTTTAACTATGTAAAGGAGAGAGTAACTCATCCAAAAGTGAAATATATGTGGCACCAAACTTGGGCTTACGCTCAAAATTCGACCCACAATGGCTTCAAAACTTATAATAAAGATCAAACACGAATGTATGAGGCCATTGCAGACGCCTCAAAAAAAGTTATGGATTTTGCATCTTTTGATATACTGATGCCTGCAGGCACAGCAATACAAAACGCCAGAACTAAGCTAGGTGATGTGTTGTGTAGAGATGGCTATCATTTGGAAGAAAATATTGGACGTTACACCGCAGCTTGTGCCTGGTATGAAGCAATCTTTAAGCAAAACGTAGTAGGCAACATATTTAAGCCCGAAAAAGTAAATAGCGCAAATGCACTCACTGCTCAGAAAGCGGCTCGTAAGGCGGTAAAGAAGCCCTATAAAGTTTCAAAAATTAAATAATTTCAATTTTCTACTTATAATTAAAGCCGCATCAAAACTGCGGCTTTAATTATTTTTGTGCGTTTTCTTGCGTTTTACATTTGGTTTGGTTATCATTACATAACTGAAACATAGTGCTTTATAGATTGCTGGTAATTTCTTGCTCTTTTTTGCGTGCGGACAAATGTACTTCCGCTGTTTCTGCTTAAACAACCAAATTTTAACCTAAAGATTTAAGAAGTATGAAAAAAAATCTACTATTTTTTGCGCTTGTGTTTTCAGCGCTTTTTGTTAAGGGACAGTTAGCATTTACGCCCACTTGGTATTACAACGCAACAACAAACGCTGGCGAGCTAGTAATGACAACCAATGGGGCAAATTCGGTAGCATATAACCCAGTAACTGGGAAACTGTATGTTACAAACAGAGGTGATGAAATTTATATTATCAATCCAGATGATTATAGCGGAACAATACCTTCAATACCCAAAGCAGGTCTATCAAAATTAAATAGAGGAGGTAATTCTGAACAGTATAGATTTAATAAAGTACGAGTAGATGCTGATGGGGTGATATATGCTACTGCATTGCAAACGAACGGTACGGCAGTTATATATAGGTGGGCAAGTGAAAGTGCGGCTCCCGTAATGAAATCATTTACCGTGAACATGGGGGTTGCCGGTGTCCGGGTGGGCGAGTCTTTGGCCGTTTATGGTACAGGCAATAGTACTCTAATTTATGTTGCTTCTAATCGAGGCACTAGTCCTGCAAATGGCCAATTTCTTTATGTCTTTAAAGTGATTGATGGGGTGGTCGAATTAGCTGGCATTGTCGATATGTCTATTGGCTTTGCTACAGTTCTCCAATCTAGCTTTTACGATATTGCGGGATCTAGCATTAGTGCGGAAACAGAGGATATGCTGTGGGTATCTGTCGGAGAACTTGGAGTTTCGCCTCGAAGAATTAAAATAAATTTAGCTGGATTAGATAATACAGGAGCAACTGCGACACCGTTAATTTCTAGCCAAACAATTTCAACTATAGGAGGAAATTTTCTTGGTGTTGAATTTGTTAATCAAGATAGTGAAGGGTTTGCTTTGTCATACTCTAGCAGATCAAATACCGCAGGCGGGGGTGGTTTAGGGCTTACCTTTCACGTATATAAAACTGGGGCTGTAGGCTTACCAACAGTTACGTTAACTAAAAGTGCAGAAGCTAGTTTAGCTAAAAGTACAGCTTATGTATCAACGGTAGGTATTTCGGACTTGGTCGTAAGAACTCACGCTGATAATTCAAAAACTGTTTATTTTCTCTCAACAAATAATGGTTTAGGTGCATTTAAAGCTAATGGCACCCTCCCTGTATCCCTTACCTCATTTAACGCAGCTCTTTTAAACAATCAAAGCAATTTAACTTGGGCAACATCTTCCGAGAGTAACAATAAAGGTTTCGAAATTCACCGCTCTACAGATGGAGAAAACTTTCAATCAGTTGCTTTCGTAGCTTCTAAAGCAGATGGTGGAAATTCTACAACTACTTTAAACTATACTTATTCAGATAAAACAGCTAAAGCGGGTTTAAATTACTATAAGCTGGTTCAAGTAGATTTGGATGGTAAAACGGAAGTATTTAAGGATGTTAAGGCAGTAAACTTAGGCGTTACGAATAATTCGATAGTGGTTTATCCAAACCCCGCTACAGACCAAGTTACTATAGATTTGGCTGAATACAAAGGTGTTAAAATCGAAATTTTTGACACCAACGGTAAAAAGCTGTTGACGGAAAAGGCGAAATCGTCTCAACAAACAATATCTATAAGTAAATTGGCACCTGCAGTTTATGTACTTAGAGTAATTAAGGATGGGCAGATTGTTCAAAGTTTGAAAGTCGTAAAAAACTAAATAAAAAATAGTTGTCGTCTTTCTAATAAAAGCCTCAAGATCTCTTGGGGCTTTTTGTTAATTTTAGGTATCGTTTTTATCTATAGTCCTATCAATATTAACAATGAAATCTGATTGATTTCGGCTCTTTTTTCCCGTACCTTTGTGGCAAATTTAAAATTAATCATATGAGTTACGTAGGTAAAAAATTTCCAAGTATTACGGTAGATGCAATGTCTGAAATGGGTGATGATTTAAAAATCAACATCTTCGAAGAGGCAACAAAAAACAATTCTAAAGTTTTATTATTCTGGTATCCAAAAGATTTTACTTTTGTTTGCCCTACAGAGTTGCACGCTTTTCAAGCAGCTTTAGAAGATTTCAAACAAAGAAATACAATTGTTGTGGGTGCTTCTTGTGATACTAACGAAGTTCATTTTGCTTGGTTAAACACAGCTAAAGATAATGGTGGTATCGAAGGCGTAACTTACCCTTTGATTGCTGATACACACAGACATTTAGCTGGTACATTAGGTATTTTAGATCAAGAGGTTGAATACACTGAGGAAGGCGAAGAAATCTTTACAGGTTCAAATGTATCTTACAGAGCTACTTACTTAATTGATGAGACTGGAAAAGTATTCCACGAAAGTGTAAATGATATGCCTTTAGGTAGAAATGTTAAAGAATATTTACGCTTAATTGATGCTTATACTCACGTACAAAAACACGGTGAGGTTTGCCCTGCTAACTGGGAAGAAGGTAAAACAGCAATGAGCGCTAATAGAACTGGCGTTGCTGAATACTTAAGCGCTAACTAAGCACAAGCTTATTCAATAAAGCAGATGTTGGAGATCTTCCAACATCTGTTCTTCAAATCACAAACTATGCTGAAAGTGAATAACATCAAAATGTTTTTATTTGGTGATGGTATGGTTATTAACTATAAAATATTATGTTTTTAGAATTAACATCAGACAATTTAAGTCAATATGTTGGTGAAAACCAAAAAGTAATGGTACAATACGCGGCATCGTGGTGTGGTAACTGTCGTATCATGAAACCCAAGTTTAAAAAATTAGCTGCGGAGAACGAAGATGTAGTTTTTTTAATCGTTGACGCAGAAAAATATCCTGAATCAAGACAATTAGCAAAAGTAGATAATCTACCGACTTTCGCGGCCTTTGAGAATGGAGTTTTAGTAGAGCAAGTACAAACAAATAAGGCAGAGGTATTAACTGAGCTTTTTTCAAAAATTAAGTAAGATGAAGATTCCAGTTATTAGACAGTTTTTCGAGCATAATACGCCCGAACAATTAGAAGCTACCCTAGAGGTATTAGAAGCTTTTTGTGAGTTCAGAGGTGTAAAGGAAGAAGAGATAGACGTAGCGGGCGAGTTGATCACAAATATTTGTGGTGCACTGGAGGTTCACGGCAACGTACATGGAGGCATGGAAGCAAGAGAAGCTTTGAATGCTTTCTCTGCAAAGGTAATGGGGTCTATCGATAGGTAAAATTATGATGACTCGACTATGACAAGGGCTTGAATTTTTCAAGCCTTTTTTTGTAAATCTAAATTAGAATCAAAGCGAGCTTTCTTGTGATTAGAGATCGCTTATACATTCCAAAATGAACTAAAGTAAGCCAATTCTACAAATAGTACTTTCTTTTAAATTCTATCCCAAAATTAAACGTCAGCCCCGGGCGTATTTGGTTTAGCCTATATTGCAAAATACTCCCTTTGGAGTATTTTTTTTGGCTCTCTAATTAATCAAATTTGTATTAATGCTTTGCTAATTTATAGTCTTTTATATCCCATGTTTCCTTATTGACTTGCCTGTTTGTTGCAGAGTATCGTTAAAAGATTAAGCACTTAAAACAATCAGTATGAAAAAACAACTACTATTTTTATTACTTGCATTTTCCACATTTTATTCAAAAGCGCAGTGGAGCGCAGATCCTAATGTAAATACGCCAATCGCAACGGCCTCTGTGCAACTGAGCTTTGCAGCTATTTCATCAATCGCTGACGGTTCGGGAGGGCTTATAACCGCCTACCGAGAAAACAACACTACAAGCCAGACCTCATCCGTAAAACTGCAACGCTTATCAGCTTCGGGGAATAAGCTTTGGGGAGCATCCGGGATATCCTTAACAACATCGCTACATGAAATTGATCAAGTGTTGCTAAGTAACGACGGACAAGGCGGGGTCGTGGCAATTTGGACTGAAGCAGTTTCTCCCGCCGACAACGGTGTTTTTAATGTATTTACACAGCATTTTGATGGCAGTGGCAATGTGCCTGGGGCAACCTCACCTATTAAATTATCTCCAGTAGAGGGAGAGTATGTTTTAGCAGAGGCATTGGTGAAAGACGCTGAAGGTAATTATGTGTTTGCTGTGGCAGAAATAGGTAGTGCGTCGTTTTACGTTCAAAAAATAAATAATATCGGACAGTTAGTTTGGGAGTCGTTTACAACATTTCCCATCACCACAACAGATGACGAAATAGACGTAGCTCTTATTTATGCGGAGGCCACAGGCGTTTCAATTATGTGGTCAACGGAATATGAGTCTGGGGGAAATTGGGGGCAAAGAATTTATTGGCAAAAGGTGAATAATGACGGCTCGCCGAATGGCACAACAGCCGAAATATATCACTTTGCGGCGGCACCACCCAATAGTGCTCAATACGAGTTGGCTTCTGTGAGCCCAGATGGAAGTGGCGGATATTTCGTGGGAATTACTGAAACTACTGGCTTAACTCTGAAATTGTATATACAGCGGATTGCTACTAACGGAACCAAGCAGTTCCCGGGTCTTGGTATCGAGGTGGATGATTCAGCAGGTAAAATAGTAACAAGTGGCGGAGAATCTTCTTTAGTTGGAGGCGGGGGCTTGGTAAATGACGGTAACAACGGGGTTGTAGTAACATGGACAGACACCCGTAATGGTAGCTACGGCCTTTATGCACAGCATATTTCTTCCGGAGGCGCTAAACTTTGGGGTGCGACGGGCATTTTAGTAATTCAAAATGTAGCCCCTGCGATGTTTAATGAAAACCATTTAAAACGGAATGCAAATGGTGATTTTATACTGATGATAGCGAATGAATTGGATCCGGATTATTACCATTGGTATGCACAAAAAATTGCCCCAGATGGCACTTTACTATATCCTCCTACTGGAATTTTAGTTGCAGGTAGGGAATCTTTTAAAGATGGACAATTGATCCTTTCGGAAGATAAGGCAATATTTGTATGGACCGAAAACTCATCTTCTTTTATGGCCGATAATTCAAGTGTATACGCTCAGAGCGTATACCCTAACGGCGTATTGCCTGTGGATTTAATATCTTTTGAAGCATCTTTGAAAAGTAACGGTGTGGTAATCAAATGGATTTCGAAAAATGAGAGCAACAATGCTCATTTTATTCTAGAAAAAAGTCTTGATGGTACAAATTTTGGGCTTCTCTCAAAACTAGTTGCTAAGGACAACACAGATCAGCAAAAAAATTATGAGTTCGTTGACCAAACCTTCAATCAGCAAGCTTATTATAGATTAACCCAGGTGGATATTAATGGAAAGACTACTATTTTTAATGATTTAATACGATTTGTTAAAGGAATTAATACTACAAGCGTTGTAATTTATCCCAACCCAACGACGGCTTTTGTAACCATAAAATCAAACAATTTTAAAGATGGCTTAAAGGTTACCTTATCTGATTTAACCGGAAAAATTTTACACCGTAATAGCACGCAAAGCGCCCAAATGGATGTAAGCCTAGAGAAATTTCCTAAAGGGTTATACATTCTAAAAAGTGAAGATCAGGGAGGTACTAGTATTCACAAGATAGTGAAACAGTAGGCGACGAAACCTATTAGTTCTCAAAATCAATTTAGCATGCTTAGCCCCCAAAGTTTATCTGTCTTTGGGGGCATTTTTTATAAAACTTTGCAGTACAAGTTATACAACACTTTTTTATCAAAGTCAGTTAAAGTGTGGGAAATATCTGTTTGAATGTACCTGATCTTAAACGCCTCTATTGCGTAATTGGGTCTTCTTGTATCGTAGCCAATTACTTTTAAAGCTAACATTGGGTCAAAGTTTTCGGGTACGTCGGTCAATACATCATCATACCATAAGCCAAAACCTTTGCTTGCTAAGGTTTTCCATGGAAAATTTTTCGGGTCATTTTTTCTTCCCGGCGCAAAGTCGGCGTGCCCAATAAAGTTTTCTGTAGGAATATTGTAGCGCTTCTTTAAAGTGGCCAACAAGGCACATAGGCTATTAATTTGAGCTTCCGTCCAAATGTCGGTCCGTCCATTGTTATCCATCTCTATGCCTATAGAGCTCGAGTTCATGTCGGTAACATTTCCCCATCTTCCAGCGCCAGCATGGTGCGCTCGCAAATAATCATTCACCATTTGCACCACTTTTCCATCTCTACTTACCACATAATGTGAGCTAGTTCCGGTTCTAGGCAGTGTGAAGGTTCTTAAGGTTTGCGACAGAGAGTCTTGTGCAGTATGATGGATCATCACAAAGTTGGGTTTTCTGATGCTCATGTTAGTAGTGCCCACAAACCATTGTTCGTTATAAAGCGAATCAATCTTTTGTCCTTCTGGCGGCATCGCCTTTATAATTTCAGAAAAACTTTTTGCATTCGCTTTATAGATTTTATCGGTTGCTTTGTATTTGTAGGAGCTACAGGCGCTAATGCTTATCGAAAAAAGGCTCAGGAGATAAACTTTGTACGGTTTCATTTGTAATAATCTAAGGTTTTCGTCATTAAAAGAGATTCTCTCAACGGCGCTTATATTTTTTTCTAATTTAGTGCATTCAAATACAATCGAAAGAATATAATTTATGCAAAATATTAAGCAAAAATTGGTAAAGGGCATTTTGCTTGGCACAGTGGTGGTTAGTGGCTTAGCTGCGTGCTCCTCAAATAACAACAGTGGCCAAGATAAAACAGACACTGTAATTGTAGACTCGCTACAGGATTACGTAAGTCAGCGTTTACCCATCTACGAGAAAGTGCGCTTAACTAGTGATTTACATCAGCTTACACCTAGCGAACGTAAGGTTTTACCCCTACTTATTGAAGCTGCAAAAATTATGGATGAACTTTTCTGGAAGCAAGCTTATCCGCAACGCGATAGTTTATTAGCCACCATAAAAGACGAGAAGACTAGAAACTTTCTCATGATTAATTACGGGCCATGGGACCGATTGAATGGTGATAAACCTTTCGTAAATGGAATTGGTGATAAACCGCTCGGCGTTACTTTCTATCCGCTAGATATGACTAAGGAAGAATTAGAAAAGTCTGATGTTAAAGATAAATACGGGTTGTATTCGGTAATCAGAAGGGAGAACGGAAAGTTGGTGTCTATCCCTTATAACGTATATTTTGCGGCCGAGTTGCAACAAGCAAGTAGTCTGTTAAAACAGGCGGCTTTATTAACCGATGACGAAGGTTTTAAAAAATACCTCAACCTCAGGGCTGATGCATTAGTAAGCGACAACTACAACGCGAGTGATTACGCATGGCTAGACATGAAGACTAATGGATTAGACATTATCATTGGTCCGATTGAAAACTATGAAGATAAACTATTTAACGCTAGAGCTTCTTTTGAGAGCTATGTATTAGTTAAAGATAAAGAGTGGAGTAAAAGACTAGCAAAATATGTTACGATGCTTCCAGAGCTTCAAAAAGGCTTGCCAGTGGAAGGCAAATACAAAAAAGAAGTGCCAGGAACCGATTCTGAACTTAATGCTTACGACGTAGTTTATTACGCTGGAGATTGTAACTCGGGCTCTAAGACTATTGCAGTAAATCTCCCGAATGATGAAGCTATTCAGCAGAAGAAGGGAACTCGTCGTTCACAGTTAAAAAATGCCATGAAGGCTAAGTTTGATAAAATTTTAGTGCCGATAGCTAACGTTTTGATTGATAAAGAACAGCAAAAACACATTAGGTTCGATGCTTTTTTTGCCAACGTAATGTTCCACGAAGTGGCTCACGGCTTAGGCATTAAGAATACCATAACTGGAAAGGGCATGGTACGAACAGCCTTGCAAGAGCAATATTCGTGGTTAGAAGAGGGCAAAGCTGATGTTTTGGGTTTATATATGGTAACCGGATTACTTAAAAAGGGTGAGTTAGAAGGCGATATTAAAGACTTTTATACCACCTATATGGCTGGTATATTACGTTCAGTACGTTTTGGTGCATCAAGCGCACACGGGAAGGCCAATATGCAGTGTTTTAACTTCTTTAAAGATAAAGGTGCTTTTGAACGTACGGCGCAAGGTGCTTATCGCGTAAACTACGAGAAATTTGCCCAAGCAATGAATGAATTAAGCGCTGTGATTCTAACTTTGCAAGGAAATGGAGATAAGGCGGCGGTAGAGAAAGTCCAAAAAGAAAATGGAATTATTAAAGCAGAACTGCAACAAGACTTAGATAAGCTCTCCAAAAAGGGAATTCCAGTGGATATTGTTTTCGAACAAGGAGTAGATGTTTTGGGAATGAAATAGATTAGCATTTAAAAAAAAGGCGGGCTGCATTAAGTTGTAGCCCGCCTTTTTTTGTTTGATAAACTCTGCTCCAAAAAATATTATACTTTTCTTGTAACCTTTTCTCATACCAAGACGTCTACATGATAACTAAAATAAAGAGGCAGACCGCCTTTTTTAAAACTAAGCTAAATTTTTTGCAGTGAGCATCATCGCACTATGTGCGGATGAAATTTTATTGATTTAAATAAAACGTTTGAGATGAAAAAAATTTACTTAGTATTATCGTTATTAGCAATTTTCCTGTTAGTTTCAGAAGCAAAAGCCATAGGCAAACAGGTAGATGTTAGCGGAATTGTTTTAGATGAGCAAGGGAAACCTATTGACTTTGCAACCATCGGAATATTTAAAAGTACAGACTCGAGTTTGGTGAAAACGGCGGTCACAAATCAAGATGGTAAGTTTACTATCCCAAGCATTGTTGCTGGCACTTACTACATCAAAATTAACATGATGGGTTACAATTTGTATAAAGGCAAGACATTTAATGTTGGGGTTACACCGCTTTCTTTAGGCGAAATTAAACTCATAGGCGACAGCAAAACTTTGAAAACCGTAAGCGTTACCGCAACAAAACCTTTGTTGGAGCGCAAAGCGGATAAGCTCGTGATGAACGTAGAGAACAGTTCAGTAGCAGTAGGCTCCTCTGCGTTGGAATTGCTGCAACGTGCACCAGGCGTTAGTGTAGATCAGAACGACAATATCTCTATGCAAGGTAAGCAAGGTGTATTGATAATGCTAGATGGCAAGCAAACTTATATGAGCCAGGCGGATGTGGCTAACTTGCTGCGTAACATGCAGAGTTCTGAAATTGAGACTATTGAATTAATAACTAATCCTTCCTCAAGATATGAAGCTTCTGGAAATTCGGGCGTAATCAATATAAAAACAAAAAAAAATAGAGGCGGAGGTGCTAACGGAAGTTTAAATACCGGTTTAGCTTACGGTAAAAACTTGAGAGGAAATACCGGTTTAAATTTAAATTATCGCAATAAAGGCGTTAATGTTTTTGGTGCCTATAACTTCATCAAAGGTGAAAGAGACAACCTTTTGGATATCGATCGCATCTCGAATGGAACTCCAGATACCTACTTTGCTCAAATTAGCCAGAATAAAAGGAATTTCACCAATAATAACTTTAAAGCGGGCGTAGATTTTTTCTTGAATAAAACCAACACTTTAGGTTTCTTAGTTACAGGGTACTTTAACCGTGGTAAAGAACGAACCCTTACCCAAACTGATATAGGGCCTTCGTTTACAGCACTTGATTCTATTCTGTATGGACGAAATTCGGAGAAATCTAGCTATAATAGCTTGGCTTACAATGCAAATTATAAGACTGTGCTCGACACTTCTGGTCAAGAACTAACTTTCGATCTTGATTATTCCAACTATAATAGTGACGAAGACTCTAGAGTAAATAGTGAAGTTTTATTTCTGAACGGAGGTAAAGTTAGACCCGACAGTTATTTGAGATATTACACACCGAGGTCGATCGCCATTAAGGCGGCAAAAGCCGATTATACTTCGCCGCTTAATAAAACCCTGAAATTGGAGGCCGGTGCAAAAAGTAGTTGGGTAGAAACAGACAATGATTTACAAGCAACAGCGCTTATTGGAAGCGTGTGGACAGATGATCCAAGGAAAAGTAATCGTTTCGTATATAAAGAGAATGTTAATGCGGTATATGCGAGCCTTAACAAGCAATTCCAGAAAACCAATATACAACTTGGTTTAAGAATGGAGCAGACAAATTCAGAAGGTACATTAATCAACACGAATGACGTGGTTGACCGCAGTTACTGGGATTTCTTTCCTACCATTTACATTCAGCAAGATTTGGCTAAGAACCATCAATTGGGCATTTCGTACGGGAAACGAATAGACAGACCTAATTACGACGCTTTAAATCCGTTTATCTTTTACTTAGATCAATACACCTACAACAAAGGAAATCCGTTCTTAAAACCGCAATACACGGATAATTACGAGTTGTCTTACACGCTCTTGAAAAAGTACTTTTTGACTGTCGGCTACAGTGTTGTTCACGACGCTATTGCAGAGGTAATTTTGCCTGATGAAGAACTGAAAGCACTTTTCCAAACCTATGAGAATTTTGCTACAAATACCAACCTCTCCGCTTCTTTAAACATTCCCGTTAAGCTAAATAAGTGGTGGAGTGTAAATAACAACGTTAGCGCTTTTCACCTGTCGTTTGAAACCCCAAACCTTGCCGGAAAAAGCTTAAAAACTGGAAGGACTGCCTATCAAGTACGCATTCAAAATAGTTTTATTGTAATGGATGGTTTAACAGCCGAGCTTAACGGAAATTTCGAATCTCCTTTAACCTACGGAACCTTAGATATTGAGGAGAGGGGCTTTGTAGATGTTGGTTTGAGCAAATCTTTACTTAAAAAAAAGGCTACCCTACGACTTGCCGTGAGCGATGTGTTTGATACCAACCGGACTAGACTGAAAAGTGCCTATCCCGGCTTAAAGTATAACCTATATCAGAAAAATGAAACGCAATTGTTTCGATTTAGCTTCAATTACCGTTTTGGTAAAAACGAGATAAAACCTGCTAGGCGAAGAACCATGGCGACAGAATCAGAGCAAGGCCGAATGAAAAACTAAGGATTGCCGATCAAGGAAACCATCAAATCTTCCAATTGAGCGATATCAAAAGGTTTTGCAAGAAACGTGTCTGCTCCAGCAGTTTTCGCCAGCGTTTTGATATCGTTATTTGCGGAGAAATATATAACGGGAATTTGATTAAACTCAGGGTGGCTCTTTAGGGTTTGTGTGGCCTCAATGCCACCCACATCGGGTAGCCAGTTATCCATCATAATGGCATCTGGTTTATATTCAGATACTTGCTCAATAATATTGTTGGAAGTCATTGATGTTTTCGTTTCGTAACCAGCGCTTTCTAAAACCAAAGTACATAGTTCCAAAATTGTTTTGTTATCATCAAAAATGAATACCTTTTTAGCCATTTTTTCTATTTTTTAGCAATTAAATTAATTTGATTAGCCATTTCATAGATAGATAATACAGCGGTAACGTCTGCTTTTGCAATTGCTTGCTCGGGCATATAGGTAACTTGTGCCGATTGGGGATCTTGCACCCAAGTTGTTGCACCAAATTTCTTTGCCGAAATTAGCCCATTTACGCCGTCACTATTGGAGCCAGAGAGCAGCAAACAGGTTAATCCTTGCTGGTATACCTCAGCCGCCGAGTGAAAACTCACATCGATAGAAGGACGAGAGTAATTTATTTTCTCGGAGTAATCTAAGGAAAAGGTAAAGTCTCTCTCAATCAGTAAATGATAATCCGATGGACAAATATAAACGACCCCCTTCTTTATTTGCTCTTTTTCATCAGCTTCTTTAACTTTTAAAGCCGTACGTTGGCCAAGCAAATTAGTAAGTAGAGAGTCCATTCCTTGTTTCCGATGAACGATAATAATAATGGGAAAGTCGATGTTAGCTTTAAGCTCCGGAAGGACTTTGAGCAATACATCTAGACTCCCTGCAGAGCCGCCAATAAAGAGCGCTTTACGTTTCATATACTAATCTTCCTCCACACTTTTTCGGTTCCTACTCGGTTGTATTTGTGGGCAATGTTAGAAAATTCGATGGTTTCTTTGCTGCCCAGAGCAAGGTAGCACAAATTCTCTAGACTTTGGTCAAACAGTTGTAGCACTTTAAATTGCAGTGCTCGGTCAAAGTAAATGAGCACATTTCTACAAAGGATGAGTTGAAATTCATTAAAAGAACCTTCAGAAACAAGATTATGGGTAGAGAAGATCATTTTTCGGCGTAAATCTTTATCGAATTTTGCAGCGGAGTAGTTTGCAGAATAATAGGATGAAAAATCTTTTGTGCCACCAGCGGCGATGTAATTTTCAGAATATCCTTTCATCTGGCTCAACGGAAATATCCCTTGTGATGCTTTTTCTAAAACCGTAGGATTGATATCTGTGGCGTACAATAATGATTTGTGTAGTAAGCCTAATTCTTGCAATAAAATTGCCATCGAATACGCCTCTTCGCCAGTAGAGCAGCCGGCAAGCCATATCCGTATAAAAGGGTAGGTGTTTAAGCTGGGAAGCACTTGCTCTCTAAGCAATTTATAAAAAGAAGGGTCACGAAACATCTCTGTAACGTTTACTGTAACACCTTCTACAAATTGCTTAAAATAAGCGGCGTCGTTCAGAATTTTGTACCTAAACTCGGCAAAGCTAACGTGTTTGTGTATCGTGTACAATCTTGCCAGCCTGCGTTTTAATGAGGCCCTTGAGTATCCCGAAAAGTCATAGCCGTAGTTCTCCAATACATCATTGATGAGAATTTCGGTGTTTTCGTCGCTTAAGGAACCAGAAAAAGGCACTACAAAAAGTTATTTATGAGTTTAACAAGATCTTCTACATTAATAGGTTTAGAAACATAGCCTACGGCACCAGCTTGCATACACCGTTCTCTGTCGCCAACCATCGCCTGTGCTGTCACCGCAATTACGGGTGTCGTATTCATCTGGCTATCTGCTTTCATTTGAGCTATGGCTTCGTAACCGTCCATATCGGGCATCATCATGTCCATTAAAACAACAGCAACAGCGTTGCTTTGTTTGATAATTTTAAACCCTTCTTTTGCGCTTAAAGCAGAAAAACATTCAAATTTTCTGGCCCGCAAAACTGCCTTTAAGGCAAAAATGTTTCTGCTGTCGTCATCAATAATCAATATCTTTTTTTGCTCAATGCTCATAAAATATGTAAAAGTTAAATTTATTTATATAACCAAACACGTAATAGCGACACCAGTTGGTCTACATCCACAGGTTTCGAAATATAATCGGATGCTCCCGCTGCAATACACTTCTCTCTATCGCCCATCATGGCTTTAGCTGTTACCGCTAATATGGGTAGGTTTTTAAACTTCGGCGTTTTTCTTATTTCTTTGATGGTTTCATACCCATCGAGTTCGGGCATCATCATATCCATCAACACCACGTCTATATTGGCGTTGGTATGCATAGCCGCAAGAGCTTCTCTGCCATCCACTGCGGCGATCACCGTCATTTTATGCAATTCTAGCGCCTTGGTTAGGGAGAAGATGTTTCTTACGTCATCGTCTGCTACAAGAACGGTTTTACCCCTTAAGGTGTCTGTTAAGCTTTGTAAGGATGTATTTTTACTTGCAACTCCATTTCCAGATTTTTCTTCTACTAAGTGTAAGAAGAGAGCAGCTTCATCCAAAATGCGTTGATAAGAGTGTGCCGTCTTTAATACGATGGAATTCGCATAATGCTTAATTCTATTTTCTTCGCCTTTTGAGAGGTTTTTACCCGTAAAAATTATGATTGGGAGGTTCTCTAAGCCTTCACTTTTCTTAATTGTTTCTAGCGCCTGATATGCGGCTTTATCGGGCACTCCCATGTCTAGTATCACACAGTCTATCTCTTTCCCTTGAAGCGTTGAGATGCTATTCTCGATATTAGAGGCAACCGTTGTTTGGATATTGTAAGACGTTAAAAAGAAGCTCAAGGCTTCAGCGTGTTGCTTGTTCTCCTCAATAATGAGTACTTTTTTGGGTGTTTTATTGAGCGCATGTTCAATCTTTTCAAAAATCTCCTGCATGTGTTCTAAAGCAAAAGGTTTATTGATAAAATCGACTGCACCTTTTAACAAGCTCTCTTTCTTTTTAGGCAAAGAAGACATGACATGGATAGGAATAGGCTTTGTATGCGGATTCGATTTCAACTCATCCATTACTTGCCATCCATCTTTTACGGGTAGTTGGATATCAAGAAGAATTGCTGTAGGTCGAAACTGCTGAGCGAGCTCTATGCCCACATCTCCTCTTACCGCTACCAAACCCTTATAGCCTCTTTTACGTGTAAATTTTAGGAGGGTTTTTGCGAAATTGGTATCGTCCTCTATAATTAAGAGCACCCTATCGTCTGCTTGGATCAAGTCGCGATCGTCCTCAATTTCGTTAGGGATGTTTTCTATCACATAACGTTCTTCGTTCTGGTCATGTTCAAAATTAGATTTGTCTTCCCTTTCTGACTCCTCAACAACAATCCCCTTGCTAATATCTGTGGGGATAAACAGAGTGAAAGTACTTCCTTCACCCTCGGCGCTTTGCAAGGAGATGTGGCCGCCTAAAATTCGTGCGAGCTCTTTACTAATAGACAAGCCTAAACCTGTACCGCCAAACTTTCTTTTTGTAGACCCGTCAGCCTGTTGGAATGCCTCGAAAACCAGATGTTGTTTTTCTTTAGCAATGCCAATGCCTGTATCGCTAACTGCAAAGCTAAGCATGTTGGTATCTTCATCAAAGCCGATATAAAACTTTACGTGCCCCGTAGAAGTAAATTTAAAGGCGTTTGATAGTAAGTTTTTAAGTATTTGTGATAAACGAAACTTATCGGAGTTGAAGCTGTTGGGAGTGTTTCCAGCTACACCAATAAAAAGGTCTAAATGTTTGTCTTTTGCAACTGGATTAAAGAGCGATCTCATGTCAATCGTGATTTCTTCGATAGTTATCGGACTAATTTCCAGTTCCATTTTGCCGGCTTCAATTTTTGATAGGTCTAATATTTCATCAATTAGACTGAGTAAGCCTTGCCCCGAGCTTTGAATTACGCCTGCGTATTCTGTATATTCTTCTTTAAGATCTTCGCTTTCTGCCATCAGTTTAGAGAGCAAGAGAATTGAATTTAATGGGGTTCTCAACTCGTGAGACATATTCGCCAAAAATTCGGATTTGTATTTGGTGCTCTGCTCAAGTTGCGAAGCTTTTCGTCTGATCTCGGTATTTCTTTCTTCCAGCAAACTGGTTCTTTCTTCAAGTTCCTGATTGCTTTGTATCAATTCTTCTTGCTGCACACGAAGCTCTTCTTCAGATGCTTGTATCTTTTGAGTTTGGGCCTCGAGCTCTGCATTTAGCGTTTCTAAATTAGAGTTTAGGGTTTCTAATTCTGCATGCTGCGCTTGTAGCTCTTCGGCCTGTGTTTGGGTTTCCTCTAAAAAGTCTTGTAATTTTTTTCTGTTTTGCGCTGCACTCAATGCGATGCCAATGTTGGAAGCAATGTTGTGCATATAGTCTATTTTACGTGGTGGATATTGATTAACTGTACCCAATTCAATTACCCCCATAGGGTAGCCGTTACGTAACACAGGGAAGGCAACAACCTTGGCAGGTCTGGTTTGGCCAGCAGCATAGCTAATGGTAACTTCGTTTTGTGGTACTTTGTCTAGTAATATTAGCTTTTGACTTTCAAATGCTTGACCTACTAAACCTTCGCCAATACTCACGGATGCTTTTAAATTTTCTTTGCTTAATGCATAGCTAGCTGTTAGATGAAGTTTGTTTTCATCGTCGAGCAAGTAGAAAGCCCCAACTGCACTTTTAGTGTGTGTCGTTGCCGCTTCTAAAATATCCGAACAAAGTGTAAAAACGTCTTTTTCGCCTACCATCTTCTCATTCAATGCTGCTATACCCGATTGCATCCAATCTTTATCTTCAAGCTGCGTAAATGAAATATGCAAGGCCTCAGCCATTTTATTTAACGACGTAGAAAGGGCGCCCAGTCCATCTTTCGAATCTTCTTGAATTCGTACTTTGTAATTGCCGTTGGAAATCTGTCTGGCAACGCTTTTGATGATATCAATTCGCTTTGAGGTTCTTTCATTAACTTCTTGGAGCTGATTGTATAGGGTAAGTCTTTCGGTAAACTCTTGATTTACTTTGTTGTAGAAGTATAGCGTAGAGAACAATGAAACAACGGCAGCGAAAATAATTAGCCATAACGAATATCCAGATAGCTCATTCATTTTGGCGGTTTTATTGGAGAGATCTTGATGCTCATTAGCCTTGATTTCTCTTACGATTTGCCGCGCATTGTCCATATAAAGTTTACCTTTAATCAGCAAGTCTTCAAAATTGGCGGTGTTTTCTTTTTTAAATTCAATTACACTGGTTAAAGCGTCCATGCGGGCATCAATAACACTCTTAAGCTCTGAAATTTTTCGCTGTTGGAAGGCATTATCTTCAGTGTCTTTGGTTATTTTTTCGAAAAGACTAGCAATTCTTTCTCTGCTTCCGTAATAGGGAGCTAGGAAGGCAGTGTTATCGGTGAGCAAGTATCCTCTCTGTCCGGTTTCGGCATCTTTTAACGTAGAAATAATATTATCTAAGTCATTGATGACCATATTGCTTTCGGCAACTAGATCGGTACTCTTGATTAAGTTTTTTATACTAACAAATGATGCGATGGAGCTTAGTAGCAAGAGCACAAGAGAAATTCCAAGCCCAATTTGCAAATTAGTTTTTAGTGATAATTTCATTAAAAAGGGGGGTTAAAAAGCTTAATTATTTATTTCTTCTTTTAGAGGAAGGGTAAAGTAAAACTCCGAACCTTCTCCATATATGCTTTTGACATTGATGTCTCCGCCGTGTCGTTTTATAATCTCAGCGCAGATGTAAAGGCCAATACCCAAGCCCTGAAAGCGTTGTGCTGTCTCTTCTACTCTATAAAACTTATCGAACACCATTTTGGTTTGGTCTTCTTGCATGCCTATACCTTGGTCTTTTACGCCAATGTAAATTTGATTATCAATCGTTTTAACGTTTAAGAAAACTTTGTTGGTGCCGGGCGAGTATTTTACGGCATTGGTAAGAAAATTGATGACAACTTGCTCAATTCGCATCTCGTCACCATATATCTGACAATTGGATTTGCCTGTTTTTATGATTTCAAAGTCGGGTTGTGTTTGGTGAAAAACTTCAATCAATCCATCTACCATTTTGTCAATATCAAAATAGGCTTTGTTGAATTTGAGTTTTCCACTCTCAATCTTGGAAATATCTAATAAATCGGTAATTAAGCTGTTCAGCTTTTCAATTTGATTTTCTGCTTTACTAATATGGCTTTTCACAATTTCCATATCGCCTTTAGCAATGCTTCGTTCTAAAAGCTGGATATAACCTTTTACGCTTGTAAGTGGCGTTTTTAACTCGTGACTGGCAATACTGATGAATTCGTCTTTTTTCCGCTCTGCGGCTTTTCTAAAATCAATTTCTGCTAACAAGGCCTGCTGCGTTTCATTGAGCTTTCTGCTTTGTTCGTAAATTCGATAGAACGTTTTAATTCTCAATAAGAGAATATTTATGTCCACAGGCTTGGTTATATAATCTAAGCCGCCAGATGAGTATCCTTTTGCGATAAATTTGAAATCGGTATTGGCTGCGGATAGGAAAATAATGGCGGTGTCTTTGGCTTTGCTGTAGCCCGAAATTATCTCTGCAACTTCAAAGCCATCCATCTCGGGCATTTGCACATCCAATATGATCAGTACGTATGAAGTCTTAAGCACTTTTGTAAGCGCCTCTTTTCCCGATTTGGCAGTGTCAACCTCAAATCCATGCTTTTCGAGCACATTTTTTAGAGAGATTAAGTTCTGTGGCGTATCATCTACAATTAGGATCATTCCCAAATGTACTGAAAAAGTAATTTGTTTTAAAGCCGAATTTTAGGAGTTAAACTGAACTAAAGATTTCTGGCATTGAATGTATCGCCTTGTCTAATATCGCCAGTTTCGAAGCCTTTTTTGAACCAAAACACCCTTTGTGCAGACGATCCATGAGTAAACGAATCGGGAACTACTTCTCCCGTAGCCTGCTTTTGCAAAGCGTCGTCGCCAATGGCATTAGCAGCGGTTAAAGCCTCTTCTAAATCACCGGCATCTAATTTAAAATCTTTAAGGTTTTGTGCATGATGCGCCCACAAGCCTGCATAAAAATCGGCTTGCAGTTCTAACATTACCGAAAGTTTATTATACTCGGCTTCGCTTAAGCGGCCACGTGCCGATTGTACTTTTGAAGAAGTGCCAAGTAGGTTTTGTACGTGGTGACCAACTTCGTGAGCAATTACATAAGCCTGCGCAAAATCGCCAGCTGCGCCAAAACGGTTTTGCAATTCATCGTAAAACGACAAATCAATATAAACCTTCGAATCTGCCGGGCAATAAAAAGGACCAACAGCCGAACTAGCGCCACCGCAAGCAGTTTGTACACCATTGGTAAACAGCCTCATTTTTGGGTGTTGGTATTGTTGTCCTAAATCATTAAAAATCTTATCCCAAACCTGCTCTGTGGATTCTAATACTCCAGATACAAATTGAGCTTGTGCATCTGAAGCGGGAACGCCGCTCTTGATATCAGTTTGTTCGGTAGTGATGGGAAGCTGGTTAACAAGGCCGGTGAGGTCTTTACCTAAAAACATACCAATAATAACGATGATGATACCGATACCACCGCCTAAAGCAACTTTACCGCCACCACTGCCGCGGCCGTCTTCCATGTTGTTGCTACCTTTACCAAACCACTGCATAGAAATAGATTTATGTTTAAATAAAAACCAAATTAAGAATTAAATTCAATAATTCCAGCTTCTATTCTCTGTTGTGTTTCCACAGTGCCTAACAGCTTTACAATATCGAAAACTCCAGGACCAAATTTACCGCCAACCAGCATCACGCGTAAAGGCAGCATTACTTCGCCAGGTTTTAAACCATGGCTTTCAGCAAAAGCTTTAAAGTTTGCTTCTAACGTTTCAGGAGCTGAGTTGGTGTCTAAAATTTCGCTATACGCTTTAAAAAACGTTGCTTTTTCTGCCGTCCATTTTGGTTTTACAGCAGCGCTGTCGTAAATTGTAGGAGCCGTAAAGAAATAGCTGCTTTGGCCTACAAAATCAGAAAGATAGGTGCAACGATCTTTAACTAGTGCAATAATGTCCGTTAGAAAATTTTCGTCGGCAATTTCAATACCTTCGGCTGATAAAGACGCTTTTACGTAAGGAACCAGAATATCGATGTTCGCATTTTTAATCCACTCGTGGTTAAACCATTTGGCCTTTTCGAAATCAAATTTTGCACCAGCTTTACTTATTCTTTCTACTGTAAAGGCAGATTTTAGCTCGTCTAAACTAAAAATTTCTTTATCTGTTCCGTCATTCCAACCCAATAAAGCTAAAAGATTTACAAAAGCTTCTGGCATGAAACCTAACTCTTTAAATCCCTTGGTTAAATCGCCTGTTTTAGGATCTTTCCAATTCATTGCATAAACAGGGAAGCCCAATCTATCGCCGTCACGTTTACTTAATTTGCCGTTACCGTCAGGCTTTAAAATTAAAGGCAAATGAGCCCATTCTGGCATTTCGTTGTACCAGCCCAAGTATTTCCAAAGCAGCAAATGGATGGGAGCAGAGGGCAACCACTCTTCACCTCTAAAAACGTGAGAAATTTCCATCGCTTTATCATCTACCACTACTGCTAAATGGTAAGTAGGCATGCCATCAGCTTTCAACAAAACTTTATCATCAACAAGGTTGGTATCAAAACTAACCACGCCTCTAATTAAATCTTTGAAGGTAACCTGCTCATCGGCTGGTATTTTTATACGTACTACGTGTGGTGCATTTTGAGCGAGTAGTTCGCTTACTTCACTTTGAGTAAGCGTTAGCGAATTGCGCATTTGCATGCGACTTTTTTGTCCGTATAAAAAGTTGGGCTCTTCCGCTCGCTTAGCAGTAAGTTCTTCGGGAGTATCAAAAGCATAATAAGCGTAACCACTAGCCACTAATTGCTCTGCATATTGTCTGTAACTTGGCTTGCGCTCGCTTTGGCGATAAGGTCCAAATTTTCCGGGCTTGCTCGGGCTTTCATCAGGATTTAGTCCACACCATGCTAGGCAATCAGCAATGTATTGTTCAGCTCCCTCAACAAAACGAGTTTGGTCTGTATCCTCTATTCTAAGTACAAAAGTACCATTGTGTTTTTTTGCGAATAGGTAGTTAAACAAAGCTGTTCTTACTCCACCTAAATGTAATCCGCCAGTTGGACTTGGCGCAAATCGTACTCTAACTTCTCTACTCATGTCTTTTTTAATATAGCTATTGATCAGCAAAAATACTTGGCACTCAATACCGCTACAAAGATATGTTTTTCATCTGTTTTTATAATTCTTTTGATAGTAATTGAAGCTTATATGCCATGAAAATGATAGATCAGACATTAAAGAAATGCATAATGCTTTTGTTGTTTTTCCGTTTTGATATTGTAATTTGGCTATTGAAAAATGAATCCATATCAAAAAAAAAGACGCTGGAAATTATTCTTGTTGGTTTTCGCCATTGTAATTGGCGGAGCGTCAGTTTTTTACTCTGATTTTTTTGTAAAAAAGATGGAGCGAGAAGAAGCCACTCAATTTAAGCTTTGGGTTAAAGTGGCAGAGCAAAGAATGAAGCTTTACGATAACGAACAACTTACAGAGGTTTTTGAAACCATAAAGAGTAACAATAAAACCGATGTAATTATCACAAAAACCGATGGATCCATTTTTTTGTGGGATGGTTTAGATACCACAAAAACACTGTACGCTGACAATCAAACTAAACAATATGATTCGCTGTATTTTGTGCGGCAGTTAAACACCATGAAAGCGCAGCACGCCCCACTGCCAATGAAGGGGATTAACGACGAAGAGCTGATCGCTTATTACAAAGATTCAATTATTTTAACGCAGTTACGTTATTTTCCTTACATCCAACTGGGCGTGATTGGTTTATTTTTAATAATTGCCTATGTAGGTTTCAGCGCTGCCAGAAGGGCGGAACAAGATCAGGTTTGGGTTGGTTTAGCTAAAGAGACGGCCCACCAGCTAGGCACGCCAATTTCATCGTTAATGGCATGGACGGAATTACTAAAAACAAGATTTAACGCTGAAGAAGACCCTTTGATGGCTGAGATGGATAATGACATTAAGCGCTTAGAGATTATAGCAGATCGGTTTTCTAAAATTGGATCTAAACCCATTTTAGAAGATCATGTCGTTTACGAAGTCATCAATAATTTTATTTCCTATTTCAAAATTAGAACTTCGGATAAGATAACTTTTGTGATTAAGGGAGATAAACAGGTTCGGGCAATGCTTTCGGTGCCTTTGTTTGATTGGGTAACCGAGAATTTGCTAAAAAATGCGGTAAACGCTATCGACAATAATGGCACTATTACCGTAGAAATTATTGAGCATTTGGCCAAGGAAGAAGTTTTTATAGAGGTAACGGATACTGGCAAAGGGATTTCTCGCTCAAAGTTCGATACCGTTTTCCAACCGGGTTATACTACCCGAAAAAGAGGTTGGGGCTTAGGCCTATCTTTAACTAAAAGGATTGTAGAAAACTACCACGGAGGAGAAATTTTTGTAAAAGACTCTGAAATTAGCAAGGGAACTACATTCAGGATTGTATTAAAAAGTAGCTTGACTTATGAACCAACCACAAATACACGAATCCCCACAGTGGTCTAAACGTTATATAGATCTTGTGGATGGAGATGTCTTAACGATTTTAGATAGTCAGATTGACACTTTTATCGAAATTTTAAAGTCACACCGAGACAAGGCCGATTACGCTTATGCGCCTGGCAAATGGACTATTAAAGAGCTGCTCGGCCATATCACAGACACTGAACGTATTTTGGTTTTTAGGTTAATCAGTTTTGCCAGAGGCGAAGAGGCTATATTGCCAGGTTTTGATGAAGATGCTTATGTGAAAAAGGCAAATTTCTCATTAAGAACACTCGATAATCTGTGCGAGGAGCTTTTAGTGCTAAGGAAAGCAAATATGTTTTTATTCAACTCGTTAACTGTTGAGGATTTGGACAGAAGGGGCATCGCAAATCATCAAGAAATGACAGTAAGAGCTTTAGTGTTCGTCATCGCTGGACACATCATTCATCATCAAAATATTATTAAAGAAAGATACTTATGATTTGGTTTTCAACATTTACGCCAGAAATCTTAAACTGTAGGCCTAAAAACCATATCGGGGCACTTTTGGGTATTGAGTTTACCGAAATTGGCGAAAATTTTATATGTGCCACCATGCCCGTTGATGAGCGCACTCATCAACCCGCTGGTATATTGCATGGAGGTGCCTCAGTAGTTTTGGCAGAAACCTTGGGCAGTATCGCTTCATACATGTGTATTGATCCAGCAAAATACATTGCTGTGGGCTTAGAAGTTAACGCCAATCATTTACGCCCCGTAAGCAGCGGTTTTGTAAAAGGTGTTTGCAAACCCATTCATATTGGTGCAAAAACTCATATTTGGGATATCCAATTATTTACTGACAAAGGAAAGCTGAGCTGCGTAAGTAGGTTAACGGTGGCCATATTGCCGAAACCCAAGTAGCCGATTTAAACCTTTTTACAACAATTCTGTTTATCCATAATAGTACAAAATTATGGTAGATACAGCGCAGGTTATCGGCGATTCTAGTTTGGTGTATGTTCATCCCTCTAAAAGTGGAATTTACCGCAAGGGTTCGCCAAATAAGTTTATCTATGTTGATGATAAAGGCAACCGAATTACAGATCCAAAACACCTCGGCAGAATAAAGAAGTTGGTGTTGCCACCAGCTTGGCAAGATGTTTGGATATCTCCTCACGAAAAAGGTTATTTGCAAGCCGTAGGTGTCGACTCAGCTGGTCGCAAACAGTATCGATATCACCCTAGATGGATAAACCGCCGCTCTGATTATAAATATTCGCGGCTCTTGGCATTTGGAAAGGCGTTACCCAAAGTTCGTAAAGTCGTAAATAGAGATTTAAAACGTAGACTTTTCGATGAGCGCAAGGTTTTAGCGTTATGTGTTAAAGTGTTGCAGGAAACATTAATTAGGATAGGTTCCATTGCTTATGAAAAGAGCTATAAAAGTTATGGACTGAGCACGCTAAAAGACAAGCATTTTAAACTAAAGAACAATAAAGCCAGTCTGTGTTTTGTAGGGAAAAAAGGGGTCAAGCAAGAGGTAACGCTTACAGACAAGAGGCTAGCCAAGCTAGTAAAACAAAGTAAAGACATTCCGGGGCAGCATTTGTTTCAGTATTACACCGGAGATGGCGAGCGTAGACCTATCGATTCGGGAATGATAAACAATTATATTCGTGAGATTACCCAGGGGGATTTTACAGCAAAAGATTTTAGAACTTGGGGCGGTACACTAGAAGCGATGAGGCAATTAGCGATCTGTACGGCTGCTTATCCCGAAATGGCCCCTAAAAAATTGGTAGTGACTGCATTGGATTGTGTTGCTGCCAAATTAGGCAACACCAGAACTGTCTGCAAAAATGCCTACGTTTATCCCTTGTTGTTGGAAGAATTCGAGACTGGAGGTTTACAACGCTACTTGAAGAAAATTAAGATAAACGAAAACGATGAAACGGCAGCTTTGAAAAATGAAGAGATGGTTTTGTTGCAATTTTTAAAAGCGGTGCATAGGAAAAAGAAATAGGCAACATTTTACTGTTGCCTATCTTTATTTGTATTTTAACTTTAGTCTTGTTGGTCGAGCCATTTTTTCTCTACGAGGTAGGACACCACAAGTCCCAATCCCCCAAAAATGAAAATACTGCCGAAATAAACGGCCACTGCTTGTCCTTCTTCTTCGCTAGACACTGTCCCAAACACAGCTCGTACCGTAAACAAAGCTACAAGTAACCCCAGGCCTAATCCCACCATTAATAAACCAAATTTCAAGCTTACAAAAGGTTTTGGCGTAGATTTTTGTGTGCCAGGATCGATGCCTCTCTCAATCATTGCCATTTTCTCTTTGTTTAAAAGATATCTTATGCCAAAAATTAAGGCAAACGCACCCACAAAAAGTACAATCGGTATTAATTCTTTTCCTCCCATGTAATTATGTTTTTATATTTTAAATAATCTATTTTATTAAATCGTGTTCTGCAAGGTATGACGACCGGGATTTAATTCAGGTTACAGCCTAACGATAAAAAATAAATAATTGGCATCTTTGTAAAAAGTTAGAAATATGAATTGGATCATTTTAATTATAGCAGGACTGTTTGAAGTTGCCTTTGCTTCTTGTTTAGGTAAAGCTAAAGAAACTTCGGGAACAGAAGCCATTTGGTGGTATTCGGGGTTTTTAGCGTCGCTAATCATCAGTATGGTGCTTTTAATCAAAGCCACACAAACACTACCCATAGGTACTGCATATGCAGTTTGGACTGGCGTTGGAGCGGTTGGAACGGTTTTAATGGGCGTTTTTGTTTTTAAAGAGCCAGCTACTTTTTGGCGCATGTTTTTTATCGTCACTTTAATTGGATCTATTATCGGTTTAAAATCTGTGTCGCATTAAGTTTTTTGAAGTCATTCAACATTCGCTGTAACCAAAGTTCGATAACTTGCGTCATAGATAAATATGCGGCAAATTAAATCCGACTTAGAATTGGTGAATGGAATATTGGGAGGAGATACATCGCTTTATGAGGTTTTAATCAAACGCCATCAGCGGTATGTGTTTACGTTGGCTTTACGCTACACCAAAAATAGAGAGGAAGCCGAAGAAATTGCGCAAGACTGTTTTGTGAAAGTGTATAAATCTTTGGGTACATTTAAGCAAAATGCTAAATTTTCTACGTGGTTGTACACCATTTGTTACACCACCTCTATGACTTATTTGCGAAAAAATAAGTTGACAACCAATTCGTTAGACGATGAGCAAACTGTGTTTAATCTAGCTAGTAACCAGGTAGATGATCTTGAACGTAAATCATCACATTACTACTTAAATGAGGCTATTAACCAGCTATCGGCAGACGATAACGCAATTGTTACCCTGTTTTACAAAGCCGAACAGAGTTTAGAGGAAGTAGGGCATGCATTGGGTATGTCTGCTAATACGGTGAAGGTAAAGTTGCACAGAGCAAGGGTTCGATTGAGAGAAAAGCTGCAACATATTTTAAAAGAAGAAACAAAGGAGTTGATATGAATAACAGAGAGATCCAACTTTGGAGCTATATAGACAGAAGAGACAGTAAAGAAGAGCGTGAAATTACCAAGGCCATGTTGGCCTCCGATAGTTCTTTTTACGCCCTGTATCAGGAGTTGTTGAGCTTAAACAAACTTATAGATGAGGAGGTGTATATGGATGAACCTTCGATGTCGTTTACACGCAAAGTAATGGAGGCTATTAAGCCAGAGCCCAAGCCCGTTCCTTTAAAAACTAAAGTTAGTAATACCATTATTTATGCCATCGCAAGTGTTTTTGTACTTACGCTTGGAGGGCTTTTGGTTTATGCTTTCAGCAAGGCTGACTATAACACTGGGTCCACTTTTAGTTTGGAAAGCTTCGATAAGGCATTCTTAAACAAAACTACTTTATACATTTTTTTAGTAATGGATGCGGGCTTACTACTTTTGTTTCTAGATATATTTATGAGAAAAAATTTAAACCAACCGATAAAAAAAGGAAACTAGCGTTAGTCTCCTTTTTTATTATGTAAAAATTTTAATCTACTTTTTAAATTCAATGGGTAATTCTACTTGAGTGTTATCCCAAGCCATTACCAAATTTGCACCCAGCGCATTTTCTGTAAAAGTAATGCTAAAAGCTTCTACAGCTTTACTTGGCTTTGTTAAAGGAACATCCATCCTTACCACATCTAACTCTGCTTTGTACGAAAAGGCGCCCCATTTATCAGTTTGCGTATTTAAAATAACGGTCCATTTATCTTTGGCGGGGATGGCAAACAAGCTGTATCTGCCAGCTTTTATTTTTTTGCCGCCAACATTAACATTCTTGAAGAATTGTATTTCCGTGCTCTCATTAGCACCTAAGCGCCAAACTTTGTCGAATTGCTCTAGAACACCAAAAATTTCTCTACCTTTTTTCTGCGGGCGAGAATATAAGACACGAACAATAGGCGCTATGCCGTCTTTAGATTTGGAAGTGTTTAATGGAAAATAAACCACGTCTAAAGGACTAGCATCAACTTTTGGGAAAGTGAGCGTCTTGTTTGATTCGCTAAGCTGAGCGTGCGCAAAGCCCATTGAGCCAAGAAAAAGAAATGTGAGTAAGCTAATTTTTCTCATCTAAAAGGATTTTTAATGGATTCCTTCACCAAAAATTGAAAGTAATATTAGTACTTGCGGCCTTTTACAACCTTTTCTAAAAATACTCCGCCCACAATTAAACCAATAATTGCAGCTAAAAATAGATAACCAATGTGTAAAGTAACGGCAGAAAAAGCAAGGATAAAAGCGATCATCCCCATAACATACCAAACCCAATCAAAATTGTTTTTATTTTCTGAATTGCTCATTTTGTAAAATCTTTGCGCCAAAGTTAAATATTTAATTTAAAAATCGATAAGATTAGGGCTGTTAATTAAGCAATTCCTCTACCGTGAAAGCTTTATATCCGTTTTTTTTCAAGTATTTTAGCAAGACTGGTAACTGGTGATAGAACTTATCCGTACGTCTGGCATCTGTGCCTATATGGAGTAATAAAATGAAGCCGTTTAGCGTGTTTTCTTTTTCGTAGTCAAGGATAGATTTCACGATCTCATCACTACTCCGATATGATTTGCCCATTTGTGGATACGTATAATCTGCGTTGGACCTTGTGCCCGGTGTAAAATTAATAAGTTGGAGTCCTGTTTCTTTAGTCCAGTTGCTGATACTTTTATTGTACCACTCATATGGAGGTAAAAAATATTTAGCCTTAGGTAGCCCGAACTTTTCCATCTCCGCATAGTTAGCTTTCAAATCTTTCTCGAATTGTTCTCTGGTTACCAATAGCGAATCTCTATTTTTCCAATCTGCGTATAATAAATGCTGATCAGAGTGTGCGCCAAGATAGTTGCCATCGGCTTTTAAATCTTTAATTAAATTCTTAAAAGCTGGATTGCGATAAAAATTACCAGTTAAAAAGAAAGAAGCTTTAACTTTCTCTTGCTTAAGCGTTTTTCGGATACTAGCGCCGCCATCTGCAAATTCATCTCCAGTAAAAACCAGCGCTATTTTTTTTTCGTCTTTTGATCCTCTAATTATAGCACCGTCTTGTGTTTCTAGCTTAACGGCGCTATTAGTTTTACTCTCGTAAGCCGCAAGAAGATATATTAGCGATGCAGTTCCATCCATAGTTGGCTCGTTGGTGCTATAATCTCCATAATCATCGTGGTAAACGGCTAAGTCGCTCTGAAAATCGGCATAGGTGTCTGGCTTTGTAAGTTGTATGCCGATCAAGTTTTTGTAGATGCTGGTATAAACTGGACCGTCTACCAAGCCTCCATCAATGGGGTAGTTACCCAGGTGCGTAAAAGCAGAATGAGGATCTACAGGTGTGTCGCCCCAGCTAGGTAATCCGTAAACCATGCTCGTGCCCCAGGGATTTACGCCGAAAAGCCAATCGAAATTGGCTTGCTCTAGTTCCGAGAATGTTTTGTCGCCGCTTAATTGTTCGTACCACATGCATTGCATAGCAAAAGCCACTGTTAAATTGTTGCTGCACCAAATAAATGGTACTCCTCGGTAAAAGGCGTTTTGTTTTGCCCGCGTCCAAACGTGTTCAATCCCTTGCTTATAAAAGCCGATGAGGTCTTTTTTTCTATCTCCCGATGATTGTTTGGCAAGCTCATAATGTCCAACGTTTACAAATGGGTACCATTGGTAGTGTTTTGCTGTATCATTAATTAACCAAGGTGTGATGGGCTCTTGCTTCGCATAATCGAAAGCAGCCTCAAGTGCCGATTTTTTATAGGTGCCGGGTGCATAACTAATGTTCGCTAAGGCCAGCTCCATATCATCCACCCAATTGTCTTCAGCATAGATATAAGGTGATTTTACAGAAACGGTTTGGGTGACGCCTAGTTTTTTATTAGCGTAGCCAAATGCTGTGGTAGATTTGTTTGATAGCTCCTTGGCATAGTTAGCGTTGATGTCGTTAAACATCTTGGAACCCAAAGAAAACGCACTAGCATATTTTGCAGCAGTAGAGCTGGTCCCCTTGGTGTCATTCATAAATTTGCCTCTTTGCTGTGGCTTCCCATCTATAAAATAGAGCGGGCGTTCGTATCCTTTGCCATACTGATCGTCTTCTTTCGGTATACGCATGGTAATATGATCGCGGTCATCGGCCAATTGATTAAACATAATATTGGCTTGCGGATGCATTTTTTTCAACCAGTCTAGCCCCCATTTAGCTTCATCCAGAACGTCGGCTATGCCGTTGGCTCCATCTAGCCCTGTTGCTAATTTCGTGTCCGAAAATGCCTGCGGATAGTCGCGATAAGCCATCAAAAGGTGGTATGTGGCATTGGCTGTGGTAGTTCCATACTGTAGATAATCGCTCGCGTCGTGCCAACCCCCAACTGCATCAAAATGTGTACTGTCTTTAATCCCCACTTCCGCACCATAAACCACAAATCCATCATGGGTGTGGCAACTGTCTTTCAAGTAGGGGTTATAGCCGCAACGTTGTTGGCGCATGTAACGCAAGGCAAAATCAGCGGAGTTTTTATATACATCTGCATTCACTATTACCTCCGGAGAATTAATGCCGTTGGCCCTAATATAGTAGTTTCCGGACTTGTTGAAATCTGAAAAATTTAAACGAGCAGAGCTTGTGAAAGGGCCGTATTTACCAAAGCTGGTTATTCTTTTGGATTTGTATACGATTTTTCCTGTTGTTTTATCAACTATCTCAAAAGACTTTGGAACCTCTGAGCCCTTACTTGCCCAAACGGCAACTTTAATAGATTGGGGCTGGTAGCCTAGCAAGTTTACTCTTATCCAACTTTGTTCGTCGCTTTTGGTTGCGACTTTAAAAGCAATAAACGAAATTGAGAGCGAAAGAAGTAGCAGTAATCTTGGGAGAAGTTTTCTTTTTTGATGAAGCATAGTGCGGTTTTTTGCTGATTAGTGACTAAATATAAACAAAAACCGAGTGCCAATAAGCAAGAATAGAATAGAAAGTGATCGGAAACAAAAAACCCCTAGTGTTTAGCTAGGGGCTTTTATCCCAAAAAATTAACAATTTTTACAAAAACGCTTCCGCTTTGTAATGCTTTTAAAAAGATTTTAAGTTTAACCTTTCAATAGTACAAGGTAAGAGTTTTTTTAGACAATACAAAGGGTTTTTTCGTCTAAATATCTACTTAAATCCTAGTTATAGTAGTGATAATTTTTTTAAAATAGTAAATATGCCTATCTTTTCACCATGCAATCAAATCAATTAACTAAACGAGAATATTTTTTTAATAACGAAGTGGTTTCCCGCTTCGAACTTTACAACAGTTTATTTCTGACATTACCTTTTTACAAGGTGAAAGACACAGGTACATTATTACCCCTCTTTTTTAAGAGCTGTGAAGAGGGGATAAAGAATAATGAAGAGCCGAAAGAACTGATTGAAAAGTTTTTTAAAAAATACGTGCAGTCAAGCGATGAACAAGAGATTATAGACTTGTTATTTAGGTTTATACAATATATAGAGCGCCAAGTGGTGCTTTTTGATGCGGTAGAGGATGCATCGTTTACAAAACTAAACGTAAGCGATGAACAAAGCTCGTTGAGAGCATTGTTTTCGAAAGCTAATGATGATGATGCGTTGCATGAGAAAATCGATAAACTCATCGAGGAGTTTTCGTTGCGGCTAGTTTTAACCGCCCACCCTACACAGTTTTATCCAGGGCCAGTTTTAGGAATTATCAATGATTTGACAATTGCCATCAAAGAAAATGATATCAGTACCATCAACGAATTACTGCAGCAATTGGGTAAAACACCATTTTTCAATAAGAAATCACCAACACCAGTCGACGAAGCCCTGAGTTTAGCTTGGTACTTAGAAAATGTATTCTATTTCGCTGCGGCAAATATCCAAACCAATTTAAACCAACTTTTGGGAGAGTACAATATCGATTCCAAAAAGGTAATTGAATTAGGATTTTGGCCTGGCGGCGACAGGGATGGGAATCCAAATGTGGAGGCAAAAACAACCTTAAAGGTGTCGAAAATGCTTCGTCAAATTTTATTTAGATGTTACTATCGTGATTTTAGGAATATCAAACGCCGTATTACATTTAGAGGCGTAGAAGACAATATTAACACCTTGCAAACGGTGTTTTACAAAAATGCGTTTAACGATGAAATTGATGGCGATATTTCTGATGAGATCATCAACCACTTGACCAACATCGTAGCTACCCTAAATAAAGAACACGATGGCTTGTTTGTAAATCTAGTGGAGGATTTATTGCGAAAAGTGGAATTGTATCGTTGCTATTTCGCTTCGCTTGATATTAGACAAGATAGTCGAGTGCTCCGAAAGGTTCACGAGTATTGCCGTAGTCAGAAACCGGTAAATGCACTCTACGATGCAAACTATAATAGCTTAAGTGAGGACGAGAAGTTAAAAACCATTTCTTTTAGAAACGCAAAAGTGATTTATAGTGGAGAGCAAGACTCTCTTGTTCAAGACACGCTGGAAACCATTGCTGAGATTAAAAGCATTCAGCAAAGTAATGGTGAGCAGGCTTGCCATCGCTTTATTATCAGTAACTGTCAGCAGGCTAGTGATATTTTGCAGCTGATGGAATTGTTTTTATGGAATGGTTGGGAAGCAGAAGAGTTGACGGTTGATTTCGTGCCTTTATTTGAAACAGTAAACGATCTTTCGGGAGCTGGTGAAATCATGGAGAAATTATACACGCATCCTTTTTATAAGAAACATTTGGCTTTTAGAGGAGGTAAACAGCATATTATGCTAGGTTTTTCAGATAGTACTAAAGATGGTGGATATTTAATGGCTAATTGGTCAATTTTTACCGCAAAAGTTGCTTTGACCAAGGTAGCAGAAGCGCATAATATACAACTTGCATTTTTTGATGGGAGAGGCGGTCCTCCAGCTCGTGGCGGCGGAAAAACACATCGTTTTTACGCTTCGATGGGTCAAGAAATTGCCAATAAGAACATTCAGCTTACGGTACAGGGGCAAACCATTAGCTCACAGTTTGGCTCAATAGATAGTGCAACCTTTAATATTGAGCAATTGGTGAAAGCAGGAATTTCGGCAGGGGTTAAAAGCAGGCACAATATCCTTTTAGACCAAGAAAATTTCGAGATTTTAGATAAAATGGCAAAGGACAGTTTTGAGGCTTATATTGCTTTGCGAAACGATCCTTTGTTTTTAACTTATTTAGAAAAACTTTCGCCGCTAACGCTGCTTTCAAAAATAACGATAAGTAGCCGCCCAGTAAAACGTAATGCGGGGACTAAGCTTAAATTAGATGATTTGAGGGCAATTGCCTTTGTAACCTCGTGGAGCCAATTGAAACAGAATGTACCAGGATTTTATGGAGTGGGCACGGCCTTAAAAACCCAAGAGCATTTAGGTAATTGGGAACAAGTGCAAAAGACCTATCATCAATCGGGTTATTTTAAAACGATTATTGATAACTGTATAATGTCCATGAGCAAATCTGATTTCGAAATTACAGCATATTTGGCCAATGATCCAGAATTTGGTGACTTTTGGAAGCAGTTGTATAATGAATTTACACTATCTAAAGAAATGCTGTTGAGGTTAACCGGACACAGCGCTTTAATGGAGAACTATCCGGTAGAAAGAAAATCTATCGCTGTGCGAGAAAAAATTATTTTGCCGCTAGTGCTTATCCAGCATTTTGCTTTAGAAAAATTGCAACAGGCTGATTTGAGCGACGAAAAACAACAAGCCTACGAGAAATTGACCATAAGAACGGTATACGGTATTGTAAATGCAGGTCGAAACTTAGCTTAAACTTTACAAAATTTTGCACCAAAATATGAAGCCACCAAGTATATTTGCTTAGGTGGCTTTTTTATGATGGAAAAAATAGAATTGAAATGGACTTATAAGTCGTTTGCGGATTTAACCACATACGAACTTTATAAAATTTTAGGTTTGCGTTGCGAAGTTTTTGTGGTAGAGCAGCATTGCAATTACCAAGATGTGGATGGGAAAGATTTGAAATGCCGTCATTTAATGGCATGGGACAAAGAAAATTTGGTGGCCTATACCCGCATTTTACCACCGGGAGTTTCTTATGTCGAAGCAAGTATTGGACGAGTACTTACATCACCTCGATACCGGGGTATTGGCGCCGGAATAGCACTAATGCAAAATAGTGTCGAAAAGGTTTATGAAACGCACGGGCACCAAGCCATTAAAATTGGTGCACAATTATACTTGCAAAAGTTTTATGAGGGTTTTGGTTTTGTAAAGTGTAGTGATGAATATCTAGAAGACGAAATTCCACATATTTTAATGCTTTTAAAATAAACGCTCAGCATTATTTGGGCATTTTTTTTAATTAGCCTCTTTCATTTTCGCACAGAAATCTCTCAAATTTCGACATTTCTAACTTCTATTTAGAATAATTCTACAATATAAAGGAAAAAGGTTTGCATTTACCAGGCCGCTTATTATATTTGCCTCAATTAAGAATTAGTCTAAATAAAAATATGAAATATTCAAAACTCTTAGCAGCATTTGCCAGCGTGATGCTTTTCACATTAATAGCTTACGCACAAACGATATCAACCATAATCGGAACTGTACAAACCAGCGATGGCACGCCTGCTGCAAATGTTAATATAGGGCTAGTTGGTACTTCGATTGGTACTCACACCGATGAATATGGAACATTCGTAATTAAAAATGCCCCCTTAGGAAATCAAAAGATTAAAATTTCGGGAGTAGGAATAAAACATACTGAATTAAATATAGAAGTTAAGCATGGAGCGAACACCTTAAATGCTTTCCGTATTAGCGAGTCTGCTTCGCAGTTAGAAGAAGTTAGCGTATTAGGTTATAAATCTTCAAATAAGAAATCAGCTACGCTAGGTAAAGGAGGGATCCCAGCAAGAGATTTACCACAAGCAGTTCAAATTATTACAAAACAAATTATAGAAGACCAACAAGCAGACCGATTAGGTGATGTAATGAAGAACGTAAACGGCGTAGCCTTAGGCGCAAATAGAGGAGGTGTTGGAGAAAATTTTTACGCCAGAGGTTATAGCCTGGGGGCAAATAATACCTTTAAAAATGGTGCTCGCACAACTATCGGCGGTAGTCCAGAAGCAAGCACCCTAGAATCTGTTGAAGTGCTAAAAGGGAGTGCCGCTCTATTATATGGCGGGGTTACTGGAGGCGCTGTGGTGAATATGATTACTAAAAAACCAAAATTCGAAAACGGTGGCTCTATTTCGTTTCGTACAGGAAGTTACGAACAGTATAAAGGAACTATTGATGCCTATGGTCCTATAAACAACAAATTGGCTTATAGAGTTATTGCAACTGGCGAAAACGCCGGAAGCTTTAGAGATAACGTTGAGAGTGAGCGTTTCTATGTCAACCCTTCGCTATTGTATAAGGTGAGCGAGAAAACTACTTTATTGTTTCAAGGCGATTATTTGATGAGTAATTATACGCCCGATTTTGGCGTAGGTACGGTAGCTAGTAAGATTGTGGATTTTGGTAGAGATAAATTTTTAAATACACTTTGGGCCTACAATAAAACAAATACTGCCACCACACAAGCCAATTTAACGCATAACTTTAGTAGTAACTGGAAAGTTAATGTAATTGCATCTTTCCAGTCGTATGGTCGAAATTATTTTGGAGCTGAGCGTATCAATCCGCCAGCCACAGGAATTGTAGCTCGAAACGTGAACAGAGCTAAAATACAAGAATCTACATTTAACCAACAGATCAATTTAAACGGAGAAGTTTTTACTGGAAAGGTAAAACATAACATTTTAGTTGGTTTGGATGGAGATCAATCCAGAACGATTAGCAACACTTTCAATTATAGAAATAGGAGTGGTATTTTGGTGTCGGCTTTTGATTATGGGACGATCAATATTTTTGATCCGGCAACCTACCAAGGCGATGGATATATTCCTCAAGCAATTGCACAGAAAGAAACTACCGCCCCTGTGTTCCGCTACGGCGTTTTTATTCAAGATTTAGTAGCTATATCCGAAAAATTTAAAGTTTTGGCAGGCTTAAGATGGACTTACCAAAAAACACCTGCAACCGATGTTAAAACTTTGGCAACTGGTGAAGTTGTTTCTGGAACTACGGCACAGAAAGTGGACAAAGCTTATTCACCTAAGTTTGGTATAATTT
Source organism: Pedobacter sp. (assembly GCA_045629525.1). GTDB lineage: Bacteria > Bacteroidota > Bacteroidia > Sphingobacteriales > Sphingobacteriaceae > Pedobacter. The sequence continues at coordinate 361,865 of JAZQRH010000019.1, forward strand.
ATCAGCCGCTAAGTTCAACTTCGTTGTATGCAAGTTACGCTAACAACTTTACCTCAAATAGCGGTATCGATGTAGCAACTAATGCACCAATGACGCCTTCAATCATTGACCAATATGAGGCTGGAATAAAAAATGATTTCTTTGGAGGAAGGTTCTCTGCTAACTTAACTTATTATGTAATCAAGAACTCTAATCTTGCTCAAGAGGCAGCTTCCGATCCTACCAAAAGAGAGTTTTCTGGCGCCACTCGAAGTGACGGGTTAGAGGTTGACGTTACAGGGGCATTAACAAAAGGACTAAATGTGATTGCCGGCTATGCTTATAATTTTATGAGATTTACAAAAACATTGCAAACTACTGGAAACGTTGAAGGAGTACGCGTTGTTGGCAGCACGAAGAATACCGCAAATGCCTCTTTATTTTACACCGTACAAAGCGGAGGCTTTAGAGGCTTAAAATTGGGCACTTCTGCATTTTACACGGGCGACAGAAATGGTGGCTGGAACGATACTAAAAACGCAACAGCTTCTCGCTTAATTCCGCTGGATGGATTTGCCACATTTGATGTTTCGGCTGGCTATACTTTTAGCAAATTTTCAATACTTGGTAAGTTATCAAATATCACCAACGAGCTAAATTACTTCGTACACGAAAATTATAGCGTTAACCCAATTCCGCCACGTCAGTTCGTAACAACGTTACAGTATAAGTTCTAAATTAGAAAAAACAACGCCTAAATATACCGCTCTATAAAATGAAGCTATCCAACATGGATAGCTTCATTTGTTTAAACGAATCGTAAACATCTTATTGTTACAATTAACAAAGGTCTTTTAGTCTTTTTTATCAGTCTCTCTTTAAAAGAATTGAGATGAAGTTTCTATTACTAAAACCTATATTCAGCGTTGCTTTTATTTTATACTTCTCCATAAGTGTATCTGCACAAGCACAAACTGCGTTTAAAAGCACATTCGATGAGAATAATTGGTTTGAATACATTGAAGGAAATATTCCTTTGGTAATTAGTGTGCCACATGGTGGTAAAATAAGAACGGACTCTTTGCCAACACGAACATGTAATGGCGCTATAGTAACGGTAGATATGTATACCATTGAGTTGGCAAAGGAAATTCAAACTTACTTTGTTAAAAACTATAAAGTAAGCCCGTATATCGTAATATCACATTTAGCTCGTAAACACGTCGATCAAAATAGAGATTTAGATAGAAGTGCAACTTGCGGTAACGAAAAATTGCATTATGCCTGGTATGATTATCATAACCTAATTGATACCGCAATTTCGAAAGCAAATAAATTGGGCAAAGGGGTAATGTTTATTGATTTGCACGGACATGCGCATCCAAAACAACGAATGGAGTTGGGTTATCATTTAAAAGCGGAAGAATTATTAGCTATAAACGAAGGGGGGAACGGAGGTAAAAAACATAGTTTAAACAATTTGCTTTCGCTCAACACAAAATTAAACATTAATGATTTGCTATTTGGCGAAAATGCCTTTGGTACTTTACTGCATGACAGATACGTAGCCTCTGTACCATCCAAACAAGATGTTGCACCGTTAAAAGATGATGCTTTTTTCTCAACAGGACCAAATACTCGTCGATATACTTCAAGCAATTATCCAAATGTATTTGGCCTCCAGTTGGAGTGTAATAGGGAGGTGAGATTTGAAAAAGGAAAAAGAACGATTGCGGCTAAAGCCATAGCAGAGTCGGTTAAAGAATATTTAAACTATACGATAAATTACAAATTCTAAACATTCATGAAATTATTAAAATCTATTTTTTTACTCACGGTGCTGTTTTCGAGCAGCATTTTATACGCCCAAAAATCTCATTTTGATGAGAATAAATGGGTAGAATATATTGAAGGTAACATGCCTTTGGTAATTAGTGTACCCCATGGAGGTAGAGTAACAGTTGATACTTTAGCGATTAGAAATTGCAAGGGTGCAGTAACTGTTACCGATGGTAATACGATTGAGCTTGCAAAGGAAATTCAAAACTATTTTCAAAAGACGTACAAAAAAACACCTCATATCATTATTAGCCATTTGTCGCGTAAACATGTTGATCAGAATAGAGAGTTTGAAAATGGTGCTACTTGTGGCGATGTTAGGGTTGAAAAACCATGGCATGCTTTTCATGATTTTGTTGATGCAGCGTTAAAATCTGCTGCAAAGAGCAACGAACGCGTAATGTATATTGATTTGCATGGGCATGGCCATCCAAACCAGCGTTTAGAAATAGGTTATAATTTAACTGCCGAGGATTTAAAGTCAGCACTTGAAGGTAAATTTAATGATAAGAAGAAATATCACTCGTTAACTAACTTGTTAGCAATGGATAGAAGTTTGTCATTTAAAGATGTAATTTTTGGCGAGCAATCTTTCGGGGCGTTAGCCGCTAAAAATGGGGTGCCTGCAGTGCCTTCAGATGTTGATTTAGCGCCTAAGGATGGGGAAAAATTTTTCTCAGGAGGTGATAATACCCGACGTTTTACTGGAGATAAATATCCATTTGTTTATGGTTTGCAAATTGAATGTAATGGAGCTATTAGGAAGCTTGAAAATAGAAAGGCCTCTGCAAAAGGTATAGCCGAAGCGATATCGCAGTACATCAGTATTTACGGTAAATAACAATTAGCTAACCTAAATAAAACAAAAGCTATCCAAATTATGGACAGCTTTTGTTTTATTTAGCCTTTTTGTTTTTTACATACTTCTCTAGCCACAAATCCATCTCGTACAAGCGGTGTAAATTCGATTCTTTAGATTTATAACCATGTTCTTCATATGGAAATAGCACAAGTTTACTGGTGCCTCCTAATCCTTGCAAAGCAGCAAATAAACGTTCGCTTTGTATTGGAAAGGTGCCAGAGTTTTCATCAGCCTGGCCATGCAGAATTAAAATAGGCGTTTTAATTTTATCAGCGTAGTTAAACGTCGACATTTTATTATACGTTTCCATTGCGGTCCAATAATTCCTTCGTTCTCCTTGAAAGCCAAATGGAGTTAGCGTTCTATTGTACGCTCCTGAGCTTGCAATGCCCGCCGCAAATAGATTTGTATGCGCTAGCAAATTTGCAGTCATAAAGGCACCGTAAGAGTGTCCACCAACAGCAATACGGGTGGTGTCGATAACGCCCAAATCATTAACCGCTTTTATAGCAGCTTTTGCATTTTCAGTAATTTGCTCAACATAACTATCATTGGGTTCAACTTTGCCTACGCCAACTACTGGCATGTCTACCTTATCAAAAACGGCATAACCTCTAGTTACCCAATAAATTGGTGATAACGGACTTATTCTAGTAAATAGATATGGGGAGCTGGTAATTCGTGAAGCGGCTGTAGTGGTTTTAAATTCTCGTGGATAGGCCCACATAAGCATCGGCAATTTTTGATCCGACTTCTTATACTCTTTGGGTAAATATAACGTCCCTGACAGCTTAATTCCGTCGTTACGTGTAAAATGTATCAGCTGTTTGCTAATTCCTTTTAGTTGCGGATAAGGGTTTGAGAATTGAGTAAGGGCGGTGCTTTTTTTAGTAGCGGTATTGATGGAGAAAAAATTAGGGGTTTCGTCGACAGACTCTCTTTTAATTACTAAAGTTTTACTATCCTTAAAATAGGTGATAGGTTGTTCGTAAAAAGGTGCTTTAGATCTAAAAATGGTATCCTTTTTCTTAGTCGTTATATTCCATCTTAGCATAAATGGGATGATGTCACCTTTGGTGTATTTACGGCCTGTTTCGTACAAATTAATTCCTGTTGCTGAACTGTCTATTAACAGTACGTTGCGGGCAAATTGATTTTTTTGAGTAATGTAACTGCCTCCGTTTGCGTTAACTTCATCATCATCTTTTTCTTCACCTAAATCAATAGCCGTTTTTTTCGAAGGGTTAATAATAGTCTTACTACTGATATTTTTCTCTCGCCAGCGCTGGCCTAGTAAAGCAATTTGGTCATTACCCCAGGTGATATTGGCAAATCTGTATTTAATCTTATAAAATTCTTCAGGTTCGCCTGTAAAAGGTGCATTTAAGGTGTAAATACCATCTCTAAAAGCTACATCCTTTCTAGGGTCACCGTCATCAAAAGCATTTACCCAAAAAAGAGTAGCTGGCTTATCGCTACGCCATGCATAATTTCTAGGCCCTTTAGCTGCAAGATCTCTTGATGAAGGTCTATTGGCTTGTAATTTTCCATTAGGAAGATTTCTAAGTGCTTTGCCGTTTAAGTCTAATATTTCTGTAATGGAGTTAAAATTTCCTGCCGGACTAGTGTAAGAGTAAGGTTTAATCAATCTTCTACTAAGTATGTAACTAGCATCAGGAGAGAAATCAAAAGAACGATAAATGGCTGGTTTAGCGATATTGTTTATTTTACCATCTAAACTAACTAAGGTAAGTTGTGCTGTGGCATAATAATCAAAAAGTGCATCATCGTATTTATTTGATAGTAAATTTTGATGTGTGCGGGCTGGTGTTTTTCTGCCTAAATTAATTTGAGTAATAGGGCTGCTTGGTATTGTTGGCTCAATAGGAAATTTCCTGTCTTTTGGCACCAATTGTACTAAAATTTGGTTGCTGTTAGAAGCCCATTGAAATGATTTTCCTGAAATATCACTTATCAATTCATTCGTTAATCTTTTAGCCTCTCCGGTTTTAATGGTCGCAATCCAAAGCTCAACACCTGTTTTAGTAATTTGCTGAAAAGCGATATATTCTTCGTTAGGACTAATGGTGATATCAGAAAAACGAGGTTTGGATGGGAGATTTTTAAAGCTAACTTCTTTGCCGGTTTTTACGTTTTTAATTTTGAAAGTTACATAAGTAATCTTATTGAAAATAGAGTTGTTTTCTGGCGTTATTCTATAACCTGCCAACCCTATGCGTTTTTCACTAAGCTGCTCTAGGCTCATCAATTCAGATTTTTCCAGAAGCAACATTAAATTGCCTGTAGCGCTAAACTCAACAGAAGTTTCGTTTGGGGCGAGCGCTAAATCTACAATGCTTTGTGGAGGTGTTTTGTAACCATCTTGGGCAAGCAAAGGACAGCTAATGAATAAAAATAATGCGGTAATCCAATTTTTCCTCATGTGTTTGGTCTATTTGAATAGATAAGACTTTAAACACAGAGTGAAGGACCTTTAACTTAAACTGGTTGAAAGCCTTATAAACAAAAAAGGCGGTCAATTTGACCGCCTTTTTTGTTTATAAATCTGTTTTAATTTTCAGCTCTTTCAATTGCTTGTCGTCAATTGTGCTTGGACTATCAATCATTACATCTCTGCCCGAGTTGTTTTTAGGGAATGCAATTACATCTCTAATGGTATCTAAACCTGCAAATAACGAGCACAAACGATCGAAACCAAAAGCGATACCACCGTGTGGGGGTGCGCCATATTCAAAAGCATCTAATAAGAAACCAAATTGTTTTTGTGCTTCTTCAGGGCTAAAACCTAAATGTTTGAACATTAAAGATTGTGTTTCTTTATCGTGGATACGAATTGAACCACCACCAATTTCGGTACCGTTTAATACCATATCATAGGCGTTTGCTCTAACTTCGCCTGGTTTAGTATCCAACAAAGCAATATCCTCTGGTTTTGGCGAAGTAAAAGGATGGTGCATAGCGTGGTAACGCTCAGTTTCTTCATCCCACTCTAAAAGAGGGAAATCTAATACCCAAAGTGCCGAGAATTTATTTTTATCGCGTAAACCTAAACGAGAGCCCATTTCTAAACGGAGCTCATTCATTTGTTTTTGCACTTTTTCTTTAATTGGGCCAGCTAAAACTAACACTAAATCGCCTGGCTCTGTTTGCAATGCTGCCGACCATTTTTGCAATTCTTCTTCGTTGTAGAATTTATCAACTGATGATTTTAACGAACCGTCTTCGTTGTGGCGTAGGTGAATTAAACCTGTAGCACCAACTTGCGGACGTTTTACAAAATCTGTTAATTCATCTAATTGCTTACGTGTATAATGTGCGCAACCTTTTGCATTGATACCTACAACTAATTCTGCGTTATCAAAAACTGCAAAATCTTTACCTTTTACAATATCGTTTAGTTCTACAAAAAGCATTTCGAAACGCGTATCAGGTTTGTCAGATCCGTATAAACGCATCGCATCAGCATATTGCATACGAGGTACTTCAGGTAAATCAATTCCTTTAATATCTTTAAATAATGTACGAATTAAGCCTTCGAAAGTATTTAAAATATCTTCTTGCTCAATAAACGACATTTCGCAATCAATCTGCGTAAATTCAGGCTGTCTATCTGCTCGTAAATCCTCATCTCTAAAGCATTTCACTATTTGGAAATATCTATCGAAACCCGAAACCATAAGCAATTGCTTAAAAGTTTGCGGCGATTGAGGTAAAGCATAAAATTCACCTGCATTCATACGACTTGGTACCACAAAATCACGAGCACCTTCTGGCGTAGATTTAATTAAAACAGGCGTTTCCACCTCAATAAAGTCCAAACCATCTAAATATCTGCGCACCGCTTGTGCCATTTTATGACGCAACACCAAATTATTACGAACAGGCGTACGACGTAAATCTAAGTAACGATATTTCATTCTTAAATCATCACCCCCATCCGTTTCATCAGCAATCAAAAAGGGCGGTAATTTAGCCTCGTTTAAAATTTCTAATGAGGTAACTTTAATTTCAATTTCACCAGTAGGGATATCGTTATTTTTATTAGTTCGCTCTACAACAACACCGTCTACTTTAATCACAAACTCACGACCTAGACCACGAGCCTGCTCGCACAAATCGGCCTTATCGTTCATGTTAAACACCAACTGAGTGATACCATAACGATCACGAATGTCGATGAAAGTCATTCCGCCTAAGTCTCTAGAGTTTTGCATCCAGCCGCACAGGGTCACATTTTCGCCTAAATTAGCAAGCGTTAATGCACCACAAGTTGTTGTTCTTAACATATTTATTCGATGTTTGAGGCGCAAAAATACGAAACGATTTAGGATTTAGTGTTTAAGTTTTGCGATTTTGCTAAAAAGGCGTAATAATGTACTGAAATCCTCTCGAAGATTGGCCTCACTTTTAAGCGAAACAAGTGAATTATTTAGCAATTAGGCAAAACGGCAGCAGCATTTGCAGACTAGAACAATTTGCCAAATCTTTAATGTTTAACACTTTTTAAGCTGAAGCTTTTTAAAAATCGTTAACAATGTTTCTTATGTTTAACAACCATTTAACTAAATTTGGACATGTTAAGTAAGCCAGCTCTTCTTTTTTGGTTTTTGCTCTTCTTCGGTATACCGAGTTATGCTGCTGGTATTTTCGGGAATGCAAAGAAGAAAGAAAAAGAGGTTATTGAGAGATTGGCCCAAACAGACACTGACGTTAAAAACCTTGAAGGCTACAAAAAATACCTGCAAAAGGAACTTTCGATATTACCTTTCCATAGGGCAGCGGTTGCAAAGTGTATAGAAAATGTGCTTGTCGGAAATAGGATCGCTTTCTTAAGAGATTCTTTAGATGATACAAGTACAAACCTCTTTAAAGGGGCCCTCTCGGCAGCGGAGCAGCTTGGAGAACCCGAAATTACACTTTGGGTCACTATAAATTATGCCTTTTACCTTTACACCTACAGGAAGTACGAGCAGTCGTATCCGCTTTTTATGCGGTGCATTCAAATTTCTAGTGAACTACCTGTAGAGAAGACAATACAGCCGTTGAAAACGTATAAGAAAACAGCTTTTTTTTTGATGACTGTTGGTGATAACGTCACGGCAGAAATTTATTTTAAGAAAGCGATGGCAGAGGTCCCGCCTATTAGTAAAGACGCTGCAGCAATTCTTGACAACTTGGGTGCTGTGTGGATGTCAAGGGATAATTTTGCTGTCGCGGAGGAATATTTTGCAAAGGCAAAAGCAATTTCTCAGCAGGTTAACGACGAGCTCAGGTATGCTAAAGTTTTGGGAAATTTAGCGAGTTTGCGATTTAAACAAAAGAAGTATGCACAGGCTAGGACCTTGTTTTTAGAGGATTTGGCTATTTCCGAAAAAGGAGAGTATGATAGAAATAGCTTATTCGCTTTAGTGTGGCTTATACGCGTAAGTCTAGCTAATGACCAATTTGAGGAGGCCAGGCGTTACCTTGTTAGGGCCAGAGAAATTTCTTCCAAAACAGTATATTTAAAAAGTACTGAGCTCGAAATTAGTACGCTGTGGTTAGAATTAGCAACTAAAACAAAAAACGAAAAAGAAGAACTACTAGCCAGGCGGCAAATAGATGAGTTAAGCAAGAAGCTCTCCTATTTAGACGGAGAAGACGTGAAAGTGAAGGTGCATTGGGCAATGGAGAAAAATAATTTGCAGCTCAAGCTAGATTTGGAAAAGGCGCAGAGAGAGCGTGAAACCGCGAAAAAAATTTTAGCCTTCATTCTTTCGTCGTTGTTGGTGGCCGGCATCGCACTCATTGTGTTTTGGTACAGAAAGAAATACCAAAAGCAAGCTAACGAATTTAATGCTAAAATAGAGCAACTTTTAAAAGAAAAGGAAAAGTCTGAGCGGAGGTTAGTTGAAAGTAGTAGCACTTTAGATTCTTATAAAACGTATCTACAAGAGAAAAATCTACAGATCAAAGAGCTGGAATTAGAAATATCGGCGATAGAGGAGAGCTTTAATGGCTCAGAAAAGTTTAAAAATAAGATGCAAGCCATATTGCAGTCTCATTTAGTCGATAATCGGACATGGGCGGAATTTAAAACAGCCTTTATTCAGGAAAATGCCGAGTACTATACGGATTTAATGGATAATTTTAGTGATTTAACCGATGCGAACTTAAGGGTTATTTTCTTGATGAAGATGGGGATGAACAATGGAGATATTGCTCGTGTGTTGGGCATCACCTTAGATGCGATAAAAAAAGCTAAGCAACGTTTACGTAAAAAATACGGTGACAACTTTGCGAAGATGACGTAAATGTTCTCTAAAGAGGTCTCAATTATTTCTTGAGGTCTTCTAACCCGTCTTTTTCTTTCTCACTTTTTTGGTGCTAATTCATAAATTTAAAATCAATTTGTTAATTTGCACCAATGCAGTTTAGAGAGATTATTGGCCAAGAAGAGGTAAAGCAACATTTAATACAAACGGTTGCGGAGAATAGGGTAAGTCATGCGCAGTTATTTCTTTCGCCGGAGGGAAGTGGTGCCTTGCCTTTAGCCATTGCCTATGCGCAATATATCAACTGCCAACAAAAAAGTGCTGCGGATAGCTGCGGCGAATGCCCGTCTTGCCGCAAATATGCAAGGCTAATTCATCCAGATTTACATTTCTCCTACCCGTTCTTCTCTAAGGGGAAAGATGATGTCGCAAAAAACTATTTGGAAGAGTGGAGGGCACAAATCAGTAAATCAATTTATTTTAATTTAGACGATTGGCGCTCAAATTTAGAAGCTGGCAATAAACAACCGAACATAAACATAGCGGAAGCGCATGACATCATTAAAAAATTAAGTTTTAAAGCTTTTGAAGCAGAAACAAAAGTGCTGATCATGTGGTTACCCGAGTTTTTGGATAAAGAAGGAAATGCGCTGCTCAAAATTATTGAAGAACCACCTGCAAATACTTTGTTTATTTTGGTTGCTCAAAGTCAAGATCAAATTTTGAATACAATTTTATCGCGTACGCAAATTGTTAAAATTCCGAAACTGCGTGACGAAGAAGTGAAAAACTATTTAATCACAAAGAGAAATTTGTCAGAAAATCAAGCTTTAGAATATTGCTTTTTAGCCGATGGCAATTTGATCGAAGCAAATGCCTTACTGCACGATGTGGTAAACAACAATGCCAGTTATTTTTCCGAGTGGCTGCGCATGGGTTTTGGAAATAGGGTTCCTGCTATGATGGAGTTTACCGAAACTGCCGCAAGTTGGGGTCGCGAGAATCAAAAAAACTTCTTGAAGTACGGTATCAATTTCTTGAGAGAGTGTAGCCTATTAATAAGTGGCGCCGATGCTTTGGTGAAATTACCGCCTCAAATATTTGATGTAGCAAAGAAATTAGCAGACAACGTATTGAACTTGGCCATGGTAGAGGCCCTAATTAACGAGTTGGAAAAAGCACATTATCACATCGAGCGTAATGCGAATCCAAAAATTCTCTTTTTAGATGTATCTTTACAACTGGTAAAAATTATTAAATTTAAAACGCTCCCGAAAGGGACTCAATATATATACTCGTAACTATGGGATGTGGAAGTTGTTCGACTGGAGGCGGTTGTGCCCCAGCTGGCTGTAATAGTAATGGCTCTTGCCTTACTGGAGGTTGCCAAAAAATGGAAGTATACGACTGGTTATCAAACCTTGATATGCCATCTAATTATAAGCCTTTTCCTATCGTTGAAGTAAAATTCAAAGGATCGCGGAAGGAATTTTTTCTAAATAATGATGATATCTATTTAGAAATTGGTGAATTGGTCGCGGTTGAAGGTCCGACTGGTGGGTATGACGTAGGTCACGTTTCGCTAACTGGCGAGCTAGTGCGTACACAACTAAAACGTCGCCGCACGGCTATTGATCAAGTAACACGTAAGATTTACAGGAAAGCTACAGAGGCAGACGTAGAAAAGTGGAAGTTGGCTAAAGGCTTAGAGTGGGAAACCATGCACAAAGCACGAACACTGGCTCTAGATTTGAAGCTTTCTATGAAAATTAGTGATGTTGATTATCAAGGCGACAGAACCAAAGCAACTTTCTTTTACACTGCAGAAGGTCGTGTAGATTTTAGGGAATTGATTAAAAAAATGGCAGAGACATTTCGTATTCGTATCGAGATGCGCCAAATTGGAATGCGCCAAGAGGCTGGCCGTTTGGGCGGTATAGGCTCTTGCGGTAGAGAGTTGTGTTGTTCTACTTGGTTAACCAATTTCAAAACTGTTTCTACTGCTGCCGCCAGATACCAAAATCTATCGCTAAATACGTTAAAATTAGCGGGGCAGTGTGGTAAATTAAAGTGTTGTTTAAATTATGAGTTAGATACTTATCTAGATGCTTTAAAAGATATTCCGGATAGAATTGAAAGCTTACAAACTGAAGTAGGTGTTGCTCGTCATCAAAAAACAGATATTTTTAAGAAATTGATGTGGTTTAGTTATGCTAACCAAGAAGACTGGATCCCGTTAAAAGTTGATCGCGTAAAAGAGATTATGGCGATGAACAAGCGTGGCGAAAAACCTAGTAATTTGAAAGACGAGGCTGTTGAACTGAAAACAACAGTAATTGTAGAGAAAGTTCACGACTACGAAAATGTGGTTGGGCAAGATAGTTTAACACGTTTAGACGAAAAAGGCCGTAGTAGAAATACTCGCGGTAAAAGCCCAAGAAATAAACAAAACAGCAGAGGAGAAAAACCTAACGGCAATGCGGCAATTAAGGGTCAAACTAATAGCAGACCACAACGACTACAAGGAGCCAAGCCGCAGGGCGAAAAGCAAAACCCTCAACAAAGGGCACAAAAGCCAGTCGAGAAGAAAGCCAATGATCAAGTGCAGAAGCCAACTTCGGAAGGTAATGGCGAGGTGAAACGTAATAATCGTAATCGCAACCGTAATCGTAATAAAAATAATAAACCAAAGGGTCCTGCTCCAGAACAAAAAGGTAATGGCTAAATATATATATATCTGTTTTTTCGTATCACTAGCACTACTTAGCTGCAATTTTAGCGCTGTTGTAGATACTAATGAGAGCGTTAGAGACGGAAGTTGGTTATATGCTAACCCGGCGAAAGCAAATTTCGAAATTAACGATGCGGCTGCCGTGTACGATGTAAACTTTAAATTGCGAATTAATTCAGATTATCGCTATTCGAACTTATACGTTATTGTAACCACTAAGGGCGATAAAGCTAGAAAGAGATTGCGTCATGGTTTTAAAATAGCGAACGCAGAAGGAACTTGGTTGGGTAAAGGCTCGGGGAATTTGTACAACTACTCTTTTCCTATCTTAAGAAACTACCGTTTTGTGGATACGGGTAAATATACCATAGAAGTAGAGCAAAATATGCGAGATAATCCGCTCCAAGGTGTTAGTGATGTTGGTATTGAGGTAACAAAAAGGTAAATTAGATAAAAAACTTATTTGTTATGAAGAAGAGCATTTTTATAGGTCTATTGTTGTTTGTTGCTTTTTCAGCGACTGCTGCCGAAATCAAATTTTTGGATAATCCTGTATGGACCTCTGTTTTAGAACAGGCAAAGAAAGAAAATAAAATCATCTTTTTTGATGCTTACGCCACTTGGTGCGCTCCGTGTAAACAAATGGATGATGAAACCTATACAAGCGACGCCGTTGCCGAATTTTATAACAGTAACTTCATCAACGTAAAGTACAACATGGAGAAGGGCGAGGGTCCTATGTTGGCCGATCGGTATTATGTTTCCGCGTACCCCAACTTAATCTTTATCAGTCCTGATGGTGTAATGCTGCATAAAGCGGTTGGTTTTATCTCGGCAGGCGATTTTTTGAGCCTAGGTAAAAATGCAAAAGATCCCGAAACTCAATATTATACCCTTAAAAAGAAGGCTTTAACGCTTAACGATGCAGAGTTTATAAAGTTCTCAAAAAAGGCATTGGCCCTGCAAGACGACGATTTTGGGCTAATTAGTAGAGATTTTTTAGCTGCTAAGTCAGATATTCTAGCTAATGCTGATTTGATAGATTTGCTGATGAATTATATTTATGCCTTACCCAAAGAGAAAGATTTGGCCTATTTCGCAGCGAGTAAAGCCAAAATATTAAGAGAAGGAAAATATACCGAAGACGATTTTCAGGAACGTTTAGTGAGCTTAGTGGTGCAGTTTGCATTGTCTGATGAGGTTCAAGTATCGGAAGAAATAGATTTTGAGGGGATGAAAAAAGTGCTGAATACGTATGTTCCTGAGCAGGCTTTCTTCATTTTCAATTATTTTAAAACCCAGTATTATTTCGAGAATAAAGAAACTAATCTTGCGCTAGCATCGTTCGATGAAATCATTAACAATCCTACAAAGGTTGCTTATTCGCAGATTGGAAATTCCTTAATTAACATCGGCCATTTATTGTATGCTGAGGGAAAATTGGATGCTTATTTAGAGAAGTTTGAAGCCTTAAAGGTGCCAGAAAAAGAAGCCAATTTTGCTTATTTAAATACTTTTGTAAAAGCCATTGTTTACATCAGAACTAAACAAACCGACAAGTTTAAAGCGGTTGCAGATATCATCTTGGCTGATAATGTTACGCCAGAAAATGTGAAGAAAGATTTAAAGCTTGCGTTGCAGAATATTAATGCTAACTAAAGCAAGGGCAATAATTCTTCTAGCGCCATTCCTCTACTTCCCTTTAACAAGATAAGAGCTTCTTTCCAAGATTGTGTTTTTATAAATTCGCTTGCTTGTTGGGGCGTTTCGAAAAAGTGCGGCTTGTTTTCTGTCTTCGCGGCGCAGAAATAATGTCCGATAAAAATTAAAACGTCAAAATTCTTTGTTGTAGCAAAATTGATAATAGCCTCGTGCTGTGTTGTGGCTTCTTCGCCTAACTCAAACATATCTCCCAAAATTGCGATCTTTTTCGCTGCCGTTAAACTGCTTAAATTATTAATTGCAGCAGTCATGCTCGTAGGGTTTGCATTATAGAAATCGCAAATAACAGTATTGTTTGCTGTTTTAGCGAGCTGCGAGCGGTTGTTGGTAGGGTAGTAATTCGCTAAGCCTCTATTAATTTCTTCCGGATTAAGCTCAAAAAAGCAGCCTATGCTTATTGCACCGAGAATGTTTTCGAAATTGTAAGTGCCAGTTAAATTGGCTTTAGCAGCATAGGTCCCGCCTTTAAAGGTCCACTCAAATTCAATCAGCGGGTCTGTGTGATTTAAAGCACCATTTACTGCACCTTCTGCATCAATTTTATATCGTACTAAGTTTGTCAGACCCGCACCTTCTGCCATATCATTCAAATCACTGTTTGCGCCATTTACGAAGGCATAGCCGCCGTTTTTTGCTAAATATGCGTAAAGTTCCGCTTTGCCTTTTTTAACTCCTTCGAAGCCGCCGAAACCTTCTAAATGGGCCATGCCCACATTGCTAATGAGGCCATGTGTGGGTTGTGCAATACTGCACAGAAATTCGATTTCTTTCTGATGGTTGGCGCCCATCTCCACTACAGCAATTTCTACTTCAGCATTAATGCTTAAAATAGTTAGAGGAACACCGATATGGTTGTTAAGATTACCTTTTGTGGCAAAAACCTGGAAACGCTCTGCCAAGACAGCCCTCACCAACTCTTTTGTAGTTGTTTTTCCGTTACTTCCTGTTAAGCCAATTACCGGGATGTTCAATTGCTCACGATGGTGTTTAGCCAAATTTTGCAATGTCGATAGTACATCATCTACCAAGATATATTTATTGTCTTTATGATAACGGGCATCATCGATGATGGCAAAAGCGGCACCGTCTTTTATGGCTTGTTCGGCAAATTGGTTGGCATCAAAATTATCTCCCTTCAAAGCAAAAAACAAACAGCCCTCGGTTATAGAACGTGTGTCTGTACAAACCACACGATGTTTTAAATAAATTTGATAAAAGGTTGATAAGTCTGCCATTGCCATTCAGATAAAGTTTTGTGCAAAATTACAAATGCATCAACGAAAATAAGCTATTCTTTTAGTAATATTGATTAAGAAAATTTGCATGAAAAAATATTTACTTCTTTTTTGCCTCTGTCTAAGCACAGTCGTTAGTAATGCTCAAATACAATCGCCTGATGAATTTTTAGGTTATCCATTAGGAACCAAATTCACTCCGCATTATCAAGTGTTATCATATTTTAAAGCAATTGGAGCAGCGAGCGCTTCGGTAAAGTTGCAATCATATGGAAAAACCTACGAAGGGCGAGAGCTTACTTTAGCTTTTATTTCGGATCCGAGCAATATAGATAGGTTGGAGCAAATTCGACTGGCAAATTTGGCGCTAAGCAATGCTGATAAGAGCGTTAAAACACAGCAACAGCCTGTCGTTGTTTGGTTGAGCTACAATGTTCACGGCAATGAGGCTAGCTCAACGGAAACAGCAATGAAGGTTTTGTATACCTTGGCTAGCGGACAAGAAAACGCAAAGACTTGGTTAAAAAATACTGTCGTAATTATGGATCCATGCCTCAATCCGGACGGAAGAGACCGCTATGTCAATTTTTTTAACAGTGTTGTTGGTGCAGCTCCAAATGCCGACCCGCGGTCTAGAGAGCATCAAGAGCCTTGGCCAGGTGGTAGAAGCAATCATTATTATTTCGATTTAAATAGAGATTGGGCGTGGCAAACACAAGTTGAAAGTCAGCAACGCCTAAAAGAATACCGCAAATGGTTGCCACAAGTTCATGTTGATTTTCATGAACAAAGCTACAACGAGCCCTATTATTTTGCACCGGCAGCAGAACCTGTTCACCAGTCGGTTACGGCATGGCAGCGAGAGTTTCAGGTAATTGTAGGAAAGAATAACGCCAAATATTTTGACGAAAATGGTTGGCAATATTTTACCAAGGAAAGATTCGATTTGTTATATCCTTCTTATGGAGATACCTATCCCCTATACAACGGGGCTATAGGAATGACTTACGAGCAAGGGGGAATTAGGGCGGGCTTGGCAGTAGTCACCGCAGACCAAGATACCTTAACGCTAAGGGATCGTATTTCGCACCATTTTACAACGTCGATGGCGACGCTAGAAACCTGTTCAAAGTATGCCGAGCCTCTTTTAATCGAATTTCGAAAGTTTTTCGAACAAAGCTTAACACCCAAGACGGTTTACAAAACGTATATAGTTAAGGCAGAAAATTTATCGCGGTTAAGGAAATTAACAGATCTTTTAGACAAAAATGGAATAAGTTATGCGTTTGGTGGTAACAAAACCTTAAGTGGTTACAGTTTTAGCAATCTAAAACAAGAAGCGTTTAAATTAGAGCGTAACGATTTAGTAGTTAATATTTCTCAAAAACACGGTGTGTTAGCACATGTACTGTTTGAGCCTCAGACCTTTGTATCCGATTCTAATACCTACGACATTACTGCTTGGGCACTCCCTTACGCTTACGGTTTGTCGGCTTATGCTTTGAAGGATGCGCAAACTGGTTTGCATTCTTTTATAGAAGAAGGGAGGCCGATTCAAAAACAGTTTGATCAACCTTATGCTTGGGTATTATCTTGGGGGAGTTTAGAAGATAGTAAATTTTTAAACCTCTTGCATCAAAGGCAAATTAAGGTGCGTGTTGCAGAAGAGCCGTTCACCATTCAAGGTGTCGACTATAAAGCTGGGACTTTGTTGGTTTATCGAGCTGAGAACGAGCGTAAATTTCCAGGGTTTGTTTCTATAATGAACAAGCTAACTAAGGATAATCATATTTATAGTACACAACTATCGTCTGGGTTTGTGGATAAAGGAAAAGATTTCGGTTCTAATGTATATCGTATGTTATCACAACCTAAAGTTGGCATTTTATCGGGTCTCGAAGTATCATCATTGGCCATGGGCGAAGTTTGGTCGTTTTTCGAACAGGAGTTAAAGATGCCAATAGCGATATTTAACACTACGGCAGTTTCAAACTTAGATATTAACAACGTAAACACGCTAATTGTTCCAGATGGCTCATATAACGATAAGCTATCCGAGCAGTTGTTGCCATGGATTACCGCAGGCGGTCGGTTAATACTATTGGAGGAAGCTATTTCTGCGTTTGTAGGGAAAAAGCAGTTCTCAATTAAAGTTAAAGAAGATGTGAAACCTGCCGCTGTTAAGACAGAAAGTGTTTTAATTGCGGAGGAAGATAATTTCAGTAACAACATACCTGGGGGTATATACAAAGTCTCATTAAATGGTAAAAGTGCCTTGGCTTACGGCATTGGGCAGTACTATTACACGCTAAAAACGGATGCGAATATCTACGAGCCATTGGAGCGTGGCGGTAACTTGGGTTATCTAAAATCTGATAGTTATGTAGCAGGCGTTGTGGGCTCCAAGGTAAAACAGAGGCTTTCCAACGGACTTTTGTACGGCAAGCAGAGTATCGGAAAGGGCGAAGTGCTTTATCTTTCTTCTAATCCGCTGTTTCGTAATTTTTGGGAAGTTGGTAAGCAGTTGATAACGAATGCTGTTTATTTTTAAACTTTTATGGCAGGAGTGGTCACGCTAACATAATAAATACAGGAGTATCGACACAAACTTTCTGTTAAAAAATGTTAAAAACTTCTTGTACCACAATAATTATGTTTATATATTTAGGTAAATTATTAACTAACCTAAATTTTTAAAGTTTATGAAAAAACTTCTACGAAGTTTGTTCATTTTGCTGTTTGTGGCTTTTAGTGCTTCAGCGCAAAATAGAACAATTACAGGAACAGTTACGGCTCAAGAAGATGGTATGCCAATACCCGGAGTGAGCGTAAAGGTTAAGGGGACAACCATTGGCGTTTCTACAGATGCCACTGGTAAATTCGCGATATCTGTTCCTTCTAGTGCTACAACCTTAGAGATAAGTTCAATTGGATTTGTGATGCGGTCGTTACCAATAGGAAGTTCAAATGTGGTAAATGTTGCGCTCTTAACAGATTCTAAAGCATTGGGCGAAGTTGTGGTAACTGGATATGGAAATCTGTTAAAGGAGAAATTTACAGGGTCATCCAATAAGGTAGACTCAAAAGCAATTGAAAATATTCCCATGGCCTCGTTTGATCAAATTTTGCAGGGTAGAGCTCCCGGATTATATGTAGCGGCTGGCTCTGGACAACCTGGTTCTTCTGCTAGGGTTACAATCCGGGGTATCGGTTCCATTAGCGGAACCACTACACCGTTGTACATTGTCGATGGAGTTCCGATTGAGTCCGGAGCCTTTTCAACAATGAATCCTAATGATTTTGAAAGCGTAGACGTTTTGAAGGATGCGGCTGCAACCGCAATTTATGGGTCTAGAGGTTCTAATGGGGTTATAGTTGTGAATACGAAAAGAGGAAAGTCTGGTGAGCTCAATTTTGGTTATAACACACAGTTTGGTTTCTCCAATCGTACTACTCCGCGATTCGAGATGCTTAATTCTAAACAAAGAATCCAGTTTGAAGAAGAGGTGGGATTAGAAAGTGGCAGAACTATAGGGCCAGGGTGGTATCTTTCTCCCAATAATCCTGCAAATGCTGGGTTAAGTGCTGCAGATAAAGCGTTTAATGCAAATGCTTTAGATAGCTTGAGAAATTCGAGCATAGATTGGACGGATTATTTCTTTAGAACGGGTAAAATGCAGCAGCACGAAGTGAATGCCTCAGGCGGTGGCGAAAGTGTAAGGTTTTACACCTCGGTTAGCTACTTAAATCAAGAGGGGATTGCTAACGACTCGTATTTAGAAAGGTACACGTTGCGGAATAACCTAGACTTTAAGCACAAGAGGTTGTCGGGAAGTTTAAACGCAACGGCCGGTTATTCAAATTCAAGATTTATTGTAGGGGAGGCATCAACTGCTATTGTAAATCCGTTTGCAGCAGCGCACTACGCACTTCCTTATGAAAAACCGTATATTAATGGAACCTTGTATCATACGGGTAATATCGGAACCTCTCCTCTCGAAATATTTGACTTTAGAGAAGGGTCTGATGCTTTGGAGCGCGCATCAAGCTCATTGAGTAAATCTAATCAAATTAAGGCGACAGTCAATGGAAAGTTAGCTTACGAGATTACTACAGGGTTAACGGCAAGTACCCTATTTGGCTTGGATTTTCGGGAAACAAATGGCACCTCGTTAATTAGACCTGGAACCTATTCGGGCTCCCAAGTTTCTAATGGAAGACAAGGGTCATTAAGTGAAAATTTGGTGCGTAATCTGCAAATGGTTTCTACCTCTATGTTAAGGTATTCGAAGAATATAAATAACCTTCACGACTTTGATTTGCAGGGTATATTCGAAACAACTGCAAATAGATATAAAACGTTTACTTATACTGGATTTGGGATAAATCCCAAACTTATTGGTACCCCAGCCGGAATTACTCCCGGATCTGCTACAGGATTTATACCTACCATTGGCGGAGGTAGAACTCAAAATCTTCTAGTATCCATAATGGGTGTTGGGAGATATACTTACAACGATAAGTATACAATTAGCGCTAGCTACAGATATGACGGAAGCTCAACTGTGCCGGATGCCACCAGATGGAAAGGCTTTTACTCTTTTGGCGCCAATTGGAATGTAAAAAAGGAAAATTTTTTAGAGGAAGTGAATTGGTTAAATGGGCTAAGATTACGGGCAAGTTATGGGTTGACTGCCTCTCCATTCTCATCCGATTTTGCATATCTCCCTACTTATAGTAATACTAGATATGCGAGCGTAACCGGTGTGTTTCCTAATGCTCCGGGTAACCCGGCTTACGATTGGGAATACACAAAGCAGTTAGATATTGGCGTCGATTTTGAGATGTTGGATAGTAGAGTTAGAGGGGGGGTTGATTTTTATAATAAAGACGTAAACAACTTGTTTATAAGTCAGTCATTATCAGGAACTTCTGGCTTTTCTTCTCTATCGGTGAACGCGGGCTCTTTGTACAATAAAGGCGTTGATGGACATATTCAAGGAGATGTTATAAGAAATACCGACTTTAGACTGACTTTTGGCGTTAATGCTAACTATAATAAAAATCAAATTACTGATCTGGGTGAAGTTACAGAATTTATCCAGGGAACTTCAATAATTAGAGTTGGTTTGCCACTAGGCACTCATTTTATTCCAGGATGGGCAGGAGTTAATCCTGCAAATGGGAATCCGCAATATTATAATTTAGATGGCAGTGTAACTAGTACTTACGATAGAACTGCTCAAAGCGCTGCAACTTTTGGCACCTATCAGCCTAATTTTCAAGGAGGGTTTAATACGTCTTTAGATTATAAAGGTGTCTTTTTCGAGGCATTCTTTACCTTCGCAAACAACGTAACGCGTTATAATAATGAGGATTTCTTCAACGAAAACGTTTCTTTTGGCACTTCAAATCAATCCACTATGGTTTTAGATAGATGGAGAAAGCCTGGCGATATTACCAATGTTCAACGTTATGGTTCTGCACGTCAGTTTTCATCCAAAGATTTGCAAGATGCTTCTTTTTTGAGATTTAGAAACTTTACCATTGGATACAGAATACCAGAATCAATTGTACAGCGTACGAAAGTGTTGAGAGCAGCTACTGTGTCGTTGCAGGGGCAAAATTTATATACTTGGACTAGCTGGAGAGGGTTTGATCCAGAGGACAACAACAACATTGCTACTTTCGAGTATCCTAATCCAAGAACATTTACGTTTGGTATCAATTTAAAATTCTAAATGAATGAAAAATTTTAAAATATTTTTAGCACTTATAACTGTTACATCGCTTGCCGTTACTGGATGTAAAGAGGATTTGGCAATTACACCTTCGGACACAATAGATGCAAATACTGTGTTTGTTAATGTGGCAGATTTAGAAACTGGAGCGGTTGGAGTTTATGCCGGGCTAGATAACCCGGACATAGCACTGAGTGCAAGATTATCGGATGAGAATTATTATCCAATTGAGAATAATGCAAATGTTAGTGGTTTATCCTATCGTTGGGAGATTGATCCGGACCTTGGCGACATTGCTACTGCATGGTCTCCCAACTACACAATAATTTATAGGGCAAACCGTATTCTCCGCGTCATAGACGCTATACCGACCACATCCACTGCCGAAGTTACTCAAAAGGCTCGTATAAAAGGAGAGATGCTAGCCCTTAGAGCATTCGTTCATTTGCAAATTCTTAAGGCTTACGCAGAGAACTATACCCCTACTGGGCTTGGCATTCCTTATTTGTCGGATTTTGAAGATGATCCTAGAAAATCATTACCTGCAAGAACAACAGTCGGAGATAATTTTTCTAAAATATTAGCTGATTTAGCGTCTGCTAAGTCGCTCATGCCGTCTAACTTTGCTAACGTAAATAGAATCACCTTAAAGGCAATATCTGCGATAGAAGCTAGAGTTTTTTTATACCAAAAAGACTGGGATAAGGCTATTGTCGCAGCTACTGAGGTGATAAATGGGACGCCTTTGGCTACCCGAGCACAATTCCCAGGCATATGGACAGACGCCAATAATTCAGAAGTGATTTGGAAACTAAAGAGGGAAAGTGGAAGTTCTGCTATTGGAACCGTTTTTAGAAATACTGCGGGTCTAGTTTATCTCGCAGCAGCACCAAAACTTATTAATTCGTATGATCAATCGAATGATATAAGATTTAATTCTTACATCAAGATTGATAATGACAGAACTGCTAATCAAACCAAAAATCTTGTTGTTAAATATGTAGGCTCTTCTGGTCTTGTAAATATTAATGATTTGAAGCTTTTTAGAACCTCCGAAGCTTACCTGATCAGAGCGGAAGCCTATGCTCAAAAAAATCGCTACCAAGATGCGGTTAATGATATCAATGACTTGCGTGAGGCTCGGATTACTGGTCATGTCGACGCTGCTGCATATTCGGGTACTCCTAGCGCAATAGCTGATATTTATTCAGAGAGATTTAAAGAGTTAGCATACGAAGGACACCGTTACTTTGATCTTAGAAGGCAAGGTATGGCCATAGATAGAAATCCTATCGCTTCAGATGACAACAGTTCCGGGAAATTGACTTTGCTTCCAACCGCAAAGGAGTATATTCTTCCAGTCCCTGGACCCGAGCTTAGATCAAATCCTAATATGGACCAAACCCCAATTTGGAAACTATAATTGGATTAAATTCCTAGCTATGCACCTGGCTTAAATTTTAGTGGTCTTTTCGTAAATGAAAGTCCTTGTCTATAGACAGGGACTTTCATTTTTATGTGTTGTTTTATAATTTGGAGTTTGTTTCGTTTTTCAGTTTATCCTAATTAACCCCAGAGAACTAGCAGAATAAAATTTTTAAGAAAAAATCTTTTATAAAATTTGCGTTACATAAAACAATTTATAACTTTAGTAAAAATACTTCCGAAAGGAGACTTAAACTAATTTATTAATTGTAAAAACTAAATTTTATGAACAAACTTCTACAAAGTTTGTTCATTTTGCTTTTTATAGCTGGATCTGCTATGGCGCAAAATAGGACAATTACTGGTACGGTTACGTCAAGCGAAGATGGATTGTCACTTCCCGGCGTTAGTGTAAAAGTAAAAGGAACAAACAATGGAACTTCTACAACTTCAAGCGGTAAATTTAGCTTGACAGTTTCTTCAAGCGCTACTTCTCTTGAATTTTCTTCACTCGGCTTCGTTTCACAAACGATAGTTTTGGGATCGGGCAACACAGTAAATGTTTCGTTGGTTAGCGATTCCAAGTCACTGACAGACGTTGTTGTGACGGGTTATGGTGTGCAACAGAAGAAGGAAGTAACTGGGGTTATTGCCCAAATTAAAGGAGGTGCCTTTAAAGATCAACCTATTCAATCTTTGACAAGGAGCTTCAAGGAAGAGCTGCAGGCGTTCAGGTGAATTCGACAAGTGGGCAACTGGGTGGAGGTATTTCTGTAAATATTCGCGGTGTGGCTACCATTAATGGATCTACACAACCACTTTACATCGTTGATGGAGCTCAAATGAACTCAGGAGGTCTTTCCGACCAAACCTCTGTAAATATGTTAGCATCAATCAATCCAAACGATATCGAATTTATCGAAATTTTGAAAGATGGTGCTTCTGCTGCGATTTATGATTCATTAGCCGGCAACGGGGTTGTCTTAATTACCACTAAGAAGGGTAAGGCAGGTAAGTCAGTAATTCGAGCATCAGCTCAACTTGGGGCAGCAAAACAATATAATCCCTATGAGCTAATAGATGCCGCAACATGGTGGGAATTGCGAAAAGAGTCTTACGTCAATCATATCTGAGAGATGGCCGTACCGAAGCTGCTGCGATAGCTGTTGCTACTAGTGCTACTTTTACTGCAGCAGCCTTTCCAGGAGGCGTGCCGGCTAATATTGATAATTTTGATTGGATTGACGCTGTTTCGCAAACGGGCAAGAATGCTCAGTATGATTTTTCTGTTAGCGGAGGGGATGCTAAAACTAAATTTTTTATTTCTGGCTCTTTCAATAATAACGATGGGACAACTTTACCTATACCTCAATTTGAGCTAAATGAAAATTCCACACTTAAATCTCAAAATCCAGTTTATTCAAATTAATATCTGTATGATATTTCTTAGCCGCTCATCTCGCATAAGTACGTAGCTTATTATCACTCATTTCCTAGATATAATTATTTTTCTACAAGTGGTGGTGTTAAAGCCTGAATATATTTCGTTTTGTCATCTCACCGTAAAGTGTGACTCATCCCTATAATGAGGTATGCGGCTATAAATCAATTTGTTGCTGTTTTTTGCGGTGTTTTTGTTACACTTTGTTTGTTTAAACCCATGTTTTTAGTTGTTAAATTGGACGCTGCTTATTTAATTGTCTCTTTCTGCATCTAACATCAACATATTAAGTTGCTGGTTTTTGCGGGCAAGATGCTGCTGTTTAAGCTTCTAAGTTGCACTCTCCTATTAATTAACTAACAACAAAAAACAAATGAAAAAACTTCTACAAAGTTTGTTCATCTTGTGCTTTACGTTTTTTACGGCAGCGGCACAAGAAAGAACAATCTCGGGTACGGTGACGTCTAGCGAAGATGGTTTGCCTATCCCTGGAACTTCTGTTAAAATCAAAGAAGTTCCTAAATCCGGTGTTGCAACAGATGCCGATGGAAAATTCACAATCAAGGTTCCTGCGAATGGCAAAACCTTAGTAATTTCTTCAATTGGTTTTGCTCCAAGAGAAATTGCGGCATCAGGTAGCGGAATTAAGGTGGTTTTATCGCCAGATTCTAAAACTTTAGGTGAGGTAGTTGTAACTGCATTGGGCATCCAAAGAACCAAGAAATCCACTGGTTACTCAAGTGAGAACTTAAACGCGAAAGAACTTACTGATGGTAAAGTGCTGAACTTAGCAACTGGTTTGCAATCTAAAGTTTCTGGTTTACAAGTAAACTTGTTAAACAACGGTGTTAACCCATCTACTAGAATTGTTTTGCGTGGTAACAGATCTTTAAAAGGCGATAATACAGCACTTATAGTGGTTGATGGTGTACCTGTTCCTAGTTCAGTATTAAGTGCCTTAAATCCAAATGACGTAGAGAGTGTAAACGTACTTAAGGGTGCAAATGCTGCGGCTTTATACGGGTCAGAAGGTGTTAACGGTGTGTTAATTGTTACAACTAAGAGGGGTGCTGCAGGTAGTACTAAAATTAACTTTAGCTCAACAACTTCATTCGAGTCTGTTGCATATCTACCAGAAATGCAGTATGAATTTGGAAATGGTTACGATTTAGATACTTACGTGCCATACGAAAACACTTCTTGGGGGCCAAAATATGATGGTTCTATAGTTCAAGTAGGTCCAACTTTAGTTGATGGCAGTAAATACATGTTGCCATACTCGCCTTTGAAAGATGAGAAAATGAATTTCTGGAACACTGGTACTACCTTCCAAAATGACTTATCATTTTCTGGTGGTGACGAGAAAACTAAATTCTATTTATCTGCACAAGACGTTAAAATTGGCGGGGTAGTACCAAAAGACGAAAGCCGTAGAACTGGTATTAGATTTAACGGATCTCGCAACTTCGGTAAGTTAGACATTAGTACTAGCTTGAATTATACAGTTAGAAATGTAAACGTGACAACTTCTGCTGTGTACGATAACTTATTGAACGTACCTCAAAACGTACCAATTACGCAATTACAAGATTGGCAAAATAATAAGTTTGCTACACCTGATGGTTTCTTCTCAGCGTACTACAAAAACCCTTACTGGGGTATAGATAATGAGCGTTCTAATGGTAGAAGTAACATTTTTCAAGGTAACGTTCAGGCAGATTACAAATTTAATAATTGGTTAAAAGCTACTTACCGTTTAGGTTTGTACAATACCAATGCTCAATCTAAAGCCTATGGTGCTAAAGTGGCTTATACTAAAGCTTACAGTAGACCAACAGCTAGTAACGGCTCAGTTACAGATGCGGCCAATAACTTAACCAGAATCAACTCTGATTTATTGGTATCAGCAAATAAGCAATTTGGCGACTTCAATTTAGGCTTAATGGTTGGTAATAACATTAGAGATAACTACTCTGAGAATGTTTCGGCTCAAGCCACAGCTTTAGTGGTTCCAGGTTTGTATAATATCTCTAACAGATTAGGTGAAGCAGTAGTTTCCTCAACTAAGAGCAATTCAAGAACTAATGCATTCTTTGGAGAGTTTACCGCAGACTATAAAGATTACTTATTCTTAAGTGTTACTGGAAGACAAGAAGCTGTTTCTGTGTTAAGCAAAGCTAATAGAAGCTATTTCTATCCTGGTGCTAGTTTATCTTATGTATTCACTGATCACATTGCGGGCTTAAAATCGGATATTTTTTCTTCTGGTAAATTGATGTTATCAGCCAACAAAACGGGTAACGTAAATTTAGGTGCATACGCACTAGAAACTACATTAGGTGTTAGTTCTGGATTTCCTTATGGAAACGTTGCTGGTTATACAGTAGGGAATGTTTATGCTAATGAGAATTTAACTCCAGAGTTTGTTAAATCTTACGAGGCAGGGTTCCAATTGGGTTTCTTGAAAAACAGAATTAACTTCGATGCAACTTATGCATATAGTATAGCTGATGGTCAAATTGTAAACATTTCAACATCTACCGGCACAGGTTATTCATCTGCTTACGTTAATGCGGGTAGAGTTGACAACAAAGTGCTTGAGTTGTCATTAAGAGCTACGCCTGTAAGAACAGAAGACTGGAATTGGGAAGTTGGTGTTAATTATACTAACTATAACAGTAAAGTTGTTGATTTGTACCAAGGTGTTAACGAGATTGAACTAGGTGGATATGCCAATGCAGCATACATCTATGCTATTAAAGGACAAGCGTATCCAATACTTAAAACTTCTGCCTACGAGAGAGATCCTCAGGGCAGAATTGTTGTGGACGGTACGACAGGACACCCTGTGCAATCAAGTACAATGCAAATTCAAGGACAAACCACGCCAGATCAAACTATCGGATTCAACACTCGTTTAAAATACAAAGGATTTAGTTTAGCGGGTCAATTAGACTTTAGAACTGGTAACGTATTTTATACTTATTTAGGTAGAAATATGGACTTCACTGGTCTAACAGCGCACAGTGCTGTTTACGACAGGCAACCTTTTGTAGTGCCTAACTCTGTAATTAAAAATGCAGATGGTACTTATACTCCTAATACTTCAGTAAAAACACTTGACGGCGGTTTTGATTACTGGTACGAGCAATACAGTAAAGTACAAGAAAACTATTCCGTTGATGGTTCTTTCTTAAAATTGAGAGAGATTTCATTAAACTATGACTTACCTAGATCATTATTAAGTAAACAAAAAGTGGTTAAAGCAGCTAGCGTGGGATTAGTAGGTAGAAATTTATTCACTTGGTTACCTAAAGATAACGTGTATACCGATCCAGAAATGAACTATACTGATGGTAATGCATCTGGTATTCAGGATATGTCACTTAACCCGCCGACTAGAATTTATGGTTTCACCTTAAATGTATCGTTCTAAAATGAAAAAAATTATAAGTAAATATGCTATAGCAGCAGTAGTTGTTGCAGGTGTATTATCTGGTTGTGGTAAAGATTTTCTTGATATCAACACTAACCCGAATTCACCAACCTCTGCTTCGCCAAACCTAATTTTGTCTGCAGGTTTAAATAGAACTGCCGCACAACAATCAACCTCATTAAACATATTAGGTTCATTGTGGTCTGGTCAAATGGCTAACGCCACAGATATGTTGTGGTTTAATAGTGAGAAACAATACAACATCACATCTTCTTTTTACACGGGAATTTGGGAAACTGGATATGATATTTTAAATGATTTTGAAGTGATGCAAAAAAATGCAGAAGCTTTAAATCAGCAGTATTATATTGGTATAGCTAAAATTATGAAAGCGCATGGTTTTCAAATTATAGTAGATGCGTATGGTAATTTGCCGTTTTCTGAGGCGCTAAAAGGTACAAATGTATTGAGACCTAAATATGATAATGCGGAGGAGATATATCAACAACTAATTGTAATGCTTGATGAAGGTATTGCTGCTATTAAAAATGCGCCAGCAACTGAAGCTAAGCCTAGTACTGATGATATCTTGTTTAAAGGCGATATGACCAAGTGGGTTAAGTTCGCAAATACTTTAAAATTACGTATTTTAATTAGACAATCAGAAATAGCATCTAAAGCAAGTTACATTGCAGCAGAAATTGCAAAAATTGAAGCTGAAGGTTCTGGTTATTTAGGAGCAGGACAGTCTGCAGAAGTGAACCCAGGTTATTTAAGTACATCAAGTAAGCTTAATCCTTATTGGGAAAGTTATCACCGCAATGCCGCAGGTTCTGAGACGCAAAACTATAGAGCTGTTAGACCAACACTGTTTTTGTTTGCTCAATATGATGCCTACAATGATCCTCGTAAAACGGCTAACTATGAAATGCCAGTAGATACCAATATTTACAATGGTGTTGCTTTAGGTGAAGCAACTGGGGGTCCTGACGTAAATAAATACAAATACGGCAAGACTTCAGCAATTAAGGCTGGAGGCGCTATTTTACGTACTGCAACTGCTGCTACTCCAATTTTAACCGCAGAAGAGAGTTTATTCTTACAAGCGGAAGCTGCAGAACGTGGATGGATTTCAGCAAATGCAAGCACGCTGTATGAAGAAGCAATTAGCGAATCTTTTAAGAGAGCTGGTGTAATTGCTGATTTTGCAACTTATATTGCTCAACCTGCTGTTGATTATGCAACTGCAACAGATAAAATTGAGGCTATTATCGTTCAAAAATGGTTTGCTTTAAATATGATTGGTTCATGGGAAACTTGGAATGATTTCCGTAGAACAAAATTCCCTTCAGACAACCCGTTATCAAAAGCTGCTTTGGCTCAAAAACATCCTGCTCGCTTATTATATCCAAACTCTGAGTTGGGTAGAAACGAAGCTAACGTTTTAGCACAAGGTACAATCAATGCATTTGATACCAAATTATTTTGGGATAAGAAATAAACTTTAGGTTAGTTTATAATAAAAACCCCGAGGTCAGCGGATGCTGCTCGGGGTTTTGCTGTTTATTGAGGATTGATTTTTGTTATACAATAATGGAGTGCAGAATGTTTGCAAGCTACTTTACGCTATTTTAGTTGGCAAACAATGTTCGCGTCAGACGAAAATTTTGAAATTAATACTTTGTAAAACTTGCTTTACAATAATAACCTGCTTATATTAGGTTTAATTAACTAAAAAACTAACCTATTACCCAAAATTTTTATGAAAAAACTTATACAAAGTTTGTTCATTTTGCTGTTTTTAGCGGGTTCCGCTGTTGCGCAAAATAGAACAATTACTGGTACAGTTACGTCTAAGGAGGACGGATTGCCTATCCCAGGCGTAAGTGTTAAAGTTAGAGGAACCAATAATGGTGCTTCTACAGACGCAAATGGTAGATTTTCCTTATCTATCCCATCCAACGCGACTACCTTGGAAATCTCATCAATTGGATTTGCTACGCAAGCAATTGCAATTGGTTCAAATTCTGCCTTTAATATTTCTCTAACAACATCCGCAAAAGATTTAAGCGAGGTCGTTGTTACGGGTTACGGCGTGCAGAAAAGAGGTGAGGTAACTGGCAGTACTTCATCTGTAAAAGGAGCCGACATAGCACAGAAGCCAGTGCAGTCATTTGAACAATCACTTGGCGGTAGGGCAGCTGGCGTTCAAATCACTGTTCCTAGCGGTGTTTTAAATGCGCCTCCAGTCTTTAGAATTCGTGGTACAAATTCAATTTCCTTAAGTTCTCAACCGTTAATTGTTGTTGACGGAGTAGTCGTTCAAACAGGTAACTATGCAGGTTCTGCTGCTGCGGGAAACGTTCTTGCTTCAATTAATCCAAATGATATCGAAAGTATAGATATTGGTAAAGATGCTGCTGCGACTGCTATCTATGGGAGTAGAGCTGCAAATGGTGTAGTGTTTATTACTACTAAGAAAGGTAAGGCTGGAGCCCCAAGAGTTTCTTATGATTTTTATACTGGCTGGACTACGCCTGCAAGAATGCCTAATACTTTAGATGCCTATCAATATACCGATTATAAAAATATTGCGGTAAACAACGCTTTGGCAATTAGAGCTAACGCCGTTTCGCCGGCAAATACCAAGTTTAATTTGACAAATGATATAAATGGTAATGTGATTAATACTGATTGGAACGATATCATTTATAGAACTGGTGTCTCTCAAAATCATAGCGTTGCAGTTACTGGCGGTTCAGAAAGTACAAGATATTATCTAGGTGCGGGCTATACCGATCAACAAGGTATTATTCGTCGGAATGATTTTAAACGAGCCAATATTTTGTTAAATATTGATAGTAGAATTAATGACTATATAACAGTTGGCGGTAAAGTTTCATATTCCGATGAGAAAAATTATGCGGCAATATCATCTGGCTCATTAGCTGGAGAAACCTATAATAGTGCTGGTTTAGGTCGTTTAGCCTTGGTAAATGCTCCTAATGTTGCTCCTTACAATAATGATGGTACATTAAATGTGGTTGGAAGCAATTTAGGAGGAATGAACAATGTGCTAGCTAACAGTCAAGCTGGTTTTTATAACCCAGCCTATTTATTAAAAGAAGCAAGGTCAAATTCTTATTTAACCCATATTCAGTCAAATGCATTTGTTCAGGTAAATCCGGTAAAATGGTTGAGCCTAAAATCTATGTACGGTATCGATAATATTTTAACTGATAACGATATTTTCCAACCGCCACTACATGGAGATGGGCAAGCTTTGGGAGGTACTGCTACCGGCACTTATGCTAAGGATCGCTCATGGACTTGGACGAATACTGCTCAAGCTATGCAAACTTTTGGTAGCCATAGTCTAGACATGTTAATTGGTAATGAGCAACAAAGAAGAACTGGATTAGGGTTTGGTATTTATAGAACAGGATTATCAGATCCAGCGTATACGGTTTTACAATCTGGTTTCACTGCCAACAATCCATCTGGACATTATCTTGGCGAAAACTATTTATTGTCTTTCTTTGGAAGAATTAATTACGATTTTAATAAAAAATATTTCTTAAGTGCTAATTTAAGACAGGACGAATATTCTGCGCTAGGAAAGAAAAAAGGTATTTTTTACGGTTTCTCAGCTGGCTGGGAAATCACTAAGGAAAACTTTTGGTCCACATCAGGATTAAACGATGTTTTCAGTTCGTTTAAAATTCGCGGTAGTCATGGCAAGGTGGGTAATATCTCTGGAATTGGAGATTTTGCTATTAATTCTACGTATGGATCAGGGATTTATGGTGGTACACCTACTTTGCAATTTAGCTCTGCAGGAAATAATAACTTAACTTGGGAAACTAGTAAGAAAACGGACGTTGGTTTCAACTTTGGAGTACTAAAGGATAGATTGACAGTAGAGTTTGCTTATTACAAAAATGATATTGATGGATTAATCATATCTGTTCCAGAAGCACCATCTGCTGGTTTGCCAACTAATATCTTAAGTAATGTTGGTGCGATGTACAATAGGGGTATCGAGCTAAATATTAGTGGGAATCCAGTTCAAACAGGTAAGTTTTCTTGGAACTCTTCATTCAATATCAACTTAAATAAAAATCAAGTGACAGCTTTGGCGCCAGGCTTAACTCAGATATTAGCATTAACTGGATCCGGATCAACAGGTGAAACTCCAAACAGAACAGCTCCTGGTTATGCCATAGGTTATCTATACGTTGTTAGAACTGCCGGTGTGGACCCTGCAACTGGTAGAAGAGTTTTCTTAAACAAAGATGGCAGAGCGGTAACCTATCAACATGTTGTGCCAACAGGCGAATCTCAATGGAAATATTTAGACGATAATACAACAGCACCGCTAATTACACAAGCTAATGATGCTGTTATGTACAGACAAACTCAGCCCAAATCATATGGTGGTTTTGATAACACCTTTAGATACGGAGGTTTTGATTTGAATGTATTATTAACCTATCAGTTTGGTGGTTATACACATTATGGCTCTAATGCAGGCTTGCATGATCAACGTTTTTGGAATAATGATGTGAATGTATTGAAACATTGGAAAAATCCTGGAGATGTTACTGAGTATGTTAAACCTATATACGGGGATAACGTTTCTTACGGCAACACGATTCCTCTAGCTTGGAACGTATTTAGCAATGATTTTATAAAATTAAGATCGGTATCATTAGGCTATTCTCTACCTAAAGAATTTATTCAAAAAGCAAGGTTAAGTAATGCGAGAATTTATGTTAGTGGTAACAACTTAGCAATGATAACGGATTATCCAGGTCCAGACCCTGAAGTGTCTTCAAACGGAACTTCTTCTCAGGGACAAGGAAGTGACAGAAATACGGTAATTAACGGTAGAACTGTAACATTGGGTCTTAATTTGACATTTTAAAGAATTGTTTATATGAAAAAGAAAATTATATATATAGGATTAGCATTGGGATTAACCTCAACTATTTCATCTTGTATGAAAGACAAGCTTAATCCACAGCAATTAACTGTCGTAACTGATGCGTCAGCATTCGATACCAAAGCGAGAATTTCTAACCAAGTATTATCTCTTTATGGGTCCTTAAAATCTGGTAGTTTTTTGGGTGGTAGAGCGACTATTGTAGGAGACTTAAGAGGTGAGGAATTCGATATTGCAGATCAGAATTTAGTTACAGCATCTGATGTTTACAATATGAATTTAGCAAATAGTGCAACTTCAGTTACGGCTATTTGGTCTCAAGGGTATTATATTATAAATTTAGCTAACGTGTTTTTAGACGGGATGGCTGCAAAAGGTAACGCTATTGCTGGGGCCGACGCTGATAGGTTTAATGCTGAAGCTAAACTTGTGAGGGCACTATGTTATATGACCCTAATACAATATTACGCCAAACCTTATGCCGATAATAACGGAAACACTCCTGGGATACCACTAAGATTAATAGGAATTACAGGTTCTGGTCAATCAGCTTTAAAAAGGAGCACTGTTGCAGAAGTTTATGCACAAATTTTAGCGGACTTAAATGACGCAGAGCAAAAATTGCCACTTAATAACACAACTGCTGTTGCAAATACAACAAGAGCGCATAGAAACACTGCTATTGCTTTAAAGACTAGGGCTTATTTGGCAATGCAAAACTACCCTAAGGTTATTGAAGAAGCTAATAAAATTGTACCGGCTGCTGCGCCATTCAAAGCAGCTTCTGGAGTCGCCCATGAATTGCAAGCTAGTATAGAAGATGTTTTCAAAACACCGTATACCAGTGCAGAATCAATCTTTTCTTTGCCGATGTCTTCAACCTCAGGGGATTTTCCAGGCACGCAGACTCA
Organism: Pedobacter sp.; assembly: GCA_045629525.1. Classification (GTDB taxonomy): domain Bacteria; phylum Bacteroidota; class Bacteroidia; order Sphingobacteriales; family Sphingobacteriaceae; genus Pedobacter. The sequence goes on from JAZQRH010000019.1 coordinate 394,407, forward strand.
ATTAGCATATTATTTTTATAATCCTGGAACATTCGGATCAGCAGCATATCCACTCTTAGCAACAAGTATTTTTGCTGACGCAGATTGGAAATCAACAGACGCTAGACGTAGTTTAACACAATTTCATGCGGCAAATTCAAGAACCTATCTGTCTAAATTTAAAGTGACAAGTCCACAATATATCGATTATGTACCTGTTATTAGGTATGCCGAAGTGTTGTTAAATTTAGCGGAAGCTAGAGCTAGAACTAATACTGCTAGTGCCGATGCTCAAGCAGTTGCTTTACTAAACGCTGTAAGACATCGTTCAGACGCGACCACTACGTTTGCACCGACATCTTCAGCAAATTTAATTCAGTTAATCTTAACAGAGAGAAGAATAGAATTATTAGGCGAAGGTTTGAGAAATCTTGATATTACTAGATTATTGCAAACTTTTCCTGCAAAAGGAGGGGCGCCAGCGGTAGGCCCTACTGAAGCCAACTATATATGGCCTATGTCATCATCTGAGTTACTATTGAATTCAGAGATTAATAATTAATAAAGTATAAAACGGGAGAACTTATTCTCCCGTTTTCATTTAAATTATGAGAAAATTTATATTATTTTTAATATTATTTGTGACTTGTTTTAGATGCTTTGCACAAGATGTGATTCAATTTAAAACTATCGATTCAAAGCTTTTACAGCCTTTAAGTTATACCGAGTATATCGGATCTCCCTACTTCTTGGAAAAAGATTTATATAGGGGTGGATCAGTAAAAGTTACTCCTAATGAAGTCTATAAAGACGAGATGAAGCTTCTATACAATCAATTCACCGACGAAGTAACTTTTAAATATAGTGATACCGAACCTTTAGCATTTAAAACTAGGCCGTTAGCATTTACCATTAACAGCGTTACAGCTGACGGAGACATTACTGAACTGAAATTTAGATTAGGTGTAGTCACAACAAAGGACCCTACTGGGAGAGATTATTATCAGATTTTACACGGTGAAAATATACAACTATTAAAACGAGTTAAGAAAAAAGTTTATGAAACCAAAGGATACGGCGAATCTATAGTTAAAAAAACTTTTATCGAAGAAATAAGCTATTATTTGCTTGAAAACGAGAATAATTTAATCAGCGTGAAGAGCTATAAAGATTTCGCTAATTTAAACAATGAAATCAGTAAATATATTGCTGATTACAAACTAACTCATAACACCGAATCTAACTTTATATCTTTAACTAAATTTTATCAATCGCTAAAATAGGCTTACTTCTTATCCACACTGTACCTACCGGGTCCAATAAATATCAAGCCCACAAATACGAAGCCTAATTCAATCGCGTGACTAGCTCCGCCCCAGCCATCGCCTTTGGCGAAATGCACTAATGCGGCAATGAGCATAGTAAAGGCTAACGCCAAATTTACTGGTCGAAAAAATAAGCCTAAAATTAATAGAAATCCGCCCATACCTTCTGCCAATGCTGCCATTAATCCCCAAAATAAGGGTAAAAAATTTACGCCGATAACGTTCATACTGCCACCAAGGTCCGTCCATTTATCTGGGCCTCCCATAATTTTTGGTAAACCATGCACCATCATCATTGCGCCCAGGCCAATTCGTAAGACTAGTAATCCTGTATTTCTATATTTTCCGAGGGTATCGAAAATTGCCATCTTATATATATTTAAATTCTGTTAATGTATTGTTTACATTGAGTGCAACTTTTGCTCCTAAAATCATTGCCCTGTTGTCGGCAATATGCCCCGTAGGGAAATTGAAACAAACAGGGAAATCGTAGTCTTTAACTTGTTCCCATATCACCTCCTCTGGCGTTTGACCGAAATAAATGCTTTCCTCATCAATTTCGTTAAAAGCACCGACAACTAATCCTTTGAGTTTGGCTAAGCTACCCTTGCGTTTTAGGGTTCTAATCATTCTATCGATGGCATATTCATGCTCTCCAACATCTTCAATAAATAAAATCTTATCTGTATAATCCATTTCAGACACAGAACCTTCAACAGTTACTAGTAACGTTAAATTCCCCCCAATCAACTCGCCTTCAGCGTAACCGCTTCTACCTTGTGCTGTGCTCGTAGAAATATAAGTTTCCTTGGTGCCAAACAGAGCGTTTTTAAGGCTTTCTAGCGCTTCTGGAGTGCTATCTTCAAAAGTGTAGGGCATTTGTCCGTGTATGCTTTGCGTTTGGTGTACCGCGAGCGTGTGCGAGAGTAATACAGTAATGTCGCTAAAGCCAATCAGCCATTTAGGATTTTCATTAAAAGCTGTGAAATCCAAGTCATCGATGATACGAATGGTTCCATAGCCACCACGACCCGCAATAATAGCTTTGATCGAAGGGTCGTCTAAGAATTGTTGTAAATCTTGAGTTCTAAGCTCATCTGACCCCGAAAATTGATGGTAGGATGAAGTGACAGTTTCGCCGAGAACTACTTCTAGTCCCCAACTTCTTAATATCTCAATCCCTTTATCAATAGGTTTAGGGAGTTTCTTGGCGGGACAAACTATTGCTATTTTATCTCCTTTTTTTAAATAGGGTGGCTGCTTTATCATTTTGAAAACACTTATCTTTGCAAAATAAAAAAATAGTTTTGGATAAGCATACATTTAAGAGATATACTGTAACGGCGGCATTGCCTTACACCAACGGTCCGGTTCATATTGGTCACCTTGCGGGAGTTTATTTACCTGCAGATACCTATGTGCGCTATTTACGCTCTAACAAAAAGGATGTTAAATTTATTTGCGGTTCCGATGAGAATGGAGTGCCTATTACTTTAAAGGCTAAACGCGAAGGGATTACGCCACAAGAAGTGGTTGATAAATACCACAAAATTATTGGAGATTCGTTCAAAGAATTTGGGATTTCATTCGACATTTACCACCGAACATCATCTTTGATGCACCACCAAACTGCTGAAGATTTTTTCGAAAAACTATATAACGATGGTGTTTTTACTGAAGAAATTACAGAACAATATTACGATGAGAAAGCGCAAACTTTTTTAGCGGACAGATATATTACCGGTACTTGCCCTAAATGTGGCAACGAAAATGCTTACGGTGACCAATGTGAATCTTGTGGTAGTACTTTAAATGCCACAGATTTAATTAATCCAAAATCTACCTTATCTGGCGAAGCGCCCGTGCGTAAAGAAACAAAGAACTGGTTTTTACCTTTAGATAAATACGAAGGCAAATTGCGTGAGTATATCGAAAGTCATAAAGAATGGCGACCAAATGTTTACGGCCAATGCCAAAGTTGGTTAAACGCAGGTTTACAGCCAAGGGCGATGACAAGAGATTTAGATTGGGGTGTGCAGGTTCCAATTAAGGGTGCTGATGGGAAAGTGCTTTATGTATGGTTCGATGCGCCAATTGGGTACATTTCTGCTACTAAAGAATTAGCCGCTTATGCAAAATTAGGTGTTTGGAACCCTAAGGCTGATGAATTTTACATCAACCAAACCAGTGCAAAAAACTTTGATTGGGAGCAATACTGGAAAGATGATGAAACCAAATTAGTTCATTTTATCGGTAAAGATAATATCGTGTTTCACTGTGTAATCTTTCCTGCTATGCTTATGGCACACGGCGAATATACTTTGGCAGATAATGTGCCTGCAAACGAATTCTTGAACTTAGAAGGTAATAAGATATCGACCTCTAAAAATTGGGCGGTTTGGTTAAACGAGTACTTGGTAGAGTTTCCAGAGCGACAAGATATTTTACGATATGTACTGACTGCAACAGCGCCCGAAACTAAAGATAACGACTTTACTTGGAAAGATTTTCAGGCTAGAAATAACAACGAGTTAGTTGCAATTTTCGGTAATTTCATTAACCGCGTTACGGTGCTTACACATAAGTATTTTGAAGGTAAAGTGCCTACATTAATGGAGCTTACCGATGTGGATAAGACTGTAATTGAGGAGCTAAAAGCTTATCCAGCTAAAATTTCCGTTTCTATCGAAAACTACAGATTTAGAGAAGCTTTAAGCGAAGTGATGAACGTTGCTCGTTTGGGTAACAAGTATTTGGCAGATACGGAGCCTTGGAAATTGATCAAAACCGATGAAGACAGAGTTCGAACCATCCTAAATATCGCTCTGCAAATTGCCGCGAATTTAGAAATATTGATTGAGCCTTTTTTACCATTTACTGCATCGAGACTGCAAAAGATGCTAAACTATGGCGGGCACGATTGGGCAGAGGCTGGTTCTATGGAGCTACTAAAACGCGGCCACGAGTTAAACCAACCTGTGTTGCTATTCAGCAAAATTGAAGACGAAGAGGTGCAAGCTCAAATTGATAAACTAAATAATAGCAAGGCACAAAACGAAGCGGCAAATGCAGCGATAACACCGGCAAAAGAGAACATTACTTTTGAGCAGTTTGGCGCAATGGATATCCGTACGGCAACCATTGTAGCGGCAGAAAAAGTAGAAAAAACAAAGAAGTTATTAAAACTTACACTTGATACAGGTTTAGATCAACGCATCGTAGTCTCTGGAATTGCCGAACACTACAAGCCCGAAGATGTCATTGGTCAGCAAGTAAGTTTGTTGATCAATCTGGCACCACGCGAAATTAAAGGAATTGTATCTCAAGGAATGATTTTAATGGCCGAAGATGCCACAGGCAAACTATGTTTTGTAAGCCCAACAGCAAGCGTTAATAACGGCAGCACGGTTCGCTAATTATTTTTAAAAGCATTATATTGGCACGATATGAGTTTAAACAGTTACTTGCAAAACTTCAGTCGTGCCAGCCACGCTTTTTTTGAGCATATGGGACTTAGTGCCGATGCGGCGGCAATGTTTAATGCCATGTTCTTACTGGTGCTGGCTATTGCTGCTACCTACCTCATCTATTACATAGTTTGGCGAATACTTAGGCTAATTTTTATCCAAACTATCCGTAAAACGGATATTGCTATTTTCGAGACCTTATTGTTGTATAGAGCGCCACATTATATCTCACTCGCCGCCCCTTTAATGGTGCTGTACCTCACCATTCCAATCGTGTTTCAACAATATCCGCTGGCAATTAAATTGCTTTTGGGTTTGTGTGACATTTATTTGGTAGTAGTTATCATTTGGATTATTATGGCTTTTATTAAAGGAGGTAGCGATTTACTTAAGGGTAAACCCGGTTTTAGAAGCAAACCGATAGATAGCTATTTACAGGTAATTCGAATTTTATTGTATCTATTGGGTATGGTGCTATTGTTCTCCAACCTCACAGGAAAGTCGCCAGTGGCATTTTTTACCGCCATGGGAGCGATATCGGCAGTGCTACTGTTAATGTTCAAAGATACTATCATGGGTTTTGTAGCCAGTATTCAGGTAACTACTAATGATATTGTCCGTATCGGTGATTGGATTACGATGCCAAAATATGGTGCTGATGGAGATATATTGGAAATTAACCTTACTACGGTAAAGGTGCAAAATTTCGACAAGACCATTACTACCATACCAACTTATGCCTTAATTTCCGATTCGTTTCAGAACTGGCGTGGTATGCGCCAATCAGGTGGACGAAGAATTAAAAGAGCGGTAAATATCAAGCAGTCTAGTATTCGTTTCTTAAGGGAGGATGAATTGCCAAAATTCGAACAAATACAATTACTTACTTCATATATCCAGCACCGTCAGAAAGATATAGATAAACACAATTCACGGATCAATGCTGATAAAAGCCTATTAGTAAACGGCAGAAATCTAACTAATGCAGGGTTGTTTCGCAAGTACATAGATAATTATATCTCTAACCACTCTGGTACCAACAAGCGGATGAACATTATGGTTAGGCAGTTAGCACCCACCCAACATGGCTTACCTATTGAGATTTATGTGTTTGCAAATACCATTATTTGGGCGGAATATGAACACATTATGGCAGATATTTTTGACCATATCATTGCCTCCGCACCATATTTCGATTTACAAATTTACGAAATGGAAGGAGCAGGCGACATGAAGCTAGTTGAAATGTTAAACCAACAATAAGGATCTATTACAATTTGGTCAACAGAATCTTGTCAATACGCTGTCCGTCTTTATCTACAATCTCAAATTCGTAGTTGTCAATAACGAACTTTTCACCTACTTCTGGCAGTCTGCTGTTCCTAAAAATAAGCATACCCGCCACGGTGGTATATTGTGGATTGTATTTTTCTGGCATTTCAATGTTAAAATATCTGATAAACTCCAGAATTGAATATTGCCCATCCACCAGCCACGAATTTTCGTCTCGTTGTACAATTTGATGATCGTCCTCATCTTCAGACATGTTTCCTAATAAAGCATTTGCTACGTCATTCATCGTCAACATACCGTCGGTACTTCCATACTCATCAATTACTATAGCATAATACGTTTTGTGCGTTTTAAAAAGTTCAAAGGCGGTATAGGCCGGCGCATTCTCGTTCACATATACGGGAGTGCGCAAGTAATTTGTTACGTCAAAATCTTGCGCATCGTTTACCGAAAACAAATCTTTAAGCAAAATTAGGCCAACAATTTCATCAATGTTACCGTCTTTGCAAACTGGGTAGGCAGAGTGTTTCTCTTCAATAATTTTTGCTTTAACGGTTGCCCAACTATCTGTAGTACTAAAATAGATCAAGTCGTTTTTATGCGTACGTAAGGCGTTTATTTTTCTGTCGCCCAACTCAAAAACCTTTTCAACAATGTTCTGCTCAATATCTTGGATTTCCCCTCCCTCGGCACTTTCTTTAATAATTGATTTCAGTTCTTCTTCAGATACTCTGCTTTCACTAGTTTTTTTAATGCCGATTAGTTTTAGCAGCAAATCGTTGGATATGGTAAGTAACCAAACAAATGGCGAAGTAAGTACCGATAAAAATTTCATTGGTTTGGCCAGTAATAAAGCGATGGGCTCGGGAAAAGTCATGCCTAAACGTTTTGGTAAAAGCTCGCCCAAAACGATAGAAAAATAGGTAACACACATTACCACTAATACAGTGGATATCGTTTCTGCATAGGGCGCTAAACCAGTAATCTTGGTCACAAACAACTTAACATCGTTGGTTAGTGTTTCCCCGCTATAAACCCCCAAGAGTACTCCAATTAGTGTTATGCCGATTTGCACTGTCGATAGAAACTTGGTGGGGTTTTCGGATAGATCTAAAGCGGTTTTTGCACCTGGTTTTCCTTTTTTAACGGCATTATCTAACTTAAACTTTCGGGAAGATACGAGTGCCATTTCTGACATGGAAAAGATGCCATTGAGGAGAATTAATGCAAAAATTACGATGATTTCCATTGAGTTGTTTGGGTTTTTTTTCTATAAAGCTATAGCAATTTAATTAAATATCCATATCTAAGATACGCGAAATGACAACCTTAATCGCTCATTTTTGCATCCAAAAAGGGCCTAGCCATTATTTCAACCTAAAAATTTCTTTGTACTTTTTCTCGAAGGCAATAGCATGCTCTAGCATTCCAATATCGTTCGGGTGTGCCCCATCAACAGTAGATTCGCTTGTTAAGCCAATTTCTTTGGTAGTAAGTAAGTAAATGTTCTTTTTACCTTTAGCTTTTAACTCTTTGTACAACTTATTTAATATAGCACTCGATTGCCTGAAGCCATCGTTTTTACCGCTGTCTAGTAGTTGGTTGGTGTTGCCGCCACTGTGTTCTACCAACAAAATAGGCACACCACTTTGTTTTGTCTGTAAAGTCTCTACCGCCGTAAAAACACGTTTACGCAATTCCTCCTCAGGATATAATTTTTGAGAGCCCAAGTTAGGGATGCAGTCTAAAATAAACAGCTTGGCAGCTTGTTGCGCCATCACATCAGTAATAGGCTGCTCTAATCTACCATTGCCCGAAAAGCCCAAGTTGATTACGGGCTCATTGATCTTTCTGCCAAAAATAGCAGGCCATGCCAAACCAGGCCGGCTTGCGCATCCGCCTTGCGCAATAGAAGTACCATATACCATTACCGCTCTGCGCTGAGGCGCTACAGGAACAAAGGCAAAATCATGGCTTTGATCTACGCCAATTTCTAACCAAGTTACACCCGCGTATAGTGGTAGGTACAGCCTAAAAGTTCCTTTTTGTGGTGGTATGGTGCCAAATTTGTAGCTTACAGTATCTTTAAAGCTGTACTGACCTGAGGTCCAAAGCCATTGGCTACCATCTTTAACATATAAATCTAAACCACTTACGCCGGTAGCAGGCATGTGGTTCATGGCACGCATACCCTTGGTGGTATAGCGTACGTTAATTTCTTTAGCATTGGTTTTAAACTCAATGTATAAACCCGCCGTATTTAACGACAGATCCCAAACTTCTTTACGTACTCTGGGTTGCTGTGCATCTGCTAAACGTTGGTACTTAGCGCCAATGGTTTCCGCTTGGGCTTGGCCGTTTATTACTGTAGTGCTTGCCATTAATGGATTTCTCCAAACTAATTGTTGCGCATAGGTTTTAGTGCCGAAGGCAAACAATACTGCGAAGAGAAGGATCAATTTTTTCATCATCCTAAAAGTAGAGATTTAGTTTTAAGTACTACTGAAATTTTTAAAATAGGAGTGCCTCGTTAATAAAAACCGATGAAACTATTTTATATTTGCAGACCGGCCCCGTAGTTCAACGGATAGAATAGAAGTTTCCTAAACTTTAGATAGCAGTTCGATTCTGCTCGGGGCTACAAAAAAGTCATCAGTCCAACGAGATTGATGGCTTTTTTTGTCTTTGGGGCTAAGGATAGGGCGAATTAATTTGCATTCATAATTCAATTTGGCGATAAGAATTATAACGCTTTAATACCTCAGCATTGGTTTGAGAATTAATTGTATAATAATTCTTCTTAGGGCTACTATTTTAACATCTTTCATTGACGTTTGCCAACAAAAAAGCCCTATAGGTTAAATTATAGGGCTTTTTTTCATAGAGAATACTTTTAATAAATCAGTTTGCAGTTTTTAAACGTCATTGTATCGTCTGTCAAAGCGGTACTGTAAATGCCTCTTATTCTAACTTGATCGCTAGCTTTTAACTTCATTAATTTACTTTTCCACTTATCTACTAAATTTGGGCAGTTTAGACAATTAACGAATCCTACAGTCTCATCATCTTGCGTATGCATTTCAAATCGTATCACTGAGCAATCCATCATTGATTTTGTGATTTCAGTTATTTCTCCGACAAATTCAAATGACTTATCTTCATAAGATTGATTGAAAGCCATTAAAGTAGTGGCATATCCAAATCCTACAAAAGATAAGCTAACAATTAGTTTTCCCGTCAACACGTACTCAACTATTCAGTTAATAGATGTTTTTTCTAGGAAATTAAAAGAGTTGAAAATTAACAAAACTACTCAAAACGTTTCAATCGATTTAAGTCTATGTCCTACAGGAGCTTATTTTATAAAATTGATCGGGAATACATCCGCTAATATTAGCGTAATTAAACAATAGGCTTTAGGTCATTAATTTTCTCAATAAAATTATTTCTACTCGATTTGAAGTTAGTACTGAATTGAATTTAGAAGAAAAACTTTATTAGGGGCACCCAATTTTCAATTAATTAAAACGAGTAGCAATGGTGAGTGGCATAAATTAAGCCATAATGAGGATGTGGTAATTGATGCTATAGCTGATGATTTATATTTAAGGATGCACAAACGTGTTCTGAAAACTCTGTATCGAAGAAGTGAGCGGCTCCTATTTTAATCAGTTGATAGTTAAACGCATTTTTGTAAGTTTTTTACGCACTCTTTTAATGGTATTAAACAGGATTTACGTAATACTTAATAAAGAATTTGAATGACACTGTAGCATATAGCATGCATTAAACTATTTATTCTTCCTCCCCCTCACCAAACCCCATTCGCCACGTCCAATTAACTTCCGTTGACGTGCAATTAAGGTTGCTTGAGGTGCTGTTGAGCAACGACGATGAAAAATTGACCAAGAAATGGGTTGAAGAACATCAAATTTGGGGTTCCCTACGTCAAAATTGGAATGATAAATCTCAAACTTGGCTAAAATAGTGCTGCCAAGGTTGTTTTTGCATAAAAAATGCCTGCCAAGCAATCGCTCGGCAGGCTCTTTACTACTATGGCTATGAGCTTAAAGCTCCGGTGTAGTTTCGGCAGTTCTGTTAAAAAATTGTTTCAAGCTTTTAAGTTTCGTTTCGTAACCGTCGGCGCCGGCACCAGCCATAAAGTTGGTATAAGCGTAATCTGTTAACGAAGCTTGGTAGTTATCGTAATCGTACAAAATTTTGGCATTAAGTAATTTGGTGTTCAGTTTTTCTAATCGGGCAGTTAAATCTTCCATTAACGAGCGGCTAGTAAAATCCTTGTCAAATTCTTCCCAGTCTACTTGGTTAGTTTGCAGTTGGGGCTGGTTTTTATGATAGTCTTGTACCTTATTCACAAAAAGTTTGTTTTGCTCGTTAATGCTACCGTAGCGTCTGCGCTCATCGGCTTTTAGCGCCACGGTGATGGCATCCAAAGCGGTCTCCAAATTGGTTAAGGCATCTTTGGCGGCAGTAATTTGTGCAGCCGTTAGGTGCGTGTTGTTTAAATTGGTAATTGGCATAATGTTTTTTTAGGTAAAAGTGAATTGAAAATTTTAGTTCGTTTAATAAATGTAAGGTTCTTAATTTTTATTTCAAATAGAGTCAAGTTGCTATGTTATAGCTGTTTGGAGTGGTGCTTACTTCGCAGGAAACCTTGAACTTCTATTGTTCCATTTAACTAATGTCTCGAAAGAATATTTTCACAACTTTTTGTTGTGCTCTTTGTTGTGCTATATTTGCGTTTTAAACGAAATACGCAAACAAAAATGAAGAAACTTCTAATTTTAATTACTGCTTTTGCAGTAATGACACTAAGCGCTTGTAAGAAAGACGAGAACAAAACTGAATCTGTTTATAGTACTTGGCAATGGGAAAAAGCCGTAGTTAAAACTGATGCTAATGATGTACATATCCCAGAGATGCCTTATTTTATTCAGTTAAAGTCTGATGGTAAGTTTTTTGATGTTGAATTTAACATTGGGGAGACGCAGTATACGCCACAAAATGCTAGAACCGGCTCGTCGGGTACGTTTACACGAGAAGGAAACTTGTTAACTTTTTCTGAAATCGTTGTAGATGGTGGATTGAAAACCGGTACCTACAAGTTTGAAGGTAACGATAAGTTAAGAATTGATATTTCTGAAGGTGCAGACAATTATTATTTAATCTTCAAAAAGGTAAAATTAGAAGTTGAACCTTTATTAAGTCAACTTAAATAAGGCTAAAGTTTTAATGAAGAAAGGGAGCAAATTTTGCTCCCTTTTTTTGTGGCTAAAATAAAGTATAAAGAAAGGTAACCCATTAGGGATTTCTTATTGATTTATGATGATTTGACCACTAAAACTTCTTTCGAACTCGTTAGCAGGATTTAATTTGCCTCTAGAGATAATGGTGTAAAAATGGCCTCCGCTCAATTTAGTGCTCTCCAAGGTTGTTTTGGTACTCGAGGCATCTTTGATTGCAAAAACTTTATTGCCTGGGTTTATAGGCATAAAATCCGAATAGCTTTTGTAGGTTTTGTTGGCAACTAAGCTGGTGTCGTTCATCGTCAACTCAAGTGCTGGAGCATCTTCCGATAGGTTCACAAACCTAACGTATGATTTTTTCATCTCCGCATTCGGATACTCATCTACCATGTAAACTTTATCTAAATTAGGCTGTACACCAACAAGAAATAAAGAATGACCTAAATTTTTACCTATAGTTACGCCGTTAGCTGTTAACACAGACTGGCTTTCGCCAGCGGTAGTAAATTTAATGTCGTAGCTGCCAGCAGCCAGAGTTGCATATTTCACGCCGCCACCAAAGGGTAGCGCTCCGCTGTTAAATTTCTTATCGTTAATATAAACGTCGTAAGTGCTTAATGTAGGCGATACATTGTATACGCGAAACGATCCCACGTTAACTTCGGCTGCAGGTTCTGTTTTACATGAAAACAATAAACTAACAGCAAATAAACCAACTGCAGTAGCAATGCTATTTAATGTAAGCGGAGTAAAATTTTTCTTCATTTTTTTTTAGTGATGAGATGTTTGTTGAGTTGCTAAAAAGAAGCATAACATCAACAAAGGTATATTAATATTCAAATATTGGTTTTTATTCAGTTATTTCGATGTTAAACTTTGTTAAATGGAATTAATGGTTTGTATTAAGTGATAACTGATTTTGCACGCATGATTATATACGAGTGATTCGCAAATTATCCATTAACTATACGCAAGCGGTTATTCTTTCGCTACAAATAGCAGAATTTTTAGGATAAATTAAATGTAAAAAAATGCGAATATTATTGCACAACTCAACTTTTATTTAAACCTTTGCACCACAATTGATTCAAAGGAGTCATTAATTTAAAAATGAGCAAAAACATTACCCATAAATTATCTGCATTAGCAGCCAAAACATTGGCTACTAACAGCTACTTTATTGAGCGTTTGCATCCCATTTTTTACATCACAACAGGTCGGCAAATCTTCACGCCGCGAATTTAAGTCTTACCCCTAGGGAACCTTAAAACCCATGAGGAATTGATCCTCAATAAAAACCCAATTAACAAGAATACCATATCTTTCGTTAAAGAATTAATGAACATTAACGATTTTATAGTGCAGGTTGCACTTCCTGAGCATCGTGTATTTGCAAATGAGATTGTGACAGAAATGGCAGAATCGGCTAAAGCACGCGGAACAGGTATTGCCAAACGTTCACCTGAATACGTGGCTGGCAAAATGCAAGAAGGTAAAGCGGTTATCGCTTTCCATAAGAACGGCTCGTGGGCTGGCTTTTGTTACATCGAAACTTGGAGCCATGGCGATTTCGTGGCCAACTCTGGCTTAATTGTTAGTCCTAAATACCGCAAAGCGGGTTTGGCACATGCTATTAAAAAGGCGGTATTTAATTTATCGAGAAAGCTGTATCCTAAAGCCAAAATCTTTGGCCTAACTACAGGTTTGGCGGTTATGAAAATCAACTCTGATTTAGGTTACGAACCAGTTACTTACTCTGAGCTTACTCAAGATGAAGATTTTTGGAAAGGTTGCCAAAGCTGCGTGAACTTCGATATTTTGAAAATGAAGGAGCGCAAAAACTGTATGTGCACAGCAATGCTTTACGATCCTGTAGAGAAAAAACACGAAGCCGCTAAAGAATTTGCTGAGGAATTGGAGAAAAACCCAACCCTTTACGAACGTTTTATGCGCTTAAAGCAACACTTGGTTTCGAAAGGAAAATCTAAAGGCAGTATGAAATCATTATTGCTGTTGTTTGCTTTTTTAAATAAATAGAAAATTAAAATATAAAGAGTCGTACCTCGTAACGGCTAGCATATCCAATAAAATAAATACAAGATGAAAAAGAAAGTAGTTTTAGCATTTAGCGGAGGTTTAGACACCTCATTCTGTTGCATACACTTAACTAAAGACAGAGATTTAGAAGTCCATTCTGTAGTGGTAAACACAGGTGGTTTTTCTGATGAAGAGTTGGTAGAAATTGAGCAAAGAGCTTATGCTTTAGGTGTTACTTCTCATGCTGCGGTTGACGAAACTGAAAACTATTATAACGATAGCATCAAGTATTTGATTTATGGAAATGTGTTAAAAAACGCTACCTATCCTTTATCGGTAAGTGCAGAGCGTGTTTGCCAAGCTACAGCTATTGCTAACTACGTTAAAAAAATTGGTGCTGATTATGTAGCGCATGGTAGTACTGGTGCAGGTAACGACCAAGTACGTTTCGATATGATTTTCAACATCCTAATTCCAGGGGTTGAAATTATTACGCCAATTAGAGATTTAAAATTATCCCGCGAAGCGGAAATAGAATATTTGGCTAAACACGGTGTTGAATATACTGCCGAAAAAGCAAAATACTCAATTAACAAGGGTTTGTGGGGCACATCTGTTGGTGGTGCCGAAACTTTAACATCAAACACTACTTTGCCAGAAAGCGCTTGGCCTACTCAGGTTACAGCTACAGAGGCTAGGCAAGTAGAATTAACTTTCGAAAAAGGGGAGTTAGTTGCTGTTGATGGTGAGCGTTTACAACCTGTAAGGGCGATACAAAAATTACAAGCCATTGCTGCGCCTTATGGTGTGGGTAGAGATATTCACGTTGGTGATACTATTATTGGCATTAAAGGTCGTGTGGGTTTTGAAGCTGCAGGACCAATGGTGATTATCAAAGCGCACCACGCATTAGAAAAACATACGTTAACTAAATGGCAGTTAAGTTGGAAAGAAAATTTAGCTTCTTTCTATGGTAACTGGTTGCACGAAGGTCAATTCCACGATCCAATTATGCGTGATATGGAAGCTTTCTTGTCATCAACACAAAGTACAGTTAATGGTAAAGTGTTTGTAGAATTGTTGCCTTATCGTTTCCATATTATCGGTATAGAAAGTGCAAATGATTTAATGAGCAATAAATTTGGTAGCTATGGCGAAATGAACAACTCTTGGAGTGGCGAAGATGTTAAAGGTTTCTCTAAAATTTTCGGTAACCAAGTAATGATTTGGCATAAAGTAAATAACCAAGAGTAAAATATTAATACGGGTTTAGTTAAGTAATTAGCTAAACCCTTATTTTAAACTTTAAACTTATGATGATTAAGGCGGGAATTATTGGAGGAGCAGGATATACAGGGGGAGAGATGTTGCGTATTTTGGTGAACCACCCAAACGTAGAAATTGCTTTTGTAAACAGTAGCAGTAACGCTGGTAACTTAATATCTGATGTGCACACAGATTTATTTGGTGACACTGATTTGCGTTTTACAGATCAAATTTCGCAAGATATTGACGTATTGTTTTTATGCGTTGGTCATGGTGATGCTCGTAAATTTTTAGAGGCTAATCCAATTGATGATGGTGTAAAAATCATCGATTTATCTCAAGATTTTAGATTGAATGCGCAATCGTCAATTGGCGCTCGTGAGTTTGTTTATGGTTTACCTGATTTAAATAAGGATAAAATTACCAAGGCAAATAACATCGCCAACCCAGGTTGTTTTGCTACTTGCATTCAGTTAGGTTTATTGCCACTGGCTGCTAAAGGTTTATTGCAAAGCGAAGTTCATATCAATGCCACAACAGGTTCTACTGGTGCCGGTCAAAGCTTAAGTAAAACTTCTCACTTTAGCTGGAGAAACAATAATTTATCTGTTTATAAAGCATTTGAGCATCAGCACTTAAATGAAATTGGCGAAAGCTTAGTGCAATTACAAGGCGAGGTTAGAGAAGCTTTAAATTTCATCCCGCAACGCGGAGATTTTGCAAGAGGTATTTTAGCTGCGATGTATGTAGAAAGTGATTTAACCGAAGAGCAAGCTTACGAACTGTACGAAAGCTATTATGCTTTGCATCCGTTTACGCACGTAAGTCGGAAAAACATCGATTTAAAACAAGTGGTAAATACCAATAAGTGTCTTATTCATTTAGAAAAACACGGCAAAAAGTTATTTATCATCAGTATTATAGATAACCTTTTAAAAGGAGCAAGTGGCCAGGCAGTTCAGAATATGAATTTGATGTTTGGCCTCGATGAAAAAGCAGGTTTGCGCTTGAAAGCGGCGAACTTTTAATTACCCGTCATACTGAGCTTGTCGAAGTACCTGCAAGCGAAGAAATAGATCCTTCGTTCCTCAGGATGACAAATACAACATAAAAAAAATGAATTTATTCGACGTATATCCGTTAAACGACATTGAAATAGCGAAAGCTGAAGGTAGCAATGTTTGGGATGCTAATGAACAAAAATATTTAGATTTATACGGCGGTCACGCTGTAATTTCAATCGGTCATACCAACCCGCATTATGTGGCTCGTTTAACCGATCAATTAAACAAAGTTGGATTTTACTCTAACTCCGTTAAAATTCCTTTGCAAGTACAATTGGCAGAAAAATTAGGACAGGTTTCTGGTAAAACCGATTATCAATTATTCTTATGTAACTCTGGAGCTGAAGCCAATGAAAATGCTTTAAAATTAGCATCATTTTACAACGGTAGAAAAAAAGTAATTGCTTTTAAAGGTGCTTTCCACGGGCGTACCTCGCTAGCAGTAGCCTGTACAGACAATCCAAAAATTGTTGCTCCAGTAAATGAAACAGATAACATCATCTTCTTGCCACACAACGATGAAGCTGCTTTAGTTGCGGAATTCGAAAAACAAGGAAATGAAATTGCTGCGGTAATTATCGAGGGTATTCAAGGTGTTGGCGGTATTAAAGAAGCTTCAAAGGCATTCTTGCAAAAAATACGCTCGCTTTGCGATGAATATAATACAGTTTACATCGCTGATAGCGTTCAATGTGGTTATGGAAGAACAGGATTGTTTTATTCGCACGATTGGGCAGGCGTAGAAGCAGATGTTTACACAATGGCCAAAGGAATGGGTAATGGTTTTCCGGTAGCGGGTATTGCTATTGCGCCAAAGTTTAAACCTTGGCACGGAGAGTTAGGAACTACGTTTGGTGGTAACCATCTAGCTTGTGCAGCGGCTTTAGCAGTTTTAGAGGTTATGGAAAAAGATAACTTGATGAAAAATGCTGAAGAAGTGGGCGCTTATTTAATTGAGGAATTGATGAAATTTGAACAGGTAAAAGAGGTACGTGGCAGAGGCCTAATGATTGGCATCGAATTACCCGAGGAGTTAGCGCACGTTAAAAAAGATTTGCTCTTCAAACATTTCATTTTCACTGGCGAAGCTAAGCCAAACGTAATTCGCTTATTACCGGCTTTAAATTTAACCAAAGCAAATGCGGATGAATTTTTAGAAGCGTTTGGAAAATTAGTAAAATAATAAGTTCGTCATTAAGAGGAACAGAGCAATCTTAAACAGATAGATTAGGGCAACTTATAACCTGCAACTTAATACTTACAACGTTAAAAAATGAAACAATTCACCTCAGTACACGACGTACAAGATATCAAACAATTAGTAGCTGATGCTTTAGCTTTAAAAGCTAGTCCGTATGCGCATAGCGATTTGGGTAAAAATAAAACACTTGGTTTGGTTTTTATGAACCCAAGTTTGCGTACTCGTTTAAGTACTCAAAAAGCAGCTATGAATTTGGGGATGAATGTGATGGTGATGAATATGGACAAAGAAGGCTGGGCATTAGAAACGCAAGATGGCGTAGTGATGAACGGTACTACGGTAGAGCATATTCGTGAGGCAGCAGCTGTAATGGGCCAATATTGTGATATTTTGGGTTTACGTTCGTTTCCAAAATTGAAAGATAGAGACGAAGATTACAACGAAGAGTTTTTCAATAAGTTTGTGAAATTTTGTGCTGTACCTGTAGTTAGTTTAGAGAGTGCAACGCGTCATCCTTTACAAAGCTTAACAGATTTAGTAACCATTAAGGAAACTTGGCAGGGTAAAGCTAAACCAAAAGTGGTTTTGGCTTGGGCACCACATATAAAGCCATTGCCACAAGCGGTGCCAAACTCATTTGCAGAATGGATGTGTAAAGCACAAGAATTGGATATGATCGATTTCACTATTGCGCAACCCGCAGGTTTTGAATTGAGTGAAGATTTCACGCCTGGTGCCAACATTTCATATAACTTAGATGAAGCTATAGCAGGCGCAGATTACGTATATGTAAAAAACTGGAGCAGCTACAAAGAATATGGTCAAATTTTGCCTTTCGAGGAGGGTTGGATGATGAACAACGAAAAGTTGAAGTTAACCAACGACGCCAAAATTATGCACTGTTTACCCGTTCGTCGCGATTTAGAATTGGCTTCTGAATTATTGGATGGGCCAAATTCATTAGTTATTCAAGAGGCTGGAAACAGATTGTGGGCAGCACAAGCGGTGTTAAAAACCATTTTAGAAACTAAATAAAACATTATGTCAACAAGTAATCTTAAACACGAACAAGTCCAGTACATTGAATTTCTATCTAGAGATTTAGCCAAAGCCAAGGCATTTTATCAAGCTTGTTTCAATTGGAAGTTTACAGATTATGGACCAGATTATACTGCTTTTAGCGGCCATTATGTGGATGGTGGTTTTGCTACCGGAGAGCCTGTTAGAGGTACTGTACTCGTTATCCTTTATTCGGATAAATTAGAAGAAACTAAGGATAAAGTAATTGCTGCAGGTGGTAAAATTGTAAAAGACATTTTTAGCTTTCCAGGGGGAAGAAGATTTCAATTTTTAGATCCAGACGGTTATGAGTTAGCCGTTTGGTCTGCATAAAACGAGAGATATGCAAAAATTAACCATCATAAAAATAGGCGGAAACGTAATTGATAATTCAGAGAATTTGCATCATTTTCTGAATGATTTTACCAAGCTAGAGGGGCCTAAAATTTTAATTCACGGCGGGGGCAAGATAGCTACCGAAATGAGTAAATCATTAGGGATTGAAGCGCAAATGGTGGATGGTCGTAGAATTACAGATATTGAAACCCTAAGGGTGGTAACTATGGTTTACGCCGGTTTAATCAATAAAAACATTGTAGCGCAACTGCAGGCTAAAGGCAGTAATGCCATTGGTTTAACTGGTGCTGATGGTAATATCATAAAGGCAACAAAACGCCCCGTTAAAGACATTGATTACGGCTTTGTTGGCGATTTAGACGAAACTTCAGTTTCGGTGAAAGACTTGTCTAGCCTGTTAAACGGGGGCTTTGTGCCAGTGTTGTGCGCCATCACACACGACGGTGAAACACAGTTGTTAAACACCAATGCGGATACTATTGCCTCGGCGGTGGCGGTAGCAATGTCGAGTGCTTATGAAACGCATTTGGTATATTGCTTTGAGAAAAAAGGTGTTTTGAAAGATGTTAACGACGATAATACTGTTGTTAGGGAAATTAAATCGGTAGACTTTGAACCTTTAAAAGCAGATGGAACAGTGGCTGGCGGGATGATTCCGAAGTTGCAAAATGCTTTCGAGGCGATTAACAAAGGCGTAACTTCGGTTTATATTGGCAAGGCCGATGAATTGCTGGAAATAGAAAGCGGCTTATTTGGCACTAAGTTGCTTCAATAAACCTGATAGTAGCGAGCACGAGTACAGCGAGTAAAGCGAATAGCAGGACTAACGATTAATAGTAATGATGGAATTGCTTTTCAAATAAAGATAAGAACCACAACAACCTAAATAACGATGAAGAAAATTACAATTATTGGTAGCGGAAATATTGGCTTATCACTAGCTAAAGGCTTGGTGAAATCTAACTTTTCGCAGGCTTCGGATATTACGCTAACGCGTAGAAACTTAGATTATTTGAAAGCTTATGCTGATGAAGGTTATGAAATAAGTAACAATAATGAACAGGCCGTTACCAACGCTGATGTGGTAATTTTCGCGGTTTTGCCGCAACAGTTAAATAATGTTTTAGCTAATATAGTTCCCGTTTTAGATGTCAAAAGACAATTATTTATTTCGGTAATTTCTGGAGTAAGTTGTGAGGCGGTGAAACAAAAATTGGGCAACGAAGCGCAGGTGGTAAGGGCTATGCCTAACACGGCTATTGCTATTGGGCAAAGTATGACTTGTATTGCTACAGACAACGCATCTTCGGAAAATATGGCTTATGTAGAGGCGATGTTTGAAACGGTTGGTGCAGTGGCAAAAATTAACGAAGACCTAATGACTTCGGCAACTGCTTTGTGTGCTTGTGGTACAGCGTTTTTCTTGAGGGCTATTAGAGCAGCGTCGCAAGGTGGTGTAGAAATTGGTTTCCACGCAGATGAAGCTTTAAAAATGGCGGTGCAGACGGTTTTAGGCGCCGCAAATTTATTGCAACAAAATCAAACGCACCCAGAAACTGAAATTGACAAAGTTACATCGCCAAAAGGGTGTACCATTGCCGGATTGAACGAAATGGAACATAATGGCTTCAGCTCGGCATTTATAAAAGGCATTAAGCTATCGGCTAAAAAAGCTGGTGGTTTGTATAACGACTAAAAACTTGTCATACTTCGACAAGCTCAATATGACAGCAAGGAGTTTTATGATTGATAAATTAATACAAGATAGTACGGACTTACTAAGAAGTTTGATTAAAACGCAATCTTTTAGTAGGGAAGAAGATAAAACAGCTGATTTAATTGCCTCGTTTTTAACGGAGCGAAATATTCCAATTCAGCGAAAAATGAACAATGTGTGGGCTTACAACAAGTATTTTGATGCTACGCTGCCAACCATTTTATTAAACTCTCATCACGATACGGTAAAACCAAATTCGGGTTATACCCGCGATCCTTATGATGCAGCCATTGAAGATGGTAAATTATTTGGTTTGGGTAGTAACGATGCTGGCGGTTGCTTGGTTTCCTTAATTGCAACTTTCTTGTATTTCTACGAGCGTGAGGATTTAAAGTACAACTTTTGCTTAGCAACTACTGCCGAAGAGGAAATTTCGGGAACTAATGGTTTGGAGTTAGTTATTCCAGATTTAGGAGCGTTAGAGTTTGCCATTGTTGGCGAACCTACCGAAATGCATTTGGCAATTGCCGAAAAAGGTTTGTTAGTGATTGATTGCACCGCCCACGGCAAAGCTGGTCACGCTGCCCGCGAGGAAGGCGATAATGCTATTTACAAAGCATTAAAAGATATCGAGTGGTTTCGCACCTACCAATTTCCTAAAGTTTCGGAGGTTTTTGGCCCCGTAAAAATGTCAGTAACCATTATCAATGCTGGCTCACAGCACAATGTGGTTCCTGCAGATTGCACTTTCACTGTTGATGTTCGCGTAACTGATGCTTATACGAACGAGGAAGTGGTAGAAATTATTAAACAAAACGTTGCGAGTGAAGTAAAACCGCGGTCGGTAAGGCTAAAACCTTCATCTATTGATAAAAACCACCCAATAGTGCTTTCTGGATTGTCTTTAGGTAAAACCACTTATGGTTCGCCAACCACTTCAGATCAAGCTTTATTGTCTATTCCATCACTAAAATGTGGCCCGGGTTTTTCGGGGCGTTCGCATATGGCGGATGAATTTTTATACGTAAATGAAATTAGACAAGGGATTGAAGGTTATATTGCAATGTTAAAGCCAGTAGTAGAGTAATGAAAAATTTAGCAGTTACGCTTAAAAACCACAAAGTGATTTTAAAGCCTTTAGAGCGCTCTGATGAAGAATTGCTTTGGGAGGTGGCTAAAGATCAAGATCTGCACGTGTATGGTTTAAAAAACTTAGCAATGCGTGAGGTTTTGCACGAATACGTAGTTGCTGCTATCAAAGATAGGGAAGAGGGACATTGTGCCGTATGGACAATTATTGAGGCGGCGACGGGGAAGATTGCAGGCTGTACACGTTTAGGCGAAATTAGCTGGAAAGATGAACGCGGGCAAATCGGCTGGACTTGGATTGGAAAAGATTTTCAAGGTACTGGTTTAAACAGGGCAATGAAATTCGAGGTTTTGAAATATGGATTCGAAACCTTAGGCTTAAATAGGATTGAGCTAAAAGCTGATGAACGTAATGAAAGATCCCGCAAAGCGATATTAAAACTGGGTGCTACTGAAGAAGGAACACTTAGACAACATATGAAAATACACGATGGCTATATCAGAAATACGGTGTTTTACAGTATTTTAAAGACAGAGTGGCCATCAATTAAACAAAACTTAGAAAAAGAGTAATGAAAATTTGGCAGAAGAATATAGATGTAAATCAGTTTGTAGAGAACTTTACGGTGGGTAGAGACCGAGAAATGGATTTGCAAATGGCAAAATTTGATGTGTTGGGCTCTTTGGCACACACGCAAATGCTCCAAACCATTAACTTACTTACTGCTGATGAGTTAACGGAGGTTCAAGCAGCGCTTAAGCAAATTTATAAAGAAATTGAAGCTGGCGATTTCGTGATTGAAGACAGTGTGGAAGATGTACACTCGCAAGTAGAGTGGATGCTAACCCAACGCATTGGCGAAGCGGGTAAGAAAATTCATAGCGGACGTTCACGTAACGATCAAGTTTTAGTGGATTTGAAATTATACTTCCGTAGCTGCATTGAAGAAATGGTAGGCAGTACCAAAGCTTTGTTCGATCAGTTGATTATTTTAAGTAACGAACATCAAAGCAAATTAATTCCGGGTTATACGCATTTGCAAATCGCAATGCCCTCATCATTTGGTTTGTGGTTTGGCGCTTACGCCGAAAGCTTAGCCGATGATATGGAAATGATGCTTGCCGCTTGGAAAATCACAAACAAAAACCCTTTAGGTTCGGCTGCAGGTTATGGTTCTTCGTTCCCGTTAAACAGAACTTTAACCACCAATTTGTTGGGTTTCGAAAGTTTAAACTACAATGTGGTTTATGCACAAATGGGTCGCGGTAAAACCGAAAGAATTTTGGCACAGGCGATGTCGTCTGTAGCGGCAACTTTAGCTAAAATGGCTATGGATGTGTGCTTGTTCATTAACCAAAACTTTGGCTTCATCAGTTTTCCATCAGAACTTACTACCGGCAGCAGTATTATGCCGCACAAGAAAAATCCCGATGTTTTTGAGTTGATTAGATCTCGTTGTAATAAAATTCAGGCTTTGCCTAATGAAATTGCAATGATGACTACCAATCTGCCATCAGGCTATCATCGCGATTTACAATTGCTGAAAGAAAATCTTTTCCCTGCTTTCACCTCATTAAATGAATGCTTAGCAATTGCAACTTTTATGTTTCAAAACATCACCATTAAGGATGATATCTTAAAAGATCCGAAATACGATTATTTGTTTAGCGTAGAAGTGGTGAACGATTTAGCCAACCAAGGCGTTCCTTTTAGAGAGGCCTATAAAATTGTTGGTGAGCAAATTGAAACGGGAACTTTTAAGCCCGATTATAACGTAAACCATACCCACGAAGGTAGTATCGGGAACTTAATGAATGGAGAAATTACCGTTGCAATGGATAAAGTTGTTGACGAGTTTGGCTTTGATAAGGTAAATAAAGCCATTGAAGATTTAGTTCGATAAAAGTACAAAAAAGATAGTTATAATAAAGCCCATCATAATTAAATGATGGGCTTTATTATTTGCTCGCTTATCCAAGCTATTTAAGCATTATTGTTGATTTTCCCATCAAATATCCATCTGCATATAAAATAGCGGAGTACACGCCCTTAACGAAAGGCTGTGGGTTAATCCAGTCTATCTTGTATCTTGTATTATCGTTATTGTAAGAAATTTGGATGGTTGCACTGTATTGCATTTTTTGGCCATCTGCTTCAAACATGTTATTCTCATCAGCAATTAAGTTGCCCGCAGGGTCAATGATGCGTAAATATATCCGATAATAATTTTTATCAGCCAATTCATTTGGCGCAATAGAGAAATCTACCGAAAGTTTATTGGTTCCGCTAGCTTTGGTAACAGCAACGTTTTTGCCATTATCTTTTACTCTAAAGGCCCCAATTGCAATATCTCCCGCTTTTAAAGCAGCTCCTAATTTCACTTTACGATTAAGATCTCTGTTCTCTTTTCGCAGATTTTCTTTTTGAGAATTTGAGCTGTGTAGACTACTTTTTAGGCTATCACTCTGATTCTTTAGGAAAGAATTTTCTTGCTCTAAAATTGAAATTTGATTGTTGTAACTCTTTACAAAATCTCGCAAAGTAGTAATCTGCTCTCTTGTGTCATCAAGCTCTTTTTGCGTAAGTTCGCCTTTTTTTAGGGCAAGCTTAAGTCCTTCAATTTTTGTTCTTGCTAACTCCTGTTGTTCGGTTAGCCTGTCGTTAAGTGTAACATTTGAGAGGCTAACCCTATCAAGCTCTACTTCTATTTTCTCTACTTCCAGTTTTAAGCGATCCTTCTCGGTGTTAGCATTTACGAATCTAGAGGTTTGCTCAATATCTTTAAAGTATAAATAACCATTTATGCCTAATAGTGCTGCAATAACAACAACCAGAAAGTAAACTTTATTGCGGTCAACTTTGTTGTTATCAGCTTTTTGTTCTGTTTGCATTGCTAAGTATCAGTCTGTACAATCATATTTTATAGGCTTCTGTAAGCGCTAACTTACCAAAAAATCAAAAAAATATGTAAAATAATATCACATTTGTATAAATATCTTAAATACAACGTTAACAAGTTGAACATAATTCCTTTCCATGTCAGTAAAGATTTTTATAGAACGTATATTATTTGCCGTTATATTTTTAATAAGTTATCCAACATTTTTAAACGCACAAAGTGATACAAAAATTGTCCCGAAGAGGGAATTTAGAGGGGTTTGGGTGGCTACTGTTGCCAATATCGACTGGCCATCCCGACAGGGTTTAACTGCTGATCAGCAGAAGCAAGAGCTTATTGCAATTTTTGAACAGCACAAAAGGACCGGGTTGAATGCTGTGTTTCTCCAAATTAGGCCCACAGCCGATGCTTTTTATGCGAAATCAAGGGAGCCTTGGAGCCACTGGTTACTGGGGAGCCAGTCTTTTACGGCAGCACCTGGCTACGATCCGTTGGCTTTTGCCATTAAAGAAGCGCATAATCGCGGCATGGAATTGCACGCATGGTTTAATCCATATAGGGCGACAATGAGTGCGAAAATGACCACTCATCCAGAAAGTATAGTGAACAAAAGGCCTGAATTGTTTTATCGTTATGGTGGGCAAATTTTATTTGATCCAGGTATCCCTGAAAACAGAGAATACATTACCCAAATTATTTTGGATGTAGTTAAGGGATATGATATCGATGGCGTGCATTTCGATGATTATTTTTACCCTTATCGCATTGCAGGTCAAGTGATTAATGATAAAGCTACTTTTGATAAATATGGAGAAGGCTTTAATAAAATTGACGATTGGCGTAGAAACAACGTCGACTTGTTAGTGAAACAGGTTAATGACAGCGTGCATCATTATAAAAAATATTTGAAGTTCGGAATTAGTCCTTTTGGTATTTGGAGGAATTTTAGAGAGGATACATTAGGCTCGAAAACCAATGGTTTGTCTAATTACGGCGAGTTATACGCGGATTCTAGAAAATGGGTGAAAGAAGGCTGGGTAGATTATATTAATCCCCAAATTTACTTTTCCTTCTCGAGGGCTGCAGCACCATTTCAGGTACTGCTAGACTGGTGGACCAACAATACCTTCGGTCGCCATTTGTACATCGGTCAGGCAGCCTATTTAATACATAATGGGAATACAAAACGTGAGGCAGCCTGGGGAAGGCCTAACGAAATCCCGAACCAAATTAGAGCCATCAGAGCAAATAATAGAGCGCAAGGAAGTATTTACTTTAGCTCTAAATCGATGTCTACTGTAGCCAGAGGCTTAACAGATTCTTTGCGTAAAAATTTCTATAAATATCCGGCTTTGCCGCCATTAATGCCATGGTTGGATGACGTAGAACCGAATGCTCCACGACATTTGGTAGTCGAAGCTACCGCAGATGGAGTGATGCTTAAGTGGGAAAAGCCTTTAAAAGCAATCGACGGCGAAACTGCATCTGGCTATGTAATTTACAGATTTGAAGAAGGAGAGAAAATTTCAACTTTAAACGCCAAAAATATTTTAAGGATAAGTTTCGAGGATTTTACCAGCTATCTGGATACCAATACGGAGAATGGGAAAAGGTATAGCTATTTGGTAACGGCTTTAGATCGAATTAAGAACGAAAGTGAACCAAGTGGCCCAATTGGCGTTGAGGTAAAATAATTTTCGTAAAAGGGGATCGTCTTTTTGTAAAGTAAAACAGATGGTTGGTAAAGTTTACAACTTTGCTATCTAAGCTTTTGCAGAGATTTATGTTTTGTTAATTAAAATATAAATTGAGATGAATAAACTTTTACTTATTGTAACTTTTTGTTTTTGCTTAACTTTTCAAGCAATTGCACAATCGAGTACGTACGATATTGTTATAACGAATTTCCCTACCACAGGGGTTGGATTTAATATTGTAAGAGGATCAAGTCCTGTTTATAAATGGGTTGATGTCGATAATCCTGCGAATTCATCACCTGGAAATATAAGCATTAGTGGAACAAGCTTCGCACTATCTTTTTCGGCCGGATCTAATTTAATGAATGGAAAAACAGTTAGAATTTCTATATCTGGGGTAACTAGCGCAAAAGTTGTTAACGGTATGGCTAATGTTCAAAAGGTTGAAAGTTGGGGGGGGATAGTTTGGACAGATATGAAGGCGATGTTTAAAGACCATACACTCTTGGCGTCACTGCCGGCAGAAGCGCCTGTTTTTCATAGTTCGTTAAAAGATTTAAGTGAAATGTTTTTGAACTGCTCCAATTTCGATTCTGATATTTCGGGTTGGGCAACAAATAACATAGAGAATATGTCGTCTATGTTTAGAGGTGCACGTATATTTAATCAGAACATTTCTGGCTGGAATACAGCTAAAGTTACCAATATGAGCAATATGTTTAATGGTGCACGTGCATTTAATCAAAACATCTCTACGTGGAGTACAGCTAATGTTACCAATATGAATAGTATGTTTAGCAATGCATATGTTTTTAACCAACCAATTGGAACTTGGAATACGGCTAAGGTTACAGATATGGCGAGAATGTTTAGTAATGCTAAAGCATTTAATCGCGACTTGAATTGGAATACAGGCTTAGTTGATAAGATGTATGAAATGTTTAATAACGCTGAAGTATTTAACGGAAATATTAGCAGTTGGAATGTAAGTAACGTTACAGATATGCAAAGCATGTTTAACGGCGCTAAAAAATTTAATCAGTCTATTGCAAATTGGAGCCCTAACAAATTAACCAATACATCTAATATGTTTCTTAGTGCTGAAGAATTTAATCAGTCTTTTTCTGCTACGTGGAATAATACCACTTTACTAGAAAATATGACATATATGTTTGATAATGCTAGTAAGTTTAATGGAGCTGTAGATAACATTAACATCAGCAAAGTAACCTCTTTGGCCTATGTTTTTCGTGCTACAGACTTTAACCAGAGTTTAGCAAATTGGAACATATCAAGCATTACAGATTTAAGTTATACTTTTTTTCAAGCTAGAAGTTTTAATCAGAGTTTATCGCATTGGGACGTTAGTGCAGTAACAAACATGAACAGCATGTTTGATGGGGCTTTAGCTTTCAATCAGCCTTTAAACGGTTGGAATGTGTCGGCTGTTACTAATTTTTCGAGTATGTTTAGAGGCTGTGCAGCTTTTAATCAGCCTTTAGATAATTGGAATGTGAGTAAAGGGGCAGTGTGGCGAATGTTCCAAAATGCTAGCTCATTTAATCAATCTTTGGCAACGTGGCATATAGGTGGCGAAACATCAATGTTAAATCATGGCAATATGTTAGATGGTACCGCCTTATCTGTAGCAAATTACGATGCAACACTAATTGGTTGGTCTCAAAAAACGCCTATTCGAGCAAGCATTACCATGGGTGCTTTAGGTTTAAAATACTCGGCAGCAGCGCAATCGGCTAGAGATTTGTTAACCAACACAACTAATAAATGGAACATAACAGACGGTGGTGTGCTGCCTGTTACTTTGCTAAGTTTTGATGTGGCAAAAGGCAATAACGGCGTGCAGTTAAAATGGCAAACTGCTGAAGAAACAAATAATGGTTATTTTACCGTAGAAAGGAGCATTGATGGTAAAAGCTTTATGCCAGTAACTAAAATTGACGCAAAGGGCAGTAATTCTACTTATTCTTACTTAGATAGAAATGCTAACGAGGGCATAAATTACTACAAATTGTCGCAAACAGATTTGGATGGTACCGTCAAAGAATTAGGTGTAAAAGCTTTAAAATTCGATGTATCAGACGCTATAGTTTCGGTTTATCCAAATCCTGTTGTTAATGCTTTAAATGTTAAATCATCGGGTACCGAAATTTCAGATATAACGCTATACAATAGCAACGGTGTTAAGCTGTACAACGCCGCAGTTGGTGCGCATGAAGCAACGCTAGACGTTAAGAATTATCAAAAAGGTATCTATGTTTTAAAAGTTAATATCGATGGCGTTATTAGTACGCATAAAGTGATTAAATAAAAAGAATAACAGCTCTTACAATAGAAAAGGCTAGTCTAAAATAGACTAGCCTTTTCTATTGTTATACTTTGATAATAATATTTCTCTTATACATAATCCACAATATCACGTACCAAAAAAGCACAAAAATAATAGCGTATGCTAAGGATGCGTTTAGCGGATTACTAAATATAGGGGCAATTAAAGCTTTGTTAATGTAAGTTAGTGCACCGGTGCGCTCTCCATTAAAATCCACCTTAATCATGTTCACAATACGCGGCATCAAGCCGGATAAAAAGAACACCGTGATGGCATTAACGCCATAAACAACGAAGGGTTTTGTAGCACATTTGTACTGGTTAACATCGATCAGCCAATAACTAAGTGCTAGAAAAATGGTAGCTAGGCCTCCCGTGTAAAGCACATAAGAGCTTGTCCAAAGAGATTTATTAATAGGGAACTGCAAATCCCAAATTAAACCAGCAATTACAGCTAATGTACCAATTGAAAATAACCAAGCTATTTTCGAAGAAGTTTCAACAGTTTTGTTTCGTAAGTAGGCGCCCACAAGCACACCGAACAAACAAGTTGCAATAGCGGGTAAGGTGCTTAATAATCCTTCTGGGTCCCAAGTTTTTGCTGCTTTCCATAAATGGGCTTCAGTTAGTATCGTTCTATCTAACCAGGCGCCCAAATTGGTTTCCTTATCTAAATTCGCGGGGCCAAATCCGGGTACAGGCACAAACGCCATCAAAATCCAATAACCAATTAAAAGGCCTACCAGTGTTTTAAAAATTTGCTTATTAGTCAATTTCAAAAATATAACCGAAGAAATGATGAATACCACTGCAATTCTTTGCAATACGCCTGGAATTCGCACCGTCTTCAAGCTTTCAAATAAATTAAAATCGGCAAAGTTTCTAGGAAATATAGCCAAAATGAAACCTAGCATAAACAATTTGAAAGATCTGAATAGGGCCTTCTTCAATACTGTTGCGTGCGCACTCGGATCTTCTTTTTTGCTCCCCATGGCATAGGCGATAGATACACCTACAATGAAAAGAAAGAAAGGAAACACTAAATCGGTCGGAGTGCATCCGTGCCACTCTGCGTGTGCTAATGGCGGATAGATGTTACCCCAACTACCAGGATTGTTCACTAAAATCATGGCAGCTACAGTTAATCCTCTAAAAAAATCGAGAGATAAGAGACGTTGTGGTTTTGTTTCCATGTTGTTTTTAAATAAAAAAAATCTCCTAAATTTAGTTTGATGTACTAAAGATAGGAGATATTTATGATAACGTACTGTTGTTGAATATACAACAATAAGTTGTTTTAACTAGTTGGTTTTAAAAGTGGAATCTAACAAAAGCCTCCATTGCCTCGTAATCTGCAAGACCTAATTCGTCGTAAATATTAGCAGTCTCTGCATTTCTGTCTTGAGCTCTTACCCAGAATTCTCTCGGATCATCACCAGGGAAAACAGGAATGTCTTTTTGAGATTGGTGTTTAAAAATCGCTAGTTTTTTACGTTCTACTTCGTTGGGGCTCAAAGGTACAGCCATTTCGATTTCGTGTGGCTCAAATTCGTGCCATGCGCCACGGTACATCCATAACCAGCAATCATCAATCCATGTTTCGCCTGCGTCTTTCAACCTCCTCAAAGCTTCCACAATGATGTTAAAACAAACAATATGAGTACCATGTGGGTCTTCGAAATCGCCAGCAGCAAAAACTTGGTGTGGTTTTACTTTTTGAAGTAACTCCATCGTTAATTCAATGTCTTTATCTGTAACAGGGTTTTTCTTCACCTTACCACTTTCATAAAATGGTAGTGCTTGGAAGTGAATGTTTTCGTCAGGCAAACCACAGAAACGAGCACCCGCAATAGCTTCGCCTTTTCTAATTAAACCTTTTACAGCTTTAATTTCTTCAGTGTCTACCTGGTTTGGTTGCTTTTGGTCAATAAACTCACGCATTTCTTCGTAGAGTTTTCTCATGTTGGTTTGGTCGATGCCCATCTTTTCCGAGAAATCGATGTTAAACTCAACGAAACGGAGCACTTCATCATCCCAAACAGCAGTATTTCCAGAAGTTTGGTAAGCAACGTGCACCTCATGACCTTGATCTGCTAAACGGATAAATGTACCGCCCATAGAAATTACGTCATCATCTGGGTGTGGAGAAAATACGATAGATCTTTTCTTATCAGGATTTGCTCTTTCCGGACGTTGGCTGTCATCAGCATTTGGCTTGCCGCCTGGCCAACCCGTAATTGTACGTTGTAATTTGTTAAAGATATCGATGTTGATGTCGTAAACAGGACCATGTTCTGTAGCTAATTGCGCCATACCATGGTTGTTATAATCATCTTCAGTTAATTTTAAGATCGGTTTTTTCAAATGTTTAGCCAACCAAATCACTGCTTTTTTAGTCATCTGTGGCGTCCATTCGCAATCTCTAGCTAACCAAGGACTGTTAAATCGTGTCAAGTCTGATGCCGCATCCTGATCTAAAACAAACTCAACGTTATCTGAGAGTTGTAAGTAAGTTGCAGGTACTTCGCCAGAAATCTCGCCTTCTACGGCTTTCTTAATGATGGATGCTTTCTTCTTATTCCAAGCCATCAATATAATCTCTTTGGCTTTGAAAATAGTACCAATACCCATGGTAATGGCTTTAGTAGGTACGTTAGATTTACCACCAAAATCTCTAGCAGCATCTCTTCGCGTTAAGTCATCTAAGGTTACTAAACGAGTACCAGAATTTGGCGCCGAACCTGGCTCATTGAAACCAATGTGGCCCGTACGTCCGATACCTAAAATTTGAATATCTAAACCACCGTAAGTTTCAATTTTACGCTCGTAGTCTAAACAGAAGGCTGGAATGTCTTCTAACTTTAAAGTTCCGTCTGGAATGTGTACGTTGCTTTTGTCGATATCAATATGATCGAAAAGGTTTTCGTTCATAAAGGTCACATAACTTTGCACCGCAGTAGGTTGCATCGGATAGTATTCGTCTAAGTTAAACGTTACTACATTTTTAAAGCTTAAGCCTTCTTCTTTGTGCAACCTTACCAACTCAGAATAAACAGCCACCGGCGTTGCCCCTGTTGCTAAGCCTAATACAGCTTGCTCATTGTTAGCTTGTTTCTCTTTAATAAGTTTAGCAATTCTACCTGCTACACTTAATGATGCTTCTTTCGGGTTTTTAAAAATGTTAACTGGAAGCTTTTCGAATCTCGTCTCTTCGAGTAGATTTAATCGTGCCATTAATGTTGTTTTTTATCAAATGGAGTAGTAAATATAGGATTGTTAAGTAGAATAAAAAAATGACAACTACTCGTGGAACAGATGTTTTACACTAAAAAATGGCGTTTCTGAACTAATACGAGCACTTGTTTACTTTTTAAAAAAATTAAAAAACTTTCCTTCGTTCCATTTCTGTGACCAAATGGTGAGTAGCTAAACCGAGAAAATACTCGTATTTTGGTGGCGTAAATTTAGGAGCAAGCCTAGTTTGGTTTTTTTAATAAGATAGAGTAATCTGTAATGAACACACAAATTGCCGATTTGTACCATAAATCGCAGAAAAAAGAAAAATTAATCATCGGATTAATGTCTGGGACATCAATGGATGGTTTAGATATCGCATTATGTTCTTTCAGGAGTTCTGGAAAAGAGACGGAAGTTAAATTACTTGAATTTACGACCGCAGATTATACGGATGAGTTTAGAGCACAAGTAAAATCAATTTTCTCTAAACGGAATGTAGATTTAGAGTTGGTCTGTCTGATGAATGAGCATATTGCAGCAACTCATGCAACGCTTATTAACGCGGCGATAGCAAAATGGGGTTACCGAAATGAGGATGTTGATTTTATTGCAAGTCATGGGCAGACGATCTACCATGCGCCAAAATCTTTACATCAACGCGATGAACTGCCAAACGGCACCTTGCAAATTGGAGATGGGGATCATATCGCCGTTAAAACCGGAATTATTACACTAAGCGATTTTAGGCAAAAACATATTGCAGCTGGTGGGGAGGGTGCCCCTTTAGCCGTCTACGGCGACTATCTCATCTTCTCGAAAAAAGAGGAAGATAGAATAATGCTAAATATTGGGGGCATTGCTAATTATACCTTTTTGCCAGGAGATTTAGATGCTTCGAAAGTTTTCTCGACCGATGTTGGCCCTGGGAACACATTAATGGATCAGTATGTGCAAATGCATTTTGAAGGTCAATACTATGATAAAGACGCACAGCTTGCTAAAGCTGGAACACCTAATCAAGAGTTATTGAATGCATTATTAGATAATAGCTTTTTCGCTGCGGATTTTCCAAAAACAACCGGGCCTGAATTGTTTAGTTTAAACTATCTGGTAGAAGCGCAAAAGCGGAGCAATACTTTGTCGTTGTCGCATACGGATGTGATGGCTACGTTATGTCATCTTTCTGCCCGTACCATTGTAGAATCTATAGCAAGAGTTGAACATCAACTTAAGCAACCCGTGCTGTATTTGAGTGGAGGAGGTATGCATAACTCCCTTTTAGTACATTTAGTGAAGGTAGCGCTGCCTCACGTTTTGTTCAAGAATACGCAAGATTTAGCGGTTAATCCTGATGCGAAAGAGGCGGTATTATTTGCGCTGTTGGCCAATGAGACAGTTAGCGGCAGCAAAATTTTCTTTGGTGATAGAGACGGAATTCCTTCTGTTTGTATGGGTAAGATTAGTTTTCCTTCGTAATAATTTTTTATTTATTAGTTTTTTTGCTTGCTTCATAAAATAAATGATGATATTTAAAGTAGGAAGTTTTAAGATTTCCTGCAAAGATCAGCAGATTGCTGGTCGCTAACCATTTATTCATCTAGTTATGAACAACATTTACACGTTTAGGCGTTTTAATTGGAGGTGCCTCCTCCTTGCGCCACCTTTGTTGCTGTTATTTCTGACAGCAACTGCACAAACCAATCGTTATGTTATTAGTGGAAAGATTACTGAAGCTGGAACGGGTAGTGCTATTCCTGGCGCTGGCATTAAGGTGGCGGGAACTAATTTTGCGGTGGCAGCGAATGCCGACGGAAACTACGCGTTGACAGCCAATTTAACGCCTGGCAGTTATCAACTATTAGTTACATTTATTGGCTACAAAACGGTCGCCAAAGCAATCGTTTTAGGATCTAGTCTTACTGTTTCAGAGAGTTTTACGATGGGTCAGGATGCGATGGGCTTGGACGAGGTGATTGTAACAGGTACCTCGCAAGGTACTACGCGTAAGCAGCTGGGTAATTATATTTCTACGGTTAAAGGTGACGATTTAGTTAAAGCGCCAAGCGGAAACGTATTGGCATCAATGCAAGGCAAGGTAGCTGGGGCCCAAATTAGTCAAAATTCGGGAGATCCAGCAGGAGGTATGTCAGTTAAACTGAGAGGTATCAGCTCTGCAAATTCTTCCACAGAGCCTTTGTATATTATTGATGGGGTAATTGTGAATAACAGTTCTACCAGGGTAACGAATACTACGTCTAACTATGACGGTGGCAGCTTCGTGGGCACTATTGGGCAGAATAGAATGGTAGATATTAATCCTGCAGATATTGAGCGTGTGGAGGTTTTGAACGGAGCTTCGGCAGCAGCAATTTACGGTTCTAGGGCCAATGCGGGTGTAATCCAAATCTTCACCAAAAAGGGTGTGGCGGGTAAAACGCAAGTTAGTTTTAACACAACTTTTACCTTAAGTGAGTTAAGGAAGAAAATTGAGGTGAACCAGTCGCCTACCAAATTTGGTGGAAGTGTTGATGCGGAAACTCAAGATGTGTTAACGCCTACGCTTACCAATAAAACAAACGTAACTCGTTATGACTATCAAGATTATATCTTCAGAACAGGTATAGGAACTGATAATAATCTTTCGGTATCTGGCGGAGGAGAAAACACAAAAGTTTACACTTCTTTCGGTTATTTCAATAACCAAGGAATAATCAAGAACACTGATTTTAGAAAGTATAACTTTAGAACTAGCGTTGAACAAAAGTTAACGGATTGGGCTACTGTTGTTGCAGGATTAAATTACGTGAAAAGTGGCGCTAATGAAAAGCCCGATGGCAACTC
The DNA here is from genome assembly GCA_045629525.1 of Pedobacter sp. GTDB lineage: Bacteria > Bacteroidota > Bacteroidia > Sphingobacteriales > Sphingobacteriaceae > Pedobacter. Next base: position 428,549 of record JAZQRH010000019.1, read on the forward strand.
TTTTTTCTCGCCCATGAATTCTGTGACCATAATTGGAAACTTTCATGACATCTTTAGAAGGGATGGCGATGGTAACCTAATGGCTGTAGGCGAACGCGGAAGAGTAAATCCGGTTTCGGTAATAGAAGATATCAAACAACGACAGGATGTTGATCGTATAATCGCGAATACCACCTTAAAATTAAACCCAATAAAAAATTTAACATTGGATTTAACCTTAGGTATCGATAATTCTAATCAGAATGGAACGACGTATATCCCGCCATACACATACAATGTAAATCCAGATTTTTATGGAGGTGGTACAGGGATGAACACCACTTTAAACGGATACGCAAGCGCCGCTAGCAATAAAGCTTTTATGTTTAATAACGAGCTCAATGCAACGTATCAAGCAAAAATTTCGGATTTATTAAGTTCGGTGACACAGGTTGGGTATTCCTTCCAATATGAGAAAAGTCAGTATGCTTTGTTACAAGGTCGTGGGCTAGCGCCAAAAATTAGCACTGTTAATGGTGCGGCAAGTCTGTTACCTAGTGTTGATGGTAGAACCGAATTATCAATTAGCGGAGCCTACTTGCAACAAAATTTTAAATACAAGGATCATCTATTTGTTACTGGTGCCTTACGTATGGATGAATCGTCCGTATTTGGTGATGAGAACAGAAATCAGGTTTACGTAAAGGCAAGTTTGAGTTACGTATTGTCGTCTGCTGACTATTGGAAGAATACCAGTCTATCCTCGTGGTGGAACACTTTTAAACTGAGGACTGCTTATGGGCAGTCGGGTAACTTGACAGGTATCGGGGCTTATGATAGAATAAACGCATACAGTGGTATTGCTTTTCTAAACAACGTGTCGCTTTACAGCAGTTTTCAATTGGCAAATGAAAATATCAAGCCCGAGCGACAAGATGAACTTGAAGTGGGAACAGACTTAGGCTTTCTTCAAAACAGGTTGACCCTTAGTTTCAATTATTACAACAAAAAGGTAAAAGACTTATTGTTGCCACAAGTAATAGCGCCCACTGAAGGTTTTACGAGTTTTCTTAATAATATCGGTTCGCTGAAAAATACAGGTATTGAGCTTGTTTTAGGTGGCTCGCCTCTAAAAACAGCAGACTTTAATTGGAACACCTCTGTAATCTTCAATAAGAATAAGAACGAGGCTTTTGATATTGGTGCCATGCGGTTGTTGAGTACCAATCCGGGTGCTCCAATTGGCATCATCGATGGACAGCCACTGGGCGTGTTTTATGGGACTTATTTTGCCAGAAATTCCGACGGAAGTTTGGTGACTAATCCAGCAGGGATTCCACAACAAGCTCGTGACGGTGCAGGTAACCCATTGAGAAAGGTACTGGGAGATCCCAATCCTGATTTTAACTGGTCGTTTGTGAATGATTTTACATGGAAGAACTTTGGATTACGTATACAGTTAGATGGCGTGGAGGGTAGCGATGTTTGGAACGCAGATTGGAGAACGAGACAAGGCGTTGGTGGGGGGAAGGTTGCAGAGCAAGAACAAATGGGCTTATTACCTAGGGGTTATGTTTCGGGAGTTTACGCTATCGAGGAATGGAGAGTTGACGATGGATCTTTCGTGAAGTTAAGAGAAGTTTCATTGAGTTATAATTTGGGGAAGGTAAAATCTATTAGTAATATGACTTTGGTGCTAAGTGGCAGAAATCTGATTTCTTGGGATAAGTACAAGGGTTACGATCCAGAGTTAAATTCGGCAGGGCAATCAACCATTCTCCGAAACATAGATTTCGGGTCGGTTCCAATTCCGAGAACGTTTAGTTTAGGATTGCAAGTTAAGTTTTAAGGAAGGAGAATGTTATGAAAAATCTTATAAATAAATCAATATATGTCGCATTTGGATTGCTGAGTGTTCTTTCTGCTTGTAAGAAAGATTTTCAAGATCCCTCTAAAGCGAAAACAGAAGTTGCGCTAGGCTCAGGTCAAGCGCTAACAGCGGTTGCAGTGGGTATTCAACGGGCTTATACCACTACAAGAACTGGGGTGATTTTTAATGCAATAGCCACTTCCGGGTTCTCAAGTGATGAATTGAGATTGCTAAATGCGGGGAACATCCCGGAGCTGCAATTGAGTACGGGCGGTAATGCTGTTGATGGTACTAATACAATTTTATTTAACCTTTGGGCTACCGCATTTAAGGTTATAGATGAAAGTGATAAAGTGATTGCAAACGCCGAAAAACTTAGTGATAAACCATTTGCGGCTTCATTAATAGGGCAAGTAACCATTTTCAAGGCGCTTTCTTTGGGAACAATTTCAAGCTTTTGGGAAAAGGTGCCTACGGCCACAGGCAAAAATGTACCATTTGTGGATAGAATGGACGGTTATAAGGCAGCAATTGCCGCAATTGATAAAGCGCTTGCGTTAAATCCGGCGCCATTATCGGGTGCTCCCAATTTAAATATAACCAATACGTTACATGCGTTAAAGGCCAGATATGCGTTGTTCTCCAAGCAATATGGTTTGGCGCTAACCGAGGCTAATTTAGTAGTAATTCCTCCTACGGTAGCTTTAGCATCCAATTTTGCGTTTGAAACGGCGAACATTAATGTTTTGTACTCGATCATTTCATCCAATAATGTATTTCAACCCTTAAATGCTAATTTGGGCTTGCCAGCGTCTTTAACGCCAGATCCTGCGGATAAGCGCTTGTCTTTTTATACCGAAATGGCAGGTGCACCAACGCCAACAATAAGAATGAAAGGTTTTGCTGCCACTACAACGACGTCTATTCCAATTTTTTTGCCGGGAGAAATCGCATTGATTAAGGCTGAAGCCTATGCTCGTCAAGCTACTCCCGATTTAGTAAATGCGCTGCTTGAGTTGAATAATGTAGTTCAAAAAGTTACGGATGTATATGGAATTGGCGCAAATTTACCACCATTAGTGGGGCCGTTTACGCAATCTCAATTATTAGAGCAGATTTACAAACATAGATGTATAGAATTATATGCCTCTGGAATGAAGCTTGAAGATATGCGAAGGTTTGAGAGGCCGATAGCAGAAAGGAAAAGAAATTTTATGCCTTATCCTTTCCAAGAAAGAGACAACAATACCAATACGCCGCCAAACCCAACTTTTTAATATAAAAAAAGGGGAGAATTTAATTCTCCCCTTTTTTTATATTACTTTAATGCCTTGGTCTTTATAACTTTTAAGCGTAGAGTCTTCTTCATCTAACTCTGTTATTAAATAGCTAATGTTTGCTGGAGGGGCTACTTTTAAGCGTAACGAGATCCCTAGTTTTTCTGAAATGCATAAAATCGAAGTCACTTTAGAACTTGCAAGCATTGATTTCTTTAGCTGATTAATTTCCCAGTCCGTATCGGTTAAACCATCTGTCGGATGCATAGCACTTGTTCCGATTAAACACAGGTCGGCTTTGATATCTGCCAACTGGCTAATTACATGGCCGCCGTAGCTAATTTGTGATGTCTTAGAAAATAGTCCACCAATCAAAATCACTTCAATCTTTTCGTACTTTGCTAACTCTACCGCAACTAGTGGACTGATAGTTACAAATGTGGCTTGAAGGTGCTCCGGGAGTTGTTTAACAAGTTCTAGTATTGTAGTGCCACCGCCAGTTAAAACAACCATTCCATCCTTTATTAAAGAAATCGCTTTTTTCGCGATCACGATTTTAGCATCTTTTGCGTAGACCTTGCTATCATCAAATGACGATTGGTACGATTTAGATAAAGCACCACCGTGCACCTTCGTAAGTAGGTTGTTGTCTGCAAGTTCTTGCAAATCCCTTCGAATGGTGTCTTCAGAAACATTTAATAATTCAACTAAATCAGAACTCAACACCCGATTGTGAAGGTTGATTTGTCGCATAATGATATTATGACGTTCTTTTTTAAGCATTGTAGATAAATAATTTGAATGGATTGCAATTTACGAAAAAAAACGCATGTGGTAAAACTGACTGTAATACAGTGTTTTGACTTGCGTTATGCTGCGTTAGTATGCGGTTTGTTTCGTAATATTTTTGCAATAATTGCCGTTGGTTTGTCATTTTTGCAGTTCGATAGAATTTTATTTGGATATTTATGCGGGAATTTGCGGTATTGCTTGTTTCTAAAGTATTAAATATCAATGTATTATTAACCAAATCAGAACTTATGAGCAAAAAGTTACTATTGCTGTTCTTAGGTGTTGTATTAACGACTGCGCAAATAATGGCTCAGCAAATTACAATTACCGGAAAAATTACTTCTGCAGAGGACGGGTTACCAATACCCGGTGCAACTGTGAGAGTTAAAGGCGTCACCTTAGCTACCCAAGCTAATGTGGAAGGGGTCTATTCAATTAAAGCCTCAAAAGGGCAAGTGTTACAATTTGGCTATATGGGAATGGAAACCCAAGAGCGTGAAATTGCAACATCAGCAACAATTAACATTGTTTTAAAACCTTCAAAAAACGACTTGAATGAGGTTGTTGTGGTAGGTTACGGTACGCAAAAAAGAGCCACTCTTACTGGAGCAATTAGTACAGTGAACATGAAGGAAATGATCGAAGCGAGACCAACTTCAGACGTGGTGAGATCATTACAAGGGGCGGTACCAGGCTTAACTATCACATCCTCAAGCGGAGCTTTGGGCTCTACACCTAATATCCAATTAAGGGCACTTTCTGGTTCGCTAAACGGTGGTGGTGCGCAACCTTTAATTTTAATGGACAATGTTGAGATTAGGGACTTGCAAAATATCAACCCAGAAGATATCGAATCTATTTCTGTGTTAAAAGATGCATCTGCGGCGTCAATTTACGGTACAAGAGCTGCTTGGGGTGTAATCTTAATAACATCTAAATCTGGAAGAAAAAATACGGCAACTAGGGTAAATTATTCGGCTAATATGGCCTTTGCAACGCCTACCAAAACTTTAGAAATGGCACCTGCCGCTGAGGGCGTGGACATGGCATTAATAGCACTACGTAGAACAAATCCTGCCTTAGCACGCTATGGCACCGTGGGTATGTATGCTGACGATATTTCGGTACAGAAGATGAGAGAGTGGAAGGAATTATACGGGGGTAAAAACCTAGGTCCTGAGATGGTAGAGGGGCGTGATTACGAAATTAGAGATGGTTTTTTCTTTCCTTACAGAGAATGGAATCCAGGAGAAGAATATATGAAAACTTGGTCTCCTCAGCAAAAACACGACATCAGTGTTTCTGGAGGTTCAGAAAAAACGACTTTCAATTTAGCTGCGGGTATGTTAGGTCAAACCGGTGTTTTAAAAGTTAACCCAGATGAGTTTGCCCGTAAAAATGTAACACTTAATGTAAATTCTTATGTTAACAATTTTGTAACACTACGCGGTAAAGTGATGTACTCGAATACCCTTACTACAGATCCGTTTTCGTTTGGAGGCACTACTTACGATCCAATGTATTATTTATATCGTTGGCCTTCTTACTATCCTATGGGAACTTTAAACGGTTTGCCATTCAGAAATGCGGTAAGTGAGTTGGAGCAATCAAAAATGAATGAGTCAACCAATAGTGTGGCAAGAATTTCACTGGGTGGTACGGTTAAAATCAATAAAGATTTTAGTATAGATGGAGATTATACTTACTCAAGTACGAATTTTCATCGTCATGAGATTGGAGGCACAGCTTCTGCAATAGATTTCTGGAGTACGGGTGCAGCATTAACTTATAGAACTTACACCGACGCAGCTTACAATAGAGCGGTTTACAAATCTAGTTGGGATAATGACAATTATGGTCGCGTTACTTTAAATTATAACAAGAGTTTAAATCGTCACAATTTCCAATTCAAGCTTGGAGCAGAAGCACAGCAATATGAGTACTCTTATCAGAGTTCTGAAAAGAGAAATCTTATTGACCCTAACAAAGGTGAAGTAAATTTAGCCACCGGCGATCAGTATGCATCCAGCAATCACTCTCACTGGACTACAGTAGGTGTTTTTGGTAGATTGAATTATAATTTCGCTAATAAATATATTGCTGAGTTTACTGGACGTTATGATGGTTCTTCTAGGTTTCCAAATGGAGATAGAATGGCATTTTTCCCAGCTTTCTCTGCGGGTTGGGTAGCTACCGAAGAAGACTTTATGAGTTTTATTAAGCCGATGGTTTCTACTTTGAAGCTGAAAGCATCTTGGGGACAAGTTGGGCATCAAAATGTTGGCAACGCATTCTTGTCTTTAATGACTGCTCCAAACTCAAATTGGGTACTTGGCTCAATTAACCAAACCACTGTTACCACGCCAACAGTAGTTTCGCCAACCTTAACTTGGGAAACGGTTACAGACATGAACTTGGGTATCGAAGCCAGATTGTTTCAAAATAAGTTAGGGGTAAACTTTGATGTTTTCCAAAGAACTACTAGCGACATGATCACAGCAGGAGTTACTTTACCTGCATCTTTTGGTGCAGCGGCTCCTAAACGTAACTTCGGTGAGTTAAGATCTAGAGGTTGGGATTTGGCCTTAGATTTTTCTCACGCATTTGAGAACAATTTCAAGTTAAATTTAAACGCATCATTGTCTGACTTCACCGAGAAAATTACCAAGTTCGCCGCGAGCAACAAGGCAATTTCTGGAAATTACCAAGGAAAAGCAATGGGAGAGATTTGGGGTTACCAAACAGACAGATTTTTTAATGCTGATGACTTCCAAAAAAATGCTGATGGTAGCTTTGTTCAAGTTGCGGGCAAATACGTGTTAGTACCGAGTGTGCCGTCTCAATCATTGTTTGAAACAGGTACATTTTGGTATGGTCCTGGTGATGTTAAATACAGAGATATCAACGGCGATGGCGTAATTAATCACGGAGACAATACAGTTGACAATCCTGGCGACCAAAAAGTTATTGGAAACACAACACCAAGATACCAGTACAGCTTCCGAATTGGTGGCGAGTATAAAGGTTTTGATTTCGGTGTATTCTTTCAAGGTGTAGGTAGCCGTCAAATGTGGGTACATTCTCCAACTACAATTCCGGGTATAACACCTGGAGAAGGTTGGTATGCAAACCAATTAGACTATTGGACTGAATCTAATCCGAATGCCTTCTATCCACGCCCTTCAAACGTGGGTCAAACGGCTAACGTAACCAACTTTAAAGTACAAACTAAGTACCTATTAAACTTAGCTTATCTAAGAGCCAAAAATATTAGCGTGGGTTATACGTTGCCAAAGCAAACGGTTGAGCGTATAAAACTAAATAAGTTGAGAGTTTATTTAAGTGGCGAGAATTTATTTGAGTTCGAACATTTAGATGGTCTAAGCATAGATCCGGAGGTTAATTATACCACCACAGGAGCAAACGATGCTCGTTCGTTCGGTAGAGTTTATCCATTCAGAAGAACTATTTCATTTGGTTTACAAGCTACATTTTAACATATAGTATGATGAAAAATAAGATATTAATATTGATGTCTGCCATTTTCTTAATGGCGGGATGTAAGAAAGACTTCTTAGATAAATATCCGCTAGATCAATTGGAAGATGTTAGTTTTTGGACATCAGAAGCCAATGTAAGAACCTATTCGTGGAACTTTTATCCAAGATATTTTGCGGGGTACGAATCAGGTAATGTGACAGGTTGGGGGGGATTTTTTACCGGGGAGTCATTAAATGATGATGTTGCTGGTGCAACCCAATTTACGCCAAATGTAGCCACAAGCAGCACCTCGTGGAACAATGCATTCACTTGGATCAGGAGGGCTAACTTAATGCATGAACGCGTTCAAGGGATGTCAGTACTGTCAGCCGATGTTAAAAACCATTGGTTAGGTACTGCAAGGTTTTTTAGAGCCTTAGAGTATGCAAACCGCGTGGCGGAATTCGGTGATTTTCCTTGGTTTGACAAGGCCTTAGCGCCAGAAGATCCGGGTCTTTATAGACCTCGTGATTCCAGAACCTTTGTTATGGATAAGGCGTTAGAAGATTTTCGCTTTGCGGCTGAGCATGTAAAGCCTGGTACCGACAGAGCAGTAGTGGATAAATATACTGTGCTAGCTTTAATGTCTAGAGTGTTTTTATTTGAAGGTACTTGGCAAAAATACCACGAAGGTAATACTGCTAAAGCAAATGAATACCTAGAGGCAGCAAAATGGGCGGCAAACGAGGTGATGGCTTCGAACCAATTTTCACTGGCAAGCAATTACCGTTCATTATTTAACTCAGCCGATCTTGCTACAAGTACAGCTAAAAGCGAGATTATCGTTTATAGAAGATATGAAGCTTCTGTACTGATGCATAGCTTAATGAGTTATCAAAACATGGAACCTCAAACTGGTTTCAGTAAGTCGGCGGTAGATTCGTACCTATCTATTGATGGGTTGCCAATTGGGCTATTGGCAGCCGGAACTTTTGATGGCGTGCAGAAAGTGGGTACCGCTCGTAAAGCTAAAGCAATGATTGGGAGAGATCCACGTATCAACGCTACCTTTGCAGATAGTTTACGAATTGTAGGTAATGTAACTCACTATGGTAATTCTACATCTGGTTATGCTGCAATTAAGTTTTTAGACGAGAGCTTAATCAGCACAGCGGCAGCATTATCTGGAACCAACGTTTCGGATGCTCCTCAAGTAAGATATGCTGAGGTATTGCTCAATTATATTGAGGCAGCAGCTGAGTTGGGCACGCTAACTCAATCTGATTTAGACAAGACCATTAATAAACTACGTAAAAGAGAGGGGTTTGCAGCGAAATTGCCTGATCTAGAAATTGTAGGCGGGCAACCAGCCGTGGACGGTCAAGTTTATGATGATCCAAATAGAGATGCAACTGTTCCACCAATGATTTGGGAGATCCGCAGAGAACGTAGAGTAGAACTTTTAATGGAAGGGTTCAGAAATGACGATTTGCGTAGATGGAAGAAGCTGGAATATGCAGATCAAGTATCGAACATTGATGCGAATAGAGGTGCCTATATAAAGCTGGCTGATTTTGGCCCTGCCGCTGGGTTGAAAATAGAAAACAATGCAAATGAGGGCTATATTCAACCTGTGCAAAGCGAAGCTTCTTTTAGAAGGTTTTACAACCCAAGAGTATATTTGGCGCCTATTGGTACTAACGAGATTAAATTATATAAGGATAATGGTGCTACCTTGATCCAGAATCCGGGGTGGGAGTAAAATCACCGCCATGAGTTTAAAGCCTCGACTTTTTAGTCGGGGCTTTTTTTTGCAAAATATAATTTGGCGCACCGTAGCAACAGCGCTCTAAATTCTCCCTGTCACTAACCGATGTACTTCTTTATTTGGTTTTTTGTAAAAAAAAATGTAAAAATTTTTTCGAAAGAAGAAAACGCGGTTTTTGAATGAATTTTACGGTATTTTGACAGTTTTTGCGTGGTTATTATGTAACAAAAGCGTTGAAAATAAAAGCTATACACTTTTTTATTAAAAAAACATTTCTCATATTTAGCTCAAAATAAGGGGTTTTGCAGGTTTTGCAAACTTTTTAAGCAACCAATTTTAAACTTTAAAATTTATGAAAAAAAAATTACTCATGCTGTTCGTGGGGTCTTTTCTTCTTAGTTTACAGGTATTGGCACAACAACTAACCATTGTTGGAAAAGTAACATCTGCTGAAGATGGTCAGCCAATCCCTGGAGCTACCGTGAAAATCAAGGGAACCACCACCGCTGTGCAGACCTCCGCTTTAGGTCAGTATTCAATCAAAGCTTCTCCAGGAGCCGTTTTACAGTACATGTTTTTAGGGACAGTTGCTCAAGAGCGAACTGTAGGAACCACAACGACAATTAATATTTCTTTGAAAGAAGACGCTAGTGCGCTTAACGAAGTAACTATCACAACAGCCTACAGTATTGAGAGAGATAAAAGAAGTATAGGCTATTCGTTATCCAAAGTAGATGGAGACGAGGTTACACAAACGGGAAGGGAAAATTTTATTAATGGTTTAGCCGGGCGTGTTCCCGGGCTTTCCATTAATCCAACAAGTGGTGATCCGGGTGCATCTTCTCAAATTGTACTTCGTGGAATTGTGTCTTTAAGTGGGGACAATCAGCCGTTGATGGTGATAGATGGGGTGCCGGTTGATAATTCAGTAGTGAATCAAATGAACACTACTATACAAGGTACAAATAGGAATCAAGATTATTCAAACAGAGCATCAGATATCAATCCTGCTGATATAGAAAGTTACACTATTTTAAAAGGTCCCGAGGCAACTGCACTTTATGGTAATTTAGGTGCAAATGGAGCCATTGTAATTACTACGAAAAAAGCAAAAGCTGGTAAGGCGACAGTATCCTACAATGGCTCATTGAGAATCGAAAACGTTAACCGTGCGCCTCAGGTTCAGCAAGTGTATAGTCAGGGGGACGCCAACGGAGTGTTCGTGGGTGGGTCTACAAGTTATTTTGGTCCGAAGTATGCAGAAGGGCTACCTATTTATGATAATATTGGGAGCTTTTTTGAAACCGGGACAGCCCAAAAAAATAATTTGGTATTTGAAGGAGGAAAAGAGTCTTATACTTACCGCTGGTCAACGGAATTTGTTAATAATGAAGGAACAATTCCTAATACCGAATATAAAAGATTTGTAACTTCATTAGCGGGACAAGCGGCTTTGTCGCCTGCAATTAAATTAACTACTCGTTTTAGTTATACTAATGCTTACAACAGAAAAGCTAATAAGGGATTGGGAGGTTATTTGATGGGCTTATTGTTGTACCCGTCTAGATTTGACATTAACAATTGGATTGATCCTCTTGGAAATCGTGTCTTAACAACCGGAACAATATATACCGAAACTGATAGCCCACTTTGGGATGTCAACAAGAATTTGGCAGAGGATAAAACAAATAGCTTTTTATTGAATACAAACATCACGATTAAGCCAAATAAATGGTTAAACATTACTGGTATTCTAGGTGCGAATGTTTCAAGTACCGATGGTAGTTTAGTTTATCATGCTCAATCGTATTACGGATCTGGTTCAGCGGCAGCAAATAGAGGTGGAGTGATCAACACCTATAACCAGTTTAACAAAACTTTTGATGGGTCTTTAACTGCTTCAGCAAGGCATAAAGTGGGAAAGTTCAATAATACATACATTATTGGTGTTAATGCATCTGATGTTAATTTGACTACAAACTCTGCCAGAGGTCAGAATATGTATGATCCAAATTTTTACAGCATAAACAACACTTTGCCAACAACCCAATCTGCAAGATTAGCAATTTCTAGAAGAAGAAATGCTGGTGCATTTGGACAAGCTATCTTGGGTTATGAACAACTAATTTATTTGACGCTTTCTGGAAGGGTAGATGCCGCATCACGTATGCTCCCAAATAATCCATACTTTGCTTATCCATCTGCGAGTTTAGCTTTTAATTTTACAGAATTAGAAGCAGTTAAGAATTTGGACTGGTTAAGCTCTGGAAAATTTCGAAGTTCTTTCGGGATCACCGGTAAAGAACCATACAGATACTATGCATTAGCACCTAAATTGGTTGCAAATACCTCAAGTGGTGGAGGATTTAGTTATGATTTAGCGGCGGGTCCTAATCCAAAGTTGGTGCCTGAAAAGACAATAGATTTTGAGGTTGGAACAGAATTAGGTTTTATAAAGGACAGGATTTCACTTGATTTTACCTATTACCAAAGAAAAAGTAGCGATCAAATTATATCGCCAAGGCTTTCGTATGGAACAGGATCTGTTATTCGTATACTAAATGGAGGTAGCGTAAAAAATAAAGGTATCGAAGTTCAGTTGAAAGGTTCTCCTCTACGGAAGAAAGATGTGAATTGGGATATGACGTTAAATTTTACGCACAATAAAGGGATTGTGAATACAATTGCCGAGGAGTTGCCAGAATATTATGATTCTGACACCTGGATTGCGAACGGTGCAAGAGGTTCTACCATTCCAGGCAAGAGCACATTGGCGATTGGAGGTTGGGTAAATGAGAAAAATAAAAATGGTACTTTACTAATAAATCCTTCAACAGGTACGCCTGTTTTAAAAAGCTCTTCTGAATTTGAATACTTAGGAGATAGAGCGCCAAAATTTACACTTGGATATCTAAATAGTGTAAGGTATAAAAATCTCACATTGTCATTTTTGTTAGATTTAAGAATGGGAGGAGATGTTTATAATCAGACCGAATACGAGTTATATCGAAGAGGATTAAGTATTAAAACTTTAGATAGAGAACAGCCTAGAATTATTAAAGGTGTATTAAAAGATGGTTTAGAAAATACTGACAATCCTACAGTTAACAACATTATGATCACTCCATATACCTATACCAACTATTATAGTAGTACAACGGGAAGTATCGCTCCAGAACAATTTTTAGAGAAGGACATTAATGCATTAAGGCTGCGTGACGTAACTATTGCGTATGAACTACCTCAAGCATTCGCAGCAAAAACTAGATTTTTAGCGGGGCTTAGTTTTTATGTAACTTTTACGGATTTGTTTTTAATCACGAACTATAGCGGTATCGATCCTGATGTGAATGGTAACAACCCTTCAACCGGCGGTGCTGGAGGGTATGGGATCGATTACGGTAGCATGGGCCGACCAAAAGGTGTAAACATGGGCCTAAGAATTAGATTGTAATATTATACCAAATGATTTTCAAAATGAAACATATAAAGATTATGAGTCTGGTTTGCCTACTATTCCTAGTAAGCGGATGTAAAAAATGGCTCGATGTAAATTCTGATCCAGCTACGCCACAAAATGTAGCAGCTGAATTCTATTTAGCTCCTATGATTGCTAGAATGGCGGTCTCTGTATCTACAGACTATGCAAATGCACATTTTAAGTATACACAAAACGTAGGAGCTCAAGTAGCTTCTGACCCAATGGAGAGACATAGCTACTACAATACGGATAATGCAGGTGGGGTATTGTGGAGGTTCGTTTATATAGATGCTGGTAAGAATCTGGAGGAAATTATAACCAAATCAGAAGCGCAGCAAAATAATACTTTGTTGGGAGTGTCTTATGCAATCAAAGCTTGGGGTTATCAGATGACGACCGATTCTCATGGTCCTATTATTTTAAACGATGCACTTAAAGATCAATTAACATTTACTTATCAAGATCAACCAGAAGTTTATGAAAAAGTTAGAGAATGGTGCTATTTGGCTTTAGAGAAACTAAATTCGCCTGATGTGCTCGTGAACCCAACTTTGTTGAAGAATAATGATTACATTTTTGGATCAACCATCCCGGCAAATAATAGCTTAGCAGCTTATAGAGATCGATGGAAAAAATTTGTATACGCCATCCTCGCTACCCAATATAGTCACTTAATTAATAAACCAGAATTTGTAAGTAAATATGCTGACAGTGTAGTTAAGTTTGTTGATCTTTCTTTTGGGTCAACTACCTTGAATGCATCTGAAGACGCTATGATTAATTTTGATGGAGTGAGTTCCGCAAACGCAAATCCATTTACCGTAACCGGCAATGCCCTGAACGCAGTAGCAAGTGCGGCATCAGCTGCCAATGTTGGTTCGGGCCGTGTTGGACAGCCTGTTGTAAGTTATATGACGGGCGGAATGAGAGGTACACCTGTACTAAATCCGACAATTAGCACTACAACTCCTCATGATCCGAGGCTTTCTAGAATGGTGGCACCGATGAATACAGGAGTCTACAAAGGTGTAGTAGCTACTAGAGGAGATGCGCCAGCTACAAAAACTATCCCTCATGTGTACGGCTCTGTGGCGGCTCCTTACCCGGGAAAGTATATTTTTGGACAAGGCCTAACAGATGCGAATAAATCAAGACTGCCTTTGTATAGCTATGCTCAATTACAGTTCGCAAAAGCAGAAGCTCTATTCCTTAAAGGTGAAAAAGGTGGCGCCTGGACTGCGTACGAAAGAGGAATTAGAGGCCATATGGATTTCGTTAATTTATATGGAAGATCTGGACTGTCCGCTGCTCCGGTAATAACTGCCGCTGAAATCACAGCTTACATGACGTCTTCTGAAGTTGCTCAAGATGCAAACGCCTTAACCCTAGCCGACATTATGGGACAGAAATATGTAGCACAATGGGGCTGGGCTGGACAAGAGCAATGGTGTGATTTGAGAAAATGGAATTATAGGGCGGATATATTTAGACAATTTAAGCAGTTAGATGCGTCTGAGTTTGCTGCTACGCTGGGCGGAGTAGGACTTTATGCCTATAGATTAAGACCCAGATTTAATTCGGAATACGTTTGGAACCGTAGTGAGTTAGAAAAATGGGGTGGTCTGCTCCCGACATATTCTTATCAACCAACTTGGTTTAGTTTATCTACAAATTAACAAATATGAAGAAGATGAAAATTTTTTCAAGGATATCAGTCCTATCTATTCTCGCAATAGCCGTTTTAAGCGGATGCGAAAAGAACACGGATAATGTGTTTTCAGAATACGATTTGGTGGATCAGACAACAAATGCATTTATAAAAGTAAACTATAACGTTGCTTTCTACAATAATCCAGGGGTGCAATTAAAAATTAACGGTACCAGAGTAACCGGCTTATTAAATACTAGATACCCTTTCCCTGGAGGTGGTTTTAATACTCTCGGAGGTTCTACCGGAGATTATTTTCCAGTAAAACCTGGTAGCAATGAAATTTTACTAAGTATTCCTAAAAGAGGAACACTTATAGATTCGGTAGAGGTTTATAAAACCTCGTTGTCTCTATTAGCTTCCAAAAGATATTCTCTACACGTAACAGATAGTTTAACAAGGAAGAGTTTGTTGGTGGAAGAAAATGTAGAATTACCCGATTCTGGATTTTTTAGAATGCGATTTGTGAACTTAATGCCGAACGTTCCTTCAATTGATTTGTATAACGGCTCTGTTTTAGTAGCAAGCGCTGTTCCTTTTCTAGGAATTAGTGAACCATTTACTCTTCCTTCGGGTGCACCAACAACTAATGTTTGGAATATGAGAGTTGGAGGTTCAGCAGCAACCTCTACAGTAATAGCAACTTATACGAGTGCGAGTACAATTTTACAACGAAGAGTATATACAGCTTTTGCGACCGGATATAGTGGTTACCCCACCTCTGGAGTTGACCCTAGGAAGCCATATTTATCGTTTTACTACGTGAGATAGTCAAAAAAATAAAAAAGCCTCGAGTTTTTACTCGGGGCTTTTTTATTTTACGGTAGATTTTGAAGATAAGCAGTTCAAACAGAGCGGTTTTATTTTGTTTTCTAAGTTTTTTTGCAAGTTTATACCCCTTTTTCCTTTAGAGCCTATTGTTTTTAAATATTTTATTTCGGAGCTTTATGCGTAACCATTAGGTGTTGCGCTTTTAGCAACAAATTAAGATTAACCAAGTAAAAATTATGAACAAAAAACTACTCATGCTACTTTTGGGCGCATTGCTATTCCAGTTGCAGGTTCTTGCACAACAGGTGACTGTTAGTGGAAAAATCACATCTGCAGAAGACTCGCTACCCATTCCTGGAGCTACTGTGAAAGTAAAAGGAACAAACAGTGCTACTCAGGCCGATAATTCTGGTAACTATTCGATTAGTGCTAATAAAGGCGACGTCCTTCAATTTGCCTATCTCGGAATGGTTTCCAAAGAACAGATAGTAGGTAATTCCACAACAATTAATATCTCCTTGGTGAGTGATAACACACAATTGGGAGAGGTGGTTGTTGTAGGTTACGGTACTCAGAAAAAAGCCAACTTAACTGGAGCCGTAAGCACAGTGAATGTTGCCCAAACTTTTGAAAGTATGCCACTAACAGATCCAACTAAAGCCTTACAAGGTGTAGTTCCGGGTCTAACTATTACGTATGGTAACGGAGGTTTAACTGCGGCACCGAAAGTTAATATTAGGGGTATTGGGTCAATCAACGGCACAAGTAATCCTCTAATTTTGGTAGATAACATTGAAACTACAGACCTCTCAATCATAAATCCGAACGATATAGAAAGTGTTTCAGTTTTAAAAGATGCTGCATCAACTTCTATTTATGGAGCAAGGGCTGCGTTTGGCGTTGTTTTAATCAAAACGAAGGGTGGGCAAAAGAATCAGCCTACCAAAGTTCAGTATACAAACAACTTTTCATGGAACAAAGCGACTACGTTACCGAATTTTGCCGATCCAGTATTAGAATTGGATGCGATAATCCAAGGTGAGGCTAGAGCAGGAAGAAATACTCCAGAAACATTTGGAATGATTTTAACAACGCTTAGAGATGGCATTGCTAACTGGCAAAATAACTATAAGAATAAAAATACTGGCTCAGAGATGATATTGGGCGAAGATTTTGATTATATCGGAGGTCGAGTTTATTTCTTTAAACAATGGGATCCAAAGAAAGAAATGTTAAACACTTTTACTAACCAGCAAAATCATAGTTTAAGGGTGCAAGGAGGAAGTGAAAAGATGGGATATTATATTTCGTCTGGTTATAGTGACGAAGGAGGTATATTTAAACTTAACCCAGACAATGTGAGTAAGTATAATATTACTGCAGCTATTAATGCTGAGGTTGCGCCTTGGTTGAATTTGGATGCCAAAGTTTTGTTTAGAAATTTCAGATATGAATATCCAAACTCTTACTATTCAACAGGAGATTGGAATACGTTTTGGAGATGGGGTTCATACTTCCCTTTTGGAACATATAATGGTAACTATTGGAGACACCTACCGGCCTACATTGGAAATGCAGGAACAAGTGATTTAGTTTCAAATTATAACAGGATAGATTTAGGAGCTACATTTAAAATAGCTAAGGGTCTTAATGTACGAGCAGACTATTCTATTGGGAGAGATAACGGATTTAGGCATGTGGTAGGCGGTGCAATACAGGCCTTAGATTTTTGGAGTGGCATTCCTAGTGGCCCAACCAATATTGCTACTGCAGCCCAAGATTTTACGGCTTACCAAGCCACTAGGGCCTTAAACAATACTTTAAATGCGTACGCAACCTACGACAAGGTTTTCAAAGATGATCACAATTTTAGAGCGATGGTCGGGGTCAATTACGAAACTAAATCTTCTTTTTTAGTTAGAGCTGAAAGACGCGGCTTATTAGACGCCTCGCTACCTGAAATTGGCCTCGCTACTGGAGATCAGTTTGCATCTAGCGGACGTGGTGTTGGCGCATTAGCTGGATACTTTGCAAGAGTGAACTATAATTATAAAGGAAAGTATCTATTGGAAATGAATGGGCGTTACGACGGGTCTTCTGTGTTTTCTACAAGGAATCGTTGGGGCTTTTTCCCTTCAGCATCTGCGGGCTATCGTTTAAGCGAAGAAAAGTTTATGCAGCCAGTAAAAAAGATATTTAACGATATCAAGTTTCGTGCTTCTTACGGCGAACTCGGTAATCAAGATGTAGGCGGTGAGTATTATAGTGCTGCAATGTCAAATGCTACCTCTACCTGGATTAATGGAAATATTTTAGCAAATACTATTGGAGCACCTAGGGCAGTAGCAAACTCACTAACTTGGGAAACCGTTAAAGATTTTAACCTTGGTTTAGATTTAAGGTTTTTGAAAGATTACATGGGGCTTACCGTGGAGTGGTACAATAGAAAAACAGAGGGCATGTTACAAGCGGTTAACACCGCGGCTACTTTTGGAGCAGCGGGGCCGAGAATTAATGCAGGAGATTTGAGAACAAGAGGCGTGGAAGTTGCATTAGATTTTCGCTACCCAGTTAGCAAAGATTTGAACCTATACGGAACTTTAACGTTTAATGACAACAAAACTGAAATTACGAAATGGGATAACCCGGCGATGTTAATTACACAAAATTATAAAGGCAAGGAAGTAGGTGAGATATGGGGTTTTAAAACCGATAGGTATTTTACTTCTGCAGCCGACGTAGCCGGATCTCCTAGTCAAGTATTTCTACAAAGAGGTAATTTTGTGTTTGGTGAAGGAGATATAAAATACAAGGACGTGGATGGTAGCGGCGCAATAAACGGTGGCGCTATGACACTCGCTGATCATGGAGACTTAGTGCGCATCGGTAATATAAATCCTCGCTACCAATATGGAGCAAGATTTGGAGGTACGTTCAAAGGTTTTGATTTAGACGTGTTCCTTCAAGGAGTTGGAAAAAGAGCAATATGGGGTTTAGGTCAAACAGTAATCCCGCTATATCAAAGTGCCGACATTATGTATGAGCATCAATTAGACTTCTGGACTCCTTCTAATACAAACGCTTTTTATCCAAGGGTTTATACTGGAAATAATACGTCTAGTATCGCTGGCATCGGCGCTAGTGGTAACAACTTCTATCCACAGTCTAAGTATTTAACCGATTTATCTTATTTGAGATTGAAGAATGTAACCTTCGGTTATACTTTTAAAAACGAGCTGCTAAAGAAATATAAAATTGGTAGTTTCAGAGTGTATCTAAGTGGACAAAATTTGGCTGAGTTTAAAGGTTCTAACCTTCCTATAGATCCAGAAATTACCGATGGAGACAACAACTCATTAGGAAGGACATATCCTTTCTCTCGGATGTATTCTTTTGGTGTCAACTTAACTTTTTAATTTTTGAAAAGATGAAAATATTTAAAATATACTTAGCATTAATCAGTGTGCTTTCTTTAGGGAGCTGCACAAAGGATTTGGAGCTAACCACTCCAGACCAGTTCGAAGATGCCAATTTTTGGACAAGCGAAAACAACGTAAGAGCGTATAACTGGGGATTTTATAATATGTTCTTGGGCTATGGAATAGGAACAGGAACTAATGCAGATTTTTATTTTAGTGCCTTTACTGATGACCAAGCTCAGGCGAGTTTCACACAATTTGTACAGAATGCGGCTGCAACTAATGGCAACTGGAACTGGGAGCAAATACGCAAAGCAAACATAATGATTGAAAGAGTTCAAAATGTCAATTCAATGACAGCAGAGGCTAAAAATCATTGGGAGGGTGTGGCTCGATTCTTTCGTGCGCTAGACTATTTTAATAAAGTAAGAATTTTTGGCGATGTGCCTTATATCGACAAGTCTTTAGATATCGACGACGTAAATGTAATCTACAAACCTAGAGATTCTAGAAAGTTAGTTATTCAGAAAGTCCTTGAAGATTTAGACTTTGCAATTGCAAACTTGAGATCAACTGATCAACATAATACAATTA
Organism: Pedobacter sp.; assembly: GCA_045629525.1. Taxonomy (GTDB): domain Bacteria; phylum Bacteroidota; class Bacteroidia; order Sphingobacteriales; family Sphingobacteriaceae; genus Pedobacter. The sequence continues at coordinate 447,688 of JAZQRH010000019.1, forward strand.
CAAAACCCGTAGCGTATGCGCTGAAAGCTAGAGTAGCATTATACGAGGGGACTTTAAGAAAATATCAAACGCACTTAGGGTTAACAGCCGATGCGGGAGACTTACTTACTCAAGCTAAAGACGCCGCTTATAAATTAATTGAACCAGGTACATATATTATAAATCCTGATTATCAACTTGTTTACAACTCTCTGGATTTGAGCACAAATAAGCAAGTAATTCTTTATAAAAAATATGTAACAGGCGTACAAGGCCACTCCGTAATTAACTATTTAACTAGTACAACTATTATGCAGGGGCTAACCAAAGCAGCAGTAGAATCTTATGTGACTACGGATGGATTGCCAATTAGTCAAGTAGGCGGGGCTCCGTTATATGCTGGCGACAATACGATCGCAGATGTGAGAACAAATAGAGATAACAGATTGCTGAAAACCATCGCTGATTATGTTGCTTACGAAAACAACTTAGTGGTAGGCGCTAATTCGAGTACAGGTTACGTGCCAATTAAGTTTGTAAATCGTAATACTAACCTAACAGGAGGTCAAAACGATACTGATGCTCCTTTGTTTAACTACGCTGAAGTATTGCTTATTTATGCAGAGGCAATGGCAGAATTAGGCTTATTGAATCAAAATGCGTTAGATATATCCATTAATGTGTTGAGAACTAGAGCTGGAGTTGCAAAATTATTTTATGACGGTGTAAATGTTATGTCGGGAGCCTCAGGTACAACTATCATTAACGATGCAAAACGCCCTAGTACAATTTCGCCTTTACTTTGGGAGGTTCGTAGAGAGCGCAGGGTAGAACTGATGATGGACGGCTTCAGAGTTGATGATTTAAATCGTTGGGCTATGGGTGATAACATCTCCATCTCACAAACAGCATTAACCGACGAAATGTTGGGGATAAAATTGCCAGATCAAAGTTCAATTCCGCAAGCGAATAGAGTTCCTGCGGCAAGAATCAGTCCTACAGGTTACTATAAACCTTATACAACTGGTACCAGAACTTTTATTACTCCAAAACATTATCTAACAGCTGTACCAACTGGCCAAATATCGTTGTATCTACCATATGGAGGTATGGCTCAAAATACAGGCTGGTAACCTTTAAGTAAGTAACAAAAATAGCCCTGCTTCACAATGTGCTGCCCCGAAAAGTTAACACTATTTGGGGCAATGCGGAGCAGGGCTTTTTATTTCAATTTCACGGCAAAAATTCTACCTTTGTACAAAATCATTAACTAATGGCAAATTTTACACTTACTAACGAGAGCTGGCAAAAAGTAAAAATTAAGTTCTTAAGAAAATATCGTGAATTGGCTACGGTAGAGATTAGCTTTACCCCAGGTCAAGAAGATCAGTTGGTGCAACAATTGGCTAAATTGGTTAATAGAGATACTGCTTACGTAGAATTTACCATCCGTAAGGCGCTCGCCGATCCCGAGGGAAATAGGCTTTAATTAGTTAGTTTCTAATCTTTTCTTTAAGTTTACTTTCTACGCTAGCTAGCAACTCGTTTTTAGTTAGCAAATTAATAGTATTTGTGCGATGAAGAAAGTAAAAATTGCGCTGGCCGGAAGCGCCCTGCTACTCGGTACGCTCACCCTATCTTTTAAAGACGATTTATTTCAAGTCTCTAAAAATCTCGATGTATTTGCATCGCTTTATAAGGAAATCAACATCAATTACGTAGAGGAAACTAATCCTGCAACTTTAATGAAAGTTGGGATCGACGCCATGCTTGATCATCTAGATCCGTATACAGAATATGTTCCCGAATCGGAGGTAGAAAGTTATAAGCTCAAGTACGTGAGTACGCAATATGGCGGCATCGGCGCAGCTACGCTTACTATTAACGGTAAACTGTTTGTCAACGAAGTGAGCGAAGGGTATCCTTCACATAAAAATGATATTCGTCCCGGCGATGAGATCATCAAAATTAATGATATCGAATTGGCCGGAAAGGAGCGCTCAGAAATAAGTCAGCTGCTTAGAGGCCCCAAGGGTACTCCTGTAAAAGTAACTTTACTACGCGGCGGTAAAAGCATTGATAAAAGCATCATGAGAGATGAGATTAAACAACCCAATGTAACCTACTCAACTATGTTGGACGATAAGGTTGCGTACATTAAATTAGATAAGTTTTTGGAGAACGCTGCCAAAGAAGTTAAAGATGCTTTGGACCCAATGTTGAAGCAGAAAACTACGGCCTTAGTTTTAGATTTACGCGGCAACGGCGGAGGTATTTTGCAAGAGGCCGTTAAAATACTAAATTTCTTTATCGACAAAGGCGTGCTTGTGGTTACCCAGAAAGGTAGAAACTCTGCAAAGACGATTAGTTATACTACGCCTAATTCGGCAATTGCACCAAATCTTCCAATTGCTGTGCTTATTGATGGGAGGTCGGCTTCTGCTTCGGAGATTATTGCTGGCGCCATACAGGACCTCGATAGAGGCATTGTAGTTGGGCAACGCAGTTATGGCAAGGGTTTAGTTCAGCAAACCTTTAGCTTGCCTTATAACAGCTTAGTTAAGGTTACGGTGGCTAAATATTATACGCCATCAGGGCGATGCATACAAGCCTTAGATTACGCTCACAAAAAAGAGGATGGTTCTGCTGATAAATTTGCGGATAGCACCATGAAAGCCTTCAATACCAAGGCAGGTCGTACAGTTTACGATGGTGCTGGGGTTTACCCAGATGTAGTGTTAGAAGCAGATAAGCTTAGTCCGATCACAATTTCGTTAGCCAATAAGAGTTTGTTTTACGATTACGCAAACGCTTACAAAAAAGCTAACCCAACACTTAGCTCTGCCAAAGATTTTCGTATTAGCGATACTGATTATAGCAAGTTTGTGGCTTCTATCGCCAACAAAGATTATTCCTACACGTCTAGAACAGAACGTTTGCTTACAGAAATAAAAGCAGAGGCTGATAAGGAAAATAAAGTCGTTGTGAAAACAGAACTAGATGCCTTGACAAACAAGATGCTGGCGGCGAAGAAAAATGATTTAATGACACACAAGGCAGAAATCAAGCGACTTTTAGAGACCCAAATTATTAGTCGCTACTTTTTTGAGAAGGGTAAATTCGAGCAAGCTTTTCAATACGATAAAGAATTGGCAAAGGCCAAAGAGTTGTTGGCTAACCAAAATCAAATGCTAGCCATCTTAAAAGGTGAAGGAACGTTTAAAACTATTGGTCCGCCACAGTCAAAGAACTAGCAGCATATAAATTCATAAAAAGTCCCGTCAGTTTAACTAACGGGACTTTCCTTTATGTCTAATTACGATTAATCTATATCGTGTAATCTTACTTTCAAGCCTTCCATTGCTGGGCTCAATTGAATTTGGCAGGCCAGACGCGTATTCGGGTTGGGTGCTGGTAAAGTATCAATCATGGCGTACTCATCGTCGCTCATTTCGTTTAACTTTTCTTCTCCCTCAAGTACATCAACGCTGCAAGTTGCACACAAAGCCATGCCTCCACAAGTCGCCAAAACATCGTATTCGCTAGCTTTCAAAAACTCCATTAAGCTTAAGCCCATATCGGTAGGCGCTACAAGTTCGCTTACATTTCCTTCTCTGTCTTCAACAACAATATTAATATCGCTCATAATCTGTACTTGTCTAAAATTCGCTAACACCGTTTACGGTGGTATACTTCATGGTGTATTTCACACCTGGGTTAATGTATTGGTAAACGCTATGGCTCATTAAAGCAGCCTCGTGAAAACCACAAAGTATTAATTTTAATTTGTTGGTGTAAGTATTGATATCACCAATTGCATAAATTCCTGGAATGTTGGTGGAATAATCGTCTACATTAACCTCAATAGCGCTTTTGCTAATATTTAAGTCCCAGTTTTCAATAGGGCCCAATTTAGGGCTCAAACCAAATAGCGGAATTAAATGATCGGCTTCTACAGTTGTAGTTTCCATTGTCTTGTTATGGATAATTTCAACTTTTTCTAGCTTACCTTCGCCAGTTACAGCGTTTAGGTTGCTATTTAAAATTAAGTTAATTTTACCTTGTGCAGCCAATTCCATTACTTTGTTTACCGAGTCTGGAGCTCCTCTAAAGCTTTCGCTGCGGTGTACCAACGTTAATTCGCTACAAACATCTGCTAAGAAAATTGTCCAATCCAAAGCAGAGTCGCCGCCACCGGCAATTACCATCTTCTGGTTACGATATTTCTCTGGATCTAAGATCATGTAATTTACACCACGACCATTTTCGAAATCTTCTAAACCAGCTACAGCAGGTTTACGAGGTTCAAAACAACCTAATCCACCAGCAATTACTACAGCTTTTGCTTCAATAACAGTACCCATATTGGTTGTTAGTACAAAATCAGCTTCGCCACGCTTTTCTAAACCTTCAATTCTCTCGCCAAGTGTAAACCCTGGATGAAAAGGCTTTCCTTGCTCCATCAAATTATCAACTAATTCTTGAGCTAAAACCGAGGGAAATCCTGGGATGTCGTAAATAGGTTTTTTAGGATATATTTCTGACAACTGCCCGCCAACTTGTGGTAAGTAATCAATTAAGTGGCAGCGCATTTTTAACAAACCCGCTTCAAAAATTGCAAACAAACCAACTGGCCCAGCGCCTATAATAGCTATATCTGTAGAGATCATGTGAGAAAAATTTCTGCAAAAGTACAAAATTAAGTTTTAAAATCAGCGAGTTATTTAGACGGATTCTTAACATTAAGTTAAAATTCTACTAAGCCCATAGGTTAATTAGTTTTATGTGGGATTTGGCATGTTTTACATTGCCATTATTCTGATAAAATTAACTTTTCCTTAAAAAACCTATCTTTGGAAAAACATGGCAAAAAACATTTATTTCGCATCCGATTTTCACTTAGGGTCGCCTAACCATGCGCAAAGTCGCTTACGCGAGGACAGAATTGTACGCTGGTTGGATTATATAAAGCCAAATTGCAGTGAATTGTTCTTAATGGGCGATATTTTTGATTTTTGGTTCGAATACAAATATGTAATTCCGAAGGGATTTATAAGATTGCAAGGTAAGCTAGCCGAGATGGCAGATTGCGGTATCAAAATCTATTTTTTTAAAGGTAATCATGATATGTGGGTGTTCGATTATTTTACAAAAGAGATAGGAATAGAGATTATTAGTGATGAGCTGATTATTGAGCGTGCGGGTAAAAAGTTCTATTTGCACCATGGCGATGGCTTAGGCCCAGGTGACGTGAAGTATAAATTTCTGCGAAAAATATTTAGGAACCCTGTTTGTCAATGGTTATTCGGAATGGTGCCACCACGTATTGGCATGGGGGTAGCAAATGCTTGGTCTAGCCATAGCCGGGCGGCAGGCGAAAATCAAGAACATTTTGAAGGGAAAGAAAAGGAATGGTTAGCTATTTATGCCGAAGAAATCTTGGAGAGAGAACATTTCGACTATTTTGTTTTTGGGCATAGGCATTTGCCTTTGGAAATTACGCTAAATCAAGACAGTACTTACTTTAATATTGGGGAATGGTTAACCTTCAACTCGTATGGCGTGTTTGATGGCGAAAACTTTGAATTAGCATATTTTAAGGAATGAGAATAGCCGCTTTTTTGGTTTTGGTATTAATGGCTACGGTGGTTAAGGCACAAACCCGTGTTTATGCTAAAATAGACACAGTTGCCAAAGCTGTTTATGCGGATAATTTAGATTATATATACTTATTAAGCGATAGGGAGGAACTGTTAAAGTACGATCAAAAGGGCGTGATAAGATGGCGCTACAGTAATAATCGCTTTGGTAAATTACACAGTGTGGATGTTTCTGATCCGCTGCGTGTAGTGTTGTTTTATGCAGATTTTCAGCAGGTAGTGGTGTTAAACAACAATTTGAACGAAATTATCAGTTATTCTTTTGCAAAGAATGGAAATTGGTTGGTATCGGCAGTTGCTTCTGCTAACAATAACAGTCTATGGGTTTTTGAGCGTAATGCCAATGTGTTGCTCAAATTGGGAAGCACCTTTAACGAAGACTCACGTTCGGCGAATTTTTTTCAATTGTTTGATGAAGTAATTGTACCGAAAAAAATCTCCGCTTCTGATCAGTTTGTTTTTGTGCAACATAATAATGGGCAAATTTTACAGTTCGATAGTTTTGGTGCATTTGTTAGCGTGCTGCCAATAGATACGGTTGCCGAATATAGCATCGCTAGCAATTTGGTGGTCTATCTAAGCGGGACCCAATTAGCTAGGTTTAACCCTAATAGTTTAAGCACCTCGCTGCTGCAGCTACCTGTGTCTGTTCCAATTAAGCAATTAGCTGTTGGCAATAAAATAATTGCAGTGTTAACTGAAAAAGCCGTATTTTTGCTGTCCGATAACTAAAGCGTGATGTTTTGCACGGTTTTTTGTGCATTAAACCCGATTGAAGTGCTTATACTTTTTTGTTGTAGGACTGAAAGCACTTTACAACCAATGCAAAAAAAAATAAAAACGTAAAGCGGGACTAGCCTTAGTTATTGTAGTAATATTGATTTTCTTAAAAATATATGTTAGATAAATTAGAAGCCATTAAGTTGCGTTGGGAAGATGTGGAAGAGCAGTTAAGCAATCCAGAAGTTATTCAGGATATGAAGCGTTTTGCCGCATTGAACAAAGAATACAAGGACTTGACCAAAATTGTGGAAGAGTACAAGGTGTACAAAAACGTGATGAGCAACATTGAGGCAAACAAAGAAATTTTGACCAACGAGAAGGATGCAGAGATGAGGGAGATGGCAAAAGAGGAGCAAGATTTATTGTTGGTGCAGCAAGAGGAGTTGGAGGAAAAAATTAGATTGATGTTGATACCTAAAGATCCAGAGGATGCGAAAAATGCTGTTTTTGAAATTCGTGGAGGTACGGGTGGCGACGAGGCTGCACTTTTTGCGGGTGATTTATACCGTATGTACACACGTTATTTTGACGCAAAAGGTTGGAAAGTTGAAACGGTAGACGTTACTGAAGGTACTGCAGGTGGCTATAAAGAGGTGGTGCTTAAGGTGAGCGGCGAAGATGTGTATGGTACTTTGAAATACGAAAGTGGTGTGCACCGTGTGCAACGTGTACCTGATACAGAAACGCAAGGTCGTGTGCATACATCGGCGGCATCTGTGGCTGTTTTACCGGAAGCAGAAGAGATTGATTTTTACTTGAACCCAGCAGACATTGAATTACAGACATCACGTTCTGGTGGGGCCGGTGGACAGAACGTAAATAAGGTTGAGACAAAGGTGCAATTAACGCACAAACCTTCGGGTATTGTGGTGGTTTGCCAGCAAGAGCGTTCGCAGTTGGGTAACAGAATAATTGCCATGGAGATGTTAAGAAGTAAGCTTTACGATATTGAGGTGCAAAAGAAGCATGGCGATATTGCGGCGAAGCGTAAAACGATGGTGTCTACAGGAGATAGATCGGCAAAAATTAGAACTTACAACTATCCACAAGGTAGGGTGACTGATCACCGTATTGGCTTAACCTTGTATAATTTGCCTGCAGTTATAGATGGAGATATTCAAGAACTTATCGACAAACTTCAGTTTGCAGAAAATGCAGAGAAGATGAAAGAAGGTGCGGTAAATTAATTGCCCAAAAAAATAGTTAAGCCCCGATTTTTACATCGAGGCTTTTTTGTGGTATTGAAAAAGCGCTTACAAAAAAATAAACACCTATAAATGAGCTTTAATAAAGTTTTTTTGCAATGTTTTTTTGATAAGAGTAAAAATCGTCCTATATTCGCATCACCAAAACGAAAAGAGTTAAATCTTAACGTTGCGAACGGTTCGGTAGTTCAGCTGGTTAGAATGCCGCCCTGTCACGGCGGAGGTCGCGGGTTCGAGTCCCGTCCGGACCGCAAAAAATCCTCAATCTGATAAAGGTTGGGGATTTTTGCTTTTATCGCCTTTCCTTTCAATCTTAAAAATTGTTGTAAGAAACAAAGGCTTCGTAATCAATTCAATAGATTTAATATGTTGAGCCAGCTTTGTTCTAGAGCAGAAGTCTTGTATTTTTGTTTTACTCCCAATAGGAATATTTCATAAGTATTCGGGCTCTCATTACTTAATTTTATTAGTTGCTCATGAAATAAGTTTACGTTTTCTTTTTTTCGCTAGTTATACGCTTTCGTACTATTTTTCAATCTGCTATTACTTTTAAAACGAGTTCACAGCTTGTGGCCTTACTTGCGCTCTCTCCTTTGTTGTTTGCTGGTAACGTTCAGGCAAGTCTTACCAACGCGCTGGCGATGGCACCCACGGAGTTAAGATTTTAGACACCGATGCAGACGGAGTTAACGATATTCTGGTTACAAATTATTTCGTAGAGAGCTTCGTAGTATTAAAAGCTCCAAGTGTTTTGCCAGTATCGTTGCTTTCATTTAACGCTACGTTAAAAAATAGTAATGCTGATCTAAGATGGGCTACCGCGTCGGAAACGAATAACAGTCATTTTACTTTATTTAGATCAGTTGATGGCATCAACTGTCAGCAGTTGGTGACCATAAAAGGCGCTGTTATTTCAGGTCAACAAAACCACTAATCGCATAAGGATAATAAGCCAGCGCAAGGTAAGGGTTATATCCAAACCCAGCGTTTGTAAATGTTTGCGTAAAGTTTAGCCTATTACTATACAGCAAAGCTGATCTGTTCGATTTAAATGGCAGACTAATTGCAAGCCACGCTATGTTTAATCAAGCTCAAATAAACTTTGATATCGCCGGCTTACCGTCAGGTATTTATGTGGCTCGTATATCTGGGGATGCTGGAACCGCAACAAAACGCTTAGTTAAAAGTTAAATTTTAAGTTAAGGCTTCAACATTAAATGCTGTTTAAGCCTTAACCTATCATATAAATGAAAAAAAAATATTGCAAGTTTAATGTAAAACACTATATTTGCAATCCCAAAACGAAGAGGCTTAGGCTTTGGAGTTTAATGGTTCGGTAGTTCAGCTGGTTAGAATGCCGCCCTGTCACGGCGGAGGTCGCGGGTTCGAGTCCCGTCCGGACCGCAAAAAATCCTCAATCTGATAAAGGTTGGGGATTTTTGCTTTTTATTCGTTCTGGTAACTAAATTAGTTTTGATTCCCGTAAAATAGTCGTTACCTTAGTTAGTGTTATTCTCGTGTGCTTCGACAGGTGTTTTCGATTTTGAGAATAAACCAAATAACAAAACAACTAAAACTATTAAAGCAAATTATCTAATCCGTACATCGCCGTTGCCGATATCGGAACGTATTTCTTACCTAAGAAATGTGTTGCGGGTGCGCTCTAACCTCTCCATCTCAATATGAATACCCTTGTAACTTGCAATTATGCCAGGCTCAAAAGGCTGATTTTCGCACTACCATTGGTGTTGTTGATTGTGCTAGCGGTTAGTTTGTACTTTCAGAAAATTGGTTCTGTTACTCAGTACGCTTATGTTCAAAAGTCCGCGTTTTTATTTATTAATCATCATTTGGGGCAATATGGGGCTTGGCAAATCAACTTAACGCAGATGGGTAATGCGCTTATTTTTTTATCTTTCTTAAGTATTTTCATTGTTTACGCTCCGAAAATATGGGAAGCGCTAATATCTGCTTCGTTGGTGTCATTGGTTTTCTCAAGTGTGCTAAAAAAACTTTTTGCAGTGCCAAGACCAGCGGCGGTATTTGACAATGACAGCTTCTTTATTATTGGCGAGCGGCTCTCGGGGCGAAGCAGTTTCCCATCAGGGCACTCCATCACGATATTTGCCATACTCACCGTTTTAATGTTTGCATTTATGCCAAATAGGCGCCCTAACAAGATTTTATGGCTAGGAGCACTTGTGGTGGTTGGTTTGGCCTTAGCATCAACACGAGTTGGCGTAGGCGCACACTATCCTATCGATGTTATTGTTGGTAGTATTATTGGATATATTTCTGGTTTGGCCGGGATATTTATCAGTCAGCGATATGCTTACTGTTGCTGGATAAATAACAAAAAATGGTATCCTTTTTTTATCGCTTTGTTTGCTGTTTGCACGTGCGTGTTGGCGTATAAAATTTTCCGCGAAAACTTGCCTATATATTATCTAGCAATCCTTAGTTTAGCCGTTTCGTTATATAAAATTACACATGTTTACACGAAGAAATAAGCTGAAAATTGCTCACCTTGCTCTCTTATTAAGTTTCCTCAATTTCGTCTTTTTCCATTTTCCGTTTTTCAATTTTGTTTTTAACAATGTTGAGTATACTAGCTTTAATGGCGTGCTGTTAGTTGTGAGTATTGTAATATTAATGCTAGTGCTAAATGCACTTCTGTTTTACTTGTTGTTTCATCTGTCCTCTCATCTCGGAAAGTTTTTATCCATCCTGTTCTTTGTGCTTAGTTCGTTGGCAGTATATTTTGTCAATACCTATAGAGTAATTATGGATGATACGATGGTGGGAAACGTGCTGAATACCAATCTGGAAGAGTCTAGTAGTTTTTTCTCCGCCAAGTTGGTGCTGTACTTGGTCATATTCGGTCTGCTTCCTAGCGTGTTCATTTATAAAGTGAAGCTAATTAAAGCACCGTTAAAGAAGTTTTTAATTACCGTGGGCCTTACTTTGCTCTTTATCACTTCTCTAATTTTCGCTAATGCAACCAATTGGCTGTGGATCGACAAGCATGCCAAGCAATTAGGCGGTTTGGCAATGCCATGGTCGTATACTGTTAACCTATCGCGTTACTACATTAAACAGCAGAGAAAGAATAAGAAGGCAATTTTACTGCCCAACGCCACTATCGTTAACCAAGAAAAATCGGTAGTCGTGCTCGTAATTGGAGAATCAGCCCGCAGTCAGAATTTTTCATTGTACGGCTACCATAGAAATACCAATCCGCTGCTTTCAAAAACTGCCAATGTTCAGCATTTTCCAGCCCAGTCATGCGCTACCTATACCATGGGCGGTGTAAAGTGTATCTTAGAGCACGCTAATACCGGTAAACTGTACGAGATCTTGCCTAATTACTTGTATCGTAATGACGTGGATGTGGTTTGGAGAACCACCAATTGGGGCGAGCCTCCAATTCATATCAAAGATTATGAAAGAAAAGATGATCTTAAAAAAGATTGCTTAAATGGTGGGTGCGATTATGATGAGCTGTTGTTAACAGGCTTGAAAGAAAGAATATCTACCAGTAAAAACAACAAGGTGCTTATTATTTTACATACCAGCACCAGTCACGGACCTAGCTACAATAAGAAATATCCGCCACAATTCGAGGTGTTTAAACCAGTGTGCAACAGTGTTGAGTTGGGTAAATGCTCTCAACAAGAGTTGATTAACGCGTACGATAATACTATTGTGTACACTGATTATGTATTGCATCGGGTAATTGAAGATTTGAAAAGTCTGAAAGATTATAAAAGTGCTATGTTTTTTGTATCGGATCATGGCGAATCGCTGGGCGAGAAAAATCTTTATATGCACGGTATTCCTATGAGCATTGCACCCAAAGAACAATACGAAATACCTTTTATTGTTTGGATGTCTGATGGTTCAAAGCAAACTAAAGAATATGAGTCACTCTCTCAAAATCATGTTTTTCATAGTGTTCTAAATTTTCTCAGTATTCAAAGCTCAATTTATAACGAAGAAATGAATATCTTCAAATAAGAGGAGGTTGGCTTAAGAGTAGATACAACTATTCGTGCTAAATTTTGTTTTACCTTTAGAAATTGAACGCTTAATATGTGGGAACAAACTATTTGGCTAATTATTGCAGAGATTTTTTACGGTCTGCTTTTGGGATTTGCCTGTTTGCGCATCGTTTTTGATACACGTTCGGTAAGTAAAACTGTGGCCTATTTGCTATTTGCCATTTTCGTGCCGTTGGTGGGTATCATATTTTATTTTTCATTCGGGGTTAATTATCGCAAGCGTAAACTTTATGACCGTAAGTTAAAAGTAGATGAGGGCTTTAAAAAACAGTTACAAACCTTATTCAGAGATCATAATATTGCTACCGAAATAGACAGCGATCCAGTGCTTTCCAAATCAGAACGGCTTATTAAGCTGTTAGCCAACAAGAAACTTAACCGGGCTTTTCTTTTGCCAGATAACGATATAAAAATTCTGTTTAATGGCGAAGAAAAATTTCCTGCGTTGTTTGAGGATTTGAAGAAGGCTAAACATCACATCCATATTGAATACTACATTTTTGATGACGATGAAATAGGGAATCAACTTAAAGATATTCTTATCCAAAAAGCCTCAGAAGGGGTAAAAATTCGTTTCATTTACGACGATTTTGGCAGTAGAGATATTCGCAAGACGGTAGTTAGAGAATTAAGAGCGGCAGGTATAGAAGCTATTCCTTTCAATAAAATTAACCTACTGTTTATTGCAAACCGCATCAATTATCGTAACCACCGAAAAATCGTAATTATTGATGGTTTGGTAGCGTATACGGGTGGAATTAACATTGCTGATAAATACATAAATGCAACGCATAAACAACTTTACTGGCGTGATACACACATTAGGGTAAAGGGTCCTGCGGCATTCGCCTTTCAGCAAGTTTTTATTTCTGATTGGAACTTTGCCAGCGGCGATGAATTAACCATTACTGGCGACGGTTACTTCCCAATTGGAAAAATGCAAAACATCGGCAATGCAAAAGTGCAAGTTGTGGCTAGCGGTCCAGATTCTGATCTGCCAAATATTTTGTACGCCACTTTGCAGGCCATTAACACTGCAGATGAGGAAATATTATTAACCACCCCTTACTACATTCCTGATGATTATTTGCAAGAAAGTTTAATTATGGCCTCATTAGGGGGGATAAAAGTAAAGTTACTAGTACCTGCACAAGGAGACTCGAGATTGGTAAATACTGTTGCTCGGAGTTACTTTAGCGATTTGCTAGAAGCTGGGGTGGAAATTTATTTGTATGAAAAAGGATTTATCCATGCCAAAACATTTATAATCGACGGTAGTATAGCCTCTGTAGGTACAGCGAACTTAGATTTACGTAGTTTCGATTTGAACTTTGAAATTACCGCTATGATTTACGATAAAGTTGTTGCTGGAAAGTTACGTGACGCCTTTAATGAAGATTTAAAAGGCGCAAAAGAAATTCATTACGTGTCTTGGGTTAAGAGATCGATGTGGTCCAAAATAATGGAGAAAATTCTCAACCTAATATCTCCTTTTATGTAATTATTTTAGGCTCTTCCACCATTGGCTGAACACTTGCTGTTCATCAGCCAACTTCACCACTTCACCAATTATTGGCGTAACCAAAAGGATTGCTCCGTTGTTTAATTTCGTAATTTCTCGTAACGGTTCGTCCCAAGCGTGCAAGCCTAATGAAAATTTGGCCGAATGAACCGGAAACAGTCGCTTCGCCTTTAAATCTCTCGCTGCTTGCAAGGTTTCACTCGGTAGCGTATGAATAGCCTGCCATGCCACGTTGTATTGTCCGTTTTCTAAAATGGCGAGGTCCATTGGTCCAAATTTATCGCCAATCGTTTTAAAATGATTATCATACCCACTATCTCCTCCAATAAAAATTTGCTGAGTTGGTGTCTTTAAAACGTACGATGTCCACAGAGAGATATTTCGGCTAAATCCTCTGCCAGAAAAATGTCTACCCGGAACCAAGCTTATACTAAAACCATCACCTAAATTTGCATTTTCGTTCCAATCTTTCTCTATGAGTACAGCGGGGTCATAACCCCAATGCTCAAAATGTTCACCAACGCCCAATCCGCAAACCACTTTCACTACTTTGGTTTTCAGAGCAATAATAGTTTCATAGTCCAAGTGATCATAATGGTCATGACTGATCACTAAATAGTCTATTGTCGGGAAATCAGCTGCGCTATAAATATCTGTCCCTTTAAAAGATTTCGTGGTTCCGGGTACTGGAGATGCGTTGCCACTAAATACTGGGTCGATTAAAAAAGTTTTTCCTTCAATTTGCATGAAGTAAGAAGAGTGTCCAAACCACACTAAAACATTCTCGTCTTTCGCCAAACTTCTTAAATCTGTTTTTATAGCGGGTAAACTATCTAGGGGAGTTCTGTTCGGAAGGTTTTTGAAAAACATGTCAATCATAATCCCTAACATCGAATAGCCTTCGGTTAAGTCTGGTGTAAAGGAAAGATTTTGGAACTTCCCATCCCTATAGTTGGGTGATTTCTGGATTCGTTCAAGTCGCTGGCCACTTGGGGCTTTCCCAAACTTAGGTAAGCGCATATACAAAAGCGTAATGATCACGCAAAGGAGCACGATAGCGATGATAATATAAAGGAAGTATCTCATTAAAAATCTTCTTTTGGTAGTTGTAAACGGCGTTAAAATAAATAAAAGGTTTTGTAATTACGATTATCTTTTTACCGTGTACTTTAAGTATATCCGTATTTTTCCGCCACAAAGTTACAGATACCTATAGTCTTTGCAGGCAAGATCTAATTTTTGCTTAATGTAATGAGATTGTTTTAGTTTTTGATGCGCTAATTCGCTAATGTTTTTCTATTTTCAAACATTATAAGAATAAAAGCTCCCCGAAATTACTAATAGGTTAACTGTAAATGATAATTCATCAATATAATGATAACGACTTATGGATTAAAGTTTGCCAAGGGGATATTGGTTCCTTTCAACTTATATTTAAAAATCATTATAAGCCATTATGTATTCATGCGTTTGTAATCGTTAAAGATGATGAAATTGCTCAAGATGTTGTCCAAGATGTATTTCTGAAAGTATGGAACAAAAAAGAAGAGTTGTTTCAAATATCAAATATTATTTCTTATCTCTACACAGCTGTAAGAAACGCCGCTTTGGATTATCTTAGAAAATTTAAGACTACGGAAGATATAAATGAATTAGAAATAGGCGATCAAGCCTTAGATCCTTATCAAGCCATTAATATTAAAGAATTGGGTAATCACTTGAAAGAAAGCGTAGCTAATTTGCCATTGCAGTGTAGGTTGATATTTGAAATGGTTTATATAGAAGGAAGAAAATATCAAGAAGTTGCAGACGAATTGGGCTTAAGCATTAACACGATAAAAACACAATTGAAAAGGGCGCTGGTTAAGATGAGGTTAGCCATCGAAAAATTTAGGTAGGCTTGTCACCCGAAGCGATAAAAATAACGTTATACTAAAAACCGTTTAGTTTGGAACCTTTGCATGAAGATATCGATCAGCTAATTGCTGATAAACTCAGTGATCAAATCAGTGTGGAAGATGATTTGCGTTTGAAGCATCTCATCAAAACTGACGATTATGTACGCAAGCAATGGAAGCAATCACTTGCATCGGTTCTGCTGTATAAAGCAAGTAACAAAGCCAGTTCTACTGATGAAGAGGCTGCTTGGAATAAGATAGCTGATCAATTGGAACAGGCCCAACCAATGTTTAAAATGAAAAGCGGTAGGCGCAAATGGCTTGTTGCGGCAACAATACTATTGCCACTAGTAGCGGCCGGATTGTGGTTTGGGGTCTTTCAAAAGAGTCTTTCAGGTCAAAAGGATACACTGTCCAAAAATGAGCGTGTTAAAATTACTTTAAGTGACGGCACAACTTATACCTTAGACGCAAAAGGTGTTACTACTGGAAAAATCCATTTTGGAGCGGAATCTGCAAATAGGCTTGCCCAAAGCGATAACAGTTTACGGTCGGCAGAAATTATAACCTTATCCATCCCAAATGGTAAAACCTATGATTTGGTATTGGACGATGGTACCTCGGTTAAGATTAATAGTGCATCAGTACTGAAATTTCCGGTTGCATTTACAGGTGAAAAGCGAGAAGTTGTATTAGATGGCGAAGCCTACTTTGAGGTAGCAAAAAGTAAAAAGCCATTTATTGTAAAAACTAACGATATGGATGTTAAGGTGTTAGGTACAAAGTTTAATGTTAATACCTATCCCGGATATAATGCACAAACTTCATTGCTCGAAGGTAGTGTATCAGTTTTAAGTCTTAATCATTCGAAAGAAATCTTTATTAAACCAGGGCAGGCAGCGATAGTAAAGGGAGATAATTTACTTACCGTCGAGAAGTTTTCTTCAGACGATGTACTTTCGTGGTTAAATGGAACATACTACTTCACGAATATGCCGTTGCGAGAAATTGTGAATATTACCAATAGGGTTACTGGAGAGGATATATATATCACCGATTCGAGACTTTCGAATCAGCGCTTTTCTGGAGCACTTAAAACCGATAATCCAATCAAAGTTCTTTTAGAAAACATCAAATCATCTTCTGCTGATGTACAATATCGCTTCCGCGATGGCCGGATAGAGCTATACTAATTTAACCTATATCTTGTCTTAGTAAAATTGTTAAAACGGCACTTCCATGCTGTTTTTTATGGTGCATTTTTAAATTTTTTTAATCAATTGTTGTTTGGTTTGTCGGCTATTCTAAAAAAAAATAAATTATTTGTCACCCATATTTTTTGTTGAAACGTCTTAGATGTAAACAACCAACAACCTTTAATATGTGGAATTCTATGAGTGACGTGTTTAAGAAGACAACATACAGCTTCTTGAGCATGGCGGCGAGGCAAATCTGGTGTATTTGCTTGATTTCTTTCTTGTTTGTGGGCACTAGCAAGGCTACTCAAACCAAGCCCTTCAATTTTTCGGGAAAGGAAGTTTCTCTACTTTCTGTCTTTGAAGAGATAAAAAAACAAACCGGTTTTATTGTTTTTTACAGCAACGAATTGCTTAATGATAGAGAGAAAGTTACCATTAACTTTATCAATGCGTCGCTTACGCAAGTAATGGCAGAGCTGCTGAAAAACAAAGCTTTAATTTACGAATTTTCTGACGATTACATTCTCATCAAGAAAAAACCTGCAGCAGCGGTGCCGGTAAAAACTAGCGCCGCGAAACCTGTGGTAGCGCAAGACACCATGGTAACCTTAATAGGTAAGGTAATGAACAATTCCTCTATGAGAGGTATGCCAGGCGTTTCGGTGGTAAATAAGAATAGAAATATTACGGTAATCACCGACGGCATTGGGGTTTTTAAAATTAAAGGTAAAGAAGGCGATTCTGTTCGGTTCAATTTCATAGGAATGTTGCCAGTTACTTTGCCTTTCCAAAAAGAAGAACTTCAGATGGTAATGCTGTCTAGCAGCGTTGAGACTATGAAGGAAGTGGTTGTAACAGGTTATCAAGTAATAGATAAGCGAACATTCACTGGGTCGGTTGGGAAAGTTGAGGCAGAGCAATTAGCCACAGCTGGTATCTCTGACGTGGGGAAGTCTTTGCAAGGTATGGTTGCCGGTGTGGCTGTTGAAAATACAAGTGGCACATTTGGAACTAAATCAAAAATTCGAATTCGTGGTAATTCTTCCATAAGTGGTAACCAAGAGCCTTTATGGGTGATAGACGGTGTGGTACTGGACGATCCTATTAATGTAAATCCTAATCAATTGTATTCGGGTGACGCATCAACAATGTTAAGTTCTGCCATTAGCGGAATAAATCCAGATGATATTGAGGATATTCAAATCTTAAAGGATGCCTCTGCTACGGCAATGTATGGTACGCAAGCGGTAAATGGCGTAATTGTGGTAACCACAAAAAAAGGTAAAGCCGGACAAACAGATATAAATTACAAGAATAACTTCAGTATGTCTGCAAAGCCATCTATTGATAATTTCAACGTAATGAATTCGAAACAAAGAATGGAGTTTTCGGAAGAGCTTTATCAAAAAAACTTAGTGGATTTTACCAATCTAAACAGTACATATGGCGCTTTTGGTAAATTACTTTTCCAGTTATCTAGAAAAGACATTACCTGGGATCAATATTACGATGAGATACAAAGAACAAAAACTTACAACACTGATTGGTTCGATGTTTTATTTCGAAATTCAGTCAATCATGAGCATAGTGTGAGTATTAGTACAGGCACTGATAAGGCTAAATATTACATGTCTGGAAGTTATTTTAGAGACGATGGACAAACTCAAAACCAGTATACTGACAGATTTAGCGGTAACTTTAAAGGAAATTTCAATCTTTCAAATTCTTTTACCCTAACGGGAACTTTATACGGTTCAATTCGTAATCAACGCTCTTTTGGGGCATTCAACGAAACCGAAAATATTGGCGGAATTACTGAACGAGCTTATGATATTAATCCATATACCTACGCCAGAAGTACGAGTAGGGCTATGCGAGCCTATGATGATAATGGCAATTTAGAATTTTACCAGTCAAATTTTGCACCGTTTAATATTGTTCACGAGATGAATAATAATTTTGTAGATATTAAATTGAAAGAGGTTAGGTTTCAGCTAGATGGTAATTGGAAAGTTGGAAAGGATTTAAACTATTCGGTTATCTTGTCTGCAAGAAGTACTTCGGCTGTTTCAGAGCACATTTCTACAGAATTGTCTAACGTAGCGGAGAGTTATCGTGCCATGCAATCTAACGCTATCAGGAGTGCAAATGGAAAGTTGTATAATGATCCATATGACGACAGTGAATTTCCAATTTCGGTTTTACCAAGAGGCGGTATAGCAATTGTAGACAATAACCAAGGTGAATTTTACACTTTTAGAAATACCATCAATTACAAGCCTATAGTTAAGCAGTGGCATACTTTCGATTTGATGGCTGGTTCAGAAATTAAACAGAGAAAGTATAATTCTTCAAGCTTTACGGGCTATGGTTTAGAGTATTACCGAGGCTTAACAGCAAGCCCAGATTATAGAGCCATTCAACGCGATCAATTGTCGGCTACGGGTTCTCCATATTACAGTATGGGCCAAAATCTGTATCGCGAAGCTTCTTTCTTTGCCAACTTAGCTTATTCGTACAAAGGGAAATATAACTTAACCTTATCCACAAGAGCTGATGGTTCTAACAGATTGGGCGCATCCGAGCGATTTAGATTTTTGCCAATCTGGGTAGTTGGAGCTAACTGGAACGCAGATGAAGAGCAGTTTTTGAAAGACGTTAGATGGTTGGATTACTTAAAAGTTAGAGGCTCATACGGAACCAGAGGTAATATCAGCGGTTTAGGCAGTCCAGAGCTATTAGCTTATTACGGAACAACTACACGTTTTAACCCCAATAATATTGAGAACATTATCACCATTTCGGCTCCAGACAACCCAACAATGCAATGGGAAAAGGAAAAAATGGCCAATGCGGCTGTTGAATTTGGTGTTTTCTCTCGTTTGTCGGCTACATTAGAATATTATCATCGTTCTAACTACGATTTAATTGGCAACATCGAAGTTTCAAGAGTAAGCGGTTTTATCCGTAAAACGATGAATTGGGCAGATATGATCAATCAAGGTTTTGAGGTGACATTAAACAGCCAAAATATCAAAGGCAAAAAATTTAAATGGAACACCATCTTCACTTTCGGATATAATAAAAACGAAGTTACTCGCTTGCAAAACTCGAATGGTGTGCTTAGGCAAACGGTTGACCGTGGAGCGCCAATGGAAGGGAAGCCAGTAAGCGGATTATATTCTTTTAGATTCGCTACATTAAATGCTGAGGGATTGCCGTTATTCTATACCTCTACTGGGGGGTTATCAAATAGCTTCTCTAAATACAGCACTAACCTTAACATGTTGCAATACGAGGGAAGCAGAGAGCCACTGGGATCAGGAGGTTTAACAAACCAATTTCACTATAAAAATTTGAGCGTTTCTTTCTTGTTTACCTACTCTTACGGAAATAAAGTTCGTTTAAACCCTATTTTGTTACGTTATTATTCAGATGTTTCTGCAATTGATGCTGATCTAGCCAACAGATGGACCACCCCTGGAGATGAATTGTATACCAACATTCCTAGAATTATAGAAGACGAAACTAGATCTGCTTTGTTACAGGCAAATGCTGACCCTTTTACGGCGTACAACCGTTCAGATATTCGTATAGCGAGCGGTTCATTTGTGCGCTTTAAAAACATTATGCTTTCTTATGATTTACCAAGAAGTGCAACAAAGCAAATAGGCTTAAAAAATTTGAAAATCACAGGACAAGCGCAAAATTTAGTGCTGTGGGCTGATCCAAATCTTAAAGGACAAGATCCAGAAGCAATTATATCTGGCGTATCTATGCCTGCTACTACCAACTATTCACTAGGTCTTAACGTATCTTTTTAATCATTAGCACTATGAAGTTTTCGAAATATATTATTTTAATTTTTGCTACTGCTGCTACAATGAGTAGTTGTAAGAAATATCTCGAAGTAAATCCAGATAATCGTGTACGTCTTTCCACAGTTGAAGATTATCAAGCCGTAATTACGGGGGCATATCCTCAAGCATATCACATGTTTACAGAATTATATACGGAGAATGTGAGGTATTACAATTATCCAGATTATAATAATGCCAATATCACCTCGTGGTTGCGCCCAATATACATGTGGTCTGACGAGTATATTACCAATAATGCAATAACTCCCGAGGCCGCTTGGCGTAAATATTACAATGATATTTATGAAGCAAACGTTGTTTTAGAGGGAATTGATAAGGCTACCGGGAGTGATGCACTAAGGCAGTCGGTAAAGGGCGAGGCTTATATGAATAGGGCTTACGCACATTTCATGCTCGTAAACATTTTCGCCAAACACTATAATGCTGCAACTGCCAGTACTGATTTAGGAGTGCCTTACATGAGCCAAACGGAAAAAGAGCCAGGAGCGAGCTATAAGCGAGATAACATACAATATGTGTATGATATGGTTGAAAAGGATGCAGAATTAGGCCTAAGTTTAGTAAATGAGCAGTTCATGAAAATTCCAAAGTACCACTGGTCTAAAGCTTCAATACACGCATTTTTCTCTCGCTTTTACTTATTTAAAGGAGATTGGGAAAAATCTTTAGAACATAGTGAGCAGGTATTTAAACTAAATAGTAGTATACGCGATTTATTTGGCGATTTTGATACTTATTTTGCCACAGGCGATTATTCCACTTTCGCCAGACGATATTTTGAAACCCATAACTCAAATGTTCTGTTAGTTAACCATACACTAGAGTGGAATTCTTTCTATGGTGGCAGCCTTTACGGAAACGAATATAGGGCAACTTTTCATGCGAACGATGTAAGAGGTAGAATCTTTACGCGATGGTCTAACCAAACACCTAACTACATGGCCAGAAAATTTAGAGGTCAATTACCGTCTGATGGACAGTCTTATTCAGAAGTAGGGCTATTTGTAGTAGAAGAGGTGATGTATAATGCAGCGGAAGCCTCAATTAGAAAAACAAATCCGGATTTTCAATATGCCATAGATAAAATGAATAGAATATTGGAACGTCGCTGGAGGCCATATGTAGCACTACAACTTGCTGATTATCCAACGCAACAAGATTTGTTGGATAAATTATTAGATGAAAAGAACAGGGAGCTATGTTACGAAGGGCACAGATGGTTTGATGTGAAACGTTACGATATTCCTTTGACGCATTGGGATGGCACAAAAAATATTTATATGCCAGCAGGCGATCCGCGACGCGTATTTCAAATCCCCTTTGCAGAATTGGCAGCTAATCCTGGAATGGAGCCTAATCCAAGATAATTTATTTGATAATTGGGCTAAACACCATAAAAGACTAACGAAATGAAGAAATTAAATTTCATTAAAGAAACATCAATACTAATCATAGCACTTTTGCTTTTTGTTAGCACTGGATGTAATAAAGAAGAAATCATTCCTTATGAGCCGTATGAGAAGCCAGCTCCACCCACAGATCCAACAGATTTGGCAATCTATAACATTGAAAAGGAATATAATTCAAAAATCATTTATCGCTATGATAGGCGGTATAAATCAGCTGACGCATTTGCGGCACCGCCCCAACATGAATTAGTATTGCCTTACGTAGAAAACGTAATTCGCAAATTATTTATTGCCCCTTATGATCGACAAAAAACAGAGTTTATGCGGCAGCATATGCCAATTGAGTTGGTAATGTTTGGTACAAGTATGAACTATGTAGAGGGTGATGAGCGTAACTTCTCGGCTTCGGGTATTGCTTATGGCTTAAGCAGAATTTTAATTACTGGAGTAAATAATTATAATATGCAAAACCCGTCATGGCTAAGAGGACAGTACGCAACCTTACACCATGAATTTGCGCACGTGTTAGATAAAATTTACGGTCGTCCGGCAGGCTTCGATGACGTTTCAAAAGGCCAATATGCGGGAGGAACTGCCTATACTGTTTACACTGCAGCTCAAGCCCGCTCTAGAGGTTTTTGGAGAAACTACGGTATGACGGGTGAGAATGAGGACTTTGCAACCTGGGTTGATGGTTTAGTGACTACACCAAAGGACGAAGTTTTACAAATTGTTTCTGCTAACGATTTACTGTCTCAGAAATATCAAATGGTTTATAATTTCTATCTACAAAAAGGAATTGACATTCATGTGATGCAAGAATATTTACAAAGCATTTTAAATAGTATTTAGTATGAAGAAGGTACTTGAATATTTACCCCTTTTGGTCATTGCCATATTATTATGGTCAGGCTGTGAAAAAGAGAAAACAGTTTTGCCTCCTAGAGAGATGTCCGAGGAGGTCAGCACAATAGCTGATCGTTATAATAAAATATTGCTTGCAGCAACTGATGGATGGGTGCTAGCTTATAAACCTGAGCAAGCTACAGATAGTACGTATATCGCTATGCGTTTTGCTGAAGGATTGAAAGTAAAAATGCAAGCTGGTTACAAGGGTTTTCACACAGAAACGAGTAACCTAGGATATGGCTTTGAAGGGAAGTTTATTCCGGTAATTGTATTTGAAGATAATTCGGTATTTAAACCCTTGGCAGAACTTTATAACGGTTCGCAGAAGTTTAAGATTTCATATGTTGAAGCTGGTGGATACTTTGAATTAACACGCTCAGACGGTTACGATAATCAACTATTTAGGTTGTTTAAGGCAGGGCAAAGAGTTAACGGTTTAGTGGCTGCCCAAGTACAAGAGATACTTGACCAAATTGAATTTGAGGCAGAACAGGAAAGACTTTCGGCGCACTCTAGACAGAAGTTTAGGGATTTTACTGAAATCACTTCAGATTTTTACTTCTATAATATAAAAACCGATAATTTCTCTGCTGCAATTAATAACATAGACACCGCAGAGCGTAAAATAACGCTAACATATAAGGAAACTACAACATCTGCACCAAAATCGGTTACTATAGGTTATAACTATTACCCAAAAGGAATTAAGCTAACGTCAGCAATCACCTACGGTGCAGTTAATGTGGATGCACTAGATTTTGGAGATATAGGAACAACAACCTTAAAAATTGTTAAAGCGGGAAACGCTGGTGCAGGCGAGATGGGCTACATGCATGAAGCTCCTTATGGTTACACCTTAAGTACTAATCGTTCATTAACGCTTGCAGACTATATTGTAACGGTATTTCCTAATTTTTTACAGTCGTCGGGTGTATTTAGTGAAAAAGCCAATGAGCATAGTGAAAGCCTACGAAACTATATAGAAGACAACACAGATTACTCAACCGCTAATCGGTTTCTTTATTTTATATATGCGCCAACCTATACCACTGCTTCAAGCTCATTTTATGTAGGTACACATAACGCTACCGGTGCTGTGGGTAACTTCAGGTTTGATGCCGTGTTTACAAGTTTAGGGAATAATAAATTTGCACTTAATGATCTCACTAAACAAGTAATTCCAGCCGCCTCTCCAAATATATTAAGTAGGGTTTCCGAGTATTTAGATGCTGTTTCTCCATCAGAAGGCGTTATCGCGGTGCCATACGACACAGGTGCCGGCTATAGGCTACGCTTGATTAATAGTACTGATAGCCGTATTTGGGTTGAATACAGGTGGCCATCTAGTACGTACTGGAATTTAATCTTTAATTAATTGAAATATGAAAAACAGTCTATTCATAGCGTTAATATTTTTAGTCTTCGCTTCTTGCGAAAAGCTAAAGCACGATAATGTTATTCCAGCGGATGTGCCACGTTTATCTGCTGTTCAACAGCAATACAAAGATTTGCTAGTTGCAAATACAAATGGTTGGTTTATTGAGTATGCGCCAACTGCCGATAAAGGTGCCGTTTCAATTTTAATGAAATTTAAAGCTGATGGAACGGTGAGCATGATCTCGGACAGAGCCGGCTTTGAATTGGAGAAAATGTCAACCTACCGTGTTGCAGGGGTAAATAACCCAGAGTTAATTTTTGATACTTACTCGGTATGGAGTGCCATTGCCGAGAGTGCGGGCGGGAATTTTGAGTTTTTAATGTACCCGCAAGAGAATGGCAATATCACGCTTAAAAACGTGCTCACTAACATCAATTTGAATTATACACTGCGTAAGGCAACGTCGGCAGATCAGGATGTTATTTTAGCTAGGGCTGCTACAGTTACTACCCTGAAAACCTTTTACGAAAATGCTACGGGTTATTTTAAAAATCTTCGTTTAACCAATATAGCCGCTTTTTTTAGTCTTGATGTAAACACACAACAGCTTACACTCTCTTGGCAAGAAAACGGGGAGGTAGTTAGTAAATCCTTCTCTTATGGAAATCTAGAAAATGGTATTCGCCTTGCACAACCATGGACCGTTGGAAACATATCAGTGAGGGATATTAATTTTGGAGCATCCTCATCTAACGCCTTACAAGTCACGTCGGCAGGGAATGCCGGAGTTGGCGCAATTGAAGTGGCGCACGTACCAGCTTTCCCTTACGCAGGTACAGCAGATGTTTTTATTTTTAGTAATTCATTAAAACCTACAGAAACCGCTGTAAGATTTTTAGGCTACACTAACAACAGAGATGCCATTAGTGATGCTTTAAAGCCGTATTACGATGCGGTAACTAATGCCCTACCTACTTTTTGGAGAATTCAGTTCTACAACTATTCGCCAATTACTGCACCCAGAAACAGCATCACATTAGTGGGTAAAGATGCCGCCAATGCAAATACTTTTTACTATTACTACTATGCATTAACTAAGGCTGATGGTTCTCATGTAAATGCAACTTACGAAGATGCAAACACTTTAGGTCAAACCATTGCAAATCATCCAGACGTACAGGCATTGTTAACCAAAATTTACCCGACAGAGGGTGTAACCATTGTACCCATCACAAGCCAAAAAATACGTGTGGTTAGCAGGGCTGATAGCAACCATTGGGTAGAGCTTACTGTGAGTACGCCAACACCTGGTGCTTTTACTATTTAAATAGAATATATATAAGTGATAAACAGAATTTATGTCACAAAGCTTAGGCATTTAACTTTAGCGATTACACGAAGCTTCAATTTGTCACCTTTTATAATAGGTGCATAAAGTATTTTGAGGTCTAATTACTTCTTTTTTGAGTAGTTAAGACTATGTATATTGCGAGCCAAATTAAACAAACTATAAAAAAATGAAAACTGTAAATCGTTGTTCGCTCTTGTTAGCGTTAATGCTTTTTAATGCCTCAACTTTACTCGCTCAAAACTTTTCGTTAGATCAACTTTTCGCGACACCTTATATCGGAGATTTAAAAGCGGCAAAAACTCAAGATCTTGTGATTAATGTGAACGAAAAAGGTGCGAGAAATATCTACCTGCTTGCGGCACCAAATTATCAACCAAAAAAAATAACCAATTTTGGTGCAGACGATGGTGTGGAAATTACCAGCATGAATATTAGTAACGATGGTAATTGGGCAGTTTTTGTAAGAGGAGGCGACCATGGCTCTAACTCGGCCGCTCGTCCCATAAATTCTTCCTCATCACCAAAAAATGGGCATATTTCTGTTTACAGTGTAAATCTTAAAACAGGAGTAGTTAAAATGATTGATGAAGGAAATTTTCCGATCATTCATCCGCAATCAAAACAAATTACGTATATCAAAGACGGCAATTTAAAATTTGCAGCTATTGACGGCAGTACCAAACCACAATCTTTACTTGAGGATAGAGGTGTGGTGAGACAATATCAATGGTCTGCGGATGGCAAAAAGATGGTCTTCGTTTCTCGAAGAGTTTCACATTCTTTTGTGGGCATTTACGAAGAAGGCGCTACAACCATAAAATGGGTTATGCCATCGTTTCACAAAGACGACTACCCGGTATGGTCGCCAGATGGTAAAAAGATTGCTTTCGTAAGGCAAGATGGAGAAGGTGTTGGTAGGGACTCCTCACATGTAAAAGTAGAAAGTAAATGGCAGGCTATTGTTTATGATTTAGCTACGAATACGGGTCAAGAAGTTTATAAATCGTCGAATAGGCCAAGAGTAACTGCGCCTAGAGATTTGAGGTGGGTAAATGCCACCAACATTACCTTCTCTTCATTTGAAGACGGATGGCCACATTTGTATAGCATAGACCCAGTTGCCAAAACCGCTAAACAACTTACCAAAGGTAATTACACGGTAGATAATGTCGCGTTTAGCAAGAACGGAACTAAGATTGCATTTTGTGCCAATTATGGCTCGGCAGAAGAAGATATCGACAGAAAACAGTTAGGCCTTATCGATTTGGCTTTGGGCAAGGTAACTTTCCTAACCAAAGGTGACAATGTATTCACAAAGCCTGTTTTTATTAATGATGATAAGTCGATTGCCTTATTGAGTTCTACAACTACAAGACCAATTTTGCCTGCAATTATTGATGTCGCGGGAAAATCCAATCTGAATTTACTCGCATCTTCTCTAATCGGAACTTTTAAATATGATAATTTAGTTACGCCAACACACATTCGTTACAAATCTCCAGATGGTTTAGAGGTGTATGGTCAGTTATTTAAGCCAAAACATGCCAAGGGCAAAGCACCGGCTATTGTATATATTCATGGCGGTCCTCGTCGCCAAATGTACTTAGGTTGGAACCACGTAGATTATTATTTCTATGATTACGCATTCAATCAGTACTTGGCTAGCCAAGGTTATGTGGTTTTGGCTATTAATTACCGCTCTGGCACAGGTTATGGTTATGCTTTTCAGAATGCGCCACGTACCAACAGAAATGGTAACGAAGAGTACCAAGATATTTTAGCGGGCGCACAATGGCTAGCTCAGCAAGATTTTGTTAACTCCGAAAAAATTGGTGTTTATGGCGGGTCTTACGGCGGGTATTTAACAGCAATGGCTTTAGCAAGAAACTCAGATATTTTTAAAGCAGGTGTTGATATTCATGGGATGCATCTTAGAATTATCAATCCCGGGGCGCCATCAACCTTAAACAAAACAGAATTAACAGCCTTACATTCTTCTCCATCTTTTTGGGTAGATAATTGGAAATCGCCAGTGTTAATTGTTCATGGCGACGATGATCAAAATGTTCCCTTTATACAAAGTATCGATATCTACAACAGATTAAAAGCTCGTAAGGTTGATGTAGAAACCTTGGTTATTCCCAACGAAACTCATCATTGGATGGTTTTCGATAACCTAATGAAGGTTAAACATGCCACCTTTAATTTCTTACATCAACGCTTAAAATAAGATGATTTTTAATAAAAGCATAGCAATTATAGCATCAAGTTTAATCGTAATGGGTTGTGCTGTTCAAAAGCCAACAGTAAGCAATACATCGCCTTCCAATATCGAGAAATTTGCGCAAGATACTTTATTTAAAACCGCCCAAGTGGGTTTTATACTGGTTGATGAAAAGTCGGGAAAAGTGGTAGAGCACCTTAACGAGGACAAATACTTCGTTCCAGCAAGTAATACGAAACTGTTTACCACTTATGGAGCATTAAGGCATCTTAAAGATAGCCTGGCGGGATTTTATTATCGCGAAACTGCCGATACTTTGTACATTAAACCTAATGGAGACCCAACATTTCTGAATAGCGGGTTTAAGGACCAAAAAATGTTCAACAAGCTGGTGAATACGAACAAGGTTTTGGTTTTGGAAAAGGTTGTTTCTCGTGCTTTGGGTATGTACGGTAGTGGATGGAGTTGGGCAAATTTGGAGATTGCCGGTTATCCTGAGCGTACTACCATGCCCATTTATGGTAATATGGTGAGGTTTTCAGTCAAAGGCGACAAAGTGCAAGCGAATCCGCGATATTTTCAAGATAGCATCCGAGTTGAGGGAGATTTAGCAGGTAAAAAGGTGCGAATAAGTAAAGCCTCAGATCGAAATACTTTCGTGGCAACTGGTTCAAACAACAATAGTTTAATCAAGGCTTTTACACTTAAATCAAATCCTAATTTACCATATCATCTGCTCCAAGACACGCTAAAGTCTTTAAACAAAACACTAATTATTGTTGAACCGCAAAAGCGAGATAGAAACTTTTGGCAGGTATTTAACACGCACAAAACTGTAGATGTCGTTCGCCCGATGATGCACAACAGTGATAATTATTTAGCAGAACAGCTTTTAGCGATGGTTGGCGGGGTAATTAATGGTTACCCTAACGATGTATTAGCGATAGCTAATCTCAAGAAACATAGCTTGAGCAGGATGTCCAATCAGTTTTATTGGGCCGATGGCAGTGGTCTGAGTCGCATTAATCAAGTTACTCCCCGAGGAATTTCAGAATTACTACTGCAAATGAAAAAGGAATTTGGATGGAAACGCATAGCCGATGTATTGCAGAAAGGCGATCAAGGGACAGTAAAAGGGTATTACAAGGGCTACGAAAACAATATCTATAGCAAAACAGGTACTCTTGGCAACAACGTACTTAGCTTAAGCGGATACTTAATCACCAGAAAAGGTAATCAATATGCTTTCTCGCTGATGGTTAACAACCACTACAAACCAGCCAATACAGTTAGAAAAGCATTTGAAACGTATTTAACAAACATCATCGTAAACAATTAGAAATTAAAATAATGAAATTTAAATTAATTGCCGTTGCCTTACTTGTTTCGGTAGTTGCTAAAGCACAAAATGAAGCCTTAGACGGTAAGTTTAATGCGCTAAAGCAGCAAATAGAAAATTTAAGCTATTCTTTTGATCAATTAACTAAAAATATCGAAGACGTTGCTTGGGGACAGCGTTTGGATGATATGGCCTTTGTAGATAAGGTGAGATTTTCTAGCCTTCCATCGGCACAAAATAGAAGCAAAACTGGCAAAGGTTATGGTAATCCGCTTACAATTTACGCCTATGTGTTTGTTCCCAAAGGAATTGATTTAAATAAGAAGCATCCCTTAATGCTTTTGGTACATGGTGGGGTTCATGGCAATTTCGGTCTGTCAAATATCCACATCGTACGCGAATTATTGGTACAGGGCTACATCGTTGCCGCTCCAGAATATAGAGGTAGTACAGGTTACGGTCGTAAATTTCAACGCGAAATTGACTATGGGGGGAAGGAAATTGACGACACCAAGTATACCCGCGATTATATGGTGCAAAATTATGATTTTGTAGATAAAGGCCGTATAGGTGTAATGGGTTGGAGCCATGGCGGAATGCATGCTCTAATGAACCTTTTTCAGTTTCCTGATAGTTATGCAGTTGGATTTGCTGGTGTTCCCGTTAGTGATTTAATCATGCGCTTGGGTTATATGGATGATGCTTATCGCAAACTATTCTCAGCAGACTACCATATAGGAAAGGAAGTGTCGCAAAACGTAAAGGAGTATCGAAAACGTTCCCCAGTATTTAATGCTGATAAACTAAAAACACCCCTACTTATTCACGCCAATACAAACGATGATGATGTACTCATTGAAGAGGTTGAGCACCTTATCAGCGCCTTAAAAGCACACAATAAAAAATTCGAATATAAAATTTACCAAAATGCGCCTGGAGGGCACCATTTCGATAGAATAGACAATTACGCATCTAAGGAATCTCGGCTTAAGACCTATAGATTTTTAGAAGCCTATTTAAAACCAGCAAAACCATTTAAAGATACAGAAGCGCTTAGTAAAGCTGCTTATTATCCAGCGAAATAAAATCAACTTATGAGCCTACATTGAGCACGTAGGCTCGTATATGAACCACGCTCAAAATAAAAACTTAGAACTATGATGAAAAGATTTACTAAACTTTTGATGTTATGCACCATATGCTTTCTGCCCGCAAGTGTAATGGCGCAAACCATTCGCTACGTTAAAGTTGGGGGTACTGGGGATGGTAACGGTAGCTGGGCTAATGCAACAGCAAATTTACAAGGTGCTATCGACGATTCCGCTGCGGGGGACCAGGTATGGGTTGCAGCCGGTACTTATTACCCTACAAAAAAACTTACTCCAGATGGAGGGCCGCGAGACAGGACTTTTATCCTCAAAGAAGGGGTAAAAGTGTATGGGGGCTTTTTGGGTGATGAGTCGCTGCTTAGTCAAAGAGTTAAGAATGCTCAAGGTGAGTTAACTAACGAAACAATTTTAAGTGGCGATTTTCCGACAGGCGAACCAGAGGAAGATCCGGGAAATTTGCATACCGTTGATGTTGTGGTTTTAGATCCGGAAGGAATAATTACAGGCATTACGGGTAATTCAACAAACGCTCATCATGTTGTTGTCTCTTATAATAATACGGCCGAGACAGTATTAGATGGCTTCACAATCAGTGGAGGTAATGCAGATTTAGCAACCTCTGTTGTTGTAGACGGAGAAACTATTAATGCAAATGCAGGCGCTGGAATTTTTCTGAGAAAAAGCAGCCCAATTCTTAGTAATCTAGTTATTAGTGCTAATCATGCGGTAGGAAGTGGAGCAGGTGTTCGAATTATAGGTGGGAAGCAAAACGGTATAGGACAGCCTGTTGATAAACTAACATTCAGTAACTCTGTTATTGAGTACAATTACGGGTCTGACGCTGGAGCATCTATCTATGCAGGTTCTTCTGGAGTTGGTGTGTACATATCTTCCCTAACTGGGTATAGCTATGATGCGGATTTTAATGGATTAATTTTTAGATATAACTATAATCTAGGTTTTGGAGGGGGATTACGAGTGCACGGCGAAGTAAATTTAACGCTCGAGGATGCTGAGTTTGAGAAAAACAAAGCCAATTTAGGTGGGGGGATTTACGTACAGAGTAACAACTCATTAAATATTATCAATACTACGTTTAAAGATAATATAGCTATGGCAAGAGGAGGCGCAATTGAAGGGAATTCTTCTGCAAATGTTGTTATAAAAGGAACGTCTTTTACCGGAAATACTGCAGCTACTGGTGGTGCCATTGCAGTTTTACCGGGTAGCGCAAGTCCTGCAAAATTTATTATCGAAAATTGTACTTTTCAAGAAAATACATCTACGTCTGGTGCTACTGGTGGAGGCGCTATTTATGGGTCTACCGCGTCTGCCTTTGAAATTAAAAGTGATAGTAAATTTATAGCTAACACTGCTGTTTTTTATGGTGGTGCTATTTATGTGACCAGTTCAGCTAGTTATTTGAAAGTTAATGGCGCAAGTTTTTTAAATAATGAGGCATTAGCAGGTGGAGCGGTTTTCTTAGCAGCAAATAATGTCGAAAATTCGATTGTAAACGCTGTGCTATATGGCAATAAAGCGGGTAATGGTGGAGCGTTTACATTGCAAGCAGCTCCAGCAGTAATTCGGAACAGTACTTTTTATGGCAACATCTCGAATAATGCTGCAGGTACGGCAGCGGGAGGTGCATTAAGGCTAACTAATAGTACATCTAGTATCCTCACTCTTTATAATTCTATAATATTAGGCAACACAGCAAATGTTTCAGGAGCTGAAGATGTATCAAGAGCTGGCTCAAGTGCTAGTGCCTCTATTGCTAATTCTTTAACTCAAGGCGCAACAGGTACCAACGTAAGGACAGATGCACTTGCGAGCAACGTCTTCATCAACACTACAGATCCTAATCATGCCGACTTCTTGAAATTGAAGCCGGTGACGAATAACCCCGCTATAAATGCGGGAGATAACGATCTAGTGCCGAGAATTTATAATAACGACGAGCCCCCTTTAGATATTACCCTAACAACGGCCACCGACCTTGCCGGAGCAATGCGTTTTAATGGAACCGTTGATTTAGGTGCATACGAAAATCACACGCCACTTCCTATTTCATTATCATACTTCTCAGCGAAGGCTAACGTTAGTTCTGTTGTATTAACTTGGGCAACTGCTACAGAAACTAACAACAAGCATTTCGTTTTAGAAAGAAGTACCGACGGTTTTAATTTCTCTCCGGTGGCAACAATTCCAACCAAAGGCGATGGAGCAAATTATAGTTTCACAGATTTTGCTCCTGCAAATGGCGTTAATTATTACAAATTATCTCAAGTAGATTTAGATGGCACGATCGTAAGTTATGATCCTAAAGCTGTTAACTTTTCGCTGCAAAAAACTGCTCACGTAAATGTATATCCGAACCCAGTCGTGGCAAATAAAGTAACGGTAAGCCTGGGCGGAAATCAATTTACTAAATTACAATTGCTAAACATCAATGGACAAATCTTGCAATCGGAAACATTAAGTTTAAACGATTTAGAAAAAACTGTTGATGTATCTAGATTAGGAAGCGGAGTTTACTTCATTAAGCTAACGGATGGCCAAAAAGTGGTGACAAAGAAGTTTGCAAAACCATAAAATAACCAACAAACTAAAAAATAAGGGTCAGTTGCTAACTGGCCCTTATTTATGGCGTAAACTTTGTGCTCGTAAAAAACAAGCGTCCAATAACATCCCAAAGCCATCTGTTCTTGTCAATCTTAGCTTTACCGCAATCAATCTCTCCACCTCTATGTGCGGCAAAATTTGCGGCCTTCCTCAAAGGTGCAAAGACAATGTTTTTTTTCATGCATAATGCCCATCTGTAAACGAGTAAATGGCCCCATATTTCTGCCTTTAATGAGGAGTTTCGGATAGGAAATTCTTCATTAAATAATGAGGTATAACGATTTTTAATTTGCGCAACAAGTTCTTCGGCGCTTTTAAATATTGCTTTGAGATCAGCAGCATTTGTAAATGGAGTACAATCAATGGTAACTACGTCAGGCATCATTTTCACTCGAATAGATATGTTTTGGCCTAGCGCTATAATTTCATCTGTTCTTTCCATTTATAGCTAAAGATAACATTAGAACAAACAAATTTATCAAACGTTTGCGTAAATAATAACGACTTTTTAGCTTCTTTAATGTTTAATGTTTTTCTAACTTGAGGACAAATTATTTTACAACCACAACTAAAGCTTAAATGGAAAGACGAGATTTTATTAAAAACGGTTCAATTGCTGCGGCTGGTTTTGCCATTCTCCCAACAGGTTCTTTGTTCGCTAAAGACGATAGAAAAGTTCGCTTGGGCTACATTGGTGTAGGTGCTAGAGGAATGAGCCACATTAGAGAGGGATTGTTACGTGACGATGTAGAAATTGTTGCGGTTTGTGATACGCAAGAATGGGCACTAAAAACATGCAGAGCTGCGATAGCAAAAGCCGGTCGAACCCCAGCTAAGGAATATACGGGCTCAGTAGATGCCTATAAAGCCATGGTTGATCGTAAAGACATCGATGCCGTAATAATTTCTACACCATGGCAATTTCATCATGGGCAGTCTATTTATAGTATGAATGCTGGCAAGTATGTAGGCTGCGAGGTAATAGCTGGCTTAACGGTTAAAGAGCATTGGGATATTGTGAGGACTTCGGAAAAAACGGGGATGCCTTATATGACTTTAGAAAATGTTTGCTACCGCAGGGATGTACTTGCCGCTCTAAATATGGTACGCCAGGGTGTTTTTGGCGAATTACTACATTTAGAAGGTGGCTACCAACATGATTTGCGAGAGGTTTTATTTAACGATGGCAAAAAATATTATGGAGGAGGTGTAGAGTTTGGTCCTAATGCGATGAGCGAGGCCCAATGGCGTACTCAGTTTAATATTGATGTGGATGGCGACTTATATCCCACGCATGGAGTAGGACCAATTATGCAAAAAATAGATATCAATAGGGGTAATAGATTTACCAATCTGGTAACATTTAGCTCAAAAGCGAGGGGTTTGTCTAAATATGTGGAGAAACTCTCTCCTGGTCATCCAAATGCAAAGTTGAACTATAAAAATGGAGATGTAACCACAACGCTATTAAACTGCGCAAATGGCGAAACCGTGATGCTTACTCATGATACACACTTACCTCGCCCTTATTCTTTAGGTTTTAGGGTGCAAGGTACCGACGGAATTTGGATGGATGTTAATAAATCGATCCACATTGAAGGTCATAGTAAACCACACGCGTGGGATAAAGCGGATGAATGGTTTAAAAAGTATGATCATCCCTTATGGAAAAAGTACGAGACTAACGCTTTGGGAGCCGGTCATGGGGGCATGGATTGGTTTGTATTTAATGCCTTTGTAATAGCAGTAAAAGAGAAGAAGCAAACTCCAATTGATGTTTACGATTCGGTAACAATGAGTGTGATTACGCCATTGTCAACAAAATCGCTGAAAGAAGGAAACAAACCACAAGTATTTCCAGATTTTACGCAAGGAAAATGGAAGATTGGAAAAAACACGTTTGCTTTAGACGATAGTGGTTATTAAATAAAGAAGGGAGTATTTGCTTCCTTTTTTATTGTTTACTTAAATTTTCTCTAAGCTCTGAATCCACAATAATCTTGTAAAAAGCTTGCTCGTCGTCGTCATTATTAATGATATCAAGTAAGGTGTCAATTGCTTTTTGGCCTTGCACGCTTGCAAATTGTTCCACTGAGGCCATCGGTGGATATTGCATGTAGCCGGTAACGGGCGAATTGGCAAAACTTACAAATTCGATCTCCTCGTCAACCTTAATATTCAGCTTTAATGCATATTTTATTGCAAACGCCGCTACATAGTCGTTAAACGTTACTATGGCAGTTGGCTTCCGCTTATGCTTAAAAAGTTTCTCAATAGCTTCGTGAGTTCCGGCTTCTGTTAAATCACAATTCACTACTAGCGTTGGGTCAAATTTTAGACGCCCTTTTTGCAGCGCTTTAATGTAGCCCTCTTTTCGCTGTCCACTAGCAATTAGCGCATTTGGTCCATTAATTAATCCAATATTTCTATGTCCCCGTTTCAGTAAAAAATGCACGGCTTCCATGCTTCCCTTTTCTATATTGCATGCCACATAGTGGATATTTTTTAGCGGCGGAACTCTATCGAAATAAACTACAGGAATTCTATATTTCTTTAAAGCTTCAAAGTGATCGAAGTTAGCTGTATGCTTAGCAACCGATACTAAAAGTCCATCTATTCTGTGCGTACGTAATTTCTCTACAAGTTGCTTCTCCCGCACCTCATCGTCATGCGATTGGGCTAGCAAAACGGTGTAATTTTTCTTGTAAGCGATATCTTCAATCGCACTTATAGCTTGTGCAAAAAAGGCTTCCGCTAATTCCGGTAAAATAACCCCGATAGTAAAAGTTTTCCCTTTTTGGAAAAATATTGCCGTTTGATTAGGCTCGTAGCCCATTTCTTCTGCCGTTTGTTTGACCTTTTTCTGGGTACTCAAACTAATACTTGGGTGCGCATGTAACGCCCTAGAAACAGTGGAAAACGATAGGTCTAAGACCTTCGCAATTTCTTTAATCGTAACGGCTTTACTCTTCATAGGTGGCTGTAAATGATATAGATAATTATATAAAGATATCCTTTATCAGTCAAAAAACGAGAGCGCCTTTCTACCAGAGGGTTAGGTTTAAAATCCTTAGGAAAAAAGTTCTTGTTCATCGCGGTTGGCTGTCGAGATCTTCTTCAAAAAATCGTCGAAACCGTTACCCGAATTATCCGAGTAAGCCCCGTAAGAATCTAATATATATCCGAACTGCCCCTCCTTATCTTCTACAATATAAACTACCGTATTATCCCCTGGGTCAGACATACCTTCAAATCTATAGGTCTTCACAATAACTAAATCGTTAGGAGCGTAAATTTTCGCCAAATTCTCTGATTGCATTTTACCATGATCAGTCATCCTCAGTTCGTTATCCATCCCTTTGCTTCTCAATTTTTCTAAGATCTGGCTTAGGGTATTCATTTCTATCGGCTGTTCCATATTTTGATGTATTGCATTAGTTTAATTCTAAAACAAAGATTTAGATCAATGGTTTGCAAGGCATTAAATTTGGGCAAAATTCAAACTAAACAGAAGTAAGTTTGTTAGCAGTTTATCTGGCTCTGTTTTTTTATTTAAACTTAAATTTAGGACGATGAAAAAGGAAATTTATTCGATGGTACTACCTGTGATTTGCCTTGTTGGTATGCTATCTTGTGGCGATAAAAATGTTGAAATTCAAGTTGCTCGAGCAGTTTTACATTCCACCTCTACCAATGGTGAAATTGGTGAAGCAAAATTTTACGATTTGGGTAACGAAAAAATGAGGATGGATTTAGAAATAAATATTCCTGAGCGGGCAGATAGCACTGTGGCTGTACATTTTCATGAACACGGCGACTGTGGCAATATGGGTGAAAATGCGCATGGTCATTGGAATCCTACTGGAGAAGATCACGGGAAATGGGAGGCTGACACTTATCATTCTGGAGATATCGGAAATTTAAAGCTAGATAGTAAAGGGAATGCTAACATTAGTATTTCCACACTAAGATGGAGTATTGGTCAAGGGGACGATAAAAATATTATTGGCCGAGGAGTAATTGTGCATGGCGGTACCGACGATTACACCACACAACCAACCGGCAACTCGGGTCCTCGGATTGGATGTGGAGTAATCGAAGCAGCTAAGAAATAGAAAATAAAAAGCAGAAAATTATAACTGCCTTTTTTTATGGAATGTTGGAAGTGTTGAGCATCATTGTAAAAAAGAACCACAATGGCATCACTTTCTATGTCCTCACCCAGCAAGGCTGTAAAAGGGCGCACACGTAAACCAATACCTAACGTTGATTTGACAGCGATGGTAGATTTAGCATTTCTTTTGATCACTTTCTTTATGCTTACCACCTCTTTAAGAAAAGAAAGCGCTATGGAGCTTGCCAAGCCCGACCCTGGCGAAGATGTTAGTCAAAAGACAGTATACCCAGCTTCCAGAACATTAACTATATTACTCGCTAAAGACAACAAAGCGGTTTATTATTTAGGAGAAGTTACGCCTTCAGCGATGCGGATTGTGGATATTTCGGCGGTGAGAGAGGTCATTCTTAATGTTAGAGATAAGATATTTCATGCCCACAAAAACACTGACGATAAATCTATGTATATTATCGTAAAGCCAACCAACAAAGCTGTGTACAAAAATTTTATAGACATAATGGACGAGATCGCTATCAATAAAATAGTAGGCTACGCGATAGATGATAAATATATTTTGGAAGAAGAGATTAACTTTTTGCAAGCTAAAGGAATATAAACAAAGAAGGCCTCAAAACTGAGGCCTTCTTTGTTTATGCTATAAACCAAATGCAGATTTTACTTGTTGTACGTAATCTAATTTTTCCCAAGTAAACAGCTCAACTGTCACTGTTTTCTCTTCACCACTTGGCGATTTGAAAGTTTTATTTACCGTTTCTGGCTTGCGACCCATGTGTCCGTAAGCTGCGGTTTCACTATAAATAGGATTTCTTAATTTCAAACGTTGCTCAATAAAGTATGGACGCATATCAAATATGCCTTCCACAATTTTCGCAATCTCTCCATCAGTTTTGTTTACCTTACTTGTGCCGTAGGTATTGATGTAAATACCCATTGGTTGCGCAACACCGATAGCGTACGAAACTTGTACTAAAATCTCATCAGCAACACCAGCAGCCACCAAGTTTTTAGCAATATGACGTGTAGCATATGCGGCACTTCTATCCACTTTACTCGGGTCTTTACCAGAAAAAGCACCACCGCCGTGCGCACCCTTACCTCCGTAAGTATCTACAATAATTTTTCTACCTGTCAAACCCGTATCACCATGTGGGCCACCAATAACGAACTTACCGGTTGGGTTAATGTGATATTGAATTTTATCATTGAACAAATGCGCATATTGCGGATTGTTTTTGATGATTCTAGGGATAAGAATGTTTACCAAATCTTCCTTTATTTTAGCGAGCATCTTTCCTTCTTCATCAAAATCATCATGTTGGGTAGAGATTACAATCGCGTCAATGCGTACTGGTTTATTATTATCGTCGTACTCTAAAGTAACTTGAGATTTCGCATCAGGACGTAAGTAAGTGATTTCTTTATTTTCACGTCTTAAAACAGCCAACTCTTGTAGTAATTGATGCGAAAGATTTAAGGCTAGAGGCATGTAATCTTCAGTCTCATTAGTGGCATAACCAAACATCATCCCTTGGTCACCAGCGCCTTGTTCTTCCTTACTACTTCTATCTACACCTTGGTTAATATCTTGAGACTGCTCATGAATTGCTGAAAGTACACCGCAAGAATTAGCCTCGAACATGTATTCGCTCTTGGTGTAACCAATCTTTTTGATCACATCTCTAGCAATTTGCTGTACATCTAAATAAGTTTTAGATTTTACCTCCCCAGCTAAAATTACTTGCCCTGTGGTCACTAAAGTTTCGCACGCTACTTTCGATTCGCTATCGAAGGCTAAAAAATTGTCAATTAATGCATCTGAAATTTGGTCAGCAATTTTATCAGGATGGCCTTCAGATACAGATTCTGATGTAAATAAATACGACATTTTCGTTCTTTTGATAAAAATTATAAAAAGTTAAAAATGGCAAAGACCCCTTAACGGGCTGTAAATGAAGTGTATGAAAAAAATTAGCACTTTTTTTTACGTGGTTGCAATCATGCTGGTTTTAAAAGCAAAGCAAATCAGTCCACTCTAACTGCTGCAAAACTAACACAATATATTTTAATACTCAAAAATTATCGATTATTTTGTGGTTAAATTTATGTCAAATCTAAAAGCACAAATTCTGTTTATCATAAATCCAATTGCTGGGGGTAAAAAGAAACAAAGTCTACCGTCAATAATTGATCAGTATCTTGATAAAGAGAAATTTACACCTTTCTTTATTTTTACCGAATACGCAGGGCACGCCTCAGAAATTGCGGAAGAGGCAGAGAAGAAGAATTACGATGTCATTGTTGCAGTTGGTGGGGATGGAACCATCAATGAGGTAGCAAGTAAATTGGTGCATAGCGAAAAAAGCTTAGCGATTATTCCGTTTGGCTCTGGCAACGGTTTGGCCCGCTTTCTGGGTATCCCAATTAATACTAAGAAGGCCATCACCTTCATTAACACAGCAAGTACAAAACTTATTGACACGGCAGAGCTTAATGGTAAGAAATTTTTTAATATGGCAGGAATGGGCTTCGACGCTCATTTAGCGGCGGTATTTGCAGGAAATACGAAACGGGGATTAAAAAGTTATGTTCAGCTAGGTTTTAAAGAAATCACTTCTTATAAACCGCAACCGTATCGTATTGATATTGATGGTGTAAAGTATGATAAGGATGCCTTTGCCATCAGCATTGCAAATTCATCTCAATATGGTAACAACGTGTACATTTCTCCTCAATCATCACTCACGGATGGATTTTTGGATGTGTGCATCATTCATCCTATATCTTTATTGAAACTACCTTTATTAGCTTACCAAATGATCGCAGCAAAAACGCATCATTCTAGTTTAGTGAAAATTATTAGAGGAAAATATATTAAAATAGAAAGATCAAAGTCCGACGCTGTACATATTGACGGCGAACCGCTAGAATTAGGGTTGACGTTAGATATTAAAATTGTACCTTTTTCGTTAAAGGTTTTATCAAAATAGATTATGAGTAAGCAGAAGAAAAAAGTGTTTAATGATTTTGGCGGGATTATGTTTTCTACCGACCCTGATTTTGAGTACGAAGCAAATCCTCAGGAAGAGGCCCAGACGTTAGCTAATGCACAACAGGATTTGAGAGTTCTTTTAGATAGGAAAAATAGAGGTGGTAAAACGGTGACTTTGGTTACGGGCTTTGTAGGATCTGACGATGATTTGACTATACTAGCTAAGGCATTAAAAACAAAATGTGGAGTTGGAGGTGCGGCAAAAGAAGGCGAAATTATCTTACAAGGAGATTTTAAAGAAAAAGTGTTTTTGTACTTGCAACAAGAGGGCTATAAAGTTAAGAAGGTTGGCGGCTAATTTTATTTGTTAAAATATTGAAAAGCAAATATTTAATTCTTAGTGTAATTGCCACAATAAGTAAAATTTTTATTTAACAATGATGTTTTTTGCATAAATAACTCCTTAGCTTTGGCGGATATTTAAATCAAAAAATATGACCAAATATGCCATCCAACAACCAAAGTTGGATTACCTAGGACTAGCAGATTTGCAGTTTAAGTATCAACTTTCTGTGCCCGAATTAGTAGAAGAAGCTTTAATTAATGGAGAAGGTACGCTCTCAGATTCCGGCGCATTAGCAATTGATACCGGAAAGTTTAAAGGCCGCTCGCCAAAAGACAGATTTATTGTGAGTGATGAAATTACAGAGGATGTTGTTTGGTGGGGAGATATTAATATCAGAATAAGTCAAGAGCATTTTGATGGGCTTTATCAAAAAATGGTCAGCTTTTTAGAAGACAAAGCTGTTTATATACGCGACGCCTATGCATGTGCCAGTGAAGATTATAAAACCAGCATTAGGGTAATTACCGAATATGCTTTTCAAAATATATTTGCCAATAATTTGTTTCTAAGATATAATGACGAACAACCTCCCGCACAACCGGAGTGGACTATTATAGCTATACCGTCGTTTCTAGCCAATCCAACTACCGATGGAACAAGGCAAGAAAATTTTTCAATCCTCAAT
Source organism: Pedobacter sp. (assembly GCA_045629525.1). Taxonomy (GTDB): domain Bacteria; phylum Bacteroidota; class Bacteroidia; order Sphingobacteriales; family Sphingobacteriaceae; genus Pedobacter. Next base: position 488,378 of record JAZQRH010000019.1, read on the forward strand.
TTTTCAAAAAAAATAATTTTAATTGGCGGTACAGCTTATACCGGAGAAATAAAGAAAGGAATTTTTTCAGTTCTCAATTTCGTTCTGCCTCATCAGCGTAATACTTTGTCTATGCATTGTTCTGCAAATGTGGGTAGAGACGGGGATACAGCAGTGTTTTTCGGTTTATCTGGGACCGGAAAAACTACTTTATCGGCAGACCCAAATAGAGCTTTAGTTGGAGATGATGAACATGGTTGGGGCGAGAACGGTGTTTTTAATTTCGAAGGCGGTTGTTACGCCAAGTGCGTGGATTTGTCGGAAGAAAAAGAGCCGCAAATATTTAAAGCAGTTAAATTTGGGGCTTTACTGGAAAATGTAAATTACGTCGAGGGAACACGTACGGTAGATTATACAGATATTAGCAAAACAGAGAATACGCGTGTTGCATATCCCATCTTTCATATTGAGAATGCTTTAGAACCTTCCATTGCTCCATTACCTAAAAACATATTTTTTCTAACCGCGGATGCTTTTGGCGTACTGCCGCCCATCTCTAAACTAACTCCCGGACAGGCGATGTTCCACTTTATTTCCGGTTATACTGCTAAAGTTGCGGGTACGGAAACAGGGGTGACAGAGCCACAATTGACATTTTCTGCATGTTTTGGGAAAGCATTCCTGCCACTTCATCCAACAGCTTACGCAAAATTATTAGGCGAGAAGATGAAAAAGCACAACGTTAATGTGTGGTTAGTTAATACAGGATGGAGCGGTGGCCCCTACGGTGTAGGAAAAAGAATGAAGCTTGCTTACACCAGAGCAATGATTAGTGCTGCTTTGAATGGACAATTGGAAAAAGTAAATTTTGAGCAAGACGAAGTTTTTGGCTTAGCAATACCTACATCTTGTAATCATGTGCCTGCCGAAATTTTAAATCCTAGAAACACTTGGCAAGACCCTCATCTATACGATAATAAAATTCAAGAATTGGCTCAAGCTTTTCTTAATAATTTTAAGGAATTTGAAGGTTTTGCAGATGAGGAACTCAAAAACGGAATGCCTAAATCTGTTTATAATTCTTTTTAAGCGTAACTTTTTAAGTTAAAAATTTGCAATTGACTAAATTTTTAACTTTAATTGCGTTGGATTGCCTTCGGGCAATCTTTTTTGGTTAATCCTACAATGCACTTTGCTTAAGTAACGAATTAATTGTGTTGCGAATTATTTAATTTGATTTCTAAATCAAAATTATAAATTTGCTTCCGCAACAATTTAGCTATGGCTTCGTTGATTGTAGATAACTTATTATCTTTATATATTAGAAATTTTAAAAACAAGTACTAAAACTAAAAAATTAAAAAAAATGGCAAACGCACCAAAACCTACACCAGCTAAAAAAGAAAGTGGCTCGTCAGCATCTAACTTGTTCGCAACTTTAGTTATTCCAATTTGTATTGTTATCGGTATTGGAATTTTTAAGTTCGTATTAGGTGATGCAAACAATTTTATCGACAACAACGTTGAGAACTTACCTAAACAAGGTAATTATGCTGGTATGGCTTACAAGGGAGGTCCAATTGTGGCGATCTTAATCGGTCTATTATTAATGACTATTGTTTTCTCTGTAGAGCGTTTTATTGTAATTGGTAAAGCTACTGGCAAAGGAAGTTTGCAAGCTTTCGTTTCTAAAATCCAAGGCTTCTTAAAATCAAACAATATCTCTTCAGCAATTGCAGAATGTGATAAACAACAAGGTTCGGTTGCAAACGTAATCAAATCAGGCTTGAAAAAATATAGCGAAGTTGAAGGCGATTCAAGATTAGACGTTGAGCAGTCGGTATTAGCGATCCAAAAAGACATCGAAGAAGCTACAACTTTAGAAATGCCAATGTTAGAGCAAAACTTAACTGTAATTGCAACATTAGTATCTATTGGTACTTTAACAGGTTTATTAGGTACAGTAACGGGTATGATCAAGGCCTTCGCAGGTTTAGCTAACTCTGGTGCTCCAGATCAAGCAGCATTAGCGGTAGGTATTTCTGAGGCCTTAATGTGTACAGCTACAGGTATCGGTACTTCTACTATCGCAATTATCATGTACAACATCTTAACTTCTAAAATCGATAAGTTAACTTACGCTATTGATGAGGCTGGTTTCAGCATCGTTCAAACTTATGCAAGTACTCATAAATAAGAATTATTAAAAAAATCTTTTACCGGCTTTATGGAAAACCGGAAATAATTGCATCATTAATAAAAAGATTGAAATAATTTAATAATTATGGCTAAAGCAAAAGTAAAAAGGAGTAGCACCTCGATTGATATGACCGCCATGTGCGACGTGTCTTTCTTGTTACTTACTTTCTTTATCCTAACAGCTACTGCACGCCAACCCGATCCGTTAGAAATTGCAACGCCTTCTTCTACGGTACAATATAAATTGCCAGATAAAGGCGTGGTTGTTGTGAGTGTGGGTAAAGGAAAAGTATTTTTAGATATCGTTGGACAAGATGTAAAGAGATTAACTTTACAGAAAATGGGAACGGTATATGGAGTTACTTTCACCGAAGAAGAGTTGAAAAGGTTTTCAGTATTGTCAGCTTTTGGAGTGTCGATTGGTAACATGAAACAGTTTTTAAAGATGGACGGTCCTGAACGTGAAAAATCAGGTATTCAAACTGGTATTCCGTTAGACTCTACGAAGAACAACGAATTGCACAATTGGATTAAGGAAGCGCGTTTCGCAAATGCAGAAATTTACGGTGTAGATTTAAATGCTGCAATTAAAGGCGACGGACAAACTGAATATCCGCAAATTCGTAAGGTTATTGATGTATTTCAAAACCAAAAAATTAACAAATTTAGTTTAATCACATCGTCGGAAGGCGGCGGAGAATAATTTATAAGCTATGGCAGAATTAGACACCTCCTCCGGCGGAGGTAAAAAAGGCGGAAAAGTAAGAACCAAGAAGCAAGCCACCAAAGTAGATTTAACTGCGATGGTAGATTTAGCTTTCTTGTTGATTACCTTCTTCATGCTAACTACATCTTTATCAAAGCCTGCTGCGATGGAAATTGCAAAGCCTGATAAGGACGCAAAAGATGAAAATAGGTTAGAACTAAGAGAATCTCAAACGATGACCATTTTACTAGGTAAGGATGACAAAATTGCTTGGTATATGGGTGAAGCTGGGAAATCGGCTCCAACAATTGAAGGTTTTAATGATATTAGAAAATCTTTGTTAAAAAACAAAGAGGATGTGAAAAAGTCTACTGGTCGTGACATTGTAATTATTGTAAAACCAACTGATGGTTCTACTTATAAGAATTTTGTAGACATCATGGATGAAATTTCAATTACCAAAACAAATATCAGTGCACCAGCGGTTGACGATGATCCTAATCACGTTTTAGATAGCGAGAAAGATTTCATGAAGTCTAAAGGGATTTTTTAGTGATTGATAACAAATAAAAAAATTGAACGATGTCTAGAATAGATTTATATAATAAAGGATGGATAGACGTGGTGTTCGAAGACAAGAACAAAACTTACGGAGCTTACCAGTTGCGTAAAGAAAATTCTTGGAATACCACAAAATCTTTATTACTAGCTGGCTCGGTTTTCGTCTTCCTTTTCTTCGCACCGAAAATTTATTCGAAGTTAAAAGGTCAGGCTTCGGAAGCTCCAGTAGAAGAAATTAAGGAAGTGATTATGGCACCTCCACCTCCGGTTAACCCAGAGGTACAAACGCCGCCGCCAGTTGAGCCACCTCCACCAAAGCAGGATCAAATTAGATTCCCGCCACCAATTGTTAAACCAGATAACGAAGTGCGTGATGAAAAACCGCCAACCGTTGAAGATTTGAAGAAAGCAGATCCTGGGCAAAAAACAATTGACGGTGATCCAACGGCTGACGTAGTGCAAATTGTTACCGCTGGTGAGGGACCAAAACAAGCTCAAGTTGTAGAAGATAATACCGTATATAGCTTTGTAAGTATGGAGAATCCTCCAGCTTATCCAGGTGGTATCGAGAAATTCTACAAGTTTTTAGGAGACAATATAAAATATCCGCCTATGGCTCAAGAAAACAACATTCAAGGTAACGTGTTCGTATCCTTTACTGTTGAAAAAGATGGGTCGTTAACAGATATTAAAATTGACAGAAAGCTTGGTTACGGCACAGACGAAGAAGCTGTTAGGGTATTAAAGTTGAGTAGACGTTGGAACCCTGGTATGCAAAACGGAAAACCCGTACGCGTTAAGTATAATATTCCAATTAAATTTAGCTTAAACCAATAATTAAGCATGTTTAATTACAATACATTCAAGCAGAAATCGCCTCAACAGCGATTTCTGCTTATTTTAGGGCTGGCTATGATTTTGATATTTATCACCTTAGCCGTTTTAATTGTATTTTTCGGCGATGCAATTAACTTAGACCCAAATAGATTTCCAATGCAATATCGTATTGCCTTTGGCGTTGTGTTGGTAGTTTACGCATTGATCAGATTTTTTAGAATTACTAAAGACAACAACTGAGAAAGAAGAATGAGATATAGTAAGTTAACCCAACTCTTATTACTTACGTTACTTGTAATTTTTTATTCTTGTAACAGAAAAAAGCAAACTGAAAACGTTGGCGAGAAGAGGACTTCTGGTTCTACTACAGTTTTGGTAGATGAAACTTATGCTGACATTCTGGAAAGCCAAATACAAGTTTTTCATGCAGACTATCCGGACTCGAAAGTTGAGACAATTGTCGGTAACGAAAACAAAATTATAGATAAGTTTGCGAGTGGTGAGGTTAAAATGATTATCTTGTCTCGCTTGCTAAAGCCTTCCGAAGAGGCGTTTTATAAAAAACGGGAAAGTCCTGTTTATATTGATAGATTTGCAATTGATGGTTTAGCACTAATTACGAGTAGTATCAGTGCAGATACATCTATTTCCGTGTCGGAAGTTTTTAGTATTTTGAAAGGAGAAGGTAAGTCAAATAGAAAACTGGTGTTTGATAATCCTTATTCCAGTACTTTAAGATATTTTGTAGATTCGGCTCAGGTAAAGGTTTTACCTAAGGATGGGGTTTACACATTAAATAGTACCAACGAGGTTATTGATTTTGTTGCTAAAAACAATAACTATATTGGTGTTGTAGGATACAAATGGCTCTTAGATCAACGCTCAAAAGAGGCTTTAGCTAGAATAAGAACTATAGCCGTTCGCAATGATTTGGCAAAAGGCAAGTCAAATGTTTATTACAAGCCAACTCAAGAGAACCTAATTAACGGTAAATATCCGTTTTTACGTAATATTTATGTGATCAATGGGGAGGGTACAAGTGGTTTAGGCACGGGTTTTGCAACATGGTTAGCAAGTCCGAGAGGACAGTTAATCGTTTACAAATCTGGGCTAGGTCCACATAAGTTGGCGAATAGAGAATTTATCATAAAAAGTAATAATAAAAAGTAATCAACTAAGAGGAATAAGAGCATTAGTTTAATGCTTACATTATTCGATTAACAAATGGAGACAATGAAAATGATTAAGAAGAACATAGCCTTGGCCACAGGTTTATTATTGATGGGTAGCTCGGCCTCATTTGCTCAAAGCTTAGCAGATGCTAAGAAGGCTATTGATGCTGAACAGTATCAAAAAGCTACTTCTATGCTTAAAACGTTAGTAGCAAATCAGCCTAAGGAAGGTAATAACTATTTTAATCTTGGTAAAATTTATCTTTCTACAGATGAGATAGATTCTGCAAAAGCAATTTTTAACAATGGTATAGCTGCCGCACCTAAAAATCCTTTAAACTATGTAGGTTTAGGTCACGCTGATTTGGTAGAAAATAATGCTGCTAACGCGAAAGCAAATTTCGATAAAGCTGTGCAATTAGGAGCTAAAAATTACCTTACTTATTTAAATATTGGTAAAGCTTATATCGAGCAAAAAAATGCAGATTATACATCGGCTCTACCTAATTTGCAAAAAGCTGATGAATTAGACTCTAAAGATAAAGATCCGGAAACTTTTCTGGCTTTAGCTGATTTTTATGCGATGCAAAGCAAAAATACAGAAGCTTATCCTCAATACTTGAGAGCTTTAGATATTGATCCGAATTTATATAGAGCAAACGTTCAAATCGGTAAAATGTATAAGCAAGCTTACGCATTCGCAGAGGCTGAAACAGAAATTAAAAAAGTTATTGCTGCAGACCCTAATTATGGACCGGCTTATCGTGAGCTAGCAGAGGTGCAAATGCAGTGGTCATGGGCAGAAGGCAAGAACGGCGAGCCTAGAAGAGCAGAAGCTTTGGCAAACATGAAAAAGTATTTAGATTTAACTGATAAATCTTTCGATTCTCGTTTACGTTATGCGCAGTTCTTAGTTTACGCTAATGATTTCGCAACGTTGGCAGGTGAAGTTGCAACTTTAAATGCCCCAGACGCAAATAACCCTAAAAACTTTATAGTTACTAGGATGCGTGGTTATTCTGCTGTAGAGAACAAAAACTATGAGCAAGGCATTCAGTATATGAACGAACTTTTCGGTAGATCACAAGACGCTGCTCGTATTGTTGGTTCAGATTATTTATACTTAGGTAAAGCGCAGTTAAATTTAGGTCAGGATAGCTTAGCAACAATCAATCTTGTTAAGGCGGTTGAGTTAGATTCAACTAAGGTTGATGCTTTGGCAGAGGTGGCAAAGAAATATTACGACGCTAAAGATTACGCTAAAGCTGCTGTGATTTATGAAAAAGTAGTGAAAGCAAATGCTAAAAGCCCAGAAATAGGTACTAATACTTACTATTGGGGTGCATCACACTATTTCGATTATTCGTTTGCAGTGAGAGATAACAAAAACCCAAGTAAAGATATCTTGGTGAAAGCTGACACTGCGTTTTCTTTGTTAACTAGATTAGCACCAGAGTTTGAAACAGGATACCTATTTAGAGCTCGAGCTAACAAAAATATCGATGATGCTGAAAGTCCTAAAGGATTAGCAGTTGCTCATTACGAAAAATATATTGAATTGGTAACAGTTACTAAGCCTGAAAAGGCAGCTGCAAACAAAAATTCATTAATTGAAGCTTATAATTATTTAGGCGCATTCTTTTCTGCAACAGATAAAGAAAAAGGAAAAGAGTTTTTTAACAAAACTTTAGCTTTAGATCCGCAAAATGCTTTAGCACTTGATAACCTAAGGTTTCTTGCAGGACCAGCGGCAAAAGCTCCAAATAAGAAATAATCTTTATTAACTTATATTGAAAGGCAGGATTTGTAATCCTGCCTTTTTATTTTAATTTTGCCTCAACTATAAAAGAATTATCATGCAAGCAACTAGTACCGCTCAAGATTTCGTTCCTATAATATTTCAAATTATTGTAGCCCTAGGTTTTGTTATCGCTACACTTTTAGGAACACATTTTCTAGGTCCACGTAGAAAAACTGTAGATAAATTAGAACCGTTTGAATCTGGCATTAAGTCTATTGGAAATGCTCGTCAGCCCTTTTCGGTAAAATATTTCTTAGTTGCAATTTTATTCGTGCTGTTTGATATTGAGGTAATCTTCATGTATCCTTGGGCTGTAAATTTTAGGGAGCTAGGTTGGACTGGTTTAATAGAGATGTTTGTGTTTATGGGAACGTTGTTATTGGGCTTTGTCTACGTGTTAAAAAAGAAGGCATTAGATATTAATTAAATTATTTAGAATAGTTCTAAATGGGTGTAATGCATTCTAAATGCTACTAAATATTGTAAATTTGCTGCTTGTTCGAATATTCAGTTTGAGCAAGCTTTTTTGTTTATAACATGAGTGAAATCAAAATAGTAGAGGCACCTCCAGGTATTGAAGGGAATGGTTTTTACGCCACTTCTTTAGACAAAGTAATTGGATTGGCTCGCTCACATTCCTTGTGGCCATTGCCATTTGCAACATCTTGTTGTGGTATTGAATTTATGGCAACAATGGGTTCACATTATGATTTTGGCCGTTTTGGTGCAGAACGTTTAAGTTTTTCGCCCCGTCAAGCCGACGTAATCATGGTAATGGGTACGATTGCAAAAAAAATGGCTCCGGTTTTAAAGCAAGTGTATTTACAAATGGCCGAGCCTCGTTGGGTGATGGCGGTAGGCGCTTGTGCTTCTAGCGGTGGTATTTTTGATACTTATTCTGTTTTGCAAGGTATTGATGAAGTTATTCCGGTGGATGTTTACGTTCCGGGTTGTCCTCCACGGCCAGAAGCGATACTAGATGGTTTCTTGAAAATTCAAGAATTGGTTAAAAACGAATCTGGAAGAAGAAGAAATTCACCACAATACAAAGAGTTGCTAGCGAGTTACGGTATACAATAATGAGTAAAGTTACAAATACAGACTTAATAGATTTGCTAGGCCAGCAATTTGGCGAGCAATTGGTTGATGTTTCTGAGCCTTATGGTTTGCTAACGTTTTCTACTACGAAAGATAAAATTATCGAAGTGCTTTCTTTCTTGAAAGACAATGGTAAAATTAACTTAAACTTTTTAACCGATATTACGGCAGTTCACTATCCAGAAAAAGGACAGATTGCAGTGGTTTACCATGTTTACAGTATGGTGAGCAGAATTAGGGCTAGGGTAAAGGTTTTTATCGACGAGAGGGAGCCAAAAATTCCAACAGCTGTTGAGTTATGGAACGGTGCAAATTGGATGGAGCGTGAAACTTACGACTTTTTCGGTGTTAAGTTTGAAGGCCACCCTGATTTGAGAAGGATTTTGAATATGGAAGACCTTTCAGTTCACCCGATGTTAAAACAATATCCTTTGGAAGATCCAAACAGGGTAGATAAAAAAGACGAATATTTTGGTAGATAATTATGACTCAAAATCAACCAGTATATACAGATAACGATCCGCAAAGTGAGCTAGTAACCCTTAATTTAGGGCCTACTCACCCAGCAACGCACGGCGTGTTCCAAAACGTTTTGCAAATGGATGGTGAGCGAATTGTAAGTGGTGTTTCTACCATTGGATATATTCACAGAGCTTTCGAAAAAATTGCCGAACACCGCCCATTTTATCAAATTACACCATTAACAGATAGGTTAAACTATTGTTCATCGCCAATCAATAACATGGGTTGGCACATGACGGTAGAAAAACTTTTAAATATCGAAATTCCAAAAAGAGTAGATTATTTAAGGGTGATTATCATGGAGCTATCTCGTATCGCAGATCATATCATTTGCAACACGATCATTGCTCAAGATACAGGTGCAACTACAACTTTCCTATACCTATTTCAATACAGAGAGCACATTTACGAAATCTTCGAAGAGATTTGTGGCGCTCGCTTAACCACTAATATTGGGCGTATTGGAGGTTTAGAGAGAGATTTTAACGATGTTGCTTTTGCAAAAATCGATAAGTTTTTAAAAGAATTCCCAGTTGCTTTAAGAGAGTTCGAAAGTTTATTGAATCGTAACCGTATTTTCTTAGACCGTACACAAAATGTTGCTTCGGTAACACCAGAAAATGCATTAAGCTACAGCTGGACTGGTCCTTTGTTGCGTGCTACAGGCGTTGATTATGACGTACGTGTGAACGACCCTTATTCGTCTTACGAAGAGTTTGATTTCGAAGTTCCGGTTGGTACAAGAGGTTGCGTTTTCGACAGATATTTGGTGCGTAACGAAGAGATGTGGCAAAGTATGCGTATTATCGAACAAGCGTTAGAGAAATTAAAAACTCAGCCGAAAGGTATATTCCATGCAGACGTTCCTGATTTTTACTTACCAGGAAAAGAGCAGGTGTACAACAATATGGAAGCATTAATTTACCATTTCAAGATTGTAATGGGTGAAATTGATGCGCCAAAAGCAGAAATTTACCACGCTGTAGAGGGTGGAAATGGTGAGCTTGGTTTCTATTTGATTAATGATGGAGGAAGATCTCCATATCGTTTACACTTTAGAAGACCTAGTTTTATCAACTACCAAATGTATGCGAAAATGAGCGAAGGCATGTTGTTGTCTGATGCCATTATCAACATGAGTAGTTTAAACATTATTGCAGGAGAATTAGATGCTTAAAGTAGAAGAAACACAACCTGTAGAGTTTTCATCGGCTTTGTTAGCCAAGTTTGATGAAATTGTAAAGCGTTATCCAGAAGGAAAGCAAAAATCAGCTTTGCTGCCAATATTACACTTAGTACAAGCAGAATTTGGTTGGACGAGCGTGCCAGCGATGGATAAAGTGGCTGCATATTTAAATATTGAGCCTATTGAGGTATACGAAGTTGCTAGTTTTTATACGATGTACTTCTTACAACCTAAAGGAAAATATGTATTAGAGGTTTGTCGTACTGGACCATGTTGTTTGGTTGGTGCTGAGAAAATCTTAGACCATATTGAACAAAAATTAGGCGTTAAAGAAGGTGAAGTTACAGCCGATGGCTTATTCAGCTTTAGAGGTGTAGAGTGTTTAGCCGCATGTGGTTATGGTCCGGTTTTACAAATTGGCCCAGAGTACACTTTCTACGAAAACTTAACCGAGCAATCGATAGATCAATTAATTGACGATTTACGTAAGAAATAATGGGGCGTAAACTACTATTAGAGCACATCAATGTGCCGGGTATCAACACTTTCGAAGTGTATCGTCAAAAAGGCGGTTACCGTGCTGTGGAGAAAGCATTAAAGACTTTATCTCCAGAAGATGTTGTAGAAGAAGTTAAGAAATCTGGTTTAAGAGGTAGAGGGGGCGCAGGTTTTCCTACCGGGATGAAATGGAGCTTTTTGGCAAAACCAGAAGGTGTTGCACGTTACTTAGTTTGTAATGGCGATGAATCTGAACCAGGTACTTTTAAGGATAGATATTTAATGACACACATACCTCATGCTTTAATTGAGGGAATGATTGTGTCTAGTTACGCTTTAGGAGCCAACACCTCTTACATCTACGTAAGAGGTGAGATGATGCCTCAAATTCGCATTCTTGAAAGAGCAATCGAAGAAGCAAAAGCTGCTGGATTTTTAGGCAAAAATATACTTGGTACAGGCTACGATTTAGAATTGTATGTACAACCAGGTGGTGGTGCTTATATCTGCGGCGAAGAAACGGCTTTATTAGAATCGTTAGAGGGAAAAAGAGGGAATCCTCGTATTAAACCTCCTTTCCCAGCTATTGCAGGGTTGTATGGTTGCCCAACGGTAGTAAACAACGTTGAGTCAATTGCAGCTGTAGTGCCAATTATTAACGATGGTGGCGATGAGTATGCTAAAATAGGTATTGGCAGAAGTACAGGTACAAAATTAATCTCAGCTTCGGGTAACTTGGTAAAACCAGGGGTTTATGAAATTGAATTAGGTGTACCAGTTGAAGAATTCATTTACTCAGACGAATATTGCGGTGGTATTGCTAACGGAAAACGTTTAAAAGCAACAGTTGCAGGTGGTTCTTCGGTGCCAATTTTGCCTGCAAACTTATCAATAAAATTAGCCAACGGCGAACCTCGTTTAATGAGTTACGAATCATTGTCTGAAGGTGGTTTTGCTACAGGTACTATGTTAGGTTCTGGTGCGTTTATTGCTTTTGATGAAGATCAATGTATTGTTAGAAATACTTGGAATTTCTCACGTTTTTACCACCACGAAAGTTGCGGACAATGTTCGCCATGCCGTGAAGGAACTGGATGGTTAGAGAAAATCTTACATAAAATTGAGTTCGGACATGGCTCTATGGAAGATATTGATCTTCTTTGGGATGTTCAACGTAAAATTGAAGGTAACACAATTTGTCCTTTGGGCGATGCGGCGGCTTGGCCTGTTGCTAGTGCTATCAGACATTTTAGAGATGAGTTCGAATGGCACATTAAAGAGCCAATCAAGTCTCAAACAACAAATTATGGTTTAGCTAATTATGCTAATCCAATCGAAAAAAAAGAAGAAGTTAAACAGGATAATCTTTAACCATGAGTGATTTAGTTAAAGTAACCATCGACGGGATAACGGTAGACGTAGAACCAGGCACTACCATTTTAAATGCTGCTCGCCAAATTGGTGGAGACATTGTGCCGCCTGCTATGTGCTATTATTCGAAACTGAAGGGTAGTGGTGGTAAATGCCGTACTTGTATAGTTAAAGTAAGTAAAGGTTCTGAAAAAGATCCTCGCCCAATGCCAAAGTTGGTAGCTTCTTGCCGTACAACTGTAATGGATGGCATGGAAGTGCAAAATATTACATCGCCAGAAGTTTTAGAAGCGAGAGCAGGAGTGGTTGAAATTTTGCTAATTAACCACCCGTTGGATTGCCCTGTGTGTGATCAAGCTGGTGAGTGTGATTTGCAAAATTTGAGTTATGAGCACGGCTTGCAAAAAACAAGATACGAGTTTGACCGTCGTACGTTCGATAGAATTGATATTGGCGATAAAATACAACTACACATGAATCGTTGTATTTTATGTTACCGTTGCGTTTTTACCGCAGATCAAATTACTGAAAAACGTGTTCACGGTATACTAAATAGGGGAGATCATTCAGAAATCTCAACGTATATCCAAACGGCGGTTGATAATGATTTTTCTGGAAACGTAATTGATGTTTGCCCAGTCGGTGCCTTAACAGATAAGACTTTCCGTTTCAAAAATCGTGTTTGGTTTACTAAACCGGTTGATGCGCATAGAAATTGTACCAATCCAAAATGCTGTGGTAAGGTAACTTTATGGTACAAAGGTGCAGATGTTTTGCGTGTTACAGCTAGAAAAGATCAATTTGGTGAGGTAGAAGATTTTATCTGTAACGAATGTCGTTTTGAAACTAAAAAAACAGCAGATTGGACTTTGGAACAACCAACCCACATTCCTGATACTTCGGTAATTGCCTCTAATCATTACGAAACATTTAAGCCGTTGCCAGTAATTAGAGAAGATGCAGCGTTGCAAGAGGCAAACAAACGTGAACTAGAAAAAACATTTAAGATATAATGGAACTAGACTTTGTAATAGAGAAGTTTATACTCATAGTAGTAGTATTTGCATTAAGTTTAGTTATTGCGATGTACTCTACTTATGCAGAACGTAAAGTTGCTGCATTCTTGCAAGACAGACATGGTCCAGATAGAGCAGGTCCATTTGGTATTTTGCAACCACTGGCCGACGGGGTAAAGATGTTCATGAAAGAGGAAATTAACCCAACTACAGCTAATAAATGGTTGTTTATTATGGGCCCTGGATTGGCAATGCTTTGTGCATGTATTGGTACAGCGGTTATTCCTTGGGGGCAAGATATTCAAATTGGCGACCGTATAGTAGCTTTACAAGTCACCGATGTTAACGTTGGTGTTTTGTACATCTTTGGAGTAATATCATTAGGTGTGTATGGTGTTTTAATTGGCGGTTGGGCATCTAACAATAAGTTTTCTTTACTGAGTTCTATTCGTGCTGCATCTCAGAATATCAGCTATGAAATTGCGATGGGTTTATCGATCATCGCTTTATTATTGGTAACAGGAAGCTTAAGTTTAAAAGAAATTGTAGCGCAGCAACATGGCTTAGATTGGAACGTGATTTATCAGCCACTAGGTTTTATCATTTTCTTAGTTTGTGCCTTTGCCGAAACCAACCGTGCTCCTTTCGATTTGGCAGAATGTGAGGCTGAGTTAAACAGTGGTTACATGGTAGAATATTCTTCGATGAAGTTAGGTTTCTACATGTTTGCTGAGTACATCAACATGTTCGTTTCATCTACCATTATGGCTGCTTTATATTTCGGCGGTTATAACTATCCAGGTATGGATTATGTGGGAGAATTATTGGGTCCAACTTGGGCGCCTTTAGTCGGTACTGCGGTATTCTTCTTAAAAATATTTGCATTTATTTTCTTCTTTATGTGGGTACGATGGACAATCCCTCGTTTCCGTTACGATCAATTATTAAGTTTAGGATGGAAAGGGTTAATTCCTTTAGCCATTGCAAACATTATAGGAACTGGAATTTTTATCGCGATAAAGAATTTTTAATCAGACATGGAATCATTAAGCAATAAGAAAAAAGTTTTGGATCCAAAGCCGCTCAATTTTGCAGAGCGGATGTACTTGCCTACAATTGCCAAAGGCTTAAGTACTACAATTGGCCACTTCTTCAAGAAGGCTCCAACCATAAAATATCCAGAACAAGAGCGTGAATTCTCTATCAACTGGAGAGGTATGCACTCCTTAAAAAGAGATGAGCAAGGTAGAGAACGTTGTACAGCCTGTGGTTTGTGCGCATTATCTTGTCCAGCAGAGGCGATTACGATGATTGCTGCTGAGCGTACTAACGAAGAAAAGCACTTATATCGCGAAGAAAAATATGCATCTGTTTACGAAATTAATATGTTACGTTGCATTTTCTGCGGTTTGTGTGAAGAGGCTTGTCCAAAAGAGGCAATTTACTTAGACGGCCCAATTGTACCTTCAGATTATTTACGTAAAGATTTTATTTACGGAAAAGATAAATTGGTAGAAGCACCTTTAGAAGTAAAATAATTTGTCATTTGCTTTTGGGTGACATTTAAATAAATAAACTAAATAAAAATTAATGGGTACATCAGTATTCTATTTCGTAGCAGCTCTAAGCGTATTCTTCTCGCTGATGGTGGTGTTTGCAAAAAACCCAATCCATAGTGTGCTATATTTAATTATCACGTTCTTTACGTTTACGGTTCATTACGTGTTATTAAACGCACAGTTTTTGGCAGTAGTTAATTTTATCGTTTACATGGGTGCCATCATGGTGCTTTTCCTTTTCGTATTGATGTTACTTAACCTCAATAAAGAGAGCGAACCCAATAAATCATTGTTATTAAAAATTGTAGCGGTTATAGCTGCTGGTTGTTTAGCGATAACTTTGGTAGGTTCATTAAAATCGGTTGCTATTAATTCTCCTTTGGTACTCAAAAACCCAAGTTTAGGATTGGTAGAAAATTTGGGTAAAGAGTTATTTGGGAAGTTTATGCTACCATTCGAATTATCGTCGTTGCTACTTTTAAGTGCAATGGTTGGCGCAGTGCTATTAACCAAGAAGGAGGAAAAAACTAATGGATAGTTTATTTAGCAGTATGCAAGCTGTACCACTTAACCATTACATTTGGTTTTGTTCGCTTATTTTCGCCATTGGCGTATTAGGTGTTTTGGTTCGTCGTAATGCCATCATCATTTTTATGTCGGTAGAGTTAATGTTAAACGCAGTAAACCTACTGTTAGCAGCATTTTCAGTACATCATAATGATCCATCCGGACAAGTATTTGTGTTCTTTATTATGGCTTTAGCAGCAGCGGAAGTAGCTGTTGGCTTAAGTATTATTGTGATGGTTTACCGCAATACGCAATCAATAGATATTAATGTGTTAAATCGCCTTAAGTGGTAATTGTAATAAAATAAAATGATAACAAGTTTACTTTGGTTAATTCCACTACTCCCGCTATTAGGCTTTGTGATAAACGGCTTAGGCCGTAACACGCTAAGTAAAGGCGTAATTGGCTTTGTTGGCAGTGGAGTGGTTTTCGCCTCATTTATAATCAGTGTTTGTTTGTTCTTTGAGTTAAGCTCAAGTGTACAAAAACAGTTTACAGTTAATTTTTTCGATTGGATTAGCGTTGGCGATTTAAAAGTTCCTCTTTCGTTTCTTTACGATCCGTTGAGTGCAATTATGCTGCTCATCATCACCGGAATTGGCTTTTTAATCCATATTTACTCTACTGCATATATGCATGAGGATGCAGGCTTTGGTAAGTTTTTCGCCTATTTAAATCTGTTTATCTTCTTTATGATGCTGTTGGTTTTAGGATCAAACTACATCGTAATGTTTATTGGATGGGAGGGCGTAGGTCTATGTTCTTACTTGCTTATTGGCTTTTGGTACACAAACAGAAACTACGCAAGTGCTGCAAAGAAGGCTTTCGTAATGAACAGAATTGGCGACTTAGGATTCTTGTTGGGAGTTTTCTTAATGTTTAACTTCTTCGGAAGTTTGGAGTTCGCTAAAGTTTTTCCTCAAGCAGCAACGATGCTGCCAGGTAATGGTTACATAACCGTAATCGCTATTTTATTGTTCATTGGTGCTTGCGGTAAATCTGCACAGTTACCATTGTTCACTTGGTTGCCAGATGCGATGGCTGGTCCAACGCCAGTTTCAGCGTTAATTCACGCAGCTACCATGGTTACCGCAGGTATTTATATGATTGCTCGTAGTAGCGTAGTGTTCGATTTGGCTCCAATTGCTCAAAATATCATTGCCATTGTTGGTGCTGCAACTGCTTTAATTGCTGCATTGATTGCAATTACGCAAACAGATATTAAAAAAGTATTAGCTTACTCAACTGTTTCGCAGTTAGGCTACATGTTTTTGGGTTTGGGTGTAGGTGCTTACACTGGGTCTTTTTTCCACGTATTAACACACGCCTTTTTCAAAGCGCTGTTGTTCTTAGGTGCAGGTGCAGTAATTCATTCATTACACCACGAGCAAGATATGCGCAATATGGGTGGCTTAAAGGCTAAGTTGAAAACTACCTTCGCTACCATGATGATTGGTACCATTGCAATTGCAGGTTTACCCCCGTTCTCTGGTTTCTTTTCAAAAGACGAAATTTTAGCACACACGTTCCAATTCAGTCCAATTTTGTGGGGTGTTGGCGTGTTAACAGCTTTCTTAACTGCGTTTTATATGTTCCGTTTGATGTTTTTAACTTTTTACGGAAAATTCCGAGGTTCTCAACATACAGAAGAACACATTCAAGAATCGCCAAAGGCGATGACTATCCCGTTGGTAGTTTTAGCAATTTTAGCTATTGTCGGTGGTGCAATTAATTTCCCTCACATTTTTGGAGGCAACGCGTGGCTTTCACAATGGTTAACTGGTGCGGGTGTTGCACAACATCATTTAGAATTAAGTCACAGTACAGAATACGCGTTAATGGCAGTTTCAGTTGTGGCGGCGGTAGTAGCGCTTTTAATTGCTTATACTAAATACGTTAAAAAAGTAGATGTACCTGTAGCAGACGAAGCACCTAGATCGGCTTTGGAAAGCGTATCGTACAACAAATTTTATTTAGATGAAATTTACGACGCAACTTTTAGAAAACCTTTGGATGCTTTGTCTAAGTTTTTCTATAAAGTTTTAGATATAAAAATTATCGATGGTATCGTAAATGGCTTAGGCTGGTCGGCCAATGAAGGTAGTAAAGGCTTAAGGCTTATGCAATCTGGTAACGTTGGTTACTATATTATCATGATGGTTATTGGCGTAGTGGCATTATTGCTTTATACTTTTTCGTTTATCTCTTAACATTGGCTCAACAAATATAAATGGAACTTATATTACTTATATTTTTACCCTTAATTGGTGCTATTGTTACAGCGCTTTTTGCTAAGCAAAACTCGGCTAAGGTATTGTCGTTGGTATTCTCATTATTATCATTGGGTATTACCGCAACTTTGTTAGGCAAGTTTACACCAGATGCAAGCACGCAATTTGCCGTAAATTACCCATGGATTGGCCAACTTGGCATCAACTTTCATGTAGGTATTGATGGTATTAGCATGGTTACGGTTTTGCTAACAAATGCGTTAGTGCCGATCATCATTTTAGCAAGTTTTAGAAACGACTATAAAAACGCCAACGCATTTTACGCTTTAATTTTATTTATGCAGAGCGGATTGCTTTTGGTGTTTACAGCATTGGATGCTTTCTTATTCTACATTGGTTGGGAGGCGGCTTTAATTCCAATTTACTTTATCTGCGCAATGTGGGGTGGTAAAGACCGAATTAAAGTAAATATGAAGTTTTTCGTTTACACCATTGCGGGTTCATTATTTATGCTGTTAGGGATCATCTATCTGTATTTGCAAAACCCAGCTAACAACTTCGAAATTGCTGAGTTCTACAAAATCAATTTGGATGCTACTCACCAAGGTTGGATCTTTTGGGCTTTCTTCATCGCTTTTGCAATCAAGATGCCAATCTTTCCATTCCATACTTGGCAACCTGATACCTACACTTCGGCACCAACTCCTGGTACGATGCTGTTATCAGGTATTATGCTGAAGATGGGTATTTATGGCGTAATCAGATGGTTACTTCCAATTGTACCACAAGGCGTAGAAGATTGGACTTACATTGTAATCGTATTAGCTGTCATCGGCGTATTATACGCAGCTGTCATCGCTTTTAAACAAAAAGATGCAAAACGTTTGGTAGCTTATTCTTCAATCAGTCACATAGGCTTAATTGCTGCAGGTATTTTTACTGTAAGTGCTCAAGGCTTGCAAGGGAGTATGATCCAAATGTTAAGCCACGGTATTAACGTTGTGGGTTTATTTTTCGTGCTAGATATCATTTACTCACGCTTACAAACTAACAATGTAGATGAGTTAGGAGGCTTAGCAAAAGTTGCACCTCATTTAGCAATTACTTTCTTAATTATTTTGTTGGGTACGGTAGCATTGCCAGGCACCAACGGTTTTATCGGGGAGTTTTTATTGTTGATCAGTATTTTCAGCTATAACCCATGGTTAGGTGCTGTTGCTGGATTAACCATCATTTTCGGCGCAGTTTATATGTTTAGAAGTTACCAAAACATTATGCTCGGCGAAACAAATGAAAGAACAGCATCTTTTAAAGATATCGCAGGAACAGAGAAAATTGTGTTGTATACCATTTGTGTTTTAATTATTGCAATTGGAGTTTATCCTAAACCACTTTTGCATTTATCAGAAGCATCAATACAACAGTTATTAGAACAGATTAATCAAAAATTAGCAGGGGTTAATTAACAGATGAATATTATTATAACCATTGCCGTTACGGCTTTAGTAGTACTTTATGCAGGCTTATTTAAAGCGAGAAAAGCTTTATTGCCATTAACCCTGCTTGGTCTAGTAGTTTCTTTAGGTTTTGCCTTCTGCTCATGGAATAATCCTACCGTTCATTTCGGAATGATGAACATGGATAATTTCGCTGTGGCATTTTCCGTAATCTCTATTGTTGGTACTTTACTAATTTTCTTACTAACGCAACGTTATTTTGCCGAAGGTAGCCCTAATATAGCAGAGTATTTTACCTTGATACTTTTCGCCTTGTGCGGCATCTTGATTATGGTTTCTTACAAAAACTTATCGATGTTGTTCATCGGTTTAGAGATCATGTCTGTATCGCTTTATATTTTGGCGGGCATTCGAAAACTTAATTTTGCATCCAACGAAGCATCATTGAAGTACTTTTTAATGGGAGCGTTTTCTACCGGCTTTTTATTGTTTGGTATCGCTTTAATTTATGGTGCAACTGGTTCTTTCGATATCGATGTAATTCAAAATATTTTGGTGAACAGTATAACAGAAGTTTCGCCATTATTTTACCCAGGTATCATTCTAATTATGGTAGGTTTATGTTTTAAAGTTGGTGCTGCACCTTTCCACTTCTGGACACCAGATGTGTATGAGGGTTCTCCGTCTTTAATTACTGCATTTATGTCTACTGTAGTTAAAACAGCTGGATTTGCAGCTTTTTTACGCCTGTTCGCAGGCGCTTTCGTGCCATTACACGATTTTTGGATGCCAGCCTTATTTGTGATTGTTATCATCACGCTGTGCGTAGGTAATATCATGGCGCTTTATCAAAAGAATTTTAAGCGCATGCTTGCTTATTCAAGTATTTCGCACGCAGGTTATTTATTGTTTTCGCTAATTGTTATCAGTGCTAACTCAGCAAGTAACGTTTTGGTATATGCAGCAGCTTATACTTTTGCAAGTATCATCGCTTTTGCGGTATTAATTAACGTGAAACAAAAAACAGGATCTGATGAAATTGAAAGTTTTAACGGCTTAGCAAAACGTAATCCGTTAGCAGCGTTAACACTTACTATTGCAATGTTATCATTAGCCGGTATTCCTTTAACAGCGGGCTTTATTGGTAAATATGTGATGTTCTTAAATGTACTAGAGAACTACAAAGTTATTTTGGTAGTGATTGCCATTTTAAACGCCTTGGTTGGCTTCTATTACTATTTTAGGGTAATTATAGCAATGTACTTTAATGAAGGTAAAGAGATCGTTCTGGAGACGCCAATGCAGTACAAAGTGGTGCTGGTAATTTCTGCTATAGCAATTTTAGTAATAGGTGTTTACCCATCTATTATTTTAAATTTGATATAACTATCTTATAGAATTTTATTTGTAGTTTTAGGGATAATTGTAGCTATGGAGCAATTTTGGAACTACTTACAGCATCTTATTGATCCTGAAAAACTACTGAGAGAGGGCGGCTTCTACCTAGTTGTATTCGTTATTTTTGCGGAAACTGGACTTTTTTTCGGTTTCTTTTTACCCGGCGACTATCTGCTTTTTTTAGCAGGGATGTTTGTGGCCACAGGTAAACTAGATGTGAATATTTATGTGCTGGTAGTGACA
The DNA here is from genome assembly GCA_045629525.1 of Pedobacter sp. Classification (GTDB taxonomy): domain Bacteria; phylum Bacteroidota; class Bacteroidia; order Sphingobacteriales; family Sphingobacteriaceae; genus Pedobacter. The sequence continues at coordinate 508,779 of JAZQRH010000019.1, forward strand.
CTAATTATCGCCGCAATTTCTGGAAATTTTGTAGGCTATTGGTTTGGCAAAAAAACTGGACCCGTTTTACACACCAGAAAGGATACTTTTTTCTTCAAAAAGAAATTTCTAAAAACAGCAGAACAATACTACCGTAAACAAGGCGCATTCGCCTTAATTATGGGCCGGTTTGTACCAATAGTAAGAACTTTTGCACCAATTGTGGCGGGGCTTATACGAATGGATTTTAGGCGGTTTATTATCTACAATGTTTTTGGGGCACTCCTATGGATTTGCTCGTTAACATTACTCGGATATTTTCTCGGCAAGCGTTTTGCTACACAAATTGAAGAATATCTAGTTTATATCATATTTGGATTTATTTTAATAACAACAATACCATTAGTTATTACCTTTGTAAAAAATAAAATAGCAAAGAGTACTAATAATTTAGACGACACAGAGATTTAAAAGAAAGATGATTAAAGAAGAAACGCATCCGTGGCACAGTGTATCTCCAGGTGAGAACTTACCTGAAACAGTTAATGCAATTATTGAAATCCCAAAAGGATCAAAAGCGAAATACGAAATAGATAAAGATTCTAACCTAATTAGATTAGACAGAGTATTGTTCTCGTCGGTAATGTACCCGGCAAATTATGGTTTTATTCCGCAAACTTATTGTGATGATAAAGATCCATTAGATATTTTGGTATTATGTTCAGTGGATGTGTATCCAATGACAATTATTGAAGCTAAAGTAGTTGGTGTAATGCACATGATTGATAATGGTGAACAAGACGATAAAATTATCGCGGTAGCGAAAAATGATATGTCTGTAAACTACATCAATGATCTAGCAGATCTACCTCCACACACCATGAAAGAAATCGTAAAATTCTTTCAGGATTATAAGGCCTTAGAAAATAAACAAGTAACCATAGAGCATCTTTTAGGCGTTAGATATGCGCATAAAGTGATCAATGAAAGTATTGAACTCTATAATAAAACATTTAGATAATTCTTAATGATTTACTCCGTCAGCATCCCCCTAGTAACATTATTCAATTTTGAATTTCCAAGTACAGTACTAGCATTAGCTAGCGCTCCGTCTATTGAGGGAAGCTCTATTGGTTTGCGCCTAATTTTTGCGCTATTTTTAGTCTTTTTAAATGGGTTTTTCGTAGCTGCCGAATTTGCAATTGTAAAGGTAAGAGCTTCACAAATTGAGATTAAGGCGAAATCAGGTAGTAGTGTAGGCAAAATGGCAAAATCTATTTTGCATCATCTGGATGGATATTTGGCGGCTACTCAGTTAGGAATAACATTGGCTTCGCTGGGGCTGGGCGTTGTTGGTGAGCGGGTAATGCATGAAATTATTCATGATTCTTTAGCTAATTTTGGGATAGCGGAAGCATTAATTACAACAATTTCTACAGCGATTGCTTTTTCGATCATTACCATCATGCACATTGTGTTTGGTGAATTGGCTCCAAAATCCTTAGCTATTCAACGCCCAGTTGCTACCACTCTATTTGTGGCTTGGCCACTACATGCATTTTACGTTTTATTTAGACCAGCAATTTGGCTGTTAAACGGTTTTGCCGCAATACTACTAAAACCATTTGGAATTAATACAGCGGGCGGGCACGAAGCTCTGCATAGTAACGAAGAACTTCAATATTTACTGGACCAAGGTAAGGAGAGTGGTGCATTAGAGGATAGTGAGCACGAGTTAATTAAAAACGTTTTTGATTTTAACGAACGCGTTGTTAAGAACATCATGGTACCTCGTACAAAAATATCGGGAGTAGAATTAAACACTAGTATAGATGAGGTAGTAAGCACTATTGTGTCCGAAGGTTATTCTAGACTTCCAGTTTACGATGAGATTATTGATAAAATTGTCGGGATTATCCACGCTAAAGATGTTTTGCCACTACTTGCTTCTAATAAGGATTGGAAGTTAACGGATATCATTAGAAAACCTTATTTCGTTCCGGAAACAAAAAAGATTAACGATTTGTTGAGTGAGTTGCAACAGAAGCGCATTCAAATTGCCATTGTTTTAGATGAGTTTGGTGGCACGGCTGGTATGGTTACGCTCGAAGATATTGTAGAAGAGATTGTTGGTGAAATCCAGGATGAATACGATGAAGAGAAACCAATGGTAGAAAAGGTATCTGACGTAGAATATATCGTTAGTGCTTATGCAACGGTTTACGATGTTAATGAGTACCTACCACACGATTTACCAGAAGACGAAGATTTCGATACTATTGGAGGCCTAGTATCTCATGCGTTTGGTAAAATACCAGAAGTAGGTGATAGTGAATCTTGTTATGGTTACCTTTTCACGATATTAAAGAAAACGGAGCAGAACATCGAAACGGTAAAGTTAGAGATGGTGATCAACAAAACAGACGCGGTAGATATACATTAGAAATTTTTGCATGCATCTGTTTTATACTCCTGATATCGTAGCTGATTCTTATACATTAAGTGAGGAAGAGAGCAATCACTGTAATAAGGTTTTAAGACTTAAAAGCGGCGATAAAGTTCATCTTATTGATGGAAAAGGAGGCTTGTATACCGCAGAAATCGTGGAAGCCACCAAAAGGGCGGTACACTTACAGGTGGTGGCCAAACGGACGGAGTTTGGAAAGCGCAACCATCATCTGCATATCGCGATAGCGCCCACCAAAAATATTGATCGTATCGAGTGGTTTCTAGAAAAGGCCACAGAAATTGGTATTGATGAAATTACTCCAATCATTTGCGACAGATCAGAACGGAAAGTGGTAAAGATTGAACGCTTAGAAAAAGTTGTTACTTCGGCTGTTAAACAATCTTTAACGGCTTATCATCCAAAAGTGAATGAGGCCGTTACTTTCAGCCAGTTTTTGAAAGCAAACGACGCCGATATTAATCTAATTGCCCATTGTGAGGATAACGCTGAGCGAAAAGCAATCACTCAACTCATTAAAGCACATCAAAAATATTTAATATTAATTGGTCCAGAAGGAGATTTTTCAACTAAGGAGATAGACTTAGCTTTGGAAAAAGGTTTTAAACCAGTAACTTTAGGTAATACGCGTTTGCGTACCGAAACGGCTGGTTTAGCTGCTTGCTTCGAGATCAATTATTTAAATAGATGATAAGACCACGTGCTTTTTTAAAATTAAACTCCCCATTTACACTTTCCTGTCTGTTCATTAGCACTACTTTAGTGTTATTGTCTTTTGGTCCGCCAACTTATCGTATGGCAAAGTTGAAGTATAGCGGTGGCGGAGATTGGTATGCTAATCGAACAGCCTTGCCCAATTTAGTCAATTTCTGTAATCGTAATTTGGGAACGAATTTCGCGGCAGATGAAGCCACTGTTGAAGTGGGGAGTGCCGAAATCTTTTACTATCCTTTCGTTTACATGACTGGGCACGGCAATGTGACGTTTAACGCACAAGAGCAACTCAATTTGCGCAAATATTTGATTGGGGGAGGCTTTATTCATATAGATGATAACTATGGCTTAGATAAGTTTATTAGGCCGCAAATGAAAAAGGTTTTTCCTGAGCTTGATTTCGTTGAACTTCCCAGCAATCATAAAATATACCATCAGAAATATAAATTCCCTAATGGTTTACCCAAAATACACGAGCACGACAATAAACGTCCTCAGGGTTTTGCCTTAATATACAAAGGCAGAATAATTTGTTATTATACTTTTGAAACCGATTTGGGGAATGGATGGGAAGATTATGGTACTTATCCTTCGGATACCCAAGAAAGCAGAACAAATGCTTTAAAAATGGGCGCTAATATTGTTCAGTATGCTTTATCAAACTAGCACGACCTGATAATCTAATGAATCAAAAAAGCATTTGAATTAATTCAAATGCCTTTTTTATGCTTTATTTATACTTGGGTTACTTTACCTTGAAAGGTTTAGTTGCTTTGTTTTTAAATTGTGGCTTGCCTGCCGATTTAACTTCAGAAGCACCCAACATTGTCATTGCACAACGGAATCCAATATCAGCGGTCGACTCGTCTTCTTGCAAGTGTCTTCTTGCTGCAGGGTTTAACCACATTGCTTGGTCATTCCACGAACCGCCTTTGTAAACTCTAGACTTATCGTTTATCAATGTAGTGATACCGTATAGATCAGATTGCTCATCTCTAAAACCTCTTTGGTCAGCTCGGTAAGTAGAATCTGGTAATGTTCCAGCTTGCAATTGCTGCCAAGTTTGTTTAACGCCAGTTACCGCGGGTTTCATTTCAGGAGTTCCTTTTGTGTTCAGTTTAATTTCGCTGGTTTTAGGATCTCTAACTTTATCTTTATATTCGTTACCTCTAAATGGATTTAAACCTTCTGTAGCCTCAAATGTTGCAGGACGGTAAACATCCGCTACCCATTCGTTAACGTTTCCGGCCATATTATACAAGCCAAAATCATTAGGGGTAAAGCTTCGAACAGAAACAGTGATACTTCCTTTATCATTTAATGAACCGCCTACGCCCATGTAATCACCTTTTCCACGTTTAAAGTTGGCTAGGATCATGCCTCGTGTAGATTTCTTTGCCGAAGTGATACCTAAGCCATTCCATGGATAGATTTTCTTTTCTGAAATATTCGAATACTGAGTATTTCCGATTAAACCTAAGGCTGCGTATTCCCACTCTGCCTCTGTTGGTAAGCGATAAGGTTGGAAAATTTCACCGTCTTCTAATCTTACATTTCTTCTGTCATTTTTACCTTTTCCGTTAGCTAAATCAAGCGGCGCTTTTTTGCCAACATCTTTAATTTGATCATTAAGATACGCTTCGGTATTAAACGGAGTTGTGGCACTAGGAGTTGCCGCGGTGGCGTTGTTGCCTGAAGGTTTGCCTTTATCCTTAAATGAAGTCATAATCCCTTTTTGTCTAAGGATGTACTCGTTTACACGGTCTGTACGCCATTCGCAATAGGCATTGGCTTGTTGCCAAGTAACGCCTACTACAGGGTAATCTTGGTAAGCGGGATGACGTAAATAATTGTTTACGTAAGGCTCGTTGTAAGACAAAGGTCTTCTCCAAACCAAAGTGTCTGGTAGGGAGCTATAGTAATATTCAGCATTTTCGGCACTTGCACCCGGAGGGAAATTGGTTTTAATCCAGTGTAAATATTCTAACCAATCGGTGTTAGATACTTCAGTTTCATCCATATAAAATGAACTTACTGTTACTTGTCTTTTGTGATTGTAACTACTTAAATCTTGGCCAGGAACATCTATAGCACTACCTGCCATGATAAATTCACCACCTTCGATTTCAATTAAACCCGGACCTGGCCCTCTTTTAAAGTTCTTTTTAACTTCAAAACCGCCATTTTCTCGCTTATTGTAAGCGTAGCCAGTTTTTTCAGATACAGCACTTCCTTTCTTTCCTGATCCGCAAGAGCTTAATAAAGCGGCACCAAATAACGATACTAGTGAGTATAAAAAATATCTATTCATATGTTTGCACATTGCACATTTGTCGTTAAAAATACACAAAAATTATTCTACTGAAACAAAATTTGTAGATAATTGTAATATAAAGCCTGTTCTAGAGGAAAAAATGCAACCTCCATACTTAATAGAAAACACCAAATTCTAGCTTCTAACGTTTTATCGTGCTAGATATTGTAAAGGGCTTTTGCTAAATTAATTTAAGAGTAATTTCTAATAAGACATGCTCAATTTGCCTAGTTGAATTATTTAATGACGCTAAAATAGATTTTTTTGTTGCACTACAATATTTAGGAGTTAAGTTCGTTAGTTTACTACTATAAATGGCCGATGCTTTGAATTTGCCGAACTCTTACTAAATTGCGTATCCTTACAAGTTGATGATGAAACCAAATTTACTCAAACAAACTACTTTATTAATCTTACTGATTGCAACTGTACCATTATACGCTCAGCAGTCATCGGGAAGTAGTACTGATCAAAACAATGGAGTCTATCCAGGTGTTCCATTTTTATTGATCACACCTGATGCCCGCTCTGGCGCCATGGGTGACGCAGGAGTGGCGGTTTTGCCAGACGGAAACGCGATGAGTATAAACCCTGCCAAGTTAGCATTTTTGGAACGTCCTTATGGGGTGAGCTTGTCTTACAGTCCGTGGTTAAAAAACTTAGTTCCAGATATCAATTTAGCTTATTTAAGTGGTTTTTACCAGGTAGATGACAAGACTACTATCGGTGGCTCATTGCGGTTTTTTTCTTTAGGTGAAATTTCATTAACCGACGATTTTGGAGCACAACAAGGCGTGTTTAGTCCAAATGAACTCGCTTTCGACGCGACTTATGCGAGGAAGTTTGGTGAAAATTTTTCTTTAGGAACCTCGGCGAGATTTATACGATCGAATTTAACCTCTGGCCAAGTAAGTGGAAGCCAGCAAAAAGCGGGTACAGCTTTGGCGGTAGATGTGTCTGCTTTTTTCAAGAAACCAACAGTGTTATTCGGAACAGATGCTATTTTATCTGCCGGCTTAAACTTATCTAATATAGGTACGAAAGTCAGCTTTGCTGAGACAGCCGAAAAGCCATTTCTGCCAGCAAATATGAAACTTGGAGGTGCTACAACATTCATTATAGATGATTATAATCAATTTGTTTTTGCATTAGACTTTAATAAATTGATGGTACCCACACAGCCCATAAGAGACATCGATGGAAAAATTATCGCAGGGAAAGATCCAGACCGATCTGTTCCTTCTGGTATTTTAGGTTCGTTTAATGACGCACCTGGAGGTTTCAGCGAGGAGTTAAAAGAAGTAGCAATCTCCACAGGAGTGGAGTATACATATAATCAACAGTTTGCCGTTAGAGCAGGGTATTTCCATGAAAATCCGCAAAAAGGAGATCGAAGATATTTCACTATAGGTGGCGGATTGAAATACAATATGTTTAACTTAGACTTTTCTTATTTGGTTGCCGATCCACAAAATAGTCCGTTGGCAAACACTTTAAGATTTAGTTTGATGTTGAATTTCGATAAGGTAGGAAAATAATGCGTATAAAGGTAGGTTTTGGGTTTGATGTTCATCAATTGAAAGATGGACATCCGTTTGTTGTTGGGGGTGTAAATTTAGAACACCACAAGGGAGCTTTTGGGTATTCAGACGCCGACGTGCTATTGCATGCGATTTGCGATGCTTTGTTGGGAGCGGCAAATTTAAGAGATATTGGGTTTCATTTTAAGAATACTGACCCGCAGTGGAAGGGGATATCTAGTTTAATCTTGTTAAAAGAAACGGTTAAACTACTGAAAGATAAAGGCTATGCAGTGGGTAATATCGACGCGATGTTGTGTTTGGAAGCGCCAAAAATTACTCCTTACATTACTGAGATGCAGCAAAACATTGCAAATGCCATGGAGATTAGTGTTGATGATATTTCTATCAAAGCGACTACTAACGAAACTATGGGATTTATTGGCAGGGAAGAAGGCGTAGTAGCATACGCGGTCTGTCTAATAGAGAAAACACCTCTCTAGTCGCCCAATCGGGGACACTAGAAAGGTATTTAAATTTAGCTTAATTTCTAATATTAATTTTTCTGACGCATCGCTTTCACTAGAGGATAAAAGAAACAAGTTAAAACCAATATTATTCTTCTAAATATCCGAATTTTCCCGTGTTGTAATCCGCAATAGCTTGTTGCAATTCTTCGGGCTTATTCATTAAAAATGGTCCGTATTGTGCAATAGGCTCTTTTATCGGCTCACCAGATAAAAATAAAAAAATTGCATTTTGGGAAGCGGTAATCTTTATCTCTTCGCCTTCGTTTTCGAAATGTACCATGTGGTCGGTAGTTGCCTTGGTTCCGTTTACTTCAACTTCTCCCTCAATCACCAATAAAGCAGTGTTATAACTTTCGGGTGTACTTAGCACAACTTCTGCTCCTTTAATGAGCTTAAGGTTATAAACTTCCATTTGCGTGAAAGTAGAAGCTGCACCTTTTGTGCCTTTGTAATTTCCTGCAATTACTTCAACCGAGGCACCCCCTTCAATTTGAACTTTGGGGATGTCGGCATGTGCTAATGCTTGATATTTTGGTTTAGACATTTTGTCTTTAGCAGGCAAGTTTACCCACAACTGGACCATTTGAAAGAAGCCGCCTTTTTTACTAAAATTTTCTTCGTGGTATTCTTTGTGTAGAATCCCACTGGCAGCTGTCATCCACTGTACATCTCCAGGGTAAATTACGCCACTGTTACCTGCACTATCATGGTGCGCTACAGCCCCTTGATAGGCAATGGTTACGGTTTCAAAACCTCGATGCGGATGAACGCTCACCCCTCTCGGCTTATCCGTTGGTCCAAATTCGAACTTAGAATTATAATCTAGTAAGAAAAATGGATCCATTTTTATCTTATATCCGCTAGGGAAAAAATTATGTACCCTGAAGCCATCGCCAACCATATGATGATTTGGCGGCGAAAGTACTGCGGAAATATTTTTGATTGATGGCATGTTGCCTCCTTTTGTTATGCTTGTTTAACGAATTGTAATTCGCCTAAAATTTTAACCTCTTCACTTACCATTACACCACCAGTTTCTAATGCTGCATTCCAAGTTAAACCAAATTCCGATCGTTTAATTTTACCACTTAAAGTAAAACCAGCTTTTGTGTTTCCCCAAGGATCTGTGGCTATGCCACCAAATTCTGCATTTAGTTTTAAGGATTTCGTTATTCCTTTAATCGTTAAGTCGCCCGTAACTGCGTAATCGTCGCCATCTTTTTCAACTGTTGTTGATTTAAAAGAAATAGACGGAAATTGATCTGCGTCGAAAAAATCTCCGCTTTTTAAATGATTATCTCTGTCTGTATTTCCGGTATCAATCGAATCAATATCTCCAGAAAAACTCACGCTAGCGTTGTCAAAATTGTCGTTGTTGGCTTCCAATTCAGCGCTGAACGATTTGATGTTACCAGTAACGGTAGAAATCATTAAATGCTTTACCTTAAATTGTAGTTCGCTATGTGTTGGGTCTAGTGCCCATTTTGTAGTTGCCATATTTTAATTCTTTAAGTTTTAAAATTATGCAACAAAGTTAGGGTCCTAATGTTTAGGCTTTATTGATGTATGATAAGTAATTGACTTTATTTGGATTAGAAATGTCTCTTGGCGAGATCTTTTCGTACTCTGCTCAGCGACTCTGGAGTGATTCCAAGGTAAGAGGCAATCATCCACTGCGGTACGCGTAGCGTTAGGTTGGGATATAGTTTGATAAAGTCTAGATACCTTTCTTCTGCTGTGGCACTAAGCAGCATATTGATGCGTTTTTGCATAAATCTTATCGAGTTATGCAGCATCATCACGTTCAGTTCTAAAATATGAGGTAGTGTTTCTTGAATTTCACTGTAAAAATTGCTAGGTACTACTAACACTTCGGTGTTTTCAATTGCATCAATAAAGAAAATGGATGGTTGATTAAAAACGGCACTGTCTCTATCCGAAATCATCCAGTTTTCTGGAGCAAATTGTAAAATGTGTTCCTTTCCTTTTTCATCGATAGAATAGTACCTCAACAGACCTTCGTTGATAAAGAAGGTGTCTGACCTTAAATCGCCAGGCGTTAAAATGCGAGATCCCTTTTTAAAGGTTTTGCTTTTTAAACAACTCGTGGCTTCTTGCGCCTGTTCTTCTGTGATGGATAGGCGTTCTTTAAGATAGTGTTGAAATTTCTCGAGCATTACTTATTTTTTGGGGATGGAATGTTGCTAAAATCGACCCCACATTTACCACATCCGCTTGCACAGGAATTTTTCTTGGGTGCAATAGCACGATAGATTATTCGGGCCACGTATAACAGTGCGGCAACGAAAATAATTATCATTATTACAAACTGGATGTCCATATTACAAATATAAATTAATTAGCAACGAGCTGCTTCAGTTTTATGTCAAGTTTTAGCGTTCGTTGCACTCATTAAACCAATAGAACCGCCCACCCAGTCGAAATTGGCATTGTAACGTACGCCTATCATTTTGCCTTTGCTTAATCGAGCTAAATTAATGCACAGTTGAGGCTCTTCGCCCTCTGGCCACAAATACATTAGCCTAATTTCTGCTTTAACACCGCCATCAGGCGATAATATTACAGGTTCGTAAATCACCTTTTTTTGCAAAATCCAATTTTGCGGATCTTTAATTTTCCTGATATCTTCAGCTTTTATGTCGATGATAACTCCTAAGCCCGCAAACGAAAACAAGGGTTTTAATACATAGTTCTCTAAATCTGTAGGTATTTCTTTTACATCGCTTAGAAAGCGAGTTTCTGGGACAAATTTGCCTTTAAGAAAAGGCATGGTGTATTTGCTAATTCTGTAAAACCAATGGGGGTGCGTTACCCATTCTACATCTACTGCCTCCCGTGGGTCGAAATTCCCGTCAAATATTTCAGGACTATCAGCCACTTCATCAAAAATTAGTCGGTTGTAGAGCCTTTTGATCTCGATCGTTTCTTCGCCATCTTTATAGAATAATTTTTTACCTTTTTTTATTAGCGTTTGCCACGATAAAACCTTTATGCCAGTTTTTTCTGCAGTAATCCAAAAATCAATTGCTGTTTTTTGTGTGGCGGCATCTACATCTACTAACACCACATGTTTGGACTCGTGCTGGCCTAAAAGTACCTTTTTTAATAATTTGATATATTGCTCTTCGGTTTGCCCATTAAAGTATGGTGAAAAATCTTCTTCCAAATCGAATGATTTTTTATAATTGCTTGCTAAGTGAGATTGAAAACCGTACAAGGAAGGGAAGCCTTGTAACTCAATAAGCATAGGGACAATTTCTCCGTTGCTGTCTTTGCAAAGACCAAAGTCAAAAGTCAGAAAATGAGGATGATCATTTTCGTTTGGAACTCTCCACAACTCCGGAATTGCATTTTCAGTAAGTGCCTTAAAATTTGGCTGTTTAATAATATTAATGATATCGTTGCCTGCTTTTATGAGTTTCTCTTTTAAGTCAACAGGGATGAAAATTGGACTTTCGGCAACCCGAAAGGTTATTTCTGAATGCCCGGCGCCCAACATGGCTAAAAACGCCGCGTATTTGGTTGTGCTAAAGCTGTGATTAAAGGCTTCTCTATACTTTTTAATCATAGGTGTTTTTGATGTTTTTACGATACGGCGTGTAGCATGCCAATAGCGTTTGTTAAAAAGTTAGGCAAAATTACACTTTGTGTGAGCATAATCCGATTAGGGTTCTCTAAGCTATCAATCATAACGTTGTATTTGGCCTCTCCATGTAGGCTAATGATTGTTTGTTTTTTCTCCTGATAAGAAAAGTGAAGCTTCATGCCAATGGCATCGGCCTCTGGGTGAAATTGCGTGCCTATAACGTAGGGTGAAAAGCGGATAGCCATAACGCAGCGTTCTAAGGTTACATGAGGTCGGTTTTTCTCTATGGCGAGTATTTTTGCGCCCATCTTATCTAAAGTATCTAATTTTGGGTTTACCACTTGCCAATTTCTACTGTCAACTGCAAAAAAAGGATTGCGTAAGCCTTTAAAAAGAGGTTCGTTTTTACCGTCGGTACTCAAAGTCATTGGGAAAATGCCAAAAGCAGTCGATTTTCTCAATGTTACATCGGCAATATCATATTTGCGACACGCCAATTGGTACGAGTGGCAAATTAAGAACACATGTTTCTTCTCATCATTATTTAAGTTGTATTCATCGATGTTGGTTAGTAGCTCAAAAAAATCATTTTCCCATTTTGTCCCTTCGCCATCAAATGGACTGCCAGGACCGCCGCTTGAAATGTAGATATTGTAGCTTAAATCGGGTATTTCACCACGCTGTCTAATATCAAAAACATCTACTTCTAACTGCAACTGATTATACACCCTGTACCGATGCAATATTTCCAATATCCCTCTCATCCCCTGGTTAGGGACTCCGTTATTCATGTCAATAACGGCAACTTTTATGTGCTTTGAATCACTCATCTTTTCCTATTGGGCACCTATTAAAGTTTGCGTTGTAATATAATCAACTACAGATTCGTAGCTCTGCGTTTGCTCAAATATGGCAAGTTGTCTGTCGGCACCGGTGCCATTGGCCAAAATCTTATGAACGTAATTTATTTCTGCTCTACTTCCTAGTTCATCTACAACGTCATCAATAAAATCTAACAACTCTAATACCAAGTTTCTACAATTTACCTCCATTTCTTTTCCAAAATCTATTAAGTTCCCATCAATTCCGTAGCGGGCTGCTCTCCATTTATTTTCGTTGATTAAAGCTCTACTGTAGGAGATAAAGTTTAGGTTCTGCAGGCGAAGTTTGTAAAGTTTAGCACATAATGCTTGAAATAATGCAGTAAAGGCCATCGTTTCATCTATAAGCATTGGGCAGTCACAAACTCTAAACTCAATCGTTTCAAAGAACGGATGTACTCTGATATCCCACCATATCTTTTTGGCATTATCTATACAGTTGGTCTTTATTAGGAGTTTTACGTAGTTATCATAATCTTCAATACTGTTAAAAATATCGGGAATTCCGGTACGAGGAAACTTGTCAAATATTTTGGTTCTAAAAGATTTGTACCCAGTATTTCGTCCCTCCCAGAAAGGCGAATTGGTGGAAAGGGCAAAAATATGCGGCAAAAAATATCGAACCTGATTGGCAATATGAATGGCTAATTCTCTGGACTGGAAGCCCACGTGTACGTGTAAACCGAAGATGAGATTAGATCTGGCTGCTTCCTGCAATTCATTAACGATTTCACTATAACGTGGGTGCTCAGTAATTAGCTGTTTTTCCCAATGCGAGAAAGGGTGGGTGCCAGCGGCTCCAATTCTTAATCCTTGCTCGCCAGCAAGTTGTGCCACAGTTTTTCTTAGTTGCGATATTTCCTCTCTAGCTTGGTCTGTATTTTTACAAATGCCAGTCCCTACTTCAACTACCGCTTGGTGCATCTCTGCCTTAACTTGATCTTTGTGTATCTTTTGTGCAGCCTCAACAATTTTTTGATCGTGGGAGGTAAGTTCCCTCGTTACAGGGTCTATAACCATGTATTCTTCTTCAATACCTAAGGTAAACTCGTTCATGTTTTATGTTTTTAGAACGTTATTTTGTTGATTTTTTTGCTGGTGTTTTCGTTTTTGATGCTTTCGCCACTAGGGACGTTTTAGCTGCAGAGGTTTTAACGTAATTTCCCCAGGTTAAATTGTCTTTTCCAAATTCTTGTGCTTGTGCTTTTTCGATGGCATAGTTTGCCGCCGTTTCTACTACCCACTCAAAATTATCGGCACCTACACTTTCTAAACCAGCATCTGGTGCGGGGTTACAGAAATCGATGGCCATAGGTACGCCATTTCTAACGGCAAACTCAACAGTATTAAAATCGTAACCTAGATATTGGTTCAATTTTATTGTATAATCTTTAATTGTCTTCAAAAGTTTTTCGCTAGGTTTCGGGCCATCAATAACGTATCTTAAATGATGTGGGTTACGTGGTTCATATTGCATAATATGAACATGCTTGCCACCAATGCAATAACATCTAAAATAATCTTCAAAGATAATCTCCTCTTGCAACATCATTACTGCTTGTTTAGTTTCGCTATGTTTTTCGAAAAACTCTTCCTTGCTGCGTAGTTTATAAACGTCTTTCCATCCCCCGCCGTCAAAAGGCTTCATGTAGGCCGGAAAGCCTGTGTATTCAAAAATTGCATCCCAGTCAAACGGCATTACTAAATTGCTAAACGAATTTTCGTTCGTATCAGTGGGATGTTCTCGCGACGGTATTAGCGCTGTTTTTGGTACGGGCACTCCGATATTTTCGGCTAATGCATTATTGAAAAACTTCTCATCTGCACTCCACCAAAACGGGTTGTTAATTACAGCCGTGCCCCCCATGGCAGCATTTTTCAAATAAGCCCTGTAAAAAGGGACATCTTGCGAGATTCTGTCAACGATTACAGCATACTCTGGTTTCTCTGCTTGAAAAACTTTATCAATTTTCACAAATTCGGCAACAATGCCCTTAATATTTTTTTGATTCACCCTGTCTACAAAGGCTTGCGGAAAGGAACGTTCTTGTCCGAATAAAATTCCAATTTTTTTCATGGGCTTTATGTTTTTAATAATGTTATGATTTAATTTATAATTGATAGATATATTCTGGAAACATCTCACGCCAAATTGGCCAGTCGTGGTCTGCATTCTCACGTATATCTAACCAATGGTTAATCCCCTTTTCTGCTAAAATATGCGAAAGCCGCTCGTTGTCCCCTCTGCATATATCTCGGTCTGAAGTACCCAAAACGATTTTAATTTGCCAAAGCTCTGGGTTGATGTTGTTTGGAAGAAAATCTACAGGGTTACAAAAATACACGTCGTCACTGTAAAAGCCGTCGAGTTGGTTCCTAATATCAAAAGCACCGCTCAAACTAAACATGTGGCTAGTTAGCCATGGATGTCTGAATGCAAAAGTTGCTGCATGGTAGCCTCCAAAACTACAACCTGCTGTAATAATTTTTTGATGACTTGTTTCGGTTTTAGCTAATGGAACTAACTCCTCAAGTAAAAATCTGTCGTATAAAAGATGGTTTTTAACACGGCTTTCGGGCGTAATTCCTTTATTGTACCAGCTTAAATCGTCTATACTGTCTGGGCAATAGATTTTGATTTTGCCTTCGTTGAGAAAATTTTCTACTGATTGGATCAGCTTGAAGTCCTTATTTTCATAATACCTTCCCATGCTGGTCGGAAAGAGAATAATGGGGTAGCCGCTGTGACCAAAAACTAGTGTCTCAATTTCTTTACCTAGGCTGTGGCTGTGCCATTTGCGAAGCGTTTCTTTCATAAATAATGGATTTCAGACTTTAAGGTAGGTAAATCATTTTCAATGAGGAAACAACATTTAAAAATTTTTACACGTATATGGAATATAAGGTTTACCGCTATTTTAAAGATTATTACATTTGTACCAATATTCGCAAGCATTCAGCTTTTTTTAATACAATTGATTATCAAAAATAAACTTCAAATACAGTCAGAATTTCTTCAGCGCAAAGTGGAGATCGATATTTACATGCCTGAAAATTTAGCAGGAAATGAAAAATTAAACCTTTTACTGGTAAATGATGGGCAAGATTTGGCCCAAATGAATTTAGAGGAGGCATTGGGTGCGCTCTACCAGTTTCGAAAGATTGAGCCCACACTGGTTGTAGGTATTAGAGCAGGTGAATGGCGCTTGTTGGAATATGGCGTGGCTAATCGACCGGATTTTAAGAATCGTGGCAGCAAAGCTGACTTATATTCCAAATTTGTGGTTAACGAATTATTACCTTTTTTGCACAAACAAGTTCGGCAGGGGTTTTCGGGAATTAAGGCTATAGCAGGGTTTTCGTTAGGCGGACTTACTGCCTTTGATATTGCTTGGCACCATAGCGACGTGTTTAATAAGATAGGCGCATTCTCGGGTTCGTTTTGGTGGAGAAGTAAAGATTTGGTTGATGGATATACTGATGAAGATAGGATACTGCATGCTGTAATTAGGGATACTGAGCAAGCGCCTGATTTGAAGTTTTGGCTGATGTGTGGCACGGAAGATGAGAAAGCGGATCGGAACCAAAATTTTATTATTGATTCGATAGATGATACTGTCGATGTGATTAAGGAGCTTGCAAAAAAAGGGGTAACTAGGCCTGAACATGTGTTTTATTATGAAATGGTTGGCGGCAAGCATGACGTGCCAAGCTGGGCTGCTGCCTTGCCGAAATTTATAGAATGGGCTTTTTCAAAATAATTTTAATTTTTTATCAGGTCGATACAATATTTATAACGATTAGTAGTTTATACTATTGAGAGCGTTAATTTAGATGGCGGGGACAAGGTGGTATGCCGAGTCCCCGTTTCTTTTTTACAGGTTTTTGTTCTTTAAACCTGATTGCAATGTAAATCCTTTTTGTTTGGTGGAGTTGACCAAGTTTGATGGCCTAGCTTATTTTTTGCTTGCTTGATTTTTGTTACTGCAAACAAAGAGATTGGAATGTAAAGTAGGACCGATGTTGCCATATGAGGTTTGTTTTTGCTTTGCTGATGCTTGTAACCCTTGCTTTATTATAAAGTATTTGATTTTCAAAAGTTAACATCAAATTAATTACATTTTTTATGACGGTTTGTGCAAGAAAAACCGATAAAATAACGTACCTTTGCGCCCTAAAATACAATCGCATTATATGCAAAAGATAAGAAACATAGCTATTATAGCCCACGTAGATCACGGTAAAACTACTACGGTAGATAAAATTTTACACGCGTGTTCTATATTTCGTGATAACGAACAAGCTGGAGATTTAATTCTAGATAACAACGATTTAGAACGTGAACGTGGTATTACCATCGTGTCTAAAAACGTTTCGGTACAATACAAAGATGTTAAAATTAATATCATTGATACTCCTGGTCACGCCGATTTTGGTGGTGAGGTAGAGCGTGTATTGAAAATGGCTGATGGTGTGTTATTATTATGCGATGCTTTTGAAGGTGCAATGCCTCAAACGCGTTTCGTAACGCAAAAAGCTTTGGCTTTAGGTTTAAAACCAATTGTTGTAGTTAATAAAGTTGATAAAGAAAACTGTCGCCCTGAAGAAGTTTACGAGCAAATTTGGGAGCTGTTCTTTAACTTAGAAGCTACCGAAGAGCAGTTAGATTTCCCTGTAATTTACGGTTCGTCTAAAAATGGTTGGATGAGTACCGATTATAAAAAACCAACTGATAACTTCTTCGATTTATTAGATGCAATTGTAGAGCATATTCCTGCTGCGCCAGTTAATGATGGCGATTTACAAATGCAAATTACTTCGTTAGATTATTCGTCTTTCGTTGGTCGTATTGCAATTGGTCGTGTGCACAGAGGTTCAATTAAAGAAAACCAACCGGTTACATTAATTAAACGCGATGGTAAAATTGTAAAATCTCGTGTTAAAGAATTATACACTTTCGAAGGTTTAGGTAAAGTAAGAACTACTGAAGTTAAGTCAGGAGACATTTGTGCTGTTGTAGGTATTGACGGATTTGATATTGGTGATACAATCGCAGATTTCGAAAATCCAGAGCAATTACCAGTAATTAGCATTGATGAGCCGACAATGAATATGTTGTTTACCATTAACAACTCTCCATTTTTTGGTAAAGAAGGTAAATTAGTTACTTCTCAACGTATCAAAGATCGTTTGATGAAGGAAATGGAGAAAAACTTAGCGCTTAAAGTTGTTGAAACTCAAGGTGCAGATTCATGGTTGGTTTACGGTCGTGGTATTCTCCATTTATCGGTATTAATCGAAACTATGCGTCGCGAAGGTTATGAATTACAAGTGGGCCAACCACAAGTTATCGTTAAAGAAATTGACGGTAAGAAATGTGAGCCTATTGAAACTTTAATTGTTGACGTACCTGGTGATGTAGCAGGTAAGGTAATCGAATTAGTAACTCAACGTAAAGGGGAGTTGTTAATTATGGAGCCAAAAGGCGATTTACAACATTTAGAATTTGAAATTCCTTCTCGTGGTATTATCGGTTTACGTAACAATGTATTAACTGCTACTGCTGGTGAAGCGATTATGGCACACCGTTTCAAAGCTTATGAGCCCTGGAAGGGAACTATTCCTGGTCGTTTAAATGGTGTTTTAATTTCTATGGATAAAGGTATGACTACCGCTTATTCTATCGATAAGTTACAAGATAGAGGTCGTTTCTTTGTTGATCCAGGAGTTGAAATTTACGAAGGACAAATTTTAGGTGAGCACATTCGTGATAACGATTTGGTAATTAACATCGTTAAAGGAAAAGCGTTAACTAATATGCGTGCTTCTGGTACAGATGATAATACTCGTATTGCACCAGCTATAAAATTCTCTTTAGAGGAATGTATGGAGTATATCCAAGCTGACGAATATATTGAGGTTACTCCTGCAAGCATACGTCTACGTAAGATTTATTTAACAGAGCAGCTACGTAAAGCAAACGGTAGTAAAAACTAAGGTTATATAAATATATTACTTATTAAAAAAGCCCATTTCTTTTTAGAAGTGGGCTTTTTTTGAGAAGAGTTTAAGTTTTTGAATTTCAGTGAAATAATTTTTCTAAATCAAAAATTTTATCGTTAAATTAGCTATCCGAGACAAGTACTAGAAAATCCCGTCGTCTATATCAGGTGAGGGGATTTTTTTTAATGACCAAATTTCACGGGTATAATAACTGTTGTTCTAGCTGGTATTCCATTTTTTATACCAGGGTTCCAGCGCTTTAATTTATGTACAATTCTTAAAGCTTCTTTTTTAGTGCCATAACCTAAATCGTCTAGAGCTTTTATTTCTTTTAAACTACCGTCCATTTCTACAATAGCCCTTAACACCAAAGTTCCTTTTACTTTTTTATTAGTCAACCCATCGTAATTAATATTTTCTTGGATAAATTCATTTAATTTTCCTTCTCCTCCGGGATATTGTGGAGAGATATTGAGTTCTTTGGCTTTGTAAATTTTTGCAGGTTTTGGTTTATTGAAAGGTTTTTTTGGCTCGAACTTTATTGGAAGATGATAAATTGTTCTTACCGGCTTACCATTTTCCATTCCGGGTTTCCATTTTTTACTTAGTCTTAAAACTCTAATCGCTTCCTCGTCGGTGCCATATCCTAAAGTACGTTGTATTTTTGGCTCCTTCAATATCCCGTCTTTATCAATGATGAAGGAAACAAATACATTTCCCTGCACTTGATTTTTTAAGGCAGTATTTGGATATACGATTTGCGATTTGGTGAATTCGATGAAGCTTTTGTACCCTCCTGGGTATTCTGGCGGATTTTGCATCGTTATCCAAGAATGAAGTGTACCATTTTCGCAATATTTATGTGGAGCCTGTGGGTTACAATAGCTCGCTTCGCCAGTGTATATTTCTACAAAAGGTAACTCTATATAATTTTGATGAACTTCTAAATCTTCGTTCTTAATCGTGGTTACCACATTATGAATTCTAAAACGGAGAGGTAAACCATAAAAGCCATCTGCTAAATCATCACCTTTGTAGGTAGAAAAGGCTTTAATGATCTCTTTTTTTATATCATCAGCTAGTTTTGGAGCAATAGCTATTAGCTTAATTTTTTTATTGGTTGATCTAAAATACGCAACGGTGTTACCCTGTAGGTAGGCTTTTTCGCTCTTATCAGGATATTTGAGTGTGGTTACTAAATGTCTTTGTAAATCTATTGGATAAACTCTTTCTAATTTGCCCCCATGTAACTTCGGGAGTTGGGCATTTGAATTGATTGCAATGCCTATAAAGGCGAAAACTATTTTGAAAAATGGAGCGTAATATCTCATTCGTATCTAATTTACAAAATGATGAGATACAACTACTTATTCCATAAAAAAAGTCCGAAGATTTGCTCCGGACTTTAACTGTTATTTTTTTAAACTAAATTTTATGGGGATGTTGTACTTCACGCGTACTACTTTACCTTTCTGCACACCAGGGTTCCATCGCCTAGATAATTTGAGTACTCTCACAGCTTCTTCATCTGTACCATGGCCTAAAGGGCGGTCTATCTTGATATCTGTTAACGATCCATCTTTCTCTACGGTGAAAGATACAAATACATTTCCTTGTATGTTATTTTGAAAAGCCTCAGCTGGGTATTTAATGTTCTCCCCAAGAAACTTGTAGAACTTTTCAATACCCCCGGGATAAGACGGCGGTGTTTCCATTGAAACAAAAGAATAAACCTTTTCCTCATCTAGGTTCGGATTTGAACTATCTGCAGGCTGTGTTGTCACTGGTTTTGTTGTGATTACTACTGCACCATTTTTACCTTTTTCACCAAATCTTTTTACAGCTTCTTCACCTTTTACCACTTCAACTGCTCCAATAGTTTCGCGTTTAATCAAATTGATGTTATCCACCTCTTTGTCGTCTACAATAAAAATTGGCTTTGGCTGGTTTTTATCTTTGCCTAGTGCAAATTTTATCGGGAGGTTGTACTTTACGGTTACTGCCTTGCCATTTATGGTTCCTGGCTGCCATTTAGGGCTTATGCTTAATACACGCACTGCTTCTTCATCTGTGCCGTAGCCTAAGCCTCGGTCAATCTTAATGTTTTTAACAGAACCATCCTTATCAACTACAAATGAAACAAAAACATTTCCGCTAATATCGGCGGCCGAAGCTGCTTCTGGGTATCTGATATTATTGCTTAAAAATCTGTAGAACTGTGCCATCCCACCATTAAATTGTGGCGGATGTTCCATCGAAACGAAGCTGTGAATTTTATCGTCTTCGTTAACGCTATAACCCATTATGGTAATGGTGTTAAGTTTTGTATATCCGCTTTCAGCTTGTGCTTGTTCATTTAAAATTGGAGAGTTGGCTCCGCTTAATCTATGTTCAAATTTAATGCTATACTTGCCGTTGTTAAAAATGTCAGCATTGAACGTTCTAAGTACTTGTTTAACTCCCTCGTCAAAACCATACCCCAGTGTAGGCTTAATAACGATGCTAGTTATTTTGTGGTTGTAAACGATAAAATTAGCGACTACATTACCTTGAATGTTTTTGGACAAGGCTTCTTTAGGGTATTTTACGTTATCAGCTAAAAACTTGTAAAACTTACTGTATTTATCGTCGGCTCTTTCAGCAATTTCTTGCTTTTTGTCTAACAATACATCGGTCACCATTTCCTTAGCGCCTGTTATTTTAATTTCTTCTGATATCGCTTTAATCTCATCATTATTTTTAAGTGTTGCTGATGAAATTACTAATGCCAAACCAAAAAGCGGAAGTGCAATGCCATACTTAAGTATTGCAACTTTCTTTGATTTTTCTTTGTAAAGCATAAAAATTCTTTTTTTCACCATCGACTTGTTAGAAAAGCCACTAATTACTGAGGTATTGCCAAGGCCGAAACTTTGGTTAAGTAAAAGGTAAGCATAGGCTTCTTTATTACCTGTTTGTTGTACCACGGCGTTGTCTGCCAAGTATTCGTGTACGTTTTTAATTTCTTTTTTAAATAGGTAGATGATAGGGTTAAACCATGTTACAATAGCTAAAACCTCAAAAAATATCACATCGAAGGTGTGCAATTGCTTAATGTGTATATCCTCGTGATGGTTTATGGTAGCGGCCTCTGGTAGGTTTGGCTGTACTACTTTTTTCTTCCAAAAGGAGAAAGCAACGTTAGGTTTCTTCTCTACAAACATTTTGTTTACTAAAAACAGTTTTATCACAAAGTGGATGAAGAAAACCATTGCACCAAATAAATAAACCATGGAAATGATTAATCCCCAATTTAAAGTATTTTCCTCGGGCACTACACTGGCGCTTGCGCCCATCATGGCTGAAGCTTGGCTAACCTGGATGTATACTTGTTCGGTAATTTGCTGCTTTGCCATCCAATCTACTTTAACGAAAGGAATGAGCAATGAACATAAACCTGCGCTCAACAAATAAATCCTGTTAAGTGAAAAGAAAGTTTCTTTTGCAAGCACTAAACGATAAAAGCCGTAGAAAATAATGAGGTAAATATTTAGCAGCAGCAAGTAAAGGGGCCAGCTCATTTGGGTTTATTTTTAAATTTGTTAATCATCTTTAAAATTTCGTCAACATCGCTTAAATCTAATTTTTGTTCTTTTACGAAGAAAGAGAACATGCTTTCTACAGAATTTTCAAAATAGCCGTCTAGCAATTTTGAGGTGGCGTGCCTTTTATACTCTTCTTTAGAAATAAGCGGATGATACTTGTGTGATTTCCCAAATGCTTCGTGACCTATAAAGTTCTTCGTTTCTAGAATGCGTACAAT
This sequence comes from Pedobacter sp., assembly GCA_045629525.1. GTDB lineage: Bacteria > Bacteroidota > Bacteroidia > Sphingobacteriales > Sphingobacteriaceae > Pedobacter. Next base: position 530,596 of record JAZQRH010000019.1, read on the forward strand.
GGTAGATACGGTATTATACGCTGGTTTCGGCTCAGGTAAATACGTGATAATTTCTTTTACGAACGCACTTTCTAACGTCCATAAAACTTGCATAATCTGCTCTTCAGCTTTGGTCAAATCTTTAATTTCCATTTTTTGTTTTAACTTAAGTCGTTGCAACGGCTGTAAATCAGTAAGATATCTTAATGCTAATTTATAACTAAAAATTTAGTTATCAAAACTAATTTTAAAATTTTTAGCATTATAGGTCATTATCCTTAACTTGTAATGTTTAACAAATTATAAAACCTATGAAAATAGCCTTTCACGGAGCCGCCCGGAACGTAACCGGGAGTAAACATCTGCTAACGCTAGCTAGTGGAATGAAGATATTGTTAGATTGTGGTTTATTTCAGGGGATGGGGCAGGAAACTGAAGCTTTGAATGAAAATTTCGGTTTTGATGCGAATGAGGTTGATATTTTGGTACTGTCACATGCGCATATAGATCATAGCGGTTTAATTCCGAGATTGGTGGCACAAGGCTTTACTGGAAAGATTTACGCGACACCTGCTACCAAAGATCTTGCAAGGATTTTGTTGTTAGATTCTGCTAAAATCCAATTGGGAGATATCAAGTACAAAAATAAAAAGTTAGCAAAAAGGGGGCTTCCGCTAGAAGAAGCGCTGTATGACGAGGAGGATGCCTTGAAGGCGATCTCGTTTTTCGAAACTGTTCCATATGATAAAGAAGTAAGCATTGCTGAAGGAGTGAGTTTACAGTTTGTCGACGCTGGTCATATTATTGGTAGCGCCTCTGTGCATTTAACTATTAGCGAAAATGGAAAAACAACGCATTTAAGTTTTAGCGGTGATGTTGGTCAGTACGGAGATCTGTTGCTGCGGGCGCCACAGCCGTTTGGCCAGGCAGATTATATTCTTTTAGAATCTACGTATGGAGACAGATTACATCAGGATGCAGAACCTACGGCACAAGCCTTGCTGGATGTTGTGGTGAACACTTGTGTGCAAAAGCAGGGCAAAGTAATTATACCCGCATTTAGTGTTGGCCGCACGCAAGAGATTTTATACGTGCTTAACAACTTAGATTTAGAAGGAAAGCTCCCCAAAGTAAATGTTTATGTCGATAGCCCTTTATCGGCGAAAGCCACTCAAATTGTAGAAAAACATGCAGATGGCTACAATGATGAGGTGCTGAAGATTATGGAAATTGATGATAAGCCTTTTGATTTTACGCGTTTGCACTATGTAGAAAGCGCTGAAGAATCGATTGCATTAAATGCAAATCCTGAACCATGCATTATCATTTCGGCCTCGGGCATGGCTGAGGCTGGTAGAGTAAAACATCATATTAAAAACTGCATTGGAGATCCACGGCATACCATTTTGATGGTGGGCTATTGTGAGCCAAACTCTTTAGGCGGCAGGCTGAAGGCGGGAGCTCCTGAAGTGAGCATATTCGGCGATAGGTTTGCGGTAAAAGCAGAAGTTGCCAGTATCCAATCCATGAGTGCCCACGGCGATTATAATGATTTACTCAAGTTTCTATCAACTCAAGATCCTAATTATGTGAAGACGATATTTTTGGTTCACGGAGAGTATGACGTACAATTGAAGTTTAAAGAAAAATTGCATACGGCAGGGTTTAAAAACGTAGAGATCCCGGATAGACACCAGACGTTTCAAATCAATTGATCAAAAAAAGGCAGCCATTGGGCTGCCTTCTTCGGTGATATAGTTTGTATTAGTTTCTAGGCTCTACCGGTTTTGGTAATTCTTTACGAGGGATTTTTTCTGCTCTTTCTGAAGTGTGATACACAAAAGAAGCAATAATAGTTGCTGATTTTTTCAAATCATCTTCTACCAATCTATCGTAAGTATCTTGATTAGTGTGGTGTGTACGAGTGTTATAATCCATAGGATCTTGGATGAATTGGAAACCAGGTAAACCTACAGCATCGTAGGATTGGTGATCGGTGCCACCAGTATTACTAATGGTTACCGTTTTTGCACCTAAATCTGCGAATGGGTTTAACCAAGCTTGGAAAATATCTCTCGCCGCCGCGTTTTCTTGCAAATAAATACCGCGAATTGCACCGGTACCATTATCCAGATTGTAGTACGCACTTAATTTACTGTGCTCAGGTAAAAGTTTCATAGTTGCACGGTCGCCAAAATGATTTTTAACATAACCTCTTGATCCATGTAAACCTTGCTCTTCGGCATCCCACAACGCAATTCTGATTGTTCTTTTTGGTTTGAAATCAATAGCCTTTAAGATTCTCATCGCTTCGATCATTGCAATTGAACCAGCTGCATTATCTGTAGCACCAGTTCCTGAGTGCCACGAATCGAAGTGACCACCAATCATTACAATTTCTTCTTTTAATTTTTTGTCAGTACCAGGTATTTCAGCGATTACGTTATATCCTTTTGGATCGTCGTAAAATGTTGTTTTAACCTCTGCCTCAACTTCTACTTTCTGACCAGCACGTAATAAACGTAAAATGTGTAAGAAATCTTCTGCCGACACCTCTAATTCTGGAGCTACAGGTTTAGCATCTAAGGCATAAGAAGCGCCATTACTTGTGAAAAATGTGCCGTAATTGCCACGAGCATACGTTAAAATTAAGCCAACCTTTTCTTCTACCAGCATTTCGTTAATAGCAGCTCTGTTTTGACGCATGCGCATCATCATGGCCATTTGGTTACCACCACGACCGCCTGCAGGTCTTCCGGTTCTAGCTTCTGCTGGCTTAGCATTTGCCATTTCTTCTAACTTTTCGTCTGTGTGTCTTACTACATCAGGTGTGTAAGCGTTTTTTAATGGCTGAACCATTACCGACTCGATGACCACGATTTTGCCAGCCAATTGACCTTTGTATTTCGCTAAATCCGTAACCGTATCAGCTTTAATTAAAATAACTTCTGATTTTACTGGGCCATTAGTGCCAGGAGTCCAAGCTTTTGGATAGCCAATGATAGGACGATAAAATGGAGTGGTAGTTGCAGCATAGTATTTTTCAACCGACCAACCTTTGCCAAAATCTCCCCAATACTCTTGCTTAACGTTTTTTAAACCAAGTTCGGTTAGATATTTTACTGCCCAATCTCTGCCTCTTTTAATACCTGGCGAGTTAGCCAAACGCGGGCCAATAACGTCCGTTAATTGAAAGGCGTGTTCCATTACTTTGGAGTTTTCTAAACCTTCTTTTCTAATTTTTTGAATGGCCTCTGTATTTACAGGTTCTTGTGCCATTACGTTGAAAGCGGTTGCTAGGGTTAGCAAGGCGATGGTAAATCTCTTTATCATAAATTAGTTAATTAGTAAAATGATAAAGTGAATTTACATTATTCTGATGAACTCATTAGAGTATAATCAGAATTTTACGAAGGGACGGATATGACTAAATGATCATAGCATCATTAAAGTTTGAGCATCTAGTTCAAAATAATGCTTGCCGCTTTTACAACCGTAGTGGCTGGACTGTTGTTGCTTTTATCTACAATTTCTTTTTCACTTGTTACAGTCGGGTTTAATGTGAAAGCAAATATCATCACAAAAAAAACTGGCGCTAATAAGAGTAGAAATGGTGATACGTTGGTTAACTTTTTCATAATTTTTGTAGTTAAGGTTAGTATATTGTGTTTTTCTTTCAACAAAGAGAATGAAAAAGTAAATCATCAAAAAATGTTTTAGACCAAGACGAAATAATTATAGATAAAAGGAGATTATGCCTGTTTGTCGAACATTTAGGTTAAATTGACGGTTTGTAGAAAAAAACTGCCAGTTGGTCGAAAGTGCTTGCCATAAAGTTGGTTTATTTATAGTTTTAAAGGTTGTTGAATATTAATATGAACGGAAATAACAAGGCTGGTACAATTTTAAATCTACTTTTTTGGGGTATCATATTCGCGATTATTGCAATTGCGCTATTTTTCTCCAAACAGCAAACCACGTTAAAAGACTATATCATTAGTTTCGGGGTTTTCGGTGCCTTGAACTTATCGGTTTATTATATTAATTACTTATTTCTAATACCCGAGTTCGTAAAGAGAAGGAAACAGTATTGGGTTTATGTGATCTGTATTTTACTCTTGCTCGTTATATGTACTTTTATTAAAACCGTAGTCGCGGTCCTGTTTCCGACCGAGACGCTGCAATATACTTCGAATGGCAAACTTCAAGAAATAAGTGTAAACATGTTTGTGATTAACGCATTGTTTACCGCAGGTTTTTTCTTGGTGTGCAGTTGTATCATCAAATTTGCAGTAGATTGGTTCTCTAACGAGCGTATCCAGCGCAATTTGGAAAGTGAGCGCAAGGACATGGAGCTACAATTCTTAAAATCTCAGCTAAACCCTCATTTCCTTTTCAATTCGTTAAATAATATCTACTCCTTAGCGTATAAGAAATCGGATAAAACTGCAGATGCGATTTTAAAACTCTCGGAAATTATGCGTTATATGATTTACGAAAGTAACGACAGTTGGGTGAGCTTAGAGAAGGAAGTAGAATATGTGCAGAGTTATGTTGAATTACAAAAATTGCGATTTAAGGATGGTGCAGCTGTAGAGATGACGATTAACGGTGAGGTAGATGGACAGAAAATCGTGCCACTAATCTTAATATCCTTCGTGGAAAACGCATTTAAACACGGAGTGGCTAACGATGCAACAGACCCCATCAAAATTAACCTTATTGCCAATCAAAAGATATTGCATTTTAGCGTTTCAAATAAAAAGAACACAGCAAATAAGGACGCCGTGGGAGGGGTTGGCCTAAATAACGTAGAACGCCGTTTGCAGTTGCTATATCCCGAAAGATATAAACTAAATATTGTAAATTCGGCTGACCATTACACCACAGAACTAATGCTTGACTTATGATTTTAAAATGTATAGCTGTTGATGACGAGCCTTTAGCACTCGATATTATTGAAGATTACGTGGCTAAAGTGCCTTTTTTAGAACTGGTAAAGCGTACTGAAAGCGCCATAGAAGCCATGCAGTTGGTGCAAGATGGTAACATTGATTTGGTCTTTTTAGACGTGCAAATGCCAGAATTAACCGGAATTCAGTTCTTGAAAATTGCAGGGAATAAGGCTAATTATATTTTAACAACTGCTTATTCGCAGTACGCACTAGAAAGTTACGACTTGAATGTTTCTGACTATCTGTTAAAACCTATTGCTTTTGATAGGTTTTATAAGGCCGTAGAGAAGGTGCGTAACCAAGTGCAAAAGAAAGATATTGCACCAACAACTATACAGCCTTTAGTTGCTGCGCCTGCACCTACAGAGCAAATTCAAGATTTTATTTTTGTAAAAACTGAACATAAAATCCAGAAAATTGAACTCGATGATATTCTTTACATTGAAGGCTTAAAAGACTACATCTCCATCTTTACTAAAACAGAAAGGGTAATTACCTTACAGAACATGAAGAAAATGGAAGAAACATTGCCTAAGGGTGAGTTTATCCGTGTTCATAAATCTTATATCATCTCGGTAGATAAGATTGAAAGTATTGAGCGTAGCAGAATTGCAATTGCAGGTAAAACCATCCCGATAGGAGACACTTACAGAGACGAGTTTTTTAAACTGATCGATAAAAAGAACGTTTAAGATTGTTCCACTACAGATCGAATTGCATTTTCTGCTTTTAATACTAATTCTTCGGCTGTCATTTCGCCGCGTTCTATTGGGGCTAAAACTGTCCATTGGAGTGGTAAAAGCGTAGATAGCGGGTACATTCCATAACGCACAATTTTCCACGAGTGCACTATGGCAACGGGCACAATAATAGCATTGGGCACGGTTTTAAGTAGGGTTGCAATGCCGCCAATCTGAAAGGTTTTCATCTTACCGTCTTTTGCTCTTGTACCTTCCGCGAAAATTACGGTACTCCAATTGTTTTCCTTCATGCGTCGCCCCAGCTTAATTAACTCGCTAACAGCTTGCTTACTGTCTTTTCTATCGATATTAGCGCCGCCACCGTGTTTTAAATTATAGGAAATGGAAGGGATGCCTTTTGTAAGCTCTATTTTCGAAATAAATTTAGGATGGTGTTTGCGCAGAAACCAAATTAAGCTTGGTATATCGTACATGCTCTGATGGTTGGCTACGAAAATGATGGAACGATCTGTAGGTAAATCGAAATCGTTTTGAAATTTAATGCTATTAAGTAATGTAAACTGCGAGTAAGTCAAAAAGAAGTTGAGTACATCCACAGATTTTTTGTGTGCTTTGTAGCCAAACAGGTTAAAGCAAAACCATTGTATAGGATGAAATATGCAGAGTGATAAGCCAAAAGCTAAATAGAAAATGGGCGTTAAAACGTAACCTAGTATTTTTTTCATCTAGAGATGGATTTTTAATATTGATGTTGCAAAGGTATAAAGTTTTGGTTTTTTTGCAATCCGCATAAGGTTGCAACCGATTTTATATCTCTTGCGCTGATAATAAAATGTGTGTTTTTAAAATGGCGGCAACTGCAACACTATCCGTTATTTCTCCGTTAAGCACCATTTGGTAAGCTTCGGAAAACGGTAATTTTCTTACACTCAAATCCTCAGTTCTTCTGGTGCTGCACTACCTTGTGTTAAATCTTGAGCTAAGTAAATGATAGCGAGTTCGTCACTTACCGAGTTAGATAAATACATACGTTGAATTTCTGTAAGTTTATTAGCTCTTAGACCAGTTTCTTCTTGCAATTCTCGTAAGGCACTTTCTTCTGGTGATGTACTTAATTGACCTCCGCCCTCCGGTATTTCCCAACTATAGGCTTTTAAAGGATAGCGATATTGCCCCACTAGCCAAGTATTTCTTTCCTCATCGAGCGCTAATATGCCGATGGCAAAATTCTTGAAATGTACTTCGCCATAAATGCTTTTTCCACCGCTCGGGTTAATGACTTGGTGCTCGGTAACTTTTATCCAATTGTTTTCATATTTGACATCGCTAGCTAGCGTTTTCCAGGGGTTCAATTTGTTGTTCATCAAAGGCAATTTAGCAAAACTATTTTGGGGTCGTTTTTGTGGTGCTGGTTTTACCTACCACTTTTTTAGCAGGTGGAACAACCACTTTGTTGGTTTTTATCTTAGAAAAACGGTAGCTTAAGTTAAATGCAAAATTATTCGTGCGATTTTGCCCAAAGGATTCTGCATAGAAGTTTACCCCTTCACTAAAACTATAAGAGCGTTTTCCCCTAAACGGATCTGTTGTACTTATTCGTGCAGAAAGTTTATTTTTTAGAAAATTTTGACGGAAACCTAGGGCGGTGTTTATAGAGCTGCGGTTTCTACCTTGGGCTACCATATTATTGGCGTAGTTCAAACTTCCCTCGAATGCTGAACGTTTGTTTATTTGAATTGATGCGCCAAGCCTTGATCTAACACTAAAACCATCTCTATTTAGTGCTTGGTTTAGCGCCGAGGAGTAACTGCTTTGTATGAGCGTAAAATTACCATTAATAGAAACTTTTTTTGTTGGCCGGTAATTTCCAACTAAAATATACGATAAGTAATAATTACTCCCTACATTATCAAAAGTCGTTTCCGAAACGCCATTTGGGTTTACAGAACGGAAACGCTCAATTACACCCGTAGCTCTAGAGTACGTAATACGCGGGTTGAAAGACCAAGATAAGCCGTAGAAACCGAAGTTTAAGGCTACCTGATGAGTATACGATGGTGTTAACGCAGGATTACCATAAGAAATGTTCAAGGTGTCTGCATTATTAATTTGCGGGTTTAATGTGTTCTCTCTGGGCCTGTTTACGCGTAATCCGTAACTCATACCTAAGGTAATGTTCTTTTTTATCCTTCTCGTTAAAGAGCCAGACGGAAAAATACTCCAGTACGGATTCACTTCATAAGTTTCTAAGTCAACAAGATCGAAATTTACGTTGGTGTATTCTGCACGCACTGCTGCTCTGGCCGTCCACTCTTTAGTTCTGTAGCTGTAAGAGCCATAAGAGGCGAATATCTTTTCATTATATACGAAATTGCTACTTAGTCTTTCATTTCTAACAAATTCTGATCTTCTAAAATTGAAAATATCAACGTCTTGATCATTATCATTTTGGCGAATGTTTAATGCTAAGCCAACTTCCAATCTGTCTCGTTTATTAAAAAAAGGTTTCTCATAGTCAACGTTTAAATTGATACCTTTGTTAGCTATATCATTGTCGTTCTGTTGCAAATAAGGCGATAAATTGGTGGGAAAGACATAGTGGTAGTCGTAAATTCTGTCTCCAGTATTGTTGTTCGTATTAGCCGTTAGATGCACATCAATTTTTTGTCCAGAAGTGTCAACTCGCAGGCTATAATCAGCATTTACCACAAATGTTCCGGCGCTGGTAGCTGTAGTGTTTTGTCGCTTTTGCAACCGCTTTTCGATCAGTTCTTGGTTGATATAGTGGAAATCGTTTAGTGTTTCGCCATCCCAATTGTTCTTAGATAAGGTGGTTGATATTTTGAGGTTGTTACGCTTTTTCTTATCAATATCCCAATCAAAACCAAGTTTAACATTATAGCCGTCGCCATCGCCATTGGTGTTACTAAATTGGTTATAGTAATAGGTGGTGTCGGGATTAAAATTTGTACGATAGTTCTTGTTGGCACTTTTACTAAAACTTTGTCTAATGCTACCGCCACCATTAAAAGCGAAGTTTTTGCCCCTGTAAGACGCTCCAGTGTTTAAATTTCTGTTGCCTACGGAATTTAGTCCAGCACCTAAATTTCCATTAAAACCAACTTTAAAATCTTTACGGAGAACAATGTTAATGATGCCCTCCCCATCTGCTGAGTATCTAGCCGGAGGGTTAGTCATCACTTCTATTTTCTCGATAGCATCAGAGGGTAGGACGTTGAGTAGATCGGTAATGTTTGCCGTCATGTAATCAGAGGGGCGGCCGTTGATAAAAATACGCGTGCTGCGCATCCCAGAAATAGAAGGCTTCCCATCAATATCAACCTCTACTAAAGGTACATCTTTTAAAATATCAACTGCCGAGCTGCCCTCTGCGTAAATGCTCGACCCAACGTTGTAAGTAATAATGTCGCCATCATTTTCTATTAGCGGTTTATCTCCAGTAATTACTACTTCATTTAAATTACTTTGAGTGGTCGACAGTTTAATAGCGCCTATGTTTTTGTCTGTTTCTGTTAGGGTGAGCTCAATATCGTTAACAACCACAGTATTGTAACCGATGTAGCTCACTTTTACTTTATAAATTCCTGGTTTTAGTTTTTCAAAGTGAAAATTGCCCGCTTCGGTAGTTTGTAAGGTTTGCAGCGGTACTTCTGAGGTAAATTCGCTAAGTGCTACTACGGCATAGGGAATCACTAATCCTCCAATTTCTTCTATTACTTTTCCTCTTATCACACCTTTATCGGTGGTTTGTGCAGCCGTGGTGAATGCGCATAGGGTCATTATAAATGCAAAGGCAAATAATTTCTTCAAGGTCTTAATTAGGTCAGTTTCTTCTTACAAAGAGTTTTAAAAATCAATTTGGTTTAAATTGTTTTTCGATGGTTCAGTTTCTTTGGTGTGTATAAAAAATATCCAATCAGAATTAACTAATTGGATATTCAATATTTCTCTAAATTAGGGAATTGTACGCTGTTTTAAAAATTTTCTTCATCACTTCTCGGTGCTTCTTGAGTTGGGCGTTTACTTTTTCGTTGCATGTCCGAATTTCCGAAACGGTAGCTGAATGTAAGTGTACCCATGTTGCCAGCACGCTGACGGCCAAAATTAATGGTTGAGTTATTGTTAACGGCTTCCATCTCAAATTTACGTGTGTTGAAGATATTTCTCATGTTAAAGCTTAAACTCGCTTTTTTGTCCATTAAATCCATTTTAGCACCGGCATCAAATCCGTACATTGCTTTGAAAGTTCCCTGTGCAGTAACTTCACTCGATCTATAATCAGCCCTTAATTGCAAAGTAATGTTATATGGCAACGTAATATTGTTGGTCAAATTTGCATTGTAGCTTACGCCTTCAGTATCAATAGTTCCTAAAAGAGGAGTGCCTTCAATTTTGCGATGGTACAAGTTGAAATTGGCGGTGAAGTTCCATTTCTTGACGAAGTCGAATTTACCAATTAGCTCTGCGCCACTATTTTTTGAGTTGGTTAAGTTTTGAGGCATGGTAAGGGTAATACCATCTTGATCTGGTTCTGACCTTAAACGTTGAATAACATCGTTAGTTTGGCGGTAATAAGCTGTCGAGACCAAAGAGAACTTTTTGTAGAACTTGCTATAGCTTAATTCGAAAGCGTGAACATCCTCCGGTAATAAATTAACATTACCCATTCTGTGGTTTAAAGGATCAGAAACGTCAAGAAATGGGTTAGTATCCCAGCCACGTGGTCTATTTACGCGACGGCTGTAGCTCAATTGTACTTGTTGGTCGTTTTCTAGTTTCTGCGTTAAAAACACACTTGGATAAAGGCGAGTGTAAGCGACTTTTCCTGGGGTATAAATTAAGCTATTGCTAGTTTGATAAGCGCCCATCTGCGTTTCTAAAGCCGCATCCTCAGCTCTTAAACCAATTTGATAACCAAAATCTTTGTACTGATTTTGATAGTTTAAATAAAGGGCATGTACATAATCGTCGCTGTTAAAATCGTTACTTAAAGCGGTGCTAAATTCATGATTGTTGTTAATCAAGTTGTACGCTGCAGTATTACTTTCCGACCTACGAAACTGCGTTCTATAACCGGCTTCAAGTCTCGATTTCTCCGTAAGTGGCAAAGTATAATCTAGCTGAATGTTGTAGTTTTTATTGTCGCTTAAACGGTTGGTGTATTGGTTGCCCAATATTGGAGAAATGTTAGCGCCGTTTTGGAAATAGTTGTTAATGTCAAAGTTCTGTTTAACATCGTTATTACCTGTAGCATAACTTGCGTTGAAACTCAATTCCTCACCTTTTTTCTTCAGTTTTTGAACAAAGTCTAAAGCAATATCGTAATTGTTTCCTTTTCTAATTCTGTTGTTGTCTCTGTTGGTAAGGTTAATTGGGAGTAAAATCGGGTCAAATTCATCGATCGTTAAAAACTCATCTTCGTCGCTGTTCCTACCATTGATACCGCCCGATAAGCTGATGGTGCTTTTTGCTCCTAGATTATAATCTACTCCTAACTTAATATTTTGTCCTTTTTCTAATTCAATAGATTCGGTATCCTGATTAGCGAATTGAATACCATTGATACCATTTCTATAAAAAATATAATTGTAGCCAGCACCAGGTCTGTTCCCGTATCGGTAACTGTAGTTGGCATAAAGGTTTAAACCTTTATTTTGATAGGCGATATTTGCAGAACCATTATAAGTGTCTCTATTGCCGGCGGTTAAAGCTACGTTTCCGTTAAAACCTAATCTTTTATTTTTTTTAAGGATGATGTTGATGATGCCTGTCTGTCCTTCAGCATCATATTTTGAAGAAGGATTGGTAATCACCTCAATACTTTCTATGGAACTTGCAGGAAGAGAGGCTAAAATCTGAGCCACATCTCCGCCGCCAATCAACGATTGCTTTCCGTCAATTAAAACTCTAGCGTTTGATCCTCGTAGCGAAACATTGCCATCCATATCGGTTTGTACCGAAGGCACATTTTGTAACACGTCGGTAGCCGAACCTCCTTCACTTACCACACTTTGATCAACTGAGAAAACTTTCTTGTCGATACCTAATTGCATGGTAGGTTTTTGAGCAGTTACAGTAACCTCGTTAAGGATGTTTCCCTTGCCCGTTTTCATGGGAACGGTTCCAATATTTATGGTTTTATTTGCGTTTGAGATGGTTATCAAATCTCGCACCATGGTTTGGTAACCTACATAGCTAGCTTTAAAAGTATATTCGCCATTGGCAATGTTAGAAATGGCAAAATTTCCATCCACGTCTGATTGAACAAGTTTAACCACTGCTTTACTCGCTCTATCTAATAATTGAGCTGATGCGAAAGGAATGGTCTCCTTGGTTTCGGCATCTACGATCTTACCCGTTATTTTTCCTGTGTGAGTTGTTTGAGCGTAAATTTTTACAGAAACAATACAAATAAGAGAAAGGAATAAAAGAAATTTGGCTGTACTTCTAATCATGTATGTGAATTCGTTTAATTTGTGTGATTGGCAAATCTCGCTAATTAAAACATTGAAAAGGAAGGGGTAACCATTTTATTACAAATATTTTATGAGCAATTACTTAGAGATTTTTGAACAACAAGCCATCACATATTCGCAGTACAGAACACTTGTAGATGATCTTTTAAAGGAGGGTAAAATTACGGGTGACGACCATAGCAATGATATGGTGCAATATTCGAAAATGAATGTTCAACGCATGAACAGACTAGATAAAACGGTTAATTTATCGGACGATCTGATAGCAACCGTAAGCGCTTTAAAAACGAGCTATAAACTCTTGGTGATTACCGAAGGTTGGTGCGGTGACGCTGCTCAAATCGTTCCAATCATCAATAAAATTGTTGCAATAGCGCCTAACAAATTAGCACTTAGGTTTGTGCTTCGCGACCAAAATCTACCGCTAATTGATACTCATTTAACAAATGGAGGTAGAGCAATACCCGTGCTTTTAATTTTAGATGAGCAAGGAAATTTAGTTTTGCCGAAATGGGGGCCGAGACCTGCGGTTTTACAAAGCTTGATGATGCAATGGAAGCAAGAAGGCGTTGTAATGCCCGAACTTGCAGAGCAGTTACACACTTGGTATGCTAAAGACAAAACGGCAACAACCCAAGGGGAGTTGAGCAATTTGTTTAAGCAACTTAGCTAAATAAAATCCACGGTTTATTGCTGCTAACCGTGGATTTTAAATTTCGTTTTGTTGGGTCGGAATTTATTTAACTCTCCCTATCAGTTCGCTAGCGGTCAATCTTTGTTGTTCGCCGTTGGCCATGTTTTTAAGTGTTAATTGTCCGCTTTGGATTTCTTCATCACCAATTAACACTACGAATGGTATATTTTTGGCATCCGCATAACTCATTTGTTTTTTAAGCTTAGCTGATGTTGGATATAGCTCTGCAGCAATTCCTTCATTTCTTAATTGTTGTAAAATAGGTAGAGCATATAATTCTGCTTTCTCGTCGAAATTGCTAATAAGAACTTTAGTGCCTTGCTGTGCAGAATTTGGGAACAAGTTCAACTCTTCGAGCACATCAAAAATACGATCTGCACCGAAAGATATACCCACGCCTGTTAAATCCTTTAAGCCAAACATCCCAGTCAAGTCATCGTAACGACCACCGCCACCAATACTACCCATGGCAACTTCGTTGGTTTTTACTTCAAAAATACAGCCTGTATAGTAGTTTAATCCTCTAGCTAAAGTGATGTCTAGCTCTAAAGCTTTGCTCACCGATGCGCTGTTGTTAGATAGGTGAGAAACATAGTTAAACACAGTTTCAATTTCTTCAATGCCTTTTAAACCTGTAGCAGAACTGGCTAATACCGATTTTAAACTTGCTAATTTTTCAACGTTAGTACCCTGAAGTAAAATAACTGGCGTTAGCTTCTCAATATCTGCTTCAGTAAACCCACGTTCAATTAATTCTTTACTTACGCCATCTAAACCAATTTTATCTAGCTTGTCAATGGCCACAGTCATGTCAACAATTAATTCGGGTTTGCCAATAATTTCGGCGATGCCTGTAAGAATTTTTCTATTGTTGATTTTAATGTTGAAGTCTTTAAGGCCTAAGTTTCCAAGTGCTTCATGGTATATCATTACAAACTCTGCCTCGTTTACAAGCGAAGTTGAGCCAACTACGTCAGCATCGCATTGGTAAAACTCGCGATAGCGCCCTTTCTGTGGCCTATCTGCACGCCAAACTGGTTGTACTTGAAAACGCTTAAATGGAAATGCAATTTCGTGTTGGTGCATCACCACGTAACGTGCAAAAGGCACCGTTAAATCGTAACGTAAAGCTTTTTCTGAAATTTTACTAATGGTAGCATTTGAGTTTTTACTCGTTAATAAAGCCTCGTCAACCTTAGCTAAATAATCTCCCGAGTTTAAGATTTTAAAGATCAATTTATCGCCTTCATCACCATATTTACCCGTTAAAGTTTGCAGGTTTTCCATACTTGGCGTCTGGATTTCTGCATAGCCATATTTTCTGAAAACGGTTTTAATGGTATCGTAAATATAATTTCTTTTCACCATTTCTACTGGTGTAAAATCTCTTGTACCTTTTGGTAAACTGGGCTTGGTTACTGACATGCTGCAAAAGTACAAAAAAGGATGGTAGCACAAACAATAACACCTTGGCATTGTTTCTGTATAGATGTAAATAAGGAGGCTAATTGAACCATATAAGAAAGCCTCGAATTATCATTTAAACAATATAAATTATGAAAAACAAAATTGTGCTTGCCATGCTACTTTCGGCATCGATTGCTGTGGTGAGCTGTAAACCAAAAGATGCAGATGTGAAAACTGCCGTTGAGAAGAGTGTGGCCGCTGATGCAGCGCTTGCCGGTTTAACGGTTGATGTGAAAGACGGTGTTGCAACCCTTTCTGGTGAAGTAAGAACCGAAGCGGAAAAAACGGCGGCCGTTGAAAAAGCATCTGCTACTAAGGGTGTTAAATCGGTTACGGATAACATCACCATTATACCAGAAATTACAGCAGCACCAGTAATTAGTGCTAGCGATGCAGCTTTGGAGGCTGGATTACGCGATTTAACCAAGGATTTATCTGGAGTGAAGTATGCTGTTAAGGATGGGTTGGTCACTCTAACTGGTGAGATTTCTCAAGCGAAAAATGTTGCGTTTACACAAGCTTACATGGCGTTAAAACCCGTAAGAGTAGATAGAGCTGGTTTAACTGTTAAATAATAAATAGAATGGCACTTCAAGATAAATATAAACAATTAACTGATGCGGCAAGTGCTGCGGGAGTTACCAACCTTAACGTGGTAGAGCAAGGTGGCGTTTTACATATTGATGGTACTGCACCAAGTGGGGCGGTAAAAGATCAGCTTTGGGGTATTTTTGGCCAAATAGATCATAATTTTGCCACAGGCGATTTGATTTTGAACGTAAACGTTTCGCCATCGGTCGCTGTTACAAAAGTAAAAGTAACAACAGATAGCTCTAACTTAAACATTCGTAAAGGGCCGGGTACCGACCAACCAATTGTTGGTAAAGCTGCTCGTGGCGAAGTAATTACTTTAGTGAGCCAAACCAACCAGCAATGGTGGTTAGTGCGCACTGATGATGGTGAAGAAGGTTATGCTTTTACGCAGTATTTAACACCAGAAGGATAAACATTATAATTAGTTTAGTAAAGGTGCAGCCATTTCTGGCAGCACCTTTTTTGTAGGGGGTGGTGTACAGGTTTTCGTTAAATAAACCCGATTGAACGGATTAGCCCGAAGCAGAAGCATTGCGGAAGCGAGGCTATGAGTGAAAGCGGGGCAGGCGGAAATAGTTGCACTTTAAATGCTTTTCTATTTAGAGAGTATGCGAAAAATATCGTAACCGAGGCAAATTACCCCGATAATGATGAAGATATACCAGTTCTTTTTAAAATTGCCTCCGAACGATGAACCTGTGTTTACTGGCTTGTGTGTTTCGTACTTGAAGAAAAGTCCTAGCCCAATTAGGGCGAGCGAGGAGATAAGGCTGATAATTTGATCTGTGGTCATGGAATAAAGATATAAAAAAAGGCTTCCGATTGGGAAGCCTTTTGCTATGATTTTGCTTGTAATTAAGCTAATAATCTAATTGGCTCTTCTAATAAACCTTTTAATGTTTGTAAGAAAGCTGCTCCGGTAGCGCCATCCACTACGCGGTGATCGCAACCTAAAGTTAATTTCATTACATTTCCAGGTACTACAGCGCCATTTTTAACTACAGGAACTGCTTGAATAGCGCCCACAGATAAAATTGCACCGTCAGGAGAGTTGATGATTGAGGTGAACTCGTCGATACCGAACATACCTAAGTTAGATACGGTAAATGTTGAGCCTTCCCAATCTGAAGGTTGTAATTTTTTAGCTTTCGCTTTTGCACCGTACGCTTTCACTTCTGCAGAGATGTGAGATAACGATTTGCCATCTGCAAAACGTACAACTGGTACTAATAAACCGTCTTCAACTGCCATAGCTACACCAATGTTAGTATGTTCGTTGAAACGAATTTTGTCGCCACCCCATGATGAATTCACCGCAGGATGCTGTTTTAAAGCAACTGCAACTGCTTTAATAACGATATCGTTGAAAGAAACTTTTACAGGCGCAACTGCGTTGATTGCTGTACGAGCAGCCATTGCGTTGTCCATATCGATACTAATGGTTAAGTAGAAATGTGGCGCCGTAAATAAGCTTTCGCCTAGACGTTTAGCAATTACTTTACGCATTTGCGAAACTGGTTTCTCTGTATATTTTTCTTCGCCAACATAAGTTGGAATAACTGGAGCAGATGCTGCTTTCTCTGTTGAAGCAGGAGCCTCAACTTTTGCAGGAGCTGCACTAGGCGTAAAGTTTTCGATATCTTTTTTAATGATACGACCGCCTTCTGCACTACCAGCAACTTGGGCTAAATCTATGCCTTTCTCTTTAGCAATTTTTTTAGCCAGAGGCGATGCTATGATACGACCACCATTAGCGTTAGCTACTGCCGCAGGAGCTGCCTCAGTTTTTGCTTCTTCTTTTGGAGCCTCTGCTGTTTCAGCTTTCGGAGCAGCAGGAGCATCACCAGCAGCTAAAATGCTGGCTACATCTGTTCCTTCTGGACCAACGATAGCAATAATACCGTTAACTTTAGCCGCTTGGCCTTTTTCTACACCGATGTGTAATAAAGTGCCAGTTGCATAACCCATTACTTCCATTGTAGCCTTATCGGTTTCGACATCAGCAAGTACGTCATCGTCTTTTACTTTATCGCCAACTTTTTTGTGCCATTCTGCAATTACACCTTCCGTCATGGTATCGCTTAACAAAGGCATACGAATAACTGTAATGCCTTTTGCAGCAAGTTCTGCTTCGCTTAAGCCTGCGCTTGCAGCTTGTGCAGGAGCTGCTTCAGTTTTAGCTTCTTCTTTAGGTGCTTCTGCCGGAGCTGCAGCACTAGTTTCTGCCGCTAAGGCAGCTTTATAATCTTCGCCTTCTTTTCCAATTACTGCCATTGGGGCATCAATTGCTACAGCTTGACCTTCTTCTACACCAATATATAACAAAGTGCCATCCCAATACGACTCCATGTCCATGGTTGCTTTGTCTGTTTCAACTTCCGCTAAAACATCGCCACTTTTTACTTTATCGCCTACCTTTTTATGCCACTTCGCCAAAACCCCTTCGGTCATGGTATCGCTCATTTTAGGCATCTTAATTACTTCAGCCATTTATATATCTTTAATTGAATGCTTGTCTAAAAATTAAATTTCTTGGAATGGATAGTTTTGATCAACATAAATATCCTCGAATAGTTCTTGTGGTTGTGGCCATGGAGACTCTTCTGCAAATTTTACAGACTCATCTACAATTCCTTTTACTTTTTCTTCTATCTCCGTAATCCAAGCTTCGTCAGCATATTTTTCGGCAAGAATAACTTCTCTCACTTGCTCAATCGGATCTTTAGCTTTATATTCTTCTAACTCTTCTTTAGTACGATATTTAGCGGGATCTGACATTGAGTGACCTCTGTAACGATAAGTTCTCATTTCTAAGAAAGTTGGCCCCTCGCCAGCACGAGCACGTTGTAAAGCTTCATCCATTGCGTTGTGTACCGCTACTGGATCCATCCCATCAACTGGTGCACAAGGCATATCAAAACCTAAACCAATTTTGTAGATATCCATCATGTTCGTAGTACGCTCAACCGAAGTACCCATGGCATAACCGTTGTTTTCACAAACAAAAATTACTGGGAGTTTCCATAACATCGCCATGTTAAATGACTCGTTTAACGCACCCTGACGTACAGCACCATCACCTACATAACAAATATTTACGTTGTTGGTACCTTTATATTTCTCGGCAAAAGCGATACCAGCACCTAAAGGCATTTGACCGCCTACAATACCGTGACCACCGTAAAAGTTATGTTCTTTACTAAAAATGTGCATTGAACCACCTTTTCCTTTAGAGCAGCCAGTTACCTTGCCATACATTTCGGCCATGATACTGTTTGCACTCATCCCTAATGCTAAACCATGAGCATGATCTCTATATGAAGTAATCATCGAATCGCCTTTTTGCATTGCAGAGATTGCTCCTGCAACCACAGCTTCTTGCCCTATGTATAAATGACAAAAGCCTCTGATTTTTTGCTGACCATATAATTGTCCGGTTTTTTCTTCGAATTTGCGCATCAGCAACATCGATTCAAACCACTTCAAATAGGTGTCTTTATTAATTTCTACTGCACTCATGTTTTGATTATAAAATTTAATTTACGAGAGCAAATCTAATTTATTTTCTTGTATTTTTTCGCATACTTCTCCTTAAAAAGGTAGTCAGATGGATAATAACTTAGGAAAGTTTTCAACTTTATACCGTTTTTAGAAATGGTAAATTTTACACTAAGTGCTTTTGCGCTATTCTGAGTGTTAGAAAGAGGTAGGCGCAAAGAATAAAATTTGGCGTTGCGTGTACTTTACCTAATTAAACATTTTACGCTGAATACAAGATGGTTATAGCGGAGGATAAAATTGTTTTTTATGAAAAATACTCGTTTTTACAATAGTAGAGCTGTTGTTAATACTTTTTAACATTTTACTATTTGGAATCTCAAACTGTTTGTTATATTTTTGTTGTGCTAACAATAAACCCAATGAGGGTTACGTTAAGTGTAAGTGTTGTTTAAACCAAACCCAAACTTAATAGTATAACATGATCAAAAAGTTTTTGTTTTCTATTTTAATCGTTCTCTCTATTTTTTCTGCAATTTTCGCACAGACTAAGAAAGAGGGTAGCAAGGTAGAAGATCCAGATAATTTAGCTTCTCAATATTTCTCGCAAGTAATGGGTGTTGCTGTAAATGCAACTTCCAACTTAAAATTGTACAAATTTATTTACGAGTGGATTGGTACTCCTTATCGTTTTGGGGGTAATACGCAGAAAGGTATTGATTGCTCTGCTTTTACTAAAGCAATTTACGATAAAGTGTTTAATACCAATATCCTCAGAAATTCTCGTGATATTTTCAGTATGGTTAATCCATTATCTAAAGATGAATTGAAAGAAGGCGATTTAGTTTTTTTCAAGATTAAAAGCCGTAGCATTTCGCACGTAGGTGTTTACCTGGGAGAAAATCGCTTTGCGCATGCGTCGAGTTCAAGAGGGGTAGTAATTTCTAATTTGAACGAGCCTTATTACAGTCGCTATTTTTACAAAGGTGGTAGGATTTTGGAGCCGGGAGACGGATCGGTTGTAGAATAGAAAAGACCAATGCGTAATGCATAAAGATATAGTCCTTCCCAAAAATGGGGAGGATTTTTTTTGGAATATGATGAAAAGAATTTTTGCATTTTTTATTCTGTTAATTGCGATATGCTCCGTAATAAGTTGTCAGGGTAGGCAAAGACAACAACCTATAGTTGCAGACAGTTTGCAAACGCCATCTGCTTTGGTGAAAGCTAGTGTAAAAGATACCATTAGCATAACTGCCGTTGGCGACATCATGATCGGTTCGGCATTTCCAGATAAGAAAAATCTTCCTCCAGACGATGCGCTTAATAGTTTCAAAGCAGTAGAATCTTTTTTAAAAGGAGATATTGTTTTTGGCAATCTGGAAGGATGTTTTCTAGATTCAGGTAAATCTACCAAGTGCAAAGGGATAGATCCAAACCGTTGCTATGCTTTTAGAATGCCTAACCGTTATGCGGACATCATTAAAGCGGCGGGTTTTAATTTGCTTAGTGTCGCGAATAATCACGTGGGCGACTTCGATTATACAGGGAGGAAGAATACTGCTAAGATTTTAGATTCTCTGGAAATAAAGTATGCGGGACAACTGCAAAAACCATTCGAAATTTTTAGTGTTGATAGTGTAAAATATGGCTTTGCTGCATTTGCACCAAATGAGAATACCGTTGATATCCGCAAAATTAAGGAAGCTAAAGCGCTTGTTGAGCAGCTTAAGGAGCAGGTTGATATTGTAATTGTTTCCTTTCATGGTGGAGGTGAGGGGGCTAAATTTGAACACGTCATTAAAGCTACCGAAGTTTTTTTTAAGGAAAATCGAGGTAATGTTTATGCTTTTGCTCACGCCGTAATTGATGCAGGAGCGGATGTTGTGCTAGGCCACGGACCACATGTAACCCGAGCAGTTGAGGTATATAAAAAGAAGTTTATTGCATATAGCTTGGGCAATTTTTGCACCTATGGGATGTTTAGTTTGAAAGGTCCAAATGGCATTGCTCCGCTACTACAAATTAAATTAAATGCCAAAGGCGATTTTCTTTACGCTGATGTAATTTCTGTTAAACAGGATAAGGTTAATCGTTTAACTGTGGATGCAACTAAAGCCGCCTTCAACAAAATAAAACATCTTACCGATACGGATTTTAAAGATCATCAACTTAACTTTGCAGGCCGTAGAATTACCTTAAAACTTGATGAAGAGAAATAAAATATTACCCTATATCATTGCAATAGCCGCACTAGCTGTAGCTATTTGTTCCACCTATTTATTTTTTACCGGCAAACAAGATAAGGTAATGGCCTTACTCACTATTGTAAGTTGCACTTTGGTGGCTATGGGTCAATACTTCATTATAAAGAGTAAAGGCTAAGCCTCATCTTTAGTATTTTTTACCAAGCCAATTCCCGACACAAAGAATATGATGGAAATTATTCCTACAACAATAAGCTCCCGGCTTCCCGCGGCATGTTGAACAAAGGAAAAACCAGTATAAATTAAGCCAACAATTCCTAAAATTGTAAGAATCGTGCCGAAGGTTCTTTTAACGTTCATATCTACAATATATTTGTGCCTTATAACACCCTTGCAGAGGTTTTGTTTTAGCCCGTAAACGTAATTTATGTTTGGCGCAAAATTCTTATAGTCGAATAATCTTAGTATCATTGACTTCCAAATCAAAAAAATATGGATTTTATAGGTTACGGCCTGATGGCTTTTGCACTACTTGTGCTATTTAGTTCTTTTGTTACAGTAAAGCAAGGCACTATTGCAGTAATAACAGTTTTCGGTAAGTATCGCCGCTTGTTGCGCCCAGGGCTTAGCCTAAAAATACCACTGATAGAAGTTATACAATCCCGCATATCTATTCAAAACCGTTCGGTCGAGCTATCATTTCAAGCCGTTACTCAAGATCAAGCAAATGTTTATTTTAAGGCGATGTTGCTTTACTCTGTATTAGATCAGGAAGAAGGAACTATCAAAAATGTAGCTTTTAAATTTGTTGACTCAAATAATTTAATGCAAGCTTTAATTCGCACAATTGAAGGCTCAATTCGTGCGTACGTAGCAACGCAAAAACAAGCCAATGTATTGGCACAGCGCAACGAAATTGTAGAGCACGTGAAGCACCAAATTGACCAAGTATTGGAAAGCTGGGGCTATCATCTGCAAGATTTGCAATTAAACGATATCACTTTTGATGAGGAAATTATGCGCTCAATGAGTCGTGTAGTAGCATCTAACAACTTAAAAGCTGCAGCCGAAAATGAGGGGCAAGCTTTACTAATTACTAAAACTAAAGGCGCCGAGGCGGATGGTAACGCGATTAAAATTGCTGCAACGGCGGAACGTGAAGCTGCTCAACTGCGAGGTCAAGGTATAGCTTTATTTAGGGAAGAAGTTGCCAAAGGGATGACCAATGCGGCGCATGAAATGCAGCAGGCCAACCTCGATACATCGGTAATTTTGTTTACCATGTGGACAGAAGCCATTAAGCAATTTGCGGAATATAGCGAAGGTAACGTCATCTTCTTAGACGGTAGTACCGAAGGTATGAATAATACCATGAAGCAAATGATGGCCATGCAGCAAAGCAGGGCAAATCAAATCAATGTAGACAAGAAACAAAAATAAACAAGTTACGAATATATTGAGCCGAACATTGATGGATTGTTCGGCCTTTTTATAGATCAATTCTTAAATTAATTGTCTCAATAGCTTTTGCCTCTTCACCTTCCGGAGAGATATTAAAGGCTCTTAGAATAAACTGATCCGAATTGATAATTTCTAACTCTGTGCGCCAACCCCAAGGTGCAGGCCAATCTGAGTTGTTGTAACTTCCCGTTACTGCAAAGCCATTTCTAGTTTCTACGCCTTCGGCAAACATAATACCTGTGCCCATGTGAAAGCTATCGATCCAAGTACAAACGCATTTATTATTGTCCAAGTCGAAGCCCCAAACCATCAGCCCTTCGTGTGTTTTTCCGTTAATTATACCGCGATATTCGTAGCGGATAAAACGTTTGTTTAACAGCCCAATAATTTTACTCGTCGTTGGCGATTCATCTGCCAATACATCTTTCTCAAGCCATGTACGGGTGCGGCCATCCCAATTACCCACAAGGCTCATTAAGCGCAAGTGTGGTCCGCTTTCTCTAGATATCGATATTTTACTTCTGCTCATTAATCCTAATATACAGAATTTATAAATCAAATCTAAAAATTTACCGGCCAAATATTTTAGTTTCATATTTATCTTCTAACTTAGTCTTATGTCATCACATCACATAGTAAGAGAAAAGCAAGAGCCTGCGCTGTACATACATGAATTGTTAGATTTTAATGAAGAATACTTGGGTCAACTATTAGAGTGGAGCCCTACAGTATTGGTTTTGGCAAGCACTTACGAGAAAGTAATTTCTTTGGGCTTGAAGGTGGATGTAGTGATCGGTAATTTGGAAGCTGGGGTTTCCTTGCAAGAAAACATCAGAATAATTCCTCAACAGAAAAATGGAATAGAGGATGCATTAGATTTTTTGGTAAAAGAAAATTACGGTGCCGTAAATGTAATTAGTCGTAACAGTAGTTTTGATGACCTGACCTTTTATTTACCTAAAATTAACTTGGTACTATTTACTTCAAAGAGCAAACATTATGCTATAAAGAATGGATTTAGTGTGTGGAAGCCTGCCGGTACCATACTTAAGGTTGATGTAATAGCTTACTTCGAGGCTGAGAATTTAATGCAGCAAGAAGAAGGTGTATTTGAAGTGCCTGAAGATGGCTTGGTAGCATTTAGCTTTAAAGCTCCTTATTTATTTATCGGGGAGGCCCTTTAATAACATGTTTGTACTTAGATTTGCAAAGGAAGAAGATCTCGCCACCATTAAAAGTTTAGCTGAGAGAACTTGGCCTACAACATACGGAGACATTATTTCTGTTGAACAGATTAACTATATGTTATCAAAAATGTATAGTAACCAAAAGTTACACGCTCAATTACAACAAGGGCATTTGTTTTTAATCGCATCGACCCTTACTGAGGATGTTGGTTTTGCTGGCTTTTCTATAGCTAATGCCGAGGAAAGTGTTTACAAGTTGCATAAGCTCTATGTTTTACCCAACACCCAAGGTTCGGGCCTAGGTAAGCTGTTGCTTAACGAAGTGATTGCTCAGGTAAAAAAACGGGGAGGTAAATCGCTAATATTAAATGTAAATCGAAACAACAGCGCTTTTGTTTTTTATAAAAAGCAAGGGTTTAAAATTAAAGAAACCGTTGACCTTGACATTGGCAACGGCTTCTTTATGAATGACTATATTATGGTAAAGGAGGTTAGTAGCTAATAAAGTTATTTCCCAAATAATAACTCTACTACAGGCCCAGCCATTTTTGCTTGTTCATGCGCTACGTTCGGTATAACCTTGAAGGTCCAGTTAAATGGAGCGTTCTGCTGTGTAGCCATCGCGTTAGATCGATTGAAGTAATATTCGGTTCGTTCGAGCCTGTGTTTGCCCTGTGCCATGTCTCCTCCAGCAACCGGTAAATCTGATGCGTTAGGGTCATTATCTTTATCGCCTACAAGGACATATGTTCGTTTCGCATATGATTTGTTTAGATTAGCTTGCGGAGCTATACTGGCTACGTTTTTCAGACCGTAGGGGAAGTTATTGAGATAATCTGGTAAAGTGTAACTACCCGCAGCAGCGGCTACAAAGGTGGATACTCTATTTTCAGGAACGAAGATCATGAAACGATGAACGAATTGACAACCAGCCGAAAATCCGTACAACATATAATCTTCGCTGGTGTTGCCAGAGTTTTTCTTAACGTAATCAAACAGAGGTTCAACTATCGAGAGGGTCCAAGTATCCGAGCTTCTAATAGCGTCGCTTGATGTTAAAATTCCGCCTCTATGATACAATCTGTTAGAATATAGCGCTTCAGTAAATTCGGGAACGATGAGCATAAATTTATGCTGCTCTGCATAAGGTTTCATACTGTTGAAATAGGTTTGCGCATTTCGAGCTGTACCGTGCATCACCACTAAAACTTTAGCGGTCTTTTCTCCAGGGTTATAGTAAAAAACTTTCACAGGTTTGTCTGCCAAGGGTTGATAATCCTTGTAAATAAAATTACCAGAACCGGCCTTAATAGAATATTCGGTGTTGGTTGGCGGTTTATCTGCGGGCGATCCTATTTTGTCTTTCGAACAGCTTAAAAAGCCTGTAATTAAAATACAAGCCAACATGTTGGTTCTTCTTCTCATGTTAATTTAGATTTGGTAAGTTGATTTGGAGGTTATTTATCTTTAAACAGCATTTTCGCGACGGTTTCTGCCATACTACTTTGCGAATGCCCTGCATTTGGAACTAATACTACTGGTGACCAGTTGAAAGGCGTGTTTAGCGTGGTAGCCTTTTCTTTAGAGCGCTTGTAAAAATTGTATGCTCGCTCCACACGGTCTCTTCCTTGTTGATTAGCTATAGGCGTTTTCACTAGATCTGTGCGACTTAAAACGGTATCAGCGTCTCCTACGATGATTCGAAAATCTTTGGCATAGAAATTTTGGAGATTTGTTTTGGGAAGATTTACGTTCTTTATGCCGTAAGAATAATCGGTTTCTGCATCTGGAATTGTATAAGTGCCAGCGGAACCAGAAATGGCGCTAATTACGCGGTTCTCTGGGGTAAACATTAAGAAGCGATGTACGAATTGAGAACCCGCCGAAAACCCGTAAAGGTAATAGCCTGAGCTATTATTTTTCGTTTGCTTTTTGACAAAATCGAAAAGCGGTTCGATTAGCGAGAATGTCCAGTTTTCCTTATCTCGAATGCTTTTATCTTTGTTCAGCACGCCACCGTGATGGTAATCATTACTCGAAAAACGTTTAGCATCAAATTCAGGAACAACTAAAACGAAGTTCATTTTTCTCGCGTGCTTCAGCATGGCCTTGAAGTATCCTTGCGACTCTCTTCCGTTGCCGTGCATTACAAATAAAATAGGAGCATCGGGTTTATTTTCAGGGAAATAATAACTCACCTTTATTGGTCGATTAGCAAAAGGTTTATATTCGCTGAAGATGAAGCTACCTGTATCAATGCCAACTTCTGCTAATAGCGATTGTTTCGTAGAGAGAGGCTTGGGCTGTACTTGTAGTTTGGCCTGAGCAGCATAGTCAATAGTGACGACGATGCAAAGAGCAATAAGATGTTGGAATAGTTGTTTGCCTGAAATCATGGTTGTTGCTTTCTAATATAGACCACTCTTTTCAGGAGAAAGACCTCAAAAAATAGATTCTTTTTGAGGTCTTTGCTTATATTTATTTCAGTTTCGGGATACGCGCTGGTGTATCTTTTCCGTTCACAATACTTTCGGCACCTTTGGCAATTGCTTTTATAGCACCATAAATATTTTCAATATCTAAACTTTCGTAATCGTCTCTCACAGTGTGATATCTGTCGTCTTTATCGATTTGAACTGTACTAAATGTGTGGGCAGGCACACCTAAGGCTGCTAAAGTTGCGTTATCACTTCTGTAAAATAGATTCTGACTCGTATAAGGATCTGGATGGAAAGCAAAAGCAGTTCCTGCAACATTTTTCTGTAAGATTGTTCCTAGGTCAGACTTGTCGAAGCCCGTAATGTAAGCGGTGTTTTTACCAAATTTGCTGTCCTTTCCAATCATTTCAATATTCAACATCGCAACCACATCATCGGGGTTTAGCTTTTGTGAGAAGTATTTCGAGCCAAACATCCCCATTTCTTCACCTGTAAAAGCTACGAAAATTAGCGTGCGCTCGTTTTTATTTAGTTTCTTGTAGTATTTGGCTAGAGCAATTACAGCCGATGTACCTGAGGCATCGTCATCTGCGCCATTCATCACGCTATCACCCGCTACAGGCTTTACTATACCCATGTGGTCGTAGTGGCCAGAAAAAATCACCAATTCTTTAGCCTTTGATTTCCCAGGAATAACGCCCGCCACATTAAATAGTGATTGCTTAACTGCTTTATGTTTAATATAGACAGTAAAATTAGAAGCCACGGTGTCAACATCTAAAACAAAAACTGGTGCACTTGCATTTTTGCTCTGTAAATCAGCTTCGTCAACAATAGTTTCTCTACCCACCATTCCTTTTAAACGGTTAAACGCGTCAGCAAATTTAATATCGACTAATACCAATTGCTTTTTTCCACTACGAGAAAGACCTCTAAATTGGCTCATAAAATCTTTATTCTCATCTAGTTTAACCCAGCCTTCGCTGTTGTTTTTGTCAAAAGTCAAACTTTCAGACTTCACACCATAGTAAAGAACGTTCTGTTCTTCTACTTTTTTTCCATCAATCACGATATTTGCCCCCTCAGGTTTCAAAACATATTTGTGAAAAGTTTGGCGGTAACCAGTTTCACCATCCAAGGGTTTTAGGCCAATAGCGGCAAATTCTTTCTCAATAAAAGATGCAGCTTTATCTATGCCTGGAGTGAAAGTTCTACGACCCTCCATCTCATCCGAAGCCAATGTTTTGATCAATTGATCGACGTAGCTTTTTGGGATTATTTTATCGATATTTTGCGCATTAGCCGCAAAAGAAGCTATGGCTAGTCCGAGGGTATAAATTGTTTTTCTCATTTTATTTAGATTAAGTATTCTGTTGTATTCGATCACTTATTTAACGGCGGTTTCTAACCACTTATCTCTAAACGATTTCATTGCATCAGTTAAGGTGCCACCAGTTGTTTCGATAGGTATGATAGCCATCGTTGGGTCCTCCGTAAAGGTTAGCTGCGTTTTTCTTTCTTCGCCATGTCTTTTAAAGATGATTTCAATCGTCTCGCCAACTTTCGCATTCTCGCTAACGGCTTCAAAATCTTTTGCAGATTTGATGTCGGCGCCATTTGCTTTAATTAAGATGTCGCCAAAATCTAAGCCAGCAATATAAGCTGGAGTTCCTTTTGTGGTTGCTGGTAAAACTAAACCTCCATTTCTATTGTTCTCAAATCTTGATAGCCCGCTAAAAGGTTTTTTGGCAGCAGCCTTTTGTAAAACAAGACCTGCTTTTAAAAGTAGTTGCACATAATTCTCTTTTTTGGTGCCGTATACAAAATCGCTGAAAAAGGCTTTTGCAAAACTTTGACTTTTGGTTAACGTACCTAAGGTTTTTTCTAGATCCGGAATAATATATGGCGTTTCAGTTTTACCATAGGCTTTCCAAAGCGCTTTCATGTAATCATCTAGGCTTAGCTTAAAATCGGCTCTCAAACGTAAATCTAAAGCAAGAGCTACCGCAGCACCGTAAGTATAATACGAAGCGAAAATGTTGTGCTTATTCGTTTGATCTACGGCTACACCAGCATCAGCAAAAACGGCATATCTGCTTGCTTCTATTGGCGAATAAGCTTGTGCTCCAGGAGAGTTGGTAACGGTATTAATCAATCCGCTGAAGGTCTGTATGATGTTTTCTAAAGTTCTAAAACCAGCTCTTTTGAGCGTCAAATTCCCGTAATATTGGGTAAATCCTTCTGCAAACCAAAGCTCGTCGCTTATATTTGATTGCGTAAAATCAAACGGCTCTAAAGTTTTTGGACGCAACCGCTCTACGTTCCAAGCGTGGAAGAACTCATGAGAGAAAGTGCCTAATAAGCTGCTTTCATATCCTTCAATTTTTGGGGTTCTTTGCACAATTACTGTCGAGTTTCTATGTTCCATGCCATCGCCAGCGTAGCTTGGCAAAACACAGTGCATAAAGTAGTAATTGCCATAATCGAAGGTTGGATATTCGCCAAACACTGCTTTTTGCTCTTCTGCAACTTTTTTAACCATTGCAGCAAAATTTTCTACAGCAGATTTTTCATCTGATGAGTGAGAAAGCACATGAATGGTTTGAGCTTTTCCGTCGGCACTTTTAACTTGCCAATTTGCTTCATTATACGCCGAAATCTCTATGGGGCTATCCATAAAATATTGAAAATCCTTAGCGTAGTAAACATCATTTGGCATAGCTTTTAATTGTGTAGCTACTTTCCAATCCTTTTTATCCGCGAAGTTAAATTTAATGGTTCTTGGTCTGTTGTCCATACCAACTGGGAATGCAAACACTGCAGGGGTGTTCATATGCG
Source organism: Pedobacter sp. (assembly GCA_045629525.1). GTDB lineage: Bacteria > Bacteroidota > Bacteroidia > Sphingobacteriales > Sphingobacteriaceae > Pedobacter. Next base: position 559,112 of record JAZQRH010000019.1, read on the forward strand.
CATGGCTTTCGTCGAAACCCGCATAGGTTCCATCAATCCAATTGCCAAAAATGGTGTAGGTAATTTTAACGCTGGTACTAGGTTTAGCGATTTCAAATACATCGCCGGCAGGTTGTTTAAGGGCAAGTGGTTTACCATTACCGTCGAATGCTTTTAGGGAATAGATATTTTTGCCAAATTCATGCGTAGCGTAACGACCCGGCGAGGATCGGGCAAATCGAACTTTTAACGGTGCTGAGGTCGTCACATTACTGATATTCATAGTCACTTGCGCTTCGTGGTGAACTTTGTTCTCGAAGCTAATTTCATACTTGATTTCTTGAGCTTTTGTGCTTAAAGTAATGCTGGCCAATACAGCGCCAAGGACGTAGTTCTTCATATTTTTAATTTAATGCTTGAAGTTAATATTTCATTCATAAAAAAAGTAATTGTGAGCATTTTATTACGATCGAGTCCAAGGTGTCTTCTATGGCTATATCTCTGCGTATAAGTTGTAAATAAAATTTTGCGCTTCAGCATAAAAACCAGTAACTTCATTTTATAACCAATTGTATATTTATGGAAATAAAGAAACAAAGCAAACATTACGATGCAGTAATTGTTGGCTCTGGTGCTGGCGGCGGTATGGCAGCTTATACACTAGCAAAAGCTGGTTTAAAAGTTTGTATTCTTGAAGCTGGGGCGATGTATGACCCTCAAAAAAATATCACACAATTGAAAAATCCTTGGGAGTCGCCAAGGCGGGGAGCAAGTACTAAATTTAGGCCGTTTGGCGATTTTGATGCTTGCTATTATGGTTGGGACGTAGAAGGGGAGCCTTACACTAAAGCTCCTGGCACAGAATGGGATTGGTGGAGAGCGAGGATGCTCGGTGGAAGAACCAACCATTGGGGGCGCATTTCGCTGCGTTTTGGCCCTAAAGATTTTAAGCGTAAAAGCATGGATGGTTTGGGTGAAGATTGGCCAATTGGTTATGAAGATATTAAACCGTTTTATGACAGGGTCGATAAATTAATTGGAATTTTTGGTACTAACGAAGGTTTGGAGGATCATCCTGATGGCTTCTTTCTACCTCCTCCTAAACCACGTTTGCACGAACTGTTTATTAAGAAAGGGGCTGCGGTTTCTGGCGTAAAAGTTATACCTTCTAGGTTATCTATCTTAACTCAGAAGATAAACGACGAAAGAGAGGTGTGTTTCTATTGCGGTCAATGTAATCGTAATTGCAGCATGGCAAAGGCTGATTTTTCTTCTACAAACGTATTAATCTATCCCGCTTTAGAAACCGGCAATTTGGACATTATTCCGAATGCGATGGCTCGCGAAGTGTTGACAAATTCTGAAGGTCTAGCTACGGGTATTTCTTATGTGAATAAAGATGATATGATGGAATATCAGGTTACTGGCCGCACCGTTATATTGGCAGCAAGTGCTTGCGAGTCGTCTCGACTACTGTTGAACTCGAAATCTAAACGTCATCCAAATGGTCTCGCTAATAGTAGTGATGTGGTCGGCAGATATTTGCACGATTCTACTGGCGCATCGATGGGCGGAGTGTTACCGCAGCTTTTTGATAGAAAGCGCTACAACGAAGATGGTGTAGGAGGAATGCATATTTACTCGCCTTGGTGGTTAGATAATAAAAAATTAGATTTCCCTCGCGGATATCACATCGAGTATTGGGGGGGCATGAGCCAGCCTGCTTATGGTTTCGGCGGCGGCATGGAAATTTTGAATGGAAAGTTTGCCGTTAGAGGTGTTGAAAAAGAAGCTGGCGGATACGGAAAATCGTTAAAAGAAGATTACAGATATTTTTACGGCGCTAGCGTAGGCATGGCGGGTAGAGGAGAGGCAATTCCCTTATACGATAACAGATGTGAAATTGACAGCAATGTGGTTGATAAATTCGGTATTCCGGTGTTAAAATTTGACGTGAAATGGAGCGAGCACGAAATTTTACAGGCTAAGCACATGAAGGAAACTTTTGATGAGATGATGCATAACATGGGCGCTATCGTTACTTGGGGCGGCGATTACAATAAGGAGAATAACTACGGCTTAGAAACTCCTGGCAAGATTATTCATGAGGCTGGAACTGCTCGTATGGGTAACGATCCAAAAACCTCGGCGCTGAACAAGTTTAACCAAGCTCATGATTGTAAAAACCTTTTTGTGGTAGATGGGGCAGCATTTACATCTCAAGCAGATAAAAACATCACCTGGACAATCTTAGCGCTTTCTATGCGTGCAAGCGAATACATTATTTCTGAAATGAAAAAACAAAATATTTAAGCCATGAACAGAAGAGATACCTTAAAACTATTAGGCGTTGGTGCCATTTCTGGTACTGCCTTAATAAGTGGCTGTAAATCTAACGAAGATAAAAAGCCTGCAGTAACCGGAGATCCGGAATTTACGTACGACAGAGCAAAAGAAGAACTAGCAAGAGAAAAGGATTTATTAGCCCAGCCAAACTTTTTTAGTAAAGAAGAAATGGCAACAATAACTATTCTGGCTGATATTATTATCCCGAAAGATGAAGTGAGTGGGAGTGCAAGCGATGCTAAAGTGCCCGACTTTATTGAGTTTATTGTGAAAGATATGCCGCAACATCAGTTGCCCATGCGGGGTGGTTTAAAGTGGCTTGATTTACAATGTTTAAACAGATTTGGTACTGCGTTTAAAGACAGTTCTAGCAAACAGCAAATTGAAATGGTTGATTTAATTGCCTTTCCGGATAAGGCACCTAAAGAGCTAAGCCAAGGAGTGTCGTTTTTTAACCGCTTGCGTAATTTAGTGGCTTCAGGTTTTTACACTTCGGAGATTGGTGTAGCTGATATTGGTTATGTCGGTAACGCACCAAACCAATGGAATGGTGTACCTGATGATGTATTAAAAAAATACAACCTAGCATACACGGAGAAGGAACTGAAAGAGTGTGTTAAATTTGATAGTTAAATAAACAAAGCCATACATTTAGTATGGCTTTGTTTGTTTTTTATAATTGCGCCACAAAGTCTTTCATGGCTAAACCTGGATTTTCGGTTTTCATGAAATTCTCTCCGATTAAGAAGCCACTGAAACCAACTCTCTTTAAATCTTTAATGGTTTGCGGATCGCTTATAGCACTTTCAGAAATCTTCAAAAATTCTGACGGAATTCGATCCACTAAGTCAAACGATGTTTGAATGTTTACCGTGAAATCTCCCAGGTTACGGTTGTTCACCCCAATTGCATCTAAATTTGGGCAGATGCTGCGTTCCAACTCGGCTAGATTGTGTACCTCTAGTAAAACACTCATTCCTAAACTTTGTGCAAGTTTGCCGAAATCGCTGATTTGTTGTGGCGTAAGTATAGAAGCAATAAGTAAAATAATATCTGCTCCCCACGATTTTGCCTCTATAATTTGATATTCATCAATCGTAAAGTCCTTTCGTAAAATGGGAATGTTATTTACGCTGCGAGCAGCAAATAAATCTTCTTTTGTACCGCCAAAGAAATCAGTGTCGGTAAGTACAGATAAAGCGGAAGCTCCAGCATTGTTGTATGCTTGGGTGATCTCCTTAATATCGGCATTGCCATTTATTACGCCTTTCGATGGTGATTGCTTCTTGAACTCGGCAATAATGCCAGTTCTATCGTTCGCTACAATGAAATCTTTTAATCTAAAAGGAGTGCGGCTAAAAGCTTCGCTCTGCTCCAAATCGGTTAGGCTCAGGGCCTGCTTGGCTTGAGCGACTTCTTCCTTTTTACGTAGTACGATTTTGTCTAAAATGTTCATGTCTTTCAAATGTTATCCCTCTAACCAATTTTGCATCATCTGTTTGCCTTGTGGTGTTAAAACACTTTCCGGATGAAATTGCACTCCGCACACATCATGTTTTCTATGACGCACAGCCATAATCTGACCATCGTGATCTACTGCCGTTATGCTTAAGTCTGCAGGCAATGTAGCGGGATCTACCACCCAACTGTGGTATCTGCCAACTTCAAACTCTTCATCTATACCTTTAAAAAGCAATTCGTTGTCAACTGTTTTGGTTACTGGTGTTGCAATGCCATGCATTGGTCTGCCTAAGTTTAAAAGGCTACCGCCAAAAGCTTCTGCAATTGCCTGCTGGCCTAAGCAAACACCCATAATACTTTTGCTGGGTGCATAAGTTTTAATTACTTCTAGCAGTAAGCCGGCCTCTTCTGGAATACCAGGCCCAGGCGAAAGCAAAATTTTATCGTATTTAGCTACGTCCGGCAGGTCAAATTTATCGTTTCTCCACACTTCGGTATCGTAACCCAATTCGTTAATCAAATGCACCAAATTGTAGGTAAAACTATCATAGTTGTCTATCACTAGCACAACATTTTTATTCTCGCTCATTTATATTCAAAAATCTAAATTTCGGTGGCCATTTCAATCGCTTTTCTCAAAGCAGCAACCTTGTTATTTACTTCGTTTAACTCACTTTCGGCTACAGAGTCGGCCACTATTCCTGCGCCAGCTCTATAATGTAGTTCGTTATTTTTACTCATGAAAGTTCTAATCATGATGGCGTGATTAAAATCGTCGTTAAAACCCATATAGCCAATAGCACCAGCGTAAAAATTTCTGCCCAGGTTTTCGTTTTCATCAATTAATTGCATCGCTCTGTACTTGGGAGCGCCACTTAATGTACCTGCTGGATAGGTGTCTGCAACTACTTTAAACGCACTGCCCTGTTCTTTCAAACGGCCGCTCACTTTAGATACCAAGTGAATAAGGTGCGAGTAGTATTGCACTTCTTTAAATTTTTCTACTCTCACTTCTTTGCAATGTCTGCTCAAATCGTTGCGAGCTAAATCAACCAGCATTACATGCTCGGCGCTTTCTTTAGGATCGTTTTCTAAAGCTTTGGCAATTTTTGCATCCTCTTCGTCATTTCCAGTTCTTTTAAACGTTCCGGCGATCGGGAAAATATTAGCAGTTTCGTTACTAACAGTGATTTGTGCCTCTGGCGATGAACCAAAAAGTTTAAAGTTGCCGTAGTCGAAATAGAACAAATACGGAGAAGGATTTATGGAACGCAAGCAACGATAAACGTTAAACTCATCGCCTAAAAAGCCCTGTTTAAATCCTCTCGATGGTACAATTTGGAAAACATCACCTCGATAGATATGTTTTTTCAATTTTTCCACCATTTCAATGAAATCTTCATTGCTTAAGTTCGAAGTTTCTTCGCCATTAATACTAAAGCCGTATTCTGGAAAATTCTTATTTTGGATGAGATACTCGATCTTGCTCAAATCATCGTCATCATCATTGTTAAAGGTGTTTTTAAATAATGTAATTTGATTTTTGAAATGATCTATCGCGATGATATATCTGTACACATGATATTGCATCTCGGGTATTTTGTCTTCTTCCGGCATAGCCGATGAAAACTTAATATCCTCGAAATATTGAACGGTGTTCCAAGTGAAATATCCAAACAATCCGCTTGAAATATGCTTGCTACCGGGTACGCTTTCTCTAGTAAAAGACGCTTTGAAAGCCGAAATTTCATTAGCTAAAACGAAGTCTGTCTTGGTAATGCTTTGTCCATCAGGGTAGCTAATGGTTAATTTGTTGTTTTTCAGCACTAAGCCCGCCACAGGTTCGGCACACACATAACTCGTTGCATTTTCGCGGCTATGGTAATCAGAACTCTCTAATAAAATGGTGTTGGTAAACACATCTCTAAGCCTTAAGTAAATGCTCACCGGTGTAGTGGTGTCTGCTAATCTACCCTTGCTATAGGTGTTTATGAGGTAATTGTTCATTTTTTTGTATAATAAAAAACCCGACGTGTGGTTCCGTCGGGTTTAAATGTGGTTTAAGTTTAGGGTTTAGGTTGATAAACTATATTTTGCACATACCAAGGACAGAACTGTGTTTCAAGTTGCCACGCCATTGCCATGTGTTTAATTCGTTAATCATTATAGAGCAAATTTATATAAAATGTTAAGTATTCAAAATATTTTATAAAATTTTATCTTTTCACTGTCATCTAAGAAATTCCAAAGAAAGTTTTTGATGGGTCGTATTTTACCATCATTAATATGGAAACAACAATTAAGAGAAAAGCAATGCCAAAGAAAATTCCGATTTTCTTATGCTTTTCTACTGCATCAGCCACTTTTTTTGATTTTGCGTTTCCGATAGTAATTAACACAACCGCTAATATCATCAGTGAAATGTGCTCCATTTTCCAGTAACGATAGATTGCCTCTGAAGCAGGACCTTTGGTAAGTGGGCTTAAAAAATATAGAACAAGCCCAAATAACAATTGGATATGAGCACTGATTAGCGTAAAAACATTTAATTTTCTATTGCTTTCGGTATAGTCTTTTTTGCCAAACCAGCCAGATAAAGCCTGAATTACAGCGATTACTAGTAGTGCTAAAACTACATAGCGCCATCCTGAGTGCGCACTTTTAAGAATATTGTACATACGATATCGTTTTGTTTCGTTTCAAAAATAGGAAATTAATTGCGGGTTTAGACTAGAAAGTTTGCGTGGTAGGTATTAGGAGAAAATCTTTACAGGTTGTCAATCCTTGTTTCTAATACATTCTGTATTTCTGTAGATAAATTCGAGAATAAATTGTATCCTGTAGCGGCTTCAATATCTTTTACTGTGGTACGATACGTCTTCCAGTCACTTAAGATATCGTTTGTGTTTGGCATGCTAACAGCAATCACTCTGTTATTAGTGTTTATTCTTTGCAAATCGTTATTTCCCTCTTTCAGCACAACAATTACTTTCCAAATATGCGATGGTACAGTAATTCTGTCGTTGTCAATTTTGTAAGTAATTCCACCTTTGATGCCAGTGCCTCCGCTGCCGTATGACCCTGCAATAATGTATGTTTCGTTGCCGGCAGCCACAATTCGGCGTGTTTCACTTTCTAAATTAGACCAAGTGCGTTGATTATTATTTGGTGCCTGGGGCATCATGTTAGTCATTACAAAAGTAGCTGAATTTGCTGTTACACTTGCGGTTCTATCTGCAGATGGGCAGTAATGGCCTCTGTCGAAACCGCTATTGGTGTAGCTGGTGTTTCTTACCCAGTACCAACTAGCAGGCAAGGTGTTGTCCGTTCTGAAATCGTCTTGTCTGGCTGCATCGCCAATATCTGTGCTTGTGAGGTGCCAGCTTACCCAATTGGCTTTTCCTTCACTTTGGTTGTAGGACAAGGCAAAGTACTGCTTATCCATTAAATAGTTGTCAGCACTCGCCTGGTTATTTACCGCACCGCTTGGGTTGCCTAAAAGCATATTATCGTCGTCAGAAGCTACTTTTGGGAACTCTGTGTCTGGCTGGCTAGGTTTTGGGGAAGAACTTTCTTTCTTACACGCACCAAAAATCAAGCTGGCATATACGAAAACGATCAATATGCTAGATTTGGATGGATTTATGAAAGAGTTTCGCATAAGAGCTTTATCGATTATCGTGGCAAATGGTGCTGCTCAAAATTACTTTTTTTAACTTTCTATTCACAACTTTTAAGAATTTTACTTAATTCTAAGCTCTTCCTTTTTTCGATTTGCTGTTGTTTTCTCAAAGAACATTGTAAAATAAAAGTTAGGTAGTGCATAAGTCGTTACTTATCAATAAATTTAATTCGTTAACTAAAAAATATGAAGAAAATATTACTAGCAATTGCTTTTTCATTTTCTGCTTTTTTTGCTAACGCACAACAAACGTATCCTGTAAATGGTTCTGTTGACGTGCGTTCTGGGCAATTTGCCTTTACTAATGCAACAATTGTAGTCAATGCAAACCAAACAATTAGCAATGGGACACTGCTAATTAAGAATGCCGTTATCCAATCTGTGGGTAGTGGTGGTGCCATGCCGAAGGGTTATGTCGTAATTGATTTGAAAGGAAAGTACATCTATCCATCGTTGATCGATGCCTTTACAAGTTACGGTTTAACTATCGATCCTGCCGCACAAAGAACCTTTGGTGGTCAACGTCAATCCATTTTCACGTCGGCAAAAAAAGGGCCGTACAATTGGAATGCAGCAATTAGACCAGAGACCGAAGTGAAATCAATTTTTTCGATTGATAACAAGAAAGCCGACGAATTGCGTAAGGCTGGTTTTGGGAGTGTAAATGTGATTAATCGTGACGGAATTGCAAGAGGTACTTCAGCTGCGGTTACATTAAACGATGAGTACGAGCATAAAGTTTATTTGAAAGATCAAACTGCGGCGAATTATTCGTTTAGCAAAGGTAGCTCAACTAACGATTATCCAACTTCGTTGATGGGTTCTATTGCCTTATTGCGCCAAACTTATTTGGATGCTAACTGGTATAAAAACCAAAAGGAAGAATATAACATCTCCTTAGAGGAATTTAATAAACAACAAAATCTCCCTCAAATTTTTGAAGCAGATGGGTGGCAGAACATTTTAAGGGTTGATAAAATCGCGAAAGAGTTTGGTAAACAGTTTATTATCAAATCTAACGGCGACGAATATCAACGTATAGATGCGGTTAAGGCTACAAATGCGAGCTTAATTATTCCAATTAATTTCCCGAAAGCTTATGATGTTGAAGATCCTGCGGAAGCTCGTAGTGTGAGTTTGGCACAAATGAAGGCTTGGGAGTTGGCGCCGACAAATCCGGGAGTATTAGAAAAAAGTGGCATTAACTTCGCATTAACCAGCTTCGGTTTAGATAACGTTCGTGAGTTTTGGGCAAGTATCCGCACTGCGATAGAAAATGGTTTAACTGAAAAACAAGCTTTATTATCCGTAACAGAAGTGCCTGCTAAGTTGCTAGGTATTAGCGATAAAGTAGGTTCTTTAGAAAAAGGCAAACTAGCTAACTTCTTAATTACTTCTGATAATATATTTAAAACAGGTAACATCATCCACGAAAATTGGGTGCAAGGTAAGCGTTACATTGTTAATAAAGTTGAAGCTAACGATTTGAAGGCGACTTACAACTTAAATGTTGACGGCCTAGGTTTGCTAACCTTAAAAATTACGAGTGCTACGGCTGCGTCAGTAGAAAGAGCTGGAGCAGATAGTGTAAAGGCGGTTGCTTCATATACGAGAAATGGTGATTGGGTAACTTTCAGCTTCAACTTAAAGAAAAATCCTAAGGGTGATGTTCGCCTAACTGGATATATTGCATCAGAAAACCCGATCGTTATGAAAGGCGAATCGGCTTTAAGTGATGGTACCGAAGGTAAGTGGACTGCTACTTTTAAAGAAGCTGCTAAAGAAGCACCAAAGCGTGAGGAACAAAAACCTGCCTTAGCAGCTAAGGGATCTATAATTTATCCGTTCCAATCTTTTGGTGAAGAAACTCTAGCAAAAGCGGAAAGTGTTTTGTTAAAAAATGCAACGGTTTGGACCAATGAGAAAGAAGGTGTCTTACAAAATGCGGATGTACTTTTAGAAAACGGTAAAATCAAAGCAGTTGGTAAAAACCTGTCAGCTGGCGGTGCAAGGGTTGTTGATGCTACCGGCAAACACGTTACGCCAGGTATTATCGATGAGCATTCGCACATTACCGGTACAGGCGGTATCAACGAAGGTGCTCAGTCAGTTTCATCGGAAGTTCGCATTGGCGATATTATCAACTCTGAAGATGTAAATATTTACCGTCAGTTGGCTGGTGGTGTTACAACATCCCAAATTCTACACGGCTCGGCAAATCCAATTGGCGGTCAATCGCAATTGATCAAATTGCGTTGGGGCAAATTGCCAGAGGAGTTGAAATTTGCGGGTGCAGATCCGTTCATCAAATTTGCCTTAGGCGAAAACGTAAAGCAAAGTAATTTTGGCTCTGGCCAACGTTTTCCGGTAACGCGTATGGGTGTTGAACAAACATTTGTTGATGCCTTTACACGTGCAAAAGATTACGAAACGGCTTTAAAAGTTAAAGGCAATAATGTACGCAGAGATTTAGAATTAGATGCTTTGGTAGAGATTTTAAATAACAAGCGTTTCATTACTTGTCACTCTTATGTGCAATCAGAAATTAATATGTTGATGCACGTTGCCGACAGTTTAGGTTTCAAAATCAACACTTTTACACATATTTTAGAAGGCTATAAAGTTGCTGATAAAATGAAAGCTCGTGGCATTGCGGCTTCAACTTTCTCAGATTGGTGGGCGTATAAGTTTGAGGTGGCAGAAGCCATCCCATACAACGGTAAAATTATGCACAATGTTGGTATTACTACCGCTTTCAACTCTGATGATGCAGAAATGGCTCGTCGTTTAAATCAAGAAGCGGGTAAAGCTGTATTATACGGTGGCGTAGCCGAAGAAGAAGCTTTGAAATTCGTTACCTTAAACCCGGCAAAAATGCTACACATTGATGATAAAGTGGGAAGCTTAAAAGCGGGCAAAGATGCAGATGTAGTAGTATGGTCGGATAATCCGCTATCAATTTACGCTAAAGCGGAGAAAACTTTCGTAGATGGTGTTCTATATTGGGATATTGAAAAGGATGCACAAAAATTGAAAGCTCAACAAGCAGAGAAAGCTCGTTTAGTGCAAAAAATGTTAGATAGCAAGAGCAAAGGTGGACGTACTCAACGTCCTGGCGCACCAGCTGGTCCTACGTTATACAATTGCGAAACACAAAGCGATTACTCAAATGGTATGGATGCCATAATTACAGAAGGAGGTCATTCTCATGAATAAAAAAATATTTACGCTACTAATGGCAATGGCCACTAGTGCAGGCGCTTTTGCACAAGCCAATATTGTACCTGCTAAAACACAAACAAAACGTGTAATTGTAATGGGCGGCGTGGTACACACCGGAACTGGCATTGTGCATAACAATGGTTATATAGTTTTTGAAAAAGGTAAAATTACAGGTGTTGGCGATGCCACTACCGTGAAGTTAAGTACAGCAGATGCCGATGTAATTGATGCCAATGGCAAACATATTTACCCAGGTTTTATTGCTCCAGTAAACACGCTTGGATTGGTAGAATATGAGTCTATTAAAGCTACGCTTGATTTTAATGAAATTGGCGATTATAACGCTCACATCCGCTCAATAGTTGCCTATAATACTGATTCTAAAGTGCCCGCAACTTTGCGCAGTAACGGTGTATTGATGGCACAAATTAGACCAAGTGGGGGTGTTATCTCAGGAAGCTCGTCCATTGTTCAGCTCGATGCTTGGAATTGGGAAGATGCTGCAATAAAAACAGATGATGGTATGCATGTAAATTGGCCAGTGGCACCGCGAATGCGTGGTGGTTTTATGCGTCCAGGCTTTTCTATGGATGCCATTAAAGAACGAGTACAAACGGCTAAGTTAGGTCTTGAGAGTTTTTTCGCAGAAGCAAAGGCTTATAACGAAGGTGCAAAGCCAGCCGAAACTAACACTCGTTTTGCAGCGATGACCAAATTGTTTAAAGGTGAACAGAAGCTTTACATTACTGCAAACAGCCAAAAAGATATTGTGGCTGCGGTAAATTTTGCAAAGAAGTTTAACATTACTCCAGTAATTATTGGTGCTAGCGAAGCTTATTTACTTGTTGATTTCTTGAAAACAAATAATGTTTCGGTAATTGTTAAGCAGCCACATGCCTTACCAGAAAATGTGGATGATGATGTTAATGCGCCATATAAAAACGCTGCGACGCTAATGAATGGCGGTGTAACGGTTGCGGTGAGTATCGACGATTTTTGGCAACAACGCAATTTGCCTTTTATGGCGGGTACCGTGGCTACATGGGGAGCCGACAAAGAAATTGCACTAAAAGCTATAACACTTAATACTGCTAAGATATTAGGGGTAGATAGAACGGTAGGAAGTTTAGAGATAGGAAAAGATGCTACTTTGTTTATTTCTGCAGGTGATGCGCTCGATATGAAGACTAACAAAATTGAGAAAGCTTTTATTCAGGGTAGGGATATTAATCTCGACAATTTACACAAACAACTGGACAAAAAATTCAGCGATAAATACGGGAAATAAGAAGTTCCGTAATCAAATAAAAAAATCCTCCATTTCATAGATTGGAGGATTTTTTTTGACTTTATTTTTTGAAACAGCTTCTCGCTATGTGTAAAGTTAATATAGCTATGATGTTTGCTGGTCGTCCTAATTGTTTTGGGATCAGTATGTTGCTCGCTTAGTATTCTTTAAGTTTTATAATTTGTATCTTTGTGGCGCTGTTCGCATTGCTAAGTTGGCTCTAGATTTTTTTATTAATCTCAGTTTGTGCTAAATGCAACTCAGCAAGAAGATCTTTGAAAGAAATATAAAAACAATTCTTAAAAAAGTAAAGCGATTCCATCCAGAACCGCTTCCTTAACTAACTTATTATTTATAAAAATGGCTGTTGGGGAAGGAGTCGAACCTTCAAGGGGTAGTTAGCTACAGTTCAAAAATTAATTGTGGTCAACCCATAAACTGCGTTTGTCCCATGATCCCCACCACCGAGACAAGGAGGTGTGTCTGCCAATTTCACCACCCAACATTATATATTGCTGTAGGGGAAGGAGTCGAACCTTCATAGAGTGGTTGTACTGTTGCCAGTTTTCCCAAATTCTCTACCACCGAGACAAGGAGGTGTGTCTGCCAATTTCACCACCCTACAGAGTATAAGCATTTGTTAAAGAACGATCCTTTTTTCTCATTTGCTTGATACAAATATAGGTACTTTGGCTAATTGCTTGCAAATTTTTTAAGTAAAATGTTTAATTTTTAAAATTATTTCAATTATATTTATTTTTTGTTAACAAAATTGTATTTTATGCTAAAAAAGGAAACTCAAAATTTCGAGATTGATAACCTCGATATACAGATCTTAACGCAGTTAATGGCTGATGCAACCAAACCATATACAGAAATAGCGAAAGAATTGATCATTTCTGGGGGTACAGTACACGTGCGGATGAAAAAACTTGCCGATCTTGGCATTATTAGAGGGTCGCATTTAATTATTGATCCTCGTAAAGCTGGCTACGATATTACTGCATTTTTAGGGATCTATTTAGAGAAAGGTTCCTTATATAAAGACGCAGTAGACCAATTAAGTAAAATTAAAGAGGTAGTAGAGTTACATTACACTACTGGCGCTTACAGTATGTTTGCGAAAATCACTTGCAGAGATACCGATCATTTGCGTCGGGTACTTAATGAAGAAATTCAGGCGGTAAAAGGTATTCAACGCACCGAAACACTCATTTCTCTAGAAGAAAGTATTAAGCGTCAAATCGAATTAGTGTAATTGTAGTGTAAATCAGTTGTTTTTAGAATAAAAGTGCAGTTATTATTCGTATTTTTGCTAAACTAAATTAGCGGGCGACTCTCTTTTTTTATTAAGGTCCCGAATTTTGAAAGCAAATTACAGTAAAAATCGAATTCTGTTAGTAGATGATGAACTAGCAGTACTAAAGTTGTTGGAATTTATTTTGAGGGATAGCTATGATTTGGTTATCCACAACAATGGGTTGGAGGCTATCAATTGGATGGATGAAGGCAATATTCCTGATCTCATCATTTCTGATTTGCAGATGCCGTATGTGGATGGTTTGGATTTTGTAAAAAGTTTAAAAACCAGCGGCTACTATCGCAACATCCCAATAATATTACTTTCTGCTGCATATACGTTGGAAGAATTGGCTCAACAACTTCCTTATCATTTCGACCTGTTGATTGCCAAGCCTTTCAATCCTACTGTGCTTAAAAAGAACATCAAAGCGCTATTGGCAAAGGAGGTTTGTGTTGAAGTCTAGGAGAACGAATACTCTGCAATCGCGGTTTAACATTATTTATTTCTCAAATCAATATCATTCAGCAATTATTGAGGCATTCGCAGAATCAAATTCTTTACGTAGGGCAGGTTCAATAAGGGAACTGAGCGATGTTGTTCGTAATTTGTCGGTTTACGAATTAGATGTAAATATATTGATGGAGGTTAACTCGGGGAGCTTGCCAGAAGCCATGACGCTAGTATCTTCAATCAAAAATAATTGGTTAACACGAAATCTGGTTGTTATCTTCTTGCTTACCGAACCTAACGAGGCAATTGTAAAGCAGGCTTTTAAAGCTCGTGTTGCAGATTGCTATATGCCAAGTATCGATTTTGATGATGTTAAAATCCGCCTCGGTTCTCTTTCGGTATATAAATTGCTTAATGAGCAATTGCGACAGTTACCTGATCAGCCCTCAGAACAGTATAAGATTCCGCTAATTAAAAGAATTTTTGACATAGTTTTATCTGGTACCTCACTCATCCTTTTATGTCCTTTATTTTTAATATTAGCTATTTGTATAAAACTAGATTCGAAAGGGCCTGTTATTTATAAAAGCAGGAGAGTAGGTACAGGTTATAAGATTTTTAGTTTTTACAAATTTAGGTCAATGAGAACTGGAGCAGATGCGGAAGTTAGTGCGTTAAAAGGTACATCGGCCAACCAGTATGGCAATTCGGCGTTCTTTAAAATGAAGAACGATCCGCGTATTACCAAATTGGGCAGATTTTTGCGTAGTTCAAGCATCGACGAATTACCTCAATTATTTAATGTTTTGCGAGGCGATATGTCTATTGTAGGCAATAGACCTCTGCCTTTATATGAAGCCGAACAGCTAACCACTAATGAATGGTCAATGCGCTTTTTAGGCCCGGCAGGTATTACAGGGCTATGGCAAATCATTAAAAGAGGCAAAGCCGATATGTCGGACAGGGAGAGAAAAAAACTGGACAATTTTTATATCAAAAAGTTTTCAATCTGGTTAGATATTCGGATTATTTTAAAAACTATTCCTGTCCTCTTCCAAAAAGAAAAAGTTTAAATATTAACATCTATGGATTACAAAAAGCTATTATTACCTCTTGTTGCTTTTATAATTGGAAACAATGCCTTTGCGCAAGAGGATATTATCCATCAAGTAAATACCCCTCTTTTAGAAAAATATATCGAGTTAGCCAAAGAGTTCTATCCGAAGCGTAAAATTCATCAAGCAACTGCCGAAAGTACAAAGGCGAAAATCGATATTGCCTCAGCAAGCTATTTGGAATCGATCAATTTATCTTATTTCTACCGACCAGATAATGCCGATATTATCAATAACAACAATCCTTATACCATCAATGGTTTTCAGTTTGGCGTATATTTAAATGTCGGGATGTTTCTGCGTGCTCCTTCATTAGTAAAGCAGGCTAAAGCAGAGCATAAAGTCGCATTATTACATATCACCGAGTTTGATGTGAACCTCGCGGCCGAGGTAAGACAGAAGTATTATGAATATTTGGCCGCATTTAATCAGATTAAAATCAGAACACAAGTATATACCGATAATAAAACCTCGAGTGACGGCTTGCGTTACAAGTTTGAAAAAGGCGAAATTTCCTTAGATGATTACACGAAGGCAAAAACGCTTACTACCTATGCCAGCTCAGAAAAATTACAAGCTGAATTGGATTATCTGCGCACTAAAAATGCTTTGGAGATGCTAATTGGTCAAAAACTGGAAGATGTAAAATAGCAAATATGGACTTTAAACGTATTTTTAAACTAGCAGTAAAATATAAATGGGTGCTCGCTGCAATCCCCCTCATTACACTAGTAGTTACATTTCTGTTAATTAAGGATTTACCGAACGAATACAAGTCTCAAGCTCGTATTTCTACTGGTTTGCTCGATCCGTCGAGGCAGATTTCCCAAAATTCTGTTTATTATTCTGCTGCCGATTTGGCGATAAAAACCAATCAGCAATTTACCAATATCATGGATATCATGATGATGCCCAAAAATATGAGCATCCTATCTTACCGACTGATATTACATGATTTGAGAAATCCTGAAACACCTTTTAGGAAATGGAGTGATGAGCTTAGGGCTTTGGACCTAAAGAAAAGACAACAAGTTATCAGTGCATTCGAAGAGCGCTTAGCTATTAAACAAGTGCTAACACCTTTTAGTAACGATAAATTTGCGCTATACGATTTGGTTCTTTCCATGAAATATGATGAGAAATCACTTAAGCGAAAATTAGGCATTTATCATGAGGAGAATAGTGATTTCGTTAACATCGAATTCACTTCTGAAAATACGCAGCTTTCAGTTTTTGTGGTGAACACTTTGTCTGCTGATTTTGTCGATAATTACGGCTTAGATCAAATTGAGAACAAGAATAGATCTATTTTGGTGCTTGATTCCTTGCTGAAAACCAAAGAGGCTATCATGAACTCTAGGAATGAAGATTTGAAAAACTATAAAATTAAAAATCGAATTCTCAATTTAGATAAGCAGTCGCAAATCGCCTACCAACAAATTGCTGATTTGGATAATAAAAAGTCGCAAGCAATGGTTGAATTGAAGGCTTTACAGGCAGCCCTCAATAATTTAAATGTTCAACTGAATAGCACTAAACAAGACAAGTTATTAGGTGCAGAAACCATCCAAGACAACCAAGCGATTGTAAGTATAAGGGCCAAGCTAAAATTGGCGGAGAACGCTTATATTGATAATGGTTTTTTAGCGAAGGATAAGCGAAGAGTAGATTCTATTCAAGATTTGCTCAATGCGCAATTGTCAAAAACAAGCGATAACTATGTTAATGATCCGCTCATTGCAAAACAAAGTTTAATTCAGCGCAGAATTTCGATAGGGATAGATTTAGATAAAACTAAGGCCAGTATCAACGACATTAACAACGAACTTGCCAAATTAAACGCAAACTTCAGTACAATGGTGCCGTTTGATGCCGGTGTTCAAAATTACGAGCGTAATGCCGACGTTGCTACTAGAGAATATTTAGATCTCTTAAATAGGTATAACCAAACCAATTTAGATAAAAACATTGGTCTGCGTTTACAGCTTGAGCAAATGGGTGTTCCAACAGCTCCCGAGCCATCTAAAAAAGTCTTCTTCTTAGCCATCAGCTTACTCGCAAGTTTAGTGCTATGTTTTGGCTTGTTGCTTTTATTTAGCTTTATCGACAACTCCATTCATGATATTAGCGAGTTTGAAGAGCTAGAAATTGGAAAGGTGATTGGCACTTTGCCGTATGTATCTTCATTTGATAGCGACATTCAACAGATATGGGTTGCCGACAAAAATGATCAGTCGGCCCAGCTCTTTAAGAATAATTTACGTTCTATTCGCTTCGATATCAATCAGTCTTTAAATAATAACAATCTTAAAGTACTGGGAGTTGCGCCAATTACAAACAATGACGATGTTTTTGTATTGCAAAGCTTAGTCTACGCGTTTGGGAGGTTAAACAGAAAAGTTTTGGTAATTGGAGATCATAATGTTGCGTTGGAACTAACGAAATGGAATATCCCGGTTAATCAGACACTTCAAAGCACCTTCGAAAATACAGCATTAAAGCATGGTCAAAATGTAACCTTCCTAAATAAGGACTTGGGTGATTTATCGCTACTAGAAAATAGTAATCTAGAAAACATTAATGATGCATTTGCTCGTTTTAAACAGGATTTTGATTTGGTGTTGGTGCAGTTAGATTCATTAAGTAAAGCATCTGATGTTAAAGAGTGGATTGCATTTACAGATAAGTATCTTGCCGCATTTAATGCAGGTGATTCTGTGAGTGCAGACGACAGGAAATCTCTTACGTCGCTTAAGCAAGATGATAAGTTTTTAGGCTGGGTAATTAACGGTGTTAAATAGGTAGAAGCAATGCTTAGGCAATTGTACACATATCTGTTAAGCAATAAAAAGAAAGCAATCTTCCTTTTCGTAGGTCTAAGTCTTTCTTTATTGGTGGCTGGCTCTATTAACCATTATGGTTTTCTGCTACCAACGATGGTTCTAGCATTGGCTATAGTAGTGGCATTCTTGGCGGCTGCCTTTGGTAATCCAAGATTTGCTTTTTGGGTGTATTTGGCTTATTGCTTTGCACTCGGCTTTTTTGTTAAGCTCTTTCCCACTATTCCAGTAGGCTTAGCAATGGATGCCGTTTTAATTTTAACTTGGGTTAGCATTTTGATTCACAGGAAGAAAGTCGATTGGGGAAAACTGCAAAACGAACACGTTTTATTTTCGTTGTTATGGTTTTTAATAAGTCTGCTTCAAATTCTAAATCCTGCGGGAGGTAGTCTTGTAGCAGCGCTTAACGAAATCAGATTTACTGCTGTAAGCTGGTTGCTGATAGCACCCCTTACTTTTCTGCTCTTCAATAGAACCAAAGATCTTAACAAATTTATAGTTCTTATTATTGCTTTATCGGCCGTCGCCACCTTATATGGAATAAAGCAACTGTATTTTGGGGTAAGTGCCAACGAGCAATTGTGGCTAGATGGAGGCGCCAACCAAACTCACATTTTAAAAGGTGAATTCAGAGCGTTTTCCATGTATTCAGATGCTGGCCAGTTTGGCGCATCGCAGGCTATAATGGCGGTTATTGCATTGGTATTGGCACTCGGCCCGTTTAAATTGAAGTACAAGCTTATATTTGGAGTTTCGGCACTTTTGTTTCTTTACGGAATGGGTATTTCAGGAACTCGGGGTGCACTTTTTGGGTTAGGTGCAGGTTTGGGGTATGCTTTATTTTTGAGCAAAAATTTTAAACTGCTCTTTGTCGGTGCCTTGTTGGCGCTCGGTTGTTTTGCGACTTTGAAATACACTAAGTTTGGCGACGACATATTCCAAATTAATCGCTTGCGGACGGCTTTAGATCCCAAAGACGAATCTTTCAAAGTACGATTGCTTAATCAAAATAGGCTTAAAGCTTTTTTAGCCGATATGCCTTTTGGTGCAGGTTTAGGGATGAGCGGGACTAATGGCGTAAAATATAATGCGCATGAGCCAATTGCTAATATCCCTCCCGATAGTTATTGGGTTAAGGTGTGGGTAATGTATGGGGTAGTTGGCTTGTTCATTTGGATAGCTTTGAATGCATATATTATCGGAAAATGCAGCGGAATTGTGTGGAAAATAAAGGATCCAAAATTAAAAGCGAAGTTAATTGCGCTCACTGCGGGCTCTGTGGGGTGCTTTGTGTGCAGTTATGGTAACGAAGTAATGAATGGTATGCCATCGTCGGTAATACTTTTTATGTCTTGGTCGTTTGTTTTAATTGGGCCATATTTGGATAAGGAAAGTGACAGGTTGAAGGACACTAAATCAGATGCTTTATGCCCATAGAAAGTGTTATCATATGCATTGTTATTTTTGGTATAATAGGTTTTGCCATTGGGTTGCGAACCTCCAATAGGAAAAAGTAATGGTTGTAATGCAAAATAGAGATATAGTGGTGGTTGGCCAGCAGGCTTGGGATGTGCCAATCGGCAGCAATTGCAAAGACATTGCATTGGAGTTTAGCAAGTACAACCGAGTGTTGTACATTAATACTCCTTTAGATAGGCGTACAAAGTTTCAACAGCAGAATACGGATTTCGTAAAAAATCGTTTGGCAGTTATCAAGGGCTTGCGAAATGGTTTTGTTCAGATCAACGAGAATTTTTGGGTATACACACCAAATGTAGTTTTAGAATCTATCAATTTTGTTAAAATAACCATAGTTTTCAGATGGTTAAATCGCATTAATAATAACCGCTTCGCTGGCGCCATAGCTAGGGCACTAGCAACTTTAAATTTTAAAGATTTCATCTTATTTAACGATAGCGATATGTTTCGTAGCTATCATTTAAAGGATTTGTTAAAACCTTCTTTAAGTATCTACTATTCGCGTGATAATATGCTTGCCACCGCATATTGGGGGCATCACGGGAAGTTTTTGGAGCCCGAGCTTATCCATAAAAGCGACTTAGCAGTAGCAAACTCTACTTACTTAGCACAGTATTGTGAACGCCATAATCCCAATTCTTTTTATGTGGGGCAGGGTTGCGATTTTAATCTTTTCGACAACGATGCAGCCATCGAAATCCCTGCAGATTTAATGACTATAAAAAGGCCTATTTTAGGCTATGTGGGAGCTTTACTCGCTGCCCGGCTTGATGAAGATATTCTCTTATACATCGCGAAAGAACGCCCCGATTGGAATTTAGTATTGGTTGGTCCTGAAGACGAAGCATTCCAAAAAAGTACTTTACACCAGCTGCCCAACGTTCATTTTTTAGGTGCCAAAAAACAAGAAAATTTGTCATCGTATATCAAAAACTTCGATATATGTTTAAATCCACAAGCTTTAAATCCGCTTACCATTGGCAATTATCCTCGTAAAATAGATGAATATTTAGCGATGGGAAAACCGACCATTGCGACCAGAACCGAAACGATGGAAGTTTTTGCAGATTACGTATATCTGGCAGAAACTAAAGAAGATTACCTGCCTTTGGCGGAGTTAGCATTGCGTGAAAATTCCATAGAATTAGAGCGAGGGCGTATTCAGTTTGCAAAGGAACATACTTGGGAGAAAAGTGTGGAAGAGATTTATAAAGCAATAAAAAAAGTAGAGGGGGCCAATGGTAAAGACTAGTATTGTTACTGTTAATTTCCGTCAACCAGAGGTAACCATCGCTCTGTTAAAATCAATTGCTAAGTCTTATTCACCTAATGATGTTGAAGTAATTATTGTGGACAATGGTGCCGAGGAAAACTTGCAGTCTTCCTTTATGCACCATTTTGAAAATATCACGTATATCCAATCGAAAGAAAACCTGGGTTTTGCAGGAGGCAATAATTTAGGCATTGCAATGGCCAAAGGACAGTATATTTTCCTTTTAAATAACGATACTGAAATACCTGCAGGATGCGTAGAAACGATGATCAACGAAATGGAGGCGAATCAAAACATTGGTCTTTTATCACCTTTGTTGTTATATTTTGATGATAAGGAAATCGTGCAATACGCTGGTTTTACTCCCATGAACTACCTCACAGGAAGAAATGCTTACCAAGGTCAATACGAAAAAAATACCGGACAATTTAATCAGGTCACTCGCCCAACAGGCTACTGTCATGGTGCTGCTGTAATGTGTCGTAAAGACGATTTGGAAAAGGCCGGGCTGATGGACGAAGCTTACTTTCTGTACTACGAGGAGTTAGATTGGTGTGAAAAATTTGGAAGTATTGGTAAAGAAATTTGGTTTACAGGTAAAACTTATGTTTATCACAAAGAATCTATTTCTGTGGGTAAAACAAATGGATTAAAAACGTATTTCAATACGCGGAACCGTATGCTTTTCATCCGCAAAAATACTGGATGGATTAATACTATTCTTTTCTCGATTTACTACACTTTAATAGCTGTTCCAAAGGCTATATGTAAGGATGTGATGAATAAGGAAACTGCCTTGATAAAATGGCGAATAAAAGGTTTGTGGTGGAATTTTACCCATTCAAAAAACAGTTCTGAGTTAGG
Source organism: Pedobacter sp. (assembly GCA_045629525.1). Classification (GTDB taxonomy): domain Bacteria; phylum Bacteroidota; class Bacteroidia; order Sphingobacteriales; family Sphingobacteriaceae; genus Pedobacter. The sequence goes on from JAZQRH010000019.1 coordinate 580,414, forward strand.
TTTTGAAATAAAATAGTAGAACTATTTTAGCCTCTTCCAAACAGTTGCAAAAGCATATTTAGTAAACAAATACAAAGACTTCAATAAGCAGATCTTTTCATGTTGGCGCAGCATTGTCCAGGTTGAGTGTATTGCCACAAACTTGTTAGACGATACAGAATTACTTCTCACCCTATATAAAGCTAATGGTTGGTTAATGCCGTAACCACCACCACACTTCTTAAATAGGTCTAGCCAAAAAATCCAGTCTTCGTGTCCGAGCTTTACAAATTTTAAATCGCCTATGACACTTCTCAAGGTAAGTGAGGTAGAGAAAATAATAAGGTTGTGCCATAAAAGGGTCTCGTAATCTATCTTTTTGGGAGCATTGATTTGGCCCGATATTACTTTGCCGCGTTCATCTACTCGATGGTAAGCACAAAAGGTCATCGGTAAATTTTTCTCATCCATGTATTTTACTTGAACAGCAAGTTTCTCTGGCAGCCATATATCATCGCTATCTAAAAAAGCTACATATTTGCCCTGTGCATGCGCTAAGCCAATATTTCTGGCTTCGGCCACGCCACCATTCGTCGCCAGTTTTATTAGTTGGATATTTGCGCCTGCAGCAATGAAACCTTCGACCACTTCACAAGTATTATCTGCAGATTTATCATCAATAACAATCATTTCCCAGTCGGTAAAACTTTGTGCTATAACAGACTTAATAGTTTCTGAAATAAAGGCTCCAGAATTATAACTAGGCGTGATGATCGAGATGTAAGGCTTCAACTGCAAATTTTTTTAGGTTTACAAAGATAGAAAGAGAAGTTGTAATGCAGTCATAAACATTCTATGCTTGATTGCAAATATCTTATACTTTTTAAGGTTTATATGTGCACTTTTGCATAGATTTCTATGGACAAAAAGCGTTTTATAATCAATTTAGTTTCCAACGTGCTAAGCGCTATTTCTGGCGTTGGAATATCTTTCTTTTTAACGCCTTACATTGTTGAGCATTTAGGCAAAGAAGCTTACGGTTTTTATCCGCTGGCCAACAATTTCGTAATGTATGCTGCAATTGTCACTACGGCCTTAAATTCTATGTCGAGTAGGTACATTACCATCAGCTTAGAGAAAAAAGATTTCAAAGAAGTTAATGTTTACTTTAACTCTGTGCTTTTTGGTAACCTGATTATATCGGCAGGATTTATTGTAGTTAGTGCCATATTTTGTTTGTTCATTAACAGCTTTTTAAATATCCCTGCGGGTATGCTTTACGATGTTCGAATGCTGTTCATCTTTATTTTTATCAGCTTAGTTGTTAATGTTTCTTCAGCGGTGTTTTCTGTAGCGGCCTTCGCATTAAACCGGTTCGATAAGTTGGCTTTAATCAATATCGTATCGAACGTTTTAAAAATGGCAGTAATTATTTTGCTTTTTTACCTATTTACACCAAAAATATATTTTTTAGGGGTTGTGACAGCAGCAACGGCGATCTATATGTTTGTGGCCAATTATCGCCTCACTAAGCGTTTGCTCCCAGAAATTCGAATTAACTGGTCTTATTTTTCTCGAGGTGCATTGATGGTAGTGGTAGGTTCTGGGGTCTGGAATTCCATCATGGCTTTATCGAACGTCATCAACACACAGTTAGATTTATTAATTGCCAACCATTTTTTTGGCGCTGAAGGAATGGGTTTTTTATCATTAACCAAATTTATACCTAATGCCATACAAATACTATTAGGCATTATTGTGCCTATTTTCTTGCCAGAGATGATTAGAGCCTACGCACAAAACGATATGAACAAGTTAAAGTCTAATTTAGAGCTCTCCTTTAAGGCTATTTTTTTAGTGGTTTTGGTTCCTCTGTCGGTGTTTTTTGTTTACGGAGAAACTTTCTTCGGGCTGTGGTTGCCATCACAAGATGCTCAGGCCTTGCATTTGCTGTCCATCATTACTTTAATTCCTTTTATTGTACATGGCACCATCGAAACTGTTTATCATGTATTTGTAATTACCAACAAACTCAGGATGGCATCAATCTGGGGCGTATTTGTATCGTTATTAAACTTCGTTATAGTGATCCTTCTGTGTCTTTATAGCAATTTGGGAGTTTACGCTATCCCAGTAGGCGCATTAATTAGCGGTGTTTTTAGTCATTTAACATTTACGCCATTTTACGCTGCCTATTGCCTTAAAGAAAACAGGTGGTTTTTCTTTACCAAGGTGATAAAAGGATTACTGGGTTTCAGTTTACTAATAGCTATTGCTTACGGATGGCAACAACTAAATTTGTTTGAAGTGAATACTTGGTTCCGTTTTGTAATAAACTGCGGCATACTGGGTTGTATTTTAGGCGCTATCACCGTTGCAATTAGGTTCGATAGAGGAGTGATATTGGCCTCCCTCAAAAAGTTAAAAGCGAGAAGGCTCTAATTTTTCAATGTTCTTTTGTTGATGATCTTTCTTCCGACAGTTTGAAATGGAATTTCTATAAGCTTGTAAGTAATAAACGATACTGGTACGGATATGATAAGTACTAGCCCAACTCTTATGAAGAAACTCTGTGTGGAACTGTTGCCTAAGTAGTTTAAGGAAAATACGTTTAGCAGATGAAGGGCTGCAAAATGACTGAGATATACGCTGAAACTTATTTTACCCAGAAACCTAATTGGCGAATTGATGACCAATGGAATTTTATATCGAGCTAAAATGTTGATGGCTATTACACAACCGATACCAAACAAGTTATTGTTTAAGATTTTATTATTATGGAAGGGGATAAAATAACCTATTACATAAAACCCTGCGCAACAAACCAATAATAGCATAATGTATTTGCTAGCTGTTCTTACTGACTGCTGACAAGTGAAATAGGCAATAAATCCCAGTAAGAAGATAAATAGGTGGCTAGGTAAATAGTAGTAGAGGTACAAATCCCACAAGTATAAATCTTGAATGAGCGGATTTAACTGAAATAAGTAATAAGAGGCATGTCCGCAAATTAAGGCCAAGAAATAGTAAAAAAAGGCTTTTTTTAAAGATGTTGTTTGCGTAAACAACAATGGGCAAAGGAGGTAGAACAACACCTCTGCCGCTACAGACCACCCGCCGGGTACAATACTATTGATCCAGTAGGGGCTAAAACCAGTAATCAGAAAAGCATGTGCAGTAATGTTAGCTGCCGATGCATTTTGAAAGTAGCTTGCTGGGTATTCTAAATTTCTGTCTTGGAAGAGGTAGTAAATTAGGGCCAAGTAAAACATCGGCGCAATCCTAAAAAAGCGGCGTATGAAGAAATTGCCAGAGTTAAGTTTCTCCTCTTTTCGTCTATAGAAAGAGAGCAGTAAGGTGAAGGCGCTGACGATGAAAAATAGTTCTACACCTTTATGGCCTACAGCCCAAAATTGTGATAGATATACAGTTTGATCTTCAATTAAGCTATGTACAAAAATCACTCCTAAAATAGCATAGCCGCGAAGCGCATCAATCCAGTCTAGTTTTTCCATTTATGAACTCTCTTTTTACAGATCTCAAGCAATTATTAGTATTAATTAGGCTCAACGAATGAAGATATAACCTTATTTTTGAACGAAAGTCGTTATAATATATTTCACAAAGAAATTTTGTGAAGACGGTAACTTAATATGAAAATACTTTTAATCAGTAACAAGGCTCCTTATCCGCCTAAAGATGGTCAAGCAATAGCGGTTTTTAACATGGCTAATGGTTTGCTGGAAAATGCAGCCGAGGTTCATCTGCTCGTTATCAATACAAAAAAGCAATTTAGACCAGATGCTCATATTCCTGCCAATTTTTTTAACGCTGTAAACTACCAATCGGTTTATAGAGATACAGATGTAACGGCTATAGGAGCGCTGAAGAATATGCTCTCCGCAGATTCGTATTTCGTTTCTAGGTTTTATTTCGATGAGTACGCAGAAGCGCTGAAGAAAAAGCTAGCAGAGGTAGAATTCGATATTGTGCAAATTGAGGGTGTATTTATGGGCGTTTATCTTCCAATAATTAGAAAGTATAGCCAGGCAAAAGTGGTGTTGCGTTCACATAATATCGAATATTTGATTTGGGAGCGGTATATTCAATCATCTAAGCATAAACTCAAAAACTTTTACATCAATATTCAAAAAAATCGCTTAAAGAAGTTTGAAATAGAAGTTTTTAACAATGTTGAGGCTATTGTACCTATTACAGCTGTTGATGGCGAGGTATTGAAAGCCATCGTTCCGCACAAGCCAATTTTTTCCTCCATTACTGGTATCGATTTGAAAAAATATCCTGCTATTGCTAAGGCAAAGGTGCCGAATAGTATTTTTTACTTTGGTAGTATGGATTGGTTACCAAATGTTGAGGCGGTTGAATGGTTTAAGACGAACTGCTGGGAAGAAGTAAAACGACATACGGACAATAATTTGAAATGGATAATTGCCGGATTAAATATGCCAGCTCATATTTTGGCATATGCCGATAGTGACCCAAGAATTACAACCATTTCTAACGTGCCAGATGCATTTGAATTTTACCAGACTTATCATATACAGTTGGCGCCAATTCTGTCGGGTAGTGGTTTACGGATAAAATTGGTAGAAGGAATTTCCTATGGTAAACCAATTATTACTACTTCAATTGGCATGGAAGGCTTAGGTTGTAAACACGATGTGGAATTAAGGGTGGCTGATACATCAAAGGAATTTGCTCAGAACGTTATAGAAATGGCCAACAACAAAGATCTGCAGGAAAGATTAAGTATTTCGGCAAGAGAGTACGCTGTTCAACATTTCGATAATAAAATCTTAACAGCAAGATTAATTAACTTCTACCAAAGTTTGTAATACAGAAAGCTACGACTATGATCCCTAAAATTATACATTATTGTTGGTTTGGAAACGGAGCGCTGCCGCAGTTAACGGTAGATTGCATTAATTCATGGAAGAAATATTTGCCTGATTATGAGATTAAAGTTTGGGACGAGGAAAATTTCGATATCAACAATTATCGATTTGCTAGAGAAGCATATGCAGAGCGGAAATTTGCTTTCGTGTCGGATGTTTGCCGCTTGCATGCCTTGCATACTGATGGCGGAATTTATTTAGACACTGACGTGGAGTTTATAAAAGCTTTGCCCGATGAAATACTTTCCAAAAATGCATTTACAGGTTTTGAAGATAATTTGTTGATTTCTTCGGCCATTATGGGGAGCGAAAAGGGTGGAGAATGGGTGAGCGATTTACTTAAACATTACGAAGATAGAAGTTTTTATCGTGCCAACGGATCTTTGGATACCTTACCAAACACCGAAATTATCACCAGTTTTATGAAAGATAAAAAGGGGATTACTGTGAATAATAAATATCAGGATTTGAAAGGCTATTGTGTAATATATCCAAGTGATTATTTTTGTCCTAAGAGTTGGAAAACTTTAAAAATAAACATTACACCAAGTACCATCTGTATACATCATTTTGCTGGATCTTGGCTAAAAGAAGACATGAGTGCTCTTGGGAAGTTATTTAACTCGGTGTTTGGAAAGCGTATTTCCGATTATTTGGCGGGTATTTTTAGAAAAATTAAAGGCAAATAAAAGTTAAATCAGCCGCTTGCCAATATAATGTTTCCCTTCCTAAAACCGTAGATGACCATATGAAGCAGTAAGGTAAATCCGTTGTTCGAATTTACCTTACTGTGCTTTGTACTTGTTAACTTTTTATAGCTTTTCAGATTCGAAGAGTTACTTCTTCGAAATAGATGCGCTCATCTATTTAAATAAACCTTTTAATTTCGAAAGTTTGTCTTGAAAATCACCATCAATTTCCTTCTCCTTTTTTGGAGGATTTTTACTGAATTGTTTTTTAGGCTGTTCGTTGCTGTCGAACTTATTATTGTTGTTGTGCGCTGGTTTAGCTTTCGGCGCATTTTCGTCTTTCATGGAGAGCGAAATACGTTTTCGTGCCACATCCACATCTGTTACGGTAACTTCAACCACTTGGCTCACTTTTACCACTTCATTAGGGTCGCTTACAAACCTGTTCGCTAACTGACTGGTATGTACCAATCCATCTTGATGTACGCCAATATCTACAAAGGCCCCAAAGTTGGTAATATTCGTAACTATACCTTTTAGCTTCATGCCTTTGCGTAAATCATCCATGCTGTTGACCCTATCTGCAAAGCTAAAAGCTTCAAACTGCTCTCTTGGATCTCTGCCAGGTTTCGCTAATTCTTTAACAATATCTTGTAATGTTGGCAAGCCCACCTCGGCACTCACATATTTTTGTAGGTTAATCTGTTTCTGTAGGTTGCTGTCCTTCATCAGCTGTGCTACGGTTACACCTAAATCTTTAGCCATTTGGTTTACCAGCGTATAGCGTTCAGGGTGTACACCACTACTATCCAACGGCTGCACTGCATCGCGAATGCGTAAAAAACCCGCAGCTTGCTCAAAAGCTTTATCTCCTAAACGAGGCACTTTTTTTAAGCTCTCTCTGTTTTTAAACGCACCGTTTTTATTTCTGTAATTGATGATGTTTTGCGCCAAACTTTCGCCCAAGCCAGAAACATAGGCGAGAATTTGTTTAGATGCAGTATTTAATTCTACACCCACGGAGTTTACACAACTCATTACGGTATCGTCTAAGCTTTGTTGCAATTTATGCTGATCTACATCGTGTTGATATTGCCCAACACCAATAGATTTTGGGTCTATTTTAACCAATTCTGCTAAAGGATCCATTAATCTACGACCAATAGAAATGGCACCACGTACGGTTACGTCATGTTCTGGGAACTCTTCTCTAGCCAAAGGCGATGCCGAATAAATTGATGCACCACTTTCGTTAACTATCACAATGGTCACGTTGGCTAAATGTAGCCTACGGATAAAAGTTTCTGTTTCTCTGCCTGCTGTACCGTTTCCAATGGCAATGGCTTCAATGGCATGTTTTTCGCAAAGCTGATTTATTTTCCATTCGGCATCTTTGATATTGCCTTGCCCAGTATGCGGATAGATAGTTGTATTTTCCAAGAGTGTACCTTGTTTGTCCAAACAAACTACTTTGCAACCCGTTCTAAAACCTGGGTCAATGGCCATTACATTTTTTTGTCCTAAAGGTGCAGCCATCAATAGTTGACGTGCATTTGCGGCAAAAACCCTAATTGCTTCTTGATCTGCTTTCTGTTTAATGGTAGCCCTTAACTCGGTTTCCATAGCGGGGCGCAGTAAACGCTTGTAGCCATCGGCAAGTGCCATCTCTACCTGTTGGCTTGCTTCGTTATTACCTGTAATAAACTGTTTTTCTAGTATTACGAGAGCCTCTTCATCGGGAGGTAAAATATCTACTTTGAGCAAACCCTCATCCTCGCCCCTAAGCATCGCTAATACTCTATGAGAAGGTGCGCTCCTAGCCAACTCATTCCACTCAAAGTAGTCTTTGTATTTAATGGCTTCAGCTTCTTTGTTTTTGGCAACCACCGATTTAAAAGACGCCTTTTGTTCAAAATATTTTCGCATTTTGGTGCGAGTTTCAGCGTCCTCATTAACGATTTCGGCAATAATATCTCTTGCGCCTGCCAATGCTTCTTCCGCATTCTTTACACCTTTTTCATCATTTATGAAAGCCAAAGCTTCTTGATTTACATCGAGCCTGCTTTGTGCTAAAATTCGTAAGGCTAAAGGCTCTAATCCTTTCTCTCTAGCTACAGATGCTCTGGTTTTACGCTTCTGTTTATACGGTAAATAAATATCTTCTAGAATAGTTATCGATGCGGCATTATTAATTTTAGCCGATAGCTCAGCCGTTAATTTTCCTTGCTCCTCAATAGCTTTAACAATTGCTTCTCTACGTTTATCCAGCTCCTTAAGTTGTAACGATAAATCTCTGATGGCGGTAATTTGTACCTCGTCCAAACTCCCTGTCACCTCTTTACGATATCTCGAAATAAAAGGAACTGTTGCGCCTTCTTCAAGTAAATTTAAGGTGGCGTTAACTTGTTTGCTGTTGATATTTAGCGTAGTAGCTATATGTTGTAAATGATTGTTCATTGAGAAAATTTGTGTCGTAAATTAAGTATTATAATCTATTTTTCTGAAGGCTATAATAAAATCGATATCCAACGTTAATACAGCTTTCTAAACTAAGCTAATAGAAAATAAAACCTTCTATTTTTTTGAGTGTTGCTATATGTAGCATAACATAATTGGCTTTTCGTATCTTTGTATATAGATTAATGGGAAAACAGAAATTTTACGATACCGCAGCGAAACAAGAACGCGTAGTTTTGGTGGGTGTTGCCTTGCCAGGGGAAAAGCCTGAGCAAACGAAAGAATATTTAGATGAATTGGCTTTTTTGGTAAATACCGCTGGAGGTATGGTTGAGAAGGTTTTTACGCAGAGAATGCAAAAGCCAGACCGTGCCACCTTTGTGGGTACAGGTAAGCTAGAGGAAATACAGGCTTATGTTAAGGCTGAAGAAATAGATATTGTAGTTTTTGATGATGAACTCTCGCCATCGCAACTGCGTAATATTGAACGAGAACTAAAGGTTAAAATACTCGATAGAAGTAACCTTATCTTGGATATTTTTGCAGGTAGAGCGCAGACAGCTCAAGCCAAAACGCAGGTAGAATTGGCTCAATTGCAATATTTGCTTCCGCGTTTAACACGTATGTGGACCCACTTGGAGCGTCAAAAGGGTGGTATTGGTATGCGTGGGCCGGGTGAGAGCCAAATTGAAAGCGATAGAAGGATGATTTTAGAGAAAATCACTTTGTTAAAAGAGCGCTTGAAGCTGATCGATAGACAAAACGAAACACAACGTAAAAATAGAGGACAGCTTATTCGGGTTGCTTTGGTAGGGTATACCAACGTTGGAAAATCTACGATCATGAACATGCTTTCTAAATCCGAGGTGTTTGCAGAGAATAAGCTTTTTGCAACTTTAGATACCACCGTTAGAAAAGTAGTCATCGAGAATTTGCCATTCTTGCTTTCAGATACTGTAGGTTTTATCCGTAAGTTGCCACATCATTTGGTAGAATGTTTCAAATCTACACTTGATGAAGTACGTGAAGCTGATATTCTTGTGCATGTTGTAGACGTTTCTCATCCAAATTTTGAAGACCAAATTAATACGGTAAATGAAACCTTAAAAGATTTGGGAGCTAGAGATAAGGACACCATCATGGTTTTTAACAAAATTGATGCATATGTGCCTCCTGTTCAAGACAAGTTACTTGATGTAGATGAGCAAGTGGAACCTTTGACCTTGGCAGATTTTGAAAAAATGTGGATGGGGCAAAGTAATGCGCCGGCAATCTTTATATCCGCTACAGAGAAAGAAAATATAGAAGAGTTTAAAAATTTATTGTACGATAAAGTGAAAGACATACACACCACCCGCTATCCGTATGATAAATTGTTATATTAATGAAGATAAACGTTGTTAGATTTATTTAGCAGCTAAATGAAATAAAAAATATGGAAAGTAACAGACAAAAGAAGTTTGCAGGATTATTACAAGAAGAATTAGCATCGATTTTTCAGCGAGAAGGGGCAGCTTACTTACCTAATACCTTAGTCACAATCACTAAAGTGCGTGTTTCACCAGATTTGGGCGTAGCCAAAGTGTACTTAAGTTTTTTAAACACTAACAATACGACATTATCTGTTGCTACCGTTAATTCTCACGCCGGTGAAATTAGGTATAAATTGGGTTCACGCATTCGCCATCAGGCGAGGGTAATTCCTACTTTGTCTTTCTTTGTAGACGATACTAATGAATATGTAGAAAGAATGGATCAAATTTTTGATAAGATTGCCAAAGAGCGTAAGGACAGCGATAACGACGAATAGTGAACGGTACGCTCCATTTAACGTAATTTTTAGTAAATTTAGGTGTGGTAAAGTCAATTATATGTTTGCTTCTTTGTGTTGCTTTTCAAGTCAAAGCACAAAAACCTACCCTCAAGGATGGGCTTAAAGCTTTTTTGCGCTCAAACACCATATATCCCTTATACGCTCGCAACCACTGTATACAAGGTACGGTAGAAGTGGTTTTTAAATTGAACAAACAAGGGAAGGTGACTTATACAAGTGTTGCAAAAGGTTTGGGCGCTGGCTTAGACGAAGAAGCCCAACGCTTAATAAAACTTACCAGTGGTCAATGGAATATGCCTGTTGGTTATGATACAACAGCTCTGGTACGTTCTCCAATAAAATTTACGTTGGAAGATTTTGGCTGCGAAAGTGCAACCCCCGCAACAATGGGTTTGGCTTTAGTAAGATACAATAAGCAGATGGAATCGGTTAAACAAGTAGTTGGTTATTATAAGAATAAGGAGCAAGGTTTAAAAAACATGCTTAGCGAAGACGAATTGGCAAACCTAATAACAAAGCTAGATTTAGAGGAAAGTTATTTTGATAGAATGATTGTGATCGCACAAAGAAAAATTGCACAAGGGAGCGTTCAAAACGGTTGTCAAGACTTAAAACTTGTGCAGTATTTGGGATCATCTAAGGCGAACAAACTTTTATTGAAATATTGTAAATAACATGCGCTTATTATTCAAGATCCTTGCCTTCTTAGATTTTCTTTCTTTAATTTTCTTAGGGATGCAGCTCTGGGAAATCGTGAGCCATTTCGACGAAATTATAGCGCTCGCAGACCAAATATCAAGTATTTTAATGTTCCCTATGTTTGTACTGGTCCTCGTTGGGGCGTTCTTACACCTTTCATTTAAAAGAAATGGATTTATACTCTTTTACATACAATTTCCTTTTAGGTTATATTTGTGGGTATTTACTTTAGGTTTTATTACGTTGATGCCCGAAGCTGTAGGAAATTACGACGATAGATGGTATCCTGTGTTGCTGAAAGTTTGTTTTGCTGGGGAAGTAATTCGATTATTTTTAACCATTAAAGCGCATCGGGCATTACCTTAGTTTAAAGGGAAAAGAACATCATTTTTGGGATTTTACCAATATCAATTGTAAATTAGAATTTAAAAGCCAACTTAATATGAGAAAACTGATATTACTAATGTTCGTGGTATTTGCATTAAAAGCATGTACTAAAGATTTGAAAACTGCCACGCAAAAGGATACTAAATGGGTGTTGTCCGGTTGGCCTGGTAAAACTTTGCCAACAAAAGCGAAAGCAACTTTAAATATTAGCGCTGATAGTAAGGTGGGCGGTAAGGCATTTTGCAATACCTACGGTGGCAACGTGGTAATTAATGGCAATGCTATTCAATTCTCTAAGCTATTTGGTACAAAGATGTATTGCGAAGGAATTTCAGATTTTGAAACAAAATACTTAGCTGATTTAGAAAAGGTAACTGCGGGTAAGGTTTCAGGTCGTAAACTGCATTTATATGCCAATGAAACTTTGCTGTTAGTGTTTGATAAAACCGAATAATGCAGTAAAATAACTTTAATGGCAAGGATATTTAACCATGTTCAGTATTTTTGGGCATGATTTTTAGTTTGCCGACCGACGAGATTGTATTTCCTAACCCTAGTTTAGCCGATGAGGATGGACTGTTGGCTATTGGAGGTGACTTGAATAGTGATCGACTTATCTTAGCTTATCAAAACGGAATTTTTCCTTGGTTCTCTGATGATGATCCAATTATGTGGTTTTCTCCGCACGAGCGTTGTGTAATTTATCCCGAAAAGTTGAAAGTTAGCAAGAGTCTCAAGCAAGTGCTTCGCTCCAATAAGTTTAAAGTCACAGAAAATAGTTGTTTCGAGAAAGTGATAAAGCTGTGTGCTAAAATCCCTCGTAAAGATCAAGATGGTACTTGGATTACGAGCGATATGCAAAAGGCCTATGTCCATTTACATCAACTCGGCTGGGCTAAAAGTGTTGAAGTGTGGCAAGACAGCAAGCTGGTTGGCGGTTTGTACGGGGTCTTGATCGGAAATGTTTTCTGCGGAGAGAGTATGTTCAGTTTGGCAGCGAATGCGTCCAAAGTGGCGATGGTTCATTTATGCAGCAAAATGAGTTTAAAGTTAATCGATTGCCAAATCCCTAATGACCATTTGCTAAGTTTAGGTGCTGAAATGATAAGTAGAGAACAATACATGGCTTTCTTATCCAACGACTAAGATTATTGATGCGATTGCCTCAGCTCCTCCATAAAGTTAACAAACTTTTTGCTGTTGTAATTTGCTGCACCTTCTCCTTTAAAAGATATTCTTCCTTTTTTGTCTAGTACAAAGGTAGTAGGTAACACGCCCGAAAAAAGTTGTTCGTTTACGCCACTTGCCATCTCATATAAAGGCATGTTATATTTGCGCTGCTGCATAAAAGAGCTTGCTTTCTGGAGGTTTGCATCAACATCAATCATGATAAAAACAACGTCTTTGTTGTTCCTGTGTTTTTCATAAAGTTTATTGATAGAGGGCATTTCTCCAACACATGGCGGGCACCATGTAGCCCAAAAGTTAATGAATACAATTTTGCCTTTTAAGCTGCTCAAGGTCACAATCTCTCCTTGCTCATTTTTAAACTTGATATCGTTTTCTACGGAAATTCCCTGTGTACTTGCAGTGGGATTTGGGTTGAATAAACCTATAGTCACTAAGCTTTGAATAACGATAGCCTTAGCTGCGGGTACGAAAAGTAATATTGCCAACAACGCTATAAACAGTCCGTTGTAAATGTATTTTTTTAACTTTTTTTGCTCCATGACTATAATCTAAGAACCAAATATAAAAATAAAGGCCGCTACATATACGATGCAGCGACCTAAATAGTATCAATGTTACGCTTTAGTAATTTGTATGCGTAAAAATCGCACCAGCAAATTGTGTTGCGTCATTGTTTGCTTTCAACCCTTTCGCGTAGATAGTATAAATTTTTCCGTCTTCAAGCTTTACGTCGCTAATGGTGGCTTCCGTTTGATCGGTAGCATTTAACAGTTTAACAGTAGCATTTTGAGCCACATCAACTTCCACAAATTCACTATATTGCTTAAAGATTTTGCCTGCAGTAATCGCTATTTTAGCATCGTTAATGGAAACAGTTAGTGCTTCTGCATCCGGACTAGCATGAACAAAACGAACTTTTGCTTTACCTGTAGCTGGTTTGGTCAAATTATCCTCAATAATAAATAGCTCAATATTGGCAAGTGTGTTAGCTACAAATAGGGTGTAGCCCACCTGTGGCTTCAATTCGTGCTGCAAGCTTTTTAATGAAGCTGTAGAATTTCTTTTGGTAACGTTAAAAGCTCTTAACCCAGAGTAAGCGCTTAAGTAACCAATTTTACTACCAAAAGAGAAATCATCGCCGTTTGCTCGTGTATTGCTGATGTAGACATCTAATAACTCGGTAGTGGGCGAGGCTTGAATAACGTTCAAGCCAGAAACTTGTACTGGTTGATAATCGTTATCGAATTTAGAGCAGGAAGCAAGACCCAATGACAAGGTTGCAACTGCAAGAATGCTTTTAAGTTTAAATGAAAATTTCATGATGTATGAGTTAAATAATTAAAAGGCGTTGCCTACAATTCATAACCCATACGTTGGGAGTTTAAAGAACGCTACAAAATGCAAATTTAAAGCGTAAACGTTGCCTCAAAGTGAAATTGTGCTATCCTCTCTTAAGCTCAATTACTGTGATTTCTGGCCAAATGCCCACTCTTCCAGAAAAACCAATAAAACCAAAACCTCTATTAATATTGATAATCTTGTCATTTTCACGTTTAATGCCAGCCCAATGCTTGTATTTAAACTGCACAGGGCTCCATTTTATACCAAATGCCTCAATGCCAAACTGCATGCCGTGGGTATGGCCCGCTAAGGTTAAATGTACTTTTGAGGGATGGTTTTTAACTTGAGCTTCCCAGTGCGTTGGGTCATGAGACAGCAAAATTTTGAAGTCTTTTCTGTTGGTGCCGGTAAGTGCTTTTTCTAAATCTCCACGTTCGCCAAAACCTAGGCCCCAATTCTCCACGCCCATCAATGTTATTTGTTGGCCATCCTTTTCTAGTCTCACATTTTCATCAAGCAACAACTTAAATCCAATCTCGGCTTGATATTTTTTCAAGTTACTTAAGTTTTCGCGTTTTTTAAGGTCGCTGCTCCACTTAATGTAGTCTCCATAATCATGATTGCCTAACACAGAAAATTGCCCGAATGGCGTTTTAATTTTAGAGAAATGATTGATATACGGTTCGACTTCTTCCGCCTTATTATTAACTAAGTCTCCAGTAAATACAAACAAGTCTGCGTTTTGGGCTTTTATCAAATCTATACCTTTTTGTACTGCTTCTTTATTTTTCAAACTACCTGCATGTACGTCCGAAATTTGTACCAATTTAAACCCATCAAAGGCGCTTGGTAAGTCATCAAAATACAAAGTATGCTTAATTATTTTATAACGGTATTTTCCTTTCAAAATTCCATAGATAAAAATTATAGTAGACATAAGAAAGAATAGAGAGGCTAAATAAACGATGCTCTCGCTAGTATAAGGTGGTTCGAATCGTTCAGTCAAAAAAATATTTACTATATCAATGAGTAGCCGAGCGGCATCCTTGACGAATAAAATAATATCAAAAACCAATGTAGAAGTAAAGTAAACCAGCAAGGCATTAAATGAAAAAAGAAACCAATTATGTTCTGCATTTTTTTGCATTTGGGGCATTCCATAAGCTACTAATCCAAAAATTGTAGCGGGCACCAGCCATAATATACCCACCACATACTGTGGTAGAATTAGCGGCAATGCGCTAAACATATAAGTGCTGAGTACAAAAATTAGCACACCAATAATGGTTATGGGGACAAGGTTTCTTACTTTCATAATTCGTCTATCAATAAAAAAACCGCCATTGCTTTAAATAGTTTGAGCAATGGCGGTTATAACTTTCCTTTAAAAGCTTCAGGACTAAATTAGCTCAACGCTGCGGCTAACGAATGCAGTTAATTCTGCTCCAGTCAACATACCTTGAGATAATAAAGCTAAATCAACAGCTTGCTTCGCAAATTTTGCTTGCTCATCACCAGTTGCCGATAAAATTTTGCTCATCAACTTGTGGTTACCGTTAATGGCCACTTTGTAGCTATCTGGCATCGATCCGTAAAAACTCATACCGCCACCCATTTTAGCCATATCCTTCATTCTGCGCATAAACTCATCCATAGTGATGGTTACTGGCGCATCGTCAGGGTTTAAAGCAACTACTTCCACAGTATAACCTGGTTTTTCTATTGCTTTTTCAAACACTTCTTTAACCGATTTTTGTTGGTCTTCGCTTAAAACAGCTTCTAACTTTTCGTCTTTATCAATTAATTGGTTCGCTACGCTAGCATCTACACGTTTCCACTGTGTCTTCTCTAATTTTTGCTCCATGCTGCTCACAAAGTGACCATCGATAGCCGAGTTCATTATCAACACATCGTAATCCTTTTTATTTGCCGCCTGGATAAAACCGTCTTGCTTATCTAAATCTGTAGCGTATAAATAAACGACATTTCCGTTTTTATCGGTTTGCGTAGCGCTAATCTTTTCTTTGTATTCGGTTAAAGTAAACGCTTCGTTTTTTGTGTTCGTTAATAAGGCAAAATCTTTAGCTTTATCGTAGAATTTCTCTTCACTAATCATACCATATTTCACGAATAAACCGATATCAGTCCACTTTTCCTCGAAACCTTTACGATCTGCTTTGAACAATTCGCTTAACTTATCTGCTACCTTTTTAGTGATATAGCTGTTGATTTTCTTAACGTTACTATCTGCCTGCAAGAAGCTTCTAGAAACGTTCAATGGAATATCTGGACTATCAATCACACCGTGTAACAACATCAAAAATTCTGGAACAATATCCTTCACTTCATCAGTAATAAATACCTGACGAGAAAACAACTTGATTTTGTTGCGTTGCATATCGAAATCTTCTTTCAATTTAGGGAAATACAACACCCCAGTTAAGTTGAAAGGATAGTCAACGTTTAAGTGGATCCAAAACAAAGGTTCTTCCGAAAATGGATATAATTGTTTGTAGAAATCTAAGTAATCTGCATCTGTCAAATCTGCAGGCGCTTTGGTCCAAATTGGGTTAGTAGTGTTTACAATATTGTCAACCTCAACCGATTTGTATTTCGTTTTTCCTTCCTCATCAACGCCATCTTCTACGCTTTCTGTTTTAGTGCCAAATTGAATTGGAACAGGTAAAAACTTGGCGTATTTATCTAAAATCTCTTGTAGTTTATACTGACTTAAAAACTCTTCGCTATCTGCGTTTACATGTAAAATGATGTCGGTACCACGAGTAGTTCTAGTGCCTTCCGAAATTTCGAAAGTTGTGCTGCCATCGCAAGTCCATTTTGCTGACTCAGCGCCTTCTTGATACGATAAGGTGTTGATTTCTACCACATCAGCTACCATAAAAGCCGAGTAGAAACCTAAACCAAATTTACCGATGATTTCGTTAGCATCCTTCGCATCTTTAAACTTCTCAACAAACTCGCTAGCGCCCGAAAATGCCACTTGATTAATGTATTTCTTAATCTCTTCGGCAGTCATCCCCAAACCATTATCGCTAATGGTAATGGTTTTCGCTTTTTCGTCTAACTTAACTTCTACCAAAGGTTCGCCAACTTCGCCATTAAATTGACCAAGGGTACCTAAACGTTTAATTTTTTGAACTGCATCTACCGCATTCGAAACTAATTCTCTCAAGAAAATTTCATTATCCGAATACAAAAATTTCTTAATAATTGGGAAAATGTTCTCCGTGTGTATCGAAATACTTCCTTTTTCTGTTGTCATATCTTAAACTGTTTTTTCTGATCTATAACCTTGCTTATCAATGCTTGTTCCAAAGCAGAAAGTAAGTCAAAGTGTCAGTAGGTTTTTGTTTCGAAAAGCAAAAGCAGCAGCCTTTAGGTGCCAACAGTCCCGCTTTTCGTTACAATCTTTTTGCTGGGTTTACTGTCAATCCTACGAACGAGAAATCTAATTCTTTGCTGCATTAACTTCCAAAACACTTCGCTGCGCTCAGGATGACAAGCGAAATAAAAAGTATTTCCACTACAATCGGGTTTGCTTGATTAAGGGTATATTACCAAATGAAAATATGTATATTGAATAGAAATTAATAGTTAACAATGAAAAAGCTGATGCTACTTTTTGGTGTGCTTGATATTTATAGTGCCGTCAAATATCTAATCAACTACCAAGGTGTTAATGATCGTTTGGGTCAGCTATCTGTCTTTAATATTGCTATGCTAATATTGGTCATAAGCATACTCTACAGTGGCTTTTTAAGTGTTTTAATGAAAAAGGCATCTCTCTATTTTACTTATATTTTGTTTGTCCCCAGGTTACTTGTGATGCAATTAACATTTAGTTTTTTATTAAGCGTATTTAATTCAAATGTTAACGGAAAAGCTGATGTTTTTTTAGTAGTTGTTGTATTTGGTTTAGAAGTAGTAAGACTTGTGGTTGCTATTTTAGTTCATAAGAAATATTCTACTTCCAAATCGCTTAACAAAATTTTGATTTTTACTCATAACCTTACAAAATATCAACCTTTTAAGTACTAAATAGATGTATATTTGCGCCTTCAATGGAGTATAACGTACATACACTTAAAAATGGAATTCGCTTATTGCACGTTCCTTCGGCATCAACCATATCTCATGCTTGTATATTAGTTAATGCAGGTTCTCGAGATGAAGATGATGCGCAAATGGGTTTGGCACATTTTATTGAGCATTTGATTTTTAAGCGAACAGAAAAGCGAAGTACCAATCAGATTTTAAACAGATTAGAAAGTGTTGGTGCTGATTTGAATGCCTATACCACTAAAGAATATACTTGCATTCATGCGTCATTTTTAAATCCGTACTTAGATAGAACTTTAGAATTATTTAACGACATCGTATTTCATTCTACTTTTCCTGAAGAGGAGATGGTTAAAGAAAAAGGGGTGATTTTAGATGAAATTTCGTCTTATTTAGACCAACCTGAAGAGGCCATTAACGATGATTTTGAAGATTTGCTTTTTAAAGGCCATGAGTTAGGTAAAAATATTTTAGGTACTCCCGAAACGGTTAATGCGCTAACTCGGGTAGATATCAAGTCTTTTTTGAAGAATAATTACAGAACCGACCAAATTGTAGTGGCCGTTTTGGGTAATTACAGTTTGGCAAAAGTGGCTAAAATTGGCGAGAAGTATTTTAACGACGTTCCCGAAAATAGCTCGCTCAATAAAAGAAAACAGCCTAAAACAGTGAACAGCGCACATGAAGTTGTTGATAAACAAATTTCGCAAAGCCATGTCATGCTGGGTACCCAAACTTACAATTTGTATCATCCTTATAAAACTGGTTTACTGTTACTGAATAACTTATTTGGTGGTAATGGTATGAGTTCTATACTCAATCTCCAAATTCGTGAGAAATATGGTATTGCTTACACCATCGAATCTGCTTATAGTCCTTTAAGTGATACGGGTATTTTCGCGATTTATTTCGGTACAGATGACGAGAAGACTGAGAAAGCAATGCGTTTGGTGCAAAAGGAGATGTTAAAACTTAAACAAAAGCCTTTAACAAGCGTTCAATTACATAAGGCAAAGCAAAAATTTATTGGGCAAATTGCTTTGGGTGAAGAAAATAGGATAGGCTTAATTATCGCTATGGCAAAAAGTCTTTTAGACTACAACCAAATTGATAGTTTGCCCACTGTTTTCGAAAAAATAAATGCAGTAACTACATCAGAAATGGAAACCATTATTAATGAAGTTTTTGATCAAAATAATTGGACAAGCTTGACTTATAATCCAGTGGATTAGAAAGTCTTTGTCTTACAAAAAAATGTAACTTCGTAGCATGAAATTATCAATAGTAGCCTATGGCGACCCCGTATTGAAGAAGGTTTGCGGTCCTATAGATGAGAATTATCCTGGTTTAAAAGAATTAATTGCAAATATGTGGGAAACCATGTACAATGCAAGTGGAGTAGGTTTGGCAGCACCACAAGTAGGCTTGCCAATTCGTTTATTTGTGGTAGATACTGGAGACGTTGAAGA
Organism: Pedobacter sp.; assembly: GCA_045629525.1. Classification (GTDB taxonomy): domain Bacteria; phylum Bacteroidota; class Bacteroidia; order Sphingobacteriales; family Sphingobacteriaceae; genus Pedobacter. The sequence goes on from JAZQRH010000019.1 coordinate 599,456, forward strand.
AGAGCCACAGTATAAAAAAGTGTTTATTAATGCGCAAATCATAGAAGAGACTGGAGAGCCTTGGGGCTTTACGGAAGGTTGTTTAAGCATCCCAGATATTAGGGAAGAGGTTTTCCGGAAACCTAATGTACTTATTCGCTACCAAGACGAAAACTTTGCAGAACATGAAGAGTTAGTGACTGGATTTGCCGCAAGGGTAATACAACACGAATACGATCATATTGAAGGTAAGTTGTTTACCGATAAGATTAACATGCTGAGGAAACAATTGATTAAAGGAAAGTTAGATAAAATTACAAAAGGCGATGTGCGAGCCGATTATAAAATGAAGTTCCCACGTCAAAATAAAAAGAGATAACAAAAAGGCCAGCAAATTATTGCTGGCCTTTTTTGGTTAATCAACTACCAGTTTAATGTTCTTATTATAGTTGGTGTTATAGATCGATAGTACGTAATGACCATTTGCCAAGTTGCTTTTTAAATTAAGTTTGAAATCGTTGTTTTCACTATTAATTTCGAATTTTTCTTCGTGAACTATTTGCCCTAAAAGATTGGTAACTTTAGCTGTAATACTTTTGCCATAAAAGTTATCTAACCTAAAATTTATATCACCTTTTGTAGGGTTTGGATAAGCCACGGCATTTACTACAATGAGTTCGTTAAAGTTTAGTGCAGTTATTTCTGGTTTTGCAGAATTACCATTTTTATCTACTTGGGTTAAGCGGTAGTAATTCACACCGTTATTTGGGTATGCATCCCAAGAAGTATAGTTTCGTACTCCTTGATTGTCGGCTATTTTGGGTTCTTCCTTATTTATTTGAACGAAATTACCATCGTTGCCAGCCTTTTCTAACAAGAAGTAATCGTTGTTTAGCTCTGCGCTAGTAGTCCATTCAACTCTAACTCTGTTACCGTCTTTTTTAGCGTAGAAATTAGTTAAGGTTACAGGTAAAGTAATTGGATCCGCAATTACGTTGCTCGAGATACTTTCGTTACTCATTCTATCTAAAGATCGCACTGCGTAATAGTAGGATGTGCCTGCACCAGGTGTAACCCCATTGTCGGTATAGGTTACAGCAGAACTAGGTAGTACAGCAATTAGACTGCTTGATGTGTCAAAATTTATATTTGGAGAGGTCGCCCGATAAACAGCATATCTCACAACTTTCTGAAGTTCGTCTGCTGTGTTTGCTGGAGCGGTCCAATCTAGTTTTGTTTTGCCAGAAGACAAACTAGTGACGAGGTTGGTTGGCTCTGCTGGCGCTACGTTATCGATCCAAGTCATTACTGGAATAAGTGCCGGCGTATTGTATTGGTTGTTTATTAAAGAGGTTCTAAAGTTATTTTTATTAGCATTGAGCGTAGTAGTGTTATAATAAGCGGCTCCTTTCAGATTACTTGAGCTCCTAATCATGTTTACCTGCTGCGATATTTCATTGACATTAGTATTAAAAGCGCCTTGACCCGCATCGCCTACTTTATAGGCAGCTAAACCAATGGTGATGTGCCTGTTCGTATTAATTGTATTCCACCATGGAGTGATAATGCTGAAATTGGCACCACTTTGACCAATAAACCAGTACACTTGAGGGGTTAAATAGTCGATGAGGTTCTGTTCCATTATATATTTACTATCTATATATTGCACAGAATAATGTTGGCTGCCGCTAGTGTTTGTACCAATAGCGGCGTTTGTGCTATTTCGGTATATACCAGACGGAGAAATGCCAAATTTAACCCAAGGTTTGGCTGCCTTAATAGAATTGTTTGTTTCAGTTACGAGTAGGGTGATGTTGTTTCTCCTCCAATCTTCTTTTTGGTTTGCTCCGTAATTCCTGGGTTCTTGTGCGAAAGTTTGATCATCTTGTGTTCCTATATTGGCGAGGTAGAAGTAATCATCGAAATGTATCCCGTCCACATCATAGTTATTTACAATTTCCATGATAATTTGATTGACATGGTTCCTAACCGATGTGAGGCCTGGGTCTAAATAGTGAGTGCCAGTCGTATTGTTTACTACTCTCAAACCGGCTTGCTTAGCAGGGTGAGTTGATGGAAGATTATTATAAGATGTATTTGTTGAAGCTACTCTGTAAGGGTTTAGCCAGGCATGTACTTCCATTCCTCGTTTGTGTCCTTCTTCAATTACAAATTGTAGGGGGTCGAAGTTTTCGTCTGGAGCTTTGTTGTATGTGCCAGTTAGATTTGTCGCCCAAGGTGCAATGTTGCTTTTATACATGGCGTCCGACAGACCTCTTACTTGGAAATAAACTGTATTAATCCCAAGTTCTTTGTAGCTGTCTAGAATATCTATCATGTTAGCTTTTTGAGTAGCTAATACTGTGGTTTTTGGCCAGTCAATACCAGTTACAGTAGCTAGCCATGCAGCTCTAACTTCTCGTTTTGGATTTTGTGACGAGGCCATAAAGTGTGTAAATGCAATAAATAGAATTAGTAACGTTCTTTTCATAATAAGGGGTTTAAGTTATTGGTTAAACCTAAATTAGTAATTATGATGCAAATAGCTGCAATATACTGCAAAATGTTTTCAGTAAATCACGGCAATTTTTTTAAAACGTGAGGTTTTAAGCTAAAAACAGCGTTGCTAGCTTGAGCTATGAGGCCAAGGAGCGAAAGGAGGGTTAAGAAAACGGACTGATTATTAATTTTCGGAACTTCTGGCTTTATCGCCATTGAAAATTTCTTGCATTAATTTCCCCCAAGCAAAAGGATTTAACAAGGGATTGGTTTGACGCATATTGGCATTGACCATCCTATCGAAATTGTATCGATAGTTAGCGTTGCTAATTTCACCTGCATCTCTTGGCAAAGTAAGTTTCATACCGTTAATGCTTTGTCTAGAAAGGTTTTTCTTCGCGATGGCCATGTCATCATCCGCTACCTTCATCGATAGGAATTCCTTATTAAATTCCTCGACCGTGGGCCACGGGTTAACGCGAACGGTTCTTAAATATACAATGTCCGATTTTATCTGAATACGTGCAGTGTATTTATTGTCGTCTATCACAGTAGGTAAAGCCACTGTTTTGCTGCTGAACCCTACCGCAGAAAATATTACTGTATCGCCGGGACGAGCTACAAATGAGAAAAATCCTTGGTAGTTTGCGGCGTACTTCTGGCTCTTGTTACTTAAGTTTGTGATGGTAACATAAGGCACTACCATATTGCTGTCAGCATCGGTAATAATTCCCGAAAACTGAATTAATTTGTTTGAAATGTTCTTTTCTTGAGCGAAACTTGCCATTGCAAACAGAAATAATATGAAAGTGATAAAGTATCTCATTTGTAAAAACTGCCTTCTCCTTACAAATGTAAGCGCATTAACGTTTTTATTTGGTTAAATAGTGTTAAAATACTAGGCTTGTTCTGCCAAGTCAACGGCCTCTACACCTTTAATTTCGGGTACGGCTTTAATAATTGCTTGCTCAATGCCTGCCTTCATCGTCATAAAGCTCATTTTACACGATCCACAATTCCCCAAAAGTTTTACTTTAACTACGTTTTCTGAAGTAATTTCTTCAACAGCAACATTCCCCCCGTCCGATATCAAATACGGTCTAATCGTTTCTAATGCTTCCTCTACGCGTGCTCTTAAATCCATGTTAATTTTTTAAAAGATAAAAATAATAAAAATTTAGCAATTTACGGCTTTGTTCATATTGTTTATGGATACTTGTTGCGCAATTTTCCCTGCAATTTCTTTAAAAGCGATAGCTTGCGGATGGCCTTCTTCTAAAGCAATGGGACTTCCTTTGTCGCCTGCTTCAGTAATTTTTTGCACCAAAGGTATTTCACCTAAAAACGGAACATTAAATTGAGCGGCCAACTGTTTGCCACCGTCTTTGCCAAAAATGTAGTATTTGTTATCGGGTAATTCCTCAGGAGTGAAATATGCCATGTTTTCAATAACGCCCAGTACTGGTATGTTAATGCCCTGCATTCTAAACATCGATAATCCTTTGCGTGTATCTGCCAAAGCCACTTGTTGTGGTGTAGTTACAATCACTGCGCCAGAAATTGGGAACGATTGGCTGATGGTAATATGGATATCGCCAGTGCCTGGAGGCAAATCAATTAGTAGATAATCGAGCTCTCCCCAGTCGGCATCATTAAACAATTGCTTTATCGCGTTAGAAGCCATTGGGCCACGCCATGGCACTGGTTGATCAGGGGCTGAGAAAAAGCCTAAAGAAAGTAGCTTGATGCCGTATTTTTCAATCGGTTCTATTAAGGTTTTTCCATCTGCAGTTTCTCTGGCACTAGGCTTAGCACCCACTAAGTCAAACATAATTGGCACAGATGGTCCGTAAATATCGGCGTCAATTAAGCCAACTTTAGCGCCATCTTTAGCTAGAGTAACTGCCAAATTGCTAGCTACTGTAGATTTACCCACACCACCTTTTCCAGAAGAAATAAGAATAATATTTTTTATCGCTTTTAGTTGGCTAGTATCAACAGGTTTTGTTACTCGCGAAGTTACATTGATATATACTTCAGCCTCCGCATCTACAAAATGTTTAACAGCGTTGGTACAAGCATTAGTTAACATGTCTTTTAACGGACATGCGGGAGTAGTTAGTTCTAAGGTAAAAGCAACTTTCTTATCTTCAATCTTAACATCCTTAATCATTTTTAAAGTCACCAAATCTTTTTTCAAATCTGGATCTTCTACATGGCTAAGGGCTGCTAATACTTTTTCTTCAGTTATCATGTTTCAAAATTACTAAAACATTAGCTATAAATAATTTTGATTATGGCTTTTTGTTGTAATTTTAACACGAAATAAACATTTACATAGGGTATTTGTTAAAGCAGTAATTTCTAGGAGGTTTATGCAGCTACCGAAAATAAAGATACCGAAAAAATATATCAAGATTTGTGCTTGGATTGTTGGTGTGTTAGCGATTTTGCTGCTAGCAGGCGGGGCGGTTGCCTATTCAAAAAGAGAAGCATTACTTCATAAAATGGTAGCAAAAGCCATTCAAAAAGCTGACAAAGATTTTGGACTGGAAGTAAAGATAGGCGAATATGGATTTAATGGACTGAACAAGGTTCACATGAATAAGGTTTCGGTAGTGCCAAAAGATCGAGACACCTTAACTTCCATTAGTGATATAACGGTGGGTGTTAAATTATTTCCACTCTTGTTTGGCGACGTCAAACTTTCGGAAGTGATACTGAACGATGGAAAGTTAAACCTGGTGTTGAAAGATACGCTAACCAATATCGATTTCATCCTTAAAAGAAAGAAGAAAGATTCTACCAGTACAAAAGGCAAGGTGGATTTAAGTGAGATTGCTAGTAATTTGCTTAATCAGGTGTTTTACAAGATACCTGATGATATGGAGATTAAGAACTTTACCATGCAGTTGAACGACAATGATACAGCGTTTGTGAAGTTTTTAACCACTACTGCTACAATTGACGGCGGAACGTTACGGTCAACCATTAAGGTAAACGACACTGCTGCGGTCTGGCATATTGACGGAGAACTAGATCCCGCCGATAAGCAACTGGATGTAATGCTTTTTGCTGAAGGGAAAAAGGTTGAACTCCCTTATTTGGAAAGAAAACTACATACTAAAATCAATTTTGATACGGTAACTACTAGAATGCAGAAGGCAGGTTTTAGCGGAGATCAGTATAAAATATCTGGTTCGTGGGCCATAAAGAATTTACTGATTAACCAAAAACGAATATCGGATGAGGATATCATTGTTCCGGATGCTAAGATAGAAGCCGATATGTTGGTGGGCGAGAATTATGTTTGTTTGGATAGCACTTCAACGGTATACCTCAAAAATGCTACTATACATCCGTATTTAAAGTACACGCTGTCTCCTCATAAAATTTATGAGATGAAATTAAATGCCGAAGAGCAAGATGCCCAAGCCATTTTTGATTCCTTTCCGGCGGGTTTGTTCGAATCGTTAGATGGAATAAAAGTACAAGGTAAATTGAAATACAACCTCGACTTTTATTTGGACACGAAGTTGCCAGATAGCGTAAGGTTTAGTTCTTCATTAACACCAACTAATTTTAAGGTGTTAAAGTTTGGCGAAACCAATTTACAGAAAATAAACAACGATTTTGTTTATACGCCCTACGAGTACGGGAAACCGATGCGCAACATTACCATTGGCCCGTCTAATTCCAATTTTACCCGTCTCGACGATATATCGCCGAATTTTAAAAATGCCCTGTTAACTGCAGAAGATCCGTCGTTTTTCCGACACAATGGCTTTGTAGAAGAATCGATTAGAAAATCTATAGCGGTAAATTTTAAAGAAAAGAAATTTAAAAGAGGGGGTAGTACCATTTCAATGCAATTGGTTAAAAATGTGTTTCTAAGTCGTAAAAAGACTCTGGTTCGCAAAGCAGAAGAAATTTTAATTGTTTGGTTAATCGAAAATAATAAGTTGGTAAGCAAGTCGCGTATGTTAGAGGTTTACTTTAACATTATCGAAATGGGGAATAATGTATATGGCATTGGCGAGGCATCTAGATATTATTTTGGTAAAGCCCCAAGTCAATTAAACATTGGCGAGGGTATTTTTTTAGCCAACATTGTACCTAAACCTAAAGTTGCCTTGTACAAATTTATGAGTAACGGAACTTTAAAGGGTTATTTGTTGCCTTACTTTAAATACATCGGGAACATTATGGCTCGTCGCGGCTTAACCCCGGCAGACTCTACCGCTTACGGCTACTACGATGTGCGTCTAAGAGAAGGCTTGCGTCAATACCTGTTGCCAGATTCGACCACTATTGATACAAATGCTGTGGACATTGGCGAGGATGATATGATGACTCCAGCAGGCATGCAAGACCAATCCAAAGGGCTGTTTGATAGGCTTTTTGGCGGTGGCAAAAAGGATACGGCAAAAATGCAACCCGCTGCAGATACAGTGAAAACTCGTAAACAACTCAGGCAAGAACGACGAGAAGAACGTAAAAAACAAAAAGAGCAAGAGAACGATGGAGAATAATATTACAGTTAACAATAAAGCATTCGAGCTTTTTTTAGAACAAGAAACCATCGAAAAGCGAATTCGCCTCATTGCCATTCAACTTAATCTCGATTACGAAGACAAAAAGCCCATATTCTTGTCGGTTTTAAACGGTAGCTTTCTCTTCATGGCCGATTTAATGAAGGAAATTGATTTAGAATGCGAAACCGAGTTCATCAAAGTGACCTCATACCACGGCCAAAATAGTAGCGGCAAGGTAAAGGAAACCTTGGGGCTCCCCGAAAACCTGGCCGGTCGACATATTGTAGTGGTAGAAGACATTGTAGACACTGGCTTGACCATGAAATATATTCTTTCGAAAATTGAGGCTCAAAACCCCGCTTCTATAGCCATTTGCACTTTACTTTTTAAGCCGGCTGCGTTAAAGGAAAATTTAGATGAGCTCAATTATGTAGGCTTCGAAATACCCAATGAGTTCGTGGTAGGATACGGTTTAGATTACGACGGAATAGGCAGAAATCTCAATCATATTTATAGGGCTATTTAACGAAAAAGGTCGGTTTGTAGTGCTTCGTTAGCACAAGTCCCGCTTTTCGTTGCAATCTTTTTGCTAAGCAACTCAAGTGCCAGAAGCATAGTAATTGGCTCTTGGCGAGCTAAGTAGTTGATTAATGCCGCGGCTAGCAAAAAGTATTTTCACTCCAATCGGGTTTAGCTTTTAACGTTAGCTTAAAAACTTACAACGCCTTATCGCAATAAAGTTACTAACCTTCGTTAAGTGATAAATTTTTAGCATTTTTGTAACATTAAAAATTAATATATGACCATACACAAAGAAGGGTATACCTCAATTGCTTTAGCCATTTTATTTGCATTTATTGTAAACGCATTCATAGCTTACAAATTTGCCGATGTAATTTGGTTAAAATGGTTCGGTTATATCGTTACGTTTGCGATATTTATCATAGTGCTTCAATTTTTTAGAAACCCGAAACGTAATTTCACACAAGGTGATAATTTGATCATTTGCCCAGCAGATGGTAAAGTGGTTGTAATTGAAGAAACTGAAGAAGGCGAATATTTTAAGGATAGGCGTTTACAGGTTTCTATTTTCATGTCGCCAGTAAACGTGCATATTAACCGTAATCCAATTTCTGGTATGGTTAAGTTCTTTAAATATCATCCGGGTAAGTATTTAGCTGCTTGGAACCCAAAGTCGAGCACAGAGAATGAAAGGACTACAGTAGTAGTTGAGCATAAAAGCGGAACGCCAGTATTGTTCAGACAAATTGCTGGGGCGTTAGCTCGTCGTATTGTGTGGTATGTAAAAGAGGGAGATCAGGTACAACAGGCAGAGCAATTTGGCTTTATAAAATTTGGCTCCAGAGTTGATATTTTTTTGCCGGTGGGTACTAAAGTTAATTTGGAATTAAACCAGGTAGTTAAAGGTGGTATTACCGTACTTGGCGAGTTGGACTCGTAAAAGTTAAACTGTGTAAAATATATAAAAGGCTTTGTGAGTGATGAACTTGCAAAGCTTTTTTGTTGCTCATTATTTTATTGTAAGGGGCATAGGCTTGTGTAAATTAAACGGGATTGAAGCGGTAATACTTTTTGCGTATAACGGCTAAAATTTTGCACTCAGCAGCCTGGCAAAAAGATTAAAGCAAAAAGCCCGACTATCGTTAATCGGGCTTTTGCAATTGCTTTTCTAATAGAAATATTATTGTTTTTTATCTTCTTTGTCTTGGTTATCACTTACGGTACGCTGAGTTGGGTAAGCAAATTCGGAGCCATGAGCTTGTACAATGTCTATGAGTTTAAAGTTAACCTCTTCTTTAATTCTAACCAGGTCGAAATCTTTTTTCATGGGTACAAAATATACCACTTGTACGTTTAACGAAGAATCGCCGAATGAATCTAAACCCACAGACACATCAGTGATTTTAGGATGTGTTTTTAAGTAATCATTTAAGGTTTCGATTACCTTTTTAAGGTTATCCGAACTTGTTTCGTAGGTAAGGGCAATATCAAACTTTACTCTACGAGAATTTCTTAAAGTCAAGTTCTCTAAAACGCCATCAATCATAGATCGATTAGGAATTACATAAGTAGTTTTATCCGGGCTTCTAAGCACTGTACTTCTAAAACCAACGCGTTCAATGGTGCCCTCAATGCCATCAACCTTAACGGTATCGCCAACAGTAAAGGGTTTGTCCATAAAAATAAGGAAAGAGCCTAAGAGGTTCTCTAAGCTGTCTTTAGCAGCCATGGCAATGGCAATACCACCAATACCCAAACCTGTAATTAAGCTTACCGCATTTACTTCGAAAACATAGCCAAGTAGCACAAAAAAGCCGATAAAAGCGATGAGAAATTTAAATAGCTCCTTTAAAAATGGTACTAATTGGTCGTCGGATTTGTTTTTTGTTTTTGCAGCTTTAAGTAATAAAACGTGGGCTACGAAATCAATTACTCTTAATATGATTTTGAATATAGAGTAGATGATCAGGAATAAAAAAATCTTGTCGGATAGTTCTCCTAAAGTAAACGCTTCCGTTACTTTAGCTTTTTTGTAGGTGTAAAGTGTGTTGTCGAATGGATGGGTGAGTTGTTTGGTTGCAATAAATAAACTGAAAATAGTAATAAATGATTCAATTGGCTTTAAAAGTAAATTGATAAAGGTTTCGGAATGGGCTTCATCGGCAAATTTGCTAAACAATTTGAAAATTAGCTTACTAAGTACTCGAGAGATTACCCTTTTAAACAGTAGTCCAAGGAATATTACGATAGAAAAAATAACGTATTGTTTGAGGGTGTTCCCCCAGAAAACCTGCTCTAAAAAATGAAGTTCCATGATTTTAATTTTTGCGATAACAAAAAAACCTCCACGAATTTAATCGTGAAGGTTCAATATTTTTTAATTAAGAAATTATTTTCTTAAAGATTTGATACGAGCTGCTTTACCAGTTAAGCTACGTAAGTAGAATAATTTCGCTCTACGAACTTTACCATAGCTGTGAACTTCTACTTTCTCGATATTTGGAGAACTAAAAGGGAAGATACGCTCTACACCTACACCATTACTAATTTTACGCACAGTAAAAGTTTCATTAGCGCCAGCGCTGTTACGTTGAATAACAACACCTTGGTAAATTTGGATACGCTCTTTATTACCTTCGCGAATTTTATAATGAACACTTACAGTATCTCCAGATTTAAAAGAAGGAAATTCTTTTCTTGTGCTTACCTGTTCTTCTACAAATTTTACTAAATCCATGATTTTAAGCTATTAAACCGATTTTTATAACGTTTAAAATCGGACTGCAATATTAGGGAATATTTTTTAAAAAAAAAAGTGAAATTGAAAAATATTTTGAAATGTATATTCCGTGTGGTTAAAACTATCTGGCACTAGATTTATTCAAGCAAGTCGGGCCTACGTTCTTGTGTTCTTTTTAAAGCCTGTTCGTGGCGCCACTCATTAATTTTAGCTTCGTGGCCACTCAATAAAATATCCGGGATTTTGTGGCCCCTCCATTCTGCAGGTCTGGTGTAAACGGGGGCATCGAGTAGTTCGCCTTGGAAACTATCCGACAAAGCCGAGGTTTCGTCATTTAACACTCCAGGGATTAATCGCGTAATGGCGTCAACCAATACAGCTGCTGGAAGTTCTCCCCCAGAGAGTACGTAGTCGCCAATCGAAATTTCGCGGCTAACATAAATGTCCCGAATGCGTTGATCTATCCCTTTGTAATGGCCACACAAAATAATAATGTTACCTTTAATAGATAATTCGTTGGCAATGGTTTGGTTTAAAGTTTCTCCATCTGGCGACATAAAGATGATTTCGTCGTATTCGCGTTCGCTTTGCAGTTTTTCTATGCATGCCGCAAAAGGAGGTATGCTCATTACCATGCCACTACCACCACCATAGGGGTAATCGTCTACGCTCTTTTGTTTGTTAATTGCGTAATCTCTTAGGTTGTGTACAATAATTTCGGCGTGACCTTTTTTCTGAGCTCGCTGCAAAATGGAGTGAGCGAAAGGACTTACTAATAAGTCTGGTAAAACTGAAATGATATCAAAACGCATATTGCAAAGATAAGAATATTGACTTCTTTAGTTGTTTAAGTATATATCTAATAAACCTTCGGGTAAATCCAACGTTAATATATTTTCTTCATCGTCAATCTCTACAATAAAATCTTCGTTAAGCGGAAATAATACTTCTTTACCCTTGTAATTAATTGCTGCTACATATTGTTGCGGATATTCATTTACTTCTAAAATTTCACCCAGTTCGCCCAAAGTTTCATCAATAGCTTTGAATCCTTTTAAATCAGTGTAGAAGAATTCGTCGCTATTGCGTTCAGGTTTTTTACTAAGCGGGAGGTAAACTTTCTTTTTTACAAGCGCTTTTGCTTTATCTACGTGATCTAGATCTTCTAAATACAATAAAGCGGTGCTGTTTTCGTAAATTTTATGACTAGCTACAAAGAACGGAACCATTTTGCCGTTCAACTCTAAGAAAAGGGTGTCTAATTCGAGTTCATCGTACTCATCAAATTCAAAAAAAAGCTGAACTTCTCCTTTTAGGCCTTTAGTCTTTGTGATATAGCCAATATAAAACGCTTCGTCTTTAGTCATGCTCTAGTGTTAATAAATAAAAATAGCGTCCCGATTTTTTCGAAACGCTATTTTTATTGAAGTAAAGTTAAATTATTCAGCCTTATCTTCTGCTTGAGTTTCTTCAGCAGGAGCTTCTGTTGCTGCTTCAGCTTCTACAGCTGGGGCTTCTTCAGTAGCTACTTCTTCTTCTATAACTTCTTCTGCAACTGGTGCGTTTTTAGCTGCAATAGCTGCGGCTCTATCTTCGCTTTTCTTAGCTTCTGCCGCTAAAGCTGCTTTACGAGCTTCTGCTTTGCTGTTCGCTAAACCGTCTGTTTTACCAGAAATTTGACCAGCTTTAGCGTCTAACCAAGCTGCAAATTTAGCAGCTGCTTGTTCTTGAGTTAAAGCACCTTTTCTAATACCACCTTCTAAGTGTTTTTTGTAAAGAACACCTTTGTAAGAGAGGATAGCACGAGCAGTGTCAGTAGGTTCTGCACCGTTAAGTACCCATTGTACAGCTTTATCAAAGTTAAGTTCAATAGTTGCTGGGTTAGTGTTTGGGTTGTAAGAACCTAAACGCTCAATGAATTTACCGTCTCTAGGAGCACGAGCATCTGCTACTACTACGTGGTAAAAAGGTTTTCCTTTTTTACCGAATCTTTGCAATCTGATTTTAGTTGCCATTCTTTTATAAGTTTATGTATTCAACATATTTCCCGGAACTTCGTATTGCGGGGTTGCAAAGGTAAGTAAAATGTTAATAATTAACAAACAGTGTTTTAACTTGGTATTTTGTTGTGCCCATCACAATTAAAGCTACTGTTTTTGAGACTGGCCAGTCTAAATTTATAGCAAACTATAACGCTGCTGCGTTCAAATTGTTTTGCTTAATGACAATTATTATTTAATTACCTGTTGATTAGCGTGTTGTCGATTGTGTTTTTTTGTTCTGTATGCCTGAAAAATAGCACTTTTACGTGTTTAACTTTTCTATTACAAATAAATAAAATTTGTATGTTTGTGCAGATAAATTTTTGGAAAAAACATTAATGAGAGTTGCACTAATTACGGGAGTGACAGGCCAGGATGGCGCCTATTTGGCAGAGTTTCTATTGAAAAAAGGATATTTTGTACATGGTATTAAGCGTCGTTCCTCGTTGTTTAATACGGACAGGATAGACCATCTTTATCAAGACCAACATGAGAGCAACGTGCGTTTTAAGCTACATTATGGCGACCTCACCGATTCCTCTAATTTGATCAGAATTATTCAGGAAACGCAACCTGATGAGATTTACAATTTGGCGGCGATGAGTCATGTTCAGGTGAGTTTCGAAATGCCAGAATATACAGCGAATGCCGACGGATTGGGAACATTACGATTATTGGAAGCAATCCGAATATTAGGTTTAACGAAAAAAACAAAAATTTACCAAGCTTCAACTTCCGAGTTGTACGGACTAGTACAAGCTGTTCCGCAAAGCGAAACTACCCCTTTTTATCCAAGATCTCCGTATGCAGTTGCCAAAATTTATGGCTATTGGATTACTGTAAATTATAGAGAAGCTTACGGTATGTTTGCGTGTAATGGTATTTTGTTTAACCACGAAAGTCCCTTAAGGGGAGAAACTTTCGTTACGAGGAAAATTACGAGAGCTGCATGTAAAATCGGGTTAGGACTTCAGAACTGTCTTTACTTAGGGAATTTATCTGCTCAACGTGATTGGGGACATGCGAAGGACTATATCGAAGCGATGTGGTTAATTTTACAACAAGAAAAGCCAGAAGATTTCGTTATTGCAACGGGAATAACCACTACTGTAAGAGATTTCGTGAAATTGAGTTTTGCCGAACTAGGCGTTTCGATAGAGTTCTCAGGAAAAGATGAACATGAGAAAGGTGTAATAATAGATGTGGATGTGGAGAAAGCTGCATCACTCGGCTTAAGTTTAGACCATCTGAAATTAGGAAACACAGTTGTTAAGGTCGATCCTAAATATTTCAGACCAACAGAAGTTGATTTACTCTTGGGAGATCCAACAAAATCAAAGACACAGTTAGGCTGGGAACCGAAATATGATTTGCAAGCATTAGTAGAGGATATGATGCAGTCTGATTTAACATTGATGAAGAAAGACGAATACCTAAAACAAGGCAATTATAAGACCTTGAATTATTTTGAATAATACTACGTTAAAAAAGTAAGATTAACTTCAGTTTATGAGGAAAATATTTTTATTGTTGCTTTGGACTTTTGTTTCTTTGGCTACATACGCACAGGTAGGAACAAATGTCAAAGTTGATGAACTATCGGACGCTCAAATTCTCCAGCTCGTGAAACAAGGTGAGGCGATGGGCTACACGTCCGAGGATCAATTAGCGCAGTTGGCTTTGAGTAAAGGAATTAAACAAGAAGAGCTTTTAAAGTTTAAATCTCGAGTTGAGAAATTAAAGAAGCAAGGTGCGAGTCCTCAAATCGCAGATAAAAAAGCCGTGGGTACGGGCAGAGAATATAGCGAAACTACAGGCGGCGGATCGATTAACAATGAGAAAAAACTTGATGACGAAGAGATTAAGTCCAAAATTTTCGGGTCGGATCTTTTCAAAAACGGCAATATTACATTTGAACCAAATTTGCGTATAGCTACGCCAAAAAATTATATCATAGGCCCTGACGATAAATTGGTGATAGATATTACAGGCGATAACGAGCGTAGTTATGACCTGTTGGTGAGTCCAGAAGGCGTGATAAATTTGGAATATGTTGGAAGGATTGCCGTAGGCGGTCTGTCTATAGAGCAAGCAACCTCCAAAATAAAAGCTTCAATGGCCAAAACATATCCCGCACTACGAACAGGAAGGACATCGGTATCTGTAAATTTGGGGAATATCAGGAGCATCCAAGTAACAATTACAGGTCAGGTTACAAAAGCGGGAACCTATACACTTCCTTCTTTGGCCAATGTTTATAGAGCGTTGTACGTTTCCGGCGGCCCATCTAGCAACGGTACATTCAGAAATATTCAGGTAATAAGAAATAACAAGATTATCGCCACGGTAGACGTTTACGATTTTCTACTAAAAGGGATTCAATCCGGGAACGTTAGATTGCAAGATCAAGATGTGATCAATATCCCAGCTTACTCAAAGCGGGTTGAAATCTCAGGCGAAGTTAAGGACGCAGCCATATTTGAAGTAAAATCAGATGAAAGCCTTCAAACTATCATTGATTTTGCAAAAGGATTTACAGCAGAAGCTTATACTGCGAAGATTAAAACCTTCCAGAACACCAATAGAGAACGCAGAATTATTGATATCAACGAGAATCAATACGCCACTTATCGTCCACAGAATGGCGACAAATTCGTAGTTGAGGCTATTTTAGAACGATTTGAGAACAGAGTTGAGATTATAGGTTCTGTTTTTAGACCGGGCGTGTACGCCTTAGATCCAGGGTTAACCTTATCAGGCTTAATTAAAAAAGCAGAAGGGATAACCGAAGATGCGTTCTTAAATAGGGGCTACATTAACAGACTAAACCCTGACAAAACACAATATTTTATCTCCTTTGATGTAGCGAAAATACTTTCTGGTGCAGAGAAAGATATCCCCTTAACAAGAGAGGATAAAGTGACGATAAGTTCCATCTTTGATTTAAGAGAGGAATATAAAGTAACGGTACAAGGCGAAGTTCGTGCTCCTGGCACTTTCGATTTTGCAGACAATCTAACACTTGCAGATGTGGTGCAAATGGCAGGCGGATTAAAGGAAGGTGCAACGCCGAATAGGATTGAAGTGTCTCGAAGAATAAAGAATAACGACCCACAGTCGAAAGATTCCAAGACAGCGGAAGTTTTCATTGTAAGTATAGATGAAAATCTTAGAATACTGGGAGATGTGTTCGAGATAAAACCTTTCGATATTATTGTGGTAAGAAGTTCTGATAATTACGAAGTACAGAAGCAGGTTAAAATTGAAGGCGAGGTGCTATATCCAGGCATGTACACCATTACAAGCAAGAACTACCGTATTTCTGACCTGATAAAAAGAGCTGGCGGCTTAACGCCATTCGCATATCCGGAGGGAGCATCGCTGAAAAGACCCGGCGCAGAAAAAGTTAACCCAATGGATAAAAATGCCATTGATAATAAAGAGGAAGAGGATAAAAAATTTCTTAATCTAGAACGCGTACAAGATAAAACCATCAAGGATGTTGAAGTGGCCAAAGTAGACGAGAAGCTGGTTCAATCTGATTTAGTGGGCATTAATCTAGAGAAAATATTATTGAAGCCTTTGTCTCGTCAAGATCTAATCTTGGAAGAAGGTGACGTAGTTAGGGTGCCGAAACAGTTACAAACTGTAAAGGTGACTGGGGAAGTATTAAATCCAAACAGCATTGTTTATCTCCCAGGTAAGAGCTTTAGTCAATATATTAGTGGAGCTGGTGGTTTTACCGCAAATGCTAAGAAAAACGGGGCTTATATAAAATATGCTAATGGTTCTGCCGAAAGTGCAAAAAAGTTTTTGTTCTTTAATAACTATCCGAAAGTAAAACCTGGAGCGGAAATTTTAGTGCCAGTACGTGCGGAAAGAGAAAAGATTACAGCGCAGGGTTGGATTGGCATTGGTACTGGTGTTGCATCAGTTGCTGCAATTATTGTTAGTTTACTGAGATAAATTTGAAATACGAAAATCTAAAAATCGCTATCATTGGCTTAGGCTACGTTGGTTTGCCCTTAGCTGTCGAGTTTTCGACAAAATATAAAGTTGTAGGTTTCGATATAAATATCGACCGAATAAAATTACTCTCTCAAGGAATTGATGCAACTTCTGATGCAGATGGTGTAAAAATGCGGAAAGGATTAGAGTGTGGGTCACTTCGTTTTTCGGAAAATGCTACGAGTTTACGAGGTGCAGATATCTATATCGTTACTGTACCGACTCCAATTGACGCATACAAGGTTCCCGACTTAAGTTTTTTGATTAAGGCCAGCAAAGCTGTAGGTGAGGCAATGAAACCTGGAGCTATCGTAGTTTACGAATCTACCGTGTATCCAGGTTGTACTGAGGAGGATTGCGTGCCAGTGTTAGAAATAGCATCAGGATTGAAATATAACGAGGATTTTTTCTGCGGATATTCTCCAGAGCGAATTAATCCGGGTGATAAAATCAATACATTATTAAACATCCAAAAAGTTACCTCGGGTTCCACTCCAGAAATTGCCGAGAAAGTTGACCAGCTCTATGCTAGTATCATCGATGCGGGAACTTATAAGGCGCCCAGTATCAAGGTAGCCGAAGCTAGTAAAGCTATAGAAAATGCCCAACGCGATGTTAATATTTCGTTTGTCAACGAGTTGGCATTAATCTTTGATAGAATGGGTATAGATACAAACGATGTCATTGATGCTGCTTCGACCAAATGGAATTTTTTAAAGTATAAACCAGGTTTGGTTGGTGGTCATTGTATCGGTGTCGATCCTTATTATTTGGCACACAAAGCAAAAAGTTTAGGTTACCACCCAGAGGTTATACTATCGGGTCGTAAGGTTAACGATAACATGGGCATGTTCGTTGCAAATAAGGTAATCAAGTTAATGATCAATGGAGGATCGACTATCAAGGGCAGTAAGATCTTAATTCTCGGTATCACGTTCAAAGAAAATTGTGGCGATATTCGGAACTCAAGGGTAATAGATATATATAACGAACTCATTCAATTTGGCGTAGATGTAGATGTTTACGATCCTTATGCCGAGAACGAAGAAGTGAAGAACGAGTATGATATTAAGCTCATTGATAAAATCGATGGAAAATATAGCGCAACAATATTAGCCGTCGCCCATGCTCCGTTTAAAGAATTAGATTTCGACGGTCTCAAGTCATCGAACGACTCAATTATTTTTGATACAAAATCTTTTCTACCTAGAGATATTGTTACTGCACGACTGTAAAAATAGATCGATTCCGATTAACGACGTTAAACTTCAATATTTCGCCCATCGAGACGAAATTGATGCGGCTATAAGCGTAGTGCTAGATAGCGGTAAATTTATTAACGGCCCCGAGGTTGCTACTTTCTCAGACAACTTAGCCAGATATTTGAACGTAAAGCATGTAATTCCTTGTGGTAATGGCACGGATGCGTTGATGATAGCATTGATGGCTTTGGATTTAAAATCGGGAGATGAGGTGATAGTCCCAGCTTTTGGTTATGCCGCTGCTGTGGAGGTTGTGTTACTGCTTAATTTGAAGCCTACGTTTGTTGATATTCACCCCACAACATTTAGTATCGATGCTAGTAAAATTGAATCCAGTATAACGGAGAAAACCAAAGCTATTATCCCAATACATTTATTTGGGCAATGTGCAGAAATGGGCGATATAATAGATATTGCGCAGAAATATAATTTATTTGTGATAGAAGACGCAGCCCAATCTATTGGTGCTGAATACGATTTCAACGGTTCGACGCGGATGTCTGGAACTATGGGACATATCGGTTGTACTTCCTTCTTTCCGTCTAAAAACTTATCATGCTTTGGCGATGGTGGAGCAGTTTTTACCAATGATGAGCACTTGGCCTCTAAAATTAAGATGATTGCTAATCATGGACAAAATAAGAAGTATCATCACCAATTTATCGGTTTAAACTCAAGATTAGATACAATTCAAGCGGTGATATTAAACGTCAACCTCAAATATTTGGAAGATAATAATAGTAAAAGACAATTGATCGCGGATAGATATTCGGAGGCATTAACAGATATAAAGGATATTACATTGCCAAAGACAATTATTCACTCCACGCATGTTTATCACCAATATAGCATTATGCTTAGCAGTGAGAAAGAACGCGATGGTTTACAACAACATTTGGCAAATCACGGAGTATCGTCTGTAATATATTATCCAGTGTCCTTAAACCGTCAAGTCGCTTATCAACAAGATGAAAAGGGTACCCTTCCTAATGCCGAGCATGTCTCTAAGAGAATTCTTTCATTACCTATTTATCCTAATCTTAATTGGGATGATCAGGAATATATCATTAATACCATGATCTCATATTTCTGATGTCAGATTATTTCGCCCACCCAACCGCAATTATAGATCATGGAGCAGAGATTGGAAAAAGAACCAAGATTTGGCATTTTTCGCATGTCATGCCTACCGCTAAAATTGGTGCGAATTGTATTATAGGTCAAAATGTTTTTATAGGTGCTAACGTAACGCTTGGAAACCGAGTGAAAGTACAAAACAATGTTTCTGTTTATGACGGAGTATTTTGTGAAGATGATGTTTTCATCGGTCCTTCGGTAGTTTTTACCAATGTTAAGCGGCCTAGAAGTGCAATCGACAGAAAGCATCAATTTGCCAAGACGCTGATAGGGCGGGGAGCTAGCTTGGGAGCGAACTCAACCATTATATGTGGTAATGAAATTGGCGAGTACGCATTAATCGGTGCCGGAAGTGTTATTACCAAAGCAGTCCCAAGTTATGCATTAATAGTGGGCAATCCTGCGGTACAGATAGGGTGGGTTAGCCGAAGTGGTTGCAACCTTAATTTCGACGAAACAGGAACAGCCATTTGCGAAGAAACGAATGAGAAGTATAAATTGGTAAACGGACAAACTCACTTTTTTAGTGATTAGTAACAGAAAGATAAAATTCGTTGTCTTGGGTTACGGGCATATCGGTAAACGCCACGCAGAGACGATAAGGCAGAATGAAGACTGTGAATTGGTCGCAGTCGTAGATGTTTTGCCTAGGGAATCACTAGCCTACATAGAAAAAAATGTTCTTTTTTTTAGGACAATTGAAGAGTTTATTGCCGCAAAAATTGTGGCGGATGTGGTTTGCATTGCTACCCCAAACGGATACCACGCTACTCACGCGATTACGTGTTTGGATAACGGATATCATGTAATAGTAGAGAAACCATTAGCTATTTCTAGTGCAGATGCACGCTTATTGATTGATAAAGCCTTGGTTACCAAAAGGCATATTTTCCCAGTGATGCAAAACAGATATTCGTCGCCAAGTGTTTGGTTAAAAAATCTCATTGAAAAGGATGTTCTTGGAGAGATTTTTGTTGTGCAGATGAGTTGCTTTTGGAATAGAGATGAGAGATACTACACAAAAGGTAGCTGGCACGGGACAAAGGAGCTGGACGGGGGTACACTTTTTACGCAGTTTTCGCACTTTATAGATATGCTTTACTGGCTTTTGGGTGATATAAAAAATATAAAATCAAAAATTTTTAACTTCAATCATCAACATCAGATTGATTTTGAAGATAGTGGCGTGATCACTTTTGATTTGAAGCGAGGCGGAACGGGGTGTTTTACCTACTCTACTGCTGTTTGTAGTGAAAATTTTGAGAGTAGTTTGAGTATCATAGGGGAACATGGAACTGTAAAAGTTGGGGGGCAGTATATGAACAAGGTCGAATATTGTCAAATTCAAAATTACTTCAAGCCATCAATAGAAGATATAACAGAGCAAAATGATTATGGCAGCTATAAGGGGTCGGCTTCTAACCATCATTTTGTATTCGAAAATGTGGTAGCAGTTTTAAGAGAGAACACTGCTGTTGACGTAAAACCAGAAGAGGCGCTAAAAGTGATAGAAATCATTGAAAATATTTACGAAACGAATGCAATAGAACTGATAAATTAATATCAAAAATGACGCAAGAGAACTCAGTTGATAGACAAAGTCCTGACGATGAAATTTCGTTAAAAGAATTAATAATAAAAATACAAGAGTGGTGGCGATATCTTTGGAGCAAAAAATGGATAATTATTGCTGCCGGTATATTTGGCGGGTTATTGGGGCTGGGATATGCTTATACCAAGAAGCCAATTTACACCGCAACTACTACCTTCGTCTTAGAGAGTGGAGAAAAAGGTGGGGGTTTAGGTGCATACGCAGGACTAGCATCTATGGTGGGAATTGATTTAGGCAGCGGCGGTGGAGGAATATTTCAAGGCGAAAATATTTTAGATTTGTATAGATCCAACAAAATGATTGAAAAAACTTTGTTCAGCCCTTTAGATAGTGTCCAAAATTTACCGCTAATTGAACGATTTATAGAGCGAAATCATTTAAGAGAAACATGGAGAGATAATCCAGTGTTGGCAAGATTGGATTTCAACGCTGATGACTTTACCTTGAATAAAAGAGATAGGGTTAGGGATAGTATCATACAAGTGGTAATTGGCATGCTTAAAAATGAAAACTTGAATGTATCCAAGCCCGATAAGGTTTTGAGCAAATTTCAAGTAGACGTCAAATCTACAGATGAGGTTTTTGCAAAAAGGTTTAACGAAGAATTGGTGAAAAATGTCAACGATTTTTACATACAAACCAAGACCAAAAAGGTACTTGATAATATTGCTATTTTGCAGCAAAAGACAGATTCTGTGAAACGAGTTATGAATGGTGCTATTAATAACGCAGCGGCAATTGCTGATGCAACACCAAATATTAACCCAACAAGACAGGCACAAAGAACAGCCCCTATTCAGCGTGCTCAAATCTCTGCAGAAGCAAATAAGGCTATATTAAGCTCCCTTGTACAAAATTTAGAAATGTCGAGGATGACTTTGATGAAAGAAGCTCCTTTACTCCAAATTGTTGACGAGCCTATTTACCCTTTAGTAAAACAGAAATTGAGCAAGTTGCAGGCGTCTGCAATTGGAGGTGTTGTTTTCGGGTTTTTGGTAACAGTATTTCTCATATTGAGAGAGTTTATAAAAAAAATAATTGTATAGAGTGATGTTAAATTTAAGCGATAAAAGTATTTTGATTACCGGAGGTACCGGTTCTTTGGGTAAGGCATTAACCAAAACAATTTTGACAAGGTGGCCCAATGTAAAAAAGATAGTTATATTCTCTCGTGATGAGCAAAAGCAATTTCAAATGTCTCACGATTACACGGAAAAGGATTATCCGCAAATTAGATTTTTTATTGGAGATGTAAGAGATTACGAACGTTTAAAAAGAGCCTTAAATGGTATTGATTATGTAATTCATGCAGCTGCAATGAAACATGTTCATATCGCAGAATACAATCCTGATGAATGTGTGAAAACTAACATTGGTGGAGCGGAAAATGTTATTAAGGCTTGTTTAGAAACAGGAGTTAATAACGTAGTTGCGCTTTCAACCGATAAGGCATGTGCTCCAATCAATCTCTATGGCGCAACTAAGTTAACTTCTGATAAACTTTTTGTGGCGGCAAATAATATTAAAGGAGCGAAGGATATTAAGTTTTCGGTAGTTCGCTACGGTAATGTAATGGGTTCTAATGGATCTGTTATTCCATTTTTCTTAAAGAAACGACAAGAAGGGATACTGCCAATAACAGTAGAAGAAATGACCAGATTTAATATCTCGCTACAGGGAGGAGTAGATATGGTCCTACATGCTCTGGAAAATGCTTGGGGCGGTGAAATTTTCGTGCCAAAAATTCCATCATATAGGATAATGGATATAGCGAAAGCAATAGGACCCAACTGCCAGCACAAAGTTATTGGAATAAGGCCAGGCGAAAAAATTCATGAAGAAATGATTACCTCGTCAGATTCATTTTTCACATACGATTTAGGTAAATACTACGCAATTATTCCCCAAACCCCTATTTGGGCAGTTGATAGTTTTATAGAACGCTTTAATGCTCAAAAAGTACCAGATGGCTTTTCTTATAATTCGGGAGACAATGAAGAATGGGAAACGATAGATTCGTTGCGCTCCTTAATAACAGAACACGTCGATCCTAATTTTTCTCATATTCAATAATAAAATGGCTATTCCCTACGGAAAACAAGATATCAACCAGACAGATATCTTAGCAGTTATCGAAGCCTTAAAATCCGATTTTTTAACTCAAGGCCCTAAGATATTAGAATTTGAAAAGAAGTTTGCAAATTATATTGGCTGCGATTACGCAGTGGCCGTGGCCAATGGGACGGCGGCTTTGCATTTATGCGCTCTCACTTTAGGTGTAAAGGCGGGTACTCGCATCATCACCACGCCTATTACATTTGCGGCATCAGCCAATTGTATTCGTTACTGTGAGGGTGAGGTTACTTTTGCAGATATCAATCAGCAGACTTATTTGTTAGACATAGAAGCAGTAAGGGCTATTTTGGAGGCTTCGCCAAAAGGAACTTATCAAGGAGTCATTCCCGTCGATTTTGCGGGCAGGGCCGTTAACTTAGAAGAGTTACGAAAATTAGCAAATGAGTACAATCTTTGGATTATAGAAGATGCGTGTCATGCGCCAGGGGGGTATTTTGTAGATAGCGAAGGAGTAAAGCAAACTTGTGGGAACGGAAAATTTGCGGATTTAGCGATTTTTTCTTTTCATCCCGTTAAACATATAGCTTGTGGTGAAGGAGGAATGATTACTACGAATGATGAGGTACTGTATCATAAACTTTTAAAGCTGAGAACTCATGGCATTGTTAAAAACGAAAATGAGTATA
Organism: Pedobacter sp.; assembly: GCA_045629525.1. Lineage (GTDB taxonomy): Bacteria > Bacteroidota > Bacteroidia > Sphingobacteriales > Sphingobacteriaceae > Pedobacter. The sequence goes on from JAZQRH010000019.1 coordinate 622,554, forward strand.
GAAATTCTGTAGAGTTTGCCGGCGGAGAAGAAAAACAGTACCCTGGTTGGTATATGGAAATGCAAGAGCTTGGCTTTAATTATAGACTTACTGATTTTCAAGCTGCTTTGGGCATTAGTCAGATATCTAGAGCTGATGAAGGCCTAATAAAAAGAAAACAAATTGCAAAGATTTATGAAAAGGCATTTTTAAACAAAACTTATATTCTCGGACAATCAGGTGTTGTTGATGGACATGCCTACCATCTTTACATCATCGAAGTGCCGAATAGATTTAGGCTATACAACTATTTGAGGGAAGCAAACATTTTTGCCCAAATACATTATATACCATGTCATTTAATGCCGTATTATAGAAATTTGGGATGGAAAGAAGGAGATATGCCTAATTCAGAACAATATTATAAAGGTTGTATAAGTCTTCCGATGTATCCTACACTTACAGATTCGGAACAGAATTTTGTAATTCAAAAAATTGAAGAGTTCTTTGCAAAATAGGGTCATATTTAGAGCTGATGGGAATAGCAATATAGGGCTTGGGCACATCATGAGATGCTTGTCGCTAGCGGAAATATTACGTCCAAGTTTCAAATGCATATTTGTAATTCAAACCGAATCGATTGCACTACACAAGCTTATCTCTAACTATGCAGAATTAGTAACCTTATCTTCAGATGCTGAAATAGACCAATTAAGAGAGATTAGCCAATTAGTTTTGCCTACAGACTTAGTTGTACTGGATGGCTATAATTTTAGTGGGGCTTATATTCAATTTTTAAAACAAAAGTCAATGGGCTTGATCTTGATTGACGACCTTGCACAAGGAAATTTCGATTGCGCATTAGTAATTAACCACGCCAGTAAAGAGATATCAAGCTATTATAACTTGTTAAATAAGACGAAGTTACTTTGTGGATTTGATTTTTTGATTTTAAGAAAAGAGTTTTTAGCGCTCGCGAAAGAGCAACGCAAAATTACCGAAATTGAAACGGCATTTATTTGTATGGGCGGTGCAGATCCCTCAAATACAACCATAAAAGTTTTGGATGCCTGTATAGTCACTGGTCTATTTAAAACAATAAATGTGGTAGTCGGATCAGCGTACACCAATAAAGGAGAGTTGGAGGAATTAATAGCTAATAGAAAGGAAAATTTAGTGGTTAATTGTTTTATTAATATTAATGCAAATGAACTTATAAAGTTAGTTGTGGCATCACAAGTTGCAATATGTCCTTCGAGCACGATAGCGTTAGAGGTTTGCTGCGTAAAATCAGGACTTTTGACTGGTAGAACCGCAGATAACCAATATTATCTACATCAACAATTGTTAAATTCTAGATGCGCCTCTTCAATAGGAGATTTCACTGTTGCTACAAAGCAAACACTGGTTAATGCATTACTTGATTTGGCAAATACCTCGAAGGTCAACAAAATGATGGAAAATCAAGGGAAGGAGATCGATGGAAAGTCTGATAAAAGAATTTTGAATGCATTTAAAACTTTAACATCATGTTAAGATTCAGAAAAGCAAAACAGGAGGACATGACTTTACTTTTCAGTTGGGCTAATGACCCTCTGGCTAGGAAGAATTCATACAATCAGCAACAAATTACCAAAGAGGAACATATCAGTTGGTTTGAAAAGCAATTGCGAAATGCGGACAACGAGATTTACATATTTTTAGATGAAAATCAGTTAGCTGTTGGACAGGTGAGATTTGGCTTAAATGTATATGGCCAAGCTATTATAAGCCTCTTTATAGTTGAAGAGCATAGAGGTAAAGGTTATGCAAATCAAATGATAGATATGGCTACCACGAATTACCTAGAGGCCCATAAGACAGGTACAGAGGTATTAGCTTACATTTTTAAGGCTAATGAAACTTCTCTTAGAAGTTTTTTAAAAGCAGGATTTAAATTGACTAAGGAAGAAGACTTTAGCGGTATTCCAAGTTATATTTTAAAAAGAAACAAATGAGAAAAGATATAAAGTTCGGAGAAATTATAGTTGGGGAGACACACAAACCATTCATCATAGCAGAAATGAGTGGTAATCATAACCAATCTCTAGAGAAAGCTTTGGAAATAGTTGATATTGCGGCATTATCTGGAGCCCACGCAATTAAGTTGCAAACCTACACTGCAGATACTTTAACAATTGATGTTTCTCATGGAGAGTTTAATATCAAGGATACCAGCTCTTTATGGAAAGATCGGAATCTCTATGAGCTATATCAAGAAGCATATACTCCTTGGGAATGGCATAAAGCATTATTTAATAGAGCCAAACATCATGGAATGTTATGTTTTAGTACTCCCTTCGATGATACTTCAGTAGATTTTTTGGAAGAGCTTGGTGCAGAGGTATATAAGGTTGCGTCTTTTGAAAATAATCACTTGCCATTGTTAAAAAAAATTGCGCAGACCGGTAAACCTGTAATTATGTCTACTGGTATTTCAACGCTGGCAGACATTGAGGTTGCTGTTCATACCCTAAGAGAAAATGGTTGTAAAGATCTTATTTTGCTTAAATGTACAAGTACTTATCCGGCGACACCAGAAAACACCAATATTTTGACCATACCACATATGTCTCAGTTGTTTGACTGTCATGTTGGGCTTTCTGACCATACCTTAGGCATTGGAGTTGCCGTAGCATCGGTTGCTTTAGGCGCTCGTGTAATAGAAAAACATTTTACCATTGACAGGGCTGAGGGAGGGGTTGATTCTGCGTTTTCATTGGAGCCTGCGGAGTTTAAAATGTTGGTAGAAGAATCGGAACGAGCTTTCTTAGCTTTAGGCAAAGTAACCTACGGAATTATGGATGCCGAGTTAAAAAGTAAAACTTTCAAGAGGTCTATCTACGTGATTAAAGATATGGAAGAAGGAGATGTTTTCTCAGAGGAAAATATTAGAATTATTAGACCAGGATTAGGTTTAGCACCAAAGTATTTTGATATCGTACTTGGGAAAATTGTGAAAAAAGCAGTTAAAAGAGGAACTGCATTAACTTTTGATTTGATTTAAGTGCTATGAGTAAAGTATTAGCAATTATAACTGCCCGTGGGGGTAGCAAACGAATACCAAGAAAAAATATCAAAGATTTTTTAGGCAAGCCTATTATCGCGTATTCAATCGAAGCCGCCTTAGGTGCCGGTATTTTTGATGAAATAATGGTTTCTACAGATGATGATGAAATTGCTGAGGTTGCATTAAAATACGGTGGCAAAGTACCTTTTTTACGTTCTAAAATCAATTCTGACGACTTTTCCACCACAGCCGACGTGATTATAGAGGTACTTAATAGCTATAAGGAAGCTGGTAAAGAATTCGACTACGCATGTTGTATCTATCCAACAGCTCCATTTGTTACTGCAGAAAAATTGAAATCAGCATTTTCAAAGTTAATAGCATCCGGCGCAAAAACTTTAGTACCTATAGTAGCATTTAGTTTTCCAATCTTGAGGTCCTTTAAATTAAACGAGGACGGTAATTTAACAATGAATTGGCCAGAGCATAGACTAACGCGGTCGCAGGACCTGCCTAACGCATACCATGACGCAGGTCAATTCTACTTTTTTGAAACTGAAAGTTTTTTATCACAGCCGTCACTTTACACTGATTTTACAGTACCCTACGAAATGCCTGAATCGGAAGTACAAGATATTGATAACGAAGAGGATTGGAAAATAGCTGAAATTAAATATAGCTTTCTACTAAATAAAAAATAAGTAAGGCTAAATGTATAAATCGCTTGTTATAGGTTGTGGAAATATTGGAGCGCTGTATGATTTTGATAATGATCGTGTGCAGTCTCATGTAAAAGGATATTATCTTAATCCGGAAACTGAAGTTTATATTTACGATATTGACAAAACCTTTTCTCAGAAAGTAGCACAGAAATATGGTTGTGTGGTGGTTGAGAATATCTCGGCTAATGTGCTCTGTGAATTCGACATCATTAGTATATGTACACCTACTACATATCATTTCCAAGTATTACACGATGCAATTGCTGCAGGCGTAAAAACAGTAATTTGCGAGAAGCCAGTCTCAAATGATGAGAAAGAAATTCAACTGTTAAAAGAGAAGTATTCAACAGGTAAAACCAAAATTTTGGTGAATTACATCAGAAGGTTTCAGAAAGCCTACAGTGACTTAAAAACTGATTTGAAACAAATACTCGCTGTTGAACAATTAAGCAATATCTCTATAAAATATCAGCGGGGTTTTATCAATAACTGCAGTCATGCAATTGATTTATTGGAGTATCTTTTCGATCAGCAAATGGAACTGGAAAATGTAACTATTCATAACAAGGTGTTTGATCAATTTGAAAACGATGAGACTTTATCACTGCAAGCACATTGGAACGGCGCAAACATTAGTGTTTTAGGATTAAGTAATGTATTATTTTCTCACTTCGAAATAGACCTTTACTTCAACACGCACCGCATATCAATTCAAAATGCAGGAAATACCATTAAATTTTATAAATCTGAGATTCACGGCAATACATTGCAACCCTTAGGCATTTTAGCTAATTTAACTAAAAATAATTGTATTAGTGATTATATGATTGCAGTCATTGAAAGTGCAGTATGTCTTACAAAAGATCATTGTGCTAAAGATAATTTCATCAATTCTATTGCGATGAATCAAAGAATGTTAAACTACAAAAAATTATAGAATGTCAAAATTGGCAATAAATGGCGCAAAGCCTATTAGAACAACACTTTTTCCAGCGTATAACACAATTGGACAAGAAGAAAAGGATGCAGTAATGAGTGTTTTGGATACAGGGAATTTATCTCAGTTTCTAGGGGCATATCATAGCGATTTTTTAGGTGGGCCAAACGTAAAAATGTTTGAAAATGCTTGGGCAAATGCTTTTGAAGTAGATCATGCAGTTTCTGTAAATTCCAACACCTCGGGCTTATTCACTGCAATGGGCGCTATCGGAATTAAGCCAGGAGACGAGGTAATCGTATCGCCATATTCCATGTCGGCGAGTGCTATTGCGCCCTTATTGTACGGGGGTATACCTGTATTTGCAGATATTGATCCCGTAACTTTTTGCATGTCGCCGCAGAGTATCGCAGCAAATATTACGCCTCGCACTAAGGCAATTCTTGTGGTTCATATCTTTGGACATCCAGCAGAAATGGATCAAATTATGGCCTTGGCTAGAAAACACAACCTCTTCGTAATTGAAGATTGTGCCCAAGCGCCAATGGCTAAATATAAAGGTAAAAATATTGGCACAATTGGAGATTTAGGTGTTTTTAGTTTAAACTACCACAAGCATATCCATACAGGTGAGGGTGGGGTTATCACTTCAAACAACGCGGAACTAATAGAACGCTGTCAGATGATTCGTAATCATGCAGAAAATGTAGTAGGTCCTAAAGCTATAGAAGACTTAACTAACATGATTGGGTTCAACTATAGAATGACCGAGATTGAGTGTGCCATCGGAACTCAACAGTTGAAAAAACTACCGGTATTGCTCGAAATGCGCTTGGAAAATGTAAACTATTTGAATAGCAAATTAGCTGATCTAGCTGGAATTGAACTTCAACCAACAGTGAACGACGGTTCTGTACATACCTATTATGTTCATCCAATAAAATTTAATGGTGAAATAGTTGGCATACATAGAAATACATTTGTAAATGCTTTAAAAGCAGAACTTCCATCAGCTATTTTAAGAGAAACGGCTCCACTCATTGGGGCAGGTTATGTGATGCCTATTTACCTGCAACCAATTTATCAAAAGAAAGCAGCTTGGGCGTTTGAACATCAATCTGTAAATAAAGATATTTCTTATCCGAAAGGACTTTGCCCAGTTACAGAAAATATGCACTACGAAACGCTATTTACCCATGAATTTATGCGACCAGGAATGACCATTAACGATTTAGAAGATGTTGTCGATGCATTTCATAAGGTTTTAGAAAATATAGAAGAATTAAAGGGTGCTTAGAAACATAATTGGCAGTAAAATACTTATAGTTTTTAGCGATCCAGGAGGGGCAAAGCCATGTTTGTCAGTAGCTAGCAAATTAACAGGTAACGAGGTATTGGTGATTTCTGATAGAAGCTACGGTTTTTATCAAGATTTTGGAATAGCAGTTAAAATTGTAAATCAGTTACACGAATTGGATGAAAAGATAAGCTCTTTTGCTCCAGATCTCATTTTAACAGGAACATCTTATACGTCGCGAATTGAAAAGAAAACAATAGCACTAGCAAAACAAAAGAAAATTAAGGTGATATCATTTATTGATCATTGGACCTCTATGTTGGCAAGATTTAGAGATGATCAAGGCACTGTGACTTTACCCAATGTTGTTTATGTAATTGATGAAAAGGCAAGACACCTAGCAATCGAAGAAGGAATTCCATTAGAATTGCTGAAAATACATTCAAATCCGTACCATTCTTGGCTCAGGAAATGGAAACCCCGCACAAATCGTGATGCTTTTTTAAAAAGGCTAAATATTGATCCGAATCGGAAAATTATATTGTTTGCACCCGACCCTCTTTCAAATATCAATGGAATTGAAACCTATGGTTATGATGAAATCGTTGCGCTAAAGAAGTTATTAAACATAATTAATTTAAACAGTAGGTTAATTGACGGATATCATTTCCTTCTAAAAACTCATCCCAATCAAGTATTACATGACATAAGGGTTATTTTAGAGGATCAAGCTAGTTTTGATATCGTCCCCCCCGATATCGATACGAACGAAAGTATCTATTTTTCAGACTGTATAATTGGTTTTTTCTCCGCAATTCTCATCGAAGCTGAATTAATGAATAAGGCTGTAATCAGATATATTCCAAAAAGTTCAATAGAAGATCCATTTAGAGATAAAAATGTGGGAATTGTCGCTGACGAAGATAATTTGCTAGAAGAAATTTTAAAACTAACATAAACATGGCAATAATGAACGTATTTATTGAGGGTGAGCGATTATATTTGAGACCTTTAACCGAAGATGACGTAGTAGGGGATTATTCATTTTGGCTAAATGATAGCGACGTGACAATGTTCAACTCACATGGTCGCTTTCCGATGAGTAATTCTGCTCTTCTCAATTATGTTAAGGACGTAGAAAATTCGAGGACAAGCCTAGTGTTAGCCATTATTGACAAAGTAGATGATAAGCATATAGGCAATATTAGTTTACAAAATATAAATTGGTTAGATAGAAATGCCGAGGTAGCATTTTTACTAGGAAACAAAGATTATTGGTCAAAAGGCTTCATGGCGGAAGCCGCTCGGTTGATTATTTCGCATGGATTTAAAATGCTTAATCTAAGAAGAATTTACTGCGGTACTTCTTCAAAAAATGTAGGAATGCAAAAATTGGCTGAGAAATTAAAAATGGTCAAAGAAGGTGTAAGAAGAGATGCTATTTTCAAAAACGGAGTGTATGAAAATATTATCGAGTACGGAATACTATCAGATGAAATATGAAATACTGTAAAAAATGTTTGCAAGTAGATACCAGACCAGGGACTAAATTTGATGATAAAGGCGTTTGCCCTGCATGTAATTATTTCGATACCTTAAAAGACGTGGATTGGGATGAGAGAAGAAAAGAACTAGACGAGATTGTTGCTTTCGGAAAAGCTAATGCCCACTCTGGATACGACTGTATTATAGGTGTAAGCGGAGGAAAAGACAGTACTAGGCAGGCTTTTTTCGTTAAAGATGTGTTAAAGATGAATCCTCTTTTGGTAAGTCTTGGTTATCCTCCAGAACAAGTTACGCAACGCGGTGTTGATAATGTTTCAAACATGATCGCTCATGGGTTCGATTGTATTTCAGTTAATCCGAGCCCTAAAGTATGGAAGAAATTGATGCGAAAGGGTTTTTTTGAATACACAAACTGGGCAAAATCTACTGAATTAGCACTATTTAGTAGTGTGCCGAGGTTAGCAATTGCCTATCAAATTCCTTTGATATGGTGGGGCGAAAATTCTGCGTTACAACTAGGTGATCTAAATGTGATGGGCAAGAGTGGAAGCGATGGAAACAACCTACGTAAAATGAATACGTTGGGTGGAGGGGACATTACTTGGCTGTTGGATGAAGAGGTAAAAAAGCAAGATATCCTTCAATACAATTATCCTTCCGAGAAGGAGATGGAAGATGCAAATTTGAGAATTACCTTTTTAGGATATTTTTGGAAAGACTGGTCCTTAGTTGACAATGGAAATTTCTCGGCGCTAAGGGGATTGGATATCAGAAATGAGTCACCGAAAGATATTGGCGATCCACTAGGCATCACCTCGTTAGATGAAGATTGGGTAGGCCTAAACCAGATGATCAAATATTTAAAATTTGGATTTGGGCGTATTAGTGATTATGTAAACGAAGATATAAGGTTGGGTAGAATGACTAGAGAAGAAGCTATCTCATTAAATGAAAAGTATGATGGCGCATGTGCTCCGAAGTATATTGAGAGCTTTGCTGATTACATAGGAATAACAGTGGATCAATTCTGGCATCAGGTGGACAAGTCTGTAAATACCGACTTGTTTAAAAGGGATGAAAAAGGAAAATGGGTTCCAAAATTTAAAGTAGGGGTTGGGTTATGAGCTTAAAAACAAATATTGTGATAGTAGATTATGGGGTTGGTAACACCTATTCTGTATCTAATGCCATTAAGCATCTCGATTATAGTAAAGTGCTTATTTCTGATCAAGAGCAGGATATCAAAAACGCAGATGTATTAATTTTACCTGGCGTTGGTGCATTTGAAGCGGCCGCGAATAATTTAAGAAGCCGCCATTTAGATGTTATTTTAGGTGATGAAGTACTCCAAAAAAGAAAGCCAATACTTGGCATTTGTGTTGGAATGCAACTAATGGCCACAATGTCCGAAGAAAATGGCCTACATAAAGGATTGGGTTGGATAGAAGGGACAGTAAAAAAGTTACAATTACCTAGACAATATGCTGTGCCGCACGTGGGTTGGAACGATGTGAACGTAGAGGTAGCACAACCACTTTTTGAAAGAAATAATAAGAATTCTAATTTCTATTTCGACCATAGTTATTTTTTCGATTGTGACTCTAAATACGTCAGTGCGTATTGCGATTATTATATCAAGGTGACAGCTGCTGTTCAAAAAGAAAATATTTTTGGAGTTCAGTTTCATCCAGAGAAAAGCCAAACCAATGGACTTAAATTATTTCGAGATTTTTTTAATTCAATTAAATAAAAGGTGCTAAAGAAAAGAATTGCCGCAAACTTAGTCGTCAAGGATGGTATTGTGGTTCAAAGCATAGGCTTTAAAAAATATCTGCCTATAGGTAAACCATTAATCGCTATAGAGTTTTTGAACCAGTGGGGTATTGATGAAATTATCCTAACAGATATTAGCGCAAGCTCAAGAAAACTAAAACCCAATTTTGAGCTTATTAAGGAAGCTGCAGTAAAATGCCACGTGCCTTTAACCGTGGGTGGTGGAATAAGCTGCATTGAAGATATAAAAGAATTAATGAACTGTGGAGCTGACAAGATTTCATTAAATCAGGCAGCGCACATCGATCCAGAATTGATAGCTCAGGCGGCACACATTTTTGGAGACCAATGTATTGTAATTTCCATTGATGCCATTAAGACAAAAAAAGGCTATCAGGTTTTCAATTATATCAATCAAAGACCAAGAGACTTATTAGTTGTCGACTTTGTTAAACAAGTACAAGCAAGCGGTGCTGGAGAGATTTTATTAAATTCGGTTGATAGAGATGGCACTTACAAAGGGTATGACTTGGAGTTGATTAATAATGTGTGTGGTGTAGCTACAGTACCAGTAATTTGTTGCGGAGGAGCAAAGAACGCTCATGATTTTATAGAAGTACTTACCCAGACTAATGTTTCTGCAGCCTCTGCAGCTAATTTCTTCCATTTTACGGAGCATAGCGTAAATATTACTAAGTCAATAATAAAGAAGAGATTAGATATCAGACTGGAAACTTTTGCAAATTATCAAGATACTACCTATGATGATGATTTGCGTTTAGATAAAAAGAATGATAAGGTACTAGAAGAAATGTTGTTTGTAAGAATAGAAAAGGAAATAATATGAGGTATTGTTCGCGTTGTCTTTATACCGAAAATCATCCGTTAAATATCGTATTTAATGACAAAGGTGTCTGTAGTGGATGTGCCGTTCATGAGGAAAAAGATAAATTAGATTGGACTAAGCGATTTGAAAAGCTTAAAAGCATTGTACACAATTATAAAAATCAATCTGGCAATAATTACGATTGTATCGTACCCGTTAGCGGAGCAAGAGATTCGTTTTTTATTGTGCACACAGTAAAAAATATTCTCGGAATGAACCCACTTCTAGTAACCTACAACAAACAATACAACACAGATATTGGGGTAAGAAATCTTGCTAAGCTGAGAATCACTTTCGATTGCGATATCATGACGTTAACCGTAAATCCAGAAAGCGTAAAAAAAATAACCAGAGCAACGCTAAGGAAAAAGGGCAGCATCTACTGGCATTGTTTAGCGGGGCAAACGGTTTATCCTGTACAAGTGGCGGTTAAGTTTAAAATACCACTTATCATTTGGGGAGCACATCAAGGTGTTGACCAAGTAGGAATGTTTTCTCACTTGGATGAGGTAGAAATGACAAGGAAATATCGTAAGGAACATGATTTAATGGGCCTAGAGGCTGAGGATTTGATAAGTGAATTCGATGGAATTACTGCTCAAGAAGTTGTTCAATATCAATACCCTGACGATAAAGAAATAGAACGTATCGGTGTTCGAGGTATTTATTTAAATAACTACATTCGATGGGATACTAAAGCGCAACATGAGGAGATGATTCGCCTATACGATTACGAAAGCAAGGAACAAAATAGGACTTTTGACACCTACAATGACGTAGACTGTTATAATTATTCGGATGTACATGATTATATAAAATTTTTAAAACATGGTTACGGAAAGGTAACAGATCACGCAACTCGAGAAATAAGACTAAGACGGATGACTAGGGAGCAAGGCTTGCAAATGGTTAGTCAATATTCAGAAAAGGAACCAATTCATCTTCAGAAATTTTTGAGCTGGATTGGAATAACCAAAAATGCTTTTTATTACCTATTGGACCAGCATCGAAATAAAAAAATGTGGTATAGAGACGACAACTGGATTTGGCAAAAAGTAGACGTCACTCAAGATGTTGTAATGACAGAAACAAATAGACTACAGCAATTAGAGGAGTTTTCTGATTTTATAATTACACCTACTTATTGTTCAACAGATAATAAAATCGAATACATTTTGATTGGCAAAGGAGCGCTTTAATGAAGGAATATTTCTATTTAGATTTTCTTAAGAAAAACATAAAATACGCTGAACTTTTGCAATATGAGTTAGATAAAAGATTTTACTATTTCGGTAATCATTTCAAAAACAATTTCGAAAGTAATAAATTAACAAAAAGTAAGTTTTTACATAGTAACTTGGTGCAAGTTGCCTATTTCTTATATAAAAATATTTTTCGGAAAAGGTCCAAGGATTACAACGTAATAATATCAAGTGTCTACTTCAATTTCGGAGCAGCTCTACAAGCAAATCATTTCGACGTATACAATGTACCTTGGACTACAGGGAGGCAGCAATCTTTACTTACATTCCGAGAATTCTTAAAACTGAGAAGATTTAGTTCCTCATTGGAGAAGGCTTCGCTTGCTGAATTGCTATCTGATGAATTTGAGTCTAAAATAGATCGCATAACTTTATTTTTTAAACAGATTTTACTAAAATATAAAGTAAGGGCGCTACTGTTGCCAAATGATGTCGGCTTTTTTGAGCGTTTAATATTGCAAATCGCAAAAGAACTAAATATCCCTACATTTATTGTACTTCACGGCGCCGCGTTGCGATATGGGAATTGTATAAACGACAATAAGGCAGATTTCTTATGTGTGTTTGGTGAAATAATGAAATCTAAGCTAGTTGCCTCTGGTTTTGCTGCCAAAAAAATAATAGTTTTAGGACATCCGAAGTATTCTGAATTAACACGTCCAAAAGTCCTTAGGTTTTCACTTGAAAATGTTTTGATCATCACGAAGCCGTTACCGGGTCAGCCGGTCGAGATTGCGGATAGATTGGTTGGAAGGGATAGAGATACCAATAGACTTAAAGATCGAAGTAACGCAATACTATACATATGGATGATAGAAAAGGTTCTTAGATCGTTTGGTGTAAAACGAGCAATTCTGAGACCGCACCCATCTGAGAACCCAAACTGGTATAGAAATAATCTCAGTCCAGAATTTTTCTTGTTAGATGAAAGCCCTCTATCGGACAGTTTACAAAGAGCGACCCTCGTGATTGGTCCTAGCTCTTCATTATTTTTGGATGCATTGTTTGCGGGGGTTAATTATACTGTTTTTGAACCTAAATATGATGATCATTTGGATATCCTTAATGATCCAATAGGTCATCCTTTCGATGGCAGCGATGAAAAGGTACCCGTAGCGACAGATGAAATTGAACTTGGAAATATTCTGTCTAATCAAGTTAAAGTAGAACTGAATTTTCTTGACTATTTCGTGAAAAATGAAGTGCAAGTAGACCAAATTTTAGGCGTTATAAAATCAGCAGAGTAAAAAGATATGTCATCTATCTTAAAAATATACATGTGGCAAATCATGTCTCTAATTACAGGGTTTGCCACATTATTTATTGTGATACCTTTTATTTCGTCTAATCCGCATCTTTATGGGATTTACGCTGTGGTAATAAGCTTAACGCTGTTTTTAACATATGCAGATCTTGGCTTTTTAACCGCAGCGGTAAAATATGCGAGCGAATATGTAGCAACGGGTAATAGAGACGGCGAAGTAAAGACACTTGGTTTTGCCACAAGTGTCTTACTTTTATTCGTATTGCTGATGATGTTGGTTGTGCTTGTTTTCGCTTACCAACCGAATTTACTTATTAAGGACTTAACCGACCCTGTCTCTTCTAAAGTTGCGAGTAATCTTCTATTAATCTTTTGTTTTTCTGCTCCAATAATCGTTTTGCAGCGTAGTGTGCAACTTATTTATAATATTCGTCTAAAGGATTACGTTTATCAGCGAGTTTTTACGTTGTTTAATCTTCTAAAAATAGCGGGCTCATATTTTTTTTTCGGAGAATCTAACTATTTGTTAGTTGAGTATTTCTTTTTCTGTCAATGTTTAGGTCTTGTTTCCGTTGCTATAGCGATCTTTACTGCAAAGAGGAGTTTTAACTATAGTTTGACATTTTTTCTGAAAAGTATCCGTTTTAGCAAGGAAATTTATGAGAAAACAAAGGCTTTAGCCTTTACGAGTTTATTTGTAACTATTTCATGGATCGTTTTCTATGAATTAGATTTGTTTGTAATTGGAAAATTTATCGGCGTTAAAGAAGTGGCGATATTTAGTCTTGCGCTGTCTTTATTAACACTATTCAGATCTTTGCACGGGATTATTTATAATCCCTTCACAGCAAAGTTTAATCACTTTATAGGTAAGGCGGATTATCAAGGTTTGAAAAATTCTTTCCAGAAAGTGTTAATCCTAGGGCTTCCAATATCAATATTCCCAACGTTAATCGTGGCACTTTCTATGGATAGTTTTATCCATGTTTGGATAGGAAGCGAATTTGACGAAGTTATTCCTATTGTAAGAGTTTTATTAATGATTTACTTGTTTAACTTTATATATAGTCCAGCAAGTATTGTTTTAATTGCTTACGAAAAGATTAATAGTGTTTATTTTATAAATTTTATAATGCCAATTGTGTATTGGTTGGGAATACTTTTGACTTATCCATCTTGGGGGTTAATGTCGTTTGCAATTTTTAAGTTTATAGCAATAGCACTTGCAGCAATAGTATACTCCGTTTTGGTTTTCAAAATTTTCGAGTTGGATCTTAGGGATTTCTTTTTAATGAAGATAGTGCATGTGTCGGTTATTAGTCTGATACTATTTGTAGTATTCTATTTTACCAATCAGTATCTTCCAGATAGTAAGTCATATTACAATTTGTTGGTGTATGGAATTATGTGTTTCTTGTATTTAAGTTTGTGTGTCGGGTTGTATTTGTGGTTTTCTAAGGATGTTAGAAGCTTGGTAATTGAGATTGGAACAGGTGTGTTTAAAAGAAAAAGATAGATGAGCAAAAGGAAAGTATTAGTTTTTAGTGATTGTTATATATATGGTGGTAGTGAGAGACTAATGTCATTTCTTTTTTCCAATAAATATATAAATGAAAAATGGAACTTGGCCTTCGCTTATCGCAAGCATTCTCTTTACGAAGAAGGGATGGCGGAGGATTTTTCCAGTGGCATAGGACAACTTTATCCGTTAAAATTATTGTCTAACGACACGCTTTTTTATCGTATTAAATCTTATTTTCCTAATAAAATTCTCGCAACAGTACTAAAACTGCCGTTTTCGATATTATATTATATTGGAGTTTATTCAACGTTTAACTTTTTCGTTTTTCTTTTTTGTCTAATTAGAGTTCGGCCACACGTTTTACATATAAATAACGGTGGATATCCTGCTGCGAGGACATGTAATTTACTTGTTTTAGTTGCTAAACTTATGAGGGTGGAAAAGATTGTTTATCAAGTTAATAATCAGGCCGAAAAACCTAGAATTGTTGATGGGCTAAGAAATTTTTTTGTTAGAAATGCTGTTAGCAAGTTTATAACAGCCTCGAAAATGGCTCAACAAAATTTACATAAAAATATTTTGGTTCCATTAGAAAAAATCCAAGTTGTTAGAAATGTTGTTAAGTCTGACGTAACTGAGTCTACAGAAAATCTATTGCAAAAAAATGTTATCAGGAGCGAAACACTTATTTTAGTTCAGGTTGCGTTTTTGACTGCTAGAAAAGGACAGGTTAAGTTATTGGAAACCATATCTGACTTGAAAAAGCAATCGTTGATAGAAAAACATATATTGCTGATATTGATTGGAGACGGCGAAGACCGATCAATGCTGTTAGAATATTGTAAGAAAGAAGATCTAGAAAGTAATGTTTTATTTTTAGGATACAAGAAGAACTACGCGGACTACTTGAAAATTGCAGACATAGTTGTCCTTCCGTCGTTGCGAAACGAAGATTTACCACTAGTAGTCATAGAATCATTGATGTTGGGAAAATGTATCTTAAGTACCTCATTAGCAGGGATTGCAGAAGTAATTGAAGATGGTAAAAACGGAATTCTCGTACAGCCAAATCAAGATACTATTGTTGCTGAATTAGCAGAAAGCATTGTGTGGTTAACGGCTGATAATGATCGCCGTAAAAAAATTGAAGAAAAGGCGCTTGAGAGTTCTTATGTATTCTCAGAAAAAAAATATGCGGAAAGTTTAAATAACATCTATGGAAGATAAGAAAATCCTCATAATTGGAGGTGGGGGATTTATTGGCTCGAATATAATGCACTGGATAGACCAGCACGGCTTACCATATGTGGTTGATACATTTGGGAGAAGTGTAGCACAGAATAAATTTAAATGCATAAGGAACGAATATTTAGGGGAATTCACCAATCCTCATATTTTCAATCCAATTTTCGAAGCCTCAGACTATGACTACGTGTTTCACTGTTTAAGTACAAGTACGCCATCTGTTTCCAATTCAAATATAAGGAACGATGTTGAGGCAAACCTAATACCTACTTTGAATCTTCTTGATTGTCTTAGAAACAAAAAATCTACTTTAGTGTTTTTTAGCTCTGGAGGGGCTATCTACGGTTCCGATAGTAAAACACTACATAAGGAGACAGATCTGCCAAATCCTATTAGTTCGTATGGAGTGGTGAAGAACACTATAGAGCAGTATATAAGAATCTATAGCAAGTTATATAATGTTAAACATATAAACCTTCGGATATCAAATCCTTTTGGATTGTATCATAAATCAAATTCTCAAGGAATTATTAATATAGCTATAAGGAAAAGTTTAAGAAATGAACTTGTCGAAGTTTGGGGCGATGGAAATAATAGGAAAGATTATATCTATGCTTTGGATATTCCCCGCATATTGTTTCAGTTATTATCTTTGGATAAAGCTAATTTCACCTTGAATTTAGGTAGTGGAACGGGTGTTTCCATAAATCAAATTATAAATCATATAAGAAAAATAATTGGGGACATAAAAGTATCGTATATAGATTCGAAAGTTCATGATGTGCCCGAATTTATATTGGATACAGACAATATGAATGCTTTGATCTCTACAACTTCTACTTCTTTGGAGGATGGATTGACTAGTACTTATCGTTGGGAGCAAGAAAAATTAGGCTTAAAAAAATTGTGAAATGATTGAAATCAGCGTGGTTGTCGTAACATTTAATAGGCTGGAGCTGTTGAAATTGACGATTGAATCTATTCTAAACCAAACGTTCAAAAATGTCGAACTCTTGATAGTTGGAGATGGACATCAAAATGATGTACGTGATTATATCTCGAGCTTGGCATTTGACAATGTTAAATATAGTTATGTAGCACATTGCGGCTATCCGGCAAAGGCAAGAAACTTAGGCATAAGTATGGCGAGAGGGAAGTATATTGCTTTCTGTGATGATGACGATTTGTGGGATGCAGATAAGCTTGAAATGCAGCATTCTAAATTTAAACTCGATCAACGCCTATCACTTTGCTTTACCAATAGAAAGACAATAGATAGCGTCGGAAACGTTGTTCCCATTAAAAACATCAAGTATTTGCCAACTACCCATCTTAATAGGAAAATTTTCTACTACAATTTTATAACCTACTCCTCTGTTTTAGTGAAAAAATCTGAACTTGATAAGGTGGGAGGATTTATAGATGACATCAATTTTAAAGCTGTTGAGGATTATCATATGTGGCTTAAATTGAGTTTCTTGGGGGATTTTTTGCTGATTGAGGATACTTTTACAGCTTATCGCGTTCATAGCTCAAACATATCGAAATCGTTGGTCGAAGGAACCAAAAAAGTTATTAAAGTTTATGATGATATTTTTAAACGTAATAAAGTCTCTGTAGGTACAAGATTATTGGTTTACTTAGTAACCTATCTGAAGTTAGGTGTTTACAAGATATTGAAATGAAGGTTAGGCTGGACGGAGTTCAAAAATATTTTTTAATAAGCATACTTTTTGCAGTTTTATTTAACACACCTTTTTCTACTGATATCTTTCTGCCTAAAGTAGTTAGATTTGTGCCCCTAGCTCTTGTAATTATATTTTACATATTGGCAGTTTTCGAAAGAACTAGAACAATGTTACAGTTTTGCTCTATTAGTGCGTTCTTTAGCATTTTAATGATCTTTTGGGCACTTCAAGGAAATTTCATTTTTACGAATGCAATGTTAGTTGTATTCTCCGTCATGATTGTTTTTATGATGCGAACAATCAATTTGTCACAATCGAATTTTGAATGGTTGTACAAGTGTTGGGACAAATTTGTACTTTTATCAATTTTTTCAACCATAATTTGTTACGTGGTGTACAACTTTTTTGGGCAATTAGGCTTTAGAAGAATATCACTAGGTCAATATTCCGAATCTAATACCGCGTTTAATCCGATATTGGGAGCTGTGTCGATAAGAAATCTAGTGATTTACCAGATAGGTAGAGTAGCTTGGTTTACTTCCGAACCGAGCTATCTGGGCTATCTGCACGGGCTCAATTTCTTTTGGCTTTATTTAAGACGAGACAAATTAAAAAAAAGAACTATAAGTGTATTATTTATAGCAAGTTTGTTAGCACTTATATTCACATTTTCACTCGGGTCATGGTTTTCTTTGATGATAGCATGTGTGATAACGTTTTTTCTAATGTCTGTACTTTTTCTTATCAATTACATAAAGGCTAATCGAATAATTTTCGAACGCATTTTGTTAATGTTTATTTGCATCTTGATCTTGATCTTAATATTTAGAAACCCGATTGTAAATTTTTTTGAGATAGTAAATGAGTATTATCAAAACATTGACAAATATTCTTCATTAGACGATAGAAGTGAAAGAATTTCAACATCTTTTCATTTGTGGGGTGATATTAATTTTTTACAGAAAGTATTTGGAATAGGTCCGGGGAGTATTGAGAACTTATTCAGCAGAGGGGAATCTAACGGTTGGATAAAAATTTCAATCGAGGGAGGGTTGTTCTTTACTCTAGCGTACATAATGTATTTATGCAAATTATTAGAACTTAAATTTGTCAATATAGCGCTTTTTTTATTTATAGTAATTTCTTACAATTCTGTTATAATTCTAACTGCACCAGCAGTTCTTTTTTATATATGTTTGATTGAATTGTATTTAAAAAATCGAATGACAACCCGTGTTGCAGATTAAGTTTTTTAATGTTTTAAATTAAATGGATAGGAAGATTCTTCACATAGTTAATATCTCATTTGTACTCCCGTACTACCTGGGTGATCAAATAGATTTTTTTAAAAAAAGAGGATATTCTGTCTCTGTAGCGTGCTCTCCCTCAGATCATCTAGTTAATTTTTGCAGGCAGAAGGATATTTCATGCTATCCAGTTACAGTTAATCGTAGTTTTTCCATTCGTACAGACCTAGCTACGGTTTTTACATTAATTAAAATAATAAAGCAAAACAATATTGAGGTTGTTATTGGTCATACACCTAAAGGAGCGCTTTTAGCAATGTTGGCTAGTAGATTGGCAGGTGTAAAGAATCGAATCTATTTTCGTCATGGTTTGGTATTTGAAACGTCTACTGGTTTAAAAAAGCAGCTGTTGCTCGGGATTGAGAGGCTTACTTCAGCTTTGGCGTCTAAGATTGTGAATGTTAGCCCCTCTGTTCTTAATAAAATCGGCGATCTAGGATTAGCGTGTCATGAAAAAGATTTAATTCTCAATAAAGGCACATGCAACGGTATAGATTTAGAGCGGTTTTCGAGAAAGATGACAAGAGATAGGAAACTTGAGCTACTAGAAAAATATGGCTTGAACGGTTGCTTTATAGTTGGATATGTAGGTAGGTTGGTTAGTGACAAAGGTATTAACGAGTTAATAAGGTCATGGCCATCTATCATAGCACAGGCACCAAACGTAAAATTATTGTTAGTAGGCCCTTACGAAGAAAGAGATAAACTTTCTCAGGATACTATTAACTATATAAAAGAGACGGATTCTATTGTAGAAATTGGTCTTACTGAAAACACCCAGGAGTTTTATGAACTGATGCAGGTATTTATATTACCCTCTTATAGAGAAGGATTTCCTACGGTGGTGTTGGAAGCCTCAGCAATGGAGTTGCCAGTAATTACTACTCGGGCTACTGGATGTATCGACGCAATTCAAGAAAATATCACCGGTGTCTTCACGAAACTAAATGAAGATGACATAAAGAATAGCATTTTGTTTTACTATAATAATAGATTAAAAGTTGCGGAGCATGGAAAAAATGGTAGGATATTCGTCGAAAGAGATTTTCAACAAAAAGTAATTTGGAAAGAAATAGAAAGTAAATTGTATGATAGCATCTAACATAACCGTTATAATTACTGGTTCTTCTGGTTTTGTGGGCAAAAATCTTACAAAATATTTGAAGGATTTTGCTGTCCAAGGGCTCTCCCGCCAACAATTGAGCCATCCAGAAGTTAGCAACTGCCAAGCCATCATCCACCTCGCTGGCAAAGCCCACGATCTAAAAAAAACTTCTAACCCAGAAGAATATTATCAAGTAAATTATGAGCTGACTAAAAAACTCTATGACGTATTTTTAAAGTCGGATGCTAAAAAGTTCATATTTATCAGCTCAGTGAAAGCTGCAGCAGATCAAGTGAAAGGCTTCTTAACCGAAGAACACCAACCTAATCCTCAAACAGATTACGGCAAGTCAAAATTGATGGCTGAACAATATATCCAAGCTCAAGAACTTCCAGAGGGTAAATCATACTTTATTTTAAGACCTTGTATGATACACGGGCCAGGTAATAAAGGGAATTTGAACTTACTATATAAGTTTGTTCAAAAGGGAATTCCCTATCCATTGGCTGCTTTCGCAAACAAGCGATCATTTTTGAGCGTCGAAAACCTCTGTTTTGTAATTCAACAACTACTTCAAAAGGACATTCCATCTGGCATATACAATGTGTCCGATGACGAGGCTCTTTCTACTGAAGAAGTTGTAACCATATTAGCAGAAGCTTCTAGTTCTAAAGCTAGATTGTGGAGGGTTCCAAAAAGCCTAATAGTTGGTTTAGCTAAAATTGGAGAGTCCTTACATTTACCTCTAAATTCAGAACGATTACAAAAGTTAACGGATAGTTATGTGGTAAGTAACGAAAAGCTAAAAGAAACGCTGAACCTAGAATTACCTTGTTCAGCTCGCGAGGGATTATTGAAAACTGCCAAATCATTTAGTCACATCTTCTAGATAATACGACCCTACCATATATTATATGCAGCTAACTTACGTTTTAATCTACTTCATAGCCTTTTTTATTCTCGAACTGTTATATTTCCGAGTGGCCGATTACTTTAATATCATTGACAAACCCAACCACCGAAGTTCTCATACGTCCGTCACACTTCGCGGGGGAGGAATTATATTTGCGTTAGCAGTATTAATTTATTCCACAGCCACTGGTTTTCCTTTTCCCTACTTTATTGCTGGTTTAATAGCAATTGCTTTTATCAGTTTTTTGGACGATATAGTTACACTCAACAATAAAATCAGGTTGGGCGTGCATTTAATGTCTACTTTACTATTGCTGCTCCAGCTTAATCTTTTCAGTCTCCCATGGTATTGGCTGTTGTTTGCATTTGTATTTATTATTGCCACTATAAATGCCTATAACTTTATGGATGGCATTAATGGGTTGACCGGAGGATATAGCTTTCTAACCATTGCTTCTTTGTACTATATCAATCAAAAAGTGGTCGTGTTCACATCTTCCGAGCTATTAATAATTATTGGCCTGTCTTTATTGGTGTTTAATATTTTCAATTTTCGTAAGCAGGCCAAGTGTTTTGCTGGTGATGTGGGCAGTGTGTCGATGGCCTTTATTGTTATATTTTTAATCGGCTCTTTGATCTTAAAAACGGGTAATCTGTCCTATATATTACTGCTATTGGTTTATGGCATAGACACAGCATTTACAGTTTTCTTTAGGAAAATTAGAAAGGAAGACATATTTAAAGCACACCGAAGCCACTTTTACCAATTTTTAACCAATCAATGCAAGTATTCGCATGTGATGGTTTCCATTTTTTACATTGTGGTTCAATTATTGATAAATGTGGTTTTAATTTACTTAGCTGCCGATGCCTATTTTTATCAGCTAGCCTTATTTTTAGTAATAATTGCGACATATCTAATATTAAGGTTTAGGTTTGAAGGTTCAACCCGATTACTTTATAGATATGAATTTAATTAAATTTGCATGTTTTGATAATACAGGAATTTTTCTGTACTTTAAATTAAAGAAATAACGTTTTGTTTGGTAAAATAAATATTGTTCCTCGTTGGATTATCTTTCTGCTAGATTTAGGAATATGCATAGTATCCCTAGTTATTGCTTATTTGATAAAGTTGAATTTGGTTGTTTCTGGATTGAACATCACCGAGTTTAGTAGAAATATTCTCATAATTAGTTTTATCAACTGCATTGTATTTTACAACGTTAAAACTTATGCGGGCATTATTAGATACACGAGTGCACAAGACACTTTTAGAATTTTATTTGCTGTGCTTATCAGCAATGGTGTGTTTTCACTTATCAACTTCTTCGTCATAGGTTTAGGCAATGCGCCTCTGATATCTAATACCATATTGATCATAAATTTATTATGTTCATTCTTATTGCTGATTACCTATAGAGTACTCATCAAGTACTTTTTTATGTACATCAAAAATCTAAATCTCGATAAACGCAAAGTGATTGTTTATGGCGCTGGCGAAGCAGGTTTAGCGACTAAAAGGACCTTCGATCATGATGGAAAAGTGAATAAGACGATTATTGCGTTTGTGGATGATGACGAAAGGAAGGTCGGGAAGACGATTGACGGAATCAAGATCTTGGATGCTAAGAAGCTCGAAAATTTAATCAAAGAACATGAGGTGGATGAAATTATATTCGCATCGTATACCATTCCAACTGATCGTAAAAACGCTGTGGTAGATGTTTGTTTGGAGAACGAAGTGACGGTATTGAATATCCCACCACCGGACGCATGGGAGGGGGGCAAATTAAGCAAATCGCAAATCCAAAATATCAACATTGAAGATCTACTCAACAGAAAATCTATAGAAATCGATGTTAAAGAGCTAGAAAATCAATTGAGAGGAAAGAGAGTTTTAATTACTGGAGCGGCTGGATCAATTGGGAGCGAGATTGTTCGTCAATTAACAAATTTCGAGGTTGGACTAATTATTTTGTGCGATCAGTCGGAGACGGCTTTGCACGACATCTATTTGGAGCTCGAAGAAAGTCATAAGAATAATAATTTCCATGCCTTTATTGGTGACGTGAAAGATGAAAGGCGGATGAAACATTTGTTTGAAATGTACAAGCCGCACTACGTGTACCACGCCGCGGCTTACAAGCACGTGCCATTAATGGAAGATAACCCCTCGGAAGCAATTAAGAACAATGTTTTAGGTACGAAAATGATTGCCGATATGTCTGTGCGTTTTGGGGTGCAAAAGTTCGTAATGGTTTCCACAGATAAGGCGGTAAACCCTACCAATATCATGGGTGCCTCTAAGCGCATCGCAGAAATTTATGTGCAGTCGTTAAATAACTCACTAACCCAGAGAGATTTTGTCTTTAGTAACGGGCTTAGTTACATTAACGATTTAGGCGTTAAGCCAATTACCAAGTTTATTACAACTCGATTTGGTAACGTTTTGGGATCCAATGGGTCGGTTATTCCAAGGTTTAAGCAACAAATTGAAAAGGGCGGACCGGTAACAGTTACTCACCCAGAAATCACACGTTATTTCATGACCATCCCCGAAGCTTGTAGACTCGTGTTAGAAGCTGGATGTATGGGTAAGGGAGGCGAAATTTTTGTATTTGATATGGGTAAGTCTGTTAAGATTGTAGAGCTCGCAAAAAAGATGATACGTTTGGCAGGGCTAATACCTAATCAAGATATTAAAATTCAATACTCAGGTTTAAGGCCCGGAGAGAAGCTATTTGAGGAATTGCTTAATGATAACGAAAATACACTGCCTACACACCACGAAAAAATAATGATTGGTAAGGTTAGAGAATATGTATTTTCCGAGGTGCAGGAGCAGTTGCAAACCCTAATTAACTACGCAAACGTAAATGACGACAGGCAGGTAGTGATTACCATGAAGCAAATGGTGGAAGAGTTTAAGAGTAAAAATTCGGTTTTCGAAGAACTTGATGGTATTGGAAATGATTAAAATTTTATGAAAAGAACCGTGTTATTGGCCACTTTGATGGCCTTTTTTATTTTAAAGTCTGATGCGCAAGATGTTGTAGGTACAGCGAACCAAATCTTGCCACAAGACTATCAGCTCTATCAGAAGTTTAACAAGGCGGTTTATGATCGCAATGCTAAATTTCACTCTTCAATTAGAGGGTTTTATTCAGATGATGTTCGATTGAGACCTACTTACGACTCGCTGATGAATGTTGGAGTAGATACTTTAAATAAGCGGACTTGGATACATAGGAAGCTTTTTAAAGAACACCTCATCGACGTAAGTACTGATGAGTACAACCTTTATGCAGACATATTGGTCGATTTTCAGGTTGGTAAGGATTTTTCTGGCGATCGGGGGACTTGGCTAAATACTAGAGGCTTTCAAGTCGGAGGGAATGTTGGGGAGAAGTTTTCCTTTTATCTGAACGGTTTCGAAAATCAAGGAAAGTTCGCAAACTATGTCAACGACTTTATCATTACTAATCAGGTGGTGCCCGGACAAGGGTTCGGTAAGTTGGCTACCGATCAGCAAGATTGGGCCTATGTTACAGCGTTATTGTCTTATTCGCCCAATAAGCATCTTAATTTTGCCTTAGGTCACGATAAAAACTTCATTGGCGACGGCTATCGATCTATGCTCTTATCGGATAATTCCTCAAACTACTCTTTTTTTAGATTAAGAGCTAGCTTGGGAAGCTTACAGTACCAAACCATATACGCGTATATGTTAGATCCTGGTGCACCTAAATTAGCTTTAGATAGGCGCTTGGGTGATAGAGGTAAATGGATGGCGGCACATTATTTAGATTGGAACGTAACCAATAAACTATCACTAGGTTTTTTCCAAGCCGTGACTTGGGCTGACGCTGAAGTAGAAGGTAAACGGGGTTTTGATTTTAACTATATTCATCCTTTCGTTTTTCTACGGCCAATTGAGAATACCAACACCACTTCTCCAGATAAGATGCGCCTAGGCTTTAATGCTAAATATGAAGTGCTAGAAAAAACTGCTGTGTACGGTCAGTTTATGTTTGATGAATTTACTGCAAAAGAGTTTTTTAAAGGGGACGGCTATTGGGCTAACAAATGGGCTGTACAATTAGGTTTTAGAGGTTCTGATTTGTTTAACATTGCCGGGCTTAACTACCTGGGAGAATTTAATACGGCTCGCCCTTATACTTACGCACATTTTGATCGGCTTTCGAATTACGCCAATTACAATCAAGCGCTAGCTCATCCCTTTGGCGCAAATTTCAGAGAGTTTTTAGGCTTATTGAACTATAGTTATAAAAGGTTTGATTTTCAAGGGCAGGCGATTTATGCAGCATATGGCTTAGATGGAGCAGGCGATAACTTTGGTAAAGACATCTTTAAAGATTACAATACTAGATCGGTGAATTATGGTAGTAAGGTGGGACAAGGAATAGCAACAGACTTGTATATGTTGCAAGGCAAGGTAGCATACGTGCTAAATCCAAAATATAATTTGAGATTTGAGTTGGGAGGTGTTTACAGAAATGAAAAAAATGCTAACTTAAATCATAAAACGGCAATGATAACCTTTGGTTTAAGAACAAGCTTCAGAAATCTGTATTATGACTTTTAAATACACCACAATATGAGAAATAAGAAGAGAGGCCTAAAGCCTCTCTTCTTATTTTTTAGACAGATAGTCTGCGTATGCTAATTTTAAGCCTTCTTGAAGCTCAATTTGATGTTTCCAACCTAAATTGTGCAGCTTAGAAACATCCATTAACTTTCTCGGTGTTCCATCGGGTTTAGAAGTGTCAAATTTTAATTCTCCTTCAAAACCCACTGTTTCTTTTACGGCTAAAGCTAAGTTTTTAATGGTTAAGTCTTCTCCTGTGCCAATATTAATCAAATGAGGTTCGTTATAATTCTCCATTAAAAAATAACAAGCATCAGCTAAATCGTCTGCAAATAGAAACTCACGCATTGGCGATCCAGTACCCCAAATCACAACCTCATTGCTACCATTATTTTTAGCTTCATCGAATTTTCTAATCAATGCGGGCAAAACGTGCGAATTCTCTGGATGGTAGTTGTCATTATAGCCATATAGGTTCGTTGGCATCACTGAAATGAAGTTACAACCATATTGGTCTCGGTAAGCATCACACATTTTAATACCTGCAATTTTCGCAATGGCGTAGGGTTCGTTAGTTGGCTCAAGTAATCCAGTAAGTAGGTAATCTTCTTTTAAAGGTTGTGGAGCTAATTTCGGGTAAATACAGCTAGAGCCTAGAAACATCAATTTCTTTACTTTGTTTAAGTAAGACTGATGAATGACATTGTTTTGAATAGCCAAGTTTTCGTACAGAAAATCTGCTCGATAAGTATTGTTTGCAACGATACCACCCACTTTTGCTGCGGCTAGAAAAACATAGTCGGGTTGCTCTTGCTCAAAAAAATCTGCTACCGCTTTTTGATCTCTTAAATCTAGTTCAGCGGAAGTTTTGGTGATAAGATTACTGTAACCCTCTTTTTGTAATTTTCGGTAAATAGCAGAACCAACCATACCACGATGGCCTGCCAAAAATATTTTTGCTTGCTTTTCCAATTAGGATTTATTTAAGATGCCATGATATCGGTAGTTCTACCCACCGCCATTTTTTTAACAGTATTGATGATCGACTGCGTGTCGTAGCCGCATAACGCCCATAATTCAGGTTGCTCGCCATGTTCAATAATTTCGTCTGGAATGCCTAATCTTACAACATTAGTTTGATATTGATGATCCGCCATAAATTCTAATACAGCACTACCCATACCACCTTGCAAACAGCCGTCCTCTACAGTAATAATATTTTTGAAGCGCTTAAACACATCATGAAGCAACTCAGTATCTAATGGTTTTACGAAACGTAGATCGTAGTGGGCAGGATTTATCCCTTCGCTGTTTAACTCTTTGCATGCAGATACAGCGAAATTACCGACGTGACCGAAAGTTAATACAGCAACATCTTCGCCATCACAAATTTTTCGACCTTTACCAACGGCAAGTTCTTGCAAAGGACGTTTCCAGTCTGGCAACATGCCGTTACCTCTCGGATAACGAATGGTAAACGGGCCTTTATTTTCCAACTGAGCAGTATACATCATATTCCTCAGTTCCTCTTCATTCATTGGCGAGGCAACTACCATGTTCGGAATGCAGCGCATAAAAGCAATGTCATAAGCTCCGTGGTGAGTCGCTCCATCAGCGCCAGCTACACCTGCTCTGTCCAAACAAAAAACTACATTTAAGTTTTGTATCGCTACATCGTGTATCACTTGGTCGTAGGCTCTTTGCATAAAGCTAGAGTAGATATTACAAAAAGGAACCAATCCTTGTGTAGCTAAACCAGCCGAGAAAGTAACGGCGTGCTGTTCTGCAATACCCACGTCAAATGCTCTATCTGGCATAGCCTTCATCATGATATTTAATGAAGATCCAGAAGGCATAGCGGGGGTTATACCCATCACTTTCTTATTCGCTTCTGCCAACTCCACCATGGTATGTCCAAAAACATCTTGGTATTTGGGTGGTTGAGGTTTATCTGGAATAGATTTTTTTATCTCTCCAGTAATCTTATCAAAAAGACCAGGCGCATGCCATTTGGTTTGATCTTTTTCTGCTAATGCAAAACCTTTACCTTTTATGGTAACACAATGCAATAGTTTTGGTCCAGGAATATCTTTCAGATCTTTGATGATACTAGCCAAGCGCTTAACGTCATGGCCGTCAACAGGGCCAAAATATCTAAAGTTTAAAGCTTCGAATAAATTACTCTGTTTAAGTAAAGTACCCTTAATGCTCTTTTGAATTTTCTTAACGTATTTCTGTGCATTTGGTCCTAATTCAGACAGCTTGGTCAACACATTAAAAACATCATCCCTAAATCTGTTGTATGATTTGGAAGTAGTGATGCTTGTTAAGTATTCTTTTAAAGCTCCAACGTTCGGATCGATCGACATACAATTGTCGTTCAAAATCACCAAAACGTTCGATTTTTCGATGCCGGCATGGTTTAATCCTTCAAAAGCTAAACCTGCAGTCATAGCGCCATCACCAATTACAGCAACGTGCTGTCTGTCTTTCTCACCTTTGTAGTGCGAAGCCACAGCCATACCCAAAGCTGCCGAAATAGAAGTTGAGGAGTGACCAACACCAAAGGTGTCATATTCACTTTCGCTAATTTTAGGGAAACCGCTAATGCCGTTGATAATTCTATTGGTGTGGAACTTATCTCGTCTACCAGTCAGTATTTTATGGCCGTAAGCTTGATGGCCTACGTCCCAAATAAGTTTGTCGTACGGTGTATTTAGTGCATAGTGCAAAGCAACAGTAAGCTCAACTACCCCTAAACTCGCTCCAAAATGCCCTCCGTTTACACTTACCACATCAATAATGTATTGGCGTAACTCTTGACAAATTTGTTCTAGCTCTTGTTCACTATATTTCTTTAAATCCTCTGGATAATTTATAGTTGATAATAAAGCTCCTGTCTTAACTTCCATGCAATGTTTTAAAAGTACAAATTACGGTATTTTGTTTAATAAATCTATTAACAAAAGTGTCAAAATGAAAGTATAGGTTTTGGAATGTTTATGAGAATGACAACGTTATGCTCAAGACCTCATTGTATAACATAATAATTTGAGTATTTTTGGCATATAAATACATAATTCCAACAAATGAACAGAGATAATTTAGTTTTCGATTTAATTGACCAAGAGCTAGACAGACAAGAGCACGGATTAGAACTTATCGCATCAGAAAATTTTGTGAGTAAGCAAGTTATGGAAGCTGCAGGTTCAGTGTTAACTAACAAGTATGCAGAAGGTCTTCCGGGCAAACGTTACTACGGCGGATGCCAAGTGGTGGATGAAATAGAAAACATTGCTATTGAGAGAGCAAAAAAACTTTTTGGTGCTGCATGGGTAAATGTACAGCCTCACTCGGGTGCGCAAGCAAACGCTGCAGTTATGTTGGCAGTATTGCAAGCTGGCGACAAAATTTTAGGTTTCGATTTATCTCATGGTGGTCACTTAACACACGGTTCTCCGGTAAATTTCTCTGGTAAATTATATCAGCCGTTATTTTACGGTGTTAAAAAAGAAGACGGTTTGGTTGATTACGCGAAATTGGAAGAAATTGCCTTAGCGGAAAAGCCAAAACTAATTATCTGCGGTGCTTCGGCATATTCAAGAGAGTGGGATTACGCCTTTATTCGTAAAGTAGCCGATCAAATTGGCGCTTTGGTATTGGCTGATATTTCTCACCCTGCTGGTTTTATTGCAAAAGGTTTGTTGGCTAATCCACTTCCTCATTGTCACATTGTTACCACTACCACTCACAAAACATTGCGTGGCCCTCGTGGTGGTATGATTATGATGGGACAGGATTTTGAAAATCCATTTGGATTAAAAACACCAAAAGGAGAAACAAGAATGATGTCTAACTTATTAGATATGGCTGTTTTTCCAGGTACTCAAGGTGGCCCGTTAGAACATATTATTGCCGCAAAAGCTATTGCGTTTGGTGAGGCGTTAACTGATGAGTACGGCGATTATATTAAGCAAGTGGGTGCCAACGCACAAGCGATGGCTAAAGCATTTGTAGCTAAAGGTTATGGTATCATTTCTGGCGGTACAGATAACCACTTAATGCTTATCGATTTAAGAAATAAAGGTATCACTGGAAAACTGGCGGAAGAATCATTAGGAAAGGCTGACATCACGGTTAACAAAAACATGGTGCCATTTGATGATAAATCACCATTTGTTACTTCTGGTTTTAGAGTAGGTACTGCTGCTATTACTTCTAGAGGTTTAAAAGAAAGTGATATGGCAGAGATTGTTGAATTAATTGACGAGGTGATCACAAATGCAGATAATGAGGGTGTTTTGGCTAGTGTAAAAACAAAAGTACAAGCTTTAGTTTCTCGTTTTCCGTTATATAAATAAATAAAAGGGGATACCCGAATTTAAATAGATCCTTCTCTTGGCCAAAGTTTATACTGCGCTGAGAGGAGGATTTTTTTTGCGCCGTTTTGTAGAAATTCGCAAAAAGTAAAGGGCCGATATCCCGGGAGGGAAAATCGACCCTTACCATCTAAATTAACGCTCTCGATGTAAACAACAAGGAGCTAATTATAATGTTTTAAAAAAAATGAAAAAAAATTATTTTTTTTCATAACACCCTAAAGATGAAGGAAATAATCTTTCTACGCCCTTAATATCCTTATTTAAGTAAGTTGAGAAAACATTTGAGTTTAAGTTTTCGCCTTTGGCAAGCGCAGGACTATTTTCTTTCAATTGGTAATTTCCCTGACGAGGGTTGATAAACAAAGGATCAGCATTTAACTGATTGTTATTTTGGCTATAGGCCGCTTGCCCGGTCTTTAAAATGTTAGTTGTTATACTTAGCGTTGGGTTTAAGTTCGATTTCTTTTCTACCGATAATTCGTCTTCCAAATTTCCCCATACTATGCTGTTTACCATATTTACATTTAAATGGTTATAGCTCGTTGCACTAATATAATCGGAAAAAAATAGGGCAGGTGTACGGCGGGCAAAATTAAAATTGTAGGCTGCAAAAGTGTTTTGAATTAAATCAAAGTTGCCGCCACCAATACCGTAAATAAGGTACTGCCCGCAATTGTAGAAAAGATTGTTGAATGCAGCTAAATTAGAATGATAAGCTAATACTCCTACAACTTGCATATTTTTGACTACGCTATTCGCTAATATTAATTTGGGGTTCGAAGTCAGTGAAAGCGAATCTAACGTTATACCTGCAATGCCATTTTTGATTGTGGCGTGGTTAATGATGTTATTTTTACTGCTTTCAAAAAAGTGCAAGCCATTCCACTGACCGGGTTCTTCTTCATAAATTCGTTCAGTACGGTCACTGGCAAATAAAATCGTGTCTTTTTTTGTGCCTTCGGCAATTAGCGTTCCTTTAACGTTCATGGTAGCGCCGTTGTGGAACAAAACTCTAGTACCTGGGGCTATGGTTAGATTTATATCTTCGTTAACGGTAACCTCATTATAAATAATGTAGGGCAATTTACTATCCCAGGTAGTGTTTGTAGAGATTTGTTCGTTTTTGAGGAAATTGGCATTCTGCCCATAAGCTACTAGGGCAATTTTTTCTTTTCTACCATTAAAATCCAAGAGAATAGAATCTTCAATAATGAAAGCTTGATTATTCGAATCAGGATTGATGTTTACCCGAACTAGAACATTTACCGAATCTTTTCCGTTTATTTTAACGTTATAACCATCTATAATCGGTTTCCCGCCAACATTCATGCTAAATGATGAATTAGCCCCGCCAGCTATCTTTAGCCGCTCTATATTAATGGCCTTTTCGTTATTATTAAAAATCTTAAATCTGCGAACTGTTGAGCCAATTGAAGTGAAAACGGTGTCGAATAATACGCTATCTGTAGAGAAATTTAGTTTAGCATCTGGATTAAAAGTAAGTTCCTCATCTTTGTTACAGGATGAAATGCTGAGGATAATCAGAGGGAGAATGAATAGTAGTTTAAATAGTTTCATTATTCTGCGAAGGCCACTGTTGCAATACTCAATTTACTAACTCCTATGTCTAACAACGCATTACCACAAGCCTCTAAAGTAGCGCCAGTGGTTACTACATCATCAATCAGTAAAACATGTTTGTCTACAAGTTGTTCTGCATTTTTTACGCTAAAAACAGCCTGCATGTTCTCATATCTTACATAGCGAGCTTTTTTAGTTTGACTTTCGGTGGCAATTTCCCTAATCAAGTTGTTGCAGACGGGTGTATTAAGCACTTCCGACAAACCAGTTGCAATATACTCACTTTGATTGTAACCTCTTAACTTAAGTTTCTTTTGGTGTAAAGGAACGGCAGTAATGAGCTCAACGCCAGCGTAAAGTTCACTTTGTTGCAATCTGTGTCCCAATAAACGACCCAATTTAACGCCCATGGATGTTTGCTCTTTGTATTTCAGTGCGTGAATGAGGTTTTGCACCTTTGTTCCCTTCTTAAAATACAACATGGCCATAGCAGCGTGTAAGGGCAAGCGTGTCCAAAGTTGTTTAGCTACCGGATTTTCGGCATAAAGGTGAAAGTCGGTATAAGGTAAATCGTACAGACACTTGGTGCATATTTCCTTTTCACCATGATATAACGACACACCACAACCATTACACAAGGCGGGGAAGACGAGGTTAATTATATCTTCGGTATAACGTTTTAAGGCAAACATTATACAATTTACTAAATATTAGCGGATTATAAAAATGCTACGCCTCTTCCTTAACAGCCAACTGTCCACAAGCAGCATCAATATCTTTACCGCGGCTACGACGAATGTTTGTTGTGATACCTTGTTTCTTTAAGTAACTCGCAAAGGCATCAATTTTATCGCCTTCGGCGTTGATAAAATCTGCAAACTGGATAGGATTGTATTCAATCAAATTAACTTTACACGGCACATGTTTACAGAATTTTGCCAGTTCCATGGCATCTTGTATCTCATCATTAAAGTTGTTAAATACAATATACTCGTAAGTTACCGGGTTTTTAGTTTTCTGGAAATAGTATTTCAGTGCTTCTGCCAATGCCTTTAAAGAATTATGCTCTGTAATTGGCATAATTTCGTGGCGTTTTTGGTCGTTAGCGGCATGCAGCGACAAAGCTAAATTGAATTTCACCCCATCATCACCCAGTTTTTTAATCATTTTGGCGATGCCTGCTGTAGAAACGGTAATGCGTTTGTAAGACATGTTTAATCCATCAGGTGCGGTAATCCGCTCTATCGATTTTAGAACGTTTGCATAATTTAGCAAAGGTTCGCCCATACCCATGTAAACAATGTTGGTTAAGGGGATGTTGTAATTTTGCTTTGCTTGCTGGTCAATAAGTACCACTTGATCATAAATTTCATCGGCATTTAAATTACGCTTGCGATCCATATAACCTGTTGCGCAAAACTTACACGTTAAGCTGCAGCCCACTTGCGAACTTACGCAGGCAGTCATGCGTTCTTCAGTCGGAATTAAGACGCCCTCTACAATGTTGCCGTCGTATAAACGGAAAGCATTTTTTATGGTGTGGTCATTACTAAATTGAGCGGTATTTATTTCAACAGCGTTGATACTGTAACCATCATCTAGTTTTTTACGTAAGTCCTTCGAAAGATTGCTCATCTCTTCGAAAGTGCGAGCCGATTTTTCCCATAACCATTGATAAACTTGCTTTGCCCTAAAAGCAGGTTCGCCCATGGCTGCAAAATGTTGGGCTAATTGTTCAAGGCTTAAAGCTCTAACGTCTATCTTTTTGGTACTTTGCATATCGCTGCAAAATTACTCAAAAAGATTGAGGCTTCGAAAACCTAATTTCGAAGCCTCTTTATTTGTGCTTAAAATGTGCTTATTATGCCTTTGGATTGTCAATCGTATTGTCGGTATTGGGTAAAACTTCTGCGTTAGTATCCTCACCTTTTAAATAGGTTGGCAAATTTAATCCAGCCATGTTAAATAGATCGTTTAAAGGAGGTACCGTTTCATCATGCAAGAAACAAAGTTTGCAGTAGATCCTGCACCATTCTCGCCACCGCCAGCACCAGAATCCCAGACCGTAATCTTATCGATCTTGATATTCTTCACGGCTTCAACTTGGGTTTTTACCAATTCTGGTAATTTCTCAATCAACAAAAGTTGGAATGCTTTGGTAGGATCTCCTCCCGCGGCGGCCACTACATCGCGGTAGCCCTCGGCTTGCTTTGTCAATATTTCGAATAAACCTTTCGCTTCTGCTTCCATTTTCGCGAAAATAGCGTCAGCTTCACCCTTGGCGTTCTCTCTAATCGTTTCTGCATCTGCCTGTGCTTGTATAATGGCTTTCTGCTTGGCAATTTCGGCAGGTACAACAATATTGGCGATTTGCGTTGCTCGTTCCCTTTCAGAACGAGCCTCCTCTGCTTTTTGTTCTGCCAAGTAAGATGCTTCCAAAGCTTTTGCTTGTTGTACTTTTTCGGCAGCAACTGCAATTTTCAAAGCTTCTGCCTCTTTTTCACGTCTCAAGGCATCAGAGCTAGCAATTTCGATCTTAGCCTCGTTTTCTCCCTTTACCGCAATTGCGTTCGCTTCCGAGGTTTTGATACGCGTGTCTCTCTCTGCCTCAGCCTTACCAATTGCTTCATCTTTAAAAGCAGAAGCAATGCTCACTTCTCTATCTTTCTGTGTGATGGCGATTTTTACATCACGTTCGCGTTGCGTTTCTGCAATTTGTACGTCTTTCTCCCTATCGGCAATTGCTTTACCAGTTTCACCGATTTTTGTTTGCTCAGCAACGCTGATGATCGCCTCGTTAATGGCTTTAGCTGCGGCTTCTTTACCTAATGCTTCGATATAACCTGACTCATCTTTAATATCGGTAACGTTAACGTTAATTAGTTTTAAACCAATTTTCTTTAATTCATTATCTACATTTTTTGAGATGTTATCTAAAAATTTATCCCTGTCCGAGTTAATTTCTTCGATAGTCATGGTAGCAATAACCAAACGCAATTGACCAAACAAAATGTCTTTCGATAATTCTTGAATATCCGAAGGAGCTAAGCCTAACAAACGTTCGGCAGCATTGTTCATGCTATCCGGCTCCGTTGAAACTGCAATGGTGAAGCGGCACGGTACGTCTACACGAATGTTTTGCTTACTCAAAGCATTTACCAAGTTTGCCTCAATGGAGATCGGTTTTAAATCTAGATAAGCAAAGTCTTGGATTACTGGCCAAATAAATGCACCACCGCCATGTATACATTTTGCTGATGTGCCACCAGTTTTTCCGTAAATAACCAAGATTTTATCAGATGTGCATCGTTTATATCTGGATAAGAGCGCCGAGAGCGTTACGAATATTACGATTACGGCAATTAAAATAAGGGTAATGGGGGATTGAAAGAGGTTTTCCATGTTAAATTTTTTCTACTAATACTAAGTTGTTGCTTTCTATTTTAATAATCCTAACGGAGGCGCCGCTGTTAATTTGCTCCTCGTTGGTAATGGCATCAAGTTCTCTCAAAGCACCTTTAATACTAAGCTGTATTTTACCTGTTCCCGACCTTTTCTCGGGAATGCGCAAATAAACAAATGCGCTATGATGCAAGGCCGTCTGTATTTTGAATGAATTGTGTGCGGCTAGCTTTTGCATTTGCCTGATGATGGCAAAGAAAATCAGAATAAACGCCACGCCAATAACTGCAGCAACAATAATTAGTATAATGCGGTTTGTAATTAAGCCATAAAAGGAAATGCCTGCCCAGCTAAATCCCAATAGGAAATTAATTAAGTTTCTGAAGGAGAAAAGTTGGAAGGGAGCGTCTCCATCGCTTAGGTCGCCGTCAAAATCTGCCTCAATACCGTCGCTCGAATCGACGCCAATAAAGGTCTAATGGTTTGTGCGATAAAAATAAAACTGATAGGTATAGCGATATACCAAAAAGCCCTCAGTAAAGGTTCGAGATCGTTTAGTGCGTCAATAGATTGTTATTTCGTTTCTCGCTAAAATAGTGAAAATAAGCGAATTTTGAAATACGATCTACCGCTTTTATAAGCTAAAAAAGTTGTAATTATCGTTTCTTACTTTTGGGGCCAAAACTACTGGGCTTGCTTTTAGCAGCCCCACCTCTGTTGCCAGCCTTACTAGGCTTTGCTACTTTTCTAGGTTTACCATTTTGTTTAAACCAATCGTCTGTATCGTCTTTTTTGAAAGTTTTTCTATTTCTTAAGTCTTGATTTGCTGGAGCCTTGCTTGCTCTACTTTTAGTAACCTTGGCTTTTGGTGCGGCAGCGCTTTTGGGTTGTTGAGGAACAGATTTTTTTGGTGCTTCCTCCGTTGAAGATTTAGCTACCAATTTGTAGATCTCAGCCTGCTCTTTTTCATCAAGTTCACGCCAATCGCCAATAGGCAAACCTTTTAGCGTTATGTTCATAATACGCACACGCTCCAATTTGGTAACCTCGAAGCCAAAATGCTCACACATTCTACGAATTTGGCGATTTAAACCTTGCACCAATACAATTCGGAAAACGTTGGGACCTTCTTGTTTAATTTTGCACTTTTTGGTCATTACGCCCAACACGGGTACGCCCTTACTCATGCCATCTATAAAAGCCTCGTTAATGGGTTTGTTAACCGTAACTACGTATTCTTTTTCATGATTATTACCAGCCCGCAGAATTTTGTTAACCAAATCTCCATTGTTGGTTAAGAAGATTAATCCTTGTGAGTCTTTATCTAACCTACCAATAGGAAAAACCCGATCGCTGTGGTTTACATGCTCTACAATATTGTCTTTAACGCCAACTTCGGTAGTACTGGTAACACCAACAGGCTTATTATAGGCAATAAGTATTGAATTCTCGGCTTGTTTTGGTTCAATCTGCTGACCATTTACATTTACCACGTCGCCAAAAAGCACTTTATCGCCTACTTTTGCACGTTTACCATTGATAAATACTTGGCCAAGCTCAATGTATCTATCAGCAGCTCTTCTCGAGCAAAGTCCGCTTTCGCTAATGTATTTATTTAAACGTGTAGTATGATCCATGATTAGAATTGGTTAATAGCATACAAAGTAACCAATTCTAATCCGAATATCTGTTAACTCAGGGCAATCTTTTAAAAACCTTGTTCATCGACACTTGGTCCGTACGATCCCGGAAGTGGAATATCCAATAACCGTAAGTAAACTCCAAGCTGTGCCCTGTGATGAATAATTTGACTTATCGAAACCCTAATTAAGCCTATTTTTGTCATCTCTGCATAAATGACATCACCGTTTCGCAAAACCCACGGCAATTGCAGGTCAGCCTCGGTTGCCTTACTTAAGTGCGCTAAACTTTCGGCTAATCCCTTATCGTGCATCGCCACCAATTCGCCGTTGCTTTGTGGCTTTGGCGGGTCATAAGGCGAGGCTGCAAAATCTAGCTCAGACGTGGTTAAGCCCAAGCGTGGCCAGCTGGCTAAATCGGCAATGTGAGTAACCAATTCTAATAATTTCATGCTTTTTGGGTGTGGCGCCCAATCGCCTTTGTCCAAAGGCGCTAAGGCCAAAAATTTGCGAGTAGTTTCGCCTTCTTGTTGAAGTTCTTGTTGCAATAATTCGATAATGTTCATAGCTTTTAATTTTTTGTTTAGTTCAAAGTTGAGCACCCATACTGACAACCCTATGGCAGCGGCCAGAAAATTATTTTATTTTTTTTGGAGCACTTCTATGGGGCAAAATTAACGTAAGTCCCGCCATTCGTTTTATGCAAAAGCCAAACTAAGGCTTGCTTTTGCATGCACACTACTGTCGGGGCTATTTAAATTATACTTGTAGTACTATTAACGTGTGTTGCAGTAAGTTGTTGGTAGGTAATGCAATAGAGGTTTCGATAGGTGCGATGCTGGGCGTTAAATAAGCCCGATTGTAGCGATACCGTAGGTAAAAGCGTAAAGCGGGACTAAACGAGCGATGAAAAATTGACTTAAACTTTCTAAAAAAAAATCGTTAGTAATTTACGGGCAGCTGTGTCATGTAATCGTCTATGGTGATGTGGTTACTTTTACTAAAAGCTAAATGTTGGTTGCTGATGTTAATGATGCGATCTACTTTAAAATCGCGATAATCGTTTCGTAGGTTGCACCACGCAATTAAATGCCAGCCAAAAGCGTAAAAAATAAGTCCAATAGGCTCAATTTCGCGGTGGCTCAGTTCTTCTTTATTATTTTGGTAATTGATGGTAAGGCAGTGTTGCGAGGTGATGGCTTGTTGTAAAGTTGCCAAATGAGAAAGGTTGTTTTTTAGGCGCTCGGGTAATTGCAGTCGTATGTTTTTGTTCAAGTTTTCGATTAGATCTCGTTGATTGTTTTTCAGCACATTTTTCACTTTGTCGAGAGCGCTGTGGTAATGTTGTTGAATGGATTTATCTGCGAAGCCCTCTAAGAAGCGTTCCATAATGAGCAGCGCACTGGCTTCGTCGGTATTAAAAGATACTGGCGGTAAAAAATAGCCTTGCACAATGAAATAGCCTTTGTTGGCTTGGAAACTTAGCGGAACGCCTTGCTCGTTAAGCGCTTTAATGTCTCTGTATACGGTGCGCACACTAATTTCAAAGCGTTCGGCTATGGTTTCGGCACTTACATGCCTTTTGGATTGTAAGAGTAGTAGAATGCCAAATAGCCTGTCTATTCTATTCATGATATAAATATAGGCGCTTGCATTGAAAATTGAATATTCGGAAATAATGTTATTTTTGTTTTATCTAGAATTATCGATTGTGCAAATAGAAACGACAACCATAAAAACCATAGCCGAAACAACTGGGCTCTCTTTAACTACCGTCTCCAGAGTACTTAACGGCGTTGCCAAAAAGTATCGCATTAGTGAGAAAACAGCAGAAAAGGTATTGTTGGAAGCTGGCCGTTTGGGATATATTCCCAACCAGGCTGCTCGAAATTTACGTCTGAAGAAGAGTTTCGCCATAGGCCTAGTGATCCCAAATTTAGCCAATCCGTTTTTTGCCAATATTGTAAGTGTTATTAACCAAGTGTTGCACACTCGGGGTTACTCGGTAATACTTACCGATTGTAATGAAGACGAGGCTTTGGAAGTAGAAGCTGTAAATGCGCTTTCGGCGAGGAATATGGACGGAATGATTGTTATCCCGTCTGGGAAAGGCAAGCACCACTTAGCAGCTTTGCGCAAACGAGGTATACCTATAGTGTTTATTGATAGGTACTTTGACGATATAGAAATACCATATGTGGCCACTAATCATTACGAAGGGGCTTTAAAAATAACCGAATACTTATTAAAAAATGGACATCGAAAAATAGCTTGTTTGCAGGGAGCCAACCACGTATTGCCAAATGTGAAACGTGTACAAGGTTATTTAGATGCGGTAACTGCTATTGGCTTGCAGCCTTTTCATATTGGGGGTAGTAGCTTTACTTTTGAGAGCGGCTATATGGAAACCAAGTTGTTAATGCAAAAACACGATCGACCTACGGCAATTTTGGCGCTTAGCGATACCATTTTATTAGGTTGTTTAAAAGCTTTAAGCGAAGATGGAATTCGAGTGCCTGAAGATATCTCAGTTGCGACTTTCGATAATTCAATTTATTTGGATTTTCTTTCCTGTCCCATTAGTAGCGTAACACAGCCTGTGTTTGATGTTGCTAGTCTTGCAATTAAGCTACTGCTCGACAAAGTAGAAGCAGTAAATGTCTCTAAAAAAGACGAATGTGAGAAGATTTTGATCTCGCCATCGATTATTCATAGAGCTTCTGTTAAATCTATTTAACAATTTATTATTCTGATTATCAGAATAATGCGAATTCAATACAACTTATTGTTTTGAATCAAGAAAAGTTTTTCATTAAATTGCACAAACGTTGTCGCAAAACGTGTGAAAACCAAATTTTAAACTTTTATGAAATCAACTATTTTAGTTGTAGGTAGCTCAAACACCGACATGGTGGTTAAAACAAACCGTTTCCCCGCATCTGGCGAAACGATACTTGGCGGTAATTTTTTTATGAATGCAGGAGGGAAAGGTGCAAACCAAGCTGTTGCTGCTGTTCGTTTAGGTGCTAAGGTAAAATTCGTGTGTAAGGTAGGTCGGGACATTTTTGGCGAACAGGCTGTGCGCTCTTTCGAAACTGAAGGAATTGACATTAGCGGAATTTTGGTTGACGAGCAGAAGCCATCAGGTGTGGCCTTAATTCTTGTAGATGGTGAGGCCGAGAACATGATTGTGGTGGCTCCGGGCGCTAACGAAGAATTGGAAATCAATGATGCCATAGCCGCAGATTTGACCGCTAACGATTTTTTACTGATGCAACTAGAGGTTCCTTTGCATACCGTAACTGAGGCGGCGGTTAATGCTAAGCAGAAAGGTGCAACTGTTATCTTAAACCCGGCTCCAGCAGCAAATTTACCTGAAATACTATATCAGAATATAGATGTTATTACGCCCAATGAGAAGGAGGCGGCGATGTTAGCTGGTTTGGATGAATATGGAGACATTAATTCCGCAAAACAGGCGGCAATTATTCTTCACAAGAAGGGTGTTGCAGCGGTGGTAATTACGCTAGGAGCTAAAGGGGCATTGATTTACGAAAACGAAGAATTCATTCATGTGGAGGGACAAGTGGTGAAGGCAGTAGACACTACTGCAGCTGGAGATGTATTTAACGGAGCCTTAGTGGTAGCGCTGAGCGAAGGGAATACCTTAGTAGAAGCCGTAAATTTTGCCTGCAAGGCTTCGGCTATTTCGGTAACTCGTTTAGGTGCGCAAGCATCCGCCCCACGGCTAGAAGAAGTATTGCAGTTAAATTAACCAAATAAGTAAAAAAATTAACCAAATTAAACATGTTTATTGTACACGACTATTTCTTAGCTATTCTGTTATGTGTAGTGACGATGCTGTGTTGGGGTTCTTGGGGTAATACTCAAAAGTTGGCTTCAAAAAACTGGCGCTTCGAGCTCTTCTACTGGGATTATGTTATCGGAATTTTGCTTTTCTCAGTAATAAGTGCTTTTACTTTAGGGAGTATTGGTACCGAAGGCAGAAGCTTTTTAACGGATCTGCAGCAGGCCGAAAGTAGCTATATCACCAGTGCCTTATTGGGCGGAATAATCTTTAATGCCTCTAACATTTTATTATCGGCAGCAATTTCCATATCTGGAATGGCTGTTGCTTTTCCAGTTGGTGTTGGCATTGCATTGGCGCTTGGCGTAATTGTGAACTATGTTAATGCGCCAATTGGCAATTCATCGCTTTTATTTGCCGGGGTGGCCTTAATTGTGTTAGCTATTATTATTAACGCTTGGGCTTACAAGTTGAAGAATGCCAGTTCGGCCGAGAAAGCTCCAACAAAAGGGGTTGTAATTGCCTTAATTGCTGGCGTTTTAATGGCTTTTTTCTATCGCTTTATTGCAGCGGGTATGGATTTAGAAAACTTTGCTAATCCAACAGCGGGTAAAATGACACCTTATACCGCAGTATTTATTTTTTCGGTAGGTATCTTTCTGAGCAATTTCGTCTTCAATACCATCCTTATTAAAAAACCATTTGTAGGTGAGCCTACCAGTTACTCAGCTTACTTTGCAGGTAATTTCAAAACCCACTTAACTGGCATACTAGGAGGTTTAATTTGGGGACTTGGAAATTCTTTAAACCTTATTGCCGCAGGCAAAGCGGGTCCAGCTATTTCTTATGGATTAGGGCAAGGTGCCACTTTGGTTGCAGCATTTTGGGGCGTTTTTATATGGAAAGAGTTTAAAGGTGCGGGCAAACAAGTAGACCGAATGTTACTGGCCATGTTCCTATTATTTATTGTTGGTTTATATCTAATAATTAAATCAGGGGAGGCATAATGATGTTAAGAAGATTGAGTTTAACCTTATGTTTTTTTGCAATTTTAGCGTCGAGTTTTGCGCAAACAGCAAAAATTCCATTTAAAGTAGCCAAGGGTGCTTCAGTGATTTTGGACACCGACATGGGTAATGATATTGATGATGCGCTGGCGTTGGATATGTTATTTAAATATATGGATCAGGGCAAACTAAACCTGATAGGAATAATGAACAACAAAGGGTCAGATTATTCCACCCGCTTTTTAGATTTATTTTCAAATTGGTATGGCTATCCAAACATCCCCATTGGGCAAGTAAAAAATGGGGTTGTAATAAACGATTATGTAGACTACGCCAAGAATATGGTGGAGTACAATAACGAAGCTGGAAATATTTATCCTTATGCAAGGAAAGATCATGAGCAATTTTTAGAGTCGCACAAACTCTATCGCAAGTTGTTGGCGGCGGCGCCAAATAATTCTGTAATTATTATCTCGGTCGGATTTTCAACCAATCTGCATCGCTTACTCATTTCGCAACCAGATGAGTACTCGAAATTGAATGGTAGAGATTTAGTAGCGAAGAAAGTGAATTGGATTTCTATAATGGGCGGAAGTTTTGGTGAGAAAAAACGGGCAGAGTTTAACATTATTCATGACATTCCAGCGGCACGCTACGTGTTCGATAACTGGCCAACCAAAATTGCACTTTCTCCTTTTGAAGTTGGCGCAGTGGTTTCCTATCCAAGTAAGAGCATTGTAGAAGATTTTAAATGGGTGAAAAATCATCCCCTGGTAGATGCCTACAAACGTTATAGAAAGTTTCCCTACAATAGGTCTACTTGGGATTTGACCTCGGTTTACTATGTTGGAGAACCAAATAATAATTTGCTAGACCACTCGCCAAACGGAACATTAAATGTAGACGAGAAAGGATTCATGTTTTTTACCGAGAATAAAAAGGGTAAGCATCGTGTGCTCTCTTTGAAAAAGGAAAATGAAGCTGCCTTGAAGCAGTATTTTGTGGATTTAATTAAGCAAAAACCTAAAAAGCTCAAGTAGCAGCTAAAATCAATACCAACATATAACTAAACTATAAATCACTATGCTAAAGTTTAAAAAACTTGGGTTATTGTCATTTTCCTGCCTTTTGTTTGTGGGACCTGAATTGTCCGCTTCGTTTAGATACGGCATTGAGGCCATTGGCAATAGCGGGGTCAAAATTGACAAAGTAATTAACGGAAGGGTTGTAGGAACAGACGGTAAGCCTATTCCAGGTGTCAGCGTCATGGTGCCCAACTCTAAAATCGGTACACAAACGGATAACGATGGGCGTTTCTCGCTTTCTGTACCTGATAATACAAACAGTTTGCGTGTTTATGCAATTGGCTTTACGGAGCAAAACGTGCCGTTAACGGGCACCAGTATCACGGTCACGCTACAAGAAGAAAAGACCTTAATGAACGAGGTTGTGGTAGTTGGATATGGTACGCAATTGCGGAGAAATATCGTGGGTGCAGTAGATAAAATTTCTGGAGAAGTTGTTGAAAACCGATCCAACGCGTATTTGGTGAGGTCGCTACAGGGACAGGTTCCGGGTGTAAACATCACGATGGTTGACGGAAAACCAAGTAGAAGCGCTGCCATCAATATTAGAGGGAATACGCAATCTATTGGAGCGGGAGGTTCTGCTTTAATTCTAATTGATGGAATTGAAGGAGATATTACCGCAATGAACCCTGCCGACGTTGAATCGATCTCTGTACTTAAAGATGCATCGTCTACAGCTGTTTATGGTGCCAGAGGAGCTTTTGGGGTGGTGTTAGTAACCACTAAGAAGGCTGCTACTGATAAAGTTTCGATAAATTATTCGGGTAATTTTAACATTTTTAGTCCAACGGTAAGGCCACAATTTGAAACCGATTCTGAAGTTTGGTACGACAATTATAAAACTGCCCATGTGGGATATGCACACAACTTGCCAACCGGAATTAATAACTTTTTTCCGTGGAGCCAAGCCTGGGAAGATGAGTTTAAAAAACGCATCAACGATCCAGATAATAGTTATTTAGACTGGACAGTAGGTAATGATGGACGGTACCAATACTTTAGTCGTGGTACGAATTGGTACGACGAATTCTATAAAGATTACCATTTCGGACAGCAACACAATCTAAGTTTGTCTGGAGGTTCTAAAACTACAAGCTTTATTGTGTCGGGAAGATCCTTTGAGCAAGATGGTATTTACAGGGTCGGCGATGAGAGCTTTAGGCAGTTGAACTTGCGGGCAAAGGGAAGTATTCAGTTAAAAAAATGGTTACTGGTTGAAAATAACACAGATTTCGTTCGCCGTACTTATCATCAG
Source organism: Pedobacter sp. (assembly GCA_045629525.1). Taxonomy (GTDB): domain Bacteria; phylum Bacteroidota; class Bacteroidia; order Sphingobacteriales; family Sphingobacteriaceae; genus Pedobacter. The sequence goes on from JAZQRH010000019.1 coordinate 665,783, forward strand.
CCAATGAGCTACCCAGTCAACTTGACAATTCCTAGAAACTTGGAGCATCAAGGGTTTCCAGTGACCAAGCTTAGAAATCCAGACGGAACATGGACCGCTGCGGCTGTTTATACAGGTTACGCCGGCATGGCTGATAAAAAAACATATCGAGACAATTTCAAATACGATATGAAGAACACAACTTTTGTAACTGCAAACTTAATTGATCAGGTTTTAGTGGCAAAAGCTGACTATACTTATCTGTACAATCACTCTAAACGAAGAGACGTTGTCAACTCCGTAACGCATTACACTGGTCCTGCAATTTCGGTAACCTATCCACTTACTAGTTATATGGATAGTAGAGAGTACGAAACTGAGTATTACGTTGCCAATGCATCTTTGTCATACACCCCTAAATTGAATGAGAACCATTCTTTAAACGCTCTAGGAGGTTGGAATGTTGAGCATAAAAAATACTTATCTACCACGATGGTAAGAGATGGTTTGCTTAATCCCGACAAGCCTAACTACTCCTTAATGGACGGTACAGACCTAACACTTCAAGATGGAGGAAGTTATACATGGGGCTTTACAGGTTTGTTCTATCGTCTGAGCTATGGTTATAAAGGCAAATATTTATTCGAATCTAGCGGAAGATATGATGGCAGTTCCAAATTTCCGACCAACCAACAATGGGGATTTTTCCCATCCTTATCATTAGGTTGGAGAATGTCTGAAGAGCAATTCATGAAACGTTTTAATTGGTTAGATAACTTAAAATGGCGTTTCTCTATAGGTTCAGCTGGAAACGGAAACGTTGACCCATACTTGTTTATGGAAAAGATGACGATTGCCAAATCAACTGGGGTAATCACAAATGGTTCGCAAGAAGCTAACACCTCAGCACCAGTGCCTATTCCAAATTCATTAACGTGGGAAAAATCGAGCACGCAGGATTTAGGAATTGATATCGACATGTTCAACGGTAAAATAAACTTTATAGCAGATATCTACAGAAAAACTACTACAGATATGTTTGTAGTTGGCGCAGAAATTCCAGCTGCAGCAGGATACTCGGCACCGAGGGGCAATAATGCAGATATGGTAACTAAGGGTTTTGAGGTTGCGTTGGGTTATAAGAACAGCGTAAATGTTGCGAACGAGAAGTTGAACTACAACGTTCGACTATCTCTTTGGGATAACAAATCTAAGATTACAAAGTATACCAGTAAAACCAACACTTTGCCTACGCTTACTACCAATGCTTATTACGAAGGGATGGAGCTAGGTGAGATTTGGGGTTACAAAGTGGATGGCTTGTTTGCTACCGACGCCGAAGCGCAAGCTTGGGGTGTAACTGCTCAATCGAAAACTTTTTGGAGTGGCGACGCAGTGAGCTGGAACGCTGGAGATTTAAGATTTGCTGACCTTAACGGCGACGGAATCGTTGATAACGGTAATAACACACTAGCAAACCATGGTGATTTAAGAGTTATTGGAAATTCATCTTCGCGTTATTTCTTTGGCGTGAATTTAGGAGCTAACTGGAAAGGTTTTGGCATTACAGCTTTCTTTCAAGGAGTACTTAAAAAAGACTGGTATCCAGGGGGTGAATCTGGATTTTTCTGGGGTCAATACAACAGAACGTATGGTTACAGTTTACCATGGCAAAATGCCGACCGTTGGACGGTAGACAATCCAAATCCAGACGCTTATTGGCCACGTTTAAGAGGTTCTTTAGCAGCTTCTGGAAGAGGAACCTTAAGAGTAGCCGCAAATGACAGGTATTTGCAAGATGCAAGTTATACCAGATTAAAGAATTTGATGATAGACTACAGACTGTCTAATAAGACGGTTAAGAGTTTGGGCATGAGTAGTGTACGTATATATCTTTCTGGTGAAAACCTTTTCTTTTGGTCGCCGCTAAAAAAGTATGCTAAAAACTTCGATCCAGAACAAATCACGGCAGGTGATTCAGATTATAGTGCGGTGAATGGTACCGACGGTCAGGGTTACGGGTATCCGCAAACTAAGACGATATCCCTTGGACTAAATGTTTCATTTTAATAGATATGACAATGAAAAAGATATTTTACGTAACATCGCTAGCAGTACTTTTTACGGTCTCTTCGTGTAAATCTGTGTTAGATGAACCACCTATTAACTCTATTTCTGCCGACGAATTTTTTAATTCGGAAAGTGCATTAAAAACTTATGCCACGGGGTTTTTAACGAGGTATTTGCCAGGAGCAGCCGAACTTACAAGGGGAGATCAGTTCTCCGATATTGCAGTAACCACTCAGTCTGATACCTATTTGAGACCGGGTTATACCGCAATGGTGGCTAATAATTGGACGGTGTCAAATTGGTCGCAATTATATAACATCAATTATTTTTTAAAACGTTTGCCAGAAGCTAACGGTAAAGTAAATGCCGATATTATAAAGCATTACGAGGGCGTGGGCAGATTTTGGCGTGCTTGGTTTTATTGGGATAAGGTAAAAACTTTTGGCGGCGTGCCTTGGTATGATAACGTCATAGACCCCAATGATGAAGCCCAACTTTATAAGGCTCGAGATACTAGAGAGTTCGTGATGGCTAAGGTATTGGAAGATCTTGATTTCGCGATAGCAAATTGCTCGGATGCTTCTAAGTACGTTAACACCAATGTCATCAATAAATATATTGCTTTGGCGCTCAAATCTAGGATTACTCTTTTCGAAGGAACTTTTCGAAAATACCATGGGCTAGGTAACAGCGATTTTTGGCTAAGAGAATGTGTAGCTGCTAGCAATCAATTAATGACTAATAGTCCATACGGTTTGGTTGCTACTGTAGGAAATGAAACAAAAAATTACAGCACATTATTTAAAAGTTTAAGGCCTGAATACAGAGAGGTTATGCTTGCCAATGAAATGAATTTGGAGTTGTCTAGAATGCATGATGCTTCTTGGTACTATGCATCAGGTACTGCCGGACAACGTAATTCGGCTAACAAAACATTTGTAAATATGTACTTGAAGCTTGATGGTACACGTTTTACCGACCAAGCAAACTTCAATAAAATTCAATTTAAAGATGAATTTGCAGATAGAGATTATAGGTTGAGACAATCTATCATTACGCCTCAATACAATAAAACTGTCGCTGGAACATTAACAAACGATTTTTCAAAAGTATTTCCAGGATTAGGTGCACAACTTACTTATTACCGAATTATCAAATGGAATATGGACGATGATGCCTATGAGAGTAACACAAGTAGTTTGAACTCACTATCGGTATTTCGTTTTGGAGAGGTTTTGTTAAACTACGCAGAAGCGAAAGCTGAGTTGGGCGAAATGAACAGTTCTGAGTGGAATAAAACGATAAGACCATTACGCCAACGCTCGGGCGTTAATGGACAGGAACCTGCCACCGCAGATCCGTATTTGGTTAACTACTACACAGGGGTGACCGATAAGTGGGTATTGGAAGTAAGAAGAGAACGCAGTATTGAAATGTTTATGGAGAATACCCGTTGGAACGATTTGATGAGATGGAAACTCGGCGAAAAATTGACCATAGAATACGCAGGATTAGCTATCCCGGAAGTAGGTAAATCTTTTGACTTGAACGGAGACGGTATCAACGACATTTGCTTCTATTCGTCGAGTATACCTAGACCAACCACCATTGAGCCTACGGTAACTTATGTACAGATTACAGCGGCTCCTGGCGATGCTGCCACTACATTTGGCTTAAATAGTACTGGTAATTTGGTATATAGATCAGATAGGTTGTGGGATGATAAAATGTATCTCCGCCCTATTCCTCAAGTAGCCAGAAATAACAACCCTAACCTTGAACAAAATCCAGATTGGTAATCAAACCATCTCTAAAATTTATCAGTGATGAAAAAATTCATTAATAAAATCAACGTAGCGATAATGTTAGCATTTGTAATGCTGGCTGTCGCTTGTCAAAAAAAAGACGTTCTTCCTTTTTTAAAGAGGCAAGGTGACGGCATGCAATTTACTTATCTAAACACTACCAAAGACTTTTCGATATTAGCGAAAGGCTCGTGGAAAGTTGCTTCAACAGACGATTGGATAAACTTTGCAAACGCAGAAGGTAACGGAAACGGTAAAGACGAGCAACAATTGAAAGTTAGCGTTTCGCAAAACACCGGAGGCGCAAGAACCGGCTCATTCGTTATTTCAAATGCTGAAAAATCTTACGAAGTTACAGTAACGCAAGAGGATGGAAACTTAGTTTTATCAAGACCTACAATGGCTTCTGGCTTCACTATAAACCAATCTTTAGGCGATGAGAATGTCCATATTCCGTATACTAAAGGCGCCATTAGCGATAAGGCAAATGTAACCGCTAGCTTACAGGGACCAGGTGCCGCAGGTTTAACAATCAGTAACGTTAACGACTATGATTTGAGCGCTGGCGATGGATCTATTCCAGTATCCATCTCGGGTACACCAACCACGTTGGGCGAAATTGAAGTTACACTGAATGTAAGCATTCCTTCGCGTAGTTATACCGAAACTTTTGTTGTAAAGAGCAGAACCAGAGATGTAAATAGTGGTGTAGATCCACTAGAAAGTCCAACAGTAACTTTATTTAAAGTGCTGCCTCGATTGGCCATCTTGGATTGGGGAACATACGTGGAAAATTCAGGCGTTTCAAGGAAGTTTATTTTAGAACTTGCTTTAGCGCAATACGGGCCATCTATTCGCCGATATGCAAATCAGGTGGATTGGACCTCTACAACTTCGATAACTACGGGTATGTTTCACAAAAACAATCGCTTTGCCTTTGGTGATTTATTGCCTGGCACAACATATTGGTTTAGAATTACTCATGTGAGCAACAATACAGCGTTAAATCTAAATTCCGATATGACGTATTTTAGTTTCACTACACCGGCAGAGCCTACCTTATCGAGCAATGTAATACTATACAAAGATTTTGATAATTTCTGGTTCGGAGGTAGTCCTATCTATCAAGCTTTCGGGGTACAACCTACCGAGGCGCAAGTAAAAACGATTGACCCAACCTCATCGACGGTTAAGGCAACAGATTATAGAACCTTCCAACCAAACGGTAACTTAAGTTCAACTTTTGACGGAGCCTTGTCTCCATCTGCTGCCCCTGGGGTATGGAGCGCATACTGGGAAGGCGCTAAATATGGTTCATCTCCGTCGGCAACATATAACGGCTGGTTTGGCGTAAACGCCTTAGCTGCTACAGGCGCAGTTAGGTTGGGTACGGCCTCTGCTCAAGGTTATTTACAAACGCCAAAACTAACGGATTTAGGCAATACGCCAACCAATATCACTTTGGAGGTAAACACAGCGGCTTATTTTGAGCCTTTTCATACCTGGGGTGAGGATTATCTAAATCACATCATCGAGATCTCGGGCGACGGTGTAATTGTAGACGGTGGTTCGACATTAGTGACGCAAGATAATAATCAGAAGATAACCGTTGCTTGTAGATCAAATGTAAATGCATCTACACGAGGACCATTAAATAGTTACACTATTCCAACTAAGCATACAGTTAAAATTACTGGCGCTACTCAAAATACCAGAGCAATCATTAGAAGTTTCCCTTATGGAGGCGCTAGCCACTACCGCATCTGGTTGGATGATATAAAAATTACTAAAGATTAAACATCATGAAAATGTTCATTATAAAAACGTTTATTGTTACTGGGTTAACCATCGCATTTTTAGCATGTGGAAAAGATGAAGCAACTAAGAAACCGAACGATGAAGGCGGTAGTACAAAAGATCTAACCGCTACAACGGGGATAGATAAGTTTTCTCTTGATAATGTATTCAGCATCAACACGCACTTGCTCGCAAACAATGTTATGCAAGGGTTTAGTTTGGATAGCGACGGTTCTGTGTGGTACACGCAGTCCACCGAAAACAAAAATCAAATTAACTGGGTAAAAGGTCAGCGTAATACAAATACAAGTATCTATACTGCCAATACCGAGTATATGAAGCTAACCTATTTTGGTCATGCAACCAATACTGCCGTGGAAGAAGTAGGAAATGATCGGTACTTATGGATCGGAGCTTACGGTTCTGCTAATGCCAAGGGCGAGTATTGGAACGAAAAGGTAATTGGCAGAGTAAAATACGAGAAGGGAAAAACAGTAAAAACTAACGAGTGTAATGAGTATTACTACATAGGAAACTATCATGACATGCATGCTGCAATAGACGCAGAGAATGACTTATTGACCATTAACTATGCTGATGATGCGAACTCGCAGTTTCGTTGCTTCGTCACTTATAAGCTCAGTGAAGCGAAGAGTGCATCTTCCGCAAATTTTGTAATTACCTGTACCAATGGTTTTGAAACAGGTGTGTCTGCCTCAACCACTGTAAAATCTGTAACGGTTTATGCTAAAGATTTAACCTCAATTACTCCAGTAGCTAGATATAAGTTCAGAAAAACTGGATATGGAGCATCTGGGGCAACATATTATGATTGGCAAGGTTACGACGTATATAAAGATCGACTTTATTACGCAGAAGGTCAATCTAATTACAATTTGTACGGGTCGTTTTATACAGATGGTACCTCAGAAGCATATTTAACCGTATTTGATTTTAATGGAAATGTTGTGGAAGAACGCACCAAAGTTGCCGTTATCTCAAATAAGACTAAACTTAATGAAATAGGGATCACTAAACTAGGGCATATGGAGGCTGAAGGCGTGAAGGTTTATGGTAACAAGCTTTACCTAGGGTTTAGTTCGCGGGGTATTACAGAGCAAGATACTAAGCATTATCAAAATATCCTAGTGTACAATAGAGCAACAAAATAACGCCGCTTATAGAGAATGGTTGTTATAAGAAGAATATTAGGGTCATATCTGTATTAGATAACTCAAGTATTTTATATCGGTTATTTTTAATACTTGATGAGGTAGCACAACACCGTGCTACCTCTTTTTGTTTTAAAAGGCCGATATTTGGCACGATGTTTAGTCCTTGTTGTATATGTCTTCATTAAACAAAAAGCCAATTTTCTCAGCTATTAAAAGCAAAGTGGTTATCGCATTTTTATTTGCGGCTTTGGCATTAATGCTTGCCTGGGGCGTTAGCAAATTTGTTTTTGGGGAAATTTTGGGCAACTTGCAGGAAATATCAGCACCTAACGATAAGCTTCGGATTGTAAACAAACTTTCACATCAAATAGCAAGTTTAGATTACTTGCAACGTACTCAAAAGGATAATGTAAGTTATTTCTCGGCAACGCAAAAACTCAGAAAGAGTTTGGATACCTTATCTAATCTTTATGAAGCTGATACGGCGCAAATACGAAGGATTAAAACCTTAAAAAATTTACTGGCAGATAGAGATAAGCAATATGTGCTTTATTTGGATGTGAAAGAGAATTTGGTGAGCACGCAATCCTATTCAGAAGAACTCGAGAAACTCACAGCACTTTTAGCACAGCGCACTCGTGAGGCAGATAGCGCTGTTTTTACCACTCAAACATCTACTTCTACAACCACTTTAGCTCCCGAAGAAGAACAAAAATCAAGAGGTTTTTTAAGTAGATTATTTGGCAAAAAAAAGTCAGAGATATACAAAATTATTGAAGAAGAATATAAGATTAAACGGGATACCATTAATCCCGAAACGCAAGACAGCCTCATCAATAGCGTAGCTAACACCTTAAAAAACATCGAGAATGAGCAGCGCAAAAAGAGTAATCGATTTTTAAGGAGAGAGGCAGAATTAGCGAACTCAAGTTCGGCGCTTACAAAGGAAATGCTCAACGTGCTTAAAGAGGTGGAGAACGAGGCATTAATTCAGCTTGATAAAAACGAACTGCAGGCGAAAAATACGGTTGCCGAGGGAATTTTTCAGATTAAGGTTATCATCATTGTATTCTTTGCGATTACTTTAATTTTGGGTTCTTTGATATTAGTAGATATCTCTAGAAATAATAAGTATCGGGCGGCTCTAGAAATGGCGAAAGATGAAGCCGAATATCACGGTAAGGCTAAGCAACGGTTTTTATCGAATATGAGTCATGAGATACGTACACCACTTCAGTCAATTTTGGGTTATGCAGAATTGGTATCTCAAGAGGATTATCCCGATAAAAGACATCTTGCCGCCATTCATCAGTCTTCCATCCATCTTTTGCAAATTGTAAACGAGGTGCTGGATTATAACAGAATTGTCTTTGGCGAGTTTTCTTTTGAGAACAAGCCATTTCAGTTACAGATGCTTCTTGACGAAGTTTTGGATGCCGTAAAACCAATGGTAGAGAAAAAAGGTTTGGCGTTAAAAACTGAGTTTGACATAGAACCTGCTCTTTGGTTAAAAGGCGATGCATTTAGACTGAAGCAATTACTTTATAATTTATTAGGTAACGCCATAAAGTTTACGGAGAAGGGGTTTGTAAAATTGCTGGTTGAGTGTAAAGCGAACGATGGTGAAATGCATTGCTATTTCACGGTAGAAGATACGGGTATAGGTTTCTCAGAGCAAGATCAAGATAAAATTTTTAATGAATTTGAACAAGCGGAAGCAGCTATTAATCAAAATGGGACGGGTTTAGGTTTAGCTATTGTTAAAACTTTGGTTGATGCGCAGCAAGGTAGAATTAGCGCTAAGAGTAAATTAGGCGTAGGTTCTACATTCGTTATTTATCTAAAATTTGAGAGTGTCAAAGGCATTGAAGTCGATAAGAGCGTTACAGCACCATCTTCAACGCGGCATGGTGATTTTAAAGCTTCCGTAGAAAAACCGAAAATGGTGTGGGTAATCGATGATGATCGATTGATTACGGAATTGTGTCAGATTATCTTTTCCAAAAATGAAATACCTTTTAAGGTTTTCAATAGCGCCGATGCAATTCTTGGTGAGCCTGAGGATATTAATCTGCAATATGTGTTGGTAGACATGCGTTTGGAAGACACAACAGGCTTAGCTTTGCTGAACGTTTTACGTGACAGGTTTAATCCAAAAGTGAAATTTTACGCCATGACTGCCCAGGTTTTGCCAGATGAGCAGGAAAATGTACTTGCCGCTGGTTTCGAAGGCATTTTAATGAAGCCATTTAAAGCGGAAGATCTGTTAAACATGTTTGGGTTAAAAGCTACACCACCATCTTCAACAGCACATTTTGACCAATCTGCTTTGTTAAAAATGACCATGGGCGATAGAGAAATGGTTGCAAAGATTTTAACGAGTTTTATTGGAGATTGTAAGGAAGATGAGCAGCTTTTAAATCAAGCGCTAACTGAAAATAATTTATCCTACCTACGACTAATTATCCATCGCTTGGCGGGTAGGGTATCGCAAATAGGGGCAAAAGATTTGGGGGCGAAGTTTCGGATGTTAGAACAGTACGTAGCGAAGCAAAATAAAATAGACGAAGCGGACAAACGCAAAATTGAGACAAGCATGCAAGAGTTGAACAGTCTGCTTGCTCAAATTGAAAATCGTTCGGCACTTATGGTGTAAATGCCTAACTTTACCAGATGCAAAATCCGGTAATTAAAGCAGTTTTCTTCGATATTGATGGTACCCTTCTAAGTTTTAAAACACATAAAGTTGCTAAAAGCACCGAGCAAGCAATTGCGCTGTTACAAAAAAAAGGAATAAAAGTGATCCTTTCTACTGGGCGTTCTATCAACAGTATCGACCATGTTAAATATTTAAATTTCGATGGATTTATAACGTTTAATGGTGGCTATTGTGTTACTATGCAAGGCGATTTGCTGTTTAAACAAACCATCAATGCAGAAGATATCCGTTCCATACTAGAATATTCGAAACACACCCCGCTTAGTTTCTCTTTCATGTCAGAGCAAGAAATTAGCATTCACGATGTAACCCCTGAAATTGCAGGAATGTACGCTCATTTAAACTTGCCCGTTCCACAAGCTATTGATATCGATAATGTAGACGTTTCCTCAGTTTTGCAAACCAATATTTTTATGGCCCCTAAAGAGGAGGAAGCTTTTATGGCTCGAGTAATGCCGAATTCGGCTGCTTCAAGATGGTCGCCTTTATTTGCGGATGTAAACCCTAAAGGACAGAGTAAAAAAGTTGGTATTGATATTTTTTGTAAACATTTTGGCATAGCGCTATCTCAAACAATGGCGTTTGGTGATGGTGGAAACGACATTGAAATGCTCCAGCATGTGAATATTGGGGTAGCCATGGGTAATGCCAATCCTGATGTGAAAGCAATTGCCAATTATATTACTGACGATGTAGATAGCGATGGGATTTGGAATGCATTAAAGCATTTCGGAGTGATTTAAGCTAATCAATACCGTAGCGCTCCATCTTACTATAAAGTGTTTTTCTATCTATATTTAGCAGTTTGGCTGCTTTTGACTTGTTGTATTTAACCTTTTTTAAGGTTTCTGCAATTAAAAACTTTTCATTGCTTTCGTTAACCGCTTTTAAATCCATCGGGTTATCCAAAGGGATATCTGTAGCAACGGCTAATTTCATTTCATCTGGAAGTGTGTCTGCAGTAGCGGTATGTCCTTGAGTGAGGAGCACCATGCGTTTGATCACATTTCTTAGCTCCCTTAAATTACCGGGCCAATCGTATTGCAGTAGTAGCGATTTTGTTTCACTATCAATTTCAGTTACCTTTCTGTTCAACTCTTGGTTGGACAGCTCCGTAAAATGTTCAATAAATATGGCTAAATCTGGTCCGCGTTCCCGTAATGGAGGTAATTGAATTTTAAATTCATTAATACGATGGTAAAGGTCTTCTCTAAATTCGCCCTCTTTCATGCTTGTTGCTAAATCATCGTTCGTGGCAGTAATTATTCTAACATCTACCAAAATTTGTTTATTACTTCCTATAGGCTGTATTACTCGCTCCTGCAAGGCCCGTAATAACTTTACTTGTACTTCGTAGCTAAGGTTTCCAATTTCATCTAAAAAAATTGTTCCACCATTTGCCACTTCAAAACTTCCTTTTTTGTCGTTTACAGCACCAGTAAAAGCACCTTTTATATGCCCAAATAGCTCACTCGCTGCCAAGTCTTTTGAAAGTGCCCCGCAGTCAATAGCGATAAATGGTTTGTTTTTGCGTTTACTTTGATTGTGCAAGGTTCTTGCGGCAAATTCTTTCCCAGTTCCACTTTCACCTTGTATAATTACAGACATGTCAGTTTCGGCCACTAAATCGATATGCTGATATAGTTTTTTAGCGACTTCGCTTTTCCCTTTAATAAAATTAGTATCGATGGCATTTTTGTTTGGTACTCTTGGATGTAAGGCACCTTTGATAATCATCAACAGCTCATCGGGGTTAATAGGCTTGGTAATAAAGTCGGCAGCACCCAATTGAATAGCTTTTACCGCGGTACGGATATCGTTGAAGCTGGTCATGATAATGGCGGGCACAGCAATTCCGGTTTCTCGCCTATGGTTAAGCACATCCATGCCCGTGCCGTCTGGCAATCGGTAATCAATTAATAAGAGCTGAAAATCTTCTTCGTCAATTAACTTAAGCGCTTTGGCAACAGTGCTTACCGTGGTAACTTGATAATTGTTTTTATTTAAAAAACCTGCTATAATTTGCGCAAATGTACTGTCGTCTTCAATAATTAATACTGTCGCCATATACAAAAATAAGAAAAGCCAACGCAAATGCGTGGCTTTTCATGCTTTATTTTAAGGGAGTTGTTGTGCTTATTGTACTGGAGTACCGTCTGCATTAAACTTTAAAGAAGCAGTTTCTTCTTCTTTCTTCACATCAACTTGGAAGTAAGATTTATCACCATCTTTTACAGTAAAAGCTGCTGTTGGTGTCCAATCTTTGTATGGGTCAGTTGCTAAAACAGTTCTAATAGCTTCTGGTAATTCTTCTACTTTAATTGGAGTTTTTACCACGCTATCTTGAACGCTTACAATTTCCATTTTATTAACTGATGCTTGGGCTTCAACTGCTGTAAATCCTGCGAATGCTACGATAGCTGCTACAAATAACTTTTTCATAATCTATAAATTTTTAAGTGTGATACAATAATTTAATTACGTCAAGGTATTAGAGATAATGATGCCATTAGCATGTGCCAAAGTATAACTTGCTATAAATAAGTAGTGTTATGTTTTTTAGCTTATTTTTAACATGTAGAGAAACTCCACAAAGTGTTGCTTAAGGCGGCACAAAATTATTAATTTCGATATTTGCGCATATTCCTCGTAATTTGTGCTATGCAAAGAAACTTGTCTGCAGATTGGATTTACCCCGTAAATAGAGCACCCATAGAAGAAGGAGTTTTAAGGGTTTCAAGAGATGGAGAAATTTTAGGAGTTTATACTGCTGAAGAGGCGGCGATGAATAAACTTGACGCTATAGAACGTTACGAAGGCGTATTGGTGCCTGGTTTTGTAAATTCACACTGTCATTTGGAGTTGTCGCACCTGTTTAGAAAAATTCCAGAGCAAACTGGTTTGCCAGGTTTTGTGAAAGAGATTGTTTCGCAACGTGCTGCAAGCGAGGCAGTTATTTTAGCCGCGATGAAGGAGGCCGATTCCAAAATGTACTATAATGGTATTGTGGCTGTGGGCGATATTTCCAATCAAGAAATATCCTTAAGTGTAAAAAAAGCAAGCCCAATCTACTACCACACTTTTGTAGAGGTTTTTGGTTTTAATCAACCCTCAAAACCTATTATAGAAAAAGCGCTCGACATAAAAAGAGCTTTTTGGCCACTCAAAGCCTCTATTGTACCCCACGCTCCATATTCAGTATCCGAAGAATTGTTTAGAATGATTGGCGAGCACACACAGTTTGATGATATTTTAAGCATTCACAATCAAGAAACAGTCGCAGAAAATGAGTTTTTCGAAAAGGGTACAGGTAGTTTTGAAGACATGTATTTACGCTTGAATATTCCGAAAGAGAGTTACCATGGGGGTGGAAAAAATTCAATTCAGCATTATTTACCTCAACTGCCACAAAACAAAACTGCCTTAGTTCATAACACTTTTACAAGCAAAGCTGATTTAGAATTCGCCATTGCACACCACAAAGATTTATATTGGTGTTTATGCCCACACGCAAACTTATATATAGAAAATAATCTTCCAGATGTATTGATTTTTCTTGATCCTTTAGTAAATGTTACGTTGGGTACAGATAGTTTGGCGAGCAACCACCAACTTTCTATCTTGTCAGAAATGTGTGCTTTACAACAAAATTTTGGTTTATCTTTCGATGTTCTTTTAAAATGGGGGACATTAAATGGGGCCAAATTTTTAGGTATTGATAGCTGGTGTGGAAGTTTTGAGATAGGGAAGAAACCTAGTGTTAATTTAATAGGGGTAGATAGTGACGGAACAATTAAGTCAGATAAGGTAAAACGATTGATCTAATGGCAAACGCAATAACATCGCTTTTTAACATCAAGTACCCTATTATACAAGCCGGAATGGTTTGGTGTAGTGGGTGGCGTTTGGCAGCTGCGGTTTCTAACGGCGGGGGCTTAGGCATTATTGGTGCTGGCTCCATGTATCCAGATGTGCTACGTGAGCACATAAAAAAATGCAAAGCCGCCACACAATTTCCCTTTGCCGTTAATGTGCCGTTGCTATATCCAAATGTGAAAGAAATTATGGATATTCTGGTTGAGGAACTAGTGGAGATCGTGTTTACTTCAGCGGGAAATCCTGCCACTTGGACTGAGTTTCTGAAAGGCAATGGTATAAAAGTGGTGCATGTAATTGCAAACACAAAATTTGCTTTAAAAGCAGAGCAGGCTGGGGCTGATGCCATTGTAGCAGAAGGCTTCGAAGCTGGTGGTCATAACGGGAGAGAGGAAACGACTACTTTATGCTTAATCCCGATGATTAAGGCAGCAGTTTCCATTCCTGTGATTGCTGCGGGCGGTATTGCATGCGGCAAATCTATGTTAGCAGCTTTTGCTTTAGGTGCCGATGCGGTACAAGTGGGCTCAGCATTTGCGGTAGCGGAAGAGTCGTCTGCCCACCTAAACTTTAAAACAAAAATTATTTTGTCTGGGGAGGGCCATACTAAATTAAGAATGAAGAGCCTAGTGCCTGTCCGCCTTTTAACGAATGATTTCGATAATGCAGTCGCGGAGGCGGAAGCTCGTGGCGCTAGTACCGAAGAATTGAAAGCACTATTAGGCAGAGCTAGAGCAAAGCTTGGTATGTTTGAAGGTGACATGAAAGAAGGAGAGTTAGAAATAGGTCAAGTATCAGCCATGCTAAAAGAGATAAAGCCCGCAGCTACCATATTAGAGGAAATGTGGAACGGCTTTATTGAAGAAAAGGAAAAGTTGACTCGTTTGGAGTTTTAGTCTCACAAGCTTAGACACCTGAGAAAAATTAAGCTAATCGTTCAAGAAGTTTTGGCGATTTTATAATCCTTTGATCTAAAATGTTCTTAAGTGTCTAAGGTGGTTCAAAATTCTTACTTTTGTACACGGTGTTAAATTATCTCATATCTCATACTTATATCTCGAATGAAACACATCAACATAAAGGTTAGCGGTAAAGTTCAAGGCGTTTTTTTTAGGGCTAGTACTAAAGCCGTAGCCGACCAAATGGGCGTTAAAGGTAAAGTGCGGAACGAAAAAGATGGTTCTGTTTTGATAGAAGCAGAAGCTAATGCGGCCATTTTGGAGATGTTTGTAGATTGGTGTAAACAAGGTCCAGAAAAATCAAGCGTTGAAAATGTTGAGGTTGAAGAAGCCGAAATGCAGAATTTTACCAATTTTGTAGTCATCAAGAAAAACTTCCTATGGTAATATGGCTGCACTAAAGAAATTTGTTAGTCAAACTGCAATTTATGGTTTAAGTACTGTCTTTTCGAGGCTCTTTAATTTCATATTGACGCCAATATACACTACTGTTTATCAGAAAGGCATATACGGCATTTTTACCAATATGTACGCTAACGCTTCCATCATCAATGCTATTTTGGCATTTGGTATGGAGAGTACCTTCTTTAGATATATCAACAAATTCGACGATAAAAAGCAACAGGTTTATAATAACTCCTTCTGGTGCATCGCCCTCATTTCCTCTTTGTTTCTGATATTTGGATTGGTGTTTTTAAATCCGATAGCAGAATATTTGTCGGGCTCTCCAGATAACATATCCGATTATAAAAATTATACGATTTATTTTCTGTTTATCTTATTTATAGATGCTATTTGTGTAATTCCTTTTGCGAAAATAAGGGCAGATGAACGACCAATTAAATACAGCGTTGTAAAGTTTTTAAATATTGGTTTGTTTGTGGGTTTCAACCTTATTTTCTTATTTGTGGTTCCTGCTATTATCAAAAACGATTTGCCTGGAGCTGTTTGGTTTGCTTCGTGGTATAAAACGCAATGGATTGGGTATGTATTCATCGCTAACTTGATAGCAAGTGTGGGCACTTTATTGATGCTGTTGCCAGAGTTTGCGAAACTTCAACTGAGCTTTGATCAATCTTTGTTCAAGAAAATGTATAGCTACAGTTGGCCCATTTTGGTAGCTAACTTATCGTTTATTATCAATGAAAATTTGGATAAAATTGCCTTGAAAAAGCTCCTGCCAATTGAAATAGCAGATGGCGAAGTAGGTATATATGGAGCTGTGTGTAAGATTGCAATTTTTGTAAGTATTTTCGTTACTGCATTTAGATTAGGCGCCGAGCCGTTTTTCTTCAGCTATGCTAAAAATGAAAATGCTAAAAAAACCTATGCTACCATATTGCACTACTTTGTAATTGCTTTGGCGTTACTTTTTGTGGGGTTGGTTGCCAATATCGAAATTCTTAAATATTTTATCAGCAACGAGCAATATTGGGTTGGCCTGCCAGCGGTGCCTTACCTGCTCTTAGGTTATGTTTGTTTAGGAATTTATATGAATCTGTCTATATGGTATCGCTTGTCTGATCAGACTAAATTCGGTTTATACATTTCGGTGGTGGGCGCTGTCATAACCATCGTTTTAAATTTTGTCCTTATTCCTAAATATAGCTACATGGGTTCCGCTTGGGTAAGTTTGCTTACGTATTTTACCATGATGATGGTTTCATATATGTTAGGGCAAAAGCATTATCCAATTCCCTATAACTTAAAACGCATATTGTTATATTTGGCGGTAGCCACCTTCATTGGTTTTGCTAACTTTTTTGTCTTCGACAGAAATATATATAGCGGCAACGCCCTTTTGCTTGCCTTTATGACACTAGTATTTTATTTGGAGAGAACAGAGTTGAAGAAAATCCTCAAAAGAGCTTAACAAAATGAAAATAAAAGTAATTAATAAATCAAACCATCAGCTCCCTGCTTACGAAACTGCCCATGCTGCGGGTTTGGATTTACGTGCTTCGATCACAGAAACCATAACCATTAAACCTTTGCAACGTTTTTTAATTCCAACAGGTTTATACATCGAGTTGCCGGTAGGTTATGAGGCGCAAATTAGGCCTAGAAGCGGATTGGCATATAAGCATGGCGTTACGGTACTTAACTCGCCAGGCACAATTGACGCGGATTATAGGGGAGAGCTTAAAGTGTTATTGGTAAACCTTTCGGATACAGATTTTATTGTGAATGATGGCGAGCGTATAGCGCAAATGGTGATTGCTAAACACGAATCCATACAATGGGAACCTACCGAAGAATTAAGCAATACAGACCGAGGTGAGGGCGGTTACGGTCATACAGGAAAATAGAAATTGATGAAGAAAGTATTCTTTATAGCGATAATAATAGGTTCTTTTAACCTAACGTTTGCGCAACAAGATCAAGTTGCTGCAAGAGACATGAACGCTGTAAAAGAGCTTTTTTTTGCAGGGCTGAAGGAGAAACTGAATGAAAACTACGCTAATGCAAGCATCAGTTTTAACAAAATTCTAGACATTGATCCGAATAACGATGCGGCACTTTTTGAAATTGCGAATGCTGCGTTGCGTCAAAATAAACTAATAGATGCAGATATTTCGATTAGAAAGGCTTTGCTGCTAAAACCAAGTAATCTGTGGTATTTGAAATTGCAAACCGAAATTTTTAAGCGTAACGGCAATATGGACGCTTTGGTTCAAACACTCGATAAGCTCATTCAAATGGACCGGGAGAACGAAGCCTATTACTTTGATAAAGTAAATGCCCTTCATATTTTAGGTAAAGCGGATGAGGTACGCAAATTATTGGATGTCGTGGAACAAAAGTTTGGCGCATCTAAAGCAGTCTCCACATTTAGACAGCGTTTCGGGTCAAAAAATACTAGTGCCAAAAGTTCGATAGAAGAGTTGCCCCAAGACGTAAAACGATATTTGGATATTAGCGGGACTTTGATAGAGAAGAAACAATATGACGACGCTCTTAAAGTGTTAGTAAAGGCCCAAGAGTTTGCCCCAGAGAATTATGAAGTGAGTTTGGCTTTAGCCGATGTTTATCAGTTGCTGAAACGTTTAGATGATGCTTTTCTTGCATTAAAGAAAGCGTTTGAGAGACAAGAAATGCCATTGGTAGAGAAAATAAAAATATTAAACCAAATGCTAGGGCGTTTCGCTAAACCTGGCATGGCAAAGTACACTACAGATTTAGCGCTAATTGCACTGAATGATTACAAAGGTGATCCTAAATTAATTTTATTATATGGCGATATTCTTTATCAGCAAGGTAATTTGAACGCTGCAATAACGCAATATAAAAGTGTACTTAAAATCGGTGAGCAGAACTATAAAGCCTGGGAAAAATTATTAGGTGTACAAACGTTGATGGCCAAGTATGCAGAAGCCATAGCAACTAGCGACGAAGCCTTATCTTTATATCCCAATCAGGCAATACTGTATTATTATAGGGCATTTGCTTTACACAGAAATATGCAAAATGCAGAGGCAGCATTAGAACTAAAAAATGCTTTACAGTTAGATCCAGATGATCAGAATTTGAAAGCGATGATATTAGCGCTACAAGCCGAGGTTTTTATTGATCAGAGTAAGTTTAAAGAGGCGGAGTTAGCATTTGATAAAGCCGTAAATTTAGCGCCCAACAATTATCTAACTTTAAGCAATTACGCCTACTATTTAGCGTTAAGGAATCATGATTTGCCTAAAGCAGAAAAGCTAGCGCAAAAGGCAGCCGAGGCTTTACCGCAAAATTCGTCGGTTTTAGATACCTACGCAGTGGTGCTATTTAAGCTAGGTAAGCATGATGAGGCCCTAAAACACATAGCGCAGGCTTTGCAAAACAATGAAGGGGATAACCCTGTTTATTTAGAACACTATGGAGATATTTTGTTCTTAAAAGGAAGAAAAGAGGAAGCGCTGTTGCAATGGGAAAAAGCTAAGGCAGCGGGAAATGAGTCGCAGAAGTTAATTAGAAAAATAAATGAGAAGAAATATATTAAATAGTTTTATGTTATTGGCTTGTGTGTTATTTGTCGCAAGCTGCAGACCCAAAAAAGAAATTGTAAAAGCGCCACAGACCGTAGATACACCTGCACCGGTTGCTAACAAGAAGGCCGAAAATATTGCAATGCTGTTAGGTAAAGATATTCCGTTTAATACGCTTTCGCTTCGAGGCAAAGCCGATTTGAATTTAAACGGCGATGAAAATAGCGTAACCATTAACCTCAGAATAAAAAAGGATGAGAAGATCTGGTTCAGTGTGACCGCTTTAGGGGGCGCCGTAGAAGTGGCCAGAGGCGTTATAACGCCAGATAGCTTGAAGTTGATGAATAGGCTGCGAAAAAAGTTTGTGCGCAAGCCTTTCTCATATATCCACGCGTATACCAATGAGCAAATAAATTTTGGATGGTTACAATCTATTTTAGTAGGCAATTCCATTAAAGATTTTATGGTAGAGAAATCGGAATTAAAACAAGAAAATGGTGTTTGGGTATTAAATGGCACTGAGAAAGGTTTAGCTTACAATACTTTGTTTAATACACTACTTAAACCTGTGCAACTAACGCTTAACGATGCTAAAGCAGGCCAAGGTTTAAAGGTGAATTATGATAAGTATACGCCCGTAAATGATGCCTTGTTTCCGTCCAATCTTAAAATAAATTCTGCCGTAGGCAATAAAAAAATTAGTTTAGCCGTTGATTTTATTAAAATCGACTATAATGTTGCGGTAGATTTTCCATTTACTGTTCCAAAGAGTTTTGAGCTAATCAATTAATTTTTTTCATACTTTTGACTGATGAAGTTAAAAAAAGCCCTAGTTTTCGCTGTTCTTTTATTGGTTTGTGGAAATATTAATGCGCAATCAAGCAAAGAGCTTACCCGTAAAAAAGAAGCGTTGCAGCGAGAAATTGAACTTGCACAAAAGAACCTAAATAAAACGGCGAGTGGGAAGAAGTTAACTATAACGCAAATTAACGCTATTAAAGCGCAAATTAGGTTGAGACAGGAGAAAATATCGACCATCAACTCAGAGATTAAAAATCTAGATCATAAAATTTCTGAAAATACAGGTAAGGTTCAAAACCTAAAGGGGCGCTTAGCAGATTTGAAGAAAGAGTATGCTGGGATGATACGCTTCGCTCAGCGTAATAAAAGCTCGTATGATAAGATGATGTTCATTTTTGCGGCCAACGATTTTAACCAAGCGTACAAAAGAATTAAATACTTGCAGCAGTTTGGGCAGTACCGTAAAAAGCAAGCCGGCTATATCGAAAATACGCAGAAACAGTTGAGCAATGAAATTGTGGTTTTAGATAAGAATTTGAAAAGTAAATCAACTTTGTTGAAAGAAGAAGAAACTGAAAAGGTTAAGCTGGATAAAAACAAAAACGAACAGGCTGCTGTACTTGGTAAATTAAGTAAACAAGAAAGACAATATAAGCAAGATATTTCTAAAAAGAAGCAGCAACAAGCGGCAATAGATAGGCAGATTAGAGCTGCAATTGCTAGAGAAATTGCAGCAGCAAAGAGGAAGGCTGAAGAAGAGGAAAGAGAGCGTCAAAGATTAGCGGCAGCCAAAGCTAAGGCAGAAAACAGGCCTGCTCCAGCGGCTACCGCCACTAAACCAAAAACCACCAGTGAAGCTTTGAGAGCAACTCCAGAAGCGGCAAAGCTGTCTGATGCTTTTGAGGCGAATAGAGGAAGCTTACCTTCACCCGTTGGTACTGGCTACATAACAGGTAGATTTGGTGCATATAAAATTGACCAAGCTACTGCGATGCGAGATGGTGTAGTGTTTCAGACGAGTGAAGGAGCGGCAGTTAGAGCGGTTTTTAGTGGTAAAGTGAACACAATATTCCAACAGTTTGGTAAATATTATGTGATTGTTAGTCACGGGGAGTATTTTACCATTTACGAGGGATTGAAGTCTGTTAGCGTAAGTAAAGGTGAAACGGTAATTACCAAGCAAACCATTGGTACTGCAGGTATTAATGATGGTATTGCCGAAATTGGATTTCAAATTAGAAGAGGCGAGACTGCTCAAAACCCAGAAAGTTGGTTGGCACGCTAATCAAAATTATTCTAAATTTACCCTATATTTGTATAAAACAGCGTTACAATGTATAACTTGCCGATATTAGAATTTTTAAACATGGGGGGAGGGGAGATTGCAATCATTATGGTGGCAATACTTTTGTTATTTGGAGGTAAAAAATTGCCAGAGTTAGCAAGAGGTCTTGGTAAAGGAATTCGTGAATTTAAAGATGCTTCGGAGGGTGTAAAGCGGGAGATTCATCGCAATATTAATTCGATAGATGTGGACGAAGAAGATAGAAAGTCGGATGCTGCTCGAAGTTATGAAGAATCTGACTACAATTCGGGCTACAATATTCACGATCAAGATACAGCTGCCGAAGAGCCCAAAACCGATACCCAGCCTACAGAAGAAAATAAAGAACCGAAAGGATCGGTTTAAGATATTGAATTTATAAACAAACAGTCATGTTACAATCAACACTATTAGCTGCCCTTGGTACAACAGAGATTATCTTAATCATTGTGGCAATTTTATTACTTTTTGGAGGTAAAAAAATTCCTGAATTAATGCGTGGTTTAGGTAAAGGGATGAAAGAGTTTAAGGACGGTAAAGACGGTATTGACTCTACTACCACCGATAGCACCAACAAACCTCAGTAGTATTCTTTTAAACGCTTTTAAATTTAGATTTTGAAGAAATATACCTCTTTAACAGAGATACAGGAACAACTTGCGCAGAAGCAGCTAACTTTAAAAGAACTTATTGCCCACTATTTCAAGCAGATAGAAAAGTATCAACACCTCAATGCATTTAATGAGGTGTTTTTTGATTCAGCAAATCAACAAGCTGAAGAAATTCAGACCAAAATTGAAAAAGGCGAAGGCGGTAAGTTGGCAGGAATGGTTATCGGTATTAAAGATAATATCTGTTATAAAGACCACGAGGTTACAGCCTCCTCAAAAATGCTTGAGGGTTTTGTGGCGCCATATTCGGCCACAGTTGTACAACGCCTATTAAAAGAAGACGCTATAATTATTGGTCGCTTAAATTGCGATGAATTTGCCATGGGCGGATCTAACGAAACCTCTTATTTTGGCACTGTAAAAAATGCAATTGATGAAGAACGCGTGGCTGGAGGTTCTTCCGGTGGCTCGGCAGTAGCAGTACAAGCAGACATGTGTTTGGCTGCATTAGGTACCGATACCGGAGGCTCTGTTCGTCAGCCAGCTGCTTTTTGTGGCAATATTGGTTTCAAACCTACGTACGGCCGCATTTCGCGTTATGGCGTTATTGCGTATGCCTCCTCTTTTGATCAAGTGGGTACCTTGACCTCTTCGGTGAGTGACGCCGCTTTATTGTTAGAAGTATTGGCTGGCGCAGACAATAACGACAGCACAGTTTCTTCCTTGTCGGTTCCTCAATATACTGCTCATTTATCGCAAGGCGGAAAAAACAAAATTGCGGTGTTGAAAGAGACCATTGAAAGTGATGCCTTAGATGCGGAAACCAAGCAAGCTATCCTTTTAGCTATCGAGAAATTTAAAGCTGATGGGCATGAAGTGGAGTATGTTTCTTTCGATTTGTTGGATTACTTAGTACCTACCTATTACATCTTAACCACTGCCGAGGCATCTTCAAATTTATCTCGATATGATGGTGTACACTATGGCTATCGCAATACGCAAGCGCAAAGCTTAAACCAGTTATATAAATCGTCTAGGGCCGAAGGTTTTGGCGAGGAAGTAAAACGTCGTATAATGTTGGGTGCTTTTGTTTTAAGCGCCGGATATTATGATGCCTACTATCAAAAGGCGCAAAAAGTACGCCGCTTGATTCGCGAACGCATCGAAGAACTCTTCAAAACTTACGATGTTTTGGTTAGTCCGGTGGCGCCAACGCCAGCATTTAAGATTGGCGAAAATGTGCAAGATCCTTTGGTAATGTACATGGCCGATATTTACACTGTGTTGGCTTCGTTAGCCGGTTTGCCAGCTGTAGCTATCCCCCTTGGCAATAATAGGGCAGGTTTACCGTTAAGTATCCAATTAATGGCCAAACATTTTAACGAACAAACTTTGTTCAATTTATCAGATAGTTTTTTAAAAAAGGCGTAATTAACCGCAGCGCATTTTTTTGCCTATGAGGAAATTTGTATTAGTTATTTTTGGTCTGTTTCAAGTGTTTTGTGCTCAGGCGCAAACACCAATCAAATCTTTGCAAAGCGATACTATTTTTAAACGCATAACGATGTCTCAACTCGCAGATACCGTGGCGGTGCCACAAATCGATCAGCCATTGCTATTTGGTCAAAATCTTTTGTACAAGCTTCGATTAGACTCAATTACTAAAGCAATTCCTCTAGACTACAACGAATACGTTCAAACTTATATCGATATCTACGTAAAACGCAAAGCGATGTACAGCGATATGCTTAGTCGTTCAACTTATTATTTTCCCATTTTTGAGAAAGCATTAAAAGCTTTCCATGTTCCTGAAGAAATTAAGTATTTGCCAATTGTAGAATCTTCAATGAACCCACATGCAGTATCACGAGTGGGTGCAACAGGCATGTGGCAGTTTATGTTTGGCACAGCAAAAGGTTATGGTCTAAATATGGATAACTTCGTGGATGAACGCAAGGATCCAATAGAAGCGAGTTATGCGGCGGCCGCTTACTTTAAAGATGCCTACGAAGAACTGGGCGACTGGCTTTTGGCTATTGCGGCTTATAATTGTGGTAAAGGCAACGTAAATAGGGCTATTGAAAGGTCAGGTTCTCGAGATTTTTGGGAACTGCGAAATTTTCTGCCTAAAGAAACACGCAATTATGTGCCGGCATTTATTGCTGCGGTTTACGTCATGAAGTATGCAAAAAATCATCAAATTGAAAGCAACCCGCCTGTTTTTGGCTTTAATACCGATACAGTTCATGTCAGAAATTTTGTAGCGCTAGCGGATGTAGCTATAGCCATTAACCATACTGAAGAGACCTTATTGGCGTTAAATCCAAGCTACAAGAAGAAAATTGTTAACGGAACCGAAGCGTCGCCAAAGCGTATCGTTATTCCTCGAACAAATTACACCTACTATGAATCACTCTTCAATGTACTGAATACAGATACTGAAACTAACATGAAAGTGGTTTTGGCTTCTACCGACGATGTGCGAGCTTTAAGGAAGCTAAAAGCAGTTGGGGCTCGATCGAATGACTCAGGAGTGGTAATTCACAAAGTATTGCCTGGGCAAACCTTATCTGCAATAGCAAACAAATACGGTGTTGAGGTTCAAGATTTAAAAGTATGGAACGCATTGAATGTTTCTAAAATCGTACCTGGACAGCGCTTAAAAATTAAAACGACCACAATCACTGTAAAACGTAATCCACTGAAGCCAGCTGCGAGCTTCATTTCTTATACGGTTAAGAAAGGGGATACACTTTCAAGCATCGCCA
Organism: Pedobacter sp.; assembly: GCA_045629525.1. Lineage (GTDB taxonomy): Bacteria > Bacteroidota > Bacteroidia > Sphingobacteriales > Sphingobacteriaceae > Pedobacter. The sequence continues at coordinate 689,641 of JAZQRH010000019.1, forward strand.
AAAAATTCGAGGGTGTCACCGTGGCGAACATTCAGGCAGTTAATGGTTTAAGCAAAGTAGTGCTACAGCCGGGTATGGTGCTTAAAATCAAGAGCTAATCGACGTTATAGCTATTCCGAGCAGACTTAAATACGCACAAATTGTTTCAATGAATGCGCATATACCCGTTATTAGGTATATTTCCCAAAAACGCTAGATGGTAACATTTTTCGTATATACATTCCTATATTTGAAGCTAAAAGTGTTACCAAACAAGATTGAAATTAATTATCAAACGCTCTTTTTTTGCTGGGCTAGCAAATTGCTTTTTTCTGTTTTTAATGATTTCGTCCCAACAGGTTTGGGGACAAACTTATAGTACTGCCCAACTTCTTGAAGCTTGGCGGGTAGAAGGCGTCAATCAAACGATTTCTGCGGAATTATCTTATGCTGATGTAACGGCAAATTTCAATGAGGCTGTTTTTTGCAAGCGGGTAGAAGAGTTGAACGCTATACTTAGCCACAATAGCCATGAAAAACGCCTTGCAGCAAGGGTAATGTTGTTTAGATTGCAAGGTAGGCCCGACGACGTGAGTATAGAGGATCTTTGGAACTGTATTTTGCGCACTAGCGAGTTGGGAGACGAGCAACTGCTCTCGGAGATGTATGCTAAATATGCCGAAATAAAGGCGCCACAAAATGAAAAACTTTATTATTTGCTCAAGGCCTTGCAAATTCAGGAACAGCTCGGTGTTCAATATTTTAAACATATATATTTCCGCTACCTTACCGTTGGTCGGATACTGTACCGAATAAATGATTTTGAACGCAGCTTGCAATTTAGTCTAAGGGGCATCAGCTTCTTCAACCCGAAAACCAGTTACTTCTTAGATTATATCTACCTGTTAGATTTGGCCGGAGCTTCATACAAAAATTTAGGCAATGCAGATAGCGCTTTTGTACAATACGTTAAAATAGAAAAACTAATAGATGACTATGAACGTGAGCCAAAGCAGTTTTACGGAAAACAGGTGGAAGCAAAATATCTGAGTATCTGGAAAGGAATAGCTGCAGGTGGAAAAGGTAGAGCATTAGTGCTGAAGAAGAAATATAACGAAGCCATATCTTTGCTAAATGTAAACCTAGATACAGTACTCAAATATGGCGAACTTGGAAATGCTGCCTCGGTACTTAATGTTTTAGCAAATATCCATTGGCACCATAATAATTTATCATCGGCCTTAAAATTGTTTAAAAAGGCGCATAACTACGGGTTAAAATCAAATGAGTACTATCATTTGAATGCAAAGTTAGAAACAGCTGAAGGATTAACTAAAATATTTTCAGCTCTAAGGCAGCCCGACAGCGCTTATTTTTATCTACAGCTTTTTAATGAACTAAAAGACAGCGTTCAAAAAAAAGCTAATGCAATAAGGTTCTCTGAGGTCAAGACTGGACTTGAATTTGAACTTATGCAGAAAAGTTTTGACAAAGCAGAACAAGAGCTCAATCAACAAAAGTCGTTGCGAAATGCAATATTGCTGGGAATCGCCGTAATCGCAATAATCGTATTGCTATTGTACAATTCGAAGCGGTTAAAATACAAGATTAGCAAAGAAAAGCTGAACATGGAGAAAGAATTGGCTCAAAAGGATGTTGCTTATGCTAAAGAGCAACTAAAAGCTTTTACGGATAATATCTCAGAGAAGAATAAGTTAATAGAAGATTTAAGGGTTCACTATCAAAGCATTAGGCCTAACGCCGATTTCCATATTGATGAGATTAGTATATTAACCGATGAGGATTGGAATGATTTTAAGAAGAGTTTTTTAAGAGTTCATCCAAATTTCTTGACAGAGGTAAAACGGCTAATGCCTGATGTTTCTGCAGCAGAACAGCGGTTTCTTGTGCTTAGCAAGTTAAAAGTTTCTACCAAAGATATGGCTATTGCGCAAGGTATTACTCAAGACTCGGTTCGAAAGCAGAGGTATCGCTTACGGCGTAAGTTAGAGAGTATCTCTCCGAATTTAACTTTAGAAAATTTCTTAGTGCAAAACTAGCACAACAATCTTAAGTTCGCCATGGTGTCTCGGCTATTGGGAGTTCGAATTCTCTATAAAGTAACGAATGAGGCACTAGTTTTATTGGGGTAAATAGCTATAGATCAATCAAATGAAATTTGTCCACGTTTTTGTCCATGCATATATTTTTGTTACGTACTTTTCTAAATACACCTTTGCATTGTGAATAGAATGAAAGTGAGAGCACCTTACAGTGTTTATTTATTAATCATATCCGTAGCTATCACATTAATGGCTTTAGTGTGGTGGTATTTTGAAATTCAAATAGCTCATCTCTAAATTACGTATGCTCAATTAAGGCTCCTTATCTTCAGATATTGGGGCCTTTGTTTTTTATTATTTAAACTTCCTTTTTCGGTCCCATAGGGAGGCAAAACGGTCATAGATATTGTGGTCTGCAAAACTTGCTATTATTCAACAAGCGTTGCTGAAAAAATCAAGTTGTTTCCTAAAAAAAGATTGTAACTTTGACCGCTATTAATGTATATAAGATGAGTAAGATTAACAGAAAACAAGATGCTTTAGACTATCACTCGCAAGGGCGACCTGGGAAGATAGAGGTAATACCAACAAAACCTTATTCTTCGCAAAGAGATTTAACATTAGCGTATTCTCCCGGCGTTGCAGAGCCTTGTTTAAAAATTGCCGAAAACAAAGAAGATGTCTATAAATACACGGCTAAGGGAAACTTGGTAGCTGTAATTAGTAATGGTACAGCTGTACTAGGTTTAGGAGATATAGGTGCCGAGGCTGGAAAGCCAGTGATGGAAGGTAAAGGTTTGTTATTCAAAATCTTTGCCGATATCGATGTGTTCGATTTAGAACTAGATACAAAAAATGTTGACGAATTTGTGAACATTGTAAAAGCATTAGAGCCAACTTTTGGTGGTATTAATTTAGAAGATATAAAAGCTCCAGAATGTTTTGAAATTGAGCGTAGGCTTAAAGAGGAAATGAACATTCCGGTGATGCACGACGACCAACATGGTACAGCCATTATCTCTGCGGCTGCATTAATTAATGCTTGTGAGCTTCAAAAGAAAAAAATAGATAAAATCAAGATTGTAGTAAATGGTGCAGGTGCAGCAGCTATTTCTTGTTCGCGTTTATATGTTGCAGTTGGTGCAAAAAAGGAAAATATAGTGATGTGCGATAGAAGCGGCGTAATCCGTGCCGATCGTGAAAAACTTGATCCAATTAAAGCAGAATTTGCTACTTCCAGAAATTTGAACACTCTTGAAGAAGCAATGGTTGATTCGGATGTGTTTATTGGCTTGTCGTCTGCAGATTGTGTTTCTGTTGACATGTTAAAGTCAATGGCTAAAAATCCGATTGTGATGGCAATGGCTAATCCAAATCCGGAAATTGCATACGATTTGGCTATAAATTCACGCAAGGACATCATTATGGCTACTGGTCGTTCTGATTATCCTAACCAAGTAAACAATGTGTTGGGTTTCCCTTATATTTTTAGAGGTGCCTTAGATGTTAGAGCAACAGCTATTAATGAGGAAATGAAAATCGCTGCGGTTAAAGCAATCGCGGAGCTAGCGAAAAAGCCAGTTCCTGAAGCGGTTAATATGGCCTACAATGCTAAAAACATAAAGTTTGGCAATGATTATATCATTCCTAAACCTATGGACTTTCGCCTCATGACCAATGTGTCTATGGCTGTAGCGAAAGCGGCAATTGAAAGTGGTGTGGCTCGTAAGGTTATTACCGATTGGGATGCATATGCTGAAGAATTGAAAAAGCGCTTAGGTACAGACGATGCAATTATGCGTGCAGTTACTAATAAAGCTAAATCAGATCCTAAACGTGTTGTTTTTGCAGAGGCTGATAACTATAAAATCTTAAAAGCGGCGCAAATCGTGAAAGATGACAATATCGCAGAGCCAATTTTATTAGGTAATAAAGAAGCAATTCAATCTATCATAGCAGAGCACGAGCTAGAATTGGACGGTGTTGAAATCATAGATCCTGCTGCAGACAGAGAAAAAGTCGCTAAATATGCTCAAGCATTTTTCGCCAAAAGACAACGTAGAGGCGTAACTTTAAGTGAGGCTACCAAACTGATCTCTAGAGATAGAAACTATTTTGGTTCATCGATGGTCGAATTTGGTGAGGCGGATGCGATGATTTCTGGTTTAACTAAAAATTATGCAACAACCATAAAACCGGCTTTACAAATTATCGGTACCGAAGAAGGTGTTAACCGTGTAGCAGGAATGTACATGATGATGACCGAAAAAGGTCCAGTATTCTTTGGTGATACTACCGTAAACGTAGACCCAACGGCAGAGGAGTTAGTAGACCTTACTTTATTGATCGAAAAATCGGTAAGAAAGTTCAATATCACGCCTCGTATTGCCATGTTGTCTTATTCAAACTTTGGCTCTAATAACGGAGAAATTCCAGAAAAAACACGTAAGGCTGTAAAAATTTTACATCAAAAATATCCAGAGATTATTGTAGATGGTGAGATGCAAGGAAACTTCGCAATTAATAATGCAATGTTGAAAGATAACTTTCCTTTTAGTAGATTAGCAGATGCGCCTGCAAATACGCTTGTATTTCCTAACTTAGAGTCTGGAAACATTGCTTATAAGCTTTTACAAGAACTAGGCGGTGCCGAGGCGGTGGGTCCTATTTTATTAGGATTAAAGAAGCCAGTTCACGTGGTGCAGTTAGGGAGTTCGGTAAGAGAAATTGTGAACATGGTAACCATTGCGGTAGTAGATGTACAAGCCAAAGAAGGTGGAGACACTACTAACAAAAAAGGTTTAACCAAGAAAAAATAATAAGGCTATTACTTAGTTAGATGATTCATAATCATCTAACTAAGGTAATTAAATAGCTAAAATTATTTTTTTAATTTACATTAGCATTTAATTACAAATAGATTATGTACGCATATATTGATGGGAGGTTGACATTTAAGTGTCCAACTTATATAGTAGTAGAAGCTGGGGGTGTCGGTTACCACATCAATATATCACTTAATACCTACGCTGCCTTAGGTAGCGCAGAGCGATGCAAAATTTACACGTGGTTGCACGTTAAAGAAGATGCGCATACGCTTTATGGCTTCGCAGATGAAGGCGAGCGAAAACTTTTTCTTCATTTAATCTCAGTATCTGGCATTGGTCCTACTACTTGCCGCATGATGCTGTCGTCTATTACACCGGCCGAAATACAGCAGGCTATAGTAAGTGCAGATGTTGCACTTATCCAAAAGATTAAAGGAATAGGGGCTAAATCTGCCCAACGTATTATTCTCGAATTACAAGATAAGTTAAAGAAGGATGGAATAGAATCACTAATTTCTATGCCTACTTACAATACAATTAAAGATGAAGCGTTATCAGCCTTAGTTATGCTGGGTTTTGGCAAGCAAGTTGCTGAAAAAGCGTTAGATAACGTGCTCAAACGTGCAGAGGGAGAATTAACCGTTGAGCAAATGATTAAACAAGCATTAAAGAATTTATAAATAAACCAGATTGAGGCAGAAACTTACTTATTTTGTTTTACTGGCGGGCCTTTTTATTGGCCAAAAGTCGTTTTCGCAAAACGTAGGCAGAAAAATTGATACGGCAAAAAATACTTTTTCCGTACAAGAAAAACAGTGGATGGGTCTTCGGACTTTTTCAAATCCGTTTTTCCCGCTTCCGGAAAATGTGAAAAAGGAGGTGCAGTACGATGCAGCGAGTAACATGTATGTGATTACTGAGCGCATTGGCGACAACCTGTACACCCCGCCTCAATACCTTACCGTCGAGCAATATCTGCGTTTGGTAAATAGCGATATTAAACGCGAGAATTGGCGGATGCTTTCTAATCAAGAGATTGCCGATATCAGGAAAACTGGCGTTATCCCCGAAGTTAAGGTGAATAGCAGGGTGTTCGAAAAGATATTTGGCGGCACAACTATAGACATACAGCCTAGTGGCGAGGCAGAGCTAACCTTTCTTGGTCGCATTAACAAAAACGAAAATCCCTTATTTAACGAACGGCAACGCGTTCAAAGTAATTTTGATTTCACACAACGAATACAAATGGATGTAGTGGGTAACATTGGTACCAACATGAAACTCAAAATGAATTATAATACCGAGGCGCAGTTTGATTTCGAAAACCAAATTAAGTTGGATTATACGGGAGGCGAGGATGATATCATCAAAAAAATAGAAGCAGGTAACGTTAGCTTACCCTTAAACACGTCACTCATTACTGGTACTCAAGCTTTATTCGGGATCAAAACACAATTGCAGTTTGGTAAATTAGCGCTAACCACCGTTTTAACGCAACAAAAATCGCAATCCAAGCAGATAGAAATTAGCAATGGTGCACAACAAAATGATTTCCGTATTAGTGGAAGCGAGTACGAAGCCAATAAGCACTATTTTTTAGCACAGTATTTTAGAAATCGATATAACACTGCCTTACGCACACCTCCAACGGTACTGTCGGGCATTAATATCACCAAAATAGAAGTTTGGATTACCAACAAGGCCGGCAGTACAACAGATTCTCGTGATGTAGTAGGTTTTATGGATTTAGGCGAACAAGCACCATATAATACCACTTTAATTACACCAGGCCCTACCGAAGCACCTTCGGCATTTACCAATCCTAATTTTCCAGCCCAGTCCAACAATTTATTGGACAACCTTCCAGCGGGAGCTAGGTTATCAAACTCTAACGACCTGATCCAATATTTTCAAGGAACAGGCGCAACAGATAACTTTGCAAAAATAACCTATGCTCGTAAACTTAACGATAGAGAATTTAGTTTGCATCCGCAACTAGGTTATATTTCATTAAACACGCAGTTAAATACAGATGAGCTATTGGCCGTGGCCTATCGTTACACCTTAAACGGAGTAGAATATCAGGTAGGAGAGTTCTCTACCGATGTTCCTTTTGAACAGGCTACGCCAAATGTATTGTTTGCTAAACTTCTAAAAAACGAGACTACTAAACCTAATTTGCCAATTTGGGATTTAATGATGAAAAATATCTATAATATTGGCGGCTATCAAATCAGTAGTCAAAATTTTAGATTAGATGTTTTTAGATTAGACGAAACTTCTGGCGTAGAGCGTGCTGTAATTACAGAAGGGGTAAATACGCTAAATAAAATCTGGATTAATGCTTTAGGGTTAGATCGTTTAAACGCACAGAAAGAACGTAAGCCAGACGGTGTTTTTGATTACGAAGCGCAGAGCAGTTCGTACAATTCAAACCAAAACAACTTTAACTCATCTACAAACGGTGCACCATCAGCTATTGGTAGTAATGTCACTGCATCTTCTCTAAGTAATACCATTACTGGCTATGTCACTATCGACCCGCAAACTGGCCGTATCATTTTTCCAGTATTAGAACCTTTTGGAAAAGACCTAGGAGATCAGTTTGCATCCTCCGAACAAAATTTGAAGGATAAGTACACCTATCCACAACTATATTCTGCTACAAAGGTTGATGCACAGCAATTGTTCCCAGATAAAAATAGATATATCATTAAAGGAAGTTATCAATCAGAAGTATCTTCGGAATTCAGTTTAAACGCTATCAATGTTCCAGAAGGTTCTGTGAAAGTATTTATGGGAAGTATTCCTTTGCAGGAGGGCGCCGATTATACTGTTGACTATATGAGTGGCAGAGTACGTATCTTGAACACAGCTTTGTTAAGTTCTGGCCAATCTATTAGAATATCAACAGAAAATAATGAACTATTTGGTTTGCAGCAGCGCTCGTTATTTGGGGTTCGCGGTGATTATCGCGTAAACAACAAACTGAATATCGGAGGTACTTACATGAATTTAAGTGAAAGGCCAATAACGCCTAAAGTAAATTTCGGAGAAGAACCTATTAATAACACGCTTTGGGGTATGGATGTAAACTACACTTCATCATCAAGGTTTTTAACGAAATTGGTAGATAAACTTCCGTTCATCTCCACAAAAGAAAAATCAAATATCACTTTTTACGGTGAGTTTGCTCAATTAAATCCCGGTCATCCCTCGGCCTTAAACACTGCGGGCACTAAAAGAGGGAGTAGTTATATTGATGATTTTGAGGCTTCACGCTCAGTAATCGATTTAAAAAGCGCTATCGCATGGCAAATATCGGGTACGCCGCAGATGTTTCCAGAAGGCGGAGCCGGATTGCCTCCCGATCTTTCCTATGGCTACAACAGAGCAAAAATTGCTTTCTATAATATCGATCCTCTTTTTTACGGAAGAGGCGGAGCTGGGCAAGTGCCGGAAAATGTGAGACGTGACAAGAACGAATTATCGAACCATTACGTCCGCGAGGTTTTGGAAACAGAGGTTTTCCCTTTCAAACAAATTAGCACAGGGCAAGCCATTACTTTGCAAACTTTAGATTTAGCTTATTATCCAACGCTAAGAGGGCCGTATAATTACACCACTACAGGGTTTAATCCGGATGGCACCTTGCTAAACCCACGAAGCAGATGGGGAGGTTTGATGCGGAAGATAGATGTAAATGATTTCGAAGCGCAAAATATTGAGTTTATTGAAATGTGGGTATTAGATCCATTTATGTCTAAGCCGAACTCGCAAGGTGGAGATCTTTATTTTAATCTAGGAAACATCTCCGAAGATATTTTGCGTGATGGTCGTAAGTCAATTGAAAATGGTTTACCTGCTACAGACGATCCATCTAAATACGATGAAACCATTTGGGGTAGAGTAGCGAAATTGCAACCCGTTGTACAGGCTTTTGATAATGACCCGACTGCTCGTAGGGCCCAAGATGTGGGTTTAGATGGTTTATCTAATGATAATGAAAAAGCAAAGTTTGCAGCGCAAATAAATCAAATTAAGGCTCAACTAAATCCAGATGCGGCCATAGCGATAGAGAACGATCCTTCTTCGGATGATTACGCTTATTTTAGAGGCGAGCAACATGACAGAGCCAATGCTGGTATTCTTCAGCGCTACATGAACTTTAACGGCTTAGAGGGGAACTCTAAAACATCCCAACAGTCGCAACAAGAATTGGGTATTGAGAATTCTGCATCAACTTCGTTGCCAGACGGCGAAGACGTGAACAGAGATAACAACATGACACAGTCTGATGAGTATTTCCAATACAAAATATCGATGCGCCCCGGCGATTTAGTTGTTGGGCAAAACTATGTCACAGATAAAGTGGTAACTTCGGTAAGGTTGGTTAACGGACAAACCGAAAACGCTACTTGGTATCAACTTAGAATTCCATTAGCGCAATATGAGAGAACTTACGGAAACATTCAAGATTTTAAATCCATTCGTTTTGTAAGAATGTTCATGACCGATTTTGCAGATACGGCGATATTGAGATTTGCTAAAATTCAGTTTGTACGTGGCGAGTGGAGGCAGTATAATGCTAAAAACGAAACCAACAAAGTTATTGTTGACCAAGGTTTAGTGCCTGCACCAGCTGATAACTCAACGCTTGAATTGGGAACTGTTAATATTGAAGAGAACGGTAAAAGATCACCAATTCCGTACGTAGTGCCACCAGGGGTTGAACGTGAACGAGATTTCAGTAATTATCGTGGAGATACCAGACAGAATGAGCAATCACTTTCTTTAATTGTTAAGGATTTGAAAGATGGTTACGGACGAGGAGCGTTTAAAACTGCGGTTTATGATTTTAGGTCGTACAAACGCTTAGAGATGAACATTCACTTGGAAGGAGACGGAACTAACGCTTTAGATAGTTACGATTTAAATGCTTTCTTGAGAATTGGTACCGACAATGACGATAACTATTACGAATATAATCAACCATTACGTGTAACACAACCAGGCACTACAGATCCCAACGCCATTTGGCCTGAGGAAAACAAAATGGATATTGAATTGGCGCTGTTTCAAAAGGCAAAAATATCTCGTAACAATGCCCGCATTGGTGGTTTGCCATGGCCAATTAACGTTCCTTATACTTATAGTGATGGAAGAAATACCATCATTGTAAAAGGCCAGCCTGATATGAGTAAAGTCCGTGTGTATATGTTGGGATTAAAAAATCCGTGGAAGGATGCACCGGGTGCCTCGGCAACAGATGATGGTTTGCCTAAATATGCACAAGCCTGGTTTAATGAGCTACGTTTAACTGACTTTGACGAACGAGGCGGCTGGGCAGCTACTGCAAGGATTAGCGCAAAGCTTGCTGATTTTGCAGACGTGAACGTGTCTGGTACCAAAGCAACCATTGGCTTCGGTTCTATTGATAGTAAAGTGAGCGACAGAAACAGAGCCGATAACACAAATTTCGATATCTCGTCGAACATGGAGTTGGGCAAGTTTTTGCCTCAAAAAAGTGGTGTTAAAATTCCAATGTTTGTGAGTTATTCTAAACAAGTGGCAACACCACAATTTGACCCTCGAACGCCAGATATTGAGTTAGCTCAGGCATTAGATATTTCTACAAAAGCGCAAAGAGATTCAATATTAAATTTTGCGCAAGATTATACCACCAGAAGTAGTTTGGCTTTCACAAACGTGCGTAAAGATCGAGTGAAAGAAGACGCAAAAGCACAGCTGTGGGATATCGAAAACTTTAACGTTTCTTATGCACAAAGCAGGTTATCGCATCGCGACTTTATCAACGAAACTAGTATTCAAAATACTTTTAGGGCTTCGTTAGCATATAATTATAGTCGTACGCCAAAAAATTACAGCCCGTTCGATAAAATCATCAAATCGAATACGTTAAAACTATTGAAAGATTTTAATTTCTCATTGCTACCAAGTTCTGTAAACTTTAGAATTGACTACGACCGTTTCTACTCCGAAAATACTTTAAGAAACAACGATCCCAATAATGTTTTACCTATCAATACTACCTACAATAATAACTTTTTAGTAAGCAGAATTTATGGTATCGCTTGGGATTTAACCAAGTCATTAAGTTTAGATTTCAACGCCACTAACTATTCCATTATTGACGAGCCAGACAATAGGGCTGACGGTTTAAGACGTGATGCTTTTTGGGAGAATTTAACAAACTTGGGTCGTACTACTGATTATAATCACAACCTAAATGTTCGTTACAATTTGCCGATTTCTAAAATCCCCGGATTCGATTGGGTAAGCGTGGCAACAACTTATGGCACTAACTTTACTTGGCAAACCGAATCGCTTTCTACCTTAAGCGATCCAACTGTCGATTTGGGAAATACAGTTCAAAACTCAAAAACTATTCAAGTAAATCCAACATTAAACATGACATCCTTATATAACAAATTTGGGTTTATAAGGAGGAATTTGAACACTAGAGATACCTCTTTTAATTTTAGTAAAGTGATAATTGGTTTGTTAACCAGTGTTAAAAATGTAAATGTTGCCTTTACGCAAACCAAGGGTACTTTCTTGCCAGGTTATTTGCCAAAAACTAAAGTGTTGGGCTTATCTGAATTTAATGGGGCGCCAGGTTTCGGCTTTGTATTCGGCAGTCAGCGAGATATTAGGTTAATGGCGGTAAACAACGGATGGATTACCACGGACGAACAGCAAATGCAGATGTACATCAATACGCTACGTGAAGATTTCCAACTAACCAGTACTGTGGAGCCGCTTAAAGATTTAAAAGTCACGCTAACAGCAAACAAAAATCGCACTTTAAATTATGCAACTAATTTTAGGTATGACAACGCTGCGGGTGCCTTCCAAAATTTTAGTCCTAATACCACCGGCGATTATAGCATCTCTATTATCACCTTAGGCACAGCTTTTAAAGATAAATCCGGAAAAAAGTCGGTTGTATTTAATCAGTTCATGAACAATAGAGATCTCATTTCTAGACGTTTGGGTGGTAGAAATCCAAACTCAGGAGGTGTGTCAAGTGGTTTTGCAGATGGGTACGATAAAAACTCCCAAGATGTGCAAGTTTTAGCTTTTTTAGCAGCCTATACTGGCAAGGATGCAAATTCATCTAGCTTGAATAGTTTACCCAAAATTCCGCTGCCTAACTGGCGATTAACTTATTCTGGTCTTACCAAATATGCGTTCATTTCTGATCGTTTTTCAGAGTTTAGTTTACGCCACGGTTATCGCTCAACATATAGTATTAATGGTTTCAATAGCTTGCTTAAATACGAAGAAGTTGGGGGTTACTCGTATAGCAGAGATGTAAATAACAATTTCTTGCCGCTGTACCAATTTGCCCAAGTCAGCGTATCAGAACAGTTTTCTCCTCTAGTTGGGGTTGATACACGCTTGAAAAACAACATGACCTTGAACTTCGAGATTAACAAAACGCGGTTATTGGGTTTAAGCTTGGCTAATACACAATTGGCGCACTTATCCGAAAATAACTTAGTGTTTGGATTAGGTTATAGAACTACTAAATTTAGGTTCCCGTTTGGCATGTTTAAGCAGTTAAAATTGGATAATAACATGGACTTTAAATTAGACGTGTCGGTTAGAGATAACAAAACAGTAATTTATAGAGCAGACGTTGAAGAAGCAGAGGTATCTGCTGGAGCTAAAAATATTACTCTGCGCCCAAGTGTGGATTATGTATTGAACCAACGATTTAACTTGAAGGTTTTTTACGACTCAAACATTACAAGACCATACACCTCGCAATCATTTAATACTTCATTTAGCAATTTCGGTTTCAGCTTAAGAGTAACATTAAATTAGCAATTAAGCATTCAATAAATTGATTAACTTTGCTAGCGTATTAACAAATAATAAAACTAAAATTATAACAATGAATTTTCCATCGGAGTTAAAGTATACTAAAGATCACGAGTGGGTGGCAGTATCTGGAAATGAAGCAACAATTGGTATCACGGAATTTGCACAACGTGAGTTAGGCGATATCGTTTATATTGATATCAATACTGTTGGTGCTGAGGTTGCTCAAGAAGAGGTTTTTGGTACAGTTGAGGCTGTTAAAACTGTTTCAGATTTATTTATGCCAGTAACTGGCACGGTTACTACATTTAACGAAAGCCTAAATGACAACCCAGAGTTAGTGAACTCAGATCCTTATGGACAAGGATGGATGGTTAAAGTTACTTTAGCAAACCCTGGCGAAGTTGATGCTTTATTAAGTGCAGAAGATTACAAAGCCTTAGTCGGCGCTTAATCATGTCTAATTACAAAGTACTAAAATATCAAAAGTGGGCCATTGTATGGACGCTCCTTGTTTTAGTACTTTGTAATATCGAACTTCCTAAAAATGAAGACGAGGGTTTCTTTTTTTCAGGATTTGATAAGTTAGCTCATTTGGGCTTTTTTTATGTGCTAACAATTTTGCTTTTCTACGGAAAAATCAAATATCAACACAGTTATAGGTTCCGTTCTTTAACCATCTTAAAAGTGATACTTATTTCAGTGATTATTGGTGGTGCGATTGAACTACTGCAATGGAAAGTCTTTACATATCGCTCGGCAGAGTGGTGGGATTTTATCTGCGACATGATCGGATGTTTGATGGGAGTTTTTAGTTATGTGCTACTACATTTATCTAATTATAATGAGCAAAAGATTTAGTATCGTTATCACTTTCATATTGATCGCAATGCTGAGTTCTTGCAGCATTTTTAAGCCCTCGTGTTCTTGCCCTAAAGCTCGCTATTCTAGCTATTAATCAGTCTTTTATTAACGTATCAGAGCTCCTTATTTACTCATCGTTTTTTTACGTAACATGTTGTATTTAAAATGTTACCAATCAATTTAATATTTTCATCAAACTTTTTGGAAATTGAGTAGTCTTATAGGCGTTTAAATTTGAAAAATCACAATACACAAATGAATAAATTATTACAAAAGATTAGTTTTATCGCAATGCTTTGGCTGGCCAATGTTGCGCTTGTAAATGCGCAAGGTAAGGTTTCAGGTAAAGTGCTGAATGAGAAGGATAAAACGCCGATAGATTACGCGTCTGTCGCCATTAGAAAACTTAGTGACTCCAGTACAGTGGGAGGAACCTCTACCAGCCCCACAGGAACTTTTAACTTTAACAACATCCCTGCTGGTAAATACAGACTATACGTTGTGTACTTGGGTTTAAAAACTATAAATAAAGATTTTGAATTGACAGCAGCTAAACCAAATATGGATTTTGGCAGTCTGTTGATGGAAGACACAGGTGTAACCCTAAAAGGAGTTGAAGTAAAAGGCGAAACCCCACCAGTAGTGGTAAAGAAAGATACTTTGGAGATTAGTGCCGCAACCTTAAAAGTGAAAGAAAACGCTGTGGTTGAAGATTTATTGAAAAAAGTACCGGGCGTAGAGGTTTCTAAAGATGGTACCGTAACTACTCAAGGAGAATCTATTAGACGTGTGAGGGTAGATGGAAAAGATTTTATGGGTAACGATCCTTTGTTAGCTACCAGAAATTTACCTGCAGATATGGTTGATAAAATTCAAATCATCGATGATATGTCTGAGCAATCAAAATTTTCTGGAGTAGATGATGGTAACCGCGAAAAAATATTGAACATCGTTACTAAAAATGGTGTTAAAAATAAAGGTTACATAGGTAATAACACTGTTGGTTATGGTACCGATGATAGATATGACGTAAATTTAAATATTAACCGTTTTGATAACAATCAGCAATTGTCTCTCATTGGTCAGTTCAATAACGTGAACAAGCAGAACTTCGGTGGTGGCATGGGAATGGGCGGCGGCGGTCGTGGTATGATGTTTGGCGGTGGTGGTGGTCAGCAACAAGGTATAACCACTACTAATGCAGCGGGTATTAATTTTGGCGACACTTATGATGATGGAACGCAGTTCAACGCAAGTTACTTCTTTAATCAAACATCATTGTACAACACAAATATTTCTAACTCACAAAGTTTTATTGGCAACAATTTGGTAACTAGTGCAAGCGATTTAGAGAGTACTACAAAAAGATTAAACCACCGTTTAAACTTTATGGTGGATACCAAGTTAGATTCAGCAACTTCAATTAGAATTCAACCCAATATTAGCTATACAGATAATTCAGTAAATAGTTTAATTAATTACGACAGAAACAACGTTGCTGGTAATGCGGTTGGTTTTCAAAATTCTGTAAGCTCATCTAAAGCACCTACTGTTTCAAATAGCTTATTAATTAGAAGAAAGTTTTTGCGTAGAGGTCGTACTTTGTCGTTAAATGTTAATACGAATATAAACAATAGCGATGCGGGCAACTTCAATATCAACCCAGAAACATTAACCGGAACCGG
Source organism: Pedobacter sp. (assembly GCA_045629525.1). Lineage (GTDB taxonomy): Bacteria > Bacteroidota > Bacteroidia > Sphingobacteriales > Sphingobacteriaceae > Pedobacter. The sequence continues at coordinate 704,911 of JAZQRH010000019.1, forward strand.
TGGCGTTACAACTAAAGACATCAATCAATTAAATAATAACGATGTTAATTCGTTTAGCAATAACGCTCGTTTAGTTTATACTGAACCGTTGTCGAAAACTTTAAGTTTAGAATTGAACTACCAAAATGGTTTTGCTAAGGATAACAGAGAACGGTTTGTTTACGATTTCAATACCTTTACGCAACAGTATGATATTGTAAATTTTGATTATAGTAATGAGTTTGAAAATCAAACTTTAACCAATGCTTTAGGCTTCAGTTTCAACAAAAACGAAAAGAAATATAACTGGAACGTAGGTTTGGCTGCACAACATACCAATAGACAAAATGATAACTTAACTACTGGCGTGTTATTTAAACAAAACTTCGTTAATATTACGCCATCGGCACAGTTTAGATACACGTTTACAAGCAACAAACGTTTAAACATTCGTTACGATGGTAGAACTAATCAACCAGGGATCGATCAAATCCAGCCGGTAAGAGACAATACTAATACGCAATCTGTGCCTTTAGGAAATCCAAATTTGAGACCTTCATTCTCAAATAACTTGAGGATTTTCTATAACAATTTTAACTACGCTACCTACCGCACTTTGTTCTTAGGCGCTTTCATTACACAAACATTTAATGATTTTGGGAGCAGCCAACGTGTAATTGAGGATGCCTCTTCGGAAGATTTTGGTAAGATTGAAAATAGTTTTGTAAACGTTGATGGAAGTTACAATGCAACGCTTTTTGGTAACCTAGGTTTGCCTATTATTAGAGGTAACAAACTTAATTTACAAATTGATGGTAGGGTGAATATGAGCAGATCTACAAACTTCAGTAGTTCTTTAGAAAACGTTACTAAAAACTTCGGCGTTCAAAATGGCTATAAGTTAGTTTCTAACTTAGATAAATTAGACATGATTGCAGGTATTTCTGGAAGATGGGATCGCGGTACTTATACTATCGGTGACGAAACTAATTTCTATACGTTATCTCCCAATATTGATATCAGTTATTTGTTTCCAGGTAACATTCGTTTACAAACAGATGTTACTTATAATAAGTTATCTGGTAGAGGTGCTGCTTATAATACAGATTTCACCATGGTTAATGCGTACATGAGCCGTCAATTCTTTAAAAATAAAGGTACTTTCAAATTATCAGTGAACGATTTATTTAATCAAAATACAGGTATTTCACGTTCGGCTAGTGGTAACTCCATCGTAGATCAAAACTTCAACGTGTTAAAGCGTTATTATATGATTTCATTCACTTACTCTCTAAGTACAATTGCCGGCATGTCTGCTAATACACAAGGCCGCGGCCAAGGTGGCGGTAGAATGGGTGGACCAGGAAGAGGAATGCATTAAAAAAATATGACTTTAGAGGCTTCGATTTATCGGAGCCTTTTTTTTATGCACTAATTTTATTACCGTAATGTTACAGCTGGTTATTTGGATTTGTTATAAATAAGGGCTAACTTGCGGCATAACAAGTAGGTGTAAAAATGCGCCTTGTTAAGCGCTAAATAAAGATTTTATATGAAACTTTCGCAATTAAATCCAGGTCAAAAAGGTGTTATTGTTTCTTTCACGGATTCCGAAATGTCGGTGAAGTTGATGGAAATGGGCTGCTTGCCAGGAGAGGTTGTGGAGGTAGAACGTTGCGCTCCATTGGGCTGTCCAATCGCCATCCGCGTTGCGGGTTATCAACTTTGTTTACGTAAGGCCGAAGCGGCAGTTATCATCATTCAATAAGTATTTTGGCAGATTTAAAAGTAGCATTAGTAGGGAATCCGAATACTGGAAAGTCAACCCTTTTTAACCTCTTAACAGGACTTAATCAAAAGATTGGGAATTTTCCAGGCATAACGGTCGATAAAAAGACCGGTTTTTGTAAACTTCCATCTGGTAAAACTGCAGAGATTATAGATTTACCAGGCACTTACAGTCTTTATCCAAAAAGTAAAGATGAAAGTATTGTTTTTCAGGTATTGGCAGACGAGGGAAACTCCTCACATCCAGATGTTATAGTTTTAGTCGCCGACTCCACAAATCTTCGCCGTAACCTACTTTTATTTTCGCAAGTTGCAGATCTGGGAAAGCCAATGTTATTGGTACTCAATATGGCCGATATGGCCAAAAAGGAGGGAATACAAATAGAAACTGATAGGTTGGCTCAGCGTTTAGGTGTTCAAGTTGTAAGCGTTTCTGCTCGTAAAGATCAAGGCCTAAACGAACTTAAGATTGCCATTGCTCAAACCACTAAAGTTGCAACGCAAAATAGTAGTATCAATGCTAAGGGCTTTGCGCCAGTAGCTATTGATGCGGTGAAAAAATATATCGGTACCGAAAGCGATTATTACGCATTACAAGTGCTGCACCAGCACGAGCATTTAACATTCTTTACCGAACAGCAGCAAGAGCAGATCGAGGCTATCGAGATTGGAAATAGTTTCGATACCGTGAAGTTGCAAGGCGAAGAAACGGTAGCTCGTTATAAACATTTGAGCCAAGTTTTAACCGATGTGGTGGTCGATACTGGCGCTGCCCGTAAATTTGCTTTTAACGACAAATTAGATGCGGTTTTAACCCACAAAGTTTGGGGGCTTCTTATTTTCGCACTCATTCTAGCGTTCATCTTTAATTCAATTTTCAGTTGGTCTTCTTATCCAATGGAGTTAATTGAAACTGCATTCGCCTCAATTACGGAATTGGGACACGCTTATCTTCCTGCAGGTGTATTAACCGATTTATTATTAGATGGTGTAGTGGCAGGTTTGGGTGGTATCGTTATTTTCATCCCTCAAATTGCAATTTTGTTTGCTTTAATTTCTATTCTAGAAGATACCGGCTATATGGCCCGCGTTACTTTTATGATGGATAAAATCATGCGTAAGTTTGGTTTAAGCGGAAAATCAGTAGTACCTATGATTGGTGGAATTGCTTGTGCAGTACCGTCGATAATGAGCGCTCGTAACATTGAGAGCTGGAAAGACCGTATCATTACCATCATGGTTACGCCTTTGGTGAGTTGTGCGGCCCGTTTACCCGTATATACTTTGTTAATTTCTTTAGTAGTCCCGGATGAAAAAGTTTGGGGCGTATTAAGTTTGCAAGGTTTAGCCCTAATGGGGATGTATTTAATTAGCATTGTCACTGCAATTTTGGTAGCGCTGGTGTTTAAATTTATCCTTAAGGCCAAAGAAAGATCTTACTTTATCATGGAGTTGCCGGTATATCGTATGCCGCGTTGGAAAAACGTTTTTTATACGATGTACGAGAAATCTAAAACATTTGTATTGGAAGCTGGTAAGGTAATTATTGCTATTTCTATTGTTTTATGGGTGATGTCTAGTTACGGTCCTGGAGATCGTTTCACAGCCATAGATCAGAGATATGATGAAATTGAAGCCACTTCTGCCGACAGTGTTCAGCTTGCCAGTTTGGAAAGAGATAGGGCGGCAGAGAAATTAGAGAATTCGTACGCAGGCATTATTGGCCGAACCATAGAGCCTGCCATTAGACCTTTGGGCTACGATTGGAAAATCGGGATAGCTTTAATTACTTCTTTCGCTGCTCGCGAAGCCTTTGTAGGCACAATGGCTACCATTTATAGCGTTGAAGGAGCAGAAGACGATGAGGCTGGTGAATTGCGTTTGAGAGATAAAATTGCACAAGCTAAATTTGCAGATACTGGGTTGCCAGTATTTACGGTCGCTACGGCTTTTTCGCTAATGTTGTTTTACGCCTTCGCGATGCAATGTATGAGTACGGTGGCTATTGTATATAGAGAAACCAAATCGCTGAAGTGGCCAGTAATACAATTGGTTTATATGACCGTTTTGGCTTATGTAGCAGCGCTTATTGCATATCAATGGCTCAAGTAGCGTTGTGTAAAAAACCAGAAGATATATCGGTTAAAGTTGTAAATTTAAACGATGGCTCAGTCTCACGATAAATCTGCTGTTTTAGCGCAATACATGCCTCCGCAGGCGGCGCCTATTATCGCCAAGTGGATAGATTATTTTCAATGTGAGTTTAAAATATCGAAAGGGCGTAGTACAAAGCTTGGAGATTATCGGCATCCATTTAGTGGAAAGGGACATAAAATATCGGTTAACAATAACCTAAATCAATATTCTTTTTTGGTGACTACCGTGCACGAGTTTGCTCATTTGCTCACCTGGAACGATCATAAAAATAAAGTTAAGCCGCACGGCACAGAGTGGAAGCGTAATTTCAAAAGAATGATGCTACCCTTTTTCGAAATTGACGTCTTTCCTGTGGATGTGAAACAAAGTATTGTCAATTATTTAAATAATCCTGCGGCCTCTAGCTGCACAGATTTAACGCTGGCCAGAACGCTTAAAAAATACGACAGGAGTGCTTTGGGTATTCATGTAGAGCAATTACCTGCTAACACTATATTTAAGCTGGCAGATGGCCGTAAATTCGAAAAAGGAGAGCGCATTAGAAAGCGCTACCGTTGTGTATGTTTGGATAATGGAAAAATCTATCTTTTTAATCCTTTAGCAGAAGTTTTTACCGAGGAGGCTATTTAGTATTCCATTAACTTCTTTACCGTTTGCGCTAACCGTTGCTCTCCCAAAAAGTCATTTTCCAAAACTTTACTCATGGGTATTGCCGTATCTAAACTGGCGCAACGCAACACAGGGGCATCCAAGTACTCAAAAGAATGTTCACCAATCCAAGCAGACAGTTCGGCGCCAAAGCCGCAAGTTAAAGTGTCTTCATGCAAAATTAAAACCCTACCTGTAGCTTTTACTGCGGCGGCTACAATTTCCTTATCCCAAGGTTGCAAGCTTACCAAATCTACCAGCGTACATTGTAACATCGGGTTTTTTGTTAAGTAGTTTAGTGCCCAATGTACCCCTAAACCATAAGTGATAATGGTAAAATTGTTTCCTTGCTTCAACACATTTGCTTTGCCAATTTCTACGGTATAAACCCCCTCTGGAACCGGCCCTGTTAGGCTTCTGTAAAGATATTTATGTTCGAAATAAATCACTGGGTTCGGGTCTTCTACAGCGGCCAATAGTAAGCCTTTGGCATCTTTTGGAAATGCTGGATAAACTACTTTCAGTCCCGGTGTTTTGGTAAACCACGCTTCGTTGCTTTGCGAGTGAAATGGACCAGCGCCAGTGCCAGCGCCAGTAGGCATGCGCACCACAACGTCCGCTTTTTCGCCCCAGCGGTAGTGTGTTTTTGCTAAGTTATTTACAATCTGATTAAAGCCTACAGTCACGAAATCTGCAAATTGCATTTCTACAACTGCCTTAAAACCGTTGATAGATAGTCCTAGAGCCGCCCCCACAATTGCCGATTCGCAAATTGGCGTGTTGCGAACACGAGCCTTTCCAAATTCGCTCACAAAGCCGTCGGTAATTTTAAAGGCACCACCGTATTCGGCAATATCTTGGCCCATAATTACCAAATTTTCGTGCTTACGCATCGCTGCTCTCAAACCATCACTTATGGCATCTAGGTATCTTTTTTCGGTTTCATTTTTGCTCGGCGCAATTACTTTTTGCTGATACGGGAAATACATATCGGCCAGTTCCTGTTCTGTATTCGCAATCGGTTCCGGTGCAGCAAAAGCTGCTTCAACTTCTTCCTCAATTTCTTTTTTAAAGGATTTTTTGATTTCTTCAATCAGTTCATTGCTTAATACTTGCTCGTTCAGTAGATACGCCTCAAAGTTTTTGATGGGATCTTTTTTCGCCCATTCTTCAAACAATTGCTGAGGTACATATTTAGTTCCCGAGGCTTCCTCATGCCCACGCATTCTGAATGTTAAACATTCTATTAAAATTGGCCTCGGGTTTTTCCTGATGTCAACAGCCAGATCTGCAAAAGTATCTAATACGGTTAGGATGTTGTTGCCATCAATTTGGTAGCCTTCTATACCATAGCCCTTCGCTTTGTCTACCAAATTTTCGCAGCGGTATTGTTCGTTATTTGGCGTAGATAAGCCATATCCATTATTCTCAATCAGAAAAATTACCGGCAAATTCCAAACTGCCGCAACATTCACCGCTTCGTGGAAGTCACCTTCACTGGTGGCGCCATCGCCGGTATATACTAAGGTTGTCTTTTGTTGTTCGCTAATTAAGTCAGCAAGTGCAATACCATCAGCAAGTGCCATTTGTGGTCCCAAGTGCGATATCATTCCAATAATTTTATAATCTTGTGTGCCGAAGTGAAACGAACGATCTCTTCCCTTCGTAAAGCCCGTCAATTTACCTTGCCATTGCGCCATCAGCTTATTTAGCGGAATACCCCTCGTGGTAAACACACCTAAATTTCTGTGCATCGGTAAAATATACTCCTCGTTGAGCATTGCCAGTGTGCTACCTACTGCAATTGCTTCTTGACCAATGCCCGAAAACCATTTACCAATTCTACCCTGACGTAATAAGATGAGCATTTTTTCTTCCACCAAACGTGGATAAAGCAGGCGCTTATAAATCTCTAATAAGGTAGCATCAGACTTTTGCTTTCTATCGAAGTGCATACGGTAATTTTTGGTTACCGTAAATATAAAAATATAAGTGAAGGATTTCTTCTTATTTGGTCGTAAACAGCACTTTGAATTTACTGTTCGCCTTCTTGTTGCTTTTTGTGTTCTTCCCAACGTTTAGCGAACGATTTTTCTGCAACTTGAGGCATTTCACGGTATTTACCCCAACCTTTTTTAAAGAATTTCCTCAAGAAAAAGTTCTTCATTTTGCCGCCAAAAAAATCCATTAACGAGCGTTTTTTCATGCCGCGTTTCCAAAGCTTCCAGCCAATGTTCTCGGTCGTTGTGTTTTCGTTAGCAACTACCGCATCTCTACGGTTTAGCAACAACATTTTGTGGATATCAATTTTAACAGGGCAAACTTCCGAGCATTTACCACATAAACTAGACGCATAGCTTAAGTGCTTAAAATCTTTCATACCCTTAAAATGAGGCGTAATAATGGAACCAATTGGGCCGCTATAAGTGGTGTTGTAGGTGTGTCCACCAATGTTTTTGTACACTGGGCAGGCATTCAAGCAAGCGCCACAACGTATGCAATACAGAGCCTGGCGCTGGTCTTTTTGTGCCAATAAATTTGTACGACCATTGTCCAATAAAATCACATACATTTCTTCCGGTCCGTCGGTTTCGTGTGCTTGGCGTGGCCCGCTTAAAATCGTGTTGTACACCGTTAAGTTTTGTCCAGTACCGTGGCTCGAAAGCAAAGGCCAAAACAAATCTAAATCAGCCATAGAAGGTATCAACTTCTCGATCCCCACAATGGCAATATGAATTTTTGGGAAAGTGGTAGTTAACCTAGCATTACCTTCGTTTTCAGTCAAGGCAATACTTCCAGTATCAGCAATTAAAAAATTACCGCCTGTAATGCCCACATCAGCTTGTAAATACTTTTCACGTAATAATTCGCGAGCTTTTTGCGTCAATTGTTCAGGCGTAGCCTCAACAGGAGTGCCAAATTTCTCATTAAAAAGTTTAGCAATATCCTCTTTGCTGAGGTGCATAGCCGGCGTAACAATATGATAAGGTTTTTGCCCCAACAATTGCACAATATATTCGCCTAAATCACTTTCTAGAGATTCGATTTCGTGCTTTTCTAAAAACTCATTCAAATGAATCTCTTCAGTTGTCATCGATTTTGATTTGATGACCGACTTACCACCAACACGTTGTATAATTTGAAGGATCTCTTTTTGTGCTTCGGCAGCATCATTTGCCCAAATCACCTTGCCGCCACGTTTTTGGAAATTAGCCTCAAACTCAGGTAAAAGTTTGTCTAAATTTTCCATCACACGCCACTTAATGGTATGCGCTTTACGTTTCGACGCTTCCAAATTTTCAAATTTCGATAACCCACGGTCAACAGCAACATTGTATTTGCCAATATTGTTGTTTATGGTGTCGCGGTGCGATGTATCGAACGCCTTTTCGTCGGCTTTAATTAAAAATTCTTCAGCTACCTTCATTTTCAATTCAAATATAGGGAAATAGCGCAGGGCTTTAAAATTAAACGGTCAGATGTTGATAGAATTATGATATTGGGAAAACTTTTTGAAAAGCGAAGGTAGTACTACTACCAGCGTTAGCCCCGCACTACGTTGTAAGTCCTCGCTTCGTTGCACTCCGCTGTGGGCTTTACACTGCGGTCGGGTTTATTTTTGAAAATTCTCTCTAAATCCTACTTACTGCAAACTTTCAATTTCTTTCATATAGGCTAAGTAAGCAGCTCGGTAATTGAGTTCTTTATTTTCGAGCTTAGAAATGAACAACAGAAAATCTTCTAAATCGGCTTCTGTAAAACCTAAACGGCGAAACAGTTGCTGATCTTGTTGCCAGTTTTGAGGGTTTACTGTTAGACTTGCCAATTCTCGATAGAGTATAATTCCCTTACGTAGCTCTTTGTAGCCAATATCGTTTTTAAACTTAGTAACGGTATTTATTAGCGTTTGATAATTTGCGAGGGTGTCTGTAGATTTCTCTGCCATTAAAAAATAAAGCAAGTTGGGCTTTAATATGGCGGTATCTATATCATCAAATTGGATGTGTTGTTTAAGTATTTTTAAATCTTCCTTAAAAAGGCTATCGGTGGCTTTTAGCTTTACTTTTAGGAAATGAGGAGTGATGTTTAAACCATCATTAATTGTATAGTTTTGCGCAAAAGCTGATAGGCTTAAAATACTGAATGCAAATGCTAAAAGTTGTTTCATTATTGCAAATTTACATTTTAATTGCGACTGCATAGTACAGGCTTTTGTAAAATAGACTGGATGGCAACGGCACCCCACAGGCAAGCGTAGCGCAGGCGAGGAGTATAGTGTACAGCCAGAATGGCATAGTTTAATGCGGTATTTTGCTCTTCTAAAATAAAAATCCCGCTAGGCTAACCTAACGGGATTTCTATATTGGTCTAAAAGTTATTTAGTTTTGGGAGTACCATCTTCGTTTTTATTAACTACTGGGCGTTTCGCTGCATTTGCCAGCTCCCAAGTAGTATAATAAATCAGTTGAGCTCTTTTTGTTAGCATCGGGAAGTCGATTTTACTCACTTCATCTCCTGGTTGGTGGTAATCTTTATGTACACCGTTGAAGTAAAAAATTACCGGGATACCGTGCTTAGCAAAGTTGTAATGATCTGAACGGTAGTAAAAACGGTTTGGATCTGTACGGTTGTTGTATTTCTCGTCTAAAACAATATTCACATAATCTTTGTTCGCTTTTTTGCCAATGGCATCTAAATCATCGCTTAGCATGTTTGAACCGATGATATAAACAAAATTGTTGTCGCCAGGGCGGCTATCATCACCGCGGCCAATCATATCGATGTTTAAATTGGTGATGGTGTTCTCTAAAGGAAATACTGGGTATTCTGAGTACCACTCAGAACCCCAAAGTCCTTTTTCTTCGCCAGTTACGGTCATAAATAGAATACTACGTTTTGGCCCTTTACCTGCTTTTTTAGCTTTTGCAAAAGCCTCTGCCAACATAATTACGCCCGTTGTACCAGAGCCATCATCGTCGGCACCGTTGTTTACTTTGTCTGTAGCGTTTGGATCGTCTACTAAACCAATGTGATCGTAGTGACCTGTAACTACAACAACTTCATCCTTCAATTTAGGGTCAGAACCTTCTAGGAAGCCTAAGACGTTGTCAGCTTTAAGATCGATTTCTTCCAAGCGGGCTGTAAATGAGACAGGAACATTGATCAATTTTGTTGATGGTTTTAAACTACCATCAATTTGTTTCTTAATGTCAGCTAAATTAGTGTTTGCGCCAGCTAAAATTTCGTTTGCTACTTCTGTGCCAATAGTGATAACTGGTAAGCTAGCAGCAGCGGGTCCGCCTTCTTTGCTTGCTCTTTTCAAGCTAGGATTTCCTTTAGATAAGAAAGACTTTAGTTGAGGGCTAAGATTGTCGACATTTTGGTTGATTACCAAAACACCTGCTGCTTTGTTATCTAATAAGTATTTGATTTTAGTTTGTTGTGAACCCACACTACTTTGACCTCTACGTTGGGCAGGAGTTGGCTGTTGAGCTTTTACGGTAGGATCGCCAGTAGCAAAAATCATTACCACTTTGCCAGCTACGTCAATTCCTTCGTAGTCGTTGAAGTCTTCTTTGTTTAATCCGTAACCAGCAAAAATTACTTCGTTAGCTTTTACAAAGAAACCACTTGTTGGTACAGTTTGTGGCATGATGTAGAACTGTTTTAAGTTCTCTTTTGTCTTTCCGTTCACAGAAAGCGCAGCATCAGCAACAGTTTTAGAAGAAATACCTACTGCTTGGAAGTAAGGATCGGCGCTGTTTTTAACTGGGCCAACCAGGCCGTAGCTTTGGAATTGTTTCTTAATATAATCTGCAGCCATCCAAGCGCCTTTTTTTCCAGTCTCTCGACCTTCATATTCATCGGATGCTAAAATAGACAAATGCTTATAGGCATTGGTTTTATTAACAGGAGCACTGAATTTGATAGCGTTCTTATCTTGAGCAATAGCGGCAAAACTTACAGCAAGTGCTAAAGAAGTAGTGAGAAATTTTTTATTCATTTTTATGTTAGTTAAGGTTCGTGGTTTAGCACGAAATTTTATTTACTCTACTGGTGTGTCTACCACCTTCAAAAGGTGTAGCTAAAAATGTGCTTACCATTTCTTTTGCTAAATCTTCTGATACAAAACGAGCAGGTATACAGATCACATTGGCATTATTGTGCTGTCTCGCTAATGATGCGATATCGGCCAACCAAGTTACCGCGGCTCTAACGCCTTGGTGCTTGTTTGCAGTAATAGCAACACCTTGGGCACTTCCGCAAACCAAAATACCAAAGTCAGCCTCGTTATTTTCTACGGCGCTAGCCACTGGATGTGCAAAATCTGGATAATCCACCGAATCTAATGAATGCGTTCCAAAATCAGTAACTTGGTGGTCACTCAAAAATGTTTTAAGCATCTCTTTGTACTCGAAACCTGCGTGATCGGCGCCAATGGCTATTTTTAAATTATTTTGTGTAGACATATTCAAATTTATATAGAATTATAGATTTTGTTAGTAATTATTTTGTTGCTTCAACTACCGCTCTATTTTGCGTAAAATGCTAGTTCGGCTTTTTGTCTTTTCTTCTCGATGTTGGCAGAAATTAAAATACTCAACTCATAAAGCAAGAATAACGGGAAGGCCACAATAAGCATGGTATATGGATCTGCTGTTGGCGTTACTACCGCTGCAACAATTAAAATCAATACAGCCGCATATCTTCTTGTTGAGCGCATAAACTTTGGTGTCATGATGCCCAACTTTGAAAGGATATAAATGATGACCGGTAACTGGAAGATTATGCCAGAACCTATAGTTAAGGTTAATACTGTTGATAAATAAGATGAGATGGTGAATGTGTTTTCGATACTCGCATCTACAGTATAGTTTACCAAGAAATTGATAGAGAGTGGGCATATCATGTAGTAGCCAAACATTAAACCAATGGCGAATAAGAAGGATGCAAAAGCTACAAAACCGCTGGCAGATTTGCGTTCGGCTTCTAAAAGTGCAGGTTTAATAAACAGCCAAATCTCAAACAACAAGTAGGGGATGCCCATAATGATACCGGCCATAATACAAGAGTTCATTTGTAAAGTGAACTGGCCTGCCATTTCGGTGTTGATAATTTTAGCCTCAATATTGGTGATACAAAATTCGCTTCCAATGGATGGGAACGCTTCAACTAGCTTACACATCATTCGGTAAGTCCAAAAATCGGGACTTTTCGGTGCCATGATAACGCTATGCCAAATAAAATCGGTGAAGTAGAAGGCTACACAAACCAATATGGTAATAACCAATAAGCTTCTTAATAAGTGTTTACGCAATACATCTAAATGGTCAAAAAACGACATTTCTGCCTCTAAGCTTTTTCCTTTGTTTTTTAACGAATCGATTAAATCTTTGGCTTTATTCTCACTCATTGTTATAAATTGTAAACAAAAATACCATTCTATTTGATTAGAATGGTATTAAAGAAATAAATTTAAATATTGTTAATCTACAAAATCGAAAGTTTCCATAAACTTAGTGGTAAAATTACCAGCTCTAAAGTTTGGATCTTTCATTAATTTCAAGTGAAATGGTATTGTAGTTTTAATGCCTTCTATTACAAATTCACTCAAAGCACGCTCCATTGTACATATTGCTTCTTCTCTCGTTTGTGCAACACAAATCAATTTAGCAATCATCGAGTCGTAGTTAGGTGGAATTTGGTAACCCGCATAAACGTGAGTGTCTACACGTACACCATGACCGCCTGGCGAGTGGAAATTCGTAATTCTACCTGGTGAAGGGCGGAAGTTATTGTTCGGGTCTTCTGCATTAATACGACACTCAATGGCGTGCATATCTGGTGTATAATTCTTTCCAGAAATTGGAATGCCTGCAGCCACTTTGATTTGCTCTTTAATTAAGTCGAAATTAATAACTTCTTCAGTTACCGGATGCTCTACCTGGATACGCGTATTCATTTCCATGAAGTAGAAATTGCGGTGTTTGTCTACTAAAAACTCAACCGTTCCAGCGCCTTCATAATTAACCGCTAAAGCACCTTTAATGGCTGCTTCACCCATTTTTTCTCTCAATTCAGGCGTCATAAAAGGAGAGGGAGCTTCTTCCACTAATTTTTGGTGACGACGTTGGATAGAGCAATCTCTTTCTGACAGGTGACAAGCTTTGCCATATTGATCGCCAATAATTTGAATCTCGATATGGCGAGGGTCTTCAATGTATTTCTCTAGATACAAGCCATCATTACCAAATGCAGCACCAGACTCTTGACGGGCACTGTCCCAAGCATTCTCAAATTCTTCATCTTTCCAAACAACACGCATACCGCGGCCACCGCCACCAGCTGTAGCTTTTAAAATTACTGGATAGCCAACTTCGTTAGCCAATTTAATTCCTTCTTCAACACTTGTAAGCAAACCTTCTGAACCAGGAATGGTAGGTACCCCCGCAATTTTCATGGTTTCTTTAGCAGAGGCTTTATCGCCCATGCCGTTAATTTGCTCTGGCGTAGCACCAATAAATTTAATTCCGTAATCGCGGCAAACTGACGAGAACTTTGCATTCTCAGAGAGGAAGCCGTAACCAGGGTGTATTGCGTCTGCATTGGTTAACTCGGCAGCCGAAATGATATTAGGGATACTTAAATATGAATCTTTACTTGCAGGAGGACCGATACATACAGCCTCGTCAGCAAAACGAACATGTAAGCTATCTCTATCTGCTGTAGAATAAACCGCAACAGTTTTAATGCCCATCTCCTTACAGGTACGTATAATACGCAAAGCGATTTCGCCCCTGTTAGCAATTAGTATTTTTTTAAACATAATTTCTCTTTAATTAGCTGATTTAGCTAATTGATTAATTTGCTAATTAAATAGGTTCAACTAAAAATAAAGGTTGGTCGTATTCTACTGGTGATGCATTATCAACCAAGATTTTAACAATACGGCCTGAAACTTCACTTTCAATCTCATTGAATAATTTCATTGCCTCGATAATACAAACTACTTTTCCTGTGCCTATTTCATCGCCAACGTTAACGAAAGAAGGCTTATCAGGGCTCGCCGAACGGTAAAAAGTACCGATCATTGGAGATTTTATCGTGATGTATTTTGATGAGTCGTCTGAAGATGCACTTGCTGCTGGAGCTACAGGCGCTGCCGCTGGGGCCGCTACAGGAGCCGTAGCTGCTACTGCAACTGGAGCAGGTGATGGTACAGCCGCATTTACATAAACTGGATTTTGGTTAGTTTTAATGGTAATTTTGAAGTTTTCTTGTTCTAAGGACACTTCATTTACTCCTGACCGAGAAACAAATTTTATAAGTTCCTGAATTTGTTTAATATCCATTCTCTTTGTGATTATGTTAAATAATTAGTTTGTCTTGTGAAAATATTAACTAAAGTTAAGTTTTTTTATTGTCTTTTGATGTAAAAGTTAGGTAGCTAACTAGCTGTTATATGCCCATTTTAAATACACTGATCCCCAAGTGAAACCACCCCCAAATGCTGCTAGAACGATGTTGTCACCTTTTTTTAACTGGTTTTCCCATTCCCATAAACAAAGTGGAATGGTACCGTTTGTAGTGTTTCCGTAGCGCTCAATATTTACCATCACTTTTTCGCTACTTACGCCCATACGGTTTGCTGTAGCATCAATAATGCGTTTATTGGCTTGGTGTGGCACTAACCAGGCAACATCATCAGCCGAAAGTGAATTTCTTTCCATGATTTCGGCCGCCACGTCAGCCATGTTGGTTACTGCGAATTTAAATACAGTTTGACCTTCTTGGTGAGCGTAGTGTTCTCTCGCGTCGATAGATTCGTGCGTAGCAGGTTTTACTGAACCACCAGCTTTCATGCCTAGGTATTTTCCACCAGCACCATCCGATCTTAAGATAGAGTCTTGGATGCCTAATCCTTCAGTACTAGGTTCTAAAAGTACGCAACCGCAACCATCTCCAAAGATGATACAAGTAGTGCGATCTTCGTAGTTGATGATCGATGACATTTTATCGCCGCCCACTACCAAAACTTTTTGATGTTTTCCCGATTCTATGAATTGTGCACCTGTGCTTAAACCAAAAACGAACCCAGAGCAAGCCGCTTGTAAATCGTAGCCCCAAGCATTAACAGCACCGATTTTGTCGGCTAGTACGTTAGCTGTTGCTGGAAAAGTATAATCTGGAGTTGTAGTACAAAATATAATTAAGTCGATTTCAGCAGCGCTGATGCCTCTTTTCTCTAAAAGACCATTTACGGCTGGTACTGCCATGTCTGAAGTGCCTAAGCCTTCGCCTTTTAGAATTCTGCGCTCTTTAATACCGGTTCTGCTGGTTATCCACTCGTCAGACGTCTCTACGATAGTTTCTAACTCTTGGTTGGTTAGTACGTAGTCTGGAACATAACCATTTACTGCGGTAATAGCAGCGTGAATTTTAGTCATTTTTCTTCTTTGTTTAGTTTACTGGAATGCTGCCTGCATTTTACCTACTAATCCAGTGTTAATCATATCTCTCGATTGAAAGATCATGTTTTTAACAGCTTCTGGGCTAGAAATGCCATGTCCTATTAAAACAGGGGCGTTAACACCTAAAACCGGACTGCCTCCGTATTTTTCGTAATTAAAACGATCAAAAAACTCGTCTTTTAAACCTTTTTTAATCGTTAATACATAAAATGATTCTGCTAGTTTAAGCATAATGTTACCTGTAAAACCGTCGCAAACAATTACATCTGCTTTTTCATTAAACAAGTCTCTGCCTTCAACGTTTCCAACGAAATTAAAAGTAGCTTTCTCTTTCATTAAACGGTGCGAGGCCAAAGTAATCATATTGCCTTTTTCATCTTCCTCGCCAATGTTCATTAATGCGACTTTAGGGTTGTTAATTTGCATTACATTTTCTGCATACAAACTACCTAAAATAGCAAATTCCAACAGGTTGTCTGGCTTACAATCTGCATTAGCACCCACATCTAAAAGTAAGCCAGTACCACCTTTCAGTTTTGGCACAATGGTACATAGGCAGGGGCGTGAAATACCTGCAATTGGTTTTACACTAAAAACGGCTCCAACAAGCATAGCGCCAGAATTACCTGCACTTGCAAATGAATCAATTTTGCCTTCTTTTAATAATTGGAAACCTACAGAAATACTAGAATTAGGTTTCTGCAGAATTGCTTTTGTAGCGTGTTCGCCCATACCAATAACTTCATCGGTATGTACATATTCGAAGTGATCCGGATTAAATCCGTGTTCGGCGAGAAGAGGTTTAATCTGCTGTGTATCGCCAATAAGCACTAAATGCTCGTTTGACGCCAGTGATTGATGGGCTTCTATAGCTCCCAAAACAATTGCTTTGGGAGCATAGTCTCCACCCATAATATCGAGACCTATTTTCATAGTAAAAAATCTTTTGTGTAAGGCTTAATTGCTCAAATTTCTATTATGCTAAGTTAACCTTAACTTAACGGAAAACACAAAAATTTTTCAGAAAATTAACCTATTGAAGTGTTTTCTATAACCAATTTACCGTTGTAGTATAAGTTACCATCAACATTGTAAGCTGTGTGTGGTTGGTGTACCGCACCAGTAGTTTGGCAAGTAGTTAATGAAGGCGCTTCAGCTTTATAGTGAGTTCTTCTTTTGTTTCTTCTTTGTTTAGAAATTTTACGTTTTGGATGTGCCATAACTTGAATTTTTAATTGCTATTTTAATTTTTTTAACGCTTCCCAGCGTGGGTCGTCGTTTGTTTCGTCTTCTTCTTTTCCGTTGGCAAGCTTCTCTAGTGTTGCTAGCATTTGCTCGTCGCAGGTTTGATTTGCTTGTTCGCAGTTGTTGATAAAAGGAACAGATACCGTAATGAATTCATAAATCAATTCAGAAAGGTCAATTTCCGTTTCTTTTCTAGGTAAAACGATAATTTCTAACTCATCGATATCTTCGTTTTCTACCTCTTCTGCAAATTTTACAATTTGTCTTTCTTTTAATTCAATTGGTTGGTCAAAATCAGATAAGCATTTGTCGCAAGTTAATTTCATGGTTCCACTAATGTGGAAATTTAAAAATAACATGGTAGGCTGCTTATCTAGTTCAATCATTGCTTTGAGCGCCCCATCTTTTACCAAAGAATGCTCAAATGCATCAAAAAAGCTTTTATCAATCTCTAATTCGAAATTGTGCTTTCCCAATTTTAAACCTGTAAAGGGTATAGAAAATTGTTTTAATGCTTTCAATTGTAACTAAATTTTAGCCTGCAAAGGTATGAATTATTTTTTGATAAAGAAATGTTTTTGCAAAAATGATGTGAGCCTTTTTTGGCGTTCATTTTCAATTAAAGTATACTTAAGATTATTCAGCTACATCGCCAGCGGTTTCGATAATTTTACCACCGGTTCTTAACTGATTACGTAGTAAACTTTCTTGTTCTAGTCTGTTGTTAACAATGTGTATAGCAGTAAATAGCGCCTCCATAAACGAAGTCGGATCTGCCTGATTTTTACCGGCAATACCGTATCCTGTACCATGGTCTGGCGAAGTACGTACAAAATTTAGTCCTGCAGTATAGTTTACACCGTTTTCAAAAGCAATGGTTTTAAAAGGAATTAAGCCTTGGTCGTGATACATCGCTAATACAGCGTCAAATTGTTTGTAGGTGCCGTTGCCAAAAAAGCCATCTGCTGGGTAAGGGCCAAAACTGATGATGCCTTTATCGAATGCTTCCTGAATTGCCGGCGAAATAATTTCTGCCTCTTCGCTTCCAAGCAAACCATTATCGCTAGCATGCGGATTTAAGCCTAAAACAGCAATTTTTGGTTTCTCTATCCAGAAATCTTTCTTCAAACTTTCGTTCATCAACTCCAGTTTCTTCACAATTTTTTCTTTAGTAATGGCGTTGGAAACTTCTGTTACCGGAATGTGCCCAGTCACAACGCCTACGCGTAAAGTGTCGCTCACTAAAAACATCAACACGTCCTTACTACCACTTCTTTCTTGCAAATATTCTGTATGTCCTGGAAAATTAAAATCATCCGATTGGATATTGTTTTTATTAATCGGGGCAGTTACTAAAGCATCAATTGCACCACTTACTAAATCGTCAGTAGCTTTTTGCAGAGAAAGAAAAGCGTATTTTCCACCCGTTTCGTTAGCGGTGCCTAGTTCAATTTTTACATCTTCTTCCCAGCAGTTAATCATGTTAGCTTTGTTCGCTACCGCTGCCTCGGCATTGGGTACAACGTTGAACATGAAATCGTTTAAACGCAAAGCCTTTCTATGAAAAGAAGCAACTTTAGTATGGCCATATACTATCGGTGTGCAGTAATCTAAAATTTTACTCTCAGATAGTGTCTTTAATATCACTTCTAAACCTATGCCGTTAATATCGCCAATACTTATGCCTAACTTAATCTTGCTCATGTGAATGTTAAAATTTGGTGCAAAATAATCATTACATATGAAATATGAGATAGGAGATGTGAGATTTGCAATCAATCGCCCAACTTCCAATGTCTGACCTCGGACTAATTTCGTAACTTTGAACTTCAAATTAAGAAGCCTCTTTAGAGGTTGGGGATTATATGAGTTTAGTAAAAGCTAAGAAACATTTAGGGCAACATTTCTTAACGGATAAAAAAATTGCGCAGAAGATTGTTGATGGGTTAATTCACACCGATCAATATCGTCAGGTTTTAGAAGTGGGGCCAGGTATGGGTATTTTATCAGATATTTTGCTTCAACGCGAAGACTTGGAAACTTTTTTAATCGATATAGATGTCGAGTCGTTCGAGTTTTTACGACAAAAATATCCCCAGTTGGGAGATAGATTGATTAATGGAGATTTTTTAAAACTAAGCTTTGAGTCTATATTTCCTGGTAAGTTCGCGGTTATTGGAAACTTCCCTTACAATATTTCTTCACAAATACTTTTCAAGATTTTAGAGAACCGTAAAAATATTGTAGAGATGGTGGGCATGTTTCAAAAGGAAGTTGCAGAGCGATGCGCTTCTAAACCTGGTACTAAAGAGTACGGCATTTTGAGCGTCTTTATCCAAGCTTACTATAATATAGAGTACCTATTTACAGTAAAACCAGGTACATTTAATCCTCCACCAAAAGTGAATTCTGGTGTAATACGCTTAACTAGAAATGATGTAGTTGAGTTGGATTGCGATGAGAAGTTATTTTGGCGTGTAGTGAAAGCAGGTTTTAATCAGCGTAGAAAGACTTTACGTAATGCTGTTTCTGCGGTGGTACCTAAAGATAGGCTAGGCGAACATCCATTTTATGAAAAGCGAGCAGAACAACTGACGGTTCAAGATTTTGTAGAATTAACGAAATTTTTGGCAACTAGGTAATGCAACGATAAGAGGCAAAAGCGTGTCTTAATAAGTATGAAAAAATTAATTTGCTTTTTTTTAATTTTAGCAACAGGCTTTTTAGGATTTGATAGAGTTGCTGCACAACAAAATGCCAACCAAGCCGACTTGGAAGCACTTTATGCAGCGTTGAAAAAAACACCGTCTTACAAAAAGCTGAAAAAGGGGGGGGGAGATTATCTGAAATTGTATGATGAAGTAAAATCTGAAATTTCGGATGTAGATAATGAGCAAGCGTTTCGTTTGTTGAGCAAACTAATCATTGATATAAATGATAATCATCTTGCGTTTTACCGTACCCCAGATTCTACCCGTAAAATGCATTACAACTATGTCGATCTTAATCTAGATTCGATAAAGCAACAGTTGAAGTTGAAGCACAAAGATTCTATTGAAGGCATATATTATTCAGCTAATACAGAAATTGGAATTTACGCAAAATCTCCTGGTGAATATTGCTTAATTGGTTTAGAAAACCGAGCACTGTTTGGCGAACTTTTCAAAACAAGCTACGGAGGTTTGGACTTAATTTGGTATGGAAATAGGATTGTACCCCAAACCTTGGTTAAAAATGTACGCCTTGTAAATGGAGCGTTGATAGGTATGCCATTTTCTAAAAGCAAAGAAAGCCGGTTTTCATCTCTTATTAGAGGAAAAGATAACTTCGAATTCAAGATGCTTGCGGGGAAAGTTGGCTATTTAAGATTAAGCAGCTTTAGTTCTAACAATGTTAATGTAAAGAAGTCGGAAGAGTTTTATGCGGCGATTGTAGGCAAACTGCCGAAACAAAACTTGATTGTTGACTTGAGAAATAATGGAGGAGGGGGCTTTAAAGCATCCGGTAAATTTATCCGTCTTCTAAAAAAATACAAAGGCGATATTTTTATTCTTCAAAACGCGGCGACTGTAAGCAATGCCGAACAATTTATAGTGGCATTAAAGTCACGAAAGAATGTAACTACTTTAGGGGAGCAAACCAAAGGAATGATTACTTTCGGCAGTAATTTTGGTAAAAGAATATTGCTTCCAAGTGGTCGTTTTACTTTTTATCCAACAGATATGAGAGGGTTGAATAAAGAGTTCGTTTACGAAAGTAAAGGCATTGATCCTGATATTGAATTAGATCCTTTTAATAGCGACTGGATTGAGCAAACCCTAACATACATCAACAATAAACTTTAACAAATGAGCAAAAAGATATTAATCGTAGACGATTTACATCCAGCGTTTAAAGAAAAGGCAGCGGTTTTAGGTTACCATGTTGAGGATAGACCAGAAATTACCAGAGCCGAAACTTTGGCCGCCATTAAAGATTATGATGGGATAGCTGTTCGCACAAAATTTAGAATTGATCAAGAAATATTTGATGCCGCACCAAATTTAAAATTTGTTGCCAGAGCTGGCGCCGGTTTGGATAATATAGATATTGATATGGCTAAACAAAAGGGAATTGCGTTAATTGCAGCCAATGAAGGCAATAGGGATGCCGTTGGCGAGCATGCTATTGGGCTTTTGTTATCATTAATGAATAATTTTCGCAAGGCGGATATGGAAATTAGGGGTGGTGTTTGGGACAGGGAAGGCAACCGCGGTTACGAATTGAAAGGTAAAACTGTTGGTATTATTGGCTACGGTTTTATGGGGCAAAGTTTTGCTCGTAAACTTTCGGGTTTTGGGGTTGATGTAATTGCTTACGACAAATATAAAACCGGCTTTAGCGATGATTTTGCTAGAGAAGTAAGCATGGAAGAGATTGTAAAGCAAAGCGATGTGTTGAGCTTGCATATTCCGCTCACTAAAGAAACTAGGCAGATGGTTAATGATGAATACTTCTTTCACTTCAAGAAACCAATTTTTTTCATTAACACCGCCAGAGGCGAAGTTGTGAATACGCAAGCTGTTTTGAATGCTGTTAAAACCGGCAAAATTTTGGGTGCTGGCTTAGATGTGTTAGAGGCAGAAAAATTCCCAGGTTTGGCCGAGCAAGTTTGGCACCAGGAGCTTGTGGCTAATGGAAAGATTATTTTAACGCCGCACGTGGCTGGCTGGACTTTCGAATCGTATAGAAAGATTTCGGAGGTTTTAGCAGAAAAGTTGGAGAAATTGGAAATATAAAAGTAAATTGGTCATAGGAACAAAACATGAACATTATGGCTAAGCAACATCTTTATAAAACCAATTTGGTTTGGAAAGGGAACAAGGGTTCCGGTACAATGGATTATCGCTCATACGACAGAGATTTTGAGGTAGAGATTGAAGGTAAAATTCCTATCCAAGGCTCTTCCGACTCGGTTTTCTTGGGAGATAAGACAAAGTATAATCCCGAAGATTTACTGTTATCATCGGTTTCTTCCTGCCACATGCTTTGGTTTTTACATTTATGTTCTAAAAATGGCATTGTAGTTATCGATTATCAAGATAGTGCAGAAGGAAGTATGGACGAAAATGCCGACGGAAGCGGTAAGTTTACTGAAATCGTGTTACATCCAAAGGTGGTTATTTCGAACTCTAGTGATATTGACTTGGCCAACTCGTTACATGCAGAGGCAAATAAAATGTGCTTCATCGCCAATTCGGTTAATTTCCCGGTAAAACACGAAGGCGTTTGCACAAAAGAGGAGGCATAACTCCATTCATATTATTGAGGTGTATATGGGGTAAAAGTAAAAATTGCCGCAATAATTTGCTTTTGTAATTTTTGGCTTTTATCTTCGTTACATATCAAAGGCAAGACTATGTAGGTGAAATATCTATATAGTCTTGTTTGTTTTTTATAGGCGTAAAGAAAAAGAATTAGCGTTATGACAGAAGTTACCTATTACACTAAAGAAGGGTTAGAAAAACTTAAAGAAGAATTACATCAACTTAAGACTTCGGGAAGAGCAGCAATGGCAAAGGCTATTGCAGAGGCTCGTGATAAAGGCGATTTATCGGAAAACGCAGAGTATGATGCGGCTAAGGAAGCACAGGGTTTGCATGAAGCAAAAATTGCGAAATTGGAAAATACCTTGGCCAACTCTCGATTATTAGACGAGTCTAAGTTAGATTTAACGAAAGTGTTGGCATTGTCGATCGTAAAGATTAAAAATACAAAGAATGGTGCTACCATGACGTATCAGCTAGTTGCAGAAACGGAAGCTGATTTAAAATCTGGAAAAATTTCGGTGAAGTCACCCATTGCACAGGGCTTGTTAGGTAAATCTGTAGGCGATAAAACAGAAATTCAAGTGCCTGCTGGTAAACTTGAGTTCGAAATTCTAGAAATCTCTAGATAATAGCTAAGTAGTTGTAAGTTTTGCTTCATTGAGCAGAACTTACAACTACTCTCTAAACAAAACATCCATGAGTAGTATATTTTCTAAGATTGTTGCCGGTGATATTCCTGCACATAAAGTTGCTGAAACTGGCGATTATTTAGCTTTTTTGGACATAAGCCCTTTAACAATTGGACACACTTTGGTTATTCCGAAAAAGGAAGTGGATTATATTTTTGATCTAGATGATCAAACTTACCGAGGTTTAATGACGTTTGCCAAAACAGTTGCAACAGCTATTAAGAAGGCATATCCATGCGATAGAATTGGAATAGCTGTTATTGGCTTAGAGGTTCCTCATGCTCATGTCCACCTAATTCCCATCAACCAAATGAACGATATGAATTTTGCTAACGCAAAGTTGAAGCTTGCTCAAGAAGAACTTGCCGAAATTGCGGCGAACATTAAGGCTGCACTTTAAATAAAAGCAGGAAGGCTTAAAATAAAAATAGCCGAAGCGAACCTTCTTCCGCTTATTTCAGTTTTTCATTATTTTGATGTCGGTCCGCATCGCGGATGGATTTTTTCTCTAAATTTTTTACCAGCGCTTCATCCAAGTTAATACCAGTTTGGTTGGCTAAACACATTAACACGAATAGCACATCAGCCATTTCATCGGCTAAATTAACTTGCTCATCACTTTTTTTGAAAGACTGTTCGCCATATCGGCGAGCCATAATACGTGCAACTTCACCCACTTCTTCCATTAAAATAGCCGTATTCGTCAATTCATTAAAATAGCGTACACCAGTAGTATTAATCCATTTGTCGATTGTTTGTTGTGCTTCAATTATAGTCATGCTAATTTTTTGATGGTGTAAATTTATAAATTAAATAATGCCATAAGCGAACAACGTTTCTAGAAAATGGAATTTGGCATTAAATATTGGCAAGCTGATAAAAAAGCTATTGTTTTTAATTTTTTGAGGAAGCAGGCCGAAGTGTTTTTTGAACGCTTTAGTAAAATGGGTGGCGTGCATATATCCCACTTGATTGGCCACGTCCAGTACCTTAAATTTGCCACTCGCCAAAAGTTGTTTTGCATAAGTCATTCGCAGGTCGGTAATGTAACCGAAAATCGTTTTATTGAAAACGATTTTAAAGTGTTTTTTTAAGTATTGTTCGTTAGTGCCAACTTCTCTAGCCAAATTGCTAATGGTGAAATTTGCAGTGAGATTGTTGTCTATAATCTCTCTAACCAAACGCATTCTATCCATCTCAATGTCGCTTAGCGTAACTGGATTCTCCATGTTGTTACTCTGCGCTAACTGGTAAGTTATAATTTCGATTAATTTTGCTTTGGTATATAAGCCCTTTAAATGAGCTTCAAAGGCGCACTGCTCAATTTCGGTAATGATGTTCGCGGTTTTCTGCTCTAATAAAAGGTGCATCTTAAAATGCTGTCCTTCTAAAGTTTTGCTTTCATCACCATTGGCTAAAATATAATTTTTAAAAGCCTTTTTTCTCAAAAAATAAAGTGTTGCTTCTGAGTTTTTATTTGCCGTTACAATGAGTTCATTGCTTGCTAAGTGAAACATGTTCTGCTCCTCTTTTTCAAATTTGACAGCTTGTGTTGCGTATTTGAGATTGGTCTTTCCTCGTTTGTTGAGGTATAGCAAGATGCATTCGTCGTTAAAAGTAATTTTAATGTGCTTTAACTCTTTGGTTACCAGCTTTAGCGGATATACGGACTGTGTTAAAAAATCTATAGCCACCATCTCGGCATTTGCTGAAGTTGATTTGGCGTTATGAATAATGTTAACATCTAACTGTTGTGGCATCTGGCTTTATTTCTTATTGCGTTATATAATTTTCTTATCAGGTCATTTTCGCGTAATAGCAAAGACTATATTTGCGGCAAGTTACGTTTATTTAGACTTCTTCTAAATAAAAAAGCAAAAAAATAAGTTTAATGAAATATTTTTTAATCTCCTTTTTATGCACAATGACTTACTGTTTGTCGGTTCAAGGTCAGTCAGTTGATGTCTCAGGCATAGTTGTGTTGGAAAATAATGAACCTGTTGTGGGCGCATTGATTAATATTAAGCCTTTAAATAAACAAGTGCTCACAGACGATAAAGGAAATTATTTTTTTAAAAATATAGCTGTAGGTAAATATGTGTTAGAGATAGCCTCTATGCAAATCATTTCTAGGCAGCTTGAAATTAATGTAACTACAACAAGGAGTAAGTTTAATGTAGTAACAAAAGCAAAAGACAATAAAACTTTGGCCGAGGTAAATATTAGCGGTAAAACTGAAAAGCGGAGAATGGAAACGAGTGGTTTCGCGGTCTCTATTATCGAAACCAAAGAAGCTTCCTTAAGAAACTTGACTACAAATGAATTGCTTGACCGATCTGTAGGTGTACGCGTACGACAAAACGGGGGCGAAGGTTCACCAATAGAGTATAATCTAAACGGCATGTCGGGCAATTCCATCGGAATATTCTTAGACGGAATTGAAATTTCTACCTACGGTTCCTCATTCAATTTGAACAACATACCGCCGGCCATGATAGAGCGTATTGAGGTTTACAAAGGTGTCCTTCCTGCGCATTTAAGCGGAAATTATGTGGGAGGCGCCATCAACGTTGTCTCGAAAAAAGATGCTTCTGCAAATAATATCAATGCCTCGGTATCCTATGGTTCTTTCAATACCTATCGAGCTGATGTTGGGAGCTTATTTCGAAATCAGAAGAATGGCTTAACGATAAGGGCGTCAGGTTTCTTTAGTCATTCTGATAATAATTACGAAATGTGGGGCAAGTTTTCGAAATATACCTTACCCGGCGGAAGAATTATTAGAAACCACCGCACTAAGCGCCCTAACGATAAATTTGAGACGGTTGGCGGTAGGTTTGAAATTGGATTTACGGATGTAAAGTGGGCCGATCAGTTTTTTGTGGGCTATAATGTTTCGGACACTTATAAGGATATTCCGCACGGTATTACAATGACCAAACCCTACTTTGGCAGATTTAATGAATACCAAGCGCACGTGGTAAGTTTAAATTATGCAAAAAAAGATCTTTTAATTGATGGGTTAGCGCTAAACGTAAACGCAGTACACAGTAAGAGGAGTACTTACCTGCAAGATACGGTGAGCTTGAAATACAATTGGGATGGTTCTTTGTTGGTGAAAAATGCGGATGGTCCGCCCGAAACTTATGGTTATAGTCCGGGTAAGGGGCAACAAGGCGATGCGGTAATGAGCAATATTGATCGGACCATCACCAATGTGCGATCCAACCTATCCTATGTGATGGTTCCAGGTCATCGATTATCATTAAACCACAAATTCGAAAAAACTAATCGTGATGATCAGGATTTGCTGATCCCTGCCAGAAGTAAATGGATCACCAAAAATAACTTGACGACTAACATTTGGGCGATTAATTATGAGGCCAATTTGTTGAAAGGTAAATTGAAGACCAATATTTTCGGTAAATACGCTGTTTACCAAACCGACCAACGCACACCGATAGGGGAAATTAATGGTGTTATGGGTTACGATAACTCAACCAGTACTAAAGACAACAAAAGCTTCGGCGGAACGCTATCTTACGAGGCAATTCGCAATGGTTTCATCATCGTTTCGGCAGAGAAATCATTTATCATGCCTACCGATCGCCATATTTACGGAGAGCCAGAAAATAATTTGCTGTCTAATCCCAATATTTTACCTGAGATGATGGTGAATTATAATTTGGGCGCTCGGTATCACTTCGTTAAATCTAAACTACATAAACTCTCTTTATATGGCAATGCGTTTTGGAGAAATGGCTTTGATAAGATTGTCCTTAAAACTAGAGAAGAATCTGTAGTGGAGGGTAGAGAAAATCAAGTAGAAGATATTCAAATTACTCAGTTCGATAATTTGGCCAAAACACAATCTGTCGGTTTTGAAGCTGAAGTGAACTACATCTACAACAATAGGCTAAATGCAATGCTCAACTTCTCTAAGTTTAACTCACTTTTTAAACTAAAAGAGGACGAGCGAGGAAACCGACATAGTCTTTATAACAAGCAGGTACCTAACGAGCCATTTTTTACCGTTAATGCAAATGTGCAATATCGTTATAATGATGTCTTTCAAAAGAAATCTACTTTAAACTTATACTACAATACTGGCTATGTGGCGCCGTTCAGTACCATTTGGATGGAGTCAGAATGGTTTACTACACCTGCGCAAGTATTTCACGATTTAGGGGCGAGCTATCGTTTTCCAGGCGGGAGATTTATCGCAAGTTTAGATGCTAAAAACATTCTCAATGCAGAAGTGTACGACAACTTTGGCGTGCAGAAACCAGGAAGAGCTTTTTATATCAAATTTAATTACACCATAAATAAGTTTAACAAATAAAATCATGAAAAATAATTTTATCAGAACAGTAGTTTTAGGTTCGGTTGTAGCTGTGTCAATTTTGAGCAGTTGTAAGAAAGACAACGGTAGTGGCTCTATTCCTGTTTCAGGACCTGACACTTGGGACAGACAATATATTACCTTAACCGGTGCATTCCCTGATAGCGAAGGTGAGGCAGGTAATGGAGGAACCATGGCATATGCAATTACTCCTGAAGAAGCCGCAAATCCGAATGTTGAGGTAAACGTTTTTGCAAACGGATATTCTTTACGTTCGCAACGTACCGCACGTGTACAAGGCTCAAAAAATGGAAATTTTCTTTATAACATCCAATACACTGGTACCGATGGAGGGATTTTTAACAAATACAAAGTTGAAGGCGCCAAGAACTTTGTTGACACTCGTGAGGAGGTAGATACTGAACCTATTTTAGGGGCTTCTCCACGCTGGGTTGTAGCAGCAGATGGTATTGGTGTGGGTGTATATGCTTCTGCAAAAGTTAGGGCGGTAGATAACGCTGAGGGTGCAGGTGCAACTTTTGACGACGTTGTAAGTACGGCTAAGATTGCGGTGTTAAACTTAAACGATCCTAAAATCTCTCGTCAAACGGAGTTTACTATTCCATTTACTGCAGCACAAACTAAAGCAGGTTACCAAATTGGTCGTATAGATGTTCCGGTATTAAATGCCGCAAAAACAAAAATCTTTATTGGCTGCAATGTTACCAGAACAGATGTCACAAAACCTTCTACCGTAAATGCAACATCGGGTGCTCAAACTTGGTCTAGTGGTACAAGAGAGTTAGGTACAGCTACCTTAGTTGTCGACTATCCTTCGTTAACCAATCCTAAGTTAATTTACGTAGATCCGGCGGTAAGTAAAGTAAACAATCACTCTTACCGTACCATGACCCAGTATGTGGGTACTGATGGACATGTTTATCAAGCAACAGCTACTTCGGGTTCACAAATTTTGCGTATCAATAGTGCCACCAATGAGTATGATAATGGCTATAATTTTGACTTAAAGAATGCTTTGGGCACCTCAAGTGCAGTTGTAATTAGAGCGTGGAGATATATCAAAGACGGAGTTGGCTTGGTGTTATACACACAAACTGGTGTAAATGGTGGCTTTTTGGCGTTAATTGATTTAAATAGTAAGACAGCTACAAAGTTAACAGTAGATAATGAGACAGATAGTGGATTTTCGGGTCTTAATGCTGCACAAAATGGAGGAAAAGCATTAACAGGTACTTTTGGTCAATTCCAGAACATCGCAATAGTTGGAGATAACTTCTATGTGCCGATGACTCCAAATGGAATCGATGGAAATTTGTACATCATCAATTACAAAACAAAAACGGTAACCAAAGGGGCTAAGTTAAAGAACCAGTCGGGCAGTTTTTATTTAGGCGCTTACTAATTTTTAAGATCCTTATACTAAAAACCTTCTCAACGCTAATTGAGAAGGTTTTTTAGTTTGCCTATATTAAAATTCAAAATGCTATTCTTTGTTTTTCGTATCAATCACGATGGTTACGGGCCCATCATTAAGTAGGCAAATTTTCATGTCGGCACCGAAAATGCCACAAGCAATCTCTTTATCTATCAATAACCCTAATTGCTTTTTCATTTCCTCATACAAGGGGACGGCTTTCTCGGGTCGGGCCGCTCTTGTAAATCCTGGTCGGTTACCTTTTTTGGTTGATGCAAATAAGGTAAATTGACTAATCAACAGAATGTTACCATTAATATCTGCTAGTCCTTTGTTCATCAGACCATTTTCGTCGCTAAAGACTCGCATATTGGCTATTTTTTGAGCTAGCCAAAGCAAGTCTTCCTGGTTATCATCGTCCTCAATACCTAATAAAACTAAAAAGCCATTGTTTATTGCTCCCGTAATTTTATCATCAACCTTACAAGTGGCCTCGGTTACCCGTTGTATTACTGCTCTCATCTCTTTAAATCTGTAGTTGGCAATGATAAAAATCTTTTCCCAAAGCAACGAATTCACCAATTAAAAAGTGATAATTACTTTACAACCGTGCTTTAACCCCCCATGCAAATGCATGAGGGCTATATCGGTAAAGGAAGTGATCCTCAACCTTGTAATAGACCAACCATAAGGGATCATTAAACCTCCCTTGGGGAAGAAAAATGAATTTATCTCACGTGGAGCTTTATTGTAATAATCGCGAGCATTTACTTTGTTGATAAGCAGGCAATTCTATAAGATTAATGCAATGATTGGTCTCTTTATGTGTGATTTGTCTTTATACGGTGTATTTTATTTAACTAATAATTTTTTAGTGCCTATACCTTCAATATTGATTAAATACATTCCACTAGCCAGTTTCTGCTTAAAGTCGATGGTAGTTTCATGAGTGAGTTGTAATTGCTGGCTATAAATTAACACACCCGATACGTTGTAAATATTTACTTTTTTAAGGATGGGATTTAAACTTGGAAAGCTAATTTTAACTACGCTGCTTTTTATTGGATTAGGGTAAACGGCCCATTCGTTATCATTAAAGTTTCCATAGACAGTTTTTACACCGAGGTTTTTACTAGTTCCATCGCCATCTATTTGAATAAGCGTATAGTAATTTACTCCTGGTGCCACCTTTGTGTCTACAAAGGCATAATTACCACCTTGATTACCTAGAGAGGTTTTTTCTACCAATGTATTGAAGTTTTGTCCATCCGTACTCTTTAACACTGCAAAGTGACGGTTGTTGGTTTCGGAAGAAGTTGCCCAAGTTATAGCTGCATCACCATTGGTTTGCTTTTTAACTTCGAAGCTCACTAGCGTTACTGGCAGTGGGTTTTCGTCGACAGCCATACTTAGCGTCGCCGTATTAGCTACTGCACCATCATTATCATAAGTGGTGATGGTATAAGTTGTTAACGGCGAATTCGTAATCGGTGTTCCCGTAATTTCGCCTGTGTAGTTGTTGAACACTAATCCAGCAGGTAATGCAGGCGAGATGGTGTAAGGGAATTTTCCAGACGAGATATCTACTTTACTAATCATTCTGCCCAATCTTTGGGCGAAATAAATGAAGCCATCTCTAATCACCAATCCAAAATGACCGTCGCCTCTTGCGTTGTATCCAACAGTTCCTTCTACTGATGGTACTCCCATATCTTGGCCAAGTACTGTTAATACTTTATCAGGGTTGCTAGGGTCGTAAACCCTAATTCTAGTGCCTTCGTATTCTGTAAAATATACTTTATTATTTTCGCCTACTGCTACATCTAAAGGGTTGTTTAATAATGGCGAGTTATATGCCAAGTTATCATCTGCAGTTCGTTGCGTATTTGCAACACCAGCCAAGGTGCTAATGGTATAACCATTTCCGTTTAATGTGTATTTGAGGATCGTTTGTCGTCCTCGGTTAGCCACATAAATATCTTTATTAGCCATCACCTTAATTTGATTTAGCCTGTAAAGACCAGGAGAAGCATTTGGAATGGTTAAATCTGTTAATCGCGTTGCGATATTTATATCAAGGTTAAGTTGAACACGTTTAATGCTATTTCTATTGTCGGCAATGTAAAATATAGGGGAATTAACAGATGAAGTTGAATCAACAGCTAAGTCAGAAATAATATTAGAGAAGTCAGCAGGTAGGGAGATACTCTTAAACGTAAATGGTGTCGAAATATCACTAGGAATATCCGCGTATTTAATCGTATTTGATGATTCTGATACCACGTAAATTCGCTGACCATAAATGACTAAACCGTTAATGCCAGCAAAGGTAAAATGGTTTTCTGGGTAGGTATCGCAAATGGTTACCACTTCGTTTGTTGCAGCCTTCATGGCTCTTATTTTTCCAGGTGCTGAATTTTCTGTTATGAATAAATTTCCATTATCGTCAAATTCTAGGGTTAATGGATTTGCAAAGTTTGCATTCCACGGAAACGGACTATCCATAGATCCGAAAATTCCACTTCCCACAAAATTGGTTAAAGTGCCGTATTGATTAGGTTTGGATACCGTTGCTCCTTTATTTGGCGCTATTGATGTAATGGCGACACCCTTGGTCAAACGTTTTGTCTCACCGTAATCTACAATAATTTGTTGTGTATTTAGTGCAGTGCTTTTTAAGAATTTGATGGTGTAATCGTAAGTAATTCCGTTAGCATATACGCCGCAAGCTTGTACTTGGTCATCATTCTCTGTTTGCACTAATACTACGCGAAGTCTGCTGTTAGCATTTGCTGATAGGTTGCTTGGTATATTGATATTAGCACTGTAATTTCCGTTTAGCGTAAAAGGTGTGCTCGTACTCACAAGTTCATTAGCATCATCAAAATCACCGTCGTTATTCCAGTCGATAAAGATTTTTGCAATCGCGTTAGCGCTACTTGCTGCAGTGGTTTGGAAAGTCAAAGTATATTGTTGGTTTTCCCTCACCTCAATCAGTTGATCGGTAAAATCAGCATATTTGGCTGTATGATTTGGAGAATGGTTGATGTTAGCAAATTGAAAATTGCTGATACTTAAATCGCTAATTTGTAAATTGTTTGTGCCGCAATAATTTACTCCTCCAGTTCCAGTAATAATGATACTGTAGGGTTGAGGTGCGCCATCTTTCAATCCATTTTTATGCCCAATAGTAAAAGTGTAAGTTTTACCTCCTATCGGATTTTCGATGTACACTTGCTCTACGTTATCTCGAAAATTATCACCTTTGGTAGCTGCTGTCGCTGGGTTTGCTGGGTCTAATATCCAAGGATAATGCGTGCTTTGTCCATCGGTTGCTCTGATGTCTAAATCGTTTACCAAACGTAAAGTATTATTGTTTAGCGCAATACTTTCCGCAACTGGTACGGCCGCAGGGTCTGTCCAACAAATAGTAGCTACCAATGGCTCGTTTCCATTTGCTACCATTTGTAGTGTTTCGATTTCCCCCATTTCAAGCATTCGCTCATCAATTAAACTTTTACCACCGTTTTCTAAAATAGCTTTGGCAGCTTGCTCGGCGTTAAGCAAACCCCAGCCATATACATAGTTTGGACCCGCATTAGCGCCTGCTTTGGTAGTCGTAGAAAGTACCAATCCTTTCAGCGTTGCCGAACGCATATAAGCATTATAGTTTTGGTGAAATAATTCTTGTAATAAAGTTAAAGTACCTGTTGCATTTGGAGTAGACATTGAAGTGCCACTAGATTTAATGTAAGCAGTAGTGCTGGTAAAATCTGAGGACAGTAAGTCGATGCCGTTAGCTACTAAATCTGGTTTAATTCTACCATCGTCAGTAGGTCCCCATGAGCTAAAGTTCGCTAGTTTAATATCACTTGGTGTTTGTGCACCATTAGGCAGGCCATGAATTGCGCCAACAGTCAAAATATTTTTCGCATTTCCATAAGTTGTGATGGTGTTGAACCCAGTATTGCTGCTAATGCCATAAGGTCGTGGGCCTAAATTTTCGTAACTTCCAGATGCATTTGCTCCCCAAAATTCTTCGCCAACCGCCGGCCCGGTTCTAGTCCTGAAGTTACCTGCAGATTTTAATGGCAGATAATATGGAGCATTGTAGCAGATTTCATCCCAGCGTTGGGCTCTACTATCATAGTAACCGAATTTGTAATCTTCAGTGCTATTGTGTTTTCCTAAATAATACCATCTGCCGTTATCCTCTTTATTCCATCCCGCTGGTGTTCCATAAGAGTGGTTTGAAATTAGTAATTGGTTAGCGTAGTTATTCATGTTTACGTCTTGGGTATTAAAAGCCCATAGCATTGGTAACTGATAAGCCATTCCTCTCGCAGCGGGATTTATGCCAGCGGCCATGATGGTGCCTGCCACATGCGTAGCGTGCGACTCTGGTGACGCATTAACTTTTAATTCTATTCTACCAGCAAGTTCCTGATGGGTAAGCAACGGTGTGCCAGTTTCGAATAAACCCACCGAACCAGCAGGCATTGTACTTCCACTCAAATTTAAGCCTAAACTTCCACCTGCATATAATTTGTAAGTATTAGTGGTTGCAGCCGCAATGGCATTATCATCAGACTCTTCGTAAACAGGAATACCAAAAGTATCTACACTAACTAGTCTTCTTACACGACCATCCTTAAATCTTTTTTCTACGTCCCACCCTTTAATGCGAGCTTGTTTTAATGCGTTTGTACGCTCTAGTTCCGTTTTTTCTTTTATAATTTTGCCAAGCTCAGCTTGTTTTGATGTATTTATTCTAGGGAGTTCCTTTTTCTTTTGGGAAAAGCTAGGTTCGCTAACAAATACAGTGAAAAGAGTTAAGAAAGCGAGGGTTCTTTTGAATAGAAAATTCATAGTTAACTATGAGGTAAAATGAGTTGAAAATGATGTTTTGTTATTTTCGGAAAAGTAGATGGAATGCGCCAGCCTCTTTAAGCTCTTTAGTAGCGTAAACTAACTCGTCGTTTTCAATTTTATTGGGTTTGATACTTGGATTGCCGTGTACAATTTGCGTACTACTGTGTCCTGCATTTGGTACTTCAAATAATGTCCAATTAAACTTTAATTCATTTTGCTTAGCAAGTGCCTTGCAAAAATTAAAGTAGTTTTGCGCTCGCTCATACCTATTGTTTCCTTGTAAGTTTACCAAATTTGCCAAAGGCGATTTGTCTATGGTTTTAGTCGATGCTGTATCGGCTGTGCCAATAGCAATTACTAAATCTCTTTTAAAGTATGCTGCTAATCGTTTTTTAGAAGCGAACGGCGTATTGTGTAGAGAATAAGGCCAGTCTGCGGTCTCAATTTCAGTAGTATTTAAATTGTAAGTTTTGGTGTCGATAGGGTAGGTATAGTTACCAGGGTTTGCGGCAATAGCTTTGTTTACTCTTGCCTCTGGTGTCATCAGTAAATAACGGTGCACAAACTGTCCGCCCGCTGAGTGACCAAACATATCGTAATTCTTGGATTTGTTTCCCGTTAGCTTTTTAGTGTAATCAAACAGCGATTCAATGATTTTATATGTCCATTCTTCCTCTGGCTTTAAGTCGAATTTCTTTTTTGTTTTTGATACACCACCAAATTGGTAATCGTTTTCTTGATAGCCATTTTCGTGTGTAAATTGCGGTGCAATTACAATAAACCCATGTTTTTCGGCTAAGTTTCTCCACACGCCACGCTGTATCATTCCACTACGTTCTGCGCCATGCATAGAAATTAATATCTTCATTTTACTTACATCACCTTTGGTGGGGATGTAATAAAAAATGGTTACAGGTTTGTCTTTTAGGGGATGATATGCTGAATAATCGAATTGTCCAGCGCCACGATTAAATGGTTTTGCAATTTCATCCTGTGCTTTACTGCTAGTTACAAATAGCAATAGTGCAATTAAGAGAGATGGTATTTTTAACATACTTTGGTTTATGTTGGTAGGTGATTCTTTTAAGGAAATAGAGCGTGATCATTATGTTTTTCATCACGCTCTATCATAATGTTGATTTATTTAACCGCTAATTTGAACGAAGCAGTAGCTACAAATTTGCCATAGCCATCATTCAGTTTTACAGTGTAAGTTTTTTCTGCTGATTTTGCTTTAGGCTTACCAGTAATTGCGCCGGTTAATGGATTTAGTGTTAAGCCTTCAGGCAGTGCCGGACTAACGGTAT
The DNA here is from genome assembly GCA_045629525.1 of Pedobacter sp. Taxonomy (GTDB): domain Bacteria; phylum Bacteroidota; class Bacteroidia; order Sphingobacteriales; family Sphingobacteriaceae; genus Pedobacter. The sequence goes on from JAZQRH010000019.1 coordinate 739,154, forward strand.
AAGCGCTCAAAGAAATCATTCTCACGGTGTGGTTATTTCGCTCTGCAAAATAAATGTTATTATCTGGGCCTAATTTGATACCAAACGGAGTGTTAAGCGATACGTACGCTAGTGGTCCAGAAGTGCTGCCTGTTTTCTCACTTCTAACTAAGCTGGTAACGTTGTTGTCTTTATCGATACGGATAATTCTATAATCTCTAAAATCACTCACGTAGATGTAACCGTCGGCACCAACGGCAACGTCAATAGGGTCAACCAAACTCGAAGCAGTTCCTTTACCTTCCACAAACCCAGTATTAACTTGATTGCCCGCAATCGTACTCACTTTTCCGTTAGGTTCAATTTTACGGATACTGTAGTTTCTCCTATCAGCCACGTATAAATTGCCTGCTGCATCTAAATCAATACCTAGTGGTCTCCAAAATTTAGCAGTTTTAGGATTATCGCTATCGGCGAAGCCAAAAGTGCTACCTGCGTATAACTCAAATTTGTTGGTACTTGCTGTGTATTTTAATATGCGATGATTTTCTCTATCTGCAACGTATAAATTACCGCTAGCATCGAAAACTAAACCTGCAGGAGCCGAAAATCTAGTTTGTGCTGGACTACCCAAAGTCGTGCCTTTTTCTTTGTTTGTGCTACCAGCAAATGTGCTTACATCGCCTTTTGCTGTAATTTTACGAATGCTGTTATTTGCTGCATCGGTCACATAAACATCGCCAGTAATTGGGTGTACGGCAATACCTGTTGGCTCTTGAAATCTGGCATTTTTCGCGCTTCCATCTACATTACCACCTTCTTTGTTTTCGCTCCCTGCAAAATGCGTAACTACGCCATCGTTCGACATTTTTTTAATCGAATTATTGCCGTCTTCAGCGATGTACATGTTGCCTTCTTTATCGAACGCGATATCCAAGGGGTGCGCTAGCTTTGCAGCCATGCGGTCACCAGTTTTATTACCAGCTACTCCACTGATATTTATAACTCTATGAATCACGTTTTTCTCAATGGATGGCGTAAGAGGACCACCACCTAATTTAGGACTGGCACCAGTAATTTCTATGCCAACGCTCAGATTAAAGTTTGCATTGTAAGCAATGGTTGGCGCTGCCACACTGTTTGGCCAAACACGTTTTAAGGTATAAACATCTAAGTTGCTGAAGGTGATTTTTTCGTTAGTACTTACCGAAATTTTGTTGTTTTTAGGATCCATGTTCTTCGCAAAAGGAACATAGTACAAGCCGTTATTTGCGAAAATCTCAATTCCAATTCTGTCTGTATAGATGATTAAATCCAAATCTTTATTAAAACGTGGAGCTTCCATTTCCAACGTATCTACTTTTAAAATTTCTGTGGCGGCATCATAACTAATCTCAACACCTCTTATATCAAATTTTAAGTTTGCTGATTTCTCTAATTTAGCTGTAGCTCTAATCTCTAAAAGCTCATGATTTATGGCTGCTAGCGGATTTTTAGTGTTTTTATTTAAGGTTAATGCACCAAAGTTTTTAGTAGTGCTACGCAGTTGTTCAATTTCTTTAATTGGTGTTCTCGTTAAACGTGGGCCATTAGGCGTGTTAATTAACTTAAGTTCTGCTGGCAAAGTCATTGATTGCGTAAACGGCATACCTGCAAGATGAGTGTTGGTTTTCCACCAGGAAATATCAATTCTACGTCCTTTTGGTTCGTAGTTGTAAGTTTTTCCGGCATATAATGATGCCCCAGCAATACCGTGTAGTTTTTTGTATTCTTGTTTAAAGGTTTTACCATCAAACGTACCGATATCGTACATGCCATTTGCACCAGTTAAAACCCATTTTTTGTTTTTCGGATTGCCATCAATAGCCAACTCGAAAAAGTCGTTACATTCAAATAAGTGGTTTTCTTTTGCAGGTTGCTCGCCAATAATCGAGCTTACTTTTTCCCACTTCAGTAAGTTGGTAGAAGTTAAAAAATCCACCCTGTGACTACCTGGGCCATTAATGTAAAGTACCATTACCCATTTTTTGGTAGGGGTGTGCCATATAATATGTGGATCTCTGTTCCCTTTTGCATAATAGGGTACAATATCATAAGGGTATTCATGGAAAGTTCTGCCATCATAAGTGTAGGCCAAGCGTTGCGAACGTTTAGTAGCCTCTGCAGGGCGAGAGGTGTAAAACATCAACATTGGATGTTTACCATTTTTAGATAAGCCTGTTACGTTTGTAGAGTCGATGATACTACTACCTGTCCAGCGGGCACCAAATTCGTTTGGATACAAAGCGATATCTAAATTTTCCCAATGCAATAAATTTTTACTTACGGCATGGCCCCAGTGTTTTAAACCCCATCTGGTAGCGTGAGGATTGTACTGATAGAAAAAATGGTACTCACCGTTGTAGTAGGCTAAACCCGCAGGGTCATTTAACCAGCCTTGAGGTGGCGAAAAATGAATTTGACCGCGGTAAGGTTCATTGTAGTAGTTTTGTGCTTTGCTGGTAATTACGCTTAGGCATATAATTAGAGCGGCAAAAAAATGTTTGATATTCATTTACGATTGAGATTTTAAAAAAGTAGGGACTATAAAGTCCCTACTTAATAGTTTGTTTGGTGAGAAGCGCTATATATTTTTAACTAGTATTGGATGGCTTTCATTTGGTAAGCCTCAATTTTTTTAATTAAACTTTCGTTGCCAATTGATTTAAATGACACGCCAATGCTTTCTGCAAGTACAGGATACGCTCTAAGGGCAACACATTGTTTTCCGTTTACGAAAACTTCAACTACACTTTTATCAATGAAGACTCTAAGTTTCACCGTTTCTTTATCATCGAGTACCACGTGAGCAGTTTCTGGCGGTCTTGATGCCGCATCAGGGGCTAACGATGAGTTGGTGTTGTCAATAGTAATGGCACTGGCATGACCTGTAGTTTGGGTAGCCTTGCTGGCGTATCTTCTACCCGGGTAATATCCTTTTTTTCGTTGGAAGGATATTCTCGTGTACTCTTGTTTATCAGGTGAGCGCAGCACATTCATTTCAAATGTTTGAGCAGTTTTTACATCAATTTCTAGGTTAATTTCCATAGCATTGCCTTTTATCTCTTTCACTACCACTTCTTTGTTTGCAGGCAAGGTGATGTTGCTTAGCTCTTGCTTTTCACCGCGAAGGCTTTCGATTGTGCTAACTGGCTCAACACCTATTTCGTTGTTTGGTAACAATATCAACTTACGAGGCAAGCTCATGATTTGATCCCAACCTTTGGTGTTTTTGCCTCGGTTCATGTTAAAGATGATGATGACACCACCTTTACCATCTGCATAAGCCGAAGGTGCGTGTACACCTCCTGGGCCTACCGGACCAAAGTTGAATTTTCCGTGTTTTTCTACGTAGAATTTATCTTTTTCTTTGTCGTAAGTACCCAATAAATATTGTCCGCCAGTCATATGACTGAAGAATGGCATGATGTATTTATCACCATCTGGATCGCCAATTGGTAAGAAATACGGACAAGCGCCATCATCTCCCGGCAGGGTAAATCTATCGCCTTCAATAAACTTGTGCATGTATTCCCAATTCACTAAATCTTTTGATTTAAAAAGATAATTAGTTGGGAAAGGCATGTTACTTGGTCGCATGTTTTCTCTACCTGCACTTAGCGAGTAGTAGTAATCGCCTTTTTTCCAAATGGTAGGGTCGAAGATAGCAGGAGGGAAATTCTTGTTATCCGATTTTAAAGGAATAACTGCTTTACCTGTTAATTTCTCCCAGGTCAATAATAACGGATCTTTGGAAACGGCTACAATGTTACCCACGTTAGTTCCATGATACATTGCGATAGCTCGATCTTTTTCGATAATTACAGCACCAGAAAAGGATGCACGCTCAGGATTTGGATAGATAGCGTAAGGCAAATCTTTCCAGTTAATTAAATCATCTGAAATGGCATGTCCCCAGTGTTGTCTGGTGTCCTCAGGTGGATAACCTTGATAAAATAAATGCCATTTACCGTTCCAAAAGCTTAATCCATTAGGATCGTTTAGTCGGCTTTCAGGACTGGTAAAGTGATATAATGGACGATGTGGATCTTTAGCTAATTCCTTTCTCGATTCTGAAAATCTCTTCAACAAAGGATTATTTTCGAGTTCCTTTAACTGTTTTTTTGCATCGTTCGAAAACTTGTATTGCGGCACTTTCGATGTAAAGTTTTCTTGTGCTTGTGTATTTAAGGTAAAGGCACTTAGGAGTGTGCAAAGTGCAACTTTTGGGTTTATCATTGTGTATGGGTTCATATGCTTTACGCACTAATCAAGCGCATCAATTGATTACTTTTTGCCTTTCTTTTTACTAGCTTCTAGGACAATTGAACGCAGTGTGCCGACGCGTTCTGTGAAGTAAAGATTACCATCTGGGCCGATAGCCATACCAGTAAGCTGGTTTAATTTTGCGGCAGTGCCTATGCCATCTTCCAATCCGGCTACACCACTACCCGCAAGCGTGGTTACATTACCTTCAGCATCAATTTTTCTAATTTTGTTGCTGAAATAACCATTAATAAAAAGGTCGGTTCCTTTTATTGCGATGCCGAATGGATCTTTAACAGAAGCTGCGGTTCCTTTACCGTCTACATCGGCAGCGGCACCACTACCAGCAAAGGTGCTTACAGTACCATCAGGTGTAATTTTTCTGATTCTGGCATTACCTCTATCGGTTACAAACACATTTCCTTGCTCGTCTACCACTAAATTGGTTGGGTTTTTAAATTGTGCCTCTTCGCCATTGCCATCTGCATAGCCGATGGTGCCTCCAGCTAATGTGGAAAATTCGTTGGTTGCAGCAGTGTATTTTCTAATTGCGTGGGTGCCTCTTTCAGTAACGTAAATATTTCCATCTTTATCTATGGCAATACCAGTAATGTAGCCAAAACTTGATGCTTCTGGAGCGCCGTTGGCATTACCCGGTTTACCTCCTTTGTCGCCGGCGAAAGTAGTTACTGTACCATCGGCAGTTATTTTACGAATACGGTTATTATCTCCGATGTAGAAATCTCCAGTTTTTGGGTGCGTAGCAATAGCTAATGGAATGTTAAATCTTGCTGCAGTTCCTTTACCATCAGTTAAGGCCCTTTGTTTAGAATCAGAGCCGGCAAATAACGAAACTTCACCTTTTGGAGTAATTTTTCTCACACCTTTAGCGCCATCCTCTACGATGTAGATATTACCTGCTTTATCAAAAGTTAAACCAAGCGGAGCATTAAATCTTACATCTTCTCTATTAGGTCCATTTGCATTTCCCGGAGTGCCATCACCGTACATGGTAATTACTTTGCCGTAGTCTTTGTCTGCTACTTTTTGGGCAAAAGTATTAGTGGCGAAAAATGCTGTAGTGATTGCGAGCGCTAAGGTTTTCGTTCTTAATATCATGATTTTTTAATTTGGTTATTACGATTGATAATCTTCTAGATGTATTTTAGTGATGTTCATAAGGTTTTTTAACTATGTGATACTGAGCTTGGCGAAACTTTTATAATTGCGACAGGATCAGGATGACAAAGGAGCTTTCGACTTCACCCTTTATTTATTTATAGCATTAATTATACATCGGTTGTTGGTTAAATAATTGAAAGCACCCGAGTGTTGGGAGAACACTCGAGGCTCTCGGGTTTGTTTGGTTTTGATATTCTTTTACTGTACAATCAATTTTTGTGCGCCTAACGATCCTAATGAAATGGTATAAATACCTCTTGCTAAGGCTGGGTTAAAGCTGATGATAGTTTCGCCATTTAACGTAACTACTTGGCTATGTACTAAACGACCAGCTACATCATAAACTTTTGCAGTTTGTGTAGTGCTGTTACCGCTGTAATTAACTGTTACTTTATTACCTTTTGATGGGTTTGGATATACTGACCATGCTGCAGTTACTAAACCACCTTGTACTACTTTAATGCCTAAGTCTTTTGTAGTACCATCGTTATCTACTTGTTGTAATTTGTAGTAGTTAGCACCGCTTGATGGTTTAATGTCAGTAAAGTTGTACGTACCACCTTGTGCACCTAAACTTGCTCTTTCTACTAAAGTGCTAAAGTTTGCACCATTGGTACTTCTTGATAATACAAATTTGCTGTTATCAGTTTCTGAAGATGTACCCCAAGTTAAGCTTACGCTACCGTTAGTTTGTTTCTTAGCTTCGAACGAGGCAAGGGTTACTGGGAGGGTTGCTACCACCTCAATTTCTAATTGGTCTGTAGCTTTAGTTTCTGCAGTTGCGGCATTAGTAACAATTGAAATGGTGTAAATTTGTTTAGACGATAAAGCGGTTGGGGTTCCTGTAATTTCTCCAGTTATTGGATCCAGTATTAAACCAGTAGGCAATGCTGGCGAAACTGTATATTTATTTAAGTTAATCATCTCTATTCTATCATGGCCTTTACTTGCTACATAAAGATTTCCGTCTGTTGGATTTTTTTTAATTGAAAATGGGTCGCTGAAGTTATGACGGTTCATTACACTAGGATCTCCCGTAGTTGGTGATGCTGTATAAATTGTTTCTCCAGTGTTTTTGTTGGCGACTAAAATTGTGTTCACTGACCGATAGAATAATCTATCATCCTCAATAGCAATAGGAAAAGCCGCCGCCGTACCTAAATCAATAAGTGTTGCATAATCACCAGTGGTCATATTTATTTTTAAAATTTTCTTATTGCCCCTTACTGATTTAACAACATATAAATTATTACTGGCATCAAATGCTAAACTAGCTGGTTCCCATAATTCTGCAGATGGTATGGCAATTACTTCAAATTGCGTCGCTGCGCTAGGAGTAAATTTCAACAACCTATTACCAATTTCATTTCCTCTGTCGGAAATAATATAAGCTGTCGGATTTGAGTTAGGGATGTGAACAATATCGTGAGGATAGTTAAACGGTGTAATTGGAGAAGCTGGAGTTATTTCTGTAAAAGTATAATTCCCAGCAGCATTGGGGTTAGCGTAGTATAGCTTTTTTGACGCTTGAGCCACAAAATAGAAATCTCTAAGAGTTTTCTGTCCGGAGGTAATGGTAAAATCTCCCATTACTAATCCAAGTGGCGCTGCCATTGGGGAACCAACTATGCTTTCGTTAGCGATAATTGTTGAGGTGATTGGATTAGCACTTAGATCAACTCTTCGAATATGATCAGAAGCGCCATCTTCAGATATATACATGAAATTGTCATCAAATGTCGCATTTAGTGGATCAGTTAATGTAGAACCAACGTTAAATTGTGTCACATAATAAGGCACAATTGTAGTATCATTATGCTTAGGTTTTAATACACTAATTGGTGTGTTTATTAAAAGTTGATTAGTGCTTTTGTAAGCGAGTGGTTTTTGCGCTACCGCACTCCCTGCAAAAGCAATTAGCGTGGCAGCTAATAAATGTTTAGTAAATTTTTTATTCATAGTATTTATAATTATGATAGTGGCAACGTACTGCCACTATCTGGTTAAAAATTATTTTGTGGTTAATATTAGGTCTGTCGTGGCTACAATTTCTCCGCGGCCGTTGTAGGCGGTAACCGTATATACGGTTTGTGCTTTTGCTTCGGTAGGTGTACCAGAAATTACGCCTGTGTATGGGTCTAAGGTTAAACCTGCTGGTAATGATGGTTTGATATCAAAGCCTTTGGTGATTAAAGTTCTTAATGAGCCTCGTCTCGACACCCAGTGTAACATGCCGTTTGGTCCAAACATCATCCCACTTACTTGGTCTACTTTTGCCACATTAGCTACGCCGTCAACTAACCCTGCAGTACCATCACCAATTACATCAATAACATCGCCGTTGACAACAATTTTTCTGATGCGATTGCCGGCATAGTCGCCAATATAGATATCGCCATTATTAGGATCGATAGCTACACCAAATGGATCTTGAAAGCCTGCACTTGTGCCATTGCCAGGTCTGTAACCTCTGGCAGTGCTACCGGCAATAGTGCTTACGGTACCGTCTGGTGTTATTTTACGAATACAGTAGTTAGATCTATCTACCACAATTACATTCTCATCTTTATCTAGTGCTACGCGTACCGGACTTTTAAAACGGGCATTGGTGCCTTGGGCGTCAACATAACCTGAAACACCTGCAACACCAGTACCGCCACCGGCAAAAGTGATAAATCTATTTTCGGCAGCAATGTACTTACGAATAGCGTGATTGTCTCTATCTACAAAGTACATATCGCCGTTTTTGGCAATAGCAATGCCAGTCACATCATCGAAGGTAGTTTCTGCCGGAGTACCATTGGTAAAGCCTACCGTATTAGCTAGAGAGCCAGCAAACGTATATACATCGGCGTCTTTGGTTACTCGCCTAACACGATGTTCGTCTACCACGTAAATATCGCCCGTTATAGGATGCATGGTAATATCCAAGGGCACTTTGAAACGTGCATCATTACCCACACCGTCTATAATACCCTCGGCGCCATTACTTGCCCCAGCAAATACGGTTACACGAATATCTCCAGTTGGAGAAATTTTTCTGATGTAGTTTCTACCGTCTTCGCTTACGTAAATTACACCATCATTATCCATTGTAAATCCAAGCGGATAGGCAAACCTCACGTCGGAAGTAAGCGGCCCATTGGTGCTGCCGTAAACGTCATCTCCGTACAGCGTAGTCACGTAATTTGGGGTAACTTCAGGTAAAATATCGCCCGTAATTACAGGCGCAATGCCTGATATGTAATCGCCAATGTCTAAAACTAATGGGCTACGGTAATTGATGGTAACACCTTCACCATTTTCTTCTGGTGGTGTAGTTATTTCAACCTTAACCGGGGTGCCTAATAGGTAATCAGATTCTTTACAAGAAGTTATGTTGATGGTAATGACCGCCAACATAACCATAAATAGCTTGTAACTATCGGTAATTTTTCTATTGGTTTTGTAAGTTTGATTTTTCATGCGCTTACTTTAATTTCTTTGATTTGGTCAATTAGCTATTTATGGCTTTTCCCAGAATGATTTAATATTAATATTGTCGCCACCCATCCTGGCTACCGCAGCTTGATAGTTGGTAGGGTTGTACCTTTGCGTTAATACTGGATAAAGTAATCTGCTTGGCACTTTTGCACCATTGTCTGCTAAAGGATCGATATTTAAAACGGGCAATCCAGTTCTACGGTAATCAAACCAAGCTTCTAATCCTCTAAAAAAGTTGGATATATATTTTTGTTCAAGAATACGTTCCAGGGTATTGTCGTAAACCACACGTGAATGATTTAAGAAAGTTGTAGACGGTGTGATACCCCAGAATTCAACGTTTGCTTTCACAGCATTATCATAGTAAGTTTTTGCAGTAATGCCAGTAGTTAACCATCCTCTGTGTGCAGCTTCAGCTAAAATGAATTGTACCTCATCGTAACTCATAATTAAGCCTAAGCGAGGAGAGTTGTGTAAGGTATAGTTCATGTATGAAGTACCATTTACCCATAAATCTCTGCCTACACCTAATGGGAAGCCACTTCTCAACGGTGTCCAAACCGCCACACCTCTAGTGTAGTAAATAGATAAACGCGGATCTGCACTATCTTGTAGCATATCCATAATGGTGGTGCTCGGTGCTACACCGCCACCAAATCCACCAGATGTGGTAGCATAATATGGGTTGTAAAACGGTAGTTCGTTAGTAAATGGTAGGTACGCCTGGTCCGAAGCATTTACAAAAATCGGGTAAGTACCAGGGTTTCTGGCAATTTCATTAATCTTAGCAGGCGAATTGTACTTTGCATCATTACTTACCCTCATATAAAGGCGTAATCTTAATGAATTGCAGAACTTTTTCCAAGCTGTGATTTGTAAAGAAGTTGTTGATTTATTGCCATAAAGGATGTCTCCAGAGGCCATCATGGTTTTACTGTTATCAAACAATAAAGCTGCCCGGTCTAGATTTTGTAACAAATCATCGTAGATCTCTTCTTGCGTATCAAATTTTGGCAAAAATTTTAAACTGTCGCCTTTGGTAGCTTCAAAATAAGGGATGTCTCTGAAGGTATCGGTAAGATCTGATACAATCCAGGCTTTTAACGTTAACGCAACGGCTTGATAATTAGGGTTACCTTCTTTAGTAGCCCTATTGTACATATCCTGCACATTGGTAAGTATGGTGTACTGCCTGTTCCAGAAATCGTTACCCAAGGTGTTTCTAATATCAAAACGTTGAGTATATGCTCTTTCAGATTTAGCTACGGTATAGCCCATTAATTCATTCCCTACGCCTTTGGCTACACGTAATCTTGCTACAATGGCATTATATACAGTCTGTGATACTAAGGTTGCCGCAGATGCGTCCTTAATCCCATTAGGGTTTTTAGATAATTTTTCAAAGTCTTTTGCACAACCTGAAATTAGGATGATGAAGACAAGTGATAAACAGAATATTTTTTTCATAACGTAACTTTTATAAGGCGAAACGAAGGTTAACTCCAAGGGTTCTTGTAGATGGCATTTGGCCAATCTCAATTCCTTGTATCATGGTTCCATTGTTGAATGAGCTGGTTTGTGGATCGTAAGCTGGCCACGTAGTCCAGATAAATAAATCCCTTCCGTAAACACCTACAGTTGCACTGTTTAATCCTAATTTTTTTAATGATTTTGCATTGAATGTCTTTTCTACTCTAAATTCACGGAATTTTACAAAAGAAGCATCGTGAATGTTTCGCTCGGTATTCTGCGCATCGTAGTGACCTAAGAAATAGTTCGATGGAATAACTGGGGTGGTGTTTGGCGAGTAAGTTTCGTCTTCATTTAGCACTACCCCTGTTCCAATAATTGCACCTTCTTCACGTCCCGGTAGGGTATACCTGTGTAAACCTTGCGTCATTAAAGCGGAGTGTGTTAAGCTGTATTTTTTGTGACCAAATTCGCCATCAAATAGCACGTTAAATTTCCAGGTTTTGTAGCGAAATTCTGAGCCAATGCCGCCTTTGAATTTTGGTACAGCGCTACCTACTTTTTGTATTTCTTCGGTTAATTGTGGCAAGCCATTTTCATAGATAATTTTACCTTCTGGATTTCTGGCATAAGCCAAGCCGTAAATATCTCCTATAGAACCACCTTTAACGCCTAGCAATGCAGTTGGAGCCATGCTAAATAAGCTGATGGTTTCGATATCGTCGTTTAGGTTAATAATTTTTCCGCGATTTGCCGCTGCGTTTACGTTCAGCCTCCAGTTAAAGCCATTTCTACGTTCAATTAACTTAGCCCAAGCCACCAACTCAACGCCTTTGTTGCGCACAGTTCCTGCATTCATAAAGTAGTTATAGTAGCCGCTAGATGGATCAACTGGAACACGTAGAATTTGATCGTAGGTATCTGCTAAGTAATAAGTCAGATCAATCCCGATTTTATTTTTGTGTAAACGTAAATCTAAGCCGGTTTCGTAACTTTTAGTTCGTTCGGGACGTAAAGTGTAGTTCGGTAAATCTGTTGGGTTGGTTACACTAGAGTTAAAATCACTGTTCGAGTAATATTTCTCAATACGGTATGGGTTAGTATCGCTACCTACTTCTGCATAAGAAGCTCTTACTTTTGCGTATGACAAAAGTTTAGATTTCATACTCAGCATATCTGTAAGTACTAAACTTAAGTTAGCAGAAGGGTAGAAGTAAGAATTTAAATTGGGAGCGAAAACACTCGACCAATCGTTTCGACCTGTTAATTCTAAAAAGGCAAAGTTTTTGTATGAAATGTTACTAAATCCATACAAACTTGCAATCGCTTTCTGTTCTTTATATCCTCTAATAATTGGGCGGGTTACGCCGTTTGCTAAGGTGTATTGCCCAGGAATTAAAAGTCTATCTAAATAAACAATGGTTCTATTAAACGAGTTACGCATGGCGTTGCCACCCGCGGATAGGCTAATATTGAAGTCTTTATTTACAGGGCGTTTATAGCTTAATAAAAAGTCGGAGTTGTGCTCATATCTAAAGCCATTTTGCTCCCTGTAAAATCCATCTACCCAGTTTCTACTACTTTTAGGCTGCTGATTGGCGGTAATATCGGTATACATATTGATACCTGTTTTAGCATTAAATGTTAAGAAAGGCGAAATTCTGTAATTAAAGTTGATGTTACCGAACGCACCATTTCTAGACGATGGATTTAACACTTCGTATAATACGAAGTAAGGATTGTCGATGTTACTGTTAAATGGCCTATGTTGTTGCACATCTACTTGTCTTATTCCATTTGTTACTCTCCAATAATCTCTATACCAATCGATATTTACGTTGGCAGGGGTGTTTACAAGAAAATAAGATGCAGATCTTGGGTTAAAGCCTATAACCGGTAAATTATCAGACGAAGCGTTATAGTAAGTAACTTTAGTTGACAATTTCATGTCGTCATTAATTTGCTGATCTAAAGAGAAGTTTACCGTTGTCTTCTGATTACTGATATTTTCCAAGATGTAGCGGTTTTGAAAATTGGTTATCGAGATCCTACCGCTAGTTGTTTTATTGCCACCATCAATAGCAATGGAGTTGTTACTTGACAAACCTGTTCTAAAAAAGTCGGTACGCGAATTTGGATAGGAAATCCAAGGTGTAGGCTCTGCTCCTTGTCCTTGTGTTGCAGGGTTGTACTGGTAATACATAGCGCCAGTATCTAATTTTGGTCCCCAAGCTCCGCTACTTGCCGAGGTGCTGACAGCATTAGAAGTTCCGTACGAGTAGTGTTTTAAGGTCGAGTTACCTCCGGCACCATATATGTTTTGGTATTCTGGCCATTTGTTAATGTTCGATAAATTGGTGTTCGAGGTAACGGTAATACCTAAACCCTTTTTAGCACTACCAGATTTGGTAATTATTACAACGGCACCATTTGCCCCTCTAGATCCATATAACGCAGTAGCTGCGGCACCTTTTAATATCGAAACTGATGCAATATCTTCTGGGTTGATGTCACCTGCGCTGGTCCCAATGTCATTAGGTGAATCTATCGACATATAAGCACCGCCAGCCTGACTAGGCACACTATTGTTTACTGGGATGCCATCTACCACAATTAGCGCCCCGCTACTACCTATTTGCAACGATTTTTCGCCACGAAGTATAATTTCAGCGCTTCCCATGGCTCCACCAGCAGAATTTAAATTTAAGCCTGCAACTCTTCCTTCTAAAGAATTCATCCAATTGTTAGAAGTTGCATTGGTTATTACAGTACTGTCTAAGGTTTGTGCTGCATAACCCAAAGATCTTTGCTCTTTGCTGATGTTTAATGCAGTAACCACAACCGTATTAAGTTCCGTTTCTCGTTGTTTCAGTCTTACATTTAAAACGCCTGTTTTAGGTGCCTTGCGCTCTTCCGCTTCGAAACCTAAATAGCTAAACACGATCAATGCATTTTCGCTGGCAACTGTCAGTCTGTAGCTTCCGTCAATTGTTGAAGTAGCACTGGTTTTGGTACCTTTTACGAGCACGCTTACTCCTGGAAGTGGTGAACCGAACTCGTCTGTAACCGTACCAGAAACATTAATGCTTTGGGCAAACGCTAGCCCGTAACATAAGGTAAGCATCAGCGTATAGCTTAGCCGCTTTAGCATTTTGTTTGTTGATTTATATTGCATCATTTTGGTTAGATAAATCTTCTTTTTAAGGGAAACCAGTGCTTAAGCTAGTCTCCCTGTTGTTGTTTGGTTTCAATTATTTTTAGGTCGCTTTTCTACGATGCGATATCATTTAACTATGATTTCGTCTTTATCATAACTAGGGCAGGCTCCCGGCTTAGAGGCTATGAATGCACCGAGTTGATTGGCAAACTTGAAGGCCTCCTCAATCGATAATCCTTCAAGTTTTTTAGCTAAAAAGCCTGCAAGAAACGAATCACCACTACCTACGGTATCTACCACATTTACTGGGATAGATTTTTGTGATATGTGTTGATCCACACTGTAATAGCTGCTACCATCTCCGCCTTTGGTAACAATTAATTCTTGTAGCTTAAATTTCTCTAATAGAGCTTTTGCCTGATCTTCTGTTGTTTTAAAGGAAGTAAACCATGTACCCAGTATTTCAATCTCGTTCTCGTTTACTTTAACCAAGTCAGCCTTTGTTAATAGTTCTTTAATGGTGTGCTCAGTATAGTGTGGGGCCCGTAAGTTAACGTCAAAGGCCGAGTATTTACTGATTTCTAATAATTGCATTAAGGTGTTTCTAGTGACCTCGTTTCTGCTCGCTAAGCTGCCGAACAAGAAAATACTGGTTTGTGCCATAGCTGCCTCGAAATTATGTTCCCACTCAATAAAATCCCACGCTGTGGGAATAACGATGTCATACACAATCTCATTATTAGCTTTTAGCGTTCCAATAACTTCGCTGGTTTGCTGTTGCTTGTCTATTTGTATGTTGTTTGCCAAAAGGTTGATGGAGCTAATAAAATCAACCAAATCATTTCCTGCTTTATCATTGCCAATTCGGCTGATTAAAGAAGCGTCAATGCCTAATTTGCGTAAATGATACGCCACGTTCATCGGCGCACCGCCGGCTAATCTGCCGTTGGGCAGGTTATCCCACAAAATCTCTCCGAAACAAATTACTTTCTTCATCAACGGTTAATTAATGTCCAAATGCAGTTACGTCAATTTGCTCTAATGATTTCCCCTTAGTTTCGGGCATCATTTTCCATACAAAAATGAATTGAAGCGCCATCATCACGGTGAAGAATGCAAACGTAATACCACCGCCAAGTTGCTCGGCAAGATATGGGAAAACGAAAGCAATTATAGCTGCCATAATCCAGTGGGTAAAGCTGCCAAGGGTTTGGCCTTTGGCTCGCACCTCGTTCGGAAAAATTTCAGAGATAAACACCCAAATTACTGCCCCTTGTGAGAAGGCGAAGAAGGCAATAAACATCATGATGTAAATGGTAATGGCGTAGCCTGAGAAATCGTTGCTAAAAAAGGTGTTAGCTACTAAGCCCAAAGACAACACCAAACCAATTGTACCAATATACATCAAGGTTTTTCTGCCCACCTTGTCAATAAAATTGATAGCAATTAAAGTGAATGTAAAGTTTACTAGACCAACACCTACTGATGACAGCAATGAGATATGTGCGCCAAGCCCAGCCATTTCAAAAATACGAGGGGCGTAGTAAATGATTGCGTTGATACCAGATACCTGATTGAAGATGGCGAAAAGCACCGCTAGTGTAATGGGTACTTTGTATTTTTTCTGGAATAGAGGTTCGTTTTGTTGATTTTTGTCTTCAACTTGTTGATGCGAAGTGATAATGGCATCGTATTCTTTTTGATATTCGATTGGACTAATGCGTTTTAATATCGCTAAAGCTTCATCGTTTTTCTTTTGATGTAAAATTAACCATCTCGGACTTTCTGGTACTATAAATAGCAATAGGTAAAAGATAATAGAAGGAAATGCCTGGATACCCAACATCCATCTCCAGTTATGCTCCCCATCAGTTCCTATCAGATAGTTAGAAAGAAATGCGATGAGGATACCGAAAACAATGTTAAATTGGAATAAACCAACTAATTTACCTCTTGAACGTGCTGGTGCAATTTCCGAAATGTATATCGGTGCAGTAACCGACGAAATACCTACGCCAACACCGCCCAGAAATCTGAAGATTAAGAACACCATCCAGTCTGTAGCCAAGGCAGTACCTAGTGCCGAGAACAGATAAAGTGCTGCAATGATAAACAAGGTTTTTTTTCTGCCCAATTTATCTGAAGGTATGGCGGCAACTAAGGCTCCAACTACTGTACCTATGAGTGCGATCGAAACGGTAAGCCCGTGTTCAAAAACGCCTAAAGTCCAATATTCCTGTATTGCTTTCTCGGCGCCCGAAATTACGGCTGTATCAAAGCCAAATAAAAATCCACCTAAGGCTACAACTAGCGACCAAGTGAATACGATGTTCTTTTGCATAAAAATTTATAAAGGTTTATAGAATGCAAATTAGAGCTAAACGTATTTTTAGACGTTCGAAAATGTTTCAAATAGTTGTAATTAGTGTTTACTTGCAATGTTGTTGGTATAATAGATTGATGATCAATCATTTAGTTTGAAAATGCTGTTTTTAATCTCCAGTCATTTCTTTGAAATTGTATACGATATCTTTGATAATGTTACATTTTTAGCGTTTATAGGAGTATTCCAAATTTAATTAAATGATATATTTTCGTAGTTTCCCAAATAAACCATTCTAAATAAATGAAATTTTTCTGTCTGAAATATTTGATGCTCTATACTATAGCTTTCTGTCTATTTTCTGCTTGCAATGGACCGTTCGAAACAAAAAAAATTAGGATAGGCTTTTCTCAGTGTATTGGGGATGACCAATGGCGTATTAGCATGCTTAAAGAGATGAAACGAGAATTGAACTTTCACAAGGATGTAGACTTTCTTTATTACGATGCCAATGGAGAGAGCAAAACGCAGATAGCGCAAGTGGAAGAATTAGTAGCTAAAAATATCGACCTGTTAATTATCTCGCCAAATGAAGCCGAACCGCTTACAGAAGTGGTGGAGAGCGTAATGAAAATGGGGATTCCGGTTATTGTTATCGACAGAAAAATTGCATCTAATAAGTATACAGCTTACGTTGGGGCAGACAATTTTCAAATTGGAAACATTGCAGGGCACTATATTGGCGCACAGTATAAACGCGGCGCAAACATCGTAGAAATTATGGGGCTTGAAGCTTCGTCTCCGGCTATTGATCGGAAGCGGGGTTTTGATGCTGCTATCGCAAAATATCCTCAACTTGAAATAAAACAATACGTTCATGGCGACTGGCTTAAAGATGTTGCCAAAGCACGGGTGGCTAAAGACGCCACTATATTAAACGAAATCGATCTTGTGTTTGCGCATAACGATCAAATGGCGCTAGGAGTATATGAGCAACTTAAGGCTTGGGGACTTCATGAGAAAATTCAGTTAATCGGGGTAGACGCTCTGAGGGGAGAGGGTAATGGTTTAGATCTTATTGAACGCGGCATACTTAGAGCATCAGTGGTATACCCAACCGGAGGAAAGGAAGCTATCGCAACAGCTATACAAATTCTCAACAAACAAGATTACAATGCAAATACTTTGCTTAAAACTACAGTAATTGATGGAAGCAATGTACAGCTGATGAAAATGCAAGAGGAGCGCATGGATAAACAACAGCTAGATATAGAGCGTCAGCAAAGTATGATTGATGAGCAGCGTCAAGTTTATCGCGGGCAGCGCTTTACCTTAAATATTTTGGTGGCAAGTTTAGTATTGGCTGTTGTGTTTGGGGGTGTTGCCTTTTACTCACTTACGCTTAACTGGAGAAATAACAAGCAGCTCGAAAATCAAAATAGAGAAATTATTGCCAACGAAAGACGTTTGCTCGAAATGACAAACAAAGCGGCAGAGGCAAATGAAGCAAAAATGCAGTTTTTCACCAACGTTTCGCACGAGTTTCGCACTCCAATTACGCTTATGTTACTACCTATTGAGGAGCTGTTAAAAGAACGCAACTTGACATCGCAAGCAAAAGATAGGCTACTATTGCTTCAAAGAAGCGCTCGTAGAATTTTGAAAATAGTGAATGAACTCATCGATTTTAAAAAGATTGGCGACGAAAAAATGCAGTTGCAATTAAGTAAAATTGATGTGATTGCTTTTGTTAAAGAGATTGTGCAGGTCTTTGAAAATGCTGCTAAACAGAAACACATTGACCTACGTGTGCTCAGCAAATCCAGAACTTTATACGGCACGGTAGATACGCAACTGTTCGATAGAGTTTTATTTAACTTATTGGGCAATGCCATAAAATTCACCCCAAAGTATGGGCATGTTTATATTTCGGTAGATTCTAGCGATGATGAATTGTTCTTAAAAATAGAAGACTCAGGCTTGGGGATGACCGAAGCTGAACTAGAACATGCTTTTGAGCCCTTTTACCAAGGTAAAAATGTAGGCGTTACGGGCTCTGGCTTGGGTTTATCACTTTGTAGAGATATTATCGTTTTACACCAAGGTCATATCCAATTAAAAAGCGAAAAGGGCAAGGGCACCATTTGCGAAATATCCGTACCCATTCGTACGTTGGAGAACGAAGCCATTACGGATGTAAAAAACTTAATTAACGAAGAGATTAGTAAAACTTATGTCGAGGGGGTGGTGCCACAAGTAGAAACTAAATTAGAGGAAAAACGCAAGCCTATACACGATAAACTGATACTCTTAATAGAAGATAACGTAGATATGCGCAATTTCCTGCTTCAAGCTTTATCCGTAAATTTCGAGGTAATTGGTGCAAGCAACGGAGTAGAGGGTTTTGAATTTGCTGCCGACCATGTTCCCGATCTCATTATCTCAGATGTGCTGATGCCCGAACGGGATGGCGTAGAGCTCAGCACAATGCTCAAGAACGATCTACGTACTTCACATATTCCGATAATATTGCTCACCGCTCGTACCAGCGATGAGCAAAAAATTGCGGGGATCAACAGCTTGGCCGACGCCTATATGAGTAAGCCGTTTAACATGGATGTGTTGTTCGCTACCATCCAAAATATGTTCAAAAATAGGGGTATCCTTAAAGAAAAATTCACAAGCGATATTTCTTCCAATACGCAAAGGGATTTAGGTAAACTCGATAAAAAATTCATTAATGATTTGTCGAGCATCGTAGAAGAAAATTTGGCTAACGAAGGTTTGTCTGTAGATGATATTAGCAATGCAATGGGCCTCTCAAGGGTTCAGTTGTACCGCAAAGCCAAAGTATTATTAGATTGCACCATTGCCGAGTACATCCTCAACAGGCGGCTGCAAAAGGCAAAATACTTGCTCACCAATGAGAAAGAATTATCAATTGCAGATGTTACCTTTCAAACTGGATTTGCCTCGCCAAACTATTTCTCAACGGTGTTTAAATCTAAATATGGACTTACACCATCCGACTTTAAAAAAGGTGCGGTTTAATCCTCCAGAATTGATTGGAGTTCTTTCAGTTCCTCAACCTTCTCCATAGAGCCAAGGTTTTCATAAGCAGAAATTAGGTTTCTAATTACCCTGCGTAAAATCTCGGCATTGCTGCATGGCGCATAAAAGCCGGGTTGCGGTTCTAAGTTTAATTGGCGCAAAAACTGGTCTACGTCATGTTTGCCAAAAATAGCACCTTTGTTAAAAGCGTTGATATAAAATAGTACCGAATGTTCTCTATCGGGGTTGCCTTCGTCAATATAACCCAATATAAAATGTTGCGGCAAATTCACGCCATAAACCGGAATATCCAACTTTTGTGCAATAGTAGCATAAATAATCGCCAAAGAAATTTGGTTACCCTTTTTGCTATCCATTACCTGGTTTAAGTACGAATTTTGCGG
The DNA here is from genome assembly GCA_045629525.1 of Pedobacter sp. Lineage (GTDB taxonomy): Bacteria > Bacteroidota > Bacteroidia > Sphingobacteriales > Sphingobacteriaceae > Pedobacter. The sequence goes on from JAZQRH010000019.1 coordinate 758,508, forward strand.
ATCATGATGATTTTTAGTATTTCCGCTAAAACCAAATTGAGCGTAAAATACATGGTTCATTAGCTTAATTTTCTCTACAGAACTCATCTCGTAAGCCAAGCCCACCCAAACCTCTCTTTTAATTTCCTCAATTTGGTTAATAATCGCTTGCTCGTCCAAGTCCGGAAACTGGTACCTATTGATAATCAAAGCACCCTGCAGCAAGTCAAACGCTCCGCTATGCAGCCACAAATTCAGATCCTGTTTAACGTTGGTAAACTGAATAGTGTGCACAATATTTTCAATACGTTCTTGCAAAACAGTATCTAAAGTCTGTTCCCAAACGGTTTCCAAATGGGCAATTACCTCGCCGCCGTACGTTAAAAGTCGCTCTTGCACATTTGCAAAAACTTCCTCATCCGGGTCGTCAAGCAATTTCACCAACGCATCAATTTCTGTAGACTTATCCATTTCCTATCACCTCTCTATTTTTATTCGAAAAGCACATTGTTTCTTTTATCGGTATCAACAGTCCCGCTTTATACTATAGCCCTCGTGCCTCGGGGCTGCCGTTTCAATCGGGTTTAAAATCAAATAATAAGGCTCGGCCATTAACCTCTCGCAACATCCTCAGCTTATATTGCTCAACTTTAAACTTTCCACTTTAAAACTTTCTACTTTTACCTATAAACTTTCTACTTTTACCTCATGGTTTTACAATTCTTCGCCGATTATTTAAAGCATCGGTTAACCGCAAAAACTAGGCATGGTACCCATTCGCCGTTTGTTTATAAGCTAGCCGATGAGGTAATTTACGATTTTTCTAAAAAAAACGTATATCAAGATATCGAGGCACAGCGAAAAAAACTTTTAAATGACCAACGCAGCATCACCGTTACAGATCTAGGTGCAGGTTCTCATTTAAACAAAAATCGTACAAAACAAGTAAAGCAAATCGCCAAAAATGCGCTAAAGTCGCCTCGCTTAGCGCAACTCATTTATCGTATTGCGCACAATCATCAACCTCAAAATATTATAGAGTTAGGCACCTGTTTAGGTATTACGTCGGCATATTTGGCTAAAGCCAACGCTAAAGCAGAGGTATTAACTATAGAAGGTTGTCCGCAAACCGCGGAAGTAGCCGCCGCTAATTTCAGAGATTTATCACTCGCAAACATAGCGTTGCAGGTAGGTAATTTTAACGATTTGTTCCCTAAGGCAATTGCCGAAAGAGACCAGTTAGATTTCGTGTATATAGATGGTAACCATACCAAAGAGGCTACCTTGAATTATTTTAATTGGTGTTTGCCAAAAATTACTGAAAACTCCATCCTAATTTTCGATGATATTTACTGGAGCCAAGGCATGAAGGAAGCTTGGGAAGAAATAAAAAACCATCCTCGCGTTACGATAACCGTAGATTTATTTTGGATTGGCCTAGTGTATTTTAAAAAAGGACAGGTAAAAGAACATTTTAAATTGAAGATATAAAAAGGGCGGTTCATCAAATTGATGAACCACCGCTTTTTTAATTTCCTGGTTTATATTTTCGTTCCATATGCTTAAGAATGTCTTCTTCGTAAAAGAGTACATCTTTAAATTCACCTTTGCTAAACATTTCCGCTTGATCATTAAAATGTTTAGAATTTGGATTTCCACTATTTCCACCTGCTAAAATAGATTTTGCCTTAATCTTTGGTCCGAATTCTACAGCAGCAACAAAACTATTACCGGTGTGACCGTACAGTTTGTTAGTATTAAATTGTGAACTCCTGTACGAAGCTAATTGACCCCATAAAGCTGAGCCGAAAGCCACGGGGTAACTAGGCGCATTGTCATCGTATTTTTCTACCACGTTGCCTGTTAATCTCTGGAAACGGTTGATTTCGCCCCATGGCATTTCCCATTTACCGAAACGCTTGGTTAAGTCTGTAATTGTAGCTTTAAGCGGATTTAGCAGCTCGGCAGGTTTTGCGGTGCGGGCAAATTCTTTTGCTTTCGTTACTTGATCTTTTTCGCCATGCTCAATGTAAACATTTTGTAATGCTCGGTTAATCTTTGGTGCCCATTCTTGCGCAATTGTTGCAGCTACCGAGCTTGTAGAGGTGTAGTAATTCCAATTTCGTAAGGTATCTATCGGCGCTTTCAATTCAGCTTTTAATGTGTTGGCTGCGTCTAAACCATCGTAGGCTTTAATTAATGATGGTAGTAAAACCTCAAACGCTGGAAGATAGTTGTCGTAAGCCATAGCAATTACAGCGTTCAAATCGTATTTGCGTGGTTGTTTTAGCAAACGTAAGGCAGCAACACCTCTAAAATTTTCGCCGTCTGGCGCCATATAGGTGGGGTAATCAGCTTTTTTTGGACTTGCATCGCCAATGGCTGTAAAAGGTGTAGAATTGCAATTTTGCACCCAACCAGTGGTTGGATTATAGATGTGTACAGTTTCGGTCACTGGGTGTAGCCCTTGCCAAGCCGTTGCCGATGTGCTACCATCTACCACTTCACTCCAATTATATTTCGGATCTCTTTTAGGGATAAAGTTGCCGTGCCAATATGCAATGTTGCCTTCGGCATCCGCGTAAACCGTGTTGTTTGACGCATTAGCTGTTAAATCCATAGCTTTTTTGTAGTCTTCAAAGCTTTTTGATTTAGTGCGTATCCAGCTTTGAACCAAACTCACAGGATTTTGATTCTTATGCTTCAGCGTGATCCACTTACCGTCTCTAATAGCCATTACCGGCCCGTTATGAGTAAAGTACGTGATAAATTTTTTTGTTTTCTTTACACCGTTTTCCAAGTATTTAATGCTAATCTCTTTTGTAGTAACTGGCAGTACTTTCTTGTCGTAAGTGTAGTAGTATTTATCTTTAATTTTAGATATTTTCTCGGCATACATGTCTGCTACATCAACATTGTTAGATGTATGCATCCAACCGCAAAACTCATTAAATCCTTGGTAGATAAAAAATTGTCCCCAGGTAACCGCACCGTATGTGTTCAGGCCTTCTTCGCTTTTCATGTGAATTTCGGGTCTGAAATAGAAGGAGGTGTGCGGGTTAATATAAAGAATAGCGTTGCCAGAGGTGGTAACCTTTGGCGCAAATGCAAAACCGTTCGAACCACTGTGTTGGTCGCGTATCCAAGGCACTTGAGCAGTGGGAGTATGGTCGTTATTGTAGAACTTTTCTAGTTCGTTCACTTTCAAATTGCCTGTACTAATGGCGCCTATACTTCCATCTGTCCATAAGAATGAATACCAAGGTTTAAACTTTGTAAGTAGGGCAGGTTTTACCTCTGGGTTTTTATAAAGGTAAAAATTGATAGCATTTGCATGGGCCTCTAATATTTTCTTAAACCATGGTTCAGCGTTTTTATAGTCGTTAATTGCCTGCGTACTGTCTATCAACAAACGAATTTGCAAATCGTTATAAAGTTTCTTAATGCCTTCAATTTCTGCTAGTCGGCCAAGTTTCTCAATATAATTGAGTTCAACTCGTTTAAAGTCATCTTCACATTGTGCGTACACCATTCCAAATACAGCATCTGCATCGGTTTTTCCAGATACGTGGGCGATTCCCCATTTATCTCTAATTATCTCAACTTGTTGGGCTTGTCTTTGCCAAATTGCAATTTCTTTCGGTGTTGGTTTTTGGGCAAGTACACTAAATGGTACTAAAAAAAGGAGGGTAATAAGCGTCTTCATTCGAATGTGCAACATAAAACATCTGGTTAGTTTGTTTGGAATTTTTCGAATAGATAGAGCGAGCTAAGTTCCGCAAAATAATCAACATATTAAAATGCTTCTGACAGACTGATATACATTCCACTTTGGCGCTTTTCATTGGCTCGCTTCTCGCCAATACCATAATCTAACCTAATGCTTAGGCCTTTTTCGGGGTCGAAAAATAACCTGCCGCCAATGCCATAGTTGGGTTTGAAATTTTTTAAGTTGGCATTTTCGTTATTAAACACTTTTCCAATACCTCCAAACGCAACAATGCCTAGTCGTTCCATAAATCTGTATCTTATCTCCGCTTGTGCGGCAGTAAGGTTTTCATCGCGGTAACGCCCGCCGTAATAGCCCCTCATCATCTCGTCGTTTCCAAGCTGTGGTAAGAGATAGAATGAAGAACGATCACTTTGTAAAGTATAATATAGGCCTTGTACTCCCACAACAACTTTAGGCGTTAAGCTCCAAAAATTTCGAATGTTGAGTTTTATTTGACTTCCCGAAAAGTTATCCCTACCAAATACCGATGGTGCATATTGATAAGTAATCCGTCCAAAAAAGCCTTTTGTGGGATAATTATTCGAGTTTCGAGTATCGTAGCTTTGTGAAATACCAACAAACAAAACTTTTCCGCCATCTTTATCAATAATATCAGTACTTGTGTTAAATATACCGCCTAATTCTTTATCGGTAAATTTGTGGTTCTCAAAACCTAGCGAAACGCCAGTGTATGCATTTTTCAACGTATTTTTTTCGGCATCGAAGTTTAATCTTATCGTTCTTTGTACAAGTTTATCTTCATTGGCGTGTGAGGTATTGTTGCCGATGCCGTAAAAATTGAAAGGCATATTTCTAAACTTAATATCGCCAATAAAATGGAGTTCATTGCGTTTGGTCCACGCATCGCCTTTCAAACTAAAATTGTATGTTTTTTTTGTGGAGTAAGAAGCAACAGTATAAAAATTTGAACTCCGTACGGAGGTGTCCCTCTTATCTAGGTAAAGGGAGTAAATGCCGCCAAGGCCAAATTCAAAGCCTGTTTCTTGCGCATAGCCAAACACAGGTATTGGCATAAAACTGGCTCGTCTAATGGTGTCTTTTTCGTTGGAGAATATTTTTTTTATCAGCTTTTTCTGACCCAATGCGGTATTGATGATCAGGAGGTTTATTATCAAAAGCAAAATATTTTTCATTGCCGCAAATTACATATTTTATGCGCATAAATAAATGGGTGAATAGCGTATCACTAAATATTAGTTATTAAGCGACGAGAGCTTCTGCGGGAAGTTTATTATTCCAGCCAGTTATCTTTCATAAAATTAAAAAATATTTTTTTTCCTCTTGCAAAGTCAAAATCTAATCTATAAATTTGTTATGCAAGCATAATAAATAATGAAGCAGAAAGAAACCGTAGATTATTTTTTGAAAGTGGTTTGGCAGAATGTGTCTAACACGTATAATCAAATTGCCGCTGGCTTTGGTATTACTCAAGCCATAGGTTATGTTTTGATTAACATCGACGCTGACGGAACTGCAGTATCTGCTTTGGCAGGTTTGCTCGGTGTTAAGGCAACCAGTTTATCTCGTATGTTAAACAATATGGAAGAGTTGGGACTAATTTACAGAGAAACTTCGGAAGGCGACAAAAGATCTGTAAAAGTTTATTTAACACCTTTCGGTATTGAAAAAAGAAAACTTGCAAGAGATGTGGTTGTTCAGTTTAATGAATACCTGAACGAAAAACTTAGTATTAAAGAAAAGGAACAATTAATAGCTACGTTAGAAAAAGTTAACCAGTTAACATTGGCCTATGCGCCAACAAAGAAAGTATAATGGAGAAAAGAATAAAAAAGGTCGCGGTATTGGGTTCTGGCATTATGGGTTCTCGTATTGCCTGCCATTTTGCAAACATTGGGGTTGAGGTGCTCTTATTGGATATAGCGCTAAAAGAGTTAAGTGCCGAAGAGCAAGCCAAAGGATTAAGTTTAGATAGTAAAGCTGTTAAAAACAAAATTGTTGATGCTGCTTTACAATCTGCTGTAAAAAGTAATCCATCGCCAATTTACTCGAAGAAGTTTTTAAGCAAGATTTCGACGGGTAATTTCGACGACGATATGTCGAAAATTGCTGATTACGATTGGGTAATTGAAGTTGTGGTAGAAAATTTAGCGATTAAGCAATCCGTTTTTGAGCAAGTAGAAAAATACCGAAAGCCAGGCACGCTAATTACTTCTAACACTTCAGGTATTCCAATTCATATGATGGCCGAGGGCAGAAGCGAAGATTTTAAAGCGAATTTCTGCGGAACTCACTTTTTCAATCCGCCTCGTTATCTAAAATTATTAGAGATTATTCCAACGCCACACACCAATCCAGAAATTGTAAGTTTCTTGATGGAATATGGCGATAAATTCTTAGGTAAAACCACGGTATTATGTAAAGATACACCAGCGTTTATTGCTAACCGCGTGGGGGTCTACTCGATAATGGCGTTGCTTCACTCTGTGGAAAAATTGGATTTAACAGTTGAAGAGGTTGATAAATTTACCGGACCTGCTTTAGGTCGTCCTAAGTCTGCAACTCTCCGAACTTCGGATGTGGTAGGTTTAGATACGATGATTAAAGTAGCCAAAGGTTTATACGATAATTGCCCAGAAGATAAAGCACATAACTTATTTAAGCTACCAGCTTACGTAGAGAAAATGGCTGAAAATAATTGGTTGGGCGACAAAACCAAACAAGGTTTCTACAAAAAAATAAAAAATGCGGAAGGTAAAAGTGAAATTTTAGCTTTAGATCTCAAAACTTTAGAATACAAACCACAGGCGAAGGTTAAGTCGGCTACTTTAGAAATGACTAAAAACATTGATAAGGTTGCGGATAGAATGAAAGTCTTTGCTGCTGGTAAAGATAAAGCTGGTGAATTATTCCGTCATTCTTTCTTCGGTTTGTTCGAGTACGTTTCAGATCGCATTCCAGAAATTGCTGATGAACTATACAAAATTGACGATGCAATGCGTGCCGGTTTCGCTTGGGACTTAGGACCGTTTGAAGTTTGGGACGCTATATGTGTTAAAGAAGCCATCGAGGGGATGAAGGGCTATGGCAACGAAGCTGCGGCTTGGGTACACGAGATGTTGACCGCTGGTCATAATTCATTCTATAAAGTTGAAAATGGCGTAAAACACTATTACGATATTCCGTCAAAATCTTACAAGGCTATTCCAGGTGCCGAGGATCTAATTATTTTAGATAATTTAAGAGCGAAGCATACTGTTTATAAAAACGCTGGGGCATCAATCATCGATATTGGCGATGGCGTTTTAGCGGTAGAATTCCACTCAAAAATGAATACCATTGGCGGCGATACCTTGTCGGCAATTAATAAGGCGATTGATTTAGCGGAGAAAGACTACAAAGCAGTTGTAATTAGTAACGACGGCTCAAACTTCTCTGCAGGTGCCAACGTGGGTATGATCTTTATGATGGCTGTTGAGCAAGAGTGGGACGAGTTAAATATGGCCATTAAGCTATTCCAAAATACATCAATGCGTATTCGTTACTCGTCAATTCCAGTTGTTGTAGCGCCATTTAACTTGGCTTTAGGGGGTGGTTGCGAGTTTAGTTTACACGCAGATCACGTTCAAATGCACGCCGAAACTTATATGGGTTTGGTAGAGTTTGGTGTGGGTGTGATCCCTGGTGGGGGCGGTACAAAGGAATTCGCTTTGCGTGCAGCGGATGATATGAAAGATGATCAGATTGCGCAAAACTATTTGAAAGAGCGTTTCTTAACCATTGGAACAGCTAAAGTTTCAACCTCAGCTCAGGAAGCGATCGAATTAGGGTATATCGAAGAAGAGAAAGCTGGTATTACAATGAACCGAGCTCGTTTATTAGCTGATGCTAAAGCAAAGGCGTTAGAACTAGCGGCGGCAGGTTACACCAAACCAGTTCAACGTAAAAATATCAAAGTGTTGGGTAATCAAGGGTTGGGTATCGTATATGCGGGGGCAAACAGCATGTATTCTGGTAACTTTATTTCAGAGCACGATAAGAAGATTTCTGAGAAATTGGGCTATGTAATGTGTGGTGGCGATTTATCAGCACCAACCGAAGTAAGTGAACAATATCTATTGGATTTAGAGCGTGAGGCATTTTTACAGTTGTGTACTGAGAGAAAAACTTTAGAGCGTATCCAATCTATTATTACAAAAGGTAAACCGTTAAGAAATTAATTTAGATAGGAGAAGTTAGATGTGAGGTTTGAGAACGATTATCTCTTGAATAATACATCTAATAATTTTAAACACGATTTGTTTTTGAGTTGGGCAAAGTCTCAAATCTCAAATCTCAAATCTCAAATCTTAAAAAAATGCAAGAAGCATATATTATAGCAGGTTTAAGAAGCGCTGTAGGCAAAGCGCCACGAGGTGTGTTTCGTTTTATGAGAGCTGATGATTTAGCGGCTGATGTGATTAAGCAATTGGTTGCATCGGTACCTAATTTAAATAGCGAACAGATTGATGATGTAATTGTAGGTAATGCTACGCCAGAAGCGGAGCAAGGCTTAAATATTGGTCGTATGATTAGCTTAATGGCTTTGGGTACAGATAAAGTTCCAGGGGTTACAGTTAATAGGTATTGTGCTTCCGGATTAGATACTATAGCCACCGCTGCAGCAAAAATTACTGCTGGTATGGCCGATTGTATCATTGCCGGCGGTGTAGAAGTGATGAGCGGAATGCCTTTTGGTGGCTGGAAATTGGTGCCTAATGCTAAGGTTGCTAAAAACAACCCAGATTGGTATTGGGGAATGGGATTAACCGCCGAAGCCGTAGCTAAAGAGTATAATGTGAGTAGAGAAGACCAAGATGCATTTGCATACAATTCGCATATGAAAGCTATTGAAGCCATAAAAAATGGACATTTAAAAGCTGGTGTGGCACCAATTAATGTGGAAGAAACGTACTTGGATGAAAACTCGAAAAAGAAAACTAGATCATACGTTGTAGATACGGATGAAGGACCAAGAGCTGATACCACCATAGAAAGATTGACAAAGTTGAAACCTGTTTTTGCAGCCAATGGGTGCATTACTGCGGGTAATTCTTCGCAAACATCTGATGGAGCTGCTTTTGTTTTAGTGGTTTCTGAAAAGAAGATGAAAGAACTAGGTGCCGAACCGATTGCTCGTTTAGTGAGTTACGGGGTTGCCGGCGTACCGCCTCGTATTATGGGGATTGGTCCAATTGAGGCAATTCCGAAAGCTTTGGCAATGGCAGGTTTAAAACAAGATGATTTAGGTTTAATTGAATTGAACGAAGCCTTTGCGTCGCAATCGCTAGCTATCATCAGAACTTTAGGCTTAGATCAAAGTAAGATAAATGTGAACGGTGGTGCAATTGCTTTAGGCCACCCACTAGGTTGTACAGGTGCAAAACTATCGGTGCAGCTGTTTAATGAAGCTAAATCCAGAAACGAGAAATACGGTATGGTCACGATGTGCGTAGGTACAGGACAAGGTGCAGCGGGTATTTTTGAGATTTTTTAATTAGTATTAGGTATTGAGTATCAGGTATCGAGATTGAAATATGCATAATTTTAAAGGATTGAAAGTTTGGCAAAAAGCAATGGATTTAGCTGTAGAAGTATACAGTGCCGTTACTAAGCTGCCAATTGATGAAAAATTTTGTATAATTTCTCAAATTAAAAGATGCACAGTTTCAATTTCATCAAATATCGCGGAAGGCGCTGGGAGAAATTCAGTATTACAATTTAAGCACTTCTTAAATATCAGTCAAGGTTCTGCGTTTGAACTTGAAACTCAATTAATCATCTCAAAACGATTAGGGTTGATTAGTGATGAATTAGCTGAAAGCTTAATTAATCGAACTATAGAAATTTAGAAAATGATATACGCTTTAGAGCGAAAATTAATATAATATTTTAACTAGCGGGTGATGGTATTGTTTATCTCAATACTCGCTACTCAATACTAAAGAAAATGAGCAAAACTATTAAAGGAGGAGAGTTCTTAATTAAAGAAACTTCTTATCACGATGTATTTATTCCAGAAGAATTTGATGAAGAGCAACAAATGATTGCGCAAAGTTGTCGTGATTTTTTAGTTGCAGAGGTTAACCCAAATTTGGATAGGATTGACAGCCACGAAGAACCAGAACTGATGCCAAGTTTATTGACGAAGGCTGGTGAATTGGGTTTATTGGGGGTTTCTGTACCTGAAGAATATGGCGGTTTCGGCAAAAACTTTAACACCTCTATGTTAGTAGCTGATGTAATTGGTGGCGGGCACTCTTTTGCGGTTGCTTTATCAGCGCATACAGGTATTGGTACTTTGCCAATTTTATATTATGGTAATGCAGCGCAAAAAGCGAAATACATTCCAAAATTGGGTACTGGCGAGTGGAAAGCAGCTTACTGTTTAACAGAGCCAAACTCAGGTTCAGACGCTAACTCTGGTAAAACTAAAGCAAAATTGAGCGATGACGGAAAACATTACATCATCAACGGTCAAAAAATGTGGATCACCAATGGTGGTTTCGCGGATATCTTTATTGTCTTCGCTAAAATTGATGATGATAAAAACTTAACGGCTTTCATTATTGAGCGTGATTTCGGCGGTATTACAATGAACCCAGAAGAGCATAAAATGGGGATCAGAGGATCATCAACTCGTCAAATATTCTTTAACGATTGCAAAGTTCCAGTAGAGAATATGTTAAGTGAGCGTGAGAACGGTTTCAAAATTGCGGTTAACATTTTAAATATTGGTCGTATTAAATTATCTGCGGCAGCAATTGGTGCATCAAAAGCAACCATTAACCAAGCCGTAAATTACGCTAATGAACGTGTGCAGTTCGATCGTCCTATTTCTAAATACGGTGCTATCCGTTATAAGTTAGCGGAAATGGCTTCGAAGGTTTACGCTGTTGATGCTGCAAATTACAGAGCTGGTCAAAATATTGATGATACTTATGACGCTTTAGTAGCTGAAGGAATGGATTCGGGTAAAGCTCGCTTAAAATCTGTAGAGCAATTTGCAGTAGAGTGCGCTATTTTGAAAGTTTGGGGTTCTGAAGCTTTGGATTATGTAGTGGATGAAGGTGTTCAGATTTACGGCGGTATGGGTTTTAGTGCCGATGCACCAATGGACAGAGCTTATCGGGATGCTCGTATCAATAGAATTTTCGAAGGTACCAACGAAATCAATAGACTTTTAACTGTTGATATGATGTTGAAACGTGCGATGAAAGGTGAGTTAGATTTAATGGGGCCAGCAACTGCCGTAGCAAACGAGTTAATGTCTATTCCAGATTTTGGAGAAGAAGAAGATAGCTTATTTGCAGCTGAGAAAAAAACATTAGCTAATTTGAAAAAAGCAACATTAATGGTTGCTGGTGCTGCGGTTCAAAAATTAATGATGAGCTTAAGCAAAGAGCAAGAAATATTAATGAATATCGCCGATATGGCAAGTTATGTTTACGTAGCTGAATCGGCAATGCTAAGAACCGAAAAATTAGTAGCAACTCAAGGCGAAGAAGCTTGCAAAGTACAGTTAGACTTAATGCGTGTTTACTTTATGGAAGCGGTAGAGGGTGTAGCAAAAGCAGGTAAAGAAGCTTTATGGGCATTTGGTGAAGGTGATGAGTTAGCTATGATGATGGTAGGTTTACGTCGTTTTACAAAAATGACGCCTTTTAATGTAAAAGATGCGCGTCAGCGTGTGGCACAACATCTGATAGAGCAAAATAAATATCCGTTTTAAGGTTGAATAAATTGCAAAAATAAAGGGCTTCATTTCGAAGCCCTTTATTGTGATGGTGTTTAGATTTTAAAAGAAAACGTTCATATAATCAATAACAGCCCTTGCTGTTTTGCCAGCATAACTAGGGCGGGTAGAATCCGTCAAACGAACATTTTGATTAAATTCTATTTGTATAGCAGATATAGTGCCGCCATATTTAGAACCGTGTCTAGCGATATTATAGCCACCGTTAAAGTATAATCCATCGGTAAAAATAGCCGTGTCACCAGGTTCTGGATAAGCTTGACTTGGTGTTACCATGTAGCCTAAACGATTATTCATTAAAGTACCTAAAGCATTAGCACCTTTTAAAACAGCGGTGTGTGTGGTGCCATTACCTACCATCGCTTTCACGCTAGATGAGTTAACTAAGTTTCCTAGTGTCGAAAAATTAGTTGTAAACTGATTTTTAGTAATCAGATATCCGAGCTCGGTTCTCTGTGGTGTATGCCCATGGCCATGTATGTCTAAATACAAGCCTTTAGTATGGTTAGCCATAATAGTTGCTTTAGCAGCATCTATATATTCATGAAATTTATCCCAAGCTGGTCCAGCATATATACCCCCTTGTGTGGCTACTTCTCTTCTTCGGTTAGCATCTAATTTAGAGCGATGAATATGGTTGATAATTAAGTGAGGTCTGTAACCTGTTCGTATTCTAACCGTATCTGCAATAGATTTAGCCATTTCCATGGTTTTGCTATCAGTAAGGTCTGAAAAACCTGTGTCATTATGGTAAGGGTCTACTGGCAGCGTTCCGTAGTTATAATCCTCAACTCGGGTTTTCATGATAGATGGTTTAGAAGTTCCGCCGTGTGGTGCAACTATAATTAGATTGGAGTTAGCTGATCCAGCAATATATTCTATTGCTAAAAAAGATTGATCATCTTTAGTTACATAGTACTTGTAGCTGGTTCCAGGCGTGTAAGATGTTGTCGAACTCGGTTGGACTTCGCTCGTCTTACTCACTTCAAATTTCTCAACTTCTTGTTTGGTGCATGCGCTGAAGGTCACAGCTACGATGCTAAGCATGGTTAATCGCTTAATGCTTTTTTTCATAATACTAAGGTTTTAAGTTATTGATAATGAATAGACTCTTGCTTACCAACCTGCGACCGTTTTTTCTGAAATGAAATGGAGAAGTGGAGTAGAAGTAAGTTTGTTTAAATAACTTATATAAAAAATAAAGACGTGTAACTTATTAAGTTACAAGCCTCTTCGCTATTTTAAGGGTGCTAATAATAGGTTTCCATGTATTCTTTAATTGCTTTGGCTACATTTTTGGCATGTCCCAGTCTGGTGGCGTCATTTGATCTGGCCTGGCTGTTAAATTCTATCTGTATCCCAGAAATCGAGCCGCTAAGTTTCGAACCATGTCTCGCAGTGTTATACCCTCCATTAAAGTATTTTCCATCCTCAAAGTAAGCGTGACTAGGACTAGGATAAGCCTGACTAGGTACGGCCACGAAACCTGAGTGATTTTGTAATAATGTACCTAAAGATTTGCTTCCTTTAATTAATGCATCTAATGTGTTGGTGCCGCTAACCATTGACTTTATCGATGTAGAGCTTGCAAGGGAATTCAGACTTGAAGCGTTTAATTGAGTTTTACTTAATAAATAACCCACCTCAATACGTTGCGGTGTGTGTGCATGTCCGTGCACGTCAATAAACAGCCCCGACGAATGATTTGCCTTTACTGTTGTTTTGGCAGCATCAATATATTCGTGAAACTTGTCCCACGCTGGGTTAGCGTAAATGCCATTTTGCGTAGCCACTTCTTTAAATCGATTTGCATCGAGTCTATTTCTATGCAAATGGTTGATAATCACATGGGGTCTAATACCAGTAATTTCTTTAATTTCGGCAGCTATCTCGAGTGTTAATTCTTTAGTTCTTGTGTCTGTCGTTCCCGAAAAGCTTTTATCGGTATTGTACGGATTGGAAGGTAGCGTTCCATAATTGTAGCTTTCAGTTCTAGCTTTCATTATCGAAGGTTGGGTTGTTCCTCCGTGTGGCGCAGCTAAAATTAACTTAGATTCAGCATCGCCAGCTATATATTCTATCGCCAAAAACTTTTCTACTCCGTCTTTGCTTACCTCATAAGTGTAACTCTGGCCGGGTGTATATGCAGTAACAGGAGTGCTCGTGCCTGGCCCTCCAGAAACAGGAGGTTCTTCCTTTACATAATCCGCAGCGTTTTTCTTAGCGCAACCAAGAAGCAGGGTTGCACTGATTAACAATGATAATAATGACGAAGCTTTTATTCTCATACATTGGGTTTTTAAGTTATAAAGAGTGACATCCCAGAACTCACAAAAGACCGTTTTTAAGGAATGTAACCACCTATGTATGTTAAATTTGGTTAAAAATTGTAGTAACAGCTTTAAAAGCTTATTTTTGCTGCATGAAGATAAAAGCTGGTTTCATGGCTTTGCTAGGTGCTGTAGTGCTGTTAGTAAGTTCATGTACTAAAGATGATTACGATCCTGCTAAGCAGGCAGTAAAAGACGATGCAAGGATTGTAGCGTTCATAGCTGAAAAGAATATAAACGCAACAAAACACGATTCAGGACTTTATTACGAGATTATTACTCCGGGAACTGGGGCAAGTGTAGATGCCAATAGTACAGTCTCTGCAAAATACAAAGGCACTTTGTTAAATGGAAATGTGTTTGAGGAAGCAACTTCTCCAATCTCTTTTCCATTAAATAGAGTAATTTTGGGATGGACGATAGGTGTACCTTTGATAAAGGTGGGCGGTAAAATTAGGTTAATTATCCCGTCAACATTGGCTTACGGAAATACGTCGCCGGGTGCCGGAGTACCAAAAAACTCCGTTTTAGATTTTACGGTTGAATTAGTAAGTGCTAATTAGAAGAGAACTAATGCAAAAAAAGTTATTTTATTTCGCAGCGCTGATAAGCGTAGCTACAGTTTTAAATGCTTGTAAGAAAGATTACGAAACCGTTGACGACTTAGACAGAAAATCTGTGCAAGCATTTAAAGATGCTAGCTCAGCGAGTTTTACAGACGATCCCACCGGTTATAGTTATAGCATCACGAATGTAGGTGCTGGTTCACCTGTAAAATATTCAGATTCTGTTTATTACTACTATAAGTTTAAGAAGATAGACGGTACTGTTTTGAATGAGACCTTAGATTTAATGCGTCCGGGTACTTTTTTAGGTTATACTGACCAATTTACAATCTCCCAAGTTCCCTACAGTTTAACACCAGTTAGAGAGGTTTTAGCTAAACTAAATAGAGGAGGGAGTGCTTTGTTAATTCTTCCATCTAAATTAGCTTTTGGAAAAAATGGAATTGCCGCGTTCGGTATAGGCTCTAACGAAACTTTATTAGTAGAGTTAGGACTATATGAGCAGGCTAAAAGGCATGAGGTAGATGCTTACGAGATAGGCAAGTTTATCAGTAATAATAATTTAACCTTCGCAACTGATGCTTTTGGCATTAAATATAAGGTAGAAACAGCAGGTACAGGCACTGATATTATCGGAAGCAACTCCACTTTAACAGTTACCTATACTGGTAGATATTTAGATGGTTCAGTATTCGATTCTGGAAAAGAGGCGAGCCTTAATCTTGCCGGTTTAATAAAAGGATGGCAAATTATATTGCCAAATCGAATTACTGCAGGAGGGAAAATTAGAATTATCATACCATCACATTTGGCTTACGGAGTGAGGCCGCTAGATTTTGACATTGAGATTGTTAAAGTAGTAAATAATTAAGAAAAGGCCAGTTTTAAACTGGCCTTTTTTATGGCTTAACGTTTTTGTGATTTTTGAAGAAGTTTACAATCGCTTTATTTGCTTCAGGGGGATAGCCATGGCCGCCATTATGTATATATAGTATTATCTCATTGCCGTTTTTACCGGGATAGCGGGTAATATTCGAGTCGATTTTTGTAAACGAACGCATATTACATTCGTTTAATTTAAGTAGTATTTTATGTGTGATGGATTGTCTGTTGGCTTGCACCAGCTGATCACTCAATCCTGTGAGATGAAAAACTGGTTTAGGACTAAGCTTAAACAAATTTTTACCCCCTACAGTTGCCGTAGGTGCGTACGCTGCAAACACCTGAGGCCTTTCCGCCCAAAGCAGGTACACGAATCCACCTCCATTAGAATGGCCTGTGGCATAAATTCGCTTTTCGTCAATTTTGTACTCAGCTTTGAGTTTTTTAAGCAGTTCATCAAAAAATAATAGATCTCTATTTTGTTCGGGTTTTCCTTGCATAACCCATCCAGATTTTTTTCCTTCCGGGTCGGTAAGCATCCCAGGTGTTTTTAATCCTTGTGGATAGACGATAATCGCTTCGGGCCATAATTGCTCAAAATTTCTACTTTTTTGTATATTTTTCATGTTGCCTCCATGCCCATGAAAGGCAAATATAAGAGGTGTAGCTACATTGGTTAAGCCATTGGGTTTCGACACGATGGCCTGTCTTTCTTCGCCATTGACAATATATTTAACTACAGATGATTGAGCGCTTTGCGCATAGCAACGGGTTGTGATTAAGGTAAGTAGTGAGGCTAAGATGTAGAGTGGAATGATTTTTAGTAGCTTCATTAGTTTATAGTTTGTATAAAAGAGTGGTATTATGGTAGAAAGGTTTAACGTACTTCTTTTTTTGTCGCTTCTAACTGTTAAGCCGAAATGCTATTTTTACTACATGTATTATATCCAAAATGATTATCTAATAGCTAAAATTAACGACAAGGGAGCTGAGTTACAAAGCGTTGTCGAGAAAAAAGGTGAGATCAACTACATGTGGGAAGGGAATCCAAAAAACTGGGCAAAATTTAGTCCCGTGTTGTTTCCGATAGTAGGTGCTTTAAAAGATAATACTTACTACTTTAAAGGAAATGCTTATCACCTGCCACGTCATGGCTTTGCTAGAGACATGAATTTCGAAGCTAGACAACTAAGCGAAACGGAGATAGATTTTATTTTGACCTATAACGAAGAAACATTAACCAAATATCCTTTCAAATTTCGGCTAACGATTAAATATACGGTACATCAAACTACCATAAAATGCGCTTATAAAGTCGAAAATCTTGGTGACCAGGAGATGTTTTTTTCCCTGGGCGCTCATCCGGCATTTGCCGCACCACTAAATAAGCAAGGACAGTATCAAGATTACTTCTTAGTTTTTGAACAGGACGAAGAATTGGAATATTATAAAATCGAAGAAAATTTACTTACTGCTACCACAAACACAATTGCTCTAAAAGATAGAAAATTGTCTCTCGAATATCAGTTGTTTTATCAAGACGCCTTGGTCTTTAAAAACTTGAAAAGCAAGAAAATCGATCTTTTAAATGATGTCAATCAAAATGGTCTCACTTTTAGCTTTGAAAATTTTCCTTACTTTGGAATTTGGGCATCCACCGATGCAGATTTCGTTTGCCTAGAACCTTGGCAGGGGATAGCAGACGATGAAACTCATCTCCAAAATTTTGAAGAAAAAGAAGGGGTGTTAAAGTTGAATGAAGAAGAAATCTGGGAGGCTTCGTGGCAAATGTCCTGTTTTTAAAAACCTAAAGACATAAAAATCCAGAAATCTGGAAGAAAACAATTTTCATCATTAATTACGACGAAAATGATGGTTATTTCGATCATGTAAGGCCCTTTGTGGTGCTCAAACCCCGCGACAGTTCTGCGGGAGCTGTTTCGGATGGGATAGACGTTGCTTCCGACTACAAACTGGAGGAAAACGCCCCAATCGGTTTGGGGTATCGCGTGCCGATGATTGTGGCCTCGCCTTGGAGCAGGGGCGGATTTGTAAACGCTCAAGTTTTTGATCACACCAGTACCTTGATGTTCTTGGAGGATTTTTTAAGTAAGAAAAAAGGCGAAAATATCCGAAGCGAACAAATAAGCACTTGGCGAAGGACGATTTGTGGAAATCTGTCTTCTGCGTTTAGACCCTATCATGGAGAAAAATTAAAGTCCCCAACACCACTGGTTCGAAACGAGGTATTCGATCACATCCAAAATGCAAAATCGAAACCCAAACAGTATGCCGCTTCGGCACTTAAAGAGGAAGAAGTGAATGATATCAATACCCCTATAGTAGGTGGCGCCTTCGGCATTTGCCAAACAAGAAATCGGCATTAAACAAAGTTGTGTCTTACCATATGATTTTAATGCTAATTTAGGATTTGATGTTAAACACGAGATGTTGTCATTGAAACTCGCTGTGGCAGAGAATTCGGTTGGCGTGCCTTTTAATGTTGCGGCACTTAATAGTTATAATGGCGAGGCGGGAAAAACATGGGCATTTGCAGTTAAATCTAGTGACGAAATTACCTATCCTTTTGCTTTTCATTCTTTTAAGGATCAGTTGTTAGATCTTTCTGTGCATGGTCCAAATGGATTTTACAGGAGATTTAGAGGACACAAAAAGTCATTTGACCTCAGCGTGAATAGCGCCTATGAGCATGACGCTGCAAATTTAAAATGCACGGGACCGCTGCTGCTAGGTTTTAATAATGTTGCTAAAAGCTCCGTGGAAGTGATGATTACTGACCTGATGGGTAAGAAATCGCAAAAGCGCATCAAGCTCAAACCTCAGCAAAAAAAGCTGCTCAAGATTGAGACTGATAAGTATTCTAACTGGTATAACTTAATCATCGAGATTATCGGAGATAAGGAATTTAAAATGCATTTTTCAGGGCATATTGAAATTGGAAAGATTAGTTCAACAGACCCCTTTATGGGCGGTATTCTCTAAGTTTTGGCTATAGCGTTAGTTATCAGTCTGCTAGTTTGATAAATATTCGAAAAACATTTACAACTTTATGTTGTTTTCGAAGTAAGTTTGTACTTTTGTAAAAGCATAGTGGGTCAATTTAGCCTCGTACTTTCGTTTTTGTCTCCCTCCAGTTTAATTCTACCGATTCTTTTTCCCCAATGCTTAACATCACGCACTCACTTTTATGAAAAACTGACGTAAACGCTAGTCAAATTTTTGCGTATACTAGTTTTTAAGGCTCATATTTTTGAACTAATGTATAGCTATGGCGTTGCGCTTTTCTATTTTACGGTTTTTACAAGTGCTGCTGGTGTTCAGCCAAATTAACCTCTATGCGCAAAGCGTAAGTAATTATGAGGTTTCGCTAACAGGGAGCTCATACACTAATATTAATGGAATTTTACCTGCCTTACTTGGCTCTGGCAACGACGTTACTGTGCCAAACATCCCTATCGTTTTCGATTTTTGGTACATGGGACAAAAATACACCCATGTATCCGCAAGTATGTATGGATGGTTCACTTTTGGAAGTTCAATTACAACATCAAACGTAAATAATTTAACAGGCGGTGGAACACGCCCTGTAATTGCTCCCCTGTGGGATAATATAAGAATAAATCCAGGGTTAGTGAATGCCCTAGGCATAAGGCTTGGGGCGGGTACTTTTAACTACTCCACCTCTGGTACGGTAGGTAGCCGAAAATTCATTCTTCAATGGCATTTGGTAGACTGGGATGTTAATGCATCTTCTTCTTTATTATCTAGTGGGGTTATCAGCTTTCAGGCGGTTCTATATGAAACAACTGGAAACATAGAATTTATTTATAATCCCAATAGTAATCCCGTTAACACTGGGAGCGCCTCTGTAGGTATTACTGCTTTAGAAACTGGCGCTGGAAATTTCCTATCGGTAAATAGCATCTCAGCCTCGCCGCTTACAACTAGTACTACAGAAGAAGCAAACTCAATTAACGCCAAGCCCAGCGGGTCCCGGGGAATTTTATTTAATCCTCAAGAAACTAATGCGCCGTCTAACCTCACATTCTCTGCTGTTGGAACTACGGGTATGAAACTGAATTGGATGGATAATTCGAGCGATGAAGCAGGATTTGTAGTTTATAGATCCACTAATAATACAAACTTTACCTATGTTGCTACTACAGCAGCCAACGCTGTTTCATATAATGATACAGGTTTAACTGCCGGCACCACCTATTATTATAGGGTTTATGCGTTACGCGAAAATTTGAGTACGGCTGCTGCAGGATCTCAAGCCACCTTAACAAATTGTATAGCTTTTAATTTGCTCCAAGTGTCATCTTCTAATATCATAGCCAACTATCGGTTAAATGGTAATGCTAACGACTTTTTCGGGCTAAATAACGGCGTTTTGCGTAATTCCCCCACCAGTACCGAAGATCGGTTCGGAGTACCTACCGGAGCATACGCATTTAACGGGTCAAATCAATTTATTTCAACCACGGCTTCGTATAACAATCCAGTGAATTTTACCACATCGGTTTGGTTTAAAACGAGCACCACTACAGGAGGTCTTTTATTGGGCTTTTCGCGGTCGCAAATAGGCAATGATGCACATGACAGGCACTTATATATGGGTGTTAACGGAAGGCTATATTTTGGTGTGTTTGGCGCTGGAGGAATGAAGACATTAGTGTCATCTCCTGAGACTAAAACTTATAACGACGGCAATTGGCATATGGCTACCGCTACACAATCCACCACGGCCGGTATCTCGCTTTATATAGATGGGCAATTAGTAGGAACGGATCCTACGGCTACTACGGCCGAGAATTATACATCTGGTTATTGGCGTATGGCGGGATTAAGTTTTAATCAAGGTTGGCCAAGTGCCCCTACCACATATTTCGCCGGGGCGTTGGACGATGCCTTTATCTTTAATAGGGTGCTCAGTCAAGCAGAAATACAACAACTTTATACAGCGCCGTACGGTCTGCAAAATAACGGACCTATGTGTGTGGGCGCCAACTTGAATTTGATTGCGCCTACAATACCCGATGCTACCTATACATGGACTGGTCCAAATGGCTTTACTTCTAACCTTCAAAACCCAAGTGTCGTTTACAATTTACTGCGAGCTGGAACTTACACTTTAGCAGTGAGTAGGAATGGTTGTACAGATGTTGCCTACACAAAAGTGTTGTCTGATGGTAGGCCAGGGCTGTGGGAGGGTGGCTCAAGTACAAATTGGAATTTGGCAAATAACTGGTGCGACGGTCTTTTGCCGCAAGCAACAACCGACGTCACTATTCCAAGTGGCAAACCTAGGTATCCTCTTGTGAGCAGCGCCGCTGCATCTGTTAATAATCTCTCTATCTCAAATTCGGCTACGCTAACAGTAGATAACCAAAACTTGACAATTAGAGGAGCAATTAATAATAGTGGCATTTTCAATGTGGCAAATGGTAGCATTACATTTTCAAATACTACAAGTGCGCAAGTCATTCCCGCAAATGTTTTTCAAGGGAACGTTATTAAAAATTTAACCGTAGCTAATACTTTTGGGCTTACATTAAACGGAGCACTTC
The DNA here is from genome assembly GCA_045629525.1 of Pedobacter sp. Taxonomy (GTDB): domain Bacteria; phylum Bacteroidota; class Bacteroidia; order Sphingobacteriales; family Sphingobacteriaceae; genus Pedobacter. The sequence continues at coordinate 779,402 of JAZQRH010000019.1, forward strand.
GCGTAAATGGAACGTTACGTGTAACAAGTGGTTTTTTTAATGCGAATAATGATTTCCTCACCCTAGGTGCGAGTGCGACTTCTTCTGCAATAGTGTCTCCACTCACATCGTCAGCCTATATCACCGGTCGTGTGAAAGTAGAAACTTTTGTGGCTGGCGGTCCAATTGATCCTTTTCGAACCTATAGGATGTTATCGTCTCCGGTATATGATAATAATGAAAGTTTAGTTTTGACTAACGTTGAAGGAAATCGATCTGCTAAATTTTCGCAACTGATAGATGATATGATTCTCAACGGTAGCACCGGCCTGGCAGGAGGTTTCGATGCTACGCCAGTTAATCAGGCTAGTGCGTGGACATATAACGGTGGTTATATTCCGGTCACAAATATTAATACTCCAGTAAATGCTGGACAGGGTATGTATATTTTCTTTCGAGGTGACAGAAGTAATTTTACAGGAAAGACGATTCCGCCTTTTGCGCCAGTAGAAAATACGATCGTAGATTACGACGGTTTCCTTAACCAAAGGGATATTACGGTTAGTTTAAGTCACGTTACCAATGGAAGGTTTAATTTGCTAGGCAATCCTTACGCATCGCCTATCGATTGGGACTCGGGAAGTTTTACTAAAACAAATTTAAATAATGCGATATGGGTTTGGAAACCATCCTCGAGAAGTTACGCTACCTATATATCTGGGATTGGCCAAAATGGAGGAAGTAGATATATCGCATCCGGTCAGTCTTTTTTTGTAAGAAGTTCTGGGGCCTCGCCATCCATTACTTTTAGGGAAAGTGTAAAATCTACCTTTCCTAATACGGGCATGCAATTATTAAGTCCGGGTAAGATGATGGCGGCCAGTAGCAGAACACATCAGTTATTAAATTATCGGGAGGAGATGGGCAGTACACCTGTTGAATTGAGTATTCTTCGGGTCGGTGTAAAATCAGTAGCATCTTTCGGAGAGGATGAAGCTGTGATTGTTTTTAAAGAAGGAGCTGATGCGCAATGGACCGATGAAGATGCGGTTCATTTCGATGGAGAGCAAATAAATCTTTCATCGCTATCCCCTAACGGAAGAAAGCTAGCATAAATTTCATGCCCCGTGTGGATGCACTCACTGAAATTCCGCTCTCCGTGACCGCTTCGGCTACCGGCAATTATCTTATGAATTTTGATTTGAGTGCCTATTCGGAGCAAAGCCTTAAATTAAAAGATAGCTATCTCAACACTTTGCATCCCATAGCTAATTCCACAACTTATCAATTTTATATAAATACTGCGGATGCGGCCACATCTGGAAATACGAGATTTAGCTTAATTATCGATAAACCCGCAGTTTTACCACTAGATCCAAAGTATTTTTCTGCGAAAATTCAGGATAATGTTGTTGAAATTTCATGGAATGCCAGTGGTGACCACAGCAATAAATCATTTCGTTTATATCGGGCTGGTGCTGATGGGCAGTTTTCGTGGTTGGCAGATGTTCCAGCCAAAGAGGGGGATCATTACCTTTTTGTAGATAGAAGCCCTTTAGTAGGTGTAAATTATTACAAATTAGAGATACAAAATGCGAACGGCGGTATAGAGGATAAAGGAGTGGTCGCTCTGATGTTCGGCTTGGCTCAAGATCAAACTGTCAATATTTATCCTAATCCTGCTAGTGACCGTATCACTGTTCGATACCAAAATCTTTACCCCGGCGAAAGTAATATTGAAATTTGTGATCTTACTGGGAAAGTGCTCTATCGACATTTAGTTAGCAGCAACAGTCTGATTGCCTCTCCTTCAGTTGATGTTTCAAAACTCTCGGCAGGCGTGTACGTACTAAAAATTACATCTGGTCAGCAAATTATTGGGCATAGTAGGTTTCTTAAATTGTAACGACCGTACTTGATCCGCTTTCTCACATTAAAATTCTCCCCATTTTTATGCTCATACTCAGCGTGCAATAGCCGTATTGGGCTATTGCACGAGGTGACACACATCTCTGTATTCCATTTTTGTTTAATTCGTTAATTTTTACGATTTTAGCGAATTGTAATACCGGCTCTTCACATCGGTTTTGCTACCATTTAATTTATACACTTGATAACCTCTCTTATGACTAATTTTAACGCTAAACATGTTTTAATTTTTCTTTTGTTTTTTTACGCTTCATTTTATAATGCTTCTGCGGATGTAATTATAACCAAAGGGACACCCGCTACACCAATTTCTAACGATTTGTCTAGCTTGCATAGCTCGGGCGGAAGTTTCACTACACTTGAAGATATCGTGATTGCCGATCAAGGCTTAGGCGATTTTGCGATAGGGGTTGGTCAAACTTTTGTATTGGCAGCACCTGCAGGGTGGGTTTTTAATACCTCGGCGGAGATAATCATAAATACTACTGGACCTGATATAATTAGTCCTGAAGTTACATCAATAACGCCTACACACATTACAGTAACCTATACAGTTGAAATGGGATCAGGTGTAGACCGTAACTCCATGATCATTTCTGGTATACAAGTCATGTCTACTACAAGTTCCTTAGGATCTGCAAACATTATTCGTTCTGGGGGTACGGGAATTATATACGGTTTCATAGCTAACACAGTGGTTGCCGAGCTTACAAAGGTTGCTGGTGCGCCCGTTATGTTACAGGTATTATTAGATGGGGAAATAAATGCTCCTGGCACTCCAACTGGAAAAACTGGTTCTTACAGCGCAAAAAATGCGGGTGAGAATTTTTCGCTAACCGTTAATGCCGTCGATTTTGGATTTAATATCTGCAGTAGCGTGAACGACGAAGTGCAACTCTCATCTTTAACTAGTTACTTCAAATTACCGACGGATTTAACAAAGAATTTAGCCAGCGGTACTGTTGATTTCGATGTGGCATTAACTACTGCATCAACTCCAATTTCATTATTTAAAACCATTGTTGCGTCTAATTTAAGTACGCCAAGTATTTTAGTGGGCACATCAGGCGATATAACGGTAAATAGAGGGCTGTACAGCAACTTACTGGTGGTTTTACCGGGAGAAACTTGGGCACCAGGTTCTACAACAGGTAAAACAGGTGCACCTACTGACAGAGTGAGTAACGAGCCATTCAATGTGAGTGTTTACGCTACAGATGAATATTGGAATGTGGTTGATGACAATGCCAGTATCATCGCCCTAAGTTCTGATGATCCCTTAGCGAGTGACCCGGTCAATCAAACAATGTCTAGCACGGGATATTTAGCGTTCGAAATAACACTGAAAACATTAGGAGCGCTGCATCATCTCAAGGCCGAAGATATTGCCGAGACCTCCATTAATTATGCTACGCAATTGATTAATGTGGTAGCTGGAGAATTTGTTGGTTTGCAAATCTTGTTGCCGGGCGAAACAGCTGCGCCTTTCACATTAACTGGTAAAACGGGTTCTCCATTTTCATCGGGCAGCTTAAAGGCAGGCGAGGAATTTGAGGTTATTGTCAACGCAGTCGATGCCAATTGGAATGTGGTAGGATCAACAACAGATGCTATTAGTGTAACCAATGCGGATCCTTTATTTGCTGCCTCTTCAGAGTTTCCTACAAGCATTAGTTTAGTTAATGGTACCGCAACTGTTCCTGTAGTGTTAAAAAGAGCAAATGATATTCATGCATTGGTGGTTACACACTTAGGTACTTCTACACAAAGCAGCTTCCTCACTGAAAATTTCCCAGTTTTAGTCAACGATTACGTAAAGCTTCAAATCATTTTACCCGGAGAAACAGAAGCTCCTGGAACCGCTACAGGTAAATCAGGAACCCCAACAGAGAGTGTCGCCGGTAATTTATTCATAGTGACTGTTAATGCTGTGGATGCCTACTGGAATCTCATTACAACAGTAACAGATCAAGTTACAATCTCGACCACGAGTGCAAATGCATCGTTGCCTGACACATATGCTCTTGTCAACGGAAAAAGGTCGAATTTTCGGGTCACACTTCGTGAATTAGGTACTACAAATTTAACGGCAAATAATATTTCTAACGGTCTAATTGAAAGCGGTGTGAGTAGCGATGTGGAGGTAGTTTCTGGAGGTTTTGCTAAGCTGCAAATATTGTTGCCAGGAGAAATTGCAGCTCCGGGGACTGAACTCGGCAAAACGGGAACACCTTTGCCGCAAGTGGCTGGCGTACCATTTACTGCTCAAATTAGAGCGGTTGATGCAGCTTGGTATTTAGTTACCAATGTTGATGATATGCTCTCATTTAACAGTACCGACGTGCTTGCTGCGTTGCCGAGCGGACTGGCTTTTGTAGACGGAATTGCTGATGTGGATTTCGCTTTACGTACTGCTTCGGCATCTACAACCATTATAGCAAATAATACAACCGATGGATCTAAAGCACCATCAATAAGCGGTCCGGTAACCGTAGTTGCTGGTGCATATACACAATTAGCCGCACTATTGCCTGGTCAAATTTTAACTCCAAGCCTAACAAATGGTGTGATAGGGAACCCTAACATTCCGGCAAGAGGAGATACCTTTTCTATAAAACTTCGAGCAGTTGATCAATATTTTAATCCAGTGATAGGTGCTACGAGCACGATATATATTACCGGAGAGCCCGGCAACGATTTTCCATTGTCTGTCGCATTGCTCAGCGCAGCTGATCAAGAGGTAGAGGTAACAATAAACAACGCTGGAATTCAAACACTAGTGTTCACAGATAATACGGCATTGCCAATCATTTCTACTGCTGTTAGTATTCCAGAAGCAACTGATCCCTCATTAATCACAGATTATTTTAGAACGCTTGCTAGCGGTACTTGGACTGATACTGGGATTTGGGAGAGTTCTATCGACGGAATTAGCGGATGGCATCCTGCAACGGTTTCTCCGAACAGCAACTCAAATCAGATTCTAATTGAAGAAGGCCATAGTGTAGAAGTGATTGCTAATTTAGAAGTTGATCAGTTGATTATAAAAACTGGGGGAGAACTCGTTATTTCTGCAGGCGTATTTACTGTAGCTAATGCTAGCGAGGAAGCAGATCTTTTAGTAGAAGGCGTGTTAAGAGGTATAAAGTATGGAACTTTCGGCCCGAGTAGCGGAACAATTGTGGTTTCAGCAAGTGGAAAATATACTCACGATTATACAAACGTATCAGGTGTTGTACCAACGGCTACTTGGGAAGAAGGCTCAATCTGCGAATTTGTAGGTTACACATCTTGGGCTGGATTGATTCAAAACACCAATCAAAATTTTTCTACCATCTTGTGGAACTGTCCAAATCAAAATAATCTTACTGACGGACCAGCTTTGGACGCAAGTTTCAATGCTAAACATGTTGAAATAATGTCAACGGGTGCAGGTATGGTATTCTTAGGTAATGGGGCTGGAACAAGCAGCATTACAGGCAATTTAACGAGTACTAACAGCAAGGTCCACATATCTCGTGGAAACAATAAAGCACTGAATTTAGGTGGAAACTTAACATTAATAGGCGGAAATTTTGCAAGAGGCGTGGGTAACGCTACCGTCAATTTTAACGGTACTGGCAATACACAAGTAGTCACTAAAACGGGTTCGGTATTAGCAAATTCAATAAATTTTGTGGTTAAAAACGGTGCAGTAGTTGACTTTGGAACATCAATTATTGATGGTACTACCGGAACTTTTCGCGTAGAAAATAATGCAACAGTGGCTACCGCAGATGAAGGCGGTTTCGCAGCCGCAGGCACTTATGAAGGTGCTATACAAAACACAGGCGCTCGTTTCTATGGTGTAGCAAGTTACGTTTACAACGGAGAAGCCGCCCAAGCCGCTGGTAACGGGCTTCCGGCAGTGGTAAAAGATATTATTATAAATAATCCGACGAGTGTTAGCCTTGCTGCAGGTACTAGCAACCTTACGGTAAATGGTCGTTTAGCCATCAACAACGATGGAGCATATTTAGATCTTGGCGAACATCCTCTTTTAGGTACATATATACAAGAGGGTGCTGGAACCTTAAAAACTGCTGCTGCAAGCAACGCCTTCGCAGCGGATAAGGATTGGAATTTAGGTGTAGAGTTCAAAGGAAATGCAGCGCAAACTGTGGTTTCCGGAAACTATAATAGGCTGTTGGCATTTTCTGGACTGGGAGTTAAGACTATGCCTGCGGGCGTTTTAAATGTTTCCGGTAATTGGATTTCTAGCGGGGGGGCTATCGATTTGGTGACAAACTCCACTACAATCAATTTCAATGGAGACGAAGATCAATCTATCAGCGATTTAGGATCAAATGCAGGTAATGGAGTAGAATTTCAAACCGTCAATTTCGAAGGTCTGGGCTTAAAAACATTAACTAGCGGTCCTATATCGATAGCAACCAACGGTATTTTGACAATGGCAGCAGGCACTACCTTAAATGCTAACGGAAAATTAACGATCTTATCTGGGCCGTTAAGCTCAGGCAGAATAGCTACAATTCCAAGCGATGCCTCAATTATTGGTGATGTGACTGTACAGCGCTTCATGAAAGGCGGCAGCGTTGACCCATACCGAACATATCGTATGTTTTCTTCTCCAGTACATACTGATGAAGCGAATAAGACCTATTCGTATACTCAGTTTATTGACGACATGCCAATTACAGGCACGGCTGCTGCCGGTGGATTTGATGTAAATTCTGTAAATCGAGCTAGTGCTTGGACCTACGAACCTACCAGCCTTACTAATAAATATGTAGAAATTCCGAATATTAATACCAGCCTAAAAATCGGCCAAGGTGCATATTTATTCTATCGTGGCGATAGATCTACATTACCTTTATCAATTGAAGGGGATGTGTTTCCTGATATAACAGATGGCTTTGTTGACTTCGAGGGCAAATTAAATCAACATAATATCGCTGTGCCCTTGGTTTACGACGCTTCGGTAAGCGGGTTTAATTTAATTGGAAATCCTTACCCATCCAGCATATATTGGTCTGAAGTGGTTCAAAATAACGGCGACGTTTTAGCGAACGCACATACATGGGTTTGGAACCCTTCTGTTAGACAGTACGCAGTATTTGATGGAAATGTGGGAACGAATGAAGCCAGTGGAATAATTCCCGTTGGTCAAGGGTTTTTTGTACAAGCTAAAGCTAACGCTAATTTAATATTTACCGAAGATGTAAAAGTTGATTCTCAGCCAGCTTTCTCGATGATGTCAGCTCCCTTAGGTGAGCATAACATCTCCTTAAGAAGTAGTGGCATTGGAAAATTAGCTACGGGTAAGACGGGCGGTACAAGTATGCCAAGTGCCAGCGTAAGGGTCAAATTGTCAAAATCTGGAACACCGTACACAATTGAGGCAGTAGTTGTATTTGATTCAGCTAAATCTGCAAGATTTGTTCAGAACGAAGATGTGCGTTATTTAAAAGGGAGTGAAGTGTTTTTATCGACTTTGTCGGAAGACAACATTGCCTTATCGATTAATTATATGCCTGCATTAGCTAAAGAAAAAGAAGTTAAATTGGCAATTACTGACGCTGCGGTCGAGAGTGGTAATTATGCATTAAAGCTAGATTACAGTTATTTGCCATTGGGCTGTATCGTGTCTATAAAAGATAATTACCTTGGTATAACTACTCCTATAGTTAACGGAGAAAGCTACAGTTTTGAAATACAAAAAACGGTAGCTGCTACATTTGGCAATTCGAGATTTAGTTTACTATTAGAGAACCCAGAGGTGTTGCCTATTGAAGTCACTTCTTTTAAAGCTGCTAAAGTTGAAGAAGGCGTGTCGTTAACTTGGGCTACTGAAGCTGCTAAAAATGCTAGCCGATTTGAGTTGGAGCGAGCTGGAGAAGATAAGATGTTCAGCAAGATTTATACAACACCTGCTAAGGGCACAAAAGCTAGTTACACGTATGTAGATAGGGCACCGCTTTTTGGCAATAATTACTATCGTTTAAAACAGGTGGATCGTAATGAAGATGTATCTACAACGGCGCCAATAGTAGTTAATTTCGATTCTCAAATTACACAAAGTGAGTCCTTATTAGTTTATCCAAATCCGGCCGTTGCCGATGTTTCGTTGAGAGCGATTGGCATGTTAGCAAATGATAAATTAACGATTAAGCTATCGAACATGATGGGGCAAGTGGTGTATAGCGAGAAGGTGAGCAGTACTGCGCTAAGCAACGGTATAACGCTCAATGTTGAACGTTTAACACCGGGAGTTTATGTAGTCGAAGTTGTCGATAATGCTTCGAAAGTGCTAAGAAAGGTGAAACTTGTCAAACAATAATAGAAGATTTTAAGTCGTCTAAACTGTGAGCCAATTGTTGAAATGGCTCACATTTTTTTTTGCGACTTGACAAGAATATCTGCTAAATTTCTGTTGCGATTTTTTTTACGGCCTTAGATTATAGAGCTTTTTGGAATATTATTGGCAAATAATTCTTATTTTGTTTAAAAAACGTTTATACTTGTAACAAGTAATTGTTATTTAATCTATTAACTTTCTTCAAAGCAAAGGTTTTAATTGTGAGGTTTACTAAGTCTAGCTTATATTACAAAGTATTTGTCTTCTTTCTGGTTTTAAGCGTAAATGCGAGCATTGCTTTTGCACAGTTTGATGATCCCAGTACACCAGGTGAAGAGATCGGAGATCCAGGTTATGATCCAGATGTTCAGGTGCCAATAGATGGGGGTGTAAGCCTTTTAGTGGCCGCTGGGGTTGCTTACGGGGTGAAACGAGCTTACGATAAGCGTAAACAGCATAAAGAAAGCGACATCGCCTAAGGCTACATCGCTTTTTCTAATATCCCTTCTCGCTTCAAAATATAATCGAAGATACCTTCAATTGGTTTTTGTAAAGTCTTGCCAATTTTGAGATTGTTTGCTGCAAATACAGCTCGTAATTCATCTTGATAATAATAGCTGATAGAGCCCACAAAATTGCATTCTAAAGTCTCGTAATCTTCGTAATCCTTAACATTAGTATCAATAAATTCTTGGAAACCATCTTTTAATATTTTTTGTATAAAAGGGTGTTGCTTATGCTGAATCATAAACCTGCTAAATCCAGCTAAATAAGAATTAGGAAAAGGTTTTTGATAAACATTCTCTACCACCATTTGCTTAGTTACTTGAAATGTTTCTTCAAATTTCTCGCGTAAATCGTGCGGCATGGTTTTGTGCAAAAACGAAATGATCATTTTTTTGCCGAAGAAAGTTCCTGAACCTTCGTCTCCTAAAATATAACCTAAACCATGGTTGCCAGGATATATGTTACTACCATCGTAGTAAGCAATGTTTGACCCTGTGCCAAGTATGCAAGCCAAGCCTTTATTGTTGCCACAGGTGGCATAAGCTGAGCCAATTAGATCGTGGTCAACGCTGATAAACGCATTTTTGAAAAATGCCGATAGGCCGTTTGAGACAATCTCGTGCTTGTCGGGATTTAGACAACCAGCACCAAAAAAATAAACTTCTTTCACTTCGTTTGCAACTTCCGCAAGCTCTTTGTTTTTGGCTAAGATCTTTACAATTTCTTGTGCATTTAAGAAATAAGGATTAATTCCTTGAGTGTTAAAAGATAAGGTCTTCTCCGGACTATATGCCATCCAATCAGTTTTGGATGATCCACTATCTGCAACTATAATCATGCATTAAAAATACAAAATTATTCGAAATTTAGCGTTCCGCTAATTTGTTTTAGAAAAATCTCGGCTAATTTTGCTTGATATTTAATTTCTAGGTAGCGATTGTTGGCATCGATAGCATTTTTTTGCGCTTCTCTAAGCTCTAAGGGTGAAATGTTTCCTAATCTGTATTTTTCTAAGGTGATTTCGAGATTTTGATTTGCAATATTGATGTTACGTTGCTCTAATTTAACCAATTCTATGAAGGTGCTATAATCCTGATAGGCATTTGTGAGCTGTGCATTCAAATCTTGTTTTGTTTTGTTGATTTGTAATTCAGCATTCTCGATATTAATTTTTGCATTTCTTTCATTTTGTCTTTGCACAAATCCGTTAAAAATGTTCATGCTTGCCGTTAGCCCATAGCTAAATCCGTTTGCTCTAAACTGGGTGTTAAAACCTGTAGGTGTTTCACTTCGGTTGAAATCGTAACCACTATTGACACGTATTTGCGGATATCTATTTCCTTGTATTTGTTTTAAATTTAATTCTGCCACTCGTTTACTTAATATAGTGCTTTTTAACGCAGGATTGAGTTGATCAATTTGGGCGGCCAAGTTGGTGTAGTTTAAATTATCTTGGATTTCAAGCTGATTTTCTACAGTAAATTTGGTATTGATATCTCTCGCCAATATTTGATTTAAAGATACTTTGAAATTGTTAAGTGTATTTTTTAACTGTAGATACGCCGATGAATCAGCATTATAATCTACTTGCGCTGCCAATAAATCGAGCTTAGAACCTTTCCCAATTTGCAACTTGCTATCCGCTATGCGTAACCTTAAAGCCGAAATGGTGATGGTGCTGTCGGCTGCGATTACCAATTGCTGCTGTTTGGCGATATTGTAGTAGGCGGCCAATACATTGGTAATTGTGTTTAATATCTGTAGATTGGCATTCGCCTCGCCTTGTTCTCGTAGCGCCTTTAAGCGATCGTAATTGGCAAACATGGAAAATCCATCGAAAATCGTCCAATCTAAATCAACGCCGAATCCTAAGTTGTTATTTTTAGCACCATCAATTTTACGTTCCGTGCCGCTAGATTGAGTTTGTACTGTGTTTTGCACACTTCCGCCAGTATTAAATGATCCCGTTAATGAAGGTAACAGGCCCGCATTGCCTAGCGTAGCATTGTTTTTGGCAATTTCGATATCATTTTTTACAAGTCTAATATCATAATTATTTTCTAACGCGATGTTAATAGCCTCTTGCAAGGTAAGTACTTTTTGTGCTTTCAGATTTAAAGCACATAGCATAAAGGCTGCAAATATATATCGTTTCATTTTCACGCTTAGCTTTTGTTTTTTGACTGTTCTTCATCCGCTAATGCTGCGGCTAAAGATTCCTTTAAATCTGAGTTTACTTTATGCTCTTTAGACCAAACTGAGTAAATGGCTGGAATAACAAATAAGGTAAGTAATAATGAAAACATGGTGCCGCCAATAATTACCGTACCCATACTCATCCTACTTTTTGCAGCTGCTCCCAAAGCCATGGCTATGGGTAACGCTCCGATGGAGATCGCCAAACTTGTCATTAAGATAGGTCGAAGCCTAGAAACAGAAGCTTCACGAATGGCTTCTTGCACAGACTTCCCTTGTTCCTTCAACTGGTTAGCAAACTCAACAATTAATATGCCGTTTTTGGTTACCAAACCGATGAGCATAATGGTACCAATTTGACTGAAAATATTCCAACTTTGACCGCATAACCATAGCGATAAAAATGCTCCGGCAACGGCCATCGGTACGGTTAAAATAATAATCACAGGATCTTTAAAACTCTCAAATTGCGCCGCAAGAATTAAGTAAACCAGTAATAGGGCCAAGCCAAAAGCGAATACCGTATTCGACGAACTTTCTTTGAAATCTCTAGATTCGCCACCTAAATCGGTGTTGAAACTTTCGTCGAGCACTTTTGCCGCAATTCTGTCCATAGCCTCAATACCATCGCCAATGCTTTTGCCGGGAGATAGGCCTGCCGAAACAGTTGCAGAGATGAAACGGTTATGGCGGTAAAGCTGTGGCGGCGCACTGCGTTCTTCGGTTCTAACAAGGTTATCTAACTGAATTAAGCTTCCTTTATCGTTGCGTACATATACTGAACTTAAATCTAAAGGGTCTTTTCTATTGCTCACATTAAACTGACCAATTACTTGGTATTGTTTTCCATTCATAAAAAAGTAAGAAAATCTTTGGCCGCTTAAGCCTAGTTGCAGGGCTTGTGCAATATCTACCACCGAAACGCCTAGGTTTTTAGCCTTGTCTCTGTCGATGGTGAGGTTAATTTCTGGCTTGTTAAATTTTAGGTTAACATCAGAAGTGGTAAATGTGGGATCATTTGATACTGCTTCCATAAACAATGGTACCTTTTCTCTTAGTTTTTCGAAATTTTGAGCCTGGATAATATAATTAATTGGTAATCCGCCTCTTCTGCCTACAGAAATGGTAGGTTGCTGGGTAACGGTGACTTTTCCTTCTGTATATTTTCTTGTGATTTTTGTTAAACTCTCCGCAATTTCCTTTTGGCTCCTTTCACGTTCGCTGGGGTCTACTAAACCCATTCTAACAAAGCCAGAGTTGGTAGAACCTGCTCCGCCAAAACCTGGTGAAGTAATGGTGATGTTCACATTTTTTTCTGGAACAGAGTCTTGCACCATCTGATTGATCTTACTTATAAAACGATCAGTAAACGCAAAGGATGAACCTTCTGGTGTGCTGACGTTCATGTTAATAGCGCTTCTATCATCGTAAGGTGCAGTTTCTTTAGGTAGTAGTTTCCAGAACAAAAATATCAGCCCTGCGCAAACCACCAAAATAGGAATGGTAAGCCATCTGCGTTTTAAAAATTTCTCTAGGTTTTCCTGATAGGTATCGTTAAGCTTCACAAAGTACGGTTCTGTAAAGTTGTAGAATTTTGAAGGTTTGTGTCCTCCCTTTTTCATTAAGTAGGCGTTAAGCATTGGAGTAAGCGTTAACGATACAAATGCGGAGATGAGTACAGCAGCGCCGATGACCACTCCGAACTCTCGAAATAGCCGACCAACAAATCCTTCTAAAAATATTACTGGTAAGAATACAGCGGCGAGTGTAATTGATATAGAGATTACTGCAAAGAAGATTTCGTTAGATCCTTTAATTGCGGCTTCCATTGGCGAAAGTCCTTCTTCTACTTTCTTAAAGATATTTTCGGTTACTACAATACCATCATCTACCACCAAACCTGTGGCCAGAACAATGGCTAAGAGTGTGAGTACATTAATGGAGAAGCCGAAAATGTACATGATAAAAAAGGTAGCAATTAAGGATACTGGAATATCTATAAGCGGCCTAAAGGCGATGCCCCAATCTCGAAAGAAAAGGTAAATAATTAAGATTACAAGCACCAAAGAAATTAAGATGGTTTCGGCAACCTCAATTACAGATCTTTTAATGAATAGTGTACTATCTAAAGATACCTTCAGCTTAATATCGCTTGGCACATCATTTTTAAGTTCTTCAAATCTTTTATAAAATTCTTCGCTAATTTCTAGGTAGTTGGCACCGGGTTGTGGGATAACCCCAATGGCGACCATTGGCTTACCCGATTCTCTCAATACTGTTTCTTCGTTTTCAGAACCAATTTCAGCGGTGGCAATGTCTTGTAATCTAATTACATTATTAGCATCACTTCTAATAATTAGGTTATTAAAGTCTTCCGCATTGGTAAGTTTTCCTAGGGTTTTAATGATGAGTTCTGTACTTGCACCCGTTAATTTACCAGAAGGTAATTCCACGTTTTCTCGATCTAAGGCACTTACAATATCCTGAGATGTTAAACCATAAGAAGCAAGTCGGGTTGGATCTATACGTATACGCATGGCGTACTTGCGCTGCCCTTGTATTTGCATACTACTCACCCCTGGGATGGTTTGAATTCTGTCCGCAATTACGTTCTCTGCAAAATCACTCAAATCGGTTACGTTACGAATATCACTTTGGATAGTCATGGAAATAATTGCATCCGAGTTTGCATCAGCTTTGCTTACAATAGGTAAACCATCAATGTCCTTAGGTAGGTTTCTGGCGGCCTGCGAAACCTTATCGCGAACATCGTTGGCGGCTACGTCAATGTCTTTGCCCAGATTAAACTCAACGGTAATGTTACTAGTACCTTGGTTACTGGATGAAGTGATGTTTCTAATACCATCAATAGAATTGATGGACTTCTCTAGCGGTTCGGTTATTTGCGATTCGATAATATCGGCATTTGCACCAGGGTATGAAGTACGTACTGAAATTACCGACGGGTCGATAGACGGGTATTCTCTAATTCCTAAAAAACTGTAACCAATTATACCAAATAAAATAATGACGAGGTTCATTACAATGGCCAGAACGGGCCTTTTTATACTTGTAGTAGAAATACTCATGCTTTTATTTTTTTGTGTTGGCTATCCTAACTTTTACTTCTGCATCTGGTTTAAGCGCCATTGCTCCCGTAGTTAAAACCGTGTCGCCTTTGTTTAATCCGGATATTACTAAAATTTTATCGGCGGTTCTCACGCCTGTCTCTACGGGTACTTGTACCGCTTTTCCATTTTTACATAGATACACCACTTTTCCATTTAATACTGGAATAACCGCTTCTGTTGGAATAAGGATAGCATCTTTTATAGTGGCTAACGGTAGTTTTACTTTGGTGAAAGATCCAGGTAACAGCTCTCCATTCGGATTTGCAGCCGCAGCCTTTAACTGTAGCGTACGCGTTTGTTGATCTATGCCTGGCTCAATCGCAAAAACTTTCGCCGTATAGTTTTTTACAGAACCCTCTACTTTAAAAGAAATTTCGCTATTCGCTTTTACCGAGCTTGCATATTTCTCTGGTATAGAGAAACTCACCTTCACTGGGTTAATACTAAGTAAATTTGCAATGGTGCTTGCTGGGGTTAGGTATTCGCCTACAGAAATGGAGCGCAAACCAATTTTGCCGCTAAAAGGAGCTATAATTGATGTTTTTGCCAATTGGGCTCTAATTAAGGCTACCTGCGATTTCAAAGTTTGCAGTTCCGCCAATGACGTATCGTATTCTTCCTGACTGATGGCGCCTTTTTGCAAAAGTTGCTTAGCTCTATTCTCGTTAGTGGTCGATAAATTTTCTTTCGTTAAAACTTCCTTAAGTTGCGCTTGAATGTCGCGGTCGTTAATTTTAACGAGTAAAGCGCCTTTGCTAACATTAGCGCCCTCCTTAAAATAAATTCCTGTAACTAATCCAGATACTTCGCTTTTTAAGGTTACAGCTTCATTAGGTTCAATAGCTCCAGTAATATCTAAACCGTTTGCAAAATCCGTATAATCAGCAACCACTCCGTCAACATTTAGCGCTCGTCCACTACCTTTGCCGCCGCCTTTTGCGCCAGATCCTTCTAACTTTTTATTCTCTGTTATTCTATTGTAAATTAAATAGGCTAGGCCAAGTGCCAATAAGGCATATATAATGTATCTTTTTTTCATGAATTTTTACGTAATTGTAAAAGTTTTAGGTTAAACATCTGGAGGACTTAAGTTAAGCAAAAATATTTATTTGTTTGAGCTATAGAAGCATGTACTAAGTATGTTACAGGTTGCTTGTGCTAAAGTGCTTTTAAATTTTAATTTTGTGAACTAGATGAAAGAAACCTGCGCTGCAGGTACTTATTAATTTTACACTAATGAAAAAATTATTCGGAGTAGCCGTTCTACTCACCCTAACCATGGCAGCAAAGTCGCAAGTGAAAATTGGCTTTGAGGTTTCTTTTAAAGAGCCTCAGGCGCATTATGCTGAAATAGAAATGAATGTTTCGGGCATTGCAAGTAAAGATTATATCGATTTAAAGATGCCAGTTTGGACCCCAGGGTCATATTTGGTGAGAGAATTTGGTAAAAATGTTGAAGATTTTACGGCAACCGTGGCTGGTAAGGCTGCGAAGGTGCAAAAAGTCACTAAAAACACTTGGAGAGTTTATAATACTAAGGCTAATGCCGTGAAGGTAAATTACCGTGTTTACGCTTTCGAAATTTCTGTGCGTACTGCTTTTGTAGATGAATCTCATGCATTCCTCTCTTCTGCGGGTATCTTCATGTATCCTGCCGGGATGATTAACAATCCGAGTACAGTGAAAATTGTGCCATTCGGTGACTGGGATAAAGTAAGCACAGGATTGCCTGAGGTAGCTGGTAAGAAGTTTACCTATTATGCATCAGATTTCGATGTGCTCTTTGATAGCCCAATTGAAGTAGGTACACAAGATATTTTCGATTTTACAGCATCGGGCGTAAAACACATCGTTGCGATGTACGGAGGAGGCAATTACGAGAAAGAGCGCTTAAAAGTAGATATGGCGAAAATTGTTGAGCAAGGCACTGCAATTTTTGGAGAAAACCCAAATAAGGATTACACCTTCATCGTACATAATTACCATCGAGGTGGCGGCGGTTTAGAGCACCTAAATTCTACAGTTTTAGGCGCAACAAGAAATGCTTATAGTAGCGAGGCTGGATATAAAGGTTTTATGGCTCTGGTAGCACACGAGTATTTTCACCTGTGGAATGTAAAAAGATTGCGTCCGGTAGCTCTAGGGCCTTTCGATTATGATAATGAAAACTATACAACCATGCTTTGGGCGTCAGAAGGTTTTACATCATATTACGAAAACAAGCTTTTAATAAGAGCAGGCTTAACAGATAGAGAGACTTTCTTAAACGATTTAATCGGTGGTTTAGGAACGGTAATCAATACTCCTGGGTCTAGAAAACAGTCGGCTTCAGCATCTAGTTTCGACGCTTGGATCATCGGTTATCGTCCTAATGAAAATTCAAAAAACAGTGCAATTTCTTACTATAGTAAGGGCGAGGTAATTGGTATGTTGATGGACTTAGAAATTGCCAATGCCACAAAAGGTGCAAAAAGTTTGGATGATGTAATGAAAGCGATGTATGAGCAAGGAAAAGTTCAAAAACGCGGTTACACCGATGCAGAATTTAAAGCAATGGTAGAGAAAATATCAGGCATCAGTTTTACTAAATTTTGGGCTAAATATATAGATGGTGTGGATGATATTGACTTTGATAAATATTTGGCTTACGCCGGAATTGATGCTAAGTCGGAATTGGCATACCCAAACCAACCTTATACAGGTACGAGTTTATCGGTAGATAGATCTGTGGTGATCAGTGGCGTTGCACGCAACTCCCCAGCTTGGGTTAAAGGCTTAAATGTTAACGATGAAATTTTGGCAATCGATGGCTCTAGTATTGTTGATGAAATGAAAGCCATTCGCTCACCAAGAGGATTAACTTTAGAGTCGTTTCCAATTGTTGCCAAGAAAAAGATTGGCGATGAGGTTGAGGTGACGATAAGAAGAGATGGATTAGAAAAAACTTATAAACTCGTGCTAGGTACAAATCCTGATATCAGAATTAAGGCTAGTTATAACGATAATGCAACGCCGCAACAGTTAGCTGTTCGAAAAAGATGGATGGGCGTTTAACCAAAGTTAAAACCATAAAAAAGGCGGGTCTGTAAAAGATCCGCCTTTTTTATGGATGTCTGTTTTCGTTTAGAAAGTGAAACGAACACCTAAGCCAATGTCTCCACTGTAAAAGTCAGTGTCAGGAGTTAATCTCAAAGTTGGGATCCAATCTAAAGATAAATTAATAGGAGCTCCGTTAAACTTATAGTCTAAACCTAAAACACCATTAACGCCAAGGTAAATGTCGCTGTTATCAATCGCTTTGTTTTTTACAGAGCCAATGCTTGCACCAGCACCATAGTACCAGTTTAAACCTGGGGCGCCATTAATTGCATTGTATTTTTCATAAAGCCCTGTTAATTGTGCCCAGCTATAGCCACTGTTGCTTCTGAAGTTACCAATCAACTCTAACATTGCGCCTTTGTTCAATCCAGTTTTAAAAGATATACCATTGTAACTTCCAAAACGACCGCCAATCGCGTGTTTGTACTCTTGTGCGCCTGCAGTGTTAACGTTTGCCGTTAATAAAGCCACACCTGCTAATAAAGTAAAAATTAATTTTTTCATAAATTATAACATTGTTTCTCCAAGCCTAACAACTTCTGTGCCTTTTATTTTAAATACCTCCTAAAAGTTTTAAAATTAATCTAATTGATAATAAAATAAATATGTAATAATTATGCTTGCATAATAAAATTATAATTTAAAAATATTAAATTAGGCTTTTAAACAATCTCAAAAGGTTGTTTTTCAGTGTTTAACCAATGTAAACCTAAAATTATGTCAGTTCAAATAACTAGAGTTTTCGATTTGTTGAAATATAATCTCGAAAATTTTCCGAAGCCCGAGTTCATTAGCGGTAAAATTAGAGGCGAATGGTATAAATATAGTACAGCAGATTTTGTAGCTACTACCGATTCTTTGAGCAAAGGTTTAGCAGGTATTGGCGTTGGAAAAGGTTCGCGGGTAGCCGTAATGTCTCCAAATAGACCAGAGTGGAACATATGTGACTATGCTATTATGCAATTAGGTGCCTATCAAATCCCGCTTTATCCAACTCTGGCCGAACATGATGTTAAGTTTATTATAGAGGATGCTGAAATTTCCATCGTTTTTGTTGCCGATATCACTTTGTACGAAAAAGTAAAAAAAGTGGTAGCAGAAGTTAAGCACGAGGTAAAAGTTTATACACTAGACAAAGTTGAAGGTGTCTCGAACTGGCAAGAATTGGTGGATGCAGGAAATAGTGACACCTCCATCGATTTAGAGGGCTACCGAGCAGCTGTAACCGCAAATGACATTTTGACAATTATATATACTTCTGGTACTACAGGTACACCGAAAGGCGTAATGCTTACGCATAACAACTTGGTGCAGAATTTTAAGGAATCTGCTATCCTACTTCCAAACAATGTTACAAGTGCGCTAAGCTTTTTGCCGCTTTCTCACATTTTTGAGCGAATGATTTCTTATTTATATGCCTATTTAAATATATCGGTATATTATGCAGAAAGCATGGAAACCATCGTAGCCGATATTCAACACGTTAAGCCGAGTGGTTTCTCAACGGTCCCTAGGTTGTTAGAAAAAGTCTATGATAAGATTGTAGAGAAGGGCAAGGCGCTTACTGGTCTTAAAAAGAATATCTTTTTTTGGTCTTTGGCACTGGCCGAAAAATATGACGTGCATAACAGTTGGTGGTATAACTTTAAACTTGGCATAGCAAGAAAGCTTGTATTTAAGAAATGGCAAGAAGCACTTGGCGGCAATATTGAAGTAATTATATCAGGTGGTGCGGCGTTAAATCCACGTCTGGCGAGAGTTTTTTGGGCTGCTGGATTGCCGGTTTTTGAGGGGTATGGATTAACAGAAACCTCTCCGGTAATTTCGGTAAACAATTTTGACGCCGTGAAATTCGGAGCCGTTGGTAAGCCACTAGCAGGCGTTGAAGTCAAGATTGCTCATGATGGTGAAATTTTGGTGAAAGGTCATAACATTATGAAAGGATATTATAACCGACCAGATTTAACAGCTGAAACGATAGACAGCGAGGGCTGGTTTCACACGGGAGATATCGGCGAGTTATCTGAAGGTTTTCTAAAAATCACCGATAGGAAGAAAGAAATATTTAAAACTGCGGGAGGTAAATATGTTGCACCGCAGATGATTGAAAATAAAATTAAGGAAGCAGCGCTGATTGAACAGATTATGGTTTTAGGCGAGAACAGAAAGTTTCCAGCAGCGCTAGTTGTTCCAAATTTTGAAGCATTGAAAGTTTGGTGTAGAACAAAGGGTATCGGCTTTGAAAGTAACGAAAACGTTATTCAAAATGCAGCGGTTTTGGACAAGTTTAAGCGCTTAATTGATAGTTCGAATACTACCTTTGGAAAATGGGAACAAGTTAAACAGTTTGCACTGCTTCCAAGAGAGTGGAGCATTGACGGCGGTGAACTTACTCCAAAATTGAGTTTAAAACGAAAGGTTATTCTCGATAATTACAAAGAAACAATAGAAAAAATATATAAAGATGCGGAAAGTTATCATTCGGACGCTAAATAAAAAATGGATGGTTGGAGCAGTGTTAGCTTCAACTTTAACCTTTAGTTTTAGCAACGTTAATGCACAGGTAGACAATTTAAAAGCGTTAGAGTTTGTTAGCAGAGATGGTATTGTTATACAAACCAAGGCGCAAGAGTTTAAAAAAGGGGCAGTGGTTTCTGCTCATCCAGAGGCTACCAAAGTAGGGGTAGCAGTTTTGAAAAAAGGCGGTAACGCTGTTGATGCTACCGTGGCTGTTAAGTTCGCACTTGCGGTGGTTTATCCAAATGCAGGTAACATTGGTGGCGGCGGTTTTTTGGTTTATCGCACTAAAAAAGGTGAATTAGCCTCAATGGATTTTCGTGAAAAAGCACCTGCTGCTGCATTCAGAGATATGTATTTAGATGGCAACGGCAACCCAATTACCGAGAAAAGCACAGAAGGACATTTGGCCGCGGGAGTTCCGGGTACTGTTGCCGGCATGGAAGAATTGCACAAAAAATATGGTAAATTAAAATGGGCTGATGTGGTTGAGCCTGCTTATCAATTAGCGTTAAAAGGTTTTAAAATTACCAAAATGCAAGCTGGTGAATTAAATAGATTAAAAGCCAAGTTCCAAAAATTTAATCCGCTAGGTGCTGCATTTATCAAAGAAGGTGATACACGTTGGGCTCCTGGAGAGCTGTTGGTACAACCTGAATTGGCAAATACCATGCGCTTAATTCGTGATAATGGAAGAGCTGGTTTTTATGAAGGAGAAGTAGCCGACCATATTGTTGCAGAAATGAAACGCGGTGGAGGTATTATCACCAAAGAAGATTTAAAAAATTACAAAGCTGCTTGGAGAACGCCAATTGTTGGAAACTACAGAGGTTATAAAGTAATAACCATGCCGCCAACATCGAGCGGTGGTATTGCCTTAGTGCAATTATTACAATCGGTAGAAAACTATCCATTATCTAAGTGGGGACACAATAGCGATAGTACGGTGCAGGCAATGGTTGAAGCTGAAAGAAGAGTTTACGCTGATAGAGCTAAACATCTTGGTGATCCAGACTTTTGGAAAGTACCGCAAGAAGAGTTACTGCAAAAGAGCTACAACGTAAGCCGTATGGCGAATGTTAATTGGGACAAAGCGACACCGAGTACAGATATTCAGGCGGGGGAATTCTACAAGAAGGAAAGTGAAGAAACTACACACTTCTCTATCGTTGATAAGGAGGGTAATGCTGTGTCACTTACCACAACTATTAATACCTCTTACGGCAATTATGTGGTGGTAAAAGGTGCGGGTTTCTTTTTAAATAATGAGATGGATGATTTCTCTGTAAAGCCAGGCACACCCAATTATTTTGGTTTAGTGGGTTACGAGGCGAATGCCATCGCACCTAATAAACGTATGTTGAGTTCAATGACACCAACACTTTTAGAGAAAGATGGAAAATTAGCAATGGTGGTTGGTACACCTGGAGGTTCAACCATTATGACATCCGTTTTCCAAACCATTTTAAATGTAATTGATTTTGGCATGAATATGCAAGAAGCTGTAAATGCTAAAAAGATACACCACCAATGGTTACCGGATAGAGTGGATTTAGAACCAAACACATTATCGCCAGAGGCACAGAAACGTTTAGAGGCTAAAGGTTATAAGTTTTACCAACGAGGATCTATTGGTAGGGTAGATGCCATCTTGATTACCAAGAAGGGACGTTACCAAACCGGTGCCGATCCGAGGGGAGACGATACCGCAGGCGGATACTAAAATACAAAGCGAGGTTATTTACAACCTCGCTTTTTTTATGGCTGTTGCTTTTTAGTTACTCATTTTTTTTGTAGTGTATAGCAAAGTAAACACTTTTTTACAATTCGATGTTGGGTTGTGTTATTGTGTAACTAGTTGTTTTACAAACGTTTTAATGTGTTTTTTCAGGTGTTATGCGGAGCTTGGTACGGCAATTGAACCTGGTCTCAGCAAATAACAGATGCTTATTAAAATAAAAATTATGAAACTAAATCTCTTAAAAATCGCTCCAGTTGCCTTAGTAGGCTTATTAATTGGAAATAGTGCAATGGCTCAAGAAATGGGCGAAAAATCAGCATTCAAAACTTGGTCTATCGGTTTAAATGCAGGTGTTTTAACAGGAATTAATCCACTAGGTGGACAAAATGATTTCTCTAAGTGGGATTCTTCATTAGGATATGGTCTTTACATTAAAAAACAAATAACCCCAGGCTTCTCTTTAAAATTAGATGGTGTTAGAGGTAAAGTGAAAGGCGATAATTCGGAGCCATACAAAAGTGGTACTGTTAACGTAAGTCCATTTGCTTCTTACGAAACAGAAATTAATTACTCTGCTGCCCTAAACGCACAAGTAAACTTAATTAACTGGAGTATGTTTAACCAAAGTAACAATGCGCAGTTCTATGCCAGCGCTGGTGGTGGTTTAGTGAATTACAAAACCACTACTGTAGCTACAGGAGCTACTGCATCGGTTGAGGATAAAAGTAAAGATAAGTTGATTATTCCTGTAGGTGTGGGTGCAAAATTCCGTTTATCAGAAGGTGTTAACTTCGATTTAGGATGGACAATTAACTTTGTTGATGGAGATAAATTTGACGGATATGCTAGAAACTCTGCAGACAAATATAATTATGCTTATGCAGGCTTAGAGTTTGCTTTAGGAGGTGGAAGACAGTTAGCGTTTCACAGTCCAGTAGCGGCAACTTATCAGGAAGCTTTGGCAGCTAAAAACACCGCAAACGCTTTAAAATCTGATCTTGATGCGCAAAAAGCTGAAAATGCAAGATTACGTTCTGAGATGGATGAGTTATCAAAAGATAGCGATGGTGATGGTGTTGCGGACAAATTTGACAAATGTCCGAACACCCCTTCAGGAACAGTAGTTGATGGTTCTGGTTGTCCTTTAAAAGTTCCAGCACCTCAAATCACTGAAAGGGTGGTTGTAACAGAAGCAGACAGAAAAGTAGTGAAAGATGCAATTTCTAACTTAGAGTTCGATTTAGGTAAATCTACTATCCGTAGTAAATCTTATGCAACCTTAAATAGAGTAGCAGCTTTATTAGTAGAGAAAAACTTTAGCTTGAAATTAGCTGGACACACAGATAACACTGGTTCTAGAGAATTAAACATGCGTTTATCTAAAGAAAGAGCAGAGTCTGTAAAAGCATATTTGGTATCTCAAGGTGCTAATGCTTCTAGAATTGAGGCTACAGGTTACGGTCCAGATCAACCAATCTCTACAAACAAAACGGCTACAGGTCGTCAAGAAAATAGAAGGGTAGAGTTTACACTTTACTAGTAAATATTTCTTCGCACCAGAATGGTGTAAAGCAAAATTAAAATACAACGAGCTCGGTAATTTTTACCGAGCTCGTTTTTTGTTTAGTGGGGCTAGTTTATTCATGTCTGGAGAGTAGTTATGGAATTTATAAGTAAATTACATCTTCTATGAAAAGCTGTTTATGAAGAAATTAATATACCTCCTCTTTTTCCTAACCATATTGTTTACGCGTAATAGTTACGGTCAAACTTATACACATTGGTCATTTTACAAAGTAGATTCGCTAGCAAGTATAGCGAAGCCGCAAGAAGCTTTAAACCTGATCAATAAAATTTACCATCAAGCTAATCAAACAAAAAACACAACCCTTTTGGTAAAATCATCAGTTTACCGAATGCTGTATTTATCGTACCTAAAAGAAGACGCTTTAGATACTATTCTTAAAGATTTAAGGGGTAATATCAGTACAGCTAAACAACCTGAAAAAAGCATTCTACAAAACATTCTTGGCAATACTTATTTCCGATATTATCAACAAAATAATTACCGCATAGCAAATAGAACAGACATTCCAGATAGTTTTAACCAGGATATTAAAACTTGGTCTGCCTCGCAACTCATAAGAGAGAGCAGTAGGCTTTTCTTCCATTCTTTAAAAGAAAAAGAAATCTTGCAAAAAACAAAAGCCAACGACATCAGTATAATTTTAACAGGAGACAGCAGCAGTAGAATTTTCCGACCAACATTGTATGATATTTTGGCTTATAATGCTATTAACGCATTCACCACAACTATTTACGGCGTATCAAATTTTACGGATAAAAGCATTAAGTGGAACGAGCTTTTAACGAATACCAGAGATTTCATCAGTTATCAATTACCAAGAGATTCTAATGTTTTTACTATTCAAGCACTTAGGGTTTTCCAAGATTTAGCAAAATTTCATCAGCAACAAAATAACGCTACAGCACTAGCTGATGCAGAGTTAAAGCGTCTTAAATTTATCTATAAAAACACACCAAATGTTTACGCCGAAAATTATAATATAGCGCTTACAGAACTTGCCAATTCTTCAAAAACTAGCGAGTTGTACAGCGATATACTGGTGGAGCAAGCTGAATTGTATTACCGAAAATCTATCAAATCTTTGGGTGATGAAAAGCCTTTAAACAAAGCATTAGCCTTAGCTAACGAAGCTATAAGTAGCTATCCAAAAAGTTTAGGTGCCAAAAATGCAGCACAATTAGTAACCGTGATCAAAAGTAGATCGCTAGCATTACATGTAAAAGCAAATTATTTACCAGAACAAGCTATAGCAGTAAAAATAGATTACAAAAACATTGATACCCTTACCCTTAAAGTTTATCTACAAAGTTTAATCAACTTAAAAAATTACAGCTATAAAGATGAAATTTTATTTGAGGAAGAATTTAAAAATCGCGAAGCACTAAAAACATTAACTATTGCTTTGCCAAAATTCACGGATTACGAAAACCACAGTTATATACAAGACTTAGCAGGCCTGCCAATTGGCAATTACATTATAACAGCGCAAACACAAAACAATGAAAAAAACATTGGCATCTACAGTAATTTAACTGTTAGCAACCTTATTGCTATACAAAGAATCACTAATGAAAAGGAAATGCAATATAAGGTTGTAAATGCAACAGATGGTACCCCAGTAAAAGGTGCCAAAATAAAAGAAGCCAAGTATAGGTCAACTTTCGATGCAGATTTAAGAACTACACTTACCAACAACAACGGCATTGCTATTAGTAATGTGGATAGAGATACAAGAAATGCACTTATTGTTGCAGGTGCCGATTCGGTTATTATCAATGTAAACACATACCATTACA
Organism: Pedobacter sp.; assembly: GCA_045629525.1. Classification (GTDB taxonomy): domain Bacteria; phylum Bacteroidota; class Bacteroidia; order Sphingobacteriales; family Sphingobacteriaceae; genus Pedobacter. Next base: position 804,243 of record JAZQRH010000019.1, read on the forward strand.
ACCCAAATAATAGAAATGAGCAAAGGGTTATACTTTTTGCTGATAGAGCAATTTATCGCCCCGGCCAAACGGTATATTTTAAAGGTATTTTCATTGAAGACGAAGGCTTTGCAAGTAAATTAATGACCAATGAACAGGTAGAAGTTTCTTTCTTAGATGTAAATAACGAAACGATTGAAGAAAAAAAATTAACTACAAACGAATTTGGTTCTTTTCAAGGAGCTTTTACCATCCCAATAGGTAAATTAAATGGCACGATGACCATAAACACCGGTTACGGAAGAATTCAGATTAGCGTTGAAGAATACAAAAGACCAACTTTTGAAGTGGTTTTTGATAAAGCGAAAGAAAGATATAGGGTTAACGAAAAAGTAACAGTAAAAGGTCGAGCTACTTCCCTTGCGGGTTATAGCATAGCTGATGCTAGAGTAACTTACAAAGTAACCAGAAACGTTCAAATTATTCCATTTTATTATGCATATGGTAGGGGAAACGTAGAGCAAGTTAGCACAGGCGAAACTACCACCGATAAAACTGGTGCATTTGCTATAAACTTTGAAGCCCTTGTTAAAGATAAAAACAAGAACTATGATTTCTCCATTATGGCTACAATCACGGCGCCCAATGGAGAAACCAGAGAAAACAGCACTCGTATTATAGTTGGCAACAAAGATATTTTACTCACATCAGATCTGTATACCTTACGCACAATTGGCCGCAAAGCTGATACTATAAAATTTTATACTACCAATTTAAACGGGGAGGCGATTAAGACCAAAATCGATACCAAATGGAGTTTATTAGAAGCACCAAATAGATTGACTAATGATTTATTTACTGCCGAAAATTACAGTTTAACAAAAGAAGAATTTGAACGACTATTCCCTTTTGAAAGCTACCAAAATGGAAACGAAATCAGTAATTGGGAAACGAAAAATATTGCACTAAACAAAACCGTTGAAAGTGATGAAAATGGTGTTGCCAAATTAATTGTAAACGAAAAAAGTCTTGCGGCTGGTTTTTATAAGGTAGAAACTCAGGGCATCAATCCCCAAAATGATACGGTTACCCTAACTGAAATTGTGCGCATTTTTCATTCATCGCCTGCTAAAATATTAACAGCCAAAGAATGGCTAGTACGAACAGATAAAAAAGCAATTACCGTTAACGATTTTGCCGAATTCAGGCTGGCAGGACTTACAGAAAAGAGTAAGATATATTACGAAGTGTATTACGAAGATAAAATTGAAAAACAAGGTTATATCAACGTTAGTACACAACAAACATTATTTACCGTTAAACCACAAACACATTATAAAAACGCCTTTGCTGTGCATTTTTTTATGGTAAATAATGGTACCATTTATAACACCATTGAAACTGTAAATATTGTTAGTGCAAAGGATGAACTAGATATTCAATTTTTATCATTTAGAGATAAATTACAGCCTGGTGAAAAAGAAACTTGGAAATTATTAATCAGTAATAAAGCTGGTGAAAGAGAAATGGCCGAACTTGTTGCCACTTTATATGATGCATCTTTAGATAAGCTAAAAACAATGTCGTGGGCCAATAGCTTTAACCAACCTTATAACTACAATATTTATAAATGGAATATAAATGCAGTTTATAAACAAAGTAGAAATTTATGGCGTTTTAACGATCAAACCTATTACAGCGCTGCACAACGCCAATACGAAACTTTAAATCTTTTTAATTACAATTACTACGGTGGTAATAATTATGCTTACAAAACTTATTTAGCGCAATTAAAGAAGAAAGAAACTAACGAACTGAAACTTGCAGAACTTGCCAAAACAAATCTAATTTACGGGGTAATTACTGATAAAAACAACAACGTACTTGCAGGCGTATGGTTGAAAAATGGTAAAGAGGGTTCGAGCACCGACCGTAACGGTATATATTCGATAGCAGGAAAAACCGGCGATCAACTTACGATCACTTATATAGGATATGAGACTAAAAGAATCACAGTTGGTAAAGGTAAACGAATTGATGTTAAATTGTTAGAATCAAACAATGCGCTGAATGAAGTTGTAATTGTTGGAGCGGGCGAAGGGCAGGTAAAAAGAGCTTTAAGCGGGAGTATAGCAGGTTTAACTGTCGATGATGGGACACAAGTTAGAATAAGGGGAATGGCTTCTGGCGCAGTTGTAGAAGATAACACGGTATACAGTTTTGCTTCCATGGATTTTTATGACCCAAAAACTGGAATGCGCATGGTAAACGGTAAGCCGGTTTACGATAGGGTTGCGGCAACACCACGCACCAATTTCAATGAAACTGCTTTTTTCTACCCACAATTAAAGACAAATGATAAAGGAGAGATTAATGTTGAATTTACCATCCCGCAATCGTTAACTCGGTATAAAATGATGGGCTTTGCGCATACCAAAGATTTAAAATCTGCTTTGGTAAGCAAAGAACTGATTACGCAAAAACAATTGGCGGTATCTATTAATGCACCGCGTTTTTTCCGCGAAGGCGATACCATTTGGTTAAGTGCTACGGCTAACAACCTTTCGGGAAAAACCTTAAGAGGTTTGGCTACGTTAACTTTAGCAGATGCCTTAACAGGAAATACAATCGATATCGCAAAATCTGTATTGCAACAAAATATAGATTTAGCAGATAAAGGCGCTCAAATTTTGAAATGGCAACTGGTTATCCCATCAAATTTAAGTGCCATCACTTACAAGGTAATTGCCACATCGGGTAAATATAGTGATGGCGAAGAAATGACCATTCCCGTGTTACCAAATTCCATTTTAGTAACTGAAACCTTGCCGTTAAACGTTCGCGGTAATAGCACTAAAACCTATAATTTAGATAAGTTACTGAACAGTGCGAACTCAACATCATTAAAAACACAAAGTTTAACCTTAGAGTACACGAGCAACCCTGCTTGGTATGCGGTACAGGCCTTGCCCTATTTAATGGAATACCCGTATGAGTGTGCGGAGCAAACTTTCAGCAGATTTTACGCCAATAGTTTTGCCACTGGCATTGTAAATAGTTCGCCACAAATTAAAACAGTTTTCGAGCAATGGAAACAAAGTGACAATAAACAATCGTTGACGAGTAATTTGGAAAAAAGCCAAGAGTTAAAAAATATCCTTTTAGAAGAAACGCCTTGGGTACGACAAGCACAAAACGAAGCCGAACGCAAGCAACGTTTGGCAACATTGTTTAATTTAAATAGGATGACTTACGAGCTGAAAGACAATTTTGAGAAGTTAGAAAAAATGCAAATGAGTAATGGTGCGTTCCCATGGTTTGCAGGTATGCGTGAAGACAGATATATCACCCAGCATATTGTTATGGGCATTGGTCAACTGCAAAAAGCTAAATTAATTGATGACAAGCAATTTCCATCGTTTAAAACGCTTACTAATAAAGCCATTATTTATTTAGATGAACAATTGGTAAAAGATTATAACGATGAAATTAAAAATAACGGTTTTAGTCGCTTGCCGATACATTATTTATTTGCCAGAAGTTATTTCACTCATCAAAACAACAACGCTAATTTCAAAAATGCTTTTAATTATTACCTTAAAAAATCAGCATCAAGTTGGATGACTTTAGATACGTACCAACAAGCGCAAGTGGCTTTAATTTTATTTAGAAATAACCAAAAAGCTGACGCTGAAAAAATCATCAATTTATTGGAACAAACAGCGCAACAAAGCGAAGAAATTGGGATGTATTGGAAAAATAATACTGCCGGTTGGTGGTGGTACCAAAATCCAATTGAAACACAAGCCTTGTTAATTGAGGCTTTTGATGAGGTGGGTAATCATCCAACAGCTGTTGAAGAAATGAAAATTTGGCTGTTAAAGAACAAGCAAACTAACGATTGGAAAACCACCAAAGCAACCACCGCAGCTTGCTATGCGCTATTAATGAAAGGTTACAATTTGCTTGCCGACAACCAAGCTGCCGAAATTAAACTTGGTGGTATTAATTTAAATGACTTCAAAACGCCATTAGATAAAAAAGAAGCTGGAACAGGATATGAAAAAATCACGATTGAAGGCACTGACGTAAAAGGCGAGATGGCCAAGATTGAAATTACTAATCCGAACAATGTAATTTCTTGGGGAGGTTTGTATTGGCAGTATTTCGAAAATTTAGATAAAATAACTCCTTCAAATACTGGTATTAAAATAAAAAAGCAATTGTTTTTACAAAAGAATTCGGCCAACGGCGATATCCTAACTGCTATCACAAATGCTAATGCCTTAAAAGTTGGGGATTTGATAAAAGTACGTATCGAAATTTACGCAGATAGAGCGATGGAATATTTGCATTTAAAAGATATGAGATCATCAGGTTCAGAACCCATCAATGTAATTTCGCAGTACAAATATCAAGATGGATTGAGTTATTACGAAAGCACTAAAGATGCAGCAACCAACTTTTTCATTAGTTATATGCCGAAAGGCACTTACCTTTTCGAATATCCGCTACGCGTAACCCATACCGGTAATTTTAGCAACGGCATCACTTCTTTGCAAAGTATGTATGCTTCCGAGTTCACTACTTATAGCGAGGGTATTCGACTGAGTATTAAATAGTACACTGAGGATAATGTTGCACTAAAAGTTGTAGCCGTGTAGGTTGTAGGTTCGCATTTTAGTGGCTTAATTTAATTTAACATTAATAAATAATTAATTTAAGACACCAAAACATTAATTATTAACATGTTAACACTTCTTGGAATGCCTTTTGTTATATGCAATACAAAGGAGGGTAAGATATGTTAATAGATATTAGACACGCAGAAGCAGAAAGTAAATCACTTGAGAACGTAAGCAGCAAAAAAATTGCCAGTCCCTCTACTTTACGTCAAAGAGTTAAAGCAGATCGCATCGCTATTGCATTGATGTTCGTAGCAGTAATTATTTACGCTATTGTAAACGCTTAGAGCAGCAATGTATCAATGCGCTGTGCCTGCACCATTTGTAGATTTTCAGACCAACTAAATACTGTAAAGTGCCCGTCTTGTGAAGCAACCAAAGCTAATGAATCTGGTTGGTCAAAGACAAACTGCGCTGCGGATAGATGCCTTGTTCCACCTAATTTTGCCGGGTGTACCACAATTGGTTTTGTATCGTTAATCGGTTCCGTGTATGAGATCTGTTGAATATGTGCGCTACTATTCGCCCTCCCCGTTTTGGCACCAAAGGCTAATAGCTCGTAAGCCGTATTAATAATTGTGGCACCATCCACGGCAGTTAATCCTGCTAAGTGATCTATTTCCCGCTTCAACGCCGTTTGCCAAAAAATCTCACTGGCTTCGTCACCGTCTTTACGCATTAAATCTGATAAGCCTTTAAACGGAGGGGTTAAAGCATAACTAATAGGGTGAATTACCGATTGTTCCCAGTCCGTTTTGCCTTGGGGTACCATAAGTAAAGCACCGCCTCGTCCATGCGCACGCATAGAAACAGCCAATTGTATCAAAATATTAGCGGAGTCGTTCCAAAAACTATCCGCAGTTAAATCTAATAAGGATAGTAAAATACCTGGCAAGTTCTCGCCTTCGGAGGCTTTTTCGTTTACAAACTTAATTTGATCGCCTTTTAAAACAGCAACATTGGTAAATTTACCGAAACCATAAATTCGACGGTGTTTAACTACCAACAAGGCCGGTTCAGAAACATCAACCACAAAACAATAATTAGGGATTGCTAATGTGGTACCCCAGATATGTAACTTATAGCCATCGTGCCATACACCAATATGTATGCCTCCACGTGCTACACCCGGTGCCAATTTGGTGAGCGTAGTAGGGTTTAAAGGCAGTTGTTGGTTAAGAAGTAAAGGTTTGGCAGCTTGTTCTGGAGGTAAAAAAGCGATAGATATTTTAGGAGAATGTCCTTCTTCTTTTCTTAGTGAGCACCAAAAGGCGGCATCCAAAATGGCCTCAATCACTCTGGCGGGTGGTTGTGGCGCCAAATCTACCTCGCCTTTGGCGTTCGCTTCAGCTAAATGCTTCGCAAAATGCGATTCTATGTTGCTTGCAACCATTTGCGCTGCTTGGTAGGTGGCCCTGTTAATCATACTACTAAGATATTATTTGGTACTGCAAATTACGATTTTTGAATAACGATTGACGAATATCCGACAATTGTCGGTTCTTATCCTACATCAAGAAAACTCAAACAATGGCAGCGTAAATTTGTAGCAACAAAGGAGAAAAAAATTATGGCACAGACCGTATTACACAAAGCAAACGCCCGTGGCGCAGCAGATCATGGTTGGTTAAAAAGTTTTCACAGTTTCAGCTTCGCTGGATATTATAACCCAGACCGTGTTAATTTTGGCGCATTAAGAGTCCTAAATGATGATTTTGTAACTGGAGGTATGGGATTTGGTGAGCATCCGCATGATAACATGGAGATTATCTCTATACCACTGGAAGGTGCCTTACAACACAAAGACAGTTTGGGAAATGTGGCAACCATTAAAACTGGCGAAATACAGGTGATGAGTGCTGGTACTGGTGTATATCACGCTGAGTACAATCCTGATGAAACTAATGCGACCAAGTTTCTACAGATTTGGGTTTTTCCTAACAAGCGCAATGTAGAACCACGTTATGATCAAATCACCATAGATACGGAAACGAGAAATGAATTTGTTCAGGTGCTGTCGCCAAACGCAGACGACGCGGGCGTGTGGATTTATCAAGACGCTTGGTTTAATTTAGCAAGGTTTGACACAGCGGTATCAAAAAATTATAAAATTCATAAAAATGGTAATGGGGCCTATATTTTTGTACTCAAAGGGAGTGTAAAAGTAAATGAACAAGAATTGGATACGCGAGATGCCTTTGGTATTTGGGATACCGAAGAATTCGACATCACCGCGACCAGTGATGCAGACTTTTTGATCATGGAAGTACCTATGACCTTTTAAATAAAAAATGGAAATTCTAATCATTTGCTCACACACGCAAATATTGGCAACAATAGCTCGCTTAATCGATAGTAATAACGATTGGCGAGCTAGTACTGCTTGTAGTGTGGAGGAGGCAATTACGTTGATTGCAGAAAAAAAGATCGATGTAATACTTGTAGGGTCTGGGATAAGTGAAACCGAAGAAAATAAATTACAAAATCACTTGAATGCGGTGAACAATAATACACCCGTGGTAAAACATTACGGCGGTGGCAGTGGTTTATTATATGCCGAAATCTACCAGGCATTTAGTAATAAATGATATGTTCAATAACGCTGAAGGTGAGAAAATCCTCTTATCGAAAGAATACTATTTAACTGAGGTAGATAAAATGCCAGACAGTATATACTGTTTGCATGACGAGATGGGTGAAGATGGCATTAAGCCACATCAACACGAGAAAAATCAATTGCTGTTTACAGAAGGCGGGCTGGTTTTTGTGAAAGTTGAAGACACAACCTTTTTCCTACCAGCTAGACATTTTATGTGGATCCCAGCCGGATTAAAGCATAGTATTCATCCCGGATCTTCCAATGTTACCATGCGTAACCTTTATTTTCCGCAGTGGCTAACGGATGCGGTTTTTAGCAAAAGTGCTGGCATTTACCCAGTAAATGAGTTGTTACTAAATATGATATTGTTCAGTAGGCAATGGACAGGAGACTTGTTGCCAGCGCAAAAAGATGCTTACGGTTTTACCTCTTCTATTGCTTTAATTCTTCCACAAATTAGTAAAAATAAGCTGCCGCTGATGTTGCCTTTACCAAAAGATAAACGCCTCGTTAAAATTGTGGAGTTTATGGCAGATCAAATGCACACTTCCATCAAATTGCCAGATTTGGCTTCAAAATTTGGCTATAGCGAACGAAGTTTATCAAGGCTTTTTAAAACAGACGTCGGAATGTCATTTGTACAATACCATACCATTCAAAGAATGTTAAAGGCCCTCCATCTTTTAATACAAAAGAAAATACAAATAAAGGAGGTGGCGATGTTGGTTGGATATAGTAGTATTCCAACCTTTACAGCCACTTTTCGCAAAGTGCTTGGTACTAGTCCTTTGGCTTACATCAACCAAATTGGCGTGATTTAATAATAATTTGTCATTAAATGATAATAAGCCAAAACATATAGGTCCTACATTTGTTCATTACAACAATTGTATGTACAGAAACAGAATTCTCAATCCAGATTTTGAACAGAAAATCATTACTGCGCAACAGGCGGCGATGATGTTCAATGATAAAATGGTGGTAGCCTCAAGCGGCTTCACGAAAGCTGGAGATAGCAAAGCTGTGTTAATGGCTTTAGCTGAAAGAGCTCAGAACGATCCTCTTAAAATTACTTTAATGACGGGAGCGTCTTTAGGGCATGGTACGGACGGAGCACTTGCCAATGCTAAAGCACTGTCCCTACGTTTACCTTTTCAAGTTGATCCCATTTTGCGTAAAGCCATCAATGCGGGCGAAGTTTATTTTATCGATCAGCATTTGGGTGAAACAGCCAATTTACTCAAGGCAAACAATTTCCCAACTATCGATATTGCGGTGTTAGAGGCTTGTCGTATCGACGCTGACGGAAGTTTTATACCCACAACTTCAGTTGGTAATTCTGCTTCTTTTGCGGCTCTGGCCGATAAGGTCATTATAGAGCTTAATCTTTCTGTACCGTTAGACGTGGTTGGGGTACATGATATCTTTTCAACGGGAGAATATCCTAACCGAAAAGAAATTCCTATCACTGCTGCCGATACCATTATTGGGCGCCAAAGTATTGCGCTAGACCCAGAGAAAATTATTGGCATTGTAATTACCGAGAAAACAGATAGCCCAGCCGAAATTGAAGCTCCTGATGCCGCTACGCAAGCTATCGCTAACCATTTAGTTCAATTTTTCAATCAGGAAGTCGCTAAAGGAAATTTAACCAAATCGCTTTTACCCTTACAGGCTGGTATCGGTAAAGTGGCTAATGCTGTACTTTCAGGTTTTGTGCATAGCGATTTCGAAGATTTGACGATGTACTCAGAAGTATTGCAAGACAGTACTTTCGATTTACTGGACAACGGAAAGCTCAGACATGCCTCTGGTTCATCGATTACCGTTTCTGAAAAATACTACCAAAAAATATTTTCAGATTTTGGAAGATATAAAGAGAAGATTACCCTGCGTCCGCAGGATATTAGCAATGCCGCTGAGGTGATTAGACGCTTAGGTATTATCGCCATTAACACGGCCTTGGAATGCGACATTTACGGCAACGTGAATTCAACCCATGTAAGCGGTACTCAAATGATGAACGGTATTGGCGGTTCGGGCGATTTTGCACGTAATGCTTACCTAAGTATTTTCGTAACCTCATCTATTGCTAAGGATGGTAAGATTTCTTGCATAGTGCCCATGGTAACTCATGTTGACCATAATGAGCACGATGTGGATGTTATAGTTACCGAACAGGGTTTAGCAGATCTGAGAGGACTAGCACCAAGACAAAGGGCTGAAGTGATTATAGAAAAATGTGTTCATCCAGAATACAGAACACAATTAAGAAGTTATTTTGACAGAGCATCTGCTCGCGGCGGACAAACGCCACACCTACTTGAAGAGGCCTTTAGCTGGCATGTCAATCTTCAAGAAAAAGGTAGCATGAAGATTTAATTTATAAAAATGGCCAAGAAAAAAGGCGTCGAGATTTACATCAAGACGCCTTTGGTATTTTTAAGCTATGGCCTAGTAGGTTGCAGCTAATTTTAAAGCATTGTAAGCATTTACCACACCACCAGTTACCGAAATATCTTTTAACGAATCTGCTTTCTCTACAGATTTCATGATAATTTCTTTTACCTGTACTGCAGATAATTTTGGATAGTATGAACGGATTAACGCCGCTAAACCTGCCACCACTGGGGCCGCCATACTTGTACCATTATTGTCCTGATATTTTTGATCAGGATAAGTAGAGTAAATTCCGAAGCCAGGAGCAAACACATCAACAGTTGTTTTGCCGTAGTTAGAAAAACTTGCTTTTAATCTTTTGTCGTTGTACGGTGTAGATGCACCTACGGTTAACCAAGCAGAAGCCAAAGTTCCATCTTCATATTTATTTGTAGGGAAATTATTTTCTTGATCTAAGTCTTTGTTGTCATTACCAGCTGCATGAACTAAAAGCACATCTTTGCTAACCGCATATTTTACTGCGTCATCAACCACTTTTTTGTTCCAAGAGTAAGCTTTACCAAAACTCATGTTTAGTACTTTAGCACCATTGTCCACAGCATAGCGGATTCCGTTAGCCACATCTTTATCACGCTCATCTCCATCTGGCACATTGCGAACTGCCATTAATAAAACGTTGTCTGCAACACCATCAATACCAATGTTGTTGTTACGTTTTGCGCCTACAATACCAGCTACGTGTGTACCATGCGACGGATCTGTGCCTTTAGAGTCCGCATTTCCATAAATACGCTCTTCATCATTTTGCTCATTATCACCTACAATATCACGAGGATTAAAATCTAAATTGTAGTTATAGTCAACCTGTCCTTTGTAGTGATCGTAACCTCTTAAGATATTTCTCGCGTAAAAACTTTTAAAATCTGTTTTTTCTAATGCTTTTGCAATATTGTTTCTCAAAGCGCTTTCTGCCTGACCATCAACTTCAATAGCTTTTAAGTCTTCTGCGGTAGGCTCTTCTTTACCTGTTTTCTTCACTAGAGCATCAACACGAGCCTTGGCACCAGCATACCCTTCAAGGTTTTTCTTCGCTTCAGCTAAATCTTTCTCAAAGTCAGCTTTTAATTTGGTATAGTATTCAAATTCAGCTTTGTCTGCAACAGTTACGTTCTCGGCAGTGGTATTGGCAAATTTAGCATTGTATTTGCGTACCAAACGCGTTAACTCCAAAGTTTCGTGACCAACGTTACCGTTTTTACCACCCAAAAAACTCCAACCGTTAACATCATCGATGTAACCATTTTTATCGTCATCTTTTTGATTACCAGCTTTTTCTTTTTTGTTAACCCACATTACAGATTTTAGATCTTCATGTACACCGTCAACCCCACTATCTAAAATACCTACAATTACGGTCTTAGATTTTTTGCCTTTTAATAATTCATTATAAGCTTTTTCTGTACTGATACCAAAAACGCTGTCAGTTTTTAAATCGAGGTTAAACCAGTTTTTCTTTTGCGACTGCGCAGATGTAAGAAATGGTGCAGCGGCTAATAATGCCATCGCAACCAAACCTTTGATTTGATGTTTATTCATATTTTATTGTTATAAATGTTAGTTCTGTTTTAAAACGCCAAGATACCTCGTTTTGTTATTAATATCAATGTGGTAGTTAAGATAGTTTTATTTGTGTTTTGTTACTGACATTTATTAAACCCAGCATTAAAAAACGTCTAAAAAGAAAAAATCCTTTCGAAAATTAATCGAAAGGATTTTTGTTTAAGGTTGAACCACTTTTTCTTTTTCCAAAAGTCGCTTTATTCGACCCTCAATATAATCTATATCAAAAGGCTTGCTGATATAGTCATCTGGACAAAATGTTTCGCTTATTTCTTTGTTTTTTACATTTGCTGACATTACAATAACTGGAATGTGTTTGGTAAATGGGTCAGTTTTTAAGTCTTTGCAAATATCTAAACCGTTACCATCGGGTAACATTACATCTAGAATAAAAAGATTTGGAATGGAATCACTTAGTTTTTCTTTCAATTCGGCAAAGGTCGACGAAACCTGAATTTCATATCCTTCATCCTTTAATAAAAACTCGATGATATAGGCAATGTCTTGGTCGTCTTCTACAACATGAATTCTTTTTTTCATTTTAAGGGCTTAATTACAATGGTCGTCTACGTTATCTTTAAATTATTTTAAAGATCAACAACTAAATATAGCAAAATGTTTTAAAAACATGTCTTTTAAGCCACAAGTTATTTAATTATCGAACTTTAAGGTTTTAAATAAATAGGTGCAGAAAAATAGGAAAATAGAAATTGATACCCAAAGTACATTATACCCAAACTGCTGCGCAATGTAAAATCCCACGGTAGGTCCAACTACGTGTGCCACCGACCAACTTATAGTGTATCCTGCGGCGTACATGCCTCTATTATGCACGTTGCTTCGCTTTACCACAAACACATTAAAAAAGGGCAGCGTTAGCATTTCACCAATGGTAAACATTACCACGCAGAAAATGGCTGTAGCAAGACTGTAATGATGTGGTAACATTAGGCAAAGAAACGATACGCAAGAAATTAACAAACCTAAAATAATGTAGAATTTGGCTGAGCGTTTATTCTCTATTTTGGCGATCAGTACCATCTCAAAAAGTGCAATGATTAAGCCATTTACTCCCAAAATGATGCCTATCAAAGCTTCGTCAATTTTCCAATCTTCTTTGAAGAAAACAGGTGCCACCCTGAACATTAGGAAAAAGCAGGTGATGTATAAGGTGCAAGCCGCTAAAAATTTTAAGTAAACAAGATCTTGCCAAGGCTTTTGTACCAGCTCTACTGTCTGAGTTTTTTCTTCTTTAGATACTTTTTTTCGTTTTGGTAAAAAGAGTAAAATGGCAATGGCAGCAAGTATGCTTATACTGCCATCTACGGTAAACAATAATTTATAGTCAAAAGAGGCAATGATACCGCCAGCGCTAGCTCCTACTGCAAAACCAATATTCGTAGCCAGTCTGTTTAATGAATAAGACCGGGTTTCTGTCCCCTTGGCTGCATAAGTAGCAATTGCAGTATAATTGGCGGGCCTAAATGCTTCTGAAAATATACTGATAACGACGACAAGCACACACAGCCAAGTAAAATTGTCTACAAATGAGAAGATGATGAAAAACACGCCACCCAAGGTAGCTGCCAAAATTTGTATAGGTCTAAAACCAAAAACATCTGTCAGTTTCCCGCCTAATAATGCACCCACAATAGACCCTAAACCAAATAAAGAGATTACAATACCAGCATCAGATTCGGGGCGGTGCAACTGTTGAGTAATATACAGGCCCATAAAGGGCACTGCCATAAAACCACATCTATTTAGTAGAATGACAAAACTTAGGGTCCACGTTTCTCTACTTAATCCAGTAAATGATGTTTTATAGGCACTAACAATACTCTTGAGCATCGGGAAATATTTTGTGCAAAAGTAGCAATAAGTATTACACATTTTGATGCAGGTTTTAATGAAACTGAATCGTTAATTTTGTACTAGTCTAATCGTTAACAAACCAGTGTATGTCTACAGAAATTAAGTGTCCAAGCTGCAATCACGCTTTCCCCATCGAAGAGGTAATGGCCGAGGAATATAAAAAGGATCTTCGTGAGAAAATGCAATCCTTTACTAAACAAAAGGAAGACGAGTTTAAGCGCAAGGCAGAGGCATTTGAAAATCAGAAGAAGGAACAAGAATTAGCTTTCGAAAAACGACTCGCAGAAGAAAAAGCTGCCTTACAAAATGCAGTTACAGAAAGCTTGCGTAAGTCGATTAGTGCAGATTTTGAAACAAAACTCCGAATAGCCGACGAGGCAAACAAAGAAAATGAAGAAAAGCTGAAATTAGCTCGCCAAAAGGAATTAGAATTTTTGCAGAAGGAGAACGAGTTAAAGCGTAAAACGGAAGAGTTAGAGCTTGAGGTTCAAAAAAAATTGAACGAGCAGCGTGAAAAAATGGCTTCTGAAATTAGAGCGATTGAGCATCAACGTATGCAACAAGCGGAGCTCGATTTTAAAATGAAACTCGCCGAAAAAGATAAACAGCTGGAAGACCAGAAAAAATTGGCCGAAGAAATGAAACGTAAGGCTGAACAAGGCTCTATGCAATTGCAAGGCGAAATACAGGAGTTAGCCTTAGAAGAAATGCTGAGAACTGCTTTCCCTTTTGATTTGGTTGAGGAGGTAGGCAAAGGAGTAAGGGGCGCAGATTGCATACAAACCGTTCGTAACAATTTTGGACAGGAGTGCGGTAGAATTATTTACGAGAGCAAAAGAACATCCGCCTTTGCAAACGACTGGATAGAGAAGCTAAAAACGGATATGCGTAGCCAAGGCGCTGAAATTGCAGTACTCGTTACACAGAATATGCCTAAAGATATGAGTTGTTTCGGTATTAGAGATGGCGTGTGGGTGTGTACATTTAGCGAGGCTAGGGCTTTGGCGGCAGTGTTGCGAGACGGAATTTTGCGTTTATTTGCAGCTGCTAAGTCACAAGAAAACCGTGGCGATAAAATGCACATGTTGTACGACTATTTAACAAGTAACGAGTTTTCTGAACAATGGGCTGCCATTAGAGAAGGATTTTTAACCATGCGCCAATCCATCCAAAAAGAGAGGGATGCGATGGAGCGACTATGGAAGGCTAGAGAAAAGCAATTGGACAAGGTGTTATTAAATGCAGCCCACATTAGAGGCTCTGTTGAAGGTATTTCGGGTACAGATAATATTCAACTTAGCTTAACCGACGACGAAGATTTATTCCTTGAATAGCAAATAAATACACTTTAGCATTTTAAGGATTAAACTTAGTGTAGATAATACACGTATGCTATTGCATTTGTTATTTGGTAAGTTTAAATTTGATTTAAAGAACTTTCGCCGAAAAGTATAAAAACAAAAACCAAATATGAATGAAAATTTACTGAATGTAAAGGATTGGATAGTATTCCTAGTTTACTTCGTTGTAGTATCTGCTTACGGGCTTTACATCTACTACAAAAAAAAATCTGCAACCGCCGATTCTAAAGATTACTTTTTAGCCGAAGGCTCATTAACTTGGTGGGCTATTGGGGCCTCATTAATTGCCTCAAACATCTCTGCCGAGCAATTCATTGGCATGAGCGGTTCGGGCTTTAAAATGGGCTTAGCCATTGCAGCTTATGAGTGGATGGCCGCCATCACTTTAATTGTGGTAGCCATATTTTTCATGCCAGTTTATCTTAAGAACAAGATATTCACCATGCCACAATTTCTCCACCAACGTTATAACAGTACGGTAGCAATGATTATGGCTATATTTTGGCTAATGCTGTATGTGGTGGTTAATTTAATGTCTATCCTTTATTTAGGTGCTATAGCCATTAGCGGCATCTCCGGATTAGATGTGACTGTCTGTATTCTACTGCTTGCTGTATTTGCAATTATTATTACCCTAGGCGGGATGAAGGTAATTGGCTACACCGATGTAATACAGGTATTTGTCTTAGTCCTAGGCGGTTTAATGGCCACTTATTTAGCGTTAAATATCATCTCTGATGGTAAGGGCGTTATAAGCGGGTTTGCCACTTTACGAGGTGGAGCTTCCGAACATTTTCACTTAATCTTCAAAACAGACAATCCTAGTTATATGGATTTGCCTGGTTTGAGCGTGCTTGTTGGCGGTATGTGGATTGCTAACTTAAGTTACTGGGGTTGTAACCAGTACATCACGCAAAGGGCCTTAGGGGCATCGCTACCTACAGCTCGTAAAGGTTTGCTATTCGCAGCATTCTTAAAAATTTTGATGCCTCTTATTGTTGTAATCCCTGGTATTGCTGTATATTATATCATTAAAAATGACCTGGGTGCCATCAGCCCAGATGCTTTATTAACCTCAAGCGGAAATCAAGATCCAAACAAAGCATATCCAGCATTGCTAACTTTGCTACCAGTAGGTTTAAAGGGTCTGTCCTTTGCAGCTTTAACTGCTGCCATTGTAGCTTCGCTTGCTGGTAAAGCAAATAGTATCGCAACCATTTTCACCTTGGATATTTATCAAAAAGCGATTAACAAAGACGCTTCCGAAGCCAAATTAGTGGGCATTGGTAAGATTGCTGTTATTGTATCAATGTTATTAGGAACAGGCTTAGCGTTAGCCGTTGGCGATGCGCTGATGGGTGAAGGTAAACAAGGTTTCCAATATATTCAAGAATATACAGGTTTTGTATCTCCTGGTATTTTTGCCATGTTCTTGCTTGGCTTCTTCTGGAAAAAAACAACTTCAAATGCAGCATTATTTGCAACTATAGGTGGCTTTGTATTTTCGGTGTTGCTTAAGTTTTCTCCAGATTGGATGGACTTATCCTTCCTTGCATCAATTAACTTTGCAGTGCCAAACGCTGCGGGTGTTTATGAAATACCTTTTATGGATAGAATGTTGATTGTTTTCTTATTATGTGTTGTGGGGATGTACATCATCTCCGTGATCGAAAGTAAAACTAAACCTTCTACTAAAGGACTGGAAATTGACGCTTCCATGTTCAAAACAGATAGGACATTCGCTATTGGTGCTTTAGTTGTAGTAGCAATTGTTACAGCGCTATATACGATTTACTGGTAGACTACAATTTAAATACTTGTAAAAAGGCATCAACTTGATGCCTTTTTTGGTTCATAACACTTGGTTGTTAACTTGGGGCGTTATTTTATGTAGATTTACTTTTAAAAGGTAAACATTTGATCTTTTTTATGGAAATTGAACTTTTGTGCATCTTAATTTAAACTAAAGAATATGAGAATTATATTGACAAATTTCGGAGGATTAGCACTATTGCTAATGTTTCTAGCGAGTTGCGGCGGTGGCGACACTAGAACTGATGATAAGGAAAAATTTGCAAAAGACACCGTGAAACAATGCTACGTAGCAAATTTTGAAGGCGATAGCGCTATACTTAATTTAAAAATTACTGACACTACAGAAGTTGAAGGTACACTGCTGATAAAATATGCAGAAGCCCCGCAAAATGAAGGAATTGTTAGAGGAGAATTTAAAGGCGATACGCTTTATGTTGATTATTCTTTTAGAATTGGCGATGGCAAAGGACAATTTGCTAATCCGCTAGCATTTTTGAAAAGAGACAGTAGATTGGCAATGGGGGTAGGGCAAATCGAAACGGCCTACGGACGCTCGTACTTTGTAAAAGATAAACCCATTAATTACGAACGTGGGAAATTTACCTTTATGCCAAAAGCTTGCGACTAAGTTCTTTGGATAGTATAAAACCGAAAAAGCCCTGAGATTTGAAATCTGAGAGCTTTTTTAATATTGATTTATGCTCTAATTTGCCCGCTTCCGGTAATCAGCCATTTGTAGCTGGTGAGTTCTTCTAGTGCCATTGGTCCTCTCGCATGCAGCTTTTGCGTGCTAATTCCAATTTCCGCACCAAGTCCAAATTGTGCGCCATCTGTAAAGCCAGTGGAGGCATTTGCGTAAACTGCAGCGGCATCTACTTGGTTTAAAAAAGCGGCAATATTTTCTTCATCCTCAGAAATGATAGCCTCGCTGTGTTTTGAGCTGTAAGTGGCGATGTGGTCTAAAGCTTCATCAATGTTTTTAACCACCTTAACAGCCAGTTTTAGCGCTAAAAATTCGATGCCAAAATGTGCTTCGTCAGCTGGTTTTAGTAAGTTAGCAGGGTAGTGCTCCTTCAGTTGCGAATAGCTTCTCTCATCAGCATAGAGCTCAACTTGTTTTTCAGCCAAAGTCGATAAAAGTTCAACGATATTAGTTAGATGTTCTTCGTGTATAAGTGCACAATCTAAGGCATTGCATACGCTTACACGACGGGTTTTTGCATTATCTATAATACTTTTTGCTTTGCTAATATCTGCCGATGCATCTATAAATGTATGAACAATGCCTGCCCCAGTTTCAATTACCGGAATTTTACTGTTTTTACGCACATAGTCAATCAGCGATTGGCTCCCTCGAGGGATTAAGACATCTACATAGCCCACTGCGTTTAGTAGCTCTTCTGTGGCAGATCGGTCTGCAGGGAGAAGCGTAACAATATTCTCGTTGATTTGGTGTTGGGCGAGTACTGTTTTAATCACTTTGCTAATGGCTAAGTTCGAAAATTCTGCATCGCTACCGCCTTTTAAAAGGGCAACGTTTCCGGTCTTGAAGCATAGTGCGAAAACATCTACCGTAACATTAGGTCTTGCTTCGTAAACTACCCCAACTACGCCTAAGGGCACTCTAATTTTCTTTAGATTCAGGCCATTTTCTAAGTTTTTCTCACTAATCAAATCGCCGAGCGGACTGTTTAATTTCGCCACATTTCGTACATCTTCAGCAATATCGACAATACGTTGCGCTGTTAATTTTAATCGGTCATATTTCGGATTCTCAACAGGCATTCTACCCAAATCCTTATGGTTTTCTGCCAAAATTAGTTCAGAATGGTTTACTAATGCGGTCGCTAAATCATCCAATACTTGATTAATGGTTTTGGCATTTAATTTAACGATGTCTCTAGTTGCTTGCTTAGCAAGATCAAAATAAGATTGGATCTTCATGTTGAATTTTGTTTTAGATGGCTGAGTAAAAATAATCGTAGTGAACCAATAGCTTTTGATTTTTTTGGCCCATGCGTTCTCTTGCCTTGTCCGATCCGTATTGCGCAATTCCCAAGCCAATCAGTTTTTCGGCTTCGTCCACAATTTTAATGATGTCGCCTTTTTTAAAATCCGCCTTGATGGCGATAATGCCTACGGGAAGTAAACTTGTAGCTTTACCGGAGGTGAGTACTGCTTTAGCGCCTTGGTTCAATTGCACTACGCCAGTTGCGGCTGTTTCTGCATGGGCAATCCATTTTTTCTTGCCTGATTTATTTTTCTCGGCTACAAAATGTGTATGCACCACGCTATCCTCTAGCAAATCGGTAAGAATATGATCTACCTTGCCATTGGTAATATGAACATTTATACCCAGTTTAGCTATTTTTTGAGCAATGCTCGATTTCGTAATCATTCCGCCTCTGCCAAATTGAGATTTGGTGCTGCTTACAAAATTATCTAAATGAATGGCGCCGTTGGTTACCTTTTCTATCACTTTAGAAGTGGGAAGTTTCGGGTCTCCATCATAAATGCCATTTACGTTCGAAAGAATAAATAAGGCATCAGCGTTAACCATAGAAGCAATTAAACCTGCAAGTTCATCGTTGTCGGTGAACATGAGCTCTGTAACAGAAACCACATCATTTTCGTTTACCACAGGGATCACGTTATTTTTTAATAGTATCTGAATGCAATTTTTCATGTTTAGGTAGTGCACCCTGTCCCTAAAATCTTCTTTGGTAACTAAAACCTGCGCACACTTGATATGATGTTGATCGAAAAAGTTAGCGTAGGTGTTTATTAACTTAACTTGACCAATGGCTGCCAACAATTGCCTGCTGGCTACGGCATCCTGCTTTTCGGAAACCTTAATAAGGCTACGCCCAGAAGCTACTGCCCCTGACGAAACTAGAATTACCTCAATGCCTTTTTGCTTCACGGCATAGAGTTGATTGACCAAATGTTCAATACGGTTAAGGTCTGGTAAACCGTTAGTCTGTGTAATTACGTTAGAACCTATTTTTACAACTAATTTCTTGTACTTAAGCGCCATCTTATTGTCTAAAGCGCTAATCTACCAAATTAGTAGTATTTGAGGGATAAACATCGGCGAAAATATTTAAATAAGCTATATTTTTTCATTCATTGATCACAAATATTTCAATCTAATTTTTGCTGTATAATTTTTTTATGCTGATTGTCAACTGTTTATAATTAATTATAGTACTATGTATTGCATAGTACATTATAAAGCATATATCTTTGTATTATGATAGCAGAAAATACGCAAACACAAATGCGCAAAGGCATACTCGAATATTGTGTGCTTTTAATCATCTCTAGAGGAGAGATTTACGCATCTGATATTATTGGAGAGTTAAAAATAGCGAAGCTTCTAGTTGTAGAGGGAACGTTATATCCTTTATTAACAAGATTGAAAAATAACGGATTGTTAAGTTACAATTGGGTAGAGTCGACCTCTGGCCCGCCGCGTAAGTATTATGTACTTACCGAGGACGGTAAGCAAATTTTATCCCAATTAAATGGTACTTGGCAAGAGTTAGTAAATGCCATTACTTCCGCTCAGCAGGGCGCAAATCCAACAGAAGAACAAAGATAAATAGAATTTAAACTTGACTAAAAGTCAATTCAAGATATAGTTATGAATAAGACAATTATTATTAATATCGGCAATGCCATTGTTCATATAGAAGAGCAAGCATATGAAATACTGATGGCTTATCTGAACGAGATTAAACAACATTTTGCTAAAGGTGTGGATGATTTTGAAATCGTTAAGGATATAGAAAACAGAATTGCGGAGATGTTTGCAGAGATTTTGCAGAAAGGGCAGAAGCAGGCCATTGACGTAGCAGACGTGCGAAGCGTGATTGCGCAAATGGGCAGCGTAAGCGATTTTGTGGCTGATGACGAAACACAAAATTCAGCGCAATATGATGCAAATTATGTTGGCATTAAAAAATTGTACCGAGATACGGAAGGCGGTGTAATTGCTGGAGTTTGTGCGGGCTTAGCGCATTACCTAAATATAGAAAAGCGGTGGTTGCGAGTAGCATTTTTCTTGCTGATATTTTTGGGTGGTAGTGGCATATTAGCCTACTTTATTTTGTGGCTGGTTATTCCGAAAGCGACAAGCAGGTCAGAACGTATGGAGATGAGAGGGGAGGCTACTAACTTGTATGGCTACAAGAAAAGTTTTGAGGATGAAGTGGAAATGTTGAAAAGAAATATGCGATCTGCTAATGATGAGATAAAACCAGTGGTAACAGGTATTGGTGGATTACTTGCATCGCTATTTAAAGGCATTGGTAAGTTGTTGGGATTTGTTGGCAATCTCGTAGGGAAGGCATTGGCATGGTTCATCATTATTTTTGGCTTTGGGTTTTTGGTATTTTTTATCGTGTTGCTAGGTTTATTGCTAGGGGCAAGTGAAGAAGGTTTATACAGCAGTTTTCCTGTCAACATCATGAATGTATCCTATAAAAATGAACTGATTTTTGCTGCGTTTTTTACCGTATTTATACCCGTTCTGGCCTTAGTTTTATTCGCTGTTAAAGTAATTTATAACCATATCCAAATTCCCAGATATGTATCCTTTGCTTTGTTAGCCGTGTGGATAATTGCAGCAGTAACAACAAGCGCAAATGTAGCGAGAGTGTTAGCCTCGTTCAAAGAGGAGGCAGAGATGGTGAAAACCATAGATTTGAAATCTTACAAACGTTATATCTTTAAGGTAAACCCAGAAATGATTTTTACTGAAGATGAAAAAGCAAAGTATAAAATTGCAGAAGACCTGAAGGGTTTTAAAGTGTTTACCGAAAGAGATAGAAACGGCGTATTTGTGGATCCGAAAAATGTGAGCTTGGAATTTGAGCGCACGGACGAACCTAATGTGAGCATTATGCAATCTTTCAAATCGAATGGTAAAAATTTCGAGGATGCTTTGATGAATTCACAGAACTTAATGTACCAATATGCGATAACAGATTCCTTAATTACCTTAACACCTAAGGCTGTGTTAAAAAAGGCTGCCGCATGGAGAGATCAGCGTGTGGTTTTGAAAGTTAGGATGCCTATCGGAACAGAGGTTTTGTTGCATAAAGATCTTTACGCTTATTTGAAATTTTATTATTTCTATTGTGATAGAGGTGACAATAGGAACGAACAGGAAAGTGAAGTGTGGGTAATGACCAAAGATGGATTGAAGTGTAAATACGAATTGGAGCATCTTAAAACTGATGAAACCAACTAAATAAAAAGCTCCTGTAAAAATTTTACAGGAGCTTTTTGTCAGTACTGGTGGATTATTTTACAACATATCGAATCACCGTTCTTCCCATATTTCCATTTTTGTCTATTCCTTCTACAACGGCTTTATAGTTTCCTTTACCGTCGGCGTTATAAAACTCAAAGCTTGTGTTGCCACTTTCATCGGTTACCAATTTTGGGTTCCAATAAATGGTAGTTCTTAAATCGTTACTAGTGATAGGCGCATTTGGGGCATATTTCGGCGAATAGAATTCTCGCTCTTTCGCATAGCCCATCGGCATGTATTTCGCCTCATATCTTTTAGGCAGCATATCCATCAAGGCTTGTTTCGAAATTTTTTCGCCTTTAGGCACTTTCTTCGTATTAATTACAATTACACCTCTGGTGTTATACATCCTGTCTACCGTACCTAGCGGGTCATTCAAAAATATCTCAATAGATTCCACATCGGCAGCATTGGTTGCATTCAAATTAATCGCATCTATCTGCATACCATTTAAAAAGATAGACGCCGGAGTTCTACCTCCTTGATTATAGTCTCTAGTGATGTAGAATTTTTGTTCGTTAAAATCGAATGTAAAGCTAGGTGCTTGTGTTTTTAAGCATTCTAGTAAAAGATTGCAGCCTTCTAATTGCTTTCCGTCTATAAACCTATCCGGAATAGAACTTAGGCCAGATAAGGCTGGGTGGTCTGCGTGGCTTGGACGGTTTGCATTTGCCGAAGCTTTAATTTCCACCGTCTTTAATGTTCTCATAAAGCGGTACTGACGCTGGCTGTTTGCTAAATAAGATGATAGAGCCGTGTCGATATTTTCAACCTCATCGGCAGCAAAAATATTTCTTCCTTTTGCAGCGGTAGGCGTACCATCGAGCATTACCATAAGGTTATTGTAGTTAGGGTTGTAACGTCCAGTTACTACCACTTGCGACGAATCAGGGAAATTCAAGTTTTTGAAGTTAAAAACACCCACATTACTGGTAACTGTTTCGGCTGAAATGGGTTTACCAGTAACCATCATTCGCATGATCCCTTTTTTAATTGGCATGCCTGTCAAATCTCGCAAGGTTCCGGTAATGTTGATTCCTTGTTCTGGCATTAAAAATATTTTAGGATATCTGTTAGCCAAAATTTCTTTGAAAGAAAATCTTCTATAACCTTGGGTAAGCATTAGTCTATCTAAATCTGCTATTTTCTTTTCATTAACGTTGTTGAAATAGTAATTAGGTTTTTCTACGTAGCCTTTTAGATCTGAAGTAAGTAGTAAAGCACTTAAAATTGTTGTTTCGCTATTTTCATCAACAGGAACCTTAGTTTCATCGGTTACGGCTACAGAAAAGTCTCCAACAAAAGGTTGGTTATTGTGCTGAGCGTTTAAGCTTAGTTTAACCTTTTGACGAGGTTTATAGGTTGGTAAGTCGGCTTTTAGGGTAAGTTTAGGTGCGTTTTTGTGTAACACAAATACTAAACGCTCGCTAACGGGTTCATTTTTCTCGTCTATTAAAGTAAATTGTACAATACCTGCTGGTAAATTTGCTTTATCAATTTTTGCTGTAATGCTCTGAGTTTTTAGCGTTAAAGTTGCAGCATAGCAAACCGCATTGGTATGCTGTCCTACTAAATAAAATTTCTTATCAGGATTTTGCTCGAAGTAAGCACTATTAGCCACAATTTTAAGGTTAATTTGATCTGCAGCGCTGTTTGTTGCTTGGAGCGCTATGCCGCTGGGTTGTGCCTTTGGCAACCTTACGGTTTTTGTTAAACCCTCTTTACTCGTGAACTTAACGCTGTAATTTTTATTGGCCTCTGGCGATAAATAAAAACTCCCGATCCCTGCAAACGATGAAGCAAATGTGCCAATTTCTGTACCTTGTTCGTCAATAACGCTTCCTTTAACATCGGTGCCTAAACCGTTTGTTTTAACTGCCTTAAAACCAATTTGGTTTGGAATTCCTGAAATTAATTCTCCGCCCTCCGGGAAAAGTTGGAAATCGACATCACTAACCGCCTGTTTTAGCTTAAAACTGGCACTTGCTAGTTCTTTTTCGGCAATGCTCACATCTGCAACAATATTACCATTTAATATTGGATCACCAGGTTTGCTAGTAACAGTAATCGTTAAGAAACCATTGGCATCTGTTGTTCCTTTTCCTCTGGTAAAAACATCGTAATTATGAAAAATACGCCAATTAACTGTTTTATTAGCCAGCGGCTTTTTGCTGGTATCTTTAAACTGAATACGAGCAGTGGTTTTCAGACTTTTATCGGCAGGAGTGCTGTTAAGGCTAATATTAGTTAAAAGTTGCTTGTCAATAGCTTCACCGATGAGAATGTTTTTTGAGAAGAAATAATCGGGGTCAAAGTTTAACATCCAAAGTGTATATGCCCTGATGTAGTAATTGCCTTGTGTATAATTACGCATATTTAGCGGAATGTTTCCGTATGCCATACTGTTTGTAAGAGGCAGCTTAACCGTTTGCATTAACGAGTCGGCACTGTTGTACATTTCTACATAAACAATTTTGCTTAACGTAGATGGTAAATTGTTTGTAGAAGTTACATACGCTTTGAACCAAAGCGTGTCTGCTACTGCATAGTAAGGCTTATCGAAATGCAAGTACACTTTCTCTATGGGTTGTTCTTCTGTTAAGCGCTTGGTTTTATCTAGAATAACATTGATGGCGGCGCTGTCTTGTTGGGCGTAGGCCGATGAAATGCTGAAGAATAAAATAATGGATAGTAGGAGTTTGTAAAATTTCATCAAAAAACGATTTTGTATAGTTACAATGGTGCTAAATATATCGATTATTGACCAAGATAACGCCTTATCCACGAAAGTTTAACAAAATTTTACATAGCATTTAGTAGAATGTTGGCGTTTAAATCTTACGTTAAATGTTGTTGCTTGATCGATTTCGAATAATTATTAATTAGTCAGCCCGAGTTTCAAGGGAGAGGTTTGCAGGCTACATCTTAATAAATTGTTCTTCTCCATTTCCGCAACGCGGCAGGTAAGGTTTTGAAGCTTTTTAACGAGGCAGGCAGAAGTTTGCTAAACCCGATTGGAGCGAGCATCCCGATTTTTCTTCGGGATAAAGTGGAAAGCGGGAGGGATGGAGATAGTAGCTGTGTTCTAGCTTTTCAAATAAAAGAGTGGTGTAGTTAAACTAAAAATGCACTCGAATGATCGAATGCATTTTTTTATAGTGAACCTATTTATGCTGTGCCTGCCCTCCGTGGATAGCCCACTCACAGGACTTTTTTGTTGTGCTGATATGATGATAACAAGCTAGCAAAAAATTGGTTTCGAAGTATTAAAATTTTATTAACAAATCAACAATTTGTTGGTTACTTTTTGGCGTCGGCGTAGCCGAATACTTTTTGAAGCAATCCAGTTGAACGAGCACCGATATTGTCTCTTATTTTTAATTCTTCTTGTGCCACCTGTACAAACATTCCTTGTATTGCTTTTTCGGCGACATAAGACGTCAGGTTTGTGTTTACTGGTTTCACTAACGGAATTTTATTATAAGCTGCTGCAGCGTCTGTCCAATATTTTGTTGCCCCAACTTTGCTTAAGCTATTGGCAATAACTGGCGAAAATTTTTCCATCAGTTGTGCGGTAGTAACCCTTTTAAAGTAGTCGGTAGCCGCTTCTTTATTGCCGCTTAATAAAATGTTTGTGGCATCGGCAATGGTCATTTGCTTAATTGCATTCACAAAAATGGGCTTCGCTTCTTTGGCTGCGTCTTCTGCTGCTCTATTTAATGACAAAATTACGTTGTCTGCTAAAGAACCTAAGCCCACGCTACGTAAGGTGCTTTCCACCTTTTTAGCTTCGGTAGGGAACAAAATTTTTATTGCTGCGTTGCCAAAGAAACCGTCTTTTAAAGAAAGTTTGTCTGAACCTGCAGAAGTTCCAATTTCTAAAGCTTGCTTTAAAGCATTTCCGATTTCCAAGTTAGTAGGTGTACCCGTTGCTCCCGTTGCTACTTGCCCTAAAATACTTCCAATTTGTTGTTGGCTTTGCGCATCGCAACCATTTAAAGATATTGTTGCCACCACGGCTGCCAATAGTATTCCTCTTTTTTTCACGTTCTTGATATGTAATTTGTAAAGGCAAGGTATTATTCCTTGCCCGTAGTTACAAAATTACGTAAATCTTTTGCCAATAGTTGTGCAGATTTGGCTAATTTGACATATTCGGCTCTGTAGCCTTCTTTATCGACGCCTTTTGCACCTTCTGCAAGTCTAATTAATTCTTCGAAACTACTGTTTTGTACAAAATCTGATTGACGTAAGAGCATGGCTAGCATCGCTACCGAAGCAGAAAATCTGAAGTTATCGCTGGTTTTTTGGATGATGTCTTGATAGTTGTCTTGTACGGATTTTTGTAGCAATTTACTGGTTTCGCCGTCGGGCTTTTTATAGCGCATTTTGACGGTAAGTATTTCACTACTGTTGTTTCTGTTAGGTGTTGTTTTTTGATATTTCAAGTCGTCCACCTTACCAATAAATTTGCTGTCAACACCTACTGGGATGATTTCATATAAAGCAGTAACCGTGTGTCCTGCACCCATTTCGCCTGCATCTTTTTGGTCGTTGTTAAAATCTTCGTTTGCCAACAGGCGATTTTCATAGCCAATTAAACGGTAAGCCTGTACTTTATTTGGGTTAAATTCTACTTGTAGCTTTACATCTTTTGCTACAGTAAAAAGTGTACCGCCAAACTCGTTGATTAACACTTTTCTGGCTTCGTTAATGTCATCTATATAAGCATAGTTACCGTTGCCTTTGTTTGCTAAAACTTCCATTTTACTGTCTTTGTAGTTGCCCATTCCGAAACCTAAAACGGTTAAGAAAATACCCGATTTACGTTTCTCTTCAATTAAAGTTTGCATATCACCATCGCTACTAGCGCCCACGTTAAAATCGCCATCGGTGGCTAAAATAATACGGTTGTTGCCTCCTTTTATAAAATTTTCTTGAGCAACTTTATAAGCTAACTTAATACCCGCACCGCCAGCTGTAGAGCCGCCCGCCTCTAGTTTATTTAATACTTCTTTAATGGCTTGCTTATGCTCACCGCCTGTAGATGGTAAAACTAATCCAGCATTCCCTGCGTAAACCACAATTGCTACGCGGTCTTTCTCTCGCAAATTATCAGTTAATAAACGTAGAGAGCTCACTAGCAATGGTAGTTTATTGGCGTCATACATCGATCCAGAAACATCTATCAAGAAAACCAAGTTGGACGCTGGAAGATTTTCTGTAGGAATATTTTTAGCTTTTAAGCCAATGTGAACTAATCTGTGTTTATTGTTCCAGGGTGCTGTACCCACTTCAGTCACAATATTTACAGGGTCTTGACCTGTCGGTTGTGCATAGTTATAGTCGAAATAATTGATCATTTCTTCAACTCTTATGGCATCTTTTGGGGGCACACTACCACCGTTAATAAATCTACGCATATTACTATAAGAGGCCGCATCAACATCAATAGAAAAAGTCGAGAGTGGGTTTTCTGCGGCTTTTTTGAAAGCATTCTCGCTAATATGAGCATAGGTTTCAGTGTTCTGTATACGCGGCGGGAACATCGAACGAGAATTAGCTGTTCCTCTAATCATCATCTTGGCTTGTGGCGCATAAGCCACCACGGCTACTTCTTGCAATGCAGTCACTTCGGTATTCATCTTGAAATTCACTACATTTCTTTTTCCAATAGCCAGTTTCATCGTTTGGTAGCCCAAATATTGTGCTTGTAGATGTGTATCCTTAACTGGTATTTCTATACTGTACTTGCCATTTGCATCGGTGCTTGTTGTTTTTTTACTTGGTAAGCTTGTAATTACCACAGCAGATAAACCACTTTGATCGTCGCTAACGGTTCCAGTAATTTTTTTAGTTTGTTGTGCATTAAGCCCAGCAACGAGCGAAAGGCTTAATAAAAGGGTGAGTATTGTTTTCATTTGTGATATTTTTTAAGGTGAAGAAAAAAATCGGTTGTTAATTTTTTGAGAATAGTAACTTCTCCGTTGTTTTTAAGGTAGATGTTGGATGTTGCGATTTTCCATATCCTTATCGAAAAATATTTTTATACTTGAAGAAAATTTGCTGAATACAAAGCCGTTGAAGTTTATAAAGAAACCATCTAGATCAGAAGAACAGGACGACCTTTCTCTTATTACTACTTACCAGCAAAGTGGTGATTTAGAAGCGTTGGGTACGCTTTATAATCGCTATATGCATTTAGTTTTTGGGGTATGCTTTAATTATTTTAAGGATGAGGAGCTGAGTAAGGATGCAGTAATGCAAATTTTTGAAGAGCTGGTAAAGAAGTTGTGCATCCATCAAGTTCAAAACTTTAAAAGCTGGTTACACGTACTTACCCGAAATCATTGCTTAATGGCCTTGCGAAAGTCATCCAAAAACCCAACGGTAAGTATTGAAGAGAATTTTATGGAAAATGAGGATTTTGTGCATCTAGATATCGACGACACAAAAGAAACTCAGCTTACCGTAATGGAAAAATGTTTGGAAACCCTTTCGGAAGAACAACGTAAAAGTGTAGATTTATTCTATTTACAAGAAAAATGCTACAAAGAGGTTGCCGATATTACCGGATATGATATACTAAAAGTGAAAAGCTATATCCAAAATGGGAAGCGAAATTTGAAAATTTGTATTGAAAAGAACAGTGGGCAATAACGAATGGTTAGATATTGATGTGCTTGACGATTACCTAGAAGGTAAACTCGATGCGAGTACTATGCATAAGGTAGAGCGAATTTCGCTTGAAGACCCTTTTGTTGCCCAAGCTTTGGCCGGATTAACCGAAGCTAAAAAGCGTACCCAAACATTATCCTTATTACAAAAACAACTGCAAGCTCGTGTAGAACAAAAACCTATTGAGCATAAAATGTGGCGCATTACTTCAATGCGTTTAAGTATAGCAGCAACGGCAGCGGTTCTTTTTATCGCAGTAAGCGTGCTATTTTGGTTTAGAGAAAGTAATCGTCAAAAGCAACTTGAGGTAGCCGCAAACCAACCTAAAGAAGTAGAAGTACAATTGAGAAATGATGCTGTAGTACCGACATTATTGGACACGCCAGCAGTTATAACAGAAGATATTGCTTTAAACAAAACGGCGGTTGAGGAAATTTTAGCTAAAACGGTAAATAGTGGGGCGCTGGCCATAGCAAAAAATAAGGAGGTGAAAATTGACGTACCGACTGATGCTATTTTGGGCGAAAAATCATTTAAATCGGCAAAGCTTAATCGAAATACCGAAGGTTCAAACCCCACAATTATTGGTCCTCCTTTAGCCGCTCCAGCATCTCCAGTTCAGGCTTTAAATTCGCGGGTAGAAGATATTCAAGTACAAACAAGTAACGCTAAATTGGTTAAAGGCTTAGTTTTAGATATTAATGGTAAACCTATAGCAGGCGCCAATGTTCAAATGGTTGGTGATGATTTGCGTGCAATTACCAACAAAAGTGGGGAGTTTGAATTGGCTGTGAATAAAGACAGCAACAAGATAACTTTGGATGTTGCTTCTGTAGGCTATGCTCGCAAAAATGTTGAAGCTAAAACTAACGACCAGCTAAACATTAGATTGGAAGAAAGCAACAGTGCATTGAGCGAAGTAGTGGTGGTGAGCGGTGTTGCAAGCAGGAAAGTGAGTGCGCCAAATGTGAATGCAAATGCTCCAGTAATTGGATGGGAAGCTTTTGAAAAATATCTTACACAAAACAACAAGCTTTTTGGGAAAGGTAACTTAATTGTTGAACTCGCCTTTTCAATCAATAAAGATGGTAAACCTGTTGATATCAAATTGCTTAAAGCCCAAAGTAAATCCATTAATGAAGAAGCCATTCGTTTGTTAAATGGAGGACCACGTTGGGAGTACAAAGCAAGTTCAGAAAACAAGGCAAAAGTCGCCATCAAATTTTAATCCTTCTAGCTAATGCTTGCTATGCAAGCTAATGATCTCCGTTAAAAGGGTCCTTTGGCGTATAAGTAATGTCTAAGTTATTAATTGTTGCATATTAATAACTTAAGCAAATGAATCGAATTTTTTTACTACCGATATTGTTGTTGGTTACGCTCATAACTGTTTCGTTCAGTTATATTAAAATAGAGCAGGCCTTAGTGGCTGATAGATTGTTTATAAATGGTCACATCATTACCATGGATGAGCATAATACGGTGGTGGAGGCATTAGCGATAAAAGATGGAAAAATAGTAGCGGTGGGCAAGACAAGTGAACTTAGCAAGTTTAAAGGAAAGAGTACTGTTGTCGTAGATCTTAAGGGTAAAACGATGACACCCGGATTTATCGACGGGCATAGTCATTTTGTTGGTTTATCTCGGGCAACCGCGGTAGATTTATCTCCACCTCCGGTAGGTAACGTAACTAAAATTGCTGATATTATTGCTATTCTTAAACGAGTACAAAAGGAACGAAACATTCAGCCTGGACAATGGATAACGGCTACTCGTTACGATCCAGATCAACTGGAAGAGGGTAGACATCCAACTAAAGAAGACTTAGACGAAGCGTTTCCTGATAATCCAGTTTCCATCGGCCATGTTTCGGCCCATATGTCTGTAGTAAATTCTTATGCGTTACGAATATCCAACATCACATCTACTACTAAAAGCCCTGCTGGTGGACAAGTTGTAAAAGATGAGAAGGGAGAACCAACTGGTTTACTTTTCGAAACTGCAAAATCGTTAATTAAAATCGTTTCTTCTGAGAAAGCTCCAAATTTAGAGGAGCGATTAGATATATTGGATAGAGAGCAAATACGCTATGCTAGTTTCGGTATAACTACAGCGCAGGACGGTAGTACAAGCATGGCATCGATCAACTTATTAAAAACGGCAGCCGATAGAAAGAGACTATTTATTGATGTTGCGGCTTTACCCAATTTTACGGCTTTAAACACCATCATAAAGGAAGGGAAGATTAAAATTGGAGAAAATTATAACGGCCTAGCTGTTAAGGGAACAAAACTTTTTACAGACGGATCTCCACAAGGTAAAACAGCTTTCTTTACAAAGCCATATCACACAGAGGTATTGGGTTGCGAAGAACATTGTACCGGTATACCGACAACGACGCAAAAATCATTAAATGAGCGTATTCTTTTTTGTTACGAGAATAATGTACAGCCGTTTGTGCATTGCAATGGCGATGCTTCCATAGATATGTATATAATCGCAATTAAGAATGCCAACAAAAAGTATCCTAATAAAAGTTTAGCATTAAGACCCACAGTAATTCATTCTCAGTTTGTAAGACCAGATCAGTTAGATACTTACAAAGAATTAGGAATGATACCATCATTCTTTACCAATCACGCATTTTTTTGGGGAGATGTTCATGTACGTAATTTGGGAGAAGAGCGAGCTTTTTTCTTAAGTCCATTAAAATCAGCGATCAATAAAAAACTTGTGTTTACCAATCATACAGATTTTGGAGTAACACCAATAAACCAAATGTTCGCTTTATGGACGTCGGTTGCTAGAGAGTCTCGTTCGGGTAAAGTAATAGGTTCGAATGAGCGTGTAACTGTAATGGAAGGCTTAAGAGCCATAACCATCAACGGAGCTTATCAATATGGTGAGGAGAAACAAAAGGGCTCTTTAGCAATAGGTAAAATTGCCGATTTGGTAATACTTTCAGCTAACCCTCTTACTATTGAGGTTTCAAAAATTAAAGACATCACTGTCTTGGAAACTTTTAAAAATGGAAAGTCAATTTTTAAAAAGGAAGACAAATAAAATAACATAAAAAAAGGGAGCTATCTGATAGCCCCCTTTTTAATAGAATATCCAGTGTCTAGTGCTAAATGTTACGATAAATTATAAGTAATAGCTATCGGGGTAAGCTGCTATCACTTTATGTCATTAAGGCGTTTTTATACGTGTAAACACATAGTATAAGAAACTATTACTTCTTTTAATTAGCTTTTTCTCTTCTTCAACCTGTTTGGGTGTTAAATACACAAAATCAGTAGCTACCAAATAATTTTTAGTCGATCCATAAATATGATCAGAATTTAACTTTGGATCCAAAGCTGCTTCGCTAAATAGCTCTCTTTTCCAGTGGTAAGTTTTATCATCTTCTAGATTTTCCTTTTTGCAACTTATTACTGATAAAATGATAAATAAAGAAAAGATTGCAACACTTAAATATTTCATGGTTTTATGATGTAGTTAAATCACAAAATTCAATATAAAAGATTAAAATTGTAAGCTAATTAACTTAATTTAACATAATTACAACTTGTACTAACATTCAGGCAAGCTGATCGGAATATTGGTCGCTAAGCCACCGTCTGATGTTTCTTTGTACTTCGAGTTCATATCTAAAGCCGTCTCCCACATTGTATTCACTACCGCATCTAAACTTACTTTTGCCTTATCCGGATTACTTTGTAGAGCCAATTGACTGGCGGTAATGGCTTTGATAGCGCCCATGGTATTACGTTCGATACAGGGAATTTGAACTAAGCCGCCAATGGGATCGCAAGTTAAACCGAGGTGATGTTCCATCGCAATCTCTGCGGCCATTAGTACTTGGCGTTGCGAGCCACCTAAAACTTCGGTAAGTGCCGCTGCGGCCATTGCAGATGAAACGCCGATTTCGGCTTGACAACCGCCCATCGCTGCGGAAATTGTTGCTCCTTTTTTGAAGATGCTTCCTATCTCACTTGCACAAGCAATAAATTGTATGATCTTTTCTTCGCTGTAGCCATCACAAAATGTAATAAAATACTGCAAAACTGCAGGAATTACACCTGAAGCACCATTGGTTGGAGCGGTAACCACACGCCCAAACGCGGCGTTCTCTTCGTTAACAGCCAAAGCAAAACAACTCACCCAATCTAGTATATAATTGAAACCCCTACCGCCTTTTCTAATGGCATCGGTCCAACTGTTATAATCATGATAGACTTGGTCGGCAATTAGTTTGTAATTGAGCTTGGCAGCTCTACGTGCCACATCTAATCCGCCAGGTAAAAAACCAGCAGTATGGCAGCCACGATAAATACAATCTCTAATTACATAAAAGTGCTGTAAAATACCTTTTCTAGTTTCTGCTTCAGTACGCCAAACCGTTTCGTTTTCCATCACAATCTCACTCACTTTTAGGCCGGTTTTGCGGCACCAGTGTAAAAGATCGTTCGCTTTTTCAATTGGGAAAGGTAAATCTACATGTTCTTTCTCGCTGCCTTCCTGCCCTTCTTTAACCACAAAACCACCACCAATGCTATAATAAGTTTCTGAAATAGCTTTGCCGTTCTCCAAAAAAGCCTGAAAAGTAACCGCGTTAGGGTGAAATGGCAAACTTTGGCTAAAAAGGAAAATCAAATCTTCATCATACGAGAAATCTATTACTCGCTCATTTGCTAATTTCAGCCTATTTTGTGTTTTAATCTCTTCCACCGTTCTATTAATGGCATTCACATCAAAAGTCACTGGATCTCCACCAGCTAAGCCTAACAAAATAGCGATATCCGTTCCGTGTCCCTTGCCTGTTTTTGCTAACGAACCGTAAAGTAAAATTTTTACCTGTTGCACCTGCGCTAAAACACTCTGTTGATTTAATAATGCGGTAAATTGTTGTGCCGCTCTCCACGGTCCTAATGTATGTGAACTCGAAGGGCCAATACCTATCTTAAATATATCGAAAACGGAAATTTGTTCGCTTGCCATATAGCAAATCTACAATTGTTTTGGTTAGTAATAGTACTTCTTTATAAACTTTTGAAATGGTCCAATTACATTATCCGAAATCTCGGGATTTACAGAAATTATCTCTTGGTAATATGCTGTTTTAAAGGATTTAAGGCGCTTAAAACTTGTTGTTGTAGGATATATTTTTCTGGTATTGATACGCTTTGTATATTTATTTATCTATGAAAAAGATTATAATTTTTGTCACTTTGGCCATAGTCAACCTGGCGGTGCAAGCTCAAGATCATAAAAAATTATTTATTGCGGAGAATGGAATGGAAGTTTCCGATATAGATAGTGCAATCGTTATTCGTGAAATGTATTTCCCTGCTGAGGGGAGGTTGGTTAGGTTTGAGGATTACTACAAAAGCACAGGAAATATAAAACTGAAAGGTTGGGGATATTACGTTAAAAATATTTTAAAATTTCACGGTGACTTGGTTATGTATAATGAGCAAGGGATAAAAAATCAAGAAATAACCTATATGCATGGAGAAATCCACGGGCCGATTTTAGCTTATTATAACAATGGGAAATTGCATAATAAATATGAGCTTTTAAAATCATTCAAACACTGGGAATTTGACAGAACGGCTGCTGTTGGAGGCAGTTAAGCCTCTTTCTATTTTTATGTTTGAGATGCTGCCGTCTGTTTCTACAACAAATGATATAAATACAGTGCCATAGGTTTTGTTGTTTTTGGGATAATTGATATTGTCTTCTATATACTTATAAAATGCTTTAATCCCTCCATTAAATTGTGGTGCTTTTGATACTTTTGTAAAACTATAAATGGTAGTATCAATCTTAGCGCTATCATTTTGAGCATAAACAATGAAAGAACTGAATATAAAAAATATTGCGGTTATTAAGTTTTTAAATTTCATAGGAAATGTAGTATTTGTTGAAATTATCTTTTACTAAATTTAGTCATTTTGTTTAAAAATCAAATTCTAAAATTTTGTGGTCTTCAAGCATTTTATCTACAAACCTTTTGTGATTACGAGGGCTGCCCACTGCAGTCCAGCTACCGCTGATAATGCCGTTTGCTAATTCTTGCTTGCCTCTGTGCATTTTTAGACGCGATGATTTGATGTATTCTTCGTACTGCTCTAAGCCTTCGTTTTCGTATTTTTTAACGATGCGATATACACGCTTGGTAAACCGTCTTTCCACAAAGTTTTCTACAAATGGAAATACCAACAGCGCCAGCAAAACAACCATAGTTACACCTACTGCTTGTACGTAATAGCCCGAACCTACGGCCATACCAATGGCGGCAACAATCCAAATTACACAAGCGGTAGTTAAACCTTTAACCTGATTGTCTTCTTTAAAAATTACACCGGCACCTAAAAAACCTATGCCTGTTACAATGTTCGACGCAATACGATCATGACTATTATCTCCAATTTTTACAGAAAGCAAGGTAAATAGGGTGGCACCTAAGCCAATCATAATCATTGTTTTTAAACCTGCTTGTTTACTACGAAATTCTCGTTCTAAACCTATTAGGCCACAAAGCAGGGTAGAGAGTAAAAATTTATTTACTTCGCTAGTTGTAATCAGGTGCGAGCCTTTCAGTAATTCGTCTTGCATAGTGCTGGTGGATTTGGTCCTAATTTAGCAATAATATTGATGTTTAAATAGCAGCAAATTTTAAACCGAAAAATGTAGTAGTTATTTATAATAATAGCCCTTATTGTAGTGTAAATCCTTTTTGTAGATGTCATCTAGAGCCTGTCGAAAGATTGCTAGTAAATTGGTATATACTTAGACAGGTTAAGCATGACTACTGTGAATGGCAGTGCATACAAAAAGATTGAAACGAAAAGCAGGAGGGGCGAGAATAGTCGCATAAAAATTGAGCTTATAAAGAAGAAAATTACAATCCTAAATTTGATGTAAAAGAGATTTCTCCTAACGTTGGAGTGACAAAGCGTAAAGTAAAAATCCCGTTAAACTTGCGCCTAACGGGATTTTTATATCTTTAAGCCCCTTTTTGGGGTAATTATGGAAGTATTACATCATACCGCCCATGCCACCGCCCATAGGAGGGTGTGCACCAGCAGCACCTGCTTCTTCTGGCTCGTCGGCCAATACAACTTCTGTTGTTAACAACATTGCTGCAATTGAGGCTGCGTTTTCTAAAGCTACACGAGAAACTTTAGTTGGATCGATGACACCAGCACCAATTAAGTTTTCATAAACATCAGTACGAGCATTGTAACCGAAATCTGCAGTTCCTTCTTTCACTTTTTGTACAACGATAGAGCCTTCGATACCTGCGTTTTCGCAAATTTGGCGTAATGGCTCTTCGATAGCACGACGAACGATAGTGATACCTGTAGTTTCGTCTTCGTTAGCACCTTTTAAATCAGCGATAGAAGCAACGGCTCTAATGAAAGCAACACCGCCACCAGCCACGATACCTTCTTCTACAGCAGCTCTAGTTGCGTGTAAAGCATCGTCAACACGATCTTTTTTCTCTTTCATTTCAACTTCAGATGCAGCACCAACATAAAGTACAGCTACACCACCAGAAAGTTTAGCTAAACGCTCTTGTAATTTTTCTTTGTCGTAATCAGAAGTTGTTGTCTCAATTTGCGCTTTAATCTGACCAACGCGAGCTTTAATATCTTCTACTTTACCAGAACCATTGATTACAGTGGTGTTATCTTTGTCGATAACCACTTTCTCTGCAGTACCTAAGTAAGTTAAATCAGCGTTCTCTAATTTGTAACCTCTTTCTTCGGAAATCACAGTACCGCCAGTTAAAATTGCGATGTCTTCTAACATTGCTTTTCTTCTGTCGCCAAAACCTGGAGCTTTAACAGCAGCAACTTTCAGTGAACCACGAATTTTATTAACTACCAAAGTAGCTAAAGCTTCGCCATCTAAATCTTCAGCAATAATTAATAAAGGTTTACCAGTTTGAACAGTTTTTTCCAATACTGGCAACAACTCTTTCATGTTGCTAATTTTTTTGTCGTAGATTAAAATGTAAGGAGAATCTAATTCAGCTTCCATTTTATCAGCATTAGTTACAAAGTACGGAGATAAATAACCTCTGTCAAATTGCATACCTTCCACAGTTTTTACTTCTGTTTCAGTACCTTTTGCTTCTTCAACAGTAATTACACCGTCTTTACCAACTTTTTGCATTGCTTCAGCAATTAACGAACCGATCACCTCGTCGTTATTTGCAGAGATAGAAGCCACCTGCTTAATTTTGTTATTGTCTTCGCCAACAGTTTGCGATTGCTCTTTTAAGTTAGCAACTACTGCAGCAACAGCTTTATCAATACCACGTTTCAAATCCATTGGATTTGCACCCGCAGCAACGTTTTTAATACCAGCAGTAACAATTGCTTGTGCTAAAACGGTAGCAGTTGTAGTTCCATCACCTGCAATATCAGCAGTTTTGCTGGCTACTTCTTTCACCATTTGCGCACCCATGTTCTCAATTGGGTCTTTTAAATCAATTTCTTTAGCTACTGTAACACCATCTTTAGTAATAGACGGTGAGCCAAATTTTTTATCGATAATTACATTACGACCTTTAGGACCTAAAGTTACTTTAACTGCGTTTGCTAAAGTGTCAACGCCTCTTTTCAGCGCATCACGTGCTTCAACATTATATTTTACTTGTTTTGCCATTTTTTAATTAGATTTTAGTATTGAGATATGAGATTTGAGACTCAATCTCTTTTAACTTTTTAACTTTCTACTTTTAACTTTTTCTGGTTAGCCAACTACTGCGTAAATATCAGCCTCACGCATAATTAAATACTCTTTACCTTCGTGAGAAACTTCTGTACCAGCAAATTTGCCGTAAAGTACTACATCACCAACTTTTACAGTCATTGGTTCATCTTTTTTACCAGCACCAACAGCAACTACAGTTCCTTGTTGAGGTTTTTCTTTAGCCGTATCAGGAATATAAATACCTGAAGCTGTTTTTTCCTCGGCAGGTGCAGCTTCTACTACAATCCTGTCTCCAATTGGTTTTAAATTTAAAGCCATAACTCTATTGATATAATTTGATTTTAAAAATGTTTAATTTGATACTCTAGCACTATCAGTTTTTATGCCAATAGGTTTTTGCTTGACATTTTTGCATTCCTTGTCAGTTGGCGGCAACTTAGGAGAAATATCCGAGTGTCAGACTGACAGTTTGATATAGTTGATGAGGAGCGCAACGGCAGTACACAATTGGTTAGAGCAGTCCCGCCATTTATTACAAGTACGCACTCATTGCATTCGCTTGCGGGCTTTCCATTACTGTCGGGGCTATTGCCAAGGGGGCTGGCTTAAAACCAAAAACCTCCCGAACGTGAGTAGTGGAGGTTTTGGCAATTTATTAGATTTAAGTGACTGCTGAAAAAGCGAACACTTAAACCAGAGAGGGGGGACTAATTGATATGTCTAACAAAATCTTGTACAATAGGCTGGTGCAAAATAATTCGTTTTGATGAATTTATTTCGGGAAAGATGTTTTCTAAGTCCTTTAAAAATTTAGATTCATAATCCACCATGCTATCTTTTGCATTAAAATGATACATCGGTATTACAACTATTTTATTAGCGTATTCTTCAAATGGAATTTTTATAGATTTAAAAGTCTTTACCTTCCTATTATCCAATTGAAAAATCTCTTTAGTGTTTTGATTTACCTTTTCTGAAAAATACAATGTATCTATTAAACCTTTCTCATTAAATGATATGGCTAAGCTATATACATGAACAAAATTTTTAGGTGTATCGTATAGCTTATCAGATGTAGTTTTATAGCAGTAATAGTCTAAAACTTTTTCAAAGGTTGGTTTTTTAGTTTGTGCGAAACAAAAATTACTCAATAATAAAAGTAAGAAAATTGATATTTTTTTCATTGTATTTTAATTGCAATATGTTCCTAATTTATCTGTAGCTAATTTGTCTTTATGCTTGTTATTTAAATCGTTTATCTGTGTTCTTTGAGTGTTTGTAAGTTTTGTAGTATAGAATGGAGTTTTCTCTAACCCTCCCCATGATAACGCCCATGCCTCATTATTGCTTAGGTTAGGAAAAGCAACTTGCAGAGCACCAGTCATAAGTGTAACATAGTCTGTCGCCATTTGTTGATGTTGGTCGGTTATTACATACTTCCCATCACTACCCTTAACTAGTTTTGACTCGATAAAGGCATGCAATATTTCATGATAGATCGTAGCTAATATATACTCTTTAGATGCATTTGGAAGTTTGTTTTTGTTCAAACTAATTTCATATTCGATACCACTTAATCGCTGCATTGTTCCATCTATAGTATTAGATAAAGTGGTTATATCTTTGAAAGTTAGTGATAAATCCTCAAACTGAATCGTTCCTCCAAATGTGTTGTTTAACATATTTAAAATAGTTGTTTTAGC
This sequence comes from Pedobacter sp., assembly GCA_045629525.1. Classification (GTDB taxonomy): domain Bacteria; phylum Bacteroidota; class Bacteroidia; order Sphingobacteriales; family Sphingobacteriaceae; genus Pedobacter. Next base: position 843,008 of record JAZQRH010000019.1, read on the forward strand.
GGTTCTTGCTAAATTAAGTTGATCCTTTATACAGGGGTTTTGCACACTGTCTCTAATTTCCTTTGGCGGGCACTCCGTTCTCCCCGTAGTACCACCAATACAAGTTTTGCAGTCGGGGTCTATATATGCCCATCCTCCCGGTTTGCCGGTACAGTCTATTTCGAGCTCTTCTATACACTCTTTTGGGCCGGTATAATCTTCAGGATATAGTATATTGGTACAATTTCTATTTGGCGGATGAGGAAAGTAGCCAGGCCCTCTTCCTGGACCTACACCCCCTCCAGGATCTTTAGGTGATTCCGAACTGCCAGGATAAGCGATTACATCGTCGCCGCAACCCCGCCTTTCCCTATAAAGTGTCACTCCGCCCCCATCAATGTTACCACTGCCATCATAACTTAAATAGGGAACTTCCCTGATGTTTAACCAGCAATTTCCATCTACATCTTTATAGATATTTGTAAAATCAGTTATAGAAAAAAATGGCAAATTGAGCGAATCTATCTCTATGTTCAAACCATTGGTATCAATGTCGTTTTGAGAATTAAGTGTAAAAACTTCCTTCTTAGCCATTGTTTTAGACAAATTCTTCCAGCCTCCCATTTTCGAAATATTAGCGTCTTTATTTGATTTTTTTGTAGGCGCTACGTATTCAATAATTTCTCCATCTTTTTGATATAGGAAAGTTCTTTCTAGATTTCCGTCCCAGTCTTGTACTAACACCCAGCCTACGTACTTAGTGGTATTTCCTTTGATCTACGATTTGTCGGGTAAATGGGTAATCCAATTTATATAGATTTTGCCTGTAGAATCTTTTCTTACCAGAAGGTAGTTTAAGCTGCTGTATTCTATCCTGGTTTTTGGACCAGTAACTAGATAACTATCATAACTGAATTTGATAGGTACGACGAAGGCATCTCCATGCTCAACTTTTTTTGGATATGCTCGCTCCCACATAGGTTCTTTAAATAGAAGATCGTCAACCTTTGATAGGTTGGACTTTCTTTAATTTTCTAGCAACCAAACTAAGTGGGCTATTGGGCAATACCTGGGAGTTAAAGAAGTGCTTGGCCTCGCTAACCGATAGAGATCCATTAATAATGTTGCTTTTTGGATGAAATAATTCTCTTTTGCAAGAAGTAATAATAAAAGCACATAAGAGCATAGTAAAGCTTAAGATTAACCAACGGTTAAAGCTTTTTGACACAGTAAAATATTTTTTCATAGGTGTTTTGGTAGACTTCAAATGTATTAATTGTTTTTACAATCGAAAAATTTTTGTAATTTTAATGTTACTAAATGCATTTTGTTACAAAAAAAAAAGCTCCTTGTCGGTTAAACCAAGGAGCTTTTTTGAATATTATCTAGCTAATGCTATTTTTTAGTAGTATCTGTAGTTTTAGGTGCAGCTGGTGCAGTTGATTGTGGCAATGCACTACCAATTGGCGCTGGAGATGCTACTTTGTTAATGTGTTCGTCTAATTTAGAGCCACCAGTAGAAGTTGCTACGCCACCTTTTGTCATTGCAGTAATGGCTAAAGAAAACACTACAATTAATGCCAATAATACCCAAGTACCTTTTTCTAAAACGTCGCCGGTGCGTTGTACACCAAACATGTTACTGTTAGCACCACCAGTAGCTAAACCGCCACCTTTAGGGTTTTGTATTAAAATGAATAGACCAAGTGCAACACAAGCAACGATCAATAAAATAATTAAAAAGGTAACCATATGTTTATATAATATTTTAAATTTTCTTTTCTAAAGATTGTATGAGGTCGGCAAAGTAACCACTTTTTTCTGGAAATTTCAAACTTAATTTTTGATAAGTATCTATTGCCTTGTGATAAAGCATTTGCTCGATATATATTTCTGCCAAAGTCTCCGAAACTAAATCATAATTATCCTCAGCGCTTTTCTTAGCCTTGTTCTCGTTGTTAATTTGATCGGGTTTTGGAACTTTTATTTGAGGTTCGTTTTTAATGAAGTTGTAAATAATTTCGTCTTCCTTACTGTTAGCCCTCGTCAATTGTGTTTCGCTTTCTATTAAAGGCTCTAACGGTGCCTGTATGTGAAAGATATTCTCAACATACTGGTGCTGTAATGCTCCAGTATGGGCAGGTTTTGGCTTAGTAGTACTTACATAAGGGCGAAACACTTGCTCGTGATCTTTACGAGTCTTGGCCAACCACCATAAAAATGTATAAGGTAATTTATCGTCGTCGTATTTACTAATGATATTTTCGTCAGCCTGATAAGTGTTTTGTACGGGAGCTATTTCTAGTTCGTCTGATATCTGTTCGGTAAGGTCTTCGCTACTAAAGTTTTTCTCGAAAGCAAAAAAGTCTGCACTCACTATGCTCTCTATCGCTAAATCATCCTCAATGGTCCCAACAATTTTCTCATCCTTAGGCTCAATATGCTCCACAAACGGGACCACCAATTCTCCAATCTCGTCAAAAGTTTCTTGCTCGTCGTGTTCTAAAACTTTAGCAAATTCGTTAGCGCTGCAAACTGCAATCACTTCACTTGCAAGTGGCTCAAGGTTTTCAATTTCTGGAGCGGGAGGCACAAAAGCTTTTGGTATTTCAGCCTCGGTAGTAACAATGTTGGCTACCATAGGCTTAGCAATTGCTCGGTCGTAATTGACAAGCGTAATGTTTTTTGCAGGCTTTACTGTTTGCGGCTCAAAAATCACTTTGTGTAAAATTTTGCCGTTCGCATACAGCGCTGCTTTTGCAAAATGGATATTCTCATCGGCACTGCCAACGCCTGCTTTCGCTAAAAGCAAATAAAGCGGTTGGTAGTAAGGATAAGATTTTATGAGATTTTTCAACAAAGGGATATGCTCTTGCCCAACCCTCGAGGGTTTGCTCAGCATTTCTTCCAGTTGTTGTTTCGTCTCTAAATTAAACTCCATTGCGCTAAGTTAATAATTGAAAACAGAATTTAAGCGTTATAAATTTAGTTTCCTAAGGGTGATGAACTTGTGTTTTTCTTTTAAAAGCTCTTTAAAGTGCTAGCGATTTTTTGATCATCAGCCTTTTACCATTGAGCAAAAGCACGGTTAAAAATGTCTTCGGTAAGCTGCTGGTTTACTCGTTTTATTAAACCTTGTTCCTGACTTTGTAAAGTTTGTCCGGCCAAAGAAAAATCTACAAAACGCGAAAAGCTTTGCTCGAAACTGTTTTTTACTTTTCCTGTATCTAAGTTGTTAATATACTTTACTGAAACCGTAATGGTTAGTCTATTAGCGCCAGCGGTAGGTTTTGTGTTATCGCCAAAGGCAATCGGTCTAATATCGTATCCGGTAATTCTGCCCTCTAAAATTGCATCAGCCTCGCCAGTAGTAAGACTTAAACTACTTTGTGTACGAATACGTTCTTTTAAATCTTCGGTAAATTGTTGCGATAAATTCGGAACAACAAGCGGTGCATTATTTTCAAAAAATCTAACATTAAGTGTTTTCATTTTTGGCGGAATTGAAGCCCCATTAAACTTGTAACTGCATCCAGCAATAGCCGCAAACGCTAAAAAAAACAAAATCCTTTTCATCCTTAGTTCAAGTTTAACTCTTTAATTTTTCTGTATAATGTACGCTCCGAGATGCCGAGTTCTTGTGCTGCAAACTTCCGCTTACCTTTGTGTTTTTTCAAAGCTTTTTTAATTAAATCAGATTCCTTATCAATCAAAGAGAGCGATTCTTCAACTTCCTCAGCATCGTTAACGTAATTAAACTCGTTAGGCGTATTTTGCGATGGATGTTTGATTGTCAACGTAGGTTCAATGCTGTCGTTTAGCTCAACATCTTGGTAAAGCTGACTGATAAACTGCGGATTGTCGGCCATAATGTGCGCAGTATTGCCACCATTTTGGATAATTTCTGCCACCAGCTTTTTCAGTTCCACCATATCCTTTTTCATATCAAACAACACTTTATACAAAATGTCGCGTTCCGAAAAATCTTCTTTGGTACTGCTATTCATCGCCATTGGCAAATTATTATTTTGCTCATTTGGGATGTAGTTCAAAATCGCGTCAGCTGTAACATTACGTTCTTTCTCCAACACACAAATCTGCTCTGCAATATTTTTCAACTGCCTCACGTTACCAGGCCAGCTGTAATTCGACAAAATTTGAACTGCTTCTGGTTCTAACTGAATACTTGGGCTGCGATATTTGTCGCTAAAATCGGCAACAAACTTTCTAAACAACAAATAAACATCCTCTTTACGCTCTCTTAAAGGCGGAATACGCAGAGGCACAGTGTTTAAACGATAATATAAATCCTCACGAAATCTACCTTTTCTTACGCTATCGTAAACATCAACATTTGTAGCGGCAATAATCCTAACGTCGGTTTTTTGTACCTTGGATGAGCCTACACGTAAATACTCACCACTTTCCAAAATACGTAACAAGCGAGCTTGCGTGCCCAAAGGCAATTCGGCAACCTCATCTAAAAAAATTGTACCACCATTAGCTACCTCAAAGTACCCCTTTCTGGCTTCGTGAGCACCTGTAAACGAGCCTTTTTCGTGACCGAAAAGTTCGGAATCTATTGTGCCTTCAGGTATAGCGCCACAATTTACGGCAATAAACGAACCGTGTTTGCGAGCACTTAACTGATGTATAATATGAGAAAAAACTTCTTTACCACTTCCACTTTCTCCAGTAATTAACACCGACATATCTGTGGGCGCAACTTGGCTGGCAGTATCAATAGCACGATTTAGTAACGGAGAATTTCCGATAATGCCAAAACGTTGTTTTATACTTTGTGTCTCCATTCTTAAAATCTACTGATCAGATTTAAAATGATTTAATTGTTTTAGAAAAGCAGGCGCTGTGCAACAAATTAGTGTGCGTCCCGCTATTCGTTTTACTTCGCTACGCTCTCTACGCTCGTGTTCACTACTATCGGGTTTAGGGTTTTGAAATCTAGTACTAAAAACCAAATCCTAAACTACAAAACAACTAGTCAACTACTTTACCAATTAAGGTAGCGGAAGTACAACGTTCTATATAAACGTTAGCATACTGTCCTGGTTTTACCGAATCTACAACTGGGAAAACCACCATCGCATTTTCGTCGTTTCTGCCTCTATACTCTTTGTCAGATTTTTTAGAGAAACCTTCAATTAAAACCTTAACTGTTTTGCCTACAAATTCCTCTAAACAAGCTAAGGAATCTTCTTGTTGCTTCTTGAAAATTTCTGCTAAACGACGAGCTTTTACGTCTTCTGGTACATCGTCTTTATATTTACGAGCTGCTAATGTGCCAGGTCTTTCCGAGTAAGAGAAGGTGTATGCAAAATTATACTTTGCATAATCCATAATACTCAAAGTATCTTGGTGCTCTTCTTCAGTTTCAGTACAAAAACCAGCAATAATATCTGATGAAATTGCGCAACCGGGAATAATTCTACGGATCGCATCAATTCTTTCCATATACCACTCTCTGGTGTAAGTACGGTTCATCAATGCCAAAATCCTGCTATTTCCAGATTGTACGGGTAAGTGAATATAATTGCAAATGTTGTCGTATTTGGCGATGGTATAAAGTACCTCATCGGTAATATCTTTAGGGTGTGATGTAGAAAAACGAACTCTCAACTCAGGGCTAATTTCTGCAACCATTGCTAACAGCTGAGCAAAATTAACCGAACCTTCCGAATGTTCTTTAATTAAAACCGAAGGTAAATCGGTTTTATTAGCCAACGCTTCTAATAAAGCATCACCTGTTAAGGTATTCATTTCATCATTAACATCGTCGGCTGCTTTTTTAACGATAGCTTTATCGCTCCAAAGGTATGAGTCTACATTTTGCCCTAGCAAAGTAACTTCTCTAAAGCCGTTGTCAAACAATTCTTTGGCCTCTTGAATAATCGAAAACGGATCTCGACTACGCTCTCTACCTCTGGTAAACGGCACCACACAGAAAGAACACATATTATCGCAGCCACGCATAATGGTTACGAAGGCTGTAATGCCATTGGTGTTTAAACGTACTGGGCTAATGTCTGCATAAGTCTCCTCACGTGAAAGGATTACGTTCACAGCTTTATGACCTTCGCCAACTTCGTTAATTAATTTAGGTAAGTCGCGGTAAGCATCTGGGCCAACTACCACGTCTACCAATTTTTCTTCCTCTAAAAATTTAGCTTTTAAACGCTCGGCCATACAGCCCAAAACCCCAACAATTAATTTTGGGTTTCTACGTTTTTCAACACCAAATTGCGACAGGCGATTACGAACACGTTGCTCGGCATTTTCTCTGATAGAGCAGGTGTTAATGAAGATTACGTCAGCGTTTTGATAATCGTTAGTGGTTTCAAAACCTGTTTCCGAAAGGATAGAAGCAACAATTTCACTATCTGCGAAATTCATCTGGCAACCGTAACTTTCAATATACAATTTTTTACCATCGCCATTTCTTCCTTCTAACATCAATGCTTCCCCTTGGCGGGTTTCATCATGCGTTTTATCTTGAAGCTTAAAATCTATCATTCATCATTATTTTAACGGGTTTCAAAACTACGAAATTTAAATCAAAAATGACAGAATGGCAGTAATTTTACAATTTGTTTATACGCAATAAAACAAACGCTTGTATCTTTTTGTCTTTGTTCTAGTAACTCAAACAATATGAAGAACAATACTTTCTACAAAAAACGTAAATTTTGGTACTGGTTCGGTGGAATTTTGGGAGGATTTGTGTTAATTTTAGGCATTGCCGCTCTTGTAGTTAGTGCAAGATGGAAGCCTACTTTAGCTACCAAAATAAAAGAGGGGGTAAACAATGCATCTAACGGATTGTATCACATCGATTTTAAAGACGTTAATCTCAATATACTCGCAGGAACCGCGGTATTGGATAGCGTAAAGCTCAATCCTGATACGGTAGTTTATCAGCGGCTCATTGCCACGAAAAATGCCCCAACCCATCTATTTAGAATTAAACTGGCTCATCTCAAAATTTCTAGAGTTAGCATTTTGAAAGCCTATTTTAAAAAGAAGGTCGATTTAACCGCAATTGTACTGCAAAACCCATCCATCGACATGATTTACACGAAGGTGCCCAAAAAGAAAGATACGGTGAAGGATGAACGAACGCTTTATCAGCAAATATCAGGCACCTTAAAGTCTATCGCTATTGATCATATTAAGGTAATTGATGCCGATTTTGATTACTATAACAAGGGTCAAAAATTACACTCGATAAAGCATCTAAATGTAAGTGTAAAAGATATTCTGATCGACTCGTTGGCACAGTTTGACATCACCAGGGTTTTTCACAGCAAAAATATAGGTTTTGAGTTGGTGGGTTATAAATCTCTCTCAAAAGACAAAATGTATACCATAAAGTTAGATACTTTGAAAGGTTCTATTGAAGGAAAAAATCTGGATATGCGAGGTTTTGAGATGATACCGATGTATCCAGATCTTACTTTTAGTAGGAAAATCGGCGTGCAAAAAGATCGCTATGATCTAAAATTCGGCAACATAGATTTGGATGGAATTAACTTCACCAATCTTAATAACGAGGGAGAATTGCATGTAGACGAGGTGGGTATAAAAAATGCAAAAGCAAATATTTTCATGAACCGTGAATTGTCGCCGCAAGCCTTAGACAAAAGTTCCAATTTTCCGCACGTAGCAGTTGGCCGTATTCCGATGCCAACCGTGATCAAGAAAATAGTCATCCAGAACGTAGATGTGGCTTATACGGAGTTTAACCCTAAAACCCAGCAACGTGGTACGGTGAAGTTAAATAACCTACAGGGAACTGTCAGTAACGTGACGAATGACAGCATTCGTTTGGCAACAAGTAACCATGCTTATGCCGATTTAAGTACCGACTTGATGGGGGCAGCAAAAATGAACGTAAAGATCGACTTTAACCTTACTGCAAAAAATGCTGCGTTTACCTACAAAGGGCATATCGCAGGTTTCGATATGAAAATTCTCAATCCTTTGTCAAAACCTTTGGGGCAAATAGAAATAGAAAGTGGAAGGGTAAAAAGCGTGAATTTTAATGTTAACGGTAATCTGAATAGTGCAAATGGCGAGGTAGTATTCCAGTATGATGATCTCAAAATAAAAATGTTGGGCGAAGATGAGGATGGAAATACCAAAAAGAAAGGCTTGTTGTCTTTTTTAGCCAATAAACTGGTCATTAAAAACGATAATCCAACCAAGGGCGAAACGCGTACAGTGCATCCTAGCTACGATCGTGCGCCACAAGCTTCTTTTTTTAATTTGATGTGGAAGACAATTTTTGTTGGGATAAGGGAAACAGTAGGCATAGGTTTCGTTCCGATGAAAAAAATGCAAGAGCCGGAAAAACCTATTAAAAAACGGTAAGCTTACTTTGATGCTGTGTGAATAACAACTATATTGGTTTAAATTAACAGCGATTTATGGTGTTTGCTTCTCGTAAAGCTAAGTTTTTTGGTTTTTTAGCACTTGGTATTGTCGCCATTTCATTATTAAGTTATGGCATATCAAGATACTTTGCCATTAAGTTGAAACCTGTGGTTAAAAAAGAATTGCGGGAAGTAGTTAAAAATGCTACGCAGCAACTTTACCATATCGATTTCGATAAAGTAAGTATAAATTTCTTATCGGGTAATGCTTATCTCACTAATGTTAAAATTATAGCAGATACCCTTGTTTATAAAGATTTGGTTGGTGGAAAATTAGCGCCCAACAATTTATACGATATAAGGCTTAATCGATTGGTTATAAAAAATGTGCATCCTTTAAAAATATATTTCAAGAAGATTTTAGAGATTGATCAAATCTTGTTCGATGGTCCTGAAATTACAATGACGAACCAGATTTTGCCTTTTAACGAGGATAAGTCTACTGCTGTAGACAAATCTCCCTACGATTATATTAAAGGGTTTTTCACTACCTTAAATGTAAAATCAATAGACTTTAAGGACGCAAAATTTACTTACGTTGATCGTAATGGTGCAAAGCCAGAAATTGATACGGTAATCAACATCAACATAAGTTTAAAGGACTGGTTGATTGATGAGCATTCTGCGGACGATACCTCACGCTTTTATTTACTGAAAGATGCTTACATCTACTTAAACGATTACAAATACGCTACCGCAGATAGTCTGTACTTTATCAAAGCAAGTAAGTTTGAGTTTAGCGCCTCTTCGAAACGTTTAAATATAAAGTCTTTTGAAGTGCAACCACGTTATAGTGAACAAGATTTTGCTAAGGCAAGAGGGTATGCAACTGATCGTTATTCGCTACGCCTTAATAACATCAGTTTTGACGGAATTGACCTGCAAGCCTACATTAAAAATAGGGAGGTTTTTGCTGAACAGGTTAATATTGGGCAGGGTGTATTATCGGTGTTTAATGATAGTTCATTTCCTAAAAAATTAAACGATAAAACAGGAAGGTTCCCGCACCAGCTGTTGCAGAAGATTAAAATGCCGCTAACGTTTAGAAAGGTTCTATTAAACAATTTAGATATCAGCTATGCGGAAATGGGCAAGAAAAGCGGAGAGAAGGGAAGTATTACGTTTAATCAAACTTCTGGGACAATTGAAAACATCACGAACCAAGAAAAACATAAACGAATAAACCCAATTATAGAGGCGACTTTAGAAAGTTATTTAATGCGTCAAGGTAAATTAAACGTGGGGTTCAAGTTTGATTTGATGTCTCCTAAGGCAGATTTTTCTTATCAAGGTCAGCTATTAAATATGGATGGTAGACAGCTTAATTACATTACCAAACCTTTGGCGATGATGCGTATTAAAAGTGCGCTAATTAGAAGATTTGCTTTTGATATTGTGGCTAATGAGGACCGTGCAACTGGCAAAATCGAGTTTCTCTATAATGACTTATCTGTGGGTTTACTTAAAAAAGATCAAGGTGACGCAGTCTCTACCCGAATGGGTATATTATCGTTGCTCGCCAATGCGCTGGTTATTTATTCAGACAATCCAAGTGTTACTGGTAAAACGACCATTGCGCAGGTGAATTATCAACGCAACCCTACGGCTTCATTTTTCAATTTTATTTGGAAAACCTTATTTCAAGGGATAAAACATAGCGTGGGTTTTACACCTCAGAAGGAAGCGGAAATCAAGAGGCAAATCAGTGAATTCGAAAAAAGAAAGACTGATAGGGGTAAACGCAGGATGAGGAAGGACAATTGATAAACGTAAAATAAGAGGCTGTATCTTATAAGATAACAGCCTTTATTTTTAATGTTTGATGATGAACTCTTCTTTAGCTTGTCGAACTTTTTTCAAGCCCACTAACCAGTCGTTAGCTTCGTCGCGATAGCCAAGTGGTAAGATAGTAACGCTTTTTAAGTTTTTTGCTTTTAAGCCAAGCACTTCGTCCACCTTTGCGCTGTCGAAACCTTCCATTGGGGTAGCATCTACTTTTAATAAAGCAGCTTCCGCTATTGCCATTCCAAAGGCAATGTAAGCCTGACGAGCCGCGTGTTCGAAATTTTCGTTCGCAGGTCTGTTTAAATACATGCTTTTTAAAGTGGTTACATAAGCTGCAGTAGCCTCAGCAGGTACACCTCGTTCTGCATTCGTTCTTTCAAAAACTTCGTCAATTTTTTCAGCGGTGTAATTATCCCATGCAGCAAAAACAAGTACATGCGAAGCATCTACAATTTGTGATTGATTATATGCATGTGGTAATAATGCTGCCTTAACTTCTGGGTCTGTAACTGCAATTACTTTAAAAGGTTGCAAACCAGAAGAGCTTGGCGCTAAACGTGCCGCCTCTAAAATTTGGTCTACTTTATCTTGTGGAACGGCGTTTCCGTTCATTTTTTTTGTGGCATAACGCCAATTTAATGCATCTAATAAACTCATGTTGTATATATTAATGATTGATGTTTGTAGTAAATCCTTGAACCATGTCAAGTAAAATTTCTTGTTGCAAATGATTGGGCGCTGCCGTAGCACTCACCATATTTATGGAAGTTAATCCGTGTAAAATAGACCAAAAGCTGTGAAATTTCAATCGTAGTTGATCGTCATTTGGACTTTCCATCAGTTGTTCGATGGCGTTTACAACAAGGCTCGAAAATTCAGCTATTTCTGATATTTCCTTTGCCTTGTCACAGCTGGGTATACCTAAACCAAACATTAGTTTGTAATATGCCTCATAAATTATAGCAAAATTGAAATAAGCGAGGGCCATTTGTACTAATCTTTCGTGGGCCACTTGGCTGCTACAAGCGTTAATTTTATCAGTAAGGATTTTAAAACCTTTTCTCACAAATTCTTTATGTAAAGCCTCTTTGTTCTCAAAATGATTGTAAACAACTGGTAAACTGTATCCAATGGCTTCAGCAATTTTTCTAATTGAAACCGCCTGCCATCCATCAGCTAATACCAATTGCTCGGCAGCGCTAATAATAGCGTTCCTAACAAAATCCTTTTGTTGTTGTTTTAAAAGAGATGACATCGAGTTCTATAAAAAGTTAACACTGTTAGCAAAGTTAAAAACGTGTGTATTACTTTCTGCCTAAATATGTTTTTTTTACGATGTGATGATAATTTAGTTTTCTCATTTTCAGTGTTCTTGAAGAGTGATGCAAGGTTTTTTTTATGCATGCATAGTTTTTCGATATATTCGTATTACTAACATATTAAACACGATACTAAAAGATTTAGAAGTATGAAAAGATTAGCATTATCTGTAGCGTTATTGGGAGCTGCCGTTTTTGGAGCCTCAGCACAGGAAGATCGTGGCTTTTACTTAAAGCCAACAGGGAGTTATTTTTTAAAAGTTATGCCAGTTGAATTTCCGAATGTTGGAGAACTACAACCAAGAGACATCGTTTCAACGACAAATGGAGTGACCACCACAACAGTTTCTGAGCGAACGATTACTGGATCTTTTGGACAGGGATGGAGAGCAGGTTTAACTGGAGGCTTTAGGTTCAATAAAAATATCGCCTTCGAATTAGGATTTAATTACTTCCAAAGTGATAAAAATACCATGGCAAAACAAACGGTAAATTTGGCTAGTGGTGCCAATGTGTTGTCTCTACACTCTGTAGGGCAAGTTAAAGCAATGGATGTTATGCCAACGCTAGTATTTTATTTGCCAACAGAGAAAAAATTTAAACCATACATGAAGATGGGTGCTGTTGTGCCAGTAGGCGGTTATTTAGAAATTAACACCGAGGTGAGCGATAAAACCAGTACAATTGCTAAGAAATTCAATGCAGCATTCACAGGTATCGATTTTGATAGACAAGAAAGAATTAAGGCAAATCCTACCATTGGATTTGTTGGTGCTGCAGGTTTTAATTTACCTATTGCAAATAAGGTGAGTTTCTTTTCTGAATTAGAATATAGAAATGTTTCTATTGGCGGTAAAGAGAAAGAACTTACTAAATTTAACGCTGTAGCCACTACACCACTAGGTACTACTAATTTAACACTTGCAGATTTACCTAAATCTACAGTGCATACCAACTATGCGAAGAAGTTAGACGCGAACTCAAATGTAAGCGGTCACGCAGGATTTGATTCCACTAAACCATCTGATGATTTGAGATCATACATCAATATTGGTGGCTTAGGTGTAAACGTTGGTATCAAGATTGCACTTTAAACATAAAGAGTATAATAAAAAAGCGAACTGTGCAGTTCGCCTTTTTTTTATGTGTTATTGTTTCAACTTCTGTTTAAACAATTTTTCAAGCTTATCCATTTTTGGTAAAATAACCGCTCTGCAATATGGCGCTTGTCCATTTTTTAAATAATAATCTTGGTGGTAGTTCTCTGCCACGTAAAATGTTTGCGCTTTTTCTATTTGGGTAACTACAGGTTTGCCAAATACGTTTTCTTTATTAAGCAGTTCTTTTTGCTTACTGGCAATTTCTTTTTGTTTTTCGTTATGGTAAAAGATCACCGAACGATATTGCGTGCCTATGTCAGCGCCTTGTCTATTCAATGTGGTGGGGTCGTGAATTTTCCAGAACACTTCTAAAAGTTCTTCAAAGCTTATCTTGTTAGGGTCGTAGTTCAATTCAATCACCTCGGCGTGATTAGTAGTGCCTGTACAAATTTCTTCGTAAGTAGGGTTAACGGTGTTGCCGCCTTCGTAACCAGATCTTACATTCGTTACACCATTTAAGCGCTGAAAAACAGCTTCTGTGCACCAAAAACACCCCATTCCAAACGTTGCTTTTTCTAACGCAGGTTTTTGTGCATCGGCACCAATTACAGAGAACATTATTAAGGAAGTCATAGTAAGCCTTTTCATCTTTATTTCTTTAGAGTAATGTTAACTAAAAGCAGCGATAAATAATTAATACAGAGCTAAAAATGACCGATGTATTGCTTTGTCTTATTCACATTTTATTGTCAAAAATGGGTGCTGTTAATAACTTAATATATTGAATTTTAATTTTTTACACTGTCTATTTGTTAATAAATGCGGTTTATTAACATATCTTTTCTAATTTTATGTGGAACATTAAAATATACTATATGTCAACACCTTATATTCCGTGTTTAGATTTAAGCACTTATGTTAATGGAACGCCGGAACAGCGTAAAAAATTCTCTGATGAATTAGGTAAGGCTTTTAACGATTCAGGTTTTGTGACCATCACTAATCATGGCCTTAATCAAGAGTTAATTGATAAACTTTATAAGAACATTAAGGAGCTTTTTGCCCTTCCTGTAGATGTAAAACGTAAGTACGAGAAGCCGGAGTTGGCTGGGCAACGCGGTTATACCAGTGCGGGCAAGGAAACTGCTAAAGGCGCTAAAACAGCAGATTTGAAAGAATTTTGGCAGATTGGACAAACAGTTGAAGATGGCGATCCTGTTGAAAAAGAATATCCCGCCAATGAGGTGGTGGAAGAAATTCCTGAATTTAATGATGTAACCAGAGAGATTTACAAGAAGCTTGAGGAGAATGGTAAATATTTGCTTGAAGCCATTGCAACTTACCTAGAGTTACCGATCAATTATTTTGACGAGCATGTGCATAACGGAAATTCTATTTTAAGAGGCATACATTATTTCCCCATCGAAGATCCAGATTCAATTGCTCCAGATGCAGTTCGTGCAGGTGCGCATGAGGATATTAACTTAATCACCTTATTAATTGGTGCCAGTGCCGACGGACTTGAAGTTTTAACTATGGCTAACGAGTGGTTGCCAATTAAGGCACATCATACTGATATTGTGGTAAATGTAGGGGATATGTTACAGCGCTTAACCAACAATAAATTGCGTTCGACTACGCATAGAGTTGTAAATCCGCCACGAGAATTGATGAAAACTTCTCGTTTCTCAGTTCCATTTTTCTTGCATCCACGTAGCCAAATGAGTTTGGCATGTTTAGAATCTTGCATAGATGCGGCGCATCCAAAAGCATATATCGACATGACTGCGGGGGAGTATCTAGACGAACGTCTGTCGGAAATTGGCTTAAAAAAGATGTAATCTTATTCGAGCGTAATTTAAAAAAAAAAGGCTCCGAGATTTATTTCGGAGCCCTTTTTTGTTACTTATTTTTGTTTGTTTTTCAACAATGTTGGATTTACCTTCACTGTTTCCGCCTTTTTACTTTCGGCACTTCTTGGCTTTGCAGCAGCTGCGACAGGTTTCTTTTCGGTTGTTTGCGGTTTGGATGTTGTACTTTTTTTGACAGGAGCTGTCTTTGCTTTTGAAGTGCGTGCGCCGTTAATTATTTCTTGCTTGCTTATCGGTCTGAGTTCTGGTTTCCAAATAAAACCAGTAAGTAAACTTTCTCCTGTTACGTTATGAAGAGGGTCAACAGCACCTTCCACCTCTCTTACTGTAACAATATCTGTAAGTTCTTTATTCTTAAATCTAAACCTTAGTCGGCTACTCACCGTTTGACTTACATTTTCGTATTCGTCTTTGTCGTTTTTGGTGAAATAAATGCTTTCCGCATTGCCATCAACGTACATGTTTTGCAACTCGCCATCCTTGAAAAAACCAGTTATCGTTTTACCTTTAACCTGATTAAATTTAGTGGAATCGGTTTCTACATTAACAATAAATCCATTTTGTAACACTTGGAAGTTATGTATCTTGTTGTTCTTAAAGAATACGTGAATAGTGTCACCGGTTTGTTGTGTGCCGTTAGACCATAATATCGGATTTTTATACCAACGCAATGTCGAATCGGCAGCATTATAAAATACCGAATCGGCGATAGCCTGTAAATTTGATTTAAAAACGCGGACATTGTGGTAGGCACTTATAGTCCGTGCTTTGGCAGTGTCTAAGCTGTTGATTATGGTATCCTTTGGTAAATTTAACAAAGCCTTTGTAGTGTCTTTAGCTTTCAACGTAGTTGATATGGTATCCTTAGTTGTAGAGATCTTATCGCTAGCTTTTTTCACACTAGCCTTCAATGTATCTGTTTTTACTGCCAAATTTCTAGCAACTGGAATGCTGTCGTTGAATACACTATCTTTCTTTACATTGATTTTCTTCAGCGTATCGAGACTTAATTTTTGGCTGTCTTGCGGAATAGCATCATTTACAGGCTGTGTTTTATTGTCTCTCTTACTGTTCTTAGGCTTTCTTTTAATGATCTCCTCTTTAACAGAAGGTTGCTCTCCGAGTTGCATTTGCTTTCGAGCATCAGCTTTTTCTTGATCTTTGGCAGCCTTTTCCACCTCATCTTCTGTGCCAACTTCGTTATCTTTTCTAACGATAGGTTTGGCAAGTAATTTCAAGTTCTTCACCAAAACCCGTTCAGATTGCAAAGTATCTGCAGTTAACCACAAAGTATCTGGTACCTTTTTGCTGTCTACCTCAACGCTATCTTTCGTGCCAATGCCCACATAAGCTTTTTGCGTAACCACTACACGTTCGCTATCTCTGTAGTATTCACCTAATTGCCCACGTAATAAGGTTTGATCTTTTGTATCTCTAAAAGTAATGTTCTTTACCGCTTTGCCATATCCAGTTTTCCCGTAATAGTACAAACTATCTCCTTTTAAGGATTTGCTTCCATTAGTGTACAGATTTTTTTTTCCGAAATAGGCATTTTCACTCTTGGTGTTGTAAGCCCCGTTTTCGGTGTAAAGTTTATCTTCTTTGTTTTTGATATTTGTTGGGCCATAAAAGTAAGTCCAGTTTGTGCCAGTATTGTACCTTAATTCTTCCGAATTAATTGTTGTTCCTTCCGACGTAGAGACGAGTACGTTGTATTTGAAGTAAGCATCTTTTGTATTCGCAAAATAAAAACCTTCTCTACTTGTAATGGTCGCATCTTTATTTACCAATTTCCCGCCTGTTTTGTACTCACCTACACGCGTAACCATGTTATAATCTAAAATATTGGTGGTTAAGGTGTTTTCTCTGTCGAGAAGCCTAACGTTTTTGTCTAAATGGGCTTTTTTCGCATTTCCATCATAGTTGAGGAAATCCGAATAGATATTTAAAGAATCGCCTTGATTGATGTGGACATTGCCAAAAGCTTCGAAGAAATTTCGTTCCGAATAAAGTACCGCACTGTCGCAGGTAAGGATGGCGCCATCATGGCTAAAAACAGGTTTTCTTAAGTAGTTAGCACCAAGTTTAATAATTCCTGTAGCACGTTCGGCAGTTTCTAATTTTATCTGCGTACGAGTTTGTGCCAACATTAAAAATGGACACATTAGTAAAATGATAAGTAGGCGTAACTTTTGCACAGTACAAATTTAAGGTTTTATTTTTCAGCTATACTTATACGCTTCATGAATTTATTTAGATATTTTTGGGTCGATGTTACCGATTGATCAATTTAGAGCCTTTATTAAACAACATCAGCTATTTAACGCTGATGATCTTATTTTGTTGGCTGTAAGTGGGGGAAAAGATTCTGCCTTGATGGTGCAACTATTTAAGCAAGCTGGTTTTAATTTCGGTATAGCGCACTGCAACTTTAATTTGCGTGGGGCAGAAGCACAAAGAGACGAAGCTTTTGTACGTCTGCTTGCTGAAGAGGTTGCTGCACCCGTTCATGTTATCCAATTCGACACAGCCGCTTTCGCTTCACAAGAAAAAATTTCGATACAGATGGCCGCTCGCCAATTGCGCTATCAATGGTTTGAGCAATTACGGCTTGAGCACTCGTATAGCTATATTGCGCTAGCGCACCACCAAAACGATTCAATTGAAACCTTACTTTTAAATTTGGTACGCGGCACAGGCATTGCAGGTATGCATGGCATTTTGCCTAAACGCAACAAATTGGTTCGTCCTTTAATCTTTTTGTCGCGGCAAGAGATTGATACCCTAATTGAGGAAAATAGCATTGCCTATGTTGAAGATAGTTCGAATGCCAGCAGCAAATATGCAAGGAACAAAATTCGATTAAAAGTAATACCACAACTGCGGGAAATAAATCCCAATCTTGAAGAAACTTTTGCTGCAAATATTAAACGTTTTGCCGAAACGGAGCTCTTACTTCAAGATGTTGTACGCCAGAAATCGGCAGCGCTTCTAAATAAAGTTAACCATGCATTTGAAATCGCAATATCGCAAGTGCAGGCATTAAAGCCACAAAAGTTGCTGTTGTTCGAAATTTTAAAGCCCTTCGGTTTCTCAAGCGCCGTGGTGGATGATTTGTTGACATCTTTAGCTAAACAAAGTGGAACAACGTTCACAAGTTTAAATTATCAGCTGATTATTGATCGGGAAAAATTAATCATCACTAAAAAAAATGGAAGTACAACACCTACACTGTATATGCAAGAAGAGTCGGTTACGGCTTTAGATGACGGAAGAAAAATCAACTTTTTTGTAACTAACAGTGTTCAATTCTCATCCAATAATAAAATGGCATATGTTGATGCCAACCTATTGCGCTTCCCTTTAAGTATTCGTTTTTGGCAGGATGGCGATAGGTTTAAGCCGTTAGGTATGCAAAACTTTAAGAAGTTGAGTGATTTTTTTATAGATTCGAAAATCCCTGTTCCACAGAAGCATGCGGTCCCATTGTTATTTAATGGAGATGGGAAATTGATATGGGTGATAGGCTTACGGCAAGACGAAAGATTTAAAGTAACCGAAGCAACCAAAAAAGTTGCTATATTCGAACTGTTAAATGGATAGCAGATATACATACATAGAGAAGCAATACATTGGCCGCGATTACATCCGTATTTGTATACGTTTGATTATGGCTGCATTTTGTTTTGCAGTTTACGTATACGAGCGAGACCGTGACAACACTGTAGATTTGTTTTTGGTAGTTGGTTTCGGAATCATCGCGGTTTCAATTGTGTTACTATTTATGGTGCAGTATAAAACAGTTATTCAGAATAGAAAGGTGGTGTTAGACGGCTTATGGACCACAAAAAAGGTTGTCATCGACTTAAACAATATTAAAGATATCCGTAAGGATACTTATAGTAGATATTTTTTCAACAACCCTGTATATAATCTCCACAAAAACGGCACAGTTCGTTTCTTTTCTTCGGGTAAAGATGCCGTGGTGTTAACCGACAGAGACGGGCTGGAGTATTATATTGGCACGCAAAGAGTAAACGAAATGTTTATGGTTTTGCAGAATGAAATGAGGGCTTAGTCTTCCCAAACGTAAATAAGAAAATAATCAAGATCTATTAGATGTTAAAGGCATAGCTTTCTAAGGAGAAGCGTACTAACGCATTCGAATTGATAAAGGTTTATTAAAATAAAGTTTAAAAATGAAAAGAAAAAGTATCCATCTAACGATTATAGCTTTCTCACTATTAGGATTAAACGAGGTGAAGGCTCAAGTTTATACGCCAAAAGTTTCTAAAGATTCGCTTGGCATTTTAAAAGGCAGAGTAGAGGCTTTAAAAGCCAGTCAGAAAGTACAGGAACTGAAAATTGAAGAGGCGCAAGAAGAAGTTGAAGTAGAGAAATTAAGAGTTAAACTGCTTGCGGCTAACGATAAAGCAAAAGAATCTGCAGAAAAAAATAGCAAAAATTCGCAAGGAATGGATAATGGAACGGTAAATCTCAAGGATGCTGAAAAATTAGCAAAAAAAGCAAAAAGCGACATGACGGACGCCCAAAAGGCTCTGGAAAGATACAATAAGCAAATTCAGCGTGTGGAGAAAAAGCGAGAAGAGATTGCTAAAGAAGAGAAGAAATTAACATATAAAAAGCCGGTTTTAGAATTTAAATACTAGCATGTATTATTTAGAGGACCTGAAAATGGCCTCTTTTTTTTGCTGTTTATTTTACTGTTTTATTTCAAATTAATTACCTGACGTTAACAAATAATAATCTTTAGATAAACTACATTTGTTAAATAATCCTCACTAAGATATTATAGGGCTAATGAAAATTGGAATTGTTTGTTATCCTACCTTTGGCGGTAGCGGTGTTGTAGCAACGGAGCTAGGAAAGGCTTTGGCTAACGAAGGTCATCAGGTACATTTTATTACTTACAGTCAGCCCGCTCGATTAGACTTTTTCTCTGCTAATTTATTTTATCATGAGGTGTCGGTAAGGGATTATCCCTTGTTTGACTATGCGCCTTACGAATCTGCGTTAGCCAGTAAATTGGTTGACGTGGTAAGATTTGAGAAGTTGGATATTTTGCATGTACATTATGCGATTCCTCACGCATCTGCGGCATTTATGGCGAAACAAATTCTCGCCACCTATGACATTAATATTCCAGTGGTAACCACTTTGCATGGCACCGATATCACTTTGGTGGGCAGAGACGCCACCTACAAACCTGTGGTAACTTTTTCGATTAACCAAAGCGATGGCGTAACCACTGTTTCAGAGGATTTGAAAGAGGACACCTACAGGCACTTCGATATCAATAAAGAAATTAGGGTTATCCCAAATTTTATCGATTTTAATCGTTTTAGCTTACAACCTAAAGATCATTTTAAGAAAGCAATTGCACCAAATAACGAACGTATTCTAGTGCACACCTCTAACTTCAGAAAAGTAAAGCGTACCGAGGATGTGATTAAGATGTTTAAATTGGTATTGGAGAAAATTCCAGCAAAATTGCTGATGGTAGGCGATGGACCTGAGCGTAGCGCAAACGAGCAGCTTTGCAGGGAATTAAATATTGGTGACAATGTTAGATTTTTGGGCAAGCAAGATGCGGTAGAAGAAATTCTGTCTGTTTGCGATCTTTTTGTCATTCCTTCTGAGAACGAGAGTTTTGGTTTAGCTGCGCTAGAAGCAATGGCTTGTAAAGTGCCAGTGCTATCCTCAAATGCTGGCGGTTTGCCAGAACTAAATATTGATGATTTTAGCGGTTATCTATGTGATGTTGGCGATGTGGAAGGTATGGCTAAGAAAGCAATTACCATTTTAAGCGACGAAAAAACATTGGCTTATTTTAAAGAAAATGCGCTTACCAGAGCTAAAGATTTCGATTTAAATAAGATTTTGCCAGAATATATAGCCTATTATCAGCAAATTATAGAAGAAGTAAAACGATAGTTTTTTTTAAGTTGTTTTAATTTATTTCTCTTTAAATAATCCTAAGCCCTACTTCAAACACGAAGGGGGTGCCATTCACGGAGATTGAATTGGGATAAATAGGGCTGATTGAGATTCGGAATTCGGCTTCATCATCAACAGTTCTACTTCGAATTCTTTGCAATTGAGGCAACCAGTATTAGAAATATTGCAATCAGCCTTTTCCAAATAAAAGCCTTAATCCAGCCATAAAAAACACGTAAAAGAAGAACTCAACCCTGATGCGCTCTCTGCGATTTACTCGTTTTTTATTCTCGGCTTATAGGAAATTCTTCAGGTTTTTGTGTATTTAATTATTTGAATATAAGCTTTTATTGAATTGTATTCTTTCCTAAAACGTCAGGCTATAAACTATCTTTTTATTAGAAGTTATTTAATACGTTTGTGTACACTACTATAAACCTATGAAAACAACGTGCACCCTCCGTGCTGTTTTTTTTACTGTGTATTTTTAATTTGTCGGCACAGCAAAACAAAAACAAAACAACCCACACCCTTTAAAATTGCTGATGGCAACTTCTTTTTGGATATGAGCACTTTTGGCAATGGAACAGTTTCGTAAATGGTATAAACATGGGGCGTTATTGGGCAGTAGGTCCTTAGCAAACACTTTACCTCCCAGGTTGCTGGCTTAAAAAAGGTAAAAACGAGGTGTTATTTTTTAGCAACAAATAATGCGCTTAACAAATCATTAAAGGGGATTACCACGCCAATTTTAGAAGAATTAAAATCTGAAAATGGATTGCCGAAATAATTGCATTAAAGAGTTGACACTAGAATTAAGCGTTAACTCTTTAATTCAGTGTAAAGGCCGTAGTTAAGCATTTATTTGTATTGCTCGCTCTGCGTTACGAAGTCTTTTGGAGCCGGTACAAATAAAGACAATTAATTTTCTTACCTTTGCGCCCTCTAAATCAATACTTCCTCCCAAAGGTTTAGTACCATTTAACCATAAATATTTTAATGAAAAAAATAGCTGATTATAGAAAGCTTTTAAGTGTTGATAAAAATGCTGAGCTGAAAGACCTTAAATCGATTTATCGCAACTTGATGAAGGATTTTCACCCTGACAAATTTCAAGAAGAAAACGAAAGGTTAGATGCAGAGGCTAAAAGTAAGGATATTATTGAGGCCTACCATTTCTTGGTAAGTATTGCGCCAGAAACCCGCGATAAAAACATTGACATATATACGCAAACTACTACATTGTCGAACATCCAAGATTTCGAGTACAAGCAACAGGTCTTAAATATTCAATTTTATGATGGTAGCGCTTACGAATATTTTGATGTACCAAGAGCGGTATACATTAAATTAGTAAACGCCGACTCACCCGGTCGTTTTGCCCGACGCCATATTTTTAACGAATATCCTTATAGAAATGTTGCCAAGGTTGCAGAAACGGCATAGCCAATAATGTTAAGATACAAAAACGGCGACTTTATTTCGATAATGTCGCCGTTTTCATTTAAAATCTTATTTAAATAATAAACACACCGGACTGTCCACTTTCAGTTCTTGATTAAGTGCTGTTATTTTTCCTGTTTCGCTATTTCTTTTAAAAACCACTACATTGTTAGTGTGTTGGTGAGCTACTAGAATATACTTTCCAGTGGGGTCGATAGTGAAATTTCGAGGCCCCTTGCCAAGGGTACTTGTGGTTTGTACAAATGTTAATAAGCCGTTTTCGCTTATAGCGTATACATTCATGTGGTTAAGTTCCCCTCTGTTGGTTTGGTATAGGAATTTGCCGTCGCCAGACACATGAATGTCCGCAGCGTCAATGTTTCCTTTAAATCCTTTGGGAACAGTCTCTACTTCTTGTAAAAACGTTAAATCTCCATCCTGATATGCATACACATTTATGGTTCCACTTAGTTCATTGGTTAAATACAAAAACTTACCAGTGGGGCTAAAAGTTAAGTGGCGAGGTCCGTGACCAGCGTTAACTTTTATAGCTTTATGAAAACTTAGGGGCTTATCATCAATCGCTTGATAATTGTAAATGTATAAACGGTCTTCACCCAAATCTGTAGATAATATGTATTTTCTATCTGGAGCGAATTGTACTTGATGTACATGAGCGCTCTCCTGCCTGTTATGGGGTCCTTTGCCGTTGTGTTGAATGCGCTGCTTTAAATCGCCTAAGGAATTGTCTGTTCTAATAGCATATACGTCGATGCTGCCTCCCGAGTAATTAGCTGTAATCACGTTTACGTCGTCGGCTAATACAAAACATGGATTTTCGCCTGTGGGTTTAAAACTGGTAGTTACTCCGCCAACTTCGTCCGAATTAAGGTTTATGGAAACTAAGCCACTTTTACTGCCACTTTCTGAGACTGCAAAAATGGTCTTCTTGTCTGCAGATAAAGTAATATAGCTAGGATTTTCAGCTTTTAGATACCGGGCCTTTTCTTTAAAATTTCCAGTTTTAATGTCAAAAGAGTAACTGTAAATACCTTTGCTTTTACTTGGAGCGTTGGTATAGGTTCCTATCAAAATGTCGTGAGTTTGAGCATGTGACGCTGTCATCATAAATATTGATAATAGTATAGTTCCAAATCGTCTTTTCATTACGGGAGATATTTTTTTCAATATAAAAGAAAAAGCGCAAATTTTAATCTGCGCTTTTTTTTTTATTT
Organism: Pedobacter sp.; assembly: GCA_045629525.1. Lineage (GTDB taxonomy): Bacteria > Bacteroidota > Bacteroidia > Sphingobacteriales > Sphingobacteriaceae > Pedobacter. Next base: position 866,148 of record JAZQRH010000019.1, read on the forward strand.
AATGAGATGCTTAATTTGGATAAGCTCATGTTCATCTAAAAAGCGCCACTTACCTCGAGGTAAATCCTTTTTAGTTAGGTTGCCATAAACAACTCTGTCTAATTTAACCACGTCATAGCCTAAGTGTTCGAAAATACGACGAACAATTCTATTTTTGCCACTATGAATTTGGATACCGATTTCTTTTTTACTTCCACCAGTAACGTAAGAAATATTGTCTGGCTTAATCAAACCGTCTTCAAGCTCCAAGCCAAATTCAATTTTATTGAAATCGCCCTGCGAAAGATTTCTGCTTAACTCTACTTGATAAATTTTAGTAATTCCGTGTCTAGGATGCGATAATTTATCAGCTAAATCACCATCATTCGTCATCAGTATTAAGCCTGTAGTGTTTCTATCTAATCTACCCACTGGATAAATACGCTCACGACTGGCTTTCTCTACCAAGTGCATTACCGTTTTGCGCTCTTGTGGATCTTCTGTAGTAGTGATATAATCTTTTGGTTTATTTAAAAGCACGTAAACCTTCTTTTCGCGTTTTAAAAGCTCACCATTATACCTCACTTGATCTTTGTACGGATCTACTTTATGTCCTAACTCTGTAATTGCAACACCGTTTACTGACACAACGCCGGCTGCAATTAACTCATCAGCCTTACGACGAGAGCAAATGCCTGAATTGGCAATATATCTATTTAAACGAATTAAATTATCATCTTCTTTGGTTGCTTTTCTTGCTCTTAAGTTAGGTGCAACTCTTTCGCCTCTATCCTCTGTTTTCCCTTTATAGCCACCTTCTTCACGCTTTCTAAACGGGCGTTTGTCGCCATAACGGTTATCTTTTCTATCGGAGAATTTAGAAGCGCCATCTTTAGCATAGCTATCTTTTTTTACATAACTTCTTTTCTCGCCGCTACTGTTTCTGTCTGCAAAATTTCTTTTCTCGCCAGAAAATCCTTCTTTTTTGAAGCCTCTATCAGGTCTGTCACCAAAAGAGCGACGCTCTCCAGAACGCTCTCCATCGTTTCTTCTATCTCCACCACTATTTTTTCTGTCACCAGAAAAACCTTCTTTCTTAAATCCTCTATCGTTTTTTTCCCACGGTTTATCATCTCTTTTTTCGAAAGATTTTTTGAATGAACCAGGTTTGTCGTTGAAATTACTTTTGGCAGGTCTGCCAGATTTAGATTGGAAATCTTTTTTGTCGCCGTATTCTGGGCGTTTGTTGTCGTCGAATTTTCTTGGTCTCTCCGTGTTGGTAGCGCTTGATCTTCTGCTTCCGCCACGTTCTGTTCTATCGCTGGTACGCTTACCAGCACTGGACTTGTCATCCCGACTTTTCCTATTGTTACTATTTGTCATGATACGATTTTAACCGCAAAACTAATGCGGCTGCAAAGTTAACAAATTTGCAAATAATAACAACCAAAAGATTTGCTGTTTTTTGCGGCAATTGGGTAAATAAAAATCAAGCTTTAAGCGGTTTTAAACGCTGATTTTGGAGGTGTTTTTTGTAAGTGTTTGATAATTAAATAAATAAAACGTATCTTTGCGCCACAAGTATTAAGTGTTAACTAAAAAAGGAGGAAGATGTTAAAGAAACACCTCATCCCATTAGGAGTAATTATAGGATTACTTTTGATGGCCAAAGTGTTTGCTTATAAGCTACCAACCAAAGTAGAAAATCTTAAGAAAGATAACTATACCACAAAAGAAACAGAAACCGAAGAGCCGGTATTTAGCTTAGCTCAATTAGAGTTTGCAGATGAAACTTTACCAGTAGGTGATCATCATGTAAACACAAAAATGAAGAAAACTTTGGCTTCATTTTCCTATCGTAAATTGCAAACAGAACGTTTGCATAAAAAAGCAGCAAAATGGTTCCCTGTTGTAGAACCGATTTTAGCATCATATGGCATACCTAATGATTTTAAGTATATGCCGTTGGTCGAGTCGGGTTTACGAGGTGGCGTTTCGCCAAAGGGAGCTGCTGGTTATTGGCAGTTCATGCCTGCTACAGCTCGTATGTATGGGCTCAAAGTAAATAGTAAGGTAGATGAACGCTATAATTTAAAAAAGTCTACCATCGCGGCAGCAAAGTACCTTAAAGAGCTTTATGGCATTTTTGAGAGTTGGACTTTAGTTGCAGCGGCGTATAATGTTGGCGATGGCCATATGCGAAGACAAGTTGGAAGGCAGAAGCAAGACAACTATTTTAAACTAAAATTGAATAAAGAGACAGGTTCTTATGTTTATAAGTTAATGTCTGTTAAGGAGGTTTTAGAATACCCTGTTCGTAATGGCTATGTTAAACAAAAACCATTATTGGCATACAACGAAGAAAATTCTATTGACGCTCAAGTAGAATAAAATACTCGGTATAGTCTTTTATAAGCATTTAGGTTGCTTTCTGGTCAAACAGAAAGCAACCTTTTTTGTTAGCAATAGTCTGATTTATTCACTTTATTTGTCGTATGTCGCTACAAAAACTAAAAGTTATCGCTGTTAAGCAGGAAGTGAATGAAGTTATTACCATCGGTTTGGATACCAAAGGCACGAACAATTTCTATTATAAAGCTGGGCAGTTTATTACTTTGGTTTTTAGAAAAGGCACTAAAGAACTTAGACGTTCTTACTCTTGTTATAGTTCGCCATTCTTAGACGAACCTTTGTCTATTGCGGTCAAATTAGTAGAAAACGGGGAGATCTCCAGATTTCTCCATCAAGAAATAAAAGTAGGTGACGAAGTAGAATTAGTGGAACCTAATGGTTTATTCTTCTATGAACCAAAAGTAGAAAAATTGAGAACGGTTTTTTTGTTTGCGGCAGGCGTTGGTATAACTCCGTTATTTTCGATTTTGAAAACAGCACTGGTTGTAGAGCATAAATCTAAAGTAGTACTTATTTATAGCGCTCGCTCCGCAAGCGATACTTTGTTTTTCGACGAGTTAAAGGTTTGGCAAGGTCAATTTCCAGATCGTTTTATAATGATAAACCTTTTCAGTAATTCCAAAAATTTACTGAGAGCTAGATTAAATGGCTTCTTGGTGCGGGAATTAATTGATGAACAATTGCAGTACGCAAAGGAAGATGCGCTGTTTTATACATGTGGACCTGTAGATTACATGGATGTTTGTAGAATTTCTATATTAGGTGCCGGATATTTGCCGGAGCAAGTTAAACGTGAAACGTTTGTACTGCCCGAAGATGAAATAGATGAAGATGACTCTACCGAAAAAGTGGCCGATAAAAATACTTATTCCATTAATTTAGTATTTCAAGGCGAGGTATATCATTTAGAAGTGCCATGGCCTAAAAGGATATTGGATGTGGCCCTCGAACACAAAATTAAACTACCTTACAGTTGTAGCGGCGGCGTATGTAGTACCTGCGCAGCTACTTGCACATCAGGCGGTGTACGTATGGACTACAACGAGGTACTCACCGACGATGAAATAGCTGCTGGCCGCGTGTTGGTATGCACTGGGCATCCAACAGAGAACAACACAACTATTATTTGGGATTAATTCTCGGCTGTGGCAAGGGCACAAAACCGGTTTCCCCAGGTACTTTCGGGAATTCCTGCTTCAACCATCTATCTTTGGCTTCCTCAATCAGTTCGCGGCTAGTGGCCACGAAATTCCAATAAATAAATCGTTCTTCAGGGAAGGGTTCGCCACCAAAGATATAAACAGTACTATTTGGTGCCAGGGTAAATTCGCAAATCGATGCATTTTTTGCAACCAAAAAGTTTTTTGGGCCGAACGTATTTCCTTCACTACTTACTTCACCATCTAAAATATACAAGCCACTCTCACCGTAAAGGTGTTCACCAATATTAATGCTTGCCGCAGTAGTGTTTTTAATCTCGATAAAATATAAGGGACTATAAACTGGAATTGGAGATTTCTTTCCAAAAGCGGCACCAGCAATTAATTTATAGTTCACGCCATCTTCTTCCCATTGGGGGATGTCATTTCCATCAGCGTGGTAAAACTCGGGTTCCATTTGCTCCAAATGTTTAGGTAAAGCCACCCATATTTGTAAGCCGTGTAGAAATTTTTCTGTATGACGAAGATGTTCTGGCGTGCGCTCCGAATGTGCAATGCCTTTGCCTGCGGTCATCCAATTCACTTGCCCTGGCGAAATTTCAATTTCAGTACCTAGGCTGTCTTTATGCATTACACTACCTTCAAAAAGGTAGGTGAGTGTAGACAAGCCAATATGCGGGTGAGCGCCAATGTCTAAGTTTTCGTGATCACTTAAAAGCGCAGGCCCCATGTGGTCGATAAAACAAAAAGGCCCAACCAATCTTTTCTCTCTGAAAGGCAATAATCTGCCCACTAAAAAATTACCAATATCGCTTGGTCTTTCCTCTATAATTAACTGTATGTTCGACATAGATTGCTGTTTTAACGCAAACAAATATACCTAACTTCGACTTAACATTACGAATAACAAATTACCTTTGCGTCTTATGAAGCAATTCTTCCCAAAACTTGATTTCAGTCAACCCATCAATTACAAAAACGAAATACTAGCTGGTCTAACGGTGGCTATGACGATGATTCCAGAATCATTGTCGTTTGCTATATTAGCTGGTTTTCCGCCGTTGGCAGGTTTGTATGCCGCTTTCATTATGGGAATTGTTACTGCAATTTTTGGGGGGCGGCCTGGCTTAATTTCAGGTGGAGCCGGAGCAACGGTAATTACGTTAATCGCTTTGATGAAATTACATGGCATCGAATACGTTTTTGGTGCGGTAGTGGTAGCTGGGATTGTTCAAATCGCTGTAGGTTTATTTAAGTTAGGGAAATTCATCAGGCTGGTGCCACAATCTGTAATGTATGGCTTTGTTAATGGTTTGGCGATAGTGATATTTATGTCGCAGTTAAGCCAGTTTAAACAGGATGGTACCGATAATTGGTTAACAGGTTCATCACTTTATAACATGTTGGGCTTAGTTGGACTTACCATTTTTGTAGTTTGGCTCTGGCCGAAATTTACTAAAGCCGTACCGGCATCATTAGTGGCCATTTTAGTAGTGTTTGCTGTGGTTTTAGGTTTTGGTATAGAAACTAAAACCGTGAGTGATATTGCCTCTGTAGCTGGCGGTTTTCCTCCTTTTCATATTCCTCAAATACCTTTAACATTCGAAACTTTGCAAATTATTGTTCCTTTTGGGGTGGTTATGGCGATGGTGGGTTTAACTGAAGGTTTATTAACCCTCAATTTGGTAGATGAGATTGTAGGTAACAAAGGCGATGGCAACAAAGAGTGCTTAGCTCAAGGTACTGCCAATATTTTAAATGGCTTTTTTACAGGTATGGGTGGTTGCCCAATGATTGCGCAAACCTTGGTCAATCTATCGGCAGGCGCAAGGGCTCGCTTGTCGGGGATTATTGGAGCGCTTACTATTCTGTTGATTATTTTAGTTGGGGCACCAGTAATAGGTAAATTACCTATGGCTGCGCTAGTAGGCGTAATGATGGTTGTAGCCATTGGCACTTTTGAGTGGAGTAGTTTTAGGGTAATTAATAAAATGCCAAAGGCAGATATTTTGATAGGTATAGTGGTTGCTGCAGTAACAGTTTTCTTCCATAATTTGGCTTTAGCGGTTCTTATTGGAGTAATTATGTCGGCATTGGTATTTGCTTGGGAAAGCGCAAGGCGGATAAGGGCCCGTAAGTTTATAGATGAAAATGGTGTCAAAACCTACGAAATATTTGGGCCTCTGTTTTTTGGTTCTACTACAACCTTTTTAGATAAATTTGAGGTAGAAAGTGATCCTGCAGTAGTGGTGATAGATTTTAGCGAAAGCAGGGTAAGTGATATGAGTGCCATTGATGCTGTAAATAAAATCACCGATAGGTATAAGAAATTAAATAAAACAGTACGCTTAAAAGGCTTGAGTGCGGATAGCAGACTGCTACTTCGTAACGCGAAAGGAATTGTCGAAGTGAATATTGATGACCCAGTTTACAAAGTGGCAGATAGGTAGCTTAAAACAAAAAGCCCCAAATTTATTTGGGGCTTTTTCTATAGCAATTAACTACAATTATGCTTGTAATCCCGGAATTTCTACCATTTCATTGGCATCAGCAGCGTAATCTACTCCAGCTACATCAAAACCAAATAAGTTTAAGAAATCGTGTTTGTAACCTGCTAAATCTCCAGTTGATGGTAAACTGTCAGTATCTGCATTTTTCCAAAGTTCAGCAACAGCTGCTTGTATATCCTCACGCATTTCCCAATCGTCAATTCTAATTCTACCTTTTTCGTCAACAGGTACATCACCATCGGTATATAATCTATCAGCAAATAAACGTTGGATTTGCTCAATACAACCTTCGTGGATACCTTCTTCTTTCATCTTTTTGTATAAGAAAGAAATGTATAAGGGTATAACCGGAATAGCCGAACTTGCTTGTGTCACTAACGCTTTGTTAACTGATACGTAAGCATCGCCATTTAAATCAGCCAATTTATCTTTTAATTTAAAAGCAGTAGCTTCTAAGTGGTCTTTAGCGCCGCCAATAGTACCTTTACGGTATACCGCTTCGGTTACGGCAGGGCCAATGTATGAATAGGCAACAGTAGTAGCGCCTTCTGCTAAAACGCCAGCAGCTTTCAAATCATCAATCCAAAACTCCCAATCTTCGCCACCCATAACGGCAATAGTATTCGCAATTTCTTCCTCGTTTGCAGGTTCTATGCTCACTGTAGAAACAATTCCTGTATGGAAATCAACGGTTTTGTCAGAGAAAGTACCACCAATTGGTTTTAAAGTAGAACGATGCGTAACGCCAGTTTTAGGGTTAGTTCTTACTGGGGATGCTAAACTGTAAATAATCAAATCAATTTGGCTCAAATCAGCTTTAATTAAATCGATAGTTTGTTGCTTTACTTCATTAGAAAATGCATCACCGTTAATTGATTTTGCATATAAACCGTCAGCTTGTGCTTGTTTTTCAAATGCTGCAGTATTATACCAACCTGGGGAAGCTGTTTTACCCGCTTGCGGTGGTTTTTCGAAATAAACACCTATAGTTGATGCGCCATTACCATAAGCAGCAGTAATACGCGATGCTAAACCAAATCCGGTTGAAGCACCAATAACCAAAACTCTTTTAGGCCCATTGACGGCACCTTTAGATTTTACATATTCAATTTGGTTTTTCACGTTTTGAGCACAACCATCAGGGTGTGCTGTTAAACAGATAAAACCACGCATTCTAGGTTCAATAATCATGATGTAATATTTGTATAGCCTATATGGCAATTATAGTTCAAAGCTATTTTAATTTTTTAAGGTATGCAAATCAGGTTAACAATACCAGCTTGCCGGAGCCTCAAATTATCGATCTATCGGTATAGCAAATAGAAGCATTTATCCAATTATAAAAACAAATCCTCCGATACATAGTGAGTTTCTTAGTTTTTAAGGGTGGATTTGCTAAAATATTCGTTTATTTGCGGATAATCTACGCTGTGTTTGCTTTGAAACAAAAATCTAAATTCGCAATACAAAATTAGCGCTTTGTTAAAATCATATTTATTCTGCATCATATTTATTGTAAACGGTCTTTACGGCTATGCACAAAAACTTGATTTTAGAGGAAAAGCGCAAGACTCCTTGTTATTGGTTTACAGCTTTAATCCAAAGGAGCGTGATCAAATAGAAAACCTACTAACCGAGCATTACAAAGAACATAAAGATTTAGAAACTAAGGCTTTTTTAGATTTTCTAATATTCGCCAAAGGAATAGACGGTAAATCGTTGGAAGAACTTAATCAGTTCGACAATGAAGTAAGTATTAAGTACACCGCATTTCCTAATGTGCAGGCTAGGGCATTTCGTACTATAGCCTATCATTATTTTATAAGTTTAGGCAATTATGAGCGAGCTTTTGATGTTTACCTCAAACTCGAAAAGCTTCTTAAATTGTACGATGATAAGGTAATTACAAATTACGCAGATTATTGTGCAGAAATCGCCAACGCTTACTTCAAATTCAAGAATTATAAAACAGCAATAGAAGTAGGGAAGCTGGCTTTGGCTAACGCGAGTAACAAATGGTATATGTTTAACTCCATTGGTTTAAGTTATATCGAGCTTCATGATTTAGAGTTAGCAATGAAGTACTTAAAACAAGCAGTTTTAGAGGCTGAAAGGCATAAAATGGCTAACATTTATCGTACAATTGCTTTAGGCAATATTGGCTATATCCACTACCTAAAAGGAGAGTTTAATCAAGCTAAACGGCTATTTAAGTTAGATTTAACAGAAGCATTAAAGCAAAACGATTTAGGCTTGGCCGCGGGTGCTGCTATACCATTATCTGATATTTTGATTGATGAACGCAAATATGCCGAGGCATACAAACTATTAGGCGAAACCAGAACGTACATTGCCAAGAGCGGACAATTAGAGCGTTTGGAGAAATTTTTTCCGGTAAAGAGTAGATATTACGAAGTTTCTAGAAATCACGTTCAGGCGCTCGCCTATCGTGATTCGACTATCAAAGCTATTGTTAGAAACGATTCCGTGTTTAACGGTTTATTGGTAATGCGGGCACAACAACGGATGGATTTGGAGCGCATAGCGGTTGAAAAAAACAAGTTGCAGAGTTATAAAAAGTTGTCGCAAATACGAACGATGGCACTCATTGCAATTTTTATTATAGGCGTAGTATTCTATTTAAGTATGAGAAAATACCGTAATAGAATTGAAGCGGATAAAAAACGTATTGCAGAACTGAATAGGATTATGGAACTGCGTCAGGGTTTAAGTGCAGATATGCATGATGATATAGGAAGTACTTTAAGTAGTATTTCTATTTATACGCATTCACTTTTGATGAAATCTGAAGACGAAGAGAATAAAGCTGTATTAGAGAAGATAAAGATTAATGCTCAAAATATTCAAGAAAATATAAGCGATATTATTTGGAGCGTAAATCCGAAGATGGATAATATGGAACACGTGATCTCAAGAATGAGGACTTTTGGAGCTGACATTACTGAATACGCCAACATCAAGTTCGATTTTAAGGTAGATACAGCTCTTAGCCATTTACCCTTAAGTATGGTAATCCGAAAGAACATATACTTAATTTATAAGGAAGCTATTAATAATGCAGTTAAATATAGTGGGGCGTCAGAAATTAAAGTAAATGTTCAATTAAGTGATTCTCAATTATTGATGGAAGTTAGCGACAACGGCTGCGGCTTTGATTGGAAAAGGAGTGCACAAGGAAATGGATTAGCGAATATGAAATTTAGAGCAGAGGAAATTAGGGCCGCAATAAACATAGATACTACGGAAGGGGTAGGAACGGTAGTTAGGCTCTTATTTAATGAAACCACATATAGCTAACTTTAGCTATTTCATTCTAATCTTTCGTTTGGTACTTTAGGAGGCTAATATTTTATGAAAAAGAGAATAATCATATTTGATGACGACGTTGCTCGTAGAGACAGCCTCCCTATGTTACTTAATATGTGTAAGGATATGGAGTGCGTAGGTGCTTTTTCTAATGCTGCAAACGCAATAAATGATATCAAGTTATCCAACCCTGACTTGATACTGATGGATATTGATATGCCTCAAGTAAACGGTATAAATGGAACCAAGATCATTAAAGCATCTTTTCCAGATATGCCAATAATAATACAAACGGTTTTTGACGACAACGAAAATATCTTTGAAGCGTTAAAATCGGGGGCTAATGGCTACTTATTGAAAAAAACTGCACCAGATAAGTTAATTGAACAAATCCAGGAAGCTCTCAACGGAGGGGCGCCCATGACAGGCTCGGTAGCTAGTAAGGTCTTAAAGTTTTTTAGTGCACAACCTCAATCGTCTTATGATTTAACTGAACGCGAAAGCCAAATTCTTAAGTTATTAGTAGATGGTTATAGTTACAAGATGATTGCTAACGAAAGTAACATATCTTACTTTACGGTTTGTAATCACATCAAAAAAATTTACCAAAAATTGCACGTAAATAGTGCCACCGAAGCGGTAAAGTTGGCGCTACAACAAAAGTTGGTTTAACTTAATCTTTAGTTTTTTTTAAATTTCTTAACAGTATTGAAAGGATAGTCAATAGCTAATATTAGCTATTGATGGCTATCTGCCTATATGGGTAATTTTACGCAAAAATGTTGTATAACGTTTTTGCCATCTAAACACAATACTCAAGAATATGAAGATTACCCATTTCTCTTTTAATAATCCTACTGGAATTCAATTGCCTAGGGTTGCAAAAAAGAAAGAATTATTTGGAAAACCTCTCAAGTTTTTATTATTCCTATTAATTTCTTGCGCTCAAATAGGAGTGTCTTTTGCTCAAAAACCATCAATAAGTTACGGTACCACCAACTATAACTTTAATAAAGGATTGGCTATTACGCCAATGGTTGCACCGCAAAATGCGGGAGGTAGTGTCCCCTTAAAGTTAAGGGGAGGAGTAGAGGAATCTTACGGAATTGGTGAATACAGAGCATCCAAAATAGCAAAATCATCTACTGATAAGTTAGTTTCATTATTATTTGATGAAAATAAAGTACAGCGGGTAGATTTAACACAAAAGAAAATTACTGCAACGCTTAGTGGTCGAGATAAGCCTTGGGCAATTGTAAAAGATAGTAAGGGTAACATATATTGGACCGAGCCAGGCACTTCTAAATTGGTAGAGAACTCTAATTCACCAGATGCTGCAAGTTATATTAATGGCGTGCTACCGCTACTTGAAGAGGCCGAAATACCAGTTATAAGTGATGCAATTACGATTTATAACGGTGCAAGTGCATTATACGGCTTGTTCTCAGGAGGCGGCGATTTGACAAGAAAGATTACAGGTGAAGACGAGGGGTCGAAATATAGATTGGAGTTTTCTGGAAAGATTTACAAACTAGCACCAAATGCAACAACACCAACCGTTTTGGCTGATCGCTTACAGATGCCAACTGGTTTAGCAATTGATGCCGATGATAATCTTTATGTTTCATGTTATACCGCTAATTATAAAGTTGATGCGCAAATTAGTTTTGGCGTAGGAGAGATGTCTTGGGATCAGGGTGAAGAACAAACTTATGACTCTAAGATCGTTAAAATTACGACCAAAAACGAAGGAAAGCAAGATGCAACTCATATTGCAAACTTGCCAGGAATAAATTTTCCGACGCAGCTAGGTATTGATGCAGGGGGTAATTTAATCGTCATGTATAGCCATGGTAACTCCATGGAGTTTGTGAGTTTGGCAAGAATTAAAAAATATCCAGACGGCATTGTTACAGATCAAGTATATAAAAAAATACAATTCTTATTAACTGGCGGAACAAAGGTCAATCAAAACATGCCAGTTTATCAAGATATGGCTGTAGACGGTGCTGGTAACTTATATCTATGCGATTTTTATCAAGATAAAATTTGGGTTTTGCCTGCTAACGAAATTGGTGTTGAGAAAACCCAACTGTTTTCGGAAAATGCACTAGCTCCTAACGCTATGTATGTAGATTTGGAAGCTAATCAACTATGGGTTAAAGAAGGGAAATATGTATCAACAGCGGCGATAAAAAAGCTTAGCTTGTTTGGTTATAGTGTATCGCCAACTTTGCCACTTGGCATGAACCTACGAAACGATGGTACAATCACTGGGTCACCAAGTTTAGTTAGTCCTTTAACCAATTACAAGCTAATTGCAAGTAACGCATCTGGTTATGGTACGGCTGATTTTCGTATTCAGGTAAGTGAAATTGCAAAACCAGCGATAAGTTACGCAACAAATACTTATAATTTGGTTCACGAAAGTGTTGTAAATATTCCTTCGCCAATAAATAATGGAGGTAGTTTTAGTCAACAAATTGGTCCGTTAACTAGTAAAACTGTTTACACTTCTAAAGTGAAGCTAAAGGGAATGGCATTTGACAAAGATGGTTATATGTATGTGCCCGAGCAGGAAAAAAACCGCATAATGAAGGTTGATCCAAATGGTACAGCTTCCGTGTTTATTGATAACATAACCGCTCCTACTTACGTTGCAATTGATAAAAAGTCAGGAACATTTTACTTCGGGCAATACAATCTTGAAGGACCAGTATTTAGTTCCATGTTACCAGGGTTTGATCAGCCTACAATGATTTTAAAAGGGGGAGGAATACAAAGTATTGTGTTGGATGATGATTTCGTTTATGCTTGTAACCAAGGCGCAGGTATCATCTATAAATTTAACGTAAAAACATTAAACTTTAAGCCCTTTGTAGAAAATCTTGTGCAACCAACAGGTATTGCTAAAAGCGGAAATTTTTTATATGTGGTTAACAATCGTGGTAAGGTTGAAAAGATACCATTAAATAATCCAGGAGGAAAAACTACATTAATGCAATTGCCAGATGAAGCCGGTTATGATATTGCAGCAGATGATTACGGTAATGTATTTATATCTGGATGGAGAAAGATGTATAAGATTAAGGCAGATGGTACACAAGAAATCACTAATGTAGAAGAACGCTACTATAGTGGCCTAAGTGTGGATAGAGATAATAATTTGCATGTGGCGCCAGTGCCTATTGAAGGATCGGATTATCCGGTAGTTAAAGTTACGGCTGGAGGTTACGAAATAACACCAAACTTGCCAGACGGGTTAAAATTTAATAATGATGGTACGATTACTGGAACTGCAACTCAGAACTCTCCACTTAAAGATTATACGGTTACTGCCGAAAATCCTTTAGGGAAATCATCTGCAGTAGTAAAAATAGGCGTTGCCCCACTTCCAATAGAACGTATCCAATATGTGGGTTTACCAAATATATTTTACATTGGGGTTTCAAAAGATTTATCCTACTTTCCTATCGCAGATGGTGGTAAAGTAGAAAATTACTCAATTACCCCAGCGCTACCAGCTGGCTTAAGTATAAATGCTCAAACTGGTGAAATTACAGGTTCGCCAAGTGCTTATAAGGTGCTAACAACCTATACAGTTACAGCTAGAAATAGTGTAAGTACAAAAACGGCTAACATTAGTTTTGCAGTTACCTTAGTACCGCCTACTAGTATCACTTATTCTTTCGCAAAAAAGAATTTAGATCGTGATGTAATGGTAGATGAGACTCCAACAGTTTTAGGAGGGAAAGATGGATTGGTCTATACCGTTTCTCCAACGTTGCCAAACGGCTTAACGTTTAATGGTTCTACAGGTAAAATTGCGGGTACGCCATCACGTATTACGGCTAAAGATACCTACAGAGTTACGGTAGCAAACAACGGAGGAAGCGTATTCTATGATATCACAGATTTGGCTGTTATTTTGGAAGCGCCAAACACGCTAGTTTCTTCTATTGGATCTACAAAAGATTTGTTGAGAGATGCTGCTATAACTCCAATTACGATAAGTTATAAAGGACCTTCAGCAACTGGGTTTACCATAGATAAAGCTTTACCCGCTGGTTTAAACTTCGATACTCAAACTGGAACAATCTCTGGTACACCAACAGCATTGTTTGACGAAACTACTTATGTTATTACAGCAACCAACGATGGGGGCTCTAATTCAGTGAACGTTAGTTTATCCGTTTATGTAATTAAACCTTCTGATTTAAATTATGCCATCAATAATTCATTATTAAAGGGTAATCAATTAACTCCGGTTTCACCGACCTATAATGGAGGGGTCCCAACGAGTTACGCCATAAGCGAATCATTACCTAACGGATTAGCTTTTAATCTGACTACTGGACAAATTTCTGGAACGCCAACAATGGTAACTCCAAATAAAACTTATACGGTAACTGCAACTAATGATGGAGGCACGGTTACCACCACCTTTGATTTATCTGTTTTTGTTCAACAGCCAACTAATCTTAATTATCAAATTAGTAATGTGTTGTTGCGTAATACTACACTTGGTACAGTAAAACCTACTTACGGTGGTAGTGCAGCTACGTCGTTTAGTATTAGCCCGGATCAACTTCCAGTCGGTTTAACTTTCAGCACATCCACTGGAGAAATTAGCGGAACTCCAAATACAATTCAAGATCCTATAAGTTATACTATTACAGCAACAAATGAGGCGGGATCTACTACCAAGACTATTACTTTAGAAGTTAAGGTAAACAAGCCAACAGCTTTGGAGTATGTGGCCAATAGTACTTATCTAAGAAATCAGAATATTGCTCAAATTGTGCCTACACTTACGGGTAATAGTCATCCAGTAACTTATACAATTACGCCTAATTTGCCAGCTGGATTAACATTAAATGCGAGTACGGGTTTAATATCTGGAAATCCTTCGGTGTCAACAGACCCAATAACTTATACCATAAGAGCTACCAATGATGGGGGGTACATTGAAAAAGCAATCACTTTTGCGGTGGTAGTTAATCCTCCAACAAGTTTAAACTATGCTTATGAAAGTAGTTATTTAATTGATAAAGCTATCCCACAAATCAATCCAACCGTTAGTGGACATAGCCATGCTGTAACCTATACGGTTACGCCAAATCTACCTGTTGGCTTATCAATTAACTCAACAACTGGTGTAATTAGTGGAACGCCAACAGAAAGAACTACCTCACAAAATTATGTGATCGTTGCAAAAAATGACGGAGGTAACGTTTCTAGAACAATTAGTTTTGGTGTAAGAGTTGATCAGCCTAGCGATTTAAAATACCAATTTACACAACTAAATTTATTAAGGGGTGCTACTATGGCTGCGGCAGTGCCAAGCTATATAGGTAGTAAAGCAGCTAGTTTTACCATTGCTCCTGCATTACCTAATGGTATAGGTATAGATGCGGTTACTGGTGTTATTTCGGGTAATCCAACAGAGCTTAAAACCACCACCACATACACAGTAACTGCAACAAATTTTTCTGGGTCTGCACAAACAACCTTCTCGTTAGAGGTTACAGAGCTAGCGCCTCAAGGCTTAAACTACACGTTTAATGCTGCTGGTTTAGTTCAGGGTATCCCAATGGCCCCTGTAAGACCAACATTTACGGCTGGTGCAGCAAACACGTTTACAATTGACAAAGATTTGCCGGACGGCTTATCTCTAGACCCTTCAACTGGTGTAATTAGTGGCACACCTACTGCAGGTGCTATGACAGATTCTTACACAATCATAGCGAGCAACACGCAAGGTAGTACTAACGTTACTGTAACTATCAAAATCGTTGTATTGCCAGCATTAAACCTAAATTATGTTGTAAATGCTTCATATTTAAAAGATGCACCATTCGCAACAATAACTCCAACGTTTACTCCTGGTAGTCCAGTTACGTTTAGCGTTAATCAGACGTTGCCTGCAGGCTTATCTCTAAATGCTACCACGGGTGTAATTAGTGGTACACCAACTGCAATGACCGCTTCGAAAGCTTACATCATAACCGCTAGTAATCATGGAGGTGAAGTTACTAAAACAATTAATTTCGAGGTACGTGTTGAAAAACCTACGAGTTTAAACTATGCAATATCGAAAACTACGTACTTGCGTAATTCTACATTTCAGTCATTAACTCCAACATTTGGTGGTCATAGTCATCCAGTAACTTTCTCTGTGTCTCCTGACTTACCGCAAGGACTTACCCTTGACACGCAAACAGGCGTAATTAGCGGAGAATTACTAGGTATAGCACCATTAAAACTTTACACAGTAACGGTTGAAAATGAGGGTGGCGAGGTAACTAAAACTTTCAATTTAGAAGTAAAAGTTGATCCTGTTAATAACTTAAATTATGTAGTTTCCAATACATCTTATTTAAGAAATACTACGTTTCCAACTTTAACGCCAACGTTTGGCGGTCATAGTCATCCAATAACGTTTTCTGTATTGCCATCATTACCTGATGGCTTAACCATCAATTCATCAACAGGAGTTATTTCTGGTACGCCTTTGGCAATTGCGCCGATGGATGATTACATCATTTCTGCTACAAATGATGGTGGTGTAAAAACGTTTGAATTCAGTTTTGAGGTAAGAGTAGATCCTGCATCTACATTAAATTATCCAATAGCTAATAGTTACCGACGTGATTTTACCATTGATAAAGTAGTGCCAACATTTGGTGGCAATAGTCATCCTATAACGTTTGAGTTAACTCCAGACTTACCTGCGGGATTAACATTTGATGATCAGACAGGCGAAATATCAGGTACACCTTCGGCAATTACAGCAAGTAAGGAGTATTCTTTAAAATTAATAAATGACGGTGGTACTAAAGAGTTTAAGTTTAATTTAGGTGTTAGAGTTGATGCGCCTACATCTCTTCGATATCATATCCTTAACAATGAATTAATTATTGGAGATAGGGTTGCAGATATTAAACTGTATTACCATGGCAATCCTGTTGATCAGTTTTCAATACAACCATCGCTGCCTGCTGGTTTAAGTTTTGATCCAACTACAGGAACTATATCAGGTCGCCCAACTGAGTTGATTCCGTTAACTAATTATACTGTTACGGCAACTAATGACGGTGGTACAGGAACAATTGTTTTACCTATAGGTGTTGTTAAATATAACACGCCAAAACTGATGTATACTAATTCAGAGTATACCTTACTGCAAGGCAAAGCTATTTCGCCAATTCCTGCCCCAATTAACGAAGGTAGAAATATTCCTAACAAGTTGATAGAACGCATTAGTTACACAGGTTTGGTAAATGCTAGTGGTGTTGTATATGACAAAAATGACAATTTATACGTTGCTGATTTTGTTAATAATAATGTTGTTATAAAGAAACAACTTAAAGGAGAAACACAATTTCAAGATTATATAACAACAGGATTAGGAAATGCTAAAGTTTGGGATTTAGTATCTGATATTAATGGTAATTTATACATGAGTACTGGATCTACCATAAAGGTAATCACTCCAGATAAGCAAATATCAGATTTTGCAACTGGACTTGGTAATGCACTTGGTATGTACATTGATAAAGACAATGATTTGTATGTAGCACTGTTTGGGGCTGGGCAAGTAATAAAATATGCTAATTGTAATGTAAATGATAGAAAGGTTCTTATTTCTGGTTTAACATCCAACGATTTAAATCATATCATCAACAATAGGCCGAAGGCAGTTGCTTTAGATCCAGAGAAAAATATATATATCTTAAATTCTGGAACTGTTAGCGCTGCGACACCATATACTCAGACGTTTATTTACAGATATAAAGCTGCGGATAATTATGCTAGTGCAGAACTTCTACGAGCTATGAACAATACTTATGGCGAATACTTCAAAAATGACAAATTCGGACATTTACATATTTCTAATCATAAAGGAATGTATGTTGTACCAACAGATGGTGGAATTCATGATATTCAAGAGGTAGCACAGGCGGGGACTACCTATAGAGGTATAGCTTTAGACTCGGACTATAATGTTGCTTTTGTTGGTAACGGAACAACCAATAGCCTAATTAAACATATAAAGTACGGATTTCAAAAAGGTGGTTTGCCACAAGGTTTGGAAGTAAATAATGATGGAAGTATCTCGGGTACTCCAGTGAATTTGAGCGCTAAGAATACATATACTGTTACAGCTAAAACAATTGACGGACAGGCTACTGCAAACTTAATACTGTCCGTTGTTGAAGCTGCTCCAGAATTCGACTATCCATCGCCTAATAATTTAGTAGCAAATGTTTCTGATGAAAGCTTATCGCCAGTAATTACAGGAGGTGCAGTTAGCGCATATACTATTACGCCAACTACGCTGCCAGAAGGTGTAACTTTTAATACAGCGAATGGAACATTCGCATTAAAACCAACCAAGCACTACGATGCAACTCAAGAATATCTTGTATCAGCATCTAACACTGGAGGGAAGTTTGAAAAAACGGTTAGTTTTAACATCACTGATAGGGCGCCTACCTCGGTAGTTTATACTTCAGGATACGAGTTGTTTAAAGGTAAACAGTTTACAAGTGATGTGCCTGTAGTAACAGGTGGCACAGTTACACAATGGACTTCATTGCCTGCATTACCAGATGGAGTTTCTATTGATCAAATTAGTGGTGTAATTACAGGATACGCAACTACGGTTAGTGCTATAAAAACTTACACAATTACCGCGAAAAACTCGGGAGGTGAAACAACAACGACAATTACTTTGACTGTACAAGATGTTCCGCCTTCAATTTATTATTCGTTAAATCAAAAACGTAAATTCAGAAAAGATGTAGCTATTACTAAAATCAACACACCTGATAATATTGGTGGTCCGATAGTAAGTTATACCATTTCTGATTTGCCAAATGGTTTACGCATAGATCAAAATACTGGCGAAATTTCAGGTACGCCAACTAGCGTAACATCACCAAAAATTTATACGGTAACGGCCGATGGTGGTCAGTGGGGTACTAGTTCTACCAATTTAGAGATAGAAATCATTTCAATGCCACCTAATGATTTTGCTTATGTAGAACGTGTAGATATGGTTCGTAATGTAGCAGTTACTGCTATTGAGCCATTTACAACAAGTACGGGTGGAGACGCTGTTGATCGTTACACCATTACTCCAGCATTACCTAATGGTTTGATGTTTAATGAAACTACTGGTACAATTACTGGAACACCAAATGCGGTGGGTGCTGCAAATGCAACCTTGCACTACATTAAGGCACAAAATGGTGCAGGTGCAAAAATGGCATCTATCCTTATTTTAGTAAAAGATTTACCACCAGCATTTACTTACACGCAAAATATTGAGTTTATTAGAGGCGTAGAAAACTCTTCTGAAGTTACCACAACAGGTGGTGCTGCCGAGTATTACAGCATTACGCCAGCGTTGCCAGCCGGTTTAGAATTAGATGAACTTACTGGACGTATTTTTGGAAAGCCTGCTAATTTGAACACAAATGTTCAATATACAGTTACGGGTCGTAATTATGACAATCCTACTTCAACGGCAACATTTAACTTAAAAGTTGTAGATAAAACTCCAGAAGTTGCGTACTCAAGTAGTACTTATAATTTAACAAGAACACAGCAAATCACATCTATTGATATTGTATCTACTGGAGGACCAATTGACGAAGTTTCGATTAGCCCTGCATTACCAGAAGGTTTATCATTTGATGCCGCAACAGGAACAATTAGTGGTACGCCAACGGTGAGTAGTGCTGCTAAAGTTTATACTATAAGTGCTACAAACACCGGAGGTTCTGTTACTACGCAAATTACAATTGCTGTTAAAAATGCAGCACCAAGTATAGCTTACAAAGAAACCTATGTTTTATATCAAGGTGTAGAAGTAACTAACGTTAATGTAGAATCTACTGGAGGAAATCAAAGTGTTTATACCATCAGTCCAACTGTGCCAGCAGGTTTAACTTTTAGTACTACAACTGGTGCTATCTCTGGAACTCCAACCACCATCAATTACAATGCAGTTACCTACACGGTTACAGCTACAAATGATGGCGGCGAAGACCAAACTACATTCACCATTACGGTAAGTGAAAATCCACCTGCGGCTATTAGCTACAGCGCAACTGGTGATGATTTCTATAAAGATGCGCCGATTACTGATCTAGTTCCTGTTATTGCTACGGGTGGTGGTGTAATAGCTCGCTTTGCTATAAACCCAACTACCTTGCCAACTGGACTTAGTTTTAATACGACCAATGGCGTAATTAGTGGTACACCAACAACGGTAACTTCAAGATCAAACTATGTAATTACAGCCCACAATACTGGTGGTACTAGCGAGGTTACAATAGGGTTAGGTGTAACTAATTTATTGGTGCAAAATACAATTACAAATGTAGGATGTAACGGAAGTTCAACGGGTAGTATCACTACATCAGTAACAGGAGGTACGTCTCCGTATGGTTATTCATGGTCTAATGGCGCAATTACAGCTAATTTAAATAACATACCAGCTGGAACTTATGTATTAACCGTTACGGATGCTTATCAGTTTAAAACCATTAAAACTTATGTGGTAACACAGCCTGATGCGTTAGTTATTACTGGTATCAGCAAATCAAACAATACTGCTCATGGTGGTAGTGCTGGCCAAGCCACTGCACAAGTTAGCGGTGGTGTATTGCCATATACTTACTCGTGGAGTAACAACGCTACAACTGCAACTATTCAAAGTTTAGCTGCGGGAACCTATACGGTTACAGTAACTGATGCAAAAAATTGTAGCATTACTAGCGAAGTATATATTGACGAGCCAGCCTCTAAGCCAAGTGGTTTAGCTGCATTAGGCTTAGACAAAAAGAATGAGATTACTTGGACTGCAAATCCAGAAACTGATGTGAAGCTTTATAAAGTATTTGGCGGTACAGTTACTAATCCAACAACATTAATTGGAACGGTGAATGCACCAAACCTAAGCTTTACACACGGAAACTTGGTAAATGCTACCAGATATTACTATCGCGTAATTGCAGTTGATATGGCTGATTTGGAAAGTGCGTACAGTGATGAGGTAATTGGTGTACCAAGAAATCCACAAGCAATTACTTTTGCAGCAATTCCAACTAAAACTTATGGCGATGCAGATTTCGCCTTACAAGCAACTACAAACGCTAGCTTGCCAATTACGTATAGCTCTAGCAATACCAATGTGGCTACTATTATAAATGGACAGCTTCATATCGTTGGCGCAGGAACTGCACAAATAACCGCAAACCAAGCCGGTAATATCGAATGGTTCCCTGCCGAGGCTAAGTCGCAAACTATTACTGTACAAAAACGTAATTTGTTAGTTACGGCTACAGGTGCTCCTAAAGTTTATGATGGTGGTGTGGCTGCGACCGTTAACTTGGCAGATGATAGAATTGCAGAAGATGATTTACAGTTAACCTATAGGGTTGCCATGTTCGAAGATAAGAACGTAGGCACTAATAAAGGTATTGCAGTACTTGATATTGCTGTAGCTGGTGCCGCAGCTAATAATTATGTGGCAAATACTATAGCAAGTACTAGCGCTGCAATCACGCCTAAATCATTAGTAATTATAGCAGATAACAAAACCAAGATACAAGGCTTACCATTACCAGAATTTACAACAAGTTATAATGGTTTTGTAGATGGCGAAAACAGTAGTAACCTACTCACTTTACCATCGTTAACAACAATTGCAACAGCTATTTCTGCGCAAGGCGAATACCCAATTGCAATTAATGGCGCAACTGCTTTGAATTACACTATAACATACACTAACGGAGTACTTACGGTAAACCCAGGCTTGCCTACAAACATTAGTTTGGCACAAATCGCAGTATTCGAAAATCAACCAGCAAATACATTGGTTGGCGTTTTATCGAGCACCGCTTTAGATCCTAATGCCACATTTACTTATAGCTTAGTAACTGGCGCTGGCGATACTGATAACGTTAAATTTGTAATCGTTAACAATAACATTTATACCAATAGTACTTTCGATTACGAAGCACAGCAGCAGTACAGTATCCGCATTAAAACTACAACGCAATACGGTATGAGTTTAGAGCAACAGTTAACCGTTAATGTATCTGATCTGAATGAAATTCCTACCATCAGCAACATAACCGATGTTAACATCTGTTATCCAAATGCTCGTCAGCAAGTAGAGTTAACAGGTATTACTGGTGGTGCAGAGTTAAATCAAACTACTACTGTAAGGGTATCAACAACTAATAATGGTTTGTTTAATTACTTAGCCGTTGGAAACGTTGTTAATGGCAATGCAACAATAACTTACGGTGTGGCTAATGGTCAAAGTGGCACAGCTACAGTTACCGTTACCGTAACAGATAACGGAGGTACGGCTAACGGCGGTGTAAATAGCGTAAGCAAAACCTTTACGGTAGTTGTAAATCCACTTCCAGTAATTAACATCACTTCTACTTTAGGTACCGATTTCTCTAAAGGAAAAACTACCACACTTAAAGCAACTGGTGGTGTAAGTTATGTGTGGTCTGGCCCAACAGGTTTAATAGGTAATCGTAATAGCGATTTAATTGATGTACGTCCAGAAGGGCAATCACAAACTTACACTGTAGTGGTTACTTCTGCCCAAGGTTGTACTTCAGAACAAACCATTATGCTAACAACACAAGACGATATTCGTTTAATCTCAGGAACCAATATCATCACACCAAACGGTGATGGTGTTAACGATAAACTAATCATCCGTAATGTAGATTTATATAAAAACAACGAGTTAAAAGTATACGATACGGCCGGCAGGTTACTTTACGAAAAAGTGAACTATCAAAACGAATGGGATGGAACGCTTAATGGTATTGCGCTTACAGAAGGTACTTATTACTACATAATTGATTTTAGAAGCGTAGGGAAGTACAAAGGTTTTATCACAATTGTTAGAAAATAAAACGTTCCTCAATCAAATAAAATGATGAAAAGAATAAATGTTTTAGTGAAATGTATAGTGCTTATTACTGCTTTTTTGAGTAGTAAGCACTTACGCGCACAATTAAGCTCATTTGGCGCCATGTATTACCAAAATCAATACATTAATAACCCTGCTTATGCAGGCATAGAGGCTGGCTTAGTTTTAGATGGAGGCATAAGAATGCAAGACAGCAATATGCCTGGTGCGCCAAAAACGCAATTTTTAACCGCCCGCTACGCAATGAGCGATAAAGCTGGAATTGGCTTAAACTTAAATACAGAACAAGTTGGATTAATCAAGAAAGTAAGAACTGTGGCTAGTTATGCTTATCATTTACCACTAAGTTCAGAGAATAACACGATAAGTTTCGGTTTATCATTAGGTTTTATGGATCAAATGATTGATCAAAACTTGCTGTCGGGAGAACACAATGATAGCTACTTGAACGATTTTAACCAAAGAGAAACTTATGTTGATGGGGACTTTGGAATGCTGTACCGATACAAGAATTTAAGTGTAGAAGGTGCGGTGCTAAACATCAATCATTATATAAGGGATAAAGAAGATCAGCGTACGGTAGCAAACGTAGCCAAGTTTTACTTCGCTTCATCGTATAAAATTAACCTATCGGCTAAACATGCTGGTACCATCATAGAACCAAAGTTGGCCTACAGGGTAGTAGATGGCTTCAAGGATATTATTGATTTTGGAACAAATTTACATTTGTTGGATCAAAAGTTAAATCTATTTGGAGTGTATCATAGTTCGCAAAGTACCACTTTGGGTTTAGGAGTACGGTTAATAGAAAACCTGTATACAAACGTAATGTACACTACGGCAACAGCGGTTTTAGCAAGCGAGAGTAGAGGTTCTTTCGAAATCAACTTGAAGTACAAAATCTTAAATAAGAAAAAAACGATGTAGAAAATCGTATAGAATATTTTTCTATTTGACGCTCAAACCTTCGTATGACAATGCTCTGCGAAGGTTATTTTTTTATTAAGCAACTAAACTTCATTTATTTGTAATAACAACCTGTCGGGCATTCTAATAACTGAAAGTCAATCGCTTTTGTGCTTTTATTTGTTTAATTTTGCAAGCTATTTTTAAAACGAAGGCGGTAATTTTATGGCAAGTAAGCATATTGATTTAGGTGAGCAGAAAGACGTTGAGATATACGGAGCAAGGGTGCATAATCTAAAGAATATTGATGTAAGTTTTCCGAGAAATAAAATGGTAGTAATTACCGGTTTAAGTGGTAGCGGCAAGTCTAGTTTGGCTTTCGATACCATTTACGCCGAAGGACAGCGCCGCTACATGGAAACCTTTAGTGCCTATTCTCGCCAATTTATGGGTGGTATGGAGCGTCCCGATGTCGATAAAGTTTCGGGTTTAAGTCCTGTAATTGCAATTGAACAAAAAACGACAAGTAAAAACCCCCGATCTACCGTAGGTACCATTACCGAAATTTACGATTTTATGCGTCTGTTGTACGCTCGTGCTGCCGATGCTTTTTCGTACAACACAGGCGAGAAGATGGAGCGAATGAGCGATGAGCAAATTTTGCAAACCATTTACTCTAAGTTTTCCGGACAGCCGGTAAATATTTTGGCGCCAGTAGTAAAAGGTAGAAAAGGGCATTACCGCGAGTTGTTTGAACAAATACGCAAGCAAGGCTACGTAAAAGTGAGGGTAGATGGCGAGATTGTAGATTTGACGCCTAAAATGCAGCTCGATCGTTATAAAATTCACGATGTAGAGATTGTGGTGGATAGGCTATTGGTGGACGAGAAGGATGATAAGCGTTTGCGTGATAGTGTGCAAACAGCTATGAAACAAGGTAAGGGTATCATTAAAATTAGTGATAAAGCTAATAATGTTGCTCACTTTAGTAGGACTTTGATGTGTCCTACCACAGGTATCTCTTATGACGAACCTCAGCCTAATAGCTTTTCGTTTAACTCGCCGTATGGCGCCTGCGAAACTTGTGATGGTTTGGGTTATGTTTTTGTGGTAGACAAAGACTCGATAATGCCGAATATGAAGTTGAGCATCATTAACGGTGGTTTGGCTCCAATTGGCGAGTATAGAGATATTTGGGTTTTCCAAGTATTAAAGGCTGTGGCTAAGAAATATCATTTTTCGCTTTCTACGCCTTTAGAGAAATTGAGCGAAACACATATTGAATTATTGCTAAACGGCGCACCCGATCTAATTAGCGTTGAGGTGGCGTACAATAAGTACAACGTTCAAAGTTACCAAGTCACTTTTGATGGTGTAATTAAGCTGTTAGAAGAGCAACAAGAGCGCAAAAGCGAGGCTGCTAACGATGATATGGACAGCTTTAGAAGGCTAGAAACTTGCCCTACCTGTCACGGTGCTAGATTGAAAAAAGAAAGCTTGCATTTTAAAATTGACGATAAGAACATTTCTGAATTGGCAATGATGGATGTGGGGAGTTTAAAGGATTGGTTCGTTAGCATTGAGGAACGCTTAAGCGAACGTCAAAATACCATCGCTAAAGAAATATTGAAAGAAATTAGAGCTCGTATTGGTTTCTTGCAAGACGTTGGATTGAATTATTTGACTCTGGATAGAACTTCGCGAACTTTATCTGGTGGAGAAGCGCAACGTATTCGTTTGGCTACGCAAATTGGTTCGCAGCTAATGAATGTGATGTACATTTTAGATGAGCCAAGTATCGGGTTACACCAACGTGATAATGATAGACTAATTAAAGCGTTAAAAAACTTGCGTGACTTGGGTAATACCGTTTTAGTGGTAGAGCACGATAAGGATATGATTTTGGAGGCCGATTATGTATTAGATATTGGTCCTTCGGCTGGCGTACACGGCGGTATGGTGGTTGCACAAGGCACACCTGCTGAGATTTTAAAAGCGGACACAATTACCGCAGCTTATTTAAACGGTCGCAAGGCGATTGAAATACCTAAAGTGCGCAGAGAAGGAAATGGTAAAACCTTATCAATTAAAAAGGCATCGGGGCATAATTTAAAAAATGTATCGGTTGATTTCCCTTTGGGCAAATTTATTGCTGTAACTGGAGTTTCTGGTAGCGGTAAATCAAGTTTAATTACAGAAACTTTATATCCCATACTAAATCATCATTTTTTTAGAGCGAAGAAAAAACCACTTCCTTACCAAAAGATAGAGGGCTTAAAGGATATTGATAAGGTAATTGAAATAGATCAGGCGCCAATTGGTCGTACGCCTCGTTCTAATCCATCAACTTACACTGGGGTTTTCTCTGATATCAGAAATTTGTTTGTGGCTTTACCAGAGGCTAAAATTAGAGGTTACAAGGTTGGTCGTTTTTCGTTTAACGTAAAAGGCGGTCGTTGCGAAACTTGTCAGGGTGGCGGTATGAAGGTTATTGAGATGAATTTCTTGCCAGATGTACAAGTGCCTTGCGAAGAGTGCGGAGGAAAAAGGTACAATCGTGAAACTTTAGAAGTGCGTTATAAAGGCAAATCAATTAGTGATGTTTTAGATATGAGTATCGAAGATGCTTGTCATTTTTTCGAGCATATTCCTTCTATTTATCGTAAAATTAAAACTTTAAATGATGTTGGTTTAGGGTATATCCGTTTGGGGCAGGCATCAACAACATTGTCTGGTGGCGAAGCACAACGCGTTAAACTAGCAACCGAATTGTCTAAAAAAGATACGGGAAATACATTTTATATTTTAGATGAACCAACCACGGGTTTACACTTCGAAGATATTAACGTCTTATTGGGCGTTTTAAATTCCTTGGTAGAAAAAGGCAATACAGTTTTGGTTATAGAACATAATTTAGATGTGGTAAAAGTAGCCGATTGGGTAATTGATTTAGGTGAGGAAGGCGGTGCTGGCGGTGGTCAAATTATTTTTGAAGGCACACCAGAAGGCTTAACAAAATCTAAGAAAAGCTTAACAGGATACTTCTTGAAAAAAGAAATGAACGCATAACTTAAGGCCTCGATTGTTCGGGGCTTTTTTATTCGGTTCGTTTTTTCTCTTTGTCTTTCCCACGTTAGGAGGAATTTTTTAGTTTACTAGATCCTTCGCTACGCTCTGGGTGCTAGAATTACTAACATTTTTCAACATTAACTTATTATCCGTTAACCAAGTGCTTAAATTCCCTAGCTTTGTATATGCACAACCCGTCCTTCGAAAATCCTATTGCCGATAAAGTATTTGAATTTGTCGAATATACCAATCAATCCATCTTTTTAACAGGTAAAGCAGGTACAGGCAAAACTACTTTGCTTAAGCGAATTCGTAAGGAAAGTGCAAAAAAAATGATTGTGCTTGCCCCCACCGGGGTAGCCGCAATGAACGCAAAGGGCACTACAATTAATTCATTCTTCCAGTTAGCGCCAAGTTCATTTTTTCCGGGAGATATTTCTTTCCAAGGTTTACAAACCGGCGTGAGTTCTATCCAATCGGTAGTTGATGAGATTTTCTATACTTCAGAGAAAACCAAACTTTTTAATGAGTTAGAATTATTGGTGATTGATGAAGTTTCGATGGTGCGTTGCGATGTGCTAGATGTGGTTGATGCTATTTTGAGAAAGGTGAGGAACAACAGCGTCCCATTTGGTGGCTTACAGATTCTACTCATCGGCGATTTGTATCAACTTCCGCCAGTTACTAAACGCGAAGATTGGAGCTTTTTGAGTAAAGCCTACGCTTCTCCGTATTTTTTTGATGCTTTGGTCATCAGAAGAAATCCGTTGTTGCAAATTGAGTTAGATAAGGTTTTTAGACAAACCGAACCTACGTTCATCAATATCTTAAACGATATTCGCAACAATAAAATTGATGATAAAGGCTTGGCGCTTTTAAACGAACGTTTCGATCCTAATTTTAAACCCCAACAAGAAATCCAACCAATCATCATCACTTCGCACAACGCAGAAGCAAATGCCATTAATAAGCAAATGCTTGCAGATTTGGACGGTGAAGAATTCACATTTGAAGCTGCGGTAGAAGGGGAGTTTAAGGATTTAAGTTTACAAGCGGAACAAGTGCTTACTTTAAAGGTTGGCGCACAAGTGATGTTCATAAAAAACGATACTGGCGACGATCGTAAATTTTACAACGGTAAAATAGGGAAGGTTAAGTCTATTGATCACGACGAAATCTACATCAGTTTTCCGGAGGAAGATGCCCTACTTTTACCCAAAAGCACTTGGCAATCTTTCGAGTACAAACTAGGTGAGGAGGACGCTATTTCGCAACAGCAGGTTGGCGAGTTTTCGCAATATCCCCTTAAATTGGCTTGGGCAGTTACTATTCATAAAAGTCAGGGTTTAACTTTTGATCACGCCATTATCGATGCCGGTAAATCTTTCATTGCTGGGCAGGTGTACGTAGCATTGAGTAGGGTACGTACGTTAGATGGCTTGGTACTCAAATCAAAAATCAATAAGGATAGTTTGCGCTCTAATAATGAAGTGTTAAATTATATGAAACCAGCAAAGTTGGAGGAACTATTTGGCTTAATGCTGCAGGCCCAAGAAAAATTTATACTACAACTCACGCTAAATCATTTCAGTTTCCATAAAATATCAGCTGCGCTGGATGTAATTGATAATGACGCCGAAATTAGCAAAGCAAACATAGCCACTTTTAAAATGCAGTTTAACGATATTAAAGCCGCAGTAAAGGTTTTAGCAACTACAGCCGATAAGTTTAAGCAGCAGGTAAGGCAAATTCATTTAAAGGATGGTTTTGCAGCGCAAACTCAACTACAAGAACGTATTGAAGCTGCCAATAGTTATTTCGCTAAAGAAGTGAACACAAAATGTCTTACACCAATTGTAAAGATCATCCGAACAAAGGCTACCAATAAAATCCAGCAACAAATACACCATCAATTGCAGGGTTTAAGGCAAACTATAGAAAATAGCTTGGTGTTGATGCAAATTGGGACACAGCTACTTAAAAATCCTATCAGAAAGGAAGATTATCTTGATTGGATTACGAAGAACAGAAAGTCGCAGGCGGTAAAAAATCAAAATACTAAGAAACAAGAAACAGTAACTTTACAACTGTTTTAACATGAAAAAAGGCGCTTAACAAAAGCACCTTTCTTTTTATTTTATTCCTTCAATTGGAAACAAGTGTTTTTCTGCGTGATATGAAGAACGTACCAATGGACCACTTTCTACATATTTTAAGCCTTTTGCTAAACCAGCTTCTTTGTATTTAGCAAACTGATCGGGATGGATCCAGTCTACCACCGGATGATGTGCTTTAGTAGGTTGTAAATACTGACCTAAAGTAAGGATGTGTACACCATTAGCCACCAAATCATCCATTGCTTCGTAAATATCTTCTTCGGTTTCTCCCAAACCTAACATAATACCCGTTTTAGTGCGTAAACCAAATTCAGATATTTTTTTTAAGCATTCTAAACTTCTATCGTATTTTGCTTGTATGCGTACTTGGCGGGTTAACCTTCTTACCGTTTCCATATTGTGTGAAACCACTTCAGGTCTTTCTTCCAATACACGGTACAAGTTATCCCATTGGCCTTTAAAATCAGGTATTAAAGTTTCTAAAGTTGTAATTGGGCTTTCTCTTCTAATGGCTTGTAAAGTTTCGGCCCAAATAATAGAACCGCCATCTTTCAAATCATCGCGGTCTACCGAAGTAATTACGCAATGCTTTACGCCCATCAGTTTTACCGAATTAGCCACACGATTAGGTTCATCAGTATCAACAGCTAGAGGGCGACCAGTAGCTACTGCACAGAAAGAACAAGAACGCGTACAAATATTACCTAAAATCATAAAGGTAGCCGTACCGGCGCCCCAGCATTCGCCCATATTAGGACAGTTTCCGCTTTCGCAAATGGTGTGCAACTTGTGCTCGTCAACCAAACTTCTTACCTGAGCGTACTCTTTACCAATAGGTAATTTTACTCTCAACCAATCGGGTTTACGTGCTTTTTCGGTAACTGCTGCTACAACTGGAAGTTCAATCATAACACAAAGTTAAACAATCTCCATCAATTGTTATAAAAATGAAGTGTTGTAGCCTTGTAATGTTTTAAGCGGTTGTGAGTTCGTGTACGCCAAACGGTAGTTTAATTGTAAACGTGGTTCCTTTATTAACTTCACTCCAAAATTCAAGGCTTCCGCCATTTTTGTCAATCATCTCTCTGCAAAGCACTAGTCCTAAATGATGTCCTTTTTCACCTAGAGAACCTTTTTTAGCAGTATGTGCAAGGTTAAAAAGGTTTGCTCTGTCCTCCTCGTTTATACCAGGTCCATTGTCGCTAATTAACCAATATAACTTGTCGTCAATTATTTTCGATTCGAAGATTATAGCACCCCCTAGTCCGCAAAATTTTACAGCATTTGAAAGTAAGTTTCTGATCACGATGTCAATCATGTCCATATCTGCGTGAGCAAAGTGCTGTGGGCTAACTTTGTTGGCTATTGTAATGTTTTTACCTTGAATTTGATTGCTGTATAAATAGATGTTTTTATTTACAAGATCATATATAGGAAACATTGTTGGCCTAGCATTCATGCCGTCAAGCTGGCTTTTAGACCATTCGAGTAGATTGGTCAAGAAATCGTTGACATTGTAGAACGAATTCTCGAGTCTTCCGAGTAAATCGTCTACATCCTGTTTTTCTAAATCGCCTTTTCGGTAGAGCTCAAATAGGTTTTTCAGATTATTTAAAGGACTTTTTAAATCGTGAGAGATTAATGAGAATAGTTTGTTCTTTAAGGTGTTTAACTTCTCAAGTTCCAGATTTTGACCAGAAATTATTTCCATCTGCCTAGAAAGTTCTTCGTTCAGGTTATATAACTCGTCCGTGTGATTTTTGAGTAATGTGTTGGTTTTTTTTCTTTCTCTATTACGGACGTAGAAGACGAGGAACAAGGCAGAAAATATGATCAATAATACGGTAACGATTTGAATGGCACTGGCGTAACGCTTAATTTGTGTTACGAACAAATTTTTCTCATCCTGCAATTGTTTATTATCAGAATTTACCCGTCTCAAGTCGTCTGAAATAACCCTATTGGTGATATTAAAGGTGTCTAACGTCTTCGAAATTTCTAGGCTTTTAACTTTGAAAGCCAATGCTTCTTCGTATTTGCTTTGTGCCTTAGTTATATCTTCCAAAGATTCTAGTACATGCTTTTCGAGGCTGCTAGTTCCTGATTTTTTAGCTTTTTGCAGTGCATCTTTTGCTGATTTTTCTGCACGTTCAAATTCTCCTAGATCTTTGTAAGCATTTGCCATGGAGGTTTGAACCACAACCTCTTGATATAAATTTTTTATTTGCTGATTATACTTTAGCGCTTGCTCATAGTTTGATAGTGCTTGGGCGTATTTCTTTTGTTCTGCCAAAATTAATCCGATGCCCCATTTAGACAAAGCAATACCGTTTAAGTCTCCAAGTTCTTCTCTAATTTTAAGACTTTTATTGTAATATAATAATGCGTTATTTAGTTTGTGAAGTCGCCTATTTACACCGCCCACAAGGAAATATGCTTTTGCCAAATCGCTTCGATCTTCCGGACTTTCTTGGGCTATAGCCAAAGCCTGTATCGCATAGTCTTCTGCAATTTTGTATTCTGCCAAATCAAAATATAACGAAGCAATATTAATAATACATTGTCTGATACCCTTTTTATTATTTATTTTCTTGAAGACGGTAAGTGATTGCTGATAGTTTTTAATAGATTCCTGCTTTTTATCCATCCTATCATATAAGAAGCCAATGTTTACATAAGCTCTCCCAACACCTCTATCATAGCCTGCTGCTCGAGCTTTATCAAGCGAAAGCTTAAAATAGTTTATGCCACTATCCAATACACTTTTGGTAGAAAAAGCTACAGCAATATCATTTAAAGCGTCGACCACCGAAGTGTCTATTCCATGTTTTTCAGCTAACCATTTGTACTTTCTAGCATAAATCATTTTCTTGTCAGCATCAACGTTAGTGTAAGCCCGAGATAGTTTTTTGTAAATACTGATTTTTGCGGTGTCTTGATCTGCTTTGTCTAGTTGGTTTAGCAACAGTTCAATGTTGGTGTTTTGTGCACTAGCCGTAAAAAAAAATATTATAACAAGTTTCAAAAGTAGAAAAACTTTTAAAAGTTGTTTATAAGATTGATACATTGAGAGTTGATTAATTTATGTAAAATTAATCAAAACAATTTAATCTGTCACTGCTAAGAAAAAATAGATTTTAGATTAGTTTATAGTTCGCTCAAACCTTTTGATAAAAGTTGTTAGAAAGGACCAATTCCTCATCTTTTCAAAGCTTAATATCCCAATTATAGCAGTAAAGATTCCAGCCAACACATCTGCAATATAATGATGACTCGTATAAACTGCGGCAAACCAAATACCCATCATTACAATGGCAAAAAATAGGTTCACTTTACCCAGCTTCGATTTTACACCATAATACAACACAATTACTGGATAGGATGAATGTAGAGAAGGCATAGCAGCAAAAACGTTAGAGCTTTTAGCGTAGATAGATTTAAAGACTTCCGCATTGAAAAAGGCGTCGAATCTGGCTAAGCCCGCGGTGTTGCCTGGCGTATTTGCTATAAAATCGAAGCCGTGTAGTTGCACATACCAAGGGGGAGCCGCCGGATAAATGTAGTATACCACAAAGCCCAATAAATTAACCCAAACGAATGTTAAGGAGAAGTATAGAAAATATTTTTTGTGAGCGAAAAACATATAAGCCGCAAATACTAGGGGAACGGGTATCCACATCAAATAGAAAATGCCGGTCATCACATCTAAAAAACTATTGTGGTTCTGCAACCAAAACTCGTTAGGTGTAAGAAGGCCAGTTGGGCCAGAAATTCCGAATACATCTTTCTCGAAGTGATATAAATCCGCAATATGAACGGGGTTATAATCGTAGTTTGGGAAGGCTTTCATGTAATCGAAAATAATCCAATACACAATGAATATTGAAAAACCTAGAATGAACTTCCGGGTGAGACCAGAAAAGTAGTACATCATGTTAAAGATGCCCACCAGCACTAGTTGGTCACTTTTAAAGCCCACTAAAAAATACGACACTAATAAATAGAGCGCCGAAATACTGGTAATAAGTAATAAATCTTTTGGACTGATACGTGGGGGTTTTGCAGGAACTTCTGAGAGCATCTTACTTTTTATCAAATTTAGATCTAAAAACTTCGTCCCAAAATAACCAACTTACACCAAA
This sequence comes from Pedobacter sp., assembly GCA_045629525.1. Taxonomy (GTDB): domain Bacteria; phylum Bacteroidota; class Bacteroidia; order Sphingobacteriales; family Sphingobacteriaceae; genus Pedobacter. Next base: position 898,746 of record JAZQRH010000019.1, read on the forward strand.
TCCTTTACTAGCGTCTTGGTAATGATGCAACATGTGATGATGTTTCAATTTCTTCCATAAACCACTTTTAAAGTTGGCGTGATGCAACGCATAATGTACCATATCGTAAAACAGATAGCCTCCAATAAAACCGATAAAGAAAGAGTAGATTGTGTTTTCTGGCAATAACCATTCGAAAAGGAAGTAAAAGCCTAAAGCCAAAGGAATACTTGCCGATGGAGGCATCACTAAACGATTGGCATCGTTCGGGTAATCATGATGCACACCATGAAAAATAAAATGAATTCTCTTTGCCCAATTTGCACTAGGGTAAAAATGGAATATCCATCGGTGCAATACGTATTCGGTAATGGTCCATACAAAAAGACCAAACGCTAGCCAAGCCAAAAAGTCTATTGTAGGTGTTTGTACGTCAACTAAGGATTTCCAAACCAGCCATATTATTAAGGGTATATAGATAATGAGTGGAACGTAATATTTAACTTTAGAAAGCGGTTCTAGCAAGTCGCTTTTGAACATCCTTACCGATTCGCTTGAGTTAGAAATAAAATTCTTTGCCATAATCTTTTACACTTTTATTCTTTCTGTTAAAACCTTTGATGTATTTGCCACATCGTAACCCCTAAACTCTACATATTTTACGTTGGGCACCCAAAAAGTTCCACCCTCAATACGTAGAAATATTCGGTCTAAAATCATTTTTTTATTATTTACCGTGGCATATACACGGTATTTCTTATCGGCATTAGATTTTGACAAAATTAACGGCAATTTTTTATAAGAAACAAACGTAAGCTGAAACTGCCCATTGCCTAAATTTCTAGTGTTAACTCCGTAAGCAAATTTACGTTGAATATAGTTTAAGTCTTTCTTTTCTCCTTTCTCGCCATATCTCACCCAAAAAACATTAACGGGGTGATCTTGATTCAATTCCCCATCATTATCTATATTTAACTGACAAATAACAGTATTGATATTTGGATCTCGTTGTACGTAAAATAACTGATTAGAAATATTTTTAGGCGTAGGAAATTTTAAAGGTGAAGGGTCGTTGTTGATATCTTGCGCAATAGCGTTTAGTGGATTAGAAAGTCCTAAACCTATGAGAAAAACAAAGCCAGAAATGATTGCTGCTTTATTGTTGGTTGGCTTTGGAAAATCGACTGCATCTAAAGCTTTTTTCGCTTCTCTTAATCTATTAACGGCAGTAATGTTGGTCATAATTGCCATTAAAGTAATGGGCAAGGTAAAAATACTCATGGTTTCAAAAACATGAAATTTTACTCCCGGAATAAAGATCTTAAAATCATCACCTAAGAACTGTTGAGATAAACCGCAAGCAATGGCAAAAACACCAATGGTAACCACACGTTCTGGGCGCTGCATTAAACCACCTTTACACTCCACACCTAAACCTTCTGCACGGGCCCGTGTGTAACTTACCATCATCGAACCAATTAAAGCGATAAATGCGAAAAGAGAACTTAAGAAATAATGATGCGAGACTAAGTAGTAGCAAATGCCCAAAAACATGATCATTTCAGAATATCTATCTAAAACCGAATCGTACATGGCGCCAAACTTAGAACTCATATTACCTAAGCGAGCCACTTGGCCATCTAGCATATCAAACAATCCTGCAAAAAGCACTAAAGCGCCTGCCCAGCCTACGTATTCTAGCTCACCACGGTTCGATTTTTCGGCGCCTACAATAAAAATAATGGCCACACCAATATTTAGCAGCAAACCTATGGTGGTTACCATGTTTGGGGTCAATCCAATTTTTATCAATCCTTTAACAAAAGGGTTAATTACTTTATAAATGCCTTGCTGTAGTTGATCTCTTAATTTCATTCTAAAAATCTAATTTTACCCTTGCTCTAATTCCCCATTCCGATACTTCTGGATGATCTAAATAGTTAAATCTCTTCACTAAATCCACTCGTAAAACTTTAAAAATATTGCCTAGACCTACACTTCCTTCCATATAGGGTTTTTCACTTAAAGAGTAAGTTCTTTGCGTGCCATTATCGTAAGTTGGCATCATAAAGTTACCATTTGTATTGACGTTAGGATTGTTTTCATCTCGCAAACCACCATAAATAGCTTTGAAGGAAACAACCTCTCTTAACTTTAGTTTACTTAGCAACGGTATTTTATTTAAGAAAAAGCCATTAAAATTATGATCAATGTTAATTGATGCATAATGATCACTCACAAATTCTAAAAAGTTCATCAAATTGTAAGAGTTAATTTGATAGGCATAGGTTTGGTTGGCACGGTGTATGGCTAACAAAGGAAAAGGAGCTTTACCTGCAATATAGCCGCCTTCTAGCGTTACATCACTATAACCTAATTGCGACATATACAAACGCTTATCTACGCTACCCATAATGTTATGATAGTTGTATTCGCCACCAAGTAAACCTTTAATTCCGGCGGTGTAGCGTAAGTTGAAGATAGGATAACGATCTATAATGGGTACCCTATATATTTTTCCTTGATAGAATTTCTCGTTTGGTGCATAGCGCAAACCAAGAGAAAACTCTGTAGTGTTTACTTTTTCTATTAAATTGCCGTTGCTTGCCGAATTATAAAGCAAACCACCTGCCGGCGATTGAGTCCATTTTTTAAAACCCAACGTGTAAGAGAAGTGGTTTTCGAATTCTCTCATGTAATCCAAACGATAAAAATCGTTGTACAGAAGCATGTCGTTTACACCACGTTTAAACGATAATAAAAAATTGTCTTCTTGTACGAATTGCAGCTCTTGTCCTGGAATTTTGGTATCTCTTTGAAAACTTGCTCTAATGTAGTTCTGTGGAAATTTATAAATCGATTTGTCGGTAAAAGAATAGGTCCCTGATAAAAAGAATTTCCATTTCTCATCTTTAAAGCCGTAGGCTGCGTAATTTTCAAAATAATATCTTTTGCTTAAAGCAGGCGTTGTTCTTCCACCCACACGAAAGCGAAAGCCTTCTACATTGTTAAAACTATAAAAAGTGTTAGTAGGACCAATTTCGTATGGACCTAAATCCCAGTAGCCAGCAAATAAGAATGTTACCAGTTTTATCGTTCGCTTAAAAGAAGGTAAGCGTTGTAAGGTATCTATATTACTATAAATTTTGAGCTGATTTTTAGAGATCGTATCCAATCTGTTTTGTATCCAAAAATTATCTGATTGGCTTTTTGCATTGGCTAAAACTTCGATCTTTTTACCGGAGAAAACAGTGTCAGGGATAGTTATATTAGTTTTGTAATCTTTAAAACTAACTGTCCGCTCTCCTGTAAAGCCCATTCCTTTATTCTTGCTTATACCGAAATCGGCAACAAGATTACTTTTGCTCAAATAATATCTTGAGTCGGTATTTTTATCAAAATCCAAATCAACTTTAAGTCCTCTAACAAAGTTAAGGTTGATGTTTTTATTGACACCGAATGAGGCTTTTTGTACCGCATAGTTTCCATCCATGGTGATGAAGAGCTTTCCTTCAAACAACATATCACCTTTGGTGCGTGGTGTAAATGAAAGTTCAATTACGTGTGGGGTTTGATTTTTTAAAGTATCGGTTATAAAAAACTTGTAAAACGTTGGTGCTGAGTTTGCAATAGGACTTAAGAACTCATTACTTACTACAGAAATATTATTATCATAAATATTGATGTCTTGATACATTCTATCGAAATAAGCTTTCATACCTTGGTTATCGATAAACCGATCATCAAATTCTACTTGTTTTTCTGCTAATATAACAGTCTTGCTCTTGCTTGGATCAAAACTTAAATATTGATCAGAGAGCTTCTCTTCGATGTAAATTGGCAACAAATTTTTGCCACCAAGTTGAGTAGAATCTTGTTCCTGAAAAAGAAATTGATAATCTCTAAATATCCGTCTGTTTTTAAACTTTTCTGAGATATTACTCATCGAGAACAGCATTTTCTCGTACTCTTTATATTGTACGGTTTGGTAAGCCTTAGGCTGATTTTTGTCTTTATTCTCTATTACCTGCCTAATAAGCTCTACGGCTGGATTGTTTTTATTAGAATATCTGACCTTTTTGCCAGCTATAATCGTAACTTCATTTAACGATTGGGCATTTGATCTTAACAAAATGTCTACCTTTTGGGTTTGTCCCACGGTAATGGTTTTGTAAAGCACATCGTAGCCAACGTAGTTAAACTTTAGTTTGTTGTAATTGTCTGCAGTAGAAATTTTATAATTTCCATCTATATCTGTCTGCGTACCTATTCTCGTATCATTGAAAGTGATGGATACATAAGGTAGCGTTTCTTTAGTTACAGCATCTCTTACAGTACCTGTAACAATGGTACGCTGGGCCAATGCCGGTATGCTGAGTATGCTTACACCAAAAGTAATTAGCGTAAGTATAAATATCTTATATGTGTTTTTCATTTAGTGTGTGAAAATGAATTTTTTCTGCATGAAATAATTGTAAACTGTTCCTATTAGCCCTGAAACGAGAATTTTGGACAGCATATAATTAATGCCGATGTAATGAGTGAGTATGTAAACTCCGGAGGTTACTATCAGCAGATTGCCGCACCACACCAAGATGTATTTTAATATTTGGGACTTAATGTCTTTTTTGGTTGAGTTAAACACCCAATTTCGTCCCATATAAAAGTTTACAATGCCACCACAAACTGTTCCCGTTACACTCCCTGCAACATACCAAAAACCTAAAATACTTACACAAAACCAGGTTGTAATATAGTCAATCGCCGTTGCAGTAAACGACGAGGCCTGTGCTTTAATAAAGGTTAGCATCTTCTTATATTATGTTTAAGAAAACGATTAATTGCAATACAATGTTAGCATAGATGCCTGCTAAAACATCGTCTGCCATCACTCCCCAGCCCTTGGGCCATTTTTCCAAACTACGTATACCCAAAGGCTTTAAAATATCGAAAAACCTAAAAAGAATTAGTCCGATAAGTACGTTCGTAACCGTAACAGGTACAAATAAAAGGGTTATACACATGCCGGCAACTTCGTCAATAACAACCCGGTTATGATCTTTGCCCCAAAGTACTTCTACTTCGTTTGCACTTTTTACCCCCATAGCAGTAATTAAAAAAGTAAATACCAAAGGGATGTAATTCAAATCATATTGGCCAGCTAAGGAGAAGTACCACGCCAAGCAAGTTACAATGGCAGCATATGTGCCAACTCCTTTGCCCAAGTAGCCTATTCCTAAGCTGGTTGATATGATTTTGTGAAATAGCATTAGCTGTTATTTCTATGTTATTGTGTGATTGCTAGCAATTATTCGCCGACAATTTCACGTAATCTGTCATGTAAATTATCTAACTGCTTAAAGATGTCGTTTTGCGGACGAACACCTTCTGGAGTTTGAGGAGATTTCAAGTAAAACGATAACCACTCCAAAATTCCACTTTCACCGGCACGTTTAGCCAAGTCACTAAATAAAGCTAAGTCTAAAACAATTGGAGCTGCTAAGATCGAATCGCGACATAAGAAGTTAATCTTAATCTGCATGTTATAACCCATCCATCCAAAAATGTCGATGTTGTCCCAACTTTCTTTGTTATCACCGTGAGGAGGATAGTAGTTAATACGGATTTTGTGGTACATATCACCATATAAATCTTTATTAATCTCTGGTTTAAAAATATCTTCTAACACGCCTAATTTCGAAACCTCTTTAGTTTTAAAGTTATCTGGATCATCTAATACCAATCCGTCACGGTTACCTAAGATATTGTCTGAAAACCAACCACGTACACCTAATGAGCGAGCCATTAAACCTGGAGCTAAAACAGTTTTCATCAAAGTTTGACCAGTTTTAAAATCTTTACCGGCAACTGGAGTTTGTGTTTGCTCTGCCAACTCTAACATTGCAGGAATATCTACAGTTAAGTTAGGTGCACCGTTGGCGTAAGCGTAACCCAATTTTAAAGCAGCGTAAGCATAAATCATACTTGGCGCAATAAGTGGATCGTTATTTTTTAACGCTTCTTCGAATGCGGCAACACTTTGGTGAATTGCAGATGGCTCGAAATAAATTTCTGTAGAACCGCACCATACTAAAACGATACGCTCGCAGTTGTTTTTAGCTTTAAAGTCTTTAATATCTTCAATAACTTGTTGTGCTAAATCCCATTTTGTTCCTTCTTTAACGTGTGTGCCTGTTAAGTTTTTGCAGTAGTTTTTATCAAACGCAGCTTTGTAAGGTACAATTTTCTCTAACTCATCTTTAATTTCATAAAGCAAATGGCCATCAATTACTTTAGCTTTCATCGCAGCATCATATACGTTGTCTTCGTATACATCCCATCCACCAAAAACTAAATCATCTAATTTTGCTAAAGGCACATAATCTTTGATTAATTTTTCGTTGTTATCAGCTTTATTACCAACACGGATAGATCCCATCTGGGTTAAAGATCCAATAGGTTTAGATAAGCCTCTTCTCGACGAAATAACACCTGCAATCATTGTGGTTGCAACTGCGCCAAGACCCGGCATTAGAATACCTAATCTCCCATTAGCTTCTTTTACTTGCTCTTTCATTTATTTTATTATTTATGTATTTATCTGTTATTTTAACCAATTATTCATTTTGTACCACGCTACAGATTCGCTTAATCCTTTCTCTAAATTGTACTGTGGCTCAAATTGTAGATCCTCTTTCAAACGCTTAATATCACAAGCCCAACTTGGCGCTGTGAGTTCATTAATTTTTTCCTTATTCAACGTTGGCGTTGTGCTACTCTTGGCGTAAAAGGTGTCCAAAAAGCTTGCCAATACCTTAATTATACCTAGCGGGATATGTAGTTTAAAAGTCTTTTTTTGTAAAGATTTTTTTAAACCCTCTGCCAAAGCATATCTGTCGTAAACAAATCCATCAGATATGTTGTAAGTTCGATTTACAATATCCGACTTTAAGGCTTTTATAATTACATCTGCTAAATCTTTCACGTAGATAAAACTTAACTGCTGTTTAAACCTTCCTATGTAAGGTTCTAAGCCTTGGTTTATCGTTTTAAAGAGAATGAAAATATCTTTCTCTCTTGGTCCGTATACCGCAGTTGGCCTCAAGGTTACCATTGGCAGATTTTCAATCTTATTCAAATATTCCTCTGCCAATTGTTTGCTCATGCCATATCTCGTTACTGGCTTTGCTGGGCTGTTATCGTTAATGCAGGCATCGAAATCACTAATAGGACCTAATGCCGCAAGGCTACTTACAAACACAAACTTTTCTAGCTTATAATTTGCTAAAGAAGCCGCCAGTGCTAAATTTCTACTAAAATCTGCATTCACAAGATTGTACTCTTGCAGTGTTTTTGCCTTCGTAATACCAGCGGCGTGAACAATGTATTCGTATTTTTTATCCTCTAGCTCGGCTTTTAACTCATCAACTGCCTCAAAATTTAAGTTAACATAGTTGATGTTGAGCTCTTTAAGGTGCTCGATGTTACTATTTGGGCGTACGGCCGCATAAACATCTAACTGATTTTCCAGAGCGGTAACAATTAAATGATAGCCAACAAAACCGCTAGCACCTGTAATCAAGACCTTTTTTTTGCTCATATTGCTTTTTCGAGTAACCTATACTCTCTATATAGTTGACCGCCAATGTTTTCAATAGGGCGGTTTACCATGTCATTATCTTCTAAAGTCCAACTTGCTTCTGCATATTGAAAGTTTTTAGCTTTGAAAGCTTTAATAATTCTGCCGTATAAGCAGGCTTCGATGCCAAGTTTTCTGTAACCATCTACTACACCAAGCAATAATATTCTTATGCCGTTAATTGTCTTTTTACCTAACAAGAGTTTGATTAATCCGGTAGGAAAGAGGCGGCCTCTTTTTATTTTGATTAGTACTTGGTTAATGTCTGGAATTGCCAAAGCAAAACCCACAACTTTTCCTTCTTGTTCTGCGATATAACAAAAGTCTGGATCCAATACTAGCTTTAAGTCTTTTGCGGTATAGTCGAACTCTTTATCGGTCATGGGTACAAAGCCAAGGTTTTTATCCCAAGCTTTATTATAAACCTCTCTAAGCGCAGCTGCTTCTTGGCCAAACTGTTTAAGGTCTATTTTTCTAATGATAATATTACTTCTGGTTAGTCTATTTTCTAAAGCGTCCACTAAACCTGCCGATCTGTCATTATAGTTGCCAGCAGTGTATTTGTAAGCTCTTAGGTCTACCTTTTTCTGAAAACCATCAGCCTCTAACAAATTAAGATAGTAGGGTGCGTTATAGGGCATCATGGCTACTGGAGGTCCGTCAAAGCCCTTAATTAGCAAGCCGCAGATGTCATTAGTAGAAAAGTTAACTGGTCCCATCACTTTAGTTTGGCCGTTGGCTTTTAACCAATCGGTCGCAGCATTTAATAACAAGTGGCTAACCTCTTTATCATCAATCACATCATAAAATCCAAAAAAACCTTCTTTAACGTTGTTTGTAGTGTTATAATTGCCATTTACAATTGCAGCCACTCTACCTACAACTTTTTCACCTTCAATAGCTAAAAAGAGTTGCATTTTTGCATGCTCATGAAAAGGATGCTTCCCAGGGGTAAGCATATCTCTTTGGGCAATAAATAACTCAGGTACATAATAAGGGTCGTTTTTGTAAAGTTCATGCGGAAAGTCGATGAACTTAGTCAAAAGTTTTTTCCCCGAAACAGGTACAATGCTTGCCATTTTCCTATTGAGCGTTAACTAAATCTACACTAGCTTCTTTAAACGCCATTTTCAATTTATCTATCGCCTTATCAATTTGCTCGAAAGTATGCGTAGCCATTAACGAAAATCTAATTAATGAGGCATCTGAAGGTACTGCAGGAGAAACTACAGGATTTACGAAAACGCCATTATTTTGAAGAATATTTGTGATGATAAATGTTTTAGCATTATCTCTAATATAGATTGGCAAAATAGGACTTTCTGGATGTCCGATCTCAAAACCAGCTTCTAGTAATAATTTTTTAGCATAGTTTGTGTTTGCCCACAACTTATCAATTCGTTCTGGTTCTGATTCAATAATATCTAAAGCAGCAATTACGCTGGCAACTGCAGATGGTGGCATACTCGCACTAAACATTAAGGATCTTGCTCTGTGTTTAATGAATTCAACAGTATCCTCGTCGGCGGCTATAAAGCCACCTAAAGATGCCAATGATTTACTGAACGTACCCATAATCAAATCAACGTCTTTGGTTAAGTTAAAATGAGAAGCCGTGCCAGCGCCATTAAACCCAATTACGCCTAAACTATGCGCATCGTCCATCATAATGTTAGCACCAAATTCATCGGCAATTTTCACCATTTCTGGTAAATTTACCATATCGCCTTCCATACTGAAAATACCGTCAGAGACGATCAATTTTGCCGAGTCTTCTGGTAAACGACTAAGTTTTGCACGTAAATCGTTCATATCATTATGGGCGTATTTTATAGAGCGAGAAAATGATAAACGACTTCCATCAATAATTGAAGCGTGATCGTATTCGTCTAAAACTAAGTAGTCGTTTCTGTCGAGCAGACATGAGATTACACCTAAATTAACTTGAAATCCGGTGCTAAATAGTACGGCAGCAGGCTTGTCTACGTAAGCGGCCAATCTTGCTTCTAGCTCCAAGTGGATATCCAAGGTGCCGTTCAAAAATCTTGATCCAGCACAACCAGTACCGTATTTTTCGATAGCTTTTTGAGCAGCCTCTTTAATTTTGGGATGGTTAGTTAAGCCTAAATATGAATTAGAACCGAACATCAACACTTCTTTCCCATCGATAATGACTTCGGTATCTTGTGCAGATGAAATTGAGCGAAAATATGGGTAAAGACCTTGCTCTTTAATCAATTTTGCGTCTTGAAACGCAGCTACTTTATCTTGTAATTTTTTACGCATATTTTAATGCTTGTTATTCATTTGTGGTTTGATATTAATTCGTGTAGCTCAAGCAATTGAAGGCACAAGTGCTTAGACCAGTGATGTTTCAATATTGTTACTTGATTTCACAATATAAATTTAACAATTTAATGTTAGTGAATTAATAAATCCTGCAAATTTAACAAAAGTTTGATTGTTATAAGGTGGTTGAAAAGTATTTGTTATTGGTCAAAAAGTACTATTTGTGTAATTCTGACATTTGTTAAACAAAACTATCTGTAGTAGGTGTTTTTTTCACTATGCACTCCTAAATCGCATTTTAGCCACATATTCCAGAAGATCGCGGGGCGTTGTTCTGTTAAAGATGTTAACTTTTATTGGTAGATTTGTAATGATTTTGATATTGTTTTATTGTAATAAAAACACTATCTCGCCGTATTGCACTATATTATGAATAATAAAATTAAGGAACATTGCATTAGACAGGGGATATCTCAAGATGTGGGGATTAACATAGTTACGAGTGCTGAAATTAAAGATATGCTTATCTTCGATGAACCGTTTCGCTCAAGTTCGTTCGTGATAATTGCGATGCGGAAAGGGACGTTAAGTTTTACAAATCATTTTGTCGAGGTCAATTTAACATCCAACGATGTTTACATCTTAACATCAGGAACCTTATTTGAATTAAAGGAAATGTCGGCAGATACTGATTTCATTAGTATGGGATTTTCGAGGTCTTTTTTAAAGGAACAGGGTGTTTTTATAAACGGAGCAGAAATAGTGCCGATGCTGCATGCTAATTTGGTGCAGAAATTTTCTCTAACTGATGATGAATTCACGGATCTCACTAACTCGCTGATTTGCCTTAAGAGAAGGGTAGGTTTGCCGCCAACTACAGCACATTTGAAGGACGTTATTAAACATGGCTTTTTAGCAGCATTTTATGACCTGTTAACGATGTACAGCCGATACAGTGTATATACGCCTGTAAAAATGAATAGGCAGGAGGAGCTGACTGCAGCTTTTTTGAATTTGCTGGGTAATCATTTCAAGCAAGAGAAGAAGGTTCAGTATTATGCGCAACAATTATTTGTAGGTGCTAGACATTTATCCTTTGTGGTAAAACAAGTAACTGGTAGAACTGCGGGAGAAATTATTCACGAAATGGTAGTTAACGAAGCTAAAATGTTGCTCTCTTCTCATTTGATGAATGTTGCTCAAGTTGCGGATGAGCTGCGTTTTAGTGATCAATCTTTTTTTGGGAAGTATTTTAAGAAGCATGCGGGCGTATCGCCTTCCGCGTATAAAGCAAATGCTACCGTTGCCATTAGAGCTCCCTTTTAACCACTCAAATTCGCGAAAGTTCCGCAATTCATAAAATTAGTGCAACAATATTGTAAAATCTAAATTTAAACTTAGCGTTTATTAGTTAATATTTTGATTTTAAGCACTAAATTTGTCGAAACATAATTCATGGCAACTAGCAAAATTACCTATGTCGGCGACTTAAGAACGGAGTCGGTACATCTACAGTCGGGCGTGCAAATAATAACGGATGCACCGGTAGATAATCACGGTAAGGGAGAGGCGTTTTCTCCAACAGATTTATTGGCTACCTCATTGGGTAATTGTATGCTTACCGTTATTGGTATTGCCGCAAATACTCACGGATTTGACATTGATGGCGCAACGGCTGAAATTACTAAAGTAATGGACGTAGAGCCTCGTCGAGTTGTCGAAGTTGTGGTAAATTTGAGGTTTCTTGCAAATGCGTATACAGGTAAAGAGAAAGCGATTATCGAAAAGTCGGCAAAAAATTGTCCTGTGGCACATAGTTTGCACCCTGATATTAAACAGAAAATAACTTTTAGTTATTAGCATAGCGCTTATACTATTAAGTAAGCATTTATATTTGGTTAAAGATGAGTACAAAAAAGAAATCGGCTGCAGAGGTCGATGCAGACGTTATTTTAATTGGAGCAGGTATCATGAGTGCAACGCTGGGCGTTTTGCTCAAGGAACTTGAGCCTAATTTAAATATAGAAATTTATGAGCGCCTTGATGTTGCAGCAGCCGAAAGTTCGGACGCATGGAACAACGCTGGCACTGGGCATTCTGCCTTCTGCGAGTTGAATTATACACCGCAGAAAGCAAATGGCACCGTCGATGTAAAGAAGGCAGTTTCAATTGCCGAGTCTTTTGAGATTTCTAAGCAATTTTGGACTTATTTACTAGAGAAGGGGATATTGAAAGATCCAAAAGCCTTCATTAGACATATTCCCCATTTAAGTTTTGTTTGGGGAGAAAAAAATGTCGGTTTTTTAAGGACAAGGTACAACTCGTTAAAGAAGTGTAATTTGTTCAAAGAGATGCAGTATGCAGAAGATCGAGCAACTATTCAAGATTGGATTCCTTTGGTAATGGATGGGCGAGATGAAAATGAAGCTATTGCGGCAACCAAGATGGAACTTGGCACGGATGTGAATTTTGGTTCGCTTACAAGAGAAATGTTTGCTTATTTAGCTAAGCAGGAAGGTGTACACATGCGTTTTCATCATGAGATAAAAGATTTAGACAAACAAGACGATGGCACTTGGGAGATAAAGGTTAAAAATTTAACTACCGGTTCTAGAAAGAAACGTCGTGCTAAGTTTGTATTTATTGGAGCAGGCGGTGGCTCTTTGTTATTATTAGAAAAATCAAATATTAAGGAGGGTAAGGGCTTTGGCGGTTTCCCTGTAAGCGGGCAATGGTTAAAATGCACTAACGAAGAAGTAATTGCTCGTCATCATGCAAAAGTTTATGGAAAAGCAGCAGTGGGAGCTCCTCCTATGTCAGTTCCGCATTTAGATACACGTATTATAAACGGTAAGCAAGCCTTGTTGTTTGGTCCTTACGCTGGCTTTTCGACGAAATTTTTAAAGAATGGTTCATATTTCGATTTAGCGGCCTCTATTAAATTAAGCAACATTCGGCCAATGATTTCCGCAGGCCTAAAAAGCATTGATTTAACGAAATATTTGATCGATCAAGTTCGTCAATCGCCAGAAGATAGGTTCGAAGCTTTGAAAGAATATATGCCAAATGCCAATATTAAAGATTGGGAGTTGGAAGTTGCTGGACAACGCGTTCAGGTAATTAAGAAGAAGCCAAGCGGTGGTGGTATTTTAGAGTTTGGCACTGAGGTAGTGAGTGCTGCCGATGGTTCAATTGCAGCCTTGTTGGGTGCTTCTCCGGGTGCTTCTACAGCAGTATCTATCATGATTGATTTGCTGAACAGATGTTTCAAAAAACAAATGCAGACAGCTGAGTGGCAAGATAAAGTGAAAGCAATGATTCCTAGCTTTGGGAAAAAACTAGCTGAAGACGATGTCTTGTGTGAGCAAACGCGTAAACGTACTTCGGCAGCTTTACAATTGAACGAAGAGGCAATCGTTTCCTAAGTTAAAGTTGCTCCCCTAGAAAATAAAAGAAAAGCTTGTTCTGTTAGGAACAAGCTTTTTTTATGCTTTATAATATAAAAAATCGGATTAAGTCTTAATTACTTCTAGTATTTCATCTACCGAGATATCGCCATGCGAGGCGTCTAAAATGCAGTTGCCATCTTTAATTAGCAACATTTGTGGCGATTCGTGGTGAACTTGAAATACATCGGTAATGTAGGCAGAAACATCCCTATGCGAAATTAAATCTAAGAAATACAATTGAACCGTGGAAGGTAAAATGTCCCAATCTGCTTCGAAAGACCGTTTTGCCATTAGGCTGATGGAACAACGGGTACTGTGTTTAAAAATGACGCTATAACCCACAGAAGCTTTGATTTGATCTACTTCTACCGGGCTGCTTAAATTATTCCACTGCATCTATCTTCTTCTACCTTTAGATTCTGGGTATGAGCTAAACGCTGGGCACAATTTACTAGAGCAAGACTCTAAAATGGTGATAGCGAAAAACGCGAATAATAAAAGAAAAACTAATTTTTTCATTATGTAATTGATATTTAACTACTAAAGTAGTACTTTTTTTATCAGAAAAGTATTTTTTCTATAAATTCGAAGAGAACTCAATCATTTTTAAAGCAGTAATAGCTGCTTCGTCGCCCTTATTTCCGTGTCTTCCACCAGCTCTATCAATGGCTTGTTGCTCATCATTCGTAGTAAGTACACCAAATATTACGGGTTTGCTATGTTTAATACCAACATTAGTAATGCCCTGCGCTGCTGCTTCGCAAATAAAATCGAAGTGCTTAGTATCTCCCTGTATTACACACCCTATGCAAATTACTGCATCAATGTCTTTTCTTTTGTTTAGTAAAATGTCGGCTGCGCCGGATAATTCGAATGTGCCTGGTACGCTTAATGAAAGTATATTTTCTTCTTTAACTTCGTGTTGTTTCAAGGTGTTAAAAGCACCTTCGTACAATGCGCCTGTAATTTTAGCATTCCATTCTGCTACAACAATTGCTACTTTATATCCCGCTCCCGAAGGGATGGTGGTGTGAGAAAAATCTGAAAGGTTTTTAAGGTGTGTTGCCATGCTGCAAAGATAGTTTTTATAGTTTAATTTACCGGGCGTTTTCTAAAGTAGGATGCGGAAAGGGTATAAAAAAAGCTCCGAATATTAACTTCGAAGCTTTTCGATCTCAAGTTGATGAGCCTATTTTGTTTGTGCCTCTGCTCTGGCAATATACGCGTCAATCATTTGCGCTTCTTGGCTATCAGGAAACTGTGCTTTGATTTTAGTATATGCTTCTGCAGCGCCTTTAAAGTCTTTTAAGTTTTCGCTTACTAAACCTAATTTTTTAAGGAACATAGGCGAAGTGAATTTGTTGGTAGATTTATCTACTGCTTTTTTGTAATACGTAGCAGCTTGTTTAAAATCTTTCAACTCGCTATAAGCATCTCCCAATAAGCCTAAAGCCAGAGGATCTGCTACAGGGCTACCTGTTGCGCTGTATTTGCCTAAAGCATCAACTGCTTTTTTGTATTCGCCTTTGCGTAGGTAAATTCCACCTAAATATAAGTTTGCTAGGTTAGCAGATTTAGTGTTTTCGTACTCTTCTGCAATTTTTTCCAGCCCTGGGTATCCGCCTTCGCCGTTAATCGCTTTATTAGCTAACGAGTCAACGCCAACATATTGTTCAGCTTTAAACATTTGTTTAGCAGCATCTTCGGCCCTGCCTTTTAAGTACACATTTTGATACCAAATAAAAATGGCAATCAAAACAACAATAGCACCAGCTATAAAGCCTAGGCTCTTCGTATTCTCTTGTATAAAAGAACCTTTTCTTATTGGTTGTTCTGTTTCTTTCTCTGTTGCAGACATTTCAAGTTTAATTTAAAGGATTGCAAAAATACATTTTTCGTTGAAAGTAACAACATTTTTTGCAGCATTTAATTAAACTTTAGTGTATTAGCTTGCTTAAAAATGGGTAACTTTGAAGTTCGTTATGTGGTTAAAAAATCTTACTCTTCTAAATTTTAAAAATTATTCATCGGCAGATATTAGCTTTAACAAGGCGGTAAATGCGTTTGTGGGTAATAATGGAGCCGGTAAGACTAATCTATTAGATGCTATTCATTATCTGTGTTTATGTAAAAGTTATTTTAATCCGATAGATAGCCAGCAAATAAAAATGAATGAAGATTTATTTTTGGTTCAGGGAGATTTTGATCGCAATGATAAGAACGAGAAAATTTCGTGTGGGTTAAAACGTACTCAAAAAAAATCTTTCAAAAGAAATAAAAAGGAGTATGATAAATTAGCGGATCACATTGGTTTATTCCCAGTGGTGATGATTTCGCCCTATGATATCAATCTCATTATGGATGGGAGTGAAGAGCGAAGACGCTTTATCGATAATGTAATTTCTCAAACAGATGCGAGTTATTTAGACGAGCTAATTGTTTACAACAAGCATCTGCTAAACCGAAATTCGCTATTAAAGCAAATTGCTACCACGCGTAAGTTGGATGTAGCATTGTTGGAAATAATCGATGAGCAGTTAGTGAATTCGGGTAACATCATCTTTCGCAAGCGACAACAGTTTCTGGTAGATTTTATTCCTTTGTTTAACCAGCATTACAGTTTCATTAGTGGCAATGCAGAGCAAGTTTCACTTACTTATCAATCGCAGTTAAATTCACAAAGTTTTGCAGAACTATTAACGGCTTCTATTGAGAAAGATAGAACATTAGAACGTACTTCAACCGGTATTCATAAAGACGAGCTTCTGTTTGAAATTTCGGCAATGCCGATGAAGAAATTTGGATCGCAAGGGCAGCAGAAATCTTTTTTAATTGCACTAAAATTGGCACAGTACAGTTATTTGCAAAAGTTTAAAGATTTTAAACCGCTGTTGCTATTGGATGATATTTTTGATAAATTAGATCATTTAAGGGTTACTAAGCTAATGGAGATGGTTTCGCATAGCGACTTTGGACAAATTTTTATTACAGACACCAGTGCAGAAAGGGTAAGAAATGTCTTTGACGCTATACAAGTTGATATTAACCTATTTGAGGTAGAGGAAGGAGCGGTAATCAATGCGTAAGCCAAATGACATAACCTTAAAACAAGGTATTGAGCGATTGTTAGCGCAGTATAAGCTGCGTGGCAAGTACGACGAAACTGGCGTAGTAAATTTGTGGCCCGAGATAATGGGTACGGCTGTTGCAAATCGTACTAAACAAATTTATGTCCACCAAAAGAAACTTTTTGTGCGAATTGAGTCTTCTGTAGTAAAAAACGAGCTGTTAATGGTTAAATCATCAATTGTAGATAAACTTAACGAACGTGTGGGCAATACGGTAATTACGGATATCGTTTTTCTGTAAGTAGATTTAATCTCTCCGACCGCCAAAAAGTTTCGATAATATCCAAATCACTAAGGCTGCTATAATCACAATCACGATAATACCAGTCCACACCCCTGCTTTGAAAATTCCTTCAACGAGCTCGCAACTGCTTAATGTACTTGCGAACAATACTATAGCTAATAATGATGTATGTTGTCTCATATCTTCTCGATTTTATTTTAGAAAGAACATATTTAAGCTGTAAAAGTTTTAAAAAAAAATGCGTCAGGTAATTCCGTGACGCATTTTTAAACTTCTATTGAGAATTAAATTTATTCGGCTTTGACACCCACTTTAACCAACTCCACTTCAAAAATAAGGGTGCTGTATGGAGGTATACTTTGACCAGCGCCTCTAGCGCCATACGCTAAATGGTACGGGATGAAAAATCGGTACTTAGCACCTTCTTGCATCAATTGCACGCCTTCGGTCCAACCAGGTATCACCTGGTTTAAACCAAACGAAGTTGGTTCATTTCTTTTATACGAACTGTCAAATTCGGTGCCGTTTAACAAACTGCCTTTGTAATGTACCGTAACCTGATCGGTAGCTTTAGGTTTTTGCCCGCTACCCTCGTTAAGTACTTCGTATTGTAAACCGCTTGCAGTAGTTTTAATGCCGGTTTTGAGTTTGTTTTGCGCTAAAAAATTCTCTCCTTCTTTAATTTGCGGCTCAAACTTAGTTTTTTCTTTTTCTTCACGCACCTTAGCATAGCTTTCAAAAATGTTATTTATCGCTTGTTGCGACGTTTGTTCATCTAATGCAGGCTTTGCTGCCGAAAATGCATCTTTCAATCCTTTAGTTAACAAATCGTAATTTAAAGACGCTAACCCCGCGGACTTTAGGTTGTTGGCCATTGACCATCCGAAAGCGTAGCTGGCCGAATCTAATTTGGTTTTAATGATGGGCTTCGGAGCAATTTTTACTCCAGGTTTGGCGACAGTACGTTTCTTTACCGCAGTATTAGGCTTTGTAGCTGTTTTTGCTACTGGCTTAGTTTGTGCATTTGTTTGTACAGCGAAGGCAGTAGCAAGCGCTAATAAATATATCTTTTTCATCTGATTTTTAGTAATGGCCGAAAGATACAAAAAAAATAAGCACCCCAAAAAGAGTGCTTATCAATGTTTTTAAGTTTTTCTATGCTTAGAAACGTTCGTCTGCAGCAAAAAAGAAGTCACCTTCGATTTGTGCGTTATCGTCCGAATCAGATCCGTGAACAGCGTTTGCATCGATAGATTTGGCATACTTTTGACGGATAGTACCTTCTGCAGCTTCTGCTGGGTTAGTAGCACCAATTAAGTTTCTAAATTCTTCAATTGCATTGTCTTTTTCTAAAATAGCAGCAACGATTGGTCCAGAAGACATGAAGCTAACTAAATCATTATAAAAAGGACGTTCTTTATGAACTGCATAAAACTCGCCAGCTTTTTCTGCTGAAAGTTTAGTGTATTTTAAAGCGATAATTTTGAAACCTGCTTTGGTAATATCATTAATGATAGCACCGATGTGGCCATTGGCAACAGCATCAGGTTTAATCATGGTAAAAGTTCTGTTAGTGCTCATTTGTATAAATTTTGAGCAAAAGTACGGTTTCTTGCATTAATATTAAAGCCAAGCCAATAATAAGCTTAAAATCATTAACTTCGTTCCCTATTATTATGACAGCAGCAGAACTTAAAAAGTTGTTGGCAACGCCGCAACAAATCGTAATTACAACGCATCATAAACCCGACGGAGACGCAATGGGCTCATCTTTGGGCTTATACAGCTACCTTATCCAAAAAGGGCATCACGTTAGTGTAATCACTCCAACAGATTATCCCGAGTTTTTACAATGGTTACCTCGCAACGCGGATGTAATGATATACACCGAGCAGGTAGAACAATCTGTGAAATTGGTGAATGAAGCCGCGATTATTTTTTGTCTGGATTTTAATACGCTTAGTCGTATCAATGATTTAGGTGAGCAAATTAGAAATGCTGGTGCCGTAAAAGTGATGATCGATCACCACTTAGAGCCAGAAGATTTCGATGATTTTAGGCACTGGGATATTAACGCATGTGCAGCAGCGCAACTTGTTTACGATTTTATTGTGAACGTGATGAAAGAACCAAGCTTAATAAATAAAGATGTCGCTACTTGTTTATATACCGGGATTATGACAGATTCTGGATCTTTCCGTTTCCCATCGGCCACTTCTCAAGTTTACAGAATTGGTGCAGATTTAATAGACTTAGGCGCAGAACATTGGCGTATCCACCAGTTGGTATATGATAATGTATCTGAAACTAGATTGAAGTTTTTGGGCTATTGTCTATCTAATAAGTTGGAAATTTTGAGAGATTACAATACTGCCGTCATCTCGGCAACTAAGGAAGAGCTGGATAAATACCAAATTTCAACGGGCGATACAGAAGGTATTGTAAATTATGCTTTGTCTATTAATGGAATTAAGTTAGCAGCATTTATTATTGAGAGACCTGATAGGGTTAAGTTATCCTTAAGATCTACTGGAGATTTTCCAGCCAACGAAATTTGTAAGAAGTATTTTAATGGCGGCGGACATAGGAACGCTGCCGGGGGTGCATC
Source organism: Pedobacter sp. (assembly GCA_045629525.1). Classification (GTDB taxonomy): domain Bacteria; phylum Bacteroidota; class Bacteroidia; order Sphingobacteriales; family Sphingobacteriaceae; genus Pedobacter. The sequence continues at coordinate 918,082 of JAZQRH010000019.1, forward strand.
GGATAAGAATTTGGAAGAAACCATTGCAGAATTTAAATCAATTTTGCCTGAATACAAAGTGCAGCTCCTTCAATAAAGATAGCTTTCTCGTTAAAGCTTGTTAAAAAAAACACGATATCAGTTAAAAATACCAATAAAGCTATTAACTTAGCGGGCTTTTACAAAGTAAAATTAAATCAACATAAGTGGGCTTAATCTGTTAAAATACAGTTTGTTTCGCTGAAATAAAGAAAAACAATATAATTTAAATGAAAAAAAGTTTAGTAATTCTGTTTGCTGCAACCTTAGGTTTAGCCGCTTGTAATACAGAGAAAAAAGGTTCAGGGGGTTTGTTGTATACTATTCACAAATCTGAAGGTAAAGAGAAAATTAAAGAAGGCGATATCGTGAAATTGCATTTTACTCAAAAAAACGAAAGAGATTCGATTTTGGGTAGCACTTACGATAACGAACAAGCTCAAATTTTTCCGGTAGGGAAAAAGCAATATGATGGCGATATGCAAGATGTGTTGACACTTTTTGGTGAGGGTGACAGCGCAACTTTCAAAATCAACTTAGATACGATGGCTTTTCATTCTAAGCAACCAAAGCCAGAGCAATTTAAAAACGATAAATATTTAGTATTTACTGTTAAAATTGAAAAGGTTTTCAAAAAAGGACCAAAAGAAGCTGATTCGACCTTTCAAAAACGTGCCGGCGATTTTTTCCAAGCAGATTTTAAAGCTGACATGGATAAAAAGAAAAATGCTGAAGATGGTAAGATCAAAGCTTACATTGCTGATAACAACCTAAAAGTTCAAACCTCTACAACTGGCTTGCAATACGTCGTAAACGCAGCAGGCGCTGGTGTTAAAGCAGTAGATGGCGATACAGTATCTGTGAATTATACTGGTAAATTCACCAAAAAAGGCACTGATAAGAAATACAAAGTTTTTGATACTAGTGATGAGAAAATCGCTAAAGATGCCAAAGTATTTCAAGAAGGCAGACCTTATGGTCCAACGAAAATGGTTGTTGGTGGTACCGTTCCGGGTTTCACAGAAGCTATCAAATTAGTAGGTAAAGGTGGCAAAATCACTGCAATCATCCCTTCTAAATTAGGTTATGGCGAGCAAGGTGGTGGTCCAATTGCACCTTATAGTCCATTGGTATTTGATATAGAAATTGTAGACATTATTAAGCCAAAAGCAGGTTCAGCACCAGCCGCCCCGGCAGCACCAAGTGCAGGTCACGACGGTCACGGTCACTAGGCTTAGATAAAATATATGTAAAGGCTATCCAATTTTTTGGATAGCCTTTTTTTATGTCATTGCCGCTGATTTAATCCTTTAAATGTATTTTTGCATTATGATTTTAACCGACACGCACACGCATCAGTACTACGAAAAAGATTCTGTAAAACGAGAAGAGCAAATGCAACGTTGCTTTGCCAATGGGGTAGAACGCTTGTTTTTGCCAAATGTAGATGAGGCATCGATTGCGATGATTGATGAAATGGTTAAATCTTATCCAGACCATTGTTTTGCGATGGCAGGCTTGCATCCCTGTGATGTGAAAGATGATTATCAAACAGTTTTAGCAACTATTTACGATAGCATTGCACCAAGAAAAATATATGCCATTGGAGAAATCGGTATCGATTTATATTGGGACAAAACTACTTTAGCTATACAACAAGACGCTTTCAAAACGCAAATTGAGTGGGCTAAAAAGCTGGACCTTCCTTTTGTAATTCATTGTAGAGAAGCTTTTGAAGAAGTTTTTGAAGTGTTGGAAGAAACTCATCATGAAAAAATGCGAGGAATTTTTCACTGTTTTACCGGTGATGTGCAACAAGCGCATCGGGCAATAAAATTGGGGTTCTATTTAGGAATAGGCGGTGTGGTTACTTACAAAAAAGCTGGGCTAGACGAGGTGCTTAAACAAATTGACTTAGCACATGTGGTATTAGAAACCGATTCGCCTTATTTGGCTCCCGTCCCATTTAGGGGCAAGCCTAACGAAAGTAGTTACCTCATACATGTTGCTCAAAAGGTGGCAGATATATATGAAATAGGTTTACACGAAGTGGCGGAAATTACAACAGAAAATTCGAAGCAAATTTTTGGTGTCTAGATTTTAAGCAAAGCGATTTGAAATTGAATTTTTAGCAAACGATTTAGTTAAACTTTAGGTTTTTGCTAAAACTTCTTGTCATGATGTAAACTTATTTGATGTTATGTATTTTGTATGCATTAATTTTAGATGAATGACAAAAATATTGGTGATCTACACTGGGGGTACAATTGGTATGGTTAATGATAGCCAGACTGGTGCATTAATTCCCTTCGATTTTAACCAGATTAAAGAAAATGTACCAGAGTTGGCTCGATTAAATTACGAGTTGTCTGTGCATTCTTTTGATCCAATTTTAGACTCGTCTAACGTAGGTCCAGATGTTTGGAAGGTGCTTGCAGAATTAATTCAAGAGAATTATACAACTGTCGATGGTTTTGTGATTTTGCATGGTACAGATACTATGGCATATACGGCCTCGGCCCTGAGTTTTATGCTCAAAAACTTGACAAAGCCTGTAGTTTTAACCGGTTCCCAGTTGCCTATCGGCGAAATACGCACCGATGCTAAAGAAAACTTTATCACAGCCCTAGAAATTGCTGCGACCAAGCGAGGCGGTAAAGCGGTGGTCCCAGAGGTTTGTATTTATTTTGATTATCAGTTGTTTCGCGGTAATCGATCCATTAAACACCATGCAGAAAAATTCGAAGCATTTATTTCGCCTAACTATCCTGTTTTAGCAGAGGCTGGTGTAAATTTAACCTTCTCTAAAAATTACATCCTTCCTATTCCAAAAGAACCTTTTCATATTCATACCACCTGCGATTCGAACATTGGAGTTATTAAAATGTACCCGGGTATTACCGAAAGCGTGGTTAGGGCAGTAACTAAATCAAAAGCCAAGGCTATCGTAATTGAGGCGTATGGTTCTGGAAATGTGATTACAGCTAAGTGGTTCACTAGGGCGTTGTCGGAAGCCATAGAAGACGGGAAAATTATCGTCGATATTACACAGTGTAACGGTGGTTCGGTAAAATTAGGTATGTATGAAACCAGCAGCGAACTTAAAAATATGGGCGTTCTGAGTGGTTACGATTTAACCTTCGAAGCCGCGGTCACCAAGTTAATGTATCTGTTGGGAGCGGGTTTAAGCACAGAGGAACTAAAGCAACAAATGGAGGTTGCCATCGCGGGAGAGTTGACGAATTAATTCACCATTCAAAAAGTAAAACTTCTGTAATAGTGATGTAAGTAAAGTGCTAACTCGATTTTAAACCTTATTTTTGTTTAAATGTGATGAAAGTCGCATCATACTAACTCAAATTGATAAGAATGAAGATTGAACAAATCTATACAGGTTGTTTGGCAGAAGCTGCTTACTACATAGAAAGTAATGGCGAAGCGGCAATTATCGATCCATTGCGTGAAGTTGGTCCATATCTTAAAAAAGCTGAGCAAAACGGAGCTAAGATTAAATACATTTTCGAGACCCATTTTCATGCAGACTTCGTTTCGGGGCATATAGACTTGGCACAGAAATCTGGAGCTACCATTGTTTATGGGCCAACGGCAAATACTGCTTTCGAGGCGCATATCGCAACTGATGGAGAACAGTTCAAAATAGGCGAGTTAACGGTTACAGCTCTGCATACGCCAGGTCATACTTTAGAGTCAACCACTTATTTGCTCACCGATGGTCAGGGAAAAAATCACTGCATCTTTACTGGCGACACCTTATTTATTGGTGATGTTGGTCGACCTGATTTAGCGCAAAAAGGTACGCTAACCATGGAAGATTTGGCGGGCATGCTTTACGATTCGTTAAACGTGAAGATAAAGCCTTTGGCCGATGATGTAATTGTGTACCCAGCTCACGGTGCTGGTTCTGCCTGCGGAAAAAGCATGAGCAAAGAAACCTTCGATACGTTAGGCCATCAAAAACAAGTTAACTACGCATTAAAAGCATCCACAAAAGAGCAATTTATAAGAGAAGTAACTGACGGAATTTTGCCGCCACCGCAATATTTTGCGCAAAATGTTGCCATGAACAAGGGTGGATATGAAAGCATCGATCAGGTATTTCAAAAAGGTCTAAATCCCTTATCTCCGAAAGATTTTGAAGATCTAGCAAACAGTGTTGATGCGCTAATTTTAGACACTCGCGATCCTCAAGCTTTTGCGCAAGCCTTTATTCCTAATTCAATAAATATCGGCCTCAACGGTCAATTTGCACCTTGGGTGGGTGCCTTAGTTCCAGATTTAAAGCAAAACATTTTGTTATTGTCAGATGAAGGAAAAGAAGAGGAGGCAATTACCCGCTTAGCTCGGGTAGGTTACGATAATACCATCGGCTATTTAAACGGCGGTATCCAAGCGTGGAAAAACGCTGGTAAAGAATTGGATCAAATTACTTCTATTTCTGCTGATGAATTTGAATCGAAATTCAACGAAAACCCCGGAATATTAGCCTTAGATGTACGCAAGCCAGGCGAGTATCAGTCGGAACATTTGGAATTTACTTATGCCCGCCCTTTAGATTATATTAACGATTGGACTGGTGAAGTTGATCCCGAAAAAACTTACTATATACACTGTGCTGGTGGTTATCGCTCAATGATAGCTGCTTCGATTTTGAAATCTCGAGGTGTAGAAAAGGTAGTTGATGTTGCTGGAGGTTATGGGGCCATTAAAAATACAGGCTTAAAACGTACGGATTTTGTTTGCCCAAGTAAACTGGCGTAATATTGCGCTAAGCAAAAGCAATATCAATGAAGGAACTCCTAATTAAATCATATGGGCATCTGTTTGAGGAAGAACTCATAGATGAGATAATTCAATCGGCAAAGAGGATGGATTTTGCTGAAGGTGATGTCTTGATAGATTACAACCAATATATTAAAACAATGCCTTTGTTGCTTTCTGGAGCGATAAAAATTATGAGAGAAGATTACGACAGTGGCGAGTTGCTTCTTTATTACTTGGAGCGTGGTGATACCTGTGCAATGTCTATGACTTGCTGTGTTGGCGAAAAGCAGAGTGAAATACGAGCAGTAGGGGAAGTAGCAGGTACTATTGTGCTTATACCTGTGCAAAAAATGGCAGAATGGTTGGGTAAATATAAAGGCTGGATGACTTTTGTTTTCGATAGTTACAGCAATCGCTTTAACGAGTTGTTGGGCTCAATAGATAGTTTGGCTTTTATGGACATGAAGGATAGACTGCTTAATTATCTTTTCGAGAAAAGTAAGATCGATAAGCATCACACTGTGAATAAAACCCATCAAGATATTGCTACAGAGTTGAACACTTCTAGGGTGGTCATATCTAGATTATTGAAAGCATTGGAGAACGAAAATAGAATTAAATTACATCGAAATAGTGTAGAAATTTTATTGAAATAAATCTATTTTTCGATAAAATAAAAGAAAGACTAAGCGGTAAATTTGCTTGGTCTTTTTTTGTTGTGTAACAAATGTGACTGAAGGCTAAAAAGAGATGTCGCATTTTTGTAGAAATTAAAAATAAAGAAATTTATTATGGATTGGATTTTATCACCGTGGCCATGGTATGTAAGTGGGCCACTTATAGCAATAATGATGTTTACGTTGTTGTATTTAGGAAAAAATTTCGGAATGTCATCAAACTTAAGAACCATATGCACTATGTGTGGTGCAGGTAAAACATCATCGTTTTTTAGGTTCGATTGGAAATCGCAAAAGTGGAATTTATTAATGGTTGTGGGTGCTATGATTGGCGGTTTTATCGCTGCAAATTATTTAGGTAAAGATCAAGCCCCTCAATTAAATGAAAAAACCATTGTGCAATTGCAGCAAATAGGTATTAATAGTGCCGGTAAAGCGTATGTGCCTACGGAATTGTTTTCTAACGAAGCAATGAAAGACCCGAAAATATTGGCAATTTTAGTAATAGGAGGTTTGTTGGTTGGTTTCGGCGCTCGTTATGCTGGGGGTTGTACATCTGGACACTCTATTTCAGGTATCAGTAATCTTCAAATACCCTCAGTAATTGCTACAATTGGCTTTTTTATAGGAGGTATTGTGATGATCTATTTAATTTATCCATTCATTTTCTAAGCAATTATCATCATGAGAAATATAGGTTTTGTAATTGTGGGTGTGTTTTTTGGCACCTTGATGTATAAATCTGAAGCAGCATCATGGTTCAGAATTTACGAAATGTTCAATTTTCAATCTTTCCATATGTTCGGCTTAATGGGCTCGGCCTTATTCACAGGGGTGATTTTGGTACAGGTAATTAAAAGAAAGAATTTAAAGGATATCAATAATCAGCCCATTGTAATCGCTGATAAAGAAAAATCAGTTAAGAGGTACTTGTTTGGAGGTGTAATCTTCGGCTTGGGTTGGGCTTTAGCAGGCGCTTGTCCGGGGCCAATGTTTGTACTTACGGGGGCAGGTTATTTGTCCACGCTTATCGTGATGTTAAGTGCCATAGTAGGCACATGGCTTTACGGGTTGATTAAAGATAAATTACCTCATTAAGAAAAGGAAGAGCGTGAAACATTTCACGCTTTTTTTGTTGTGTAACATATGTAACTGTGGTGTTTATGTGCATTGCTGAAATTTGTTAGAAATTAAACAACATGGAAATTTTAGGATATATAGCAGCAATATTAATAGGCGTTTTACTAGGTTTAATAGGTGGTGGCGGTAGTATATTAACCGTTCCAGTATTAGTTTACTTATTTGGGCTGATGCCAGTAACAGCTACCGCTTATTCTCTATGTATTGTTGGGGTAACGAGTGTAGTAGGCTCTTTCACTTATTTTAAAAAAGGATTAGTTAACGTTAAAACAGCTATTGTTTTTGGTACACCATCTTTAATTGCAGTTTTTCTCACGCGAAAGTCTTTACTTCCATCAATTCCGCAAGATATTTTTACCATCGCCTCTTTTGTGGTAACCAAAGATATTTTGTTGATGCTCATTTTTGCAGTGTTAATGATTGTGGCCTCTTACACCATGCTGAAGTTTGACAAGAGTGATAAGGTTGAAGAAACTGGAGTGCAGAAGTTCAATTACCCCTTAATACTTTTGGAAGGAAGTTTGGTGGGTATATTAACAGGTTTGGTGGGTGCCGGTGGAGGGTTTTTAATTATCCCTGCTTTGGTTATACTGAGTAAACTACCAATGAAAGAAGCGGTGGGTACCTCACTAGTTATCATAGCAGTAAAATCACTTATCGGTTTTACCGGAGAGTTAGGTCACGGTTCCCTCGACTGGACCTTTTTATTCAGTTTAACGGCACTCGCTATCATCGGTATTTTTGCAGGAACTTATCTTTCGAAATTTATCGATAGTAAAAAACTTAAACCTGCATTTGGCGTATTTGTATTGGTGATGGGATTGTATATCCTCATTAAAGAAATTGGCTTTTAAGGTTGCGCTATGTGTAACAAATGTAACTGTAGAACTTTTAGATAATCATCAACTTTGTTTTAAATCATAAAATAGATAACCATTAAAATTAAATAATATGTTTTTTCAAAATGTGTATGACAAGACTTTAGCGCAAGCTAGTTATATCATCGGCTGTCAGGCTGAAGGTGAAGCCATTGTAATTGATCCAAAGAGAGATGTACATACTTACTTGGAAATTGCAGCTCAAAATAATTTGAAGATTACTAAGGTAACAGAAACTCACATTCATGCCGATTTTTTAAGTGGTGCTCGGGAGTTAGTGGCTTTAACTGGTGCAGCATTATATTTATCTGATGAGGGTGGTGCTGATTGGCAATACGAGTTTGATCATATCGGTTTAAAACATGGTGATGTTATTAACTTGGGAAATTTAACGTTGGAGGTGTTACATACGCCAGGTCATACGCTAGAAAGTATCAGTTTTTTATTAACTGATCATCCGGCAACTTCAGAGCCAATTATGCTTTTTACAGGTGATTTTGTTTTTGTGGGTGATGTAGGTAGACCAGATTTATTAGAAAAAGCTGCGGGCTTAACAGGTACGCAAGAGGTGGGAGCCAAACAATTGTTCGATTCTATCAACCGATTTAAGCAATTGCCAGATTATGTACAGGTGTGGCCAGGTCATGGTGCCGGTTCGGCTTGTGGCAAAGCTTTAGGTGCGGTACCAAGTTCAACCGTAGGTTACGAGAAAATTAGAAACTGGGCTTTGCAATACGGCGATAATGAGAATGCTTTTATGCAAGATTTATTAGATGGTCAGCCAGAAGCGCCAACTTATTTTGCCATGATGAAAAAGTTGAACAAAGTGGATAGGCCATTGTTAACGGCTGTACCAAAACATAAAAAATTAACTAAAGAAGAGTTCTTAAAAGTCTATAACGAAGGCATGTTAGTGATTGATACTCGCGATAAAGTTGATTTTGCCAAAGGATATATCGCTAATTCTTTAAACATTCAAGGTAATAATTCTTTTGCCAACTGGATGGGATGGACGGTAAACTATGCGCAACCGTTTGTTTTAATTGCTGATGAGGCTGCAATGGAAGATTTAACGCGTAAACTGATGCGTATTGGTTTGGATAATATCTACGGGTTTATTGATGGTGTGAACGCTATAGGTTTACCCTTACAAACGGCTAATGTGATTGATATCAATGAGTTTGAGCCGGCTATAGACGTTGAAGAGGTGCAAATTGTGGATGTAAGAAACGAAAAAGAGTTTGTTGCTGGCCATGTAGCAGGAGCAACACATGCTTTTGTGGGAACTTTAGAAAAAAATCTTCATAAAATCGATAGCACCAAAAAAACAGTCATTCATTGCCAAGCTGGTGATAGGTCTACTATTGCCTATAGTATTCTTAAAAAACATGGCGTGGAGCAATTAGCCAACTATGCTGGTGGTATGAAAGAATGGATAAGTGAAGGTAAAGACGTAGTAAAGTAGGTTTGTTTGTATGGGTATAATAGTTCTCTTTCTTATTTGCCCTTTGAGGAAATGACGGAGTTTATATTTAAGCTTCGTCATTTTTAGTTTTTTGATAAAAGTGTTAAATGTTCTTTCTAGGGGATGACGCCTATTTACAACCCCAAGATCCACCTTACGCTAAACGCATCGTTAATTTTCACTAACTTTTGATTTTCGAAATTTTCTTGTTCAGCGCTTCCTGCTTTCTAACTTTGTCAACCTGAGCTTGTCGAAGGATCTCTTAGGTAATACGTGACATAACAAAAAAGATAACGCTTTCAATCGAGTTTATTTTTTTAATGAATTTGCAACATGGCTATAACGCAAGAAGCAACGTTTGACATCTTAATTATAGGAGCTGGCCCAATTGGTTTAGCTTGTGCTATTGAAGCCCAAAAAGCTGGTAAATCTTATGTAATTATCGAAAAGGGTACCTTGGTGAATAGTTTGTACAACTATCCCGTATTCATGACTTTCTTCTCCACCTCCGAGCGTTTAGAAATTGGTGGAGCTCCTTTCGTAAGTATCAATCCGAAACCCAACAGAAACGAAGCATTGGAGTACTACCGAAGAGTGACGCAGAAATTTGATTTGAACGTTCATTTGTTTGAAGCCGTAGAAACTTGTGTTAAAAATAAGGAAGGAATTTTCGACGTTTCAACCACTAAAGCAAACTATCAAGCTAATAATGTAATTGCAGCCACTGGTTTCTACGATATTCCATCTATGTTAAATGTGCCTGGAGAAGATTTGCCGAAGGTAATTCATTATTATAAAGACCCGGACTATTATGCTTTTAGTAAAATCTTAGTAGTTGGCGCTAATAATTCATCGGTCGATGTCGCTTTAGAAACATTCCGTAAAGGAGCCGAAGTTACTATGGTTATTCGCGGTAAAGAAATAGGACCAAACGTTAAATATTGGGTTCGCCCTGATATCGAAAATCGGATTAAAGAAGGTGCTATAAAAGCTTATTTTGAAAGTAAGGTTAGAGAAATTAAACCTCATTCGGTGCTTATTCAAACTCCAGAAGGTGAAGTAGAAATTGAAAATGATTTTGTAGCAGCCATGACGGGTTATCAACCTAACTTCAAATTTTTACGTTCCTTAGGTGTGGATTTGGATGAAAATAATACGCCACAATACAATCCTGAAACAATGGTAACTAATGACTCTGGGTTGTATTTTAGCAGGCGTAGTTTGTGGCGGTATGGATACACACAAGTGGTTTATCGAAAACTCTCGTGTACACGCAGAAACGATTTTGAAGGATATCGTGTAATATTTTATTTTTATGAAAATTTACTAGAAATGAAGCTTATATGTCATTATACATCAATTGAAGTTTTAGGAGAAATTCTTGAAAATTCTTCATTTAGATTTAAACGAATTGATGGGGTAGATGATGAAGATGAATACAAGGATTTACCATATAATTTACGAAAACAGATCTATATTTCCTCGTATGTTGAAGAGTGTAAAGAAAGCGAAAAAATGTGGTGTAAATATGGTGATAGCGGAAAAGGAGTACGGTTGCATTTTAATAATAAATTGCATGTTTCTACGCAAGTTGTCGAAACAAAACAAGGGGTTGATCGCAAAATTCCTAAGCTCACAGCAAGTTGTGATAGGTTTTTAGGAGGTTTTCGTAAAGGTTATCAAATAAATCCACATTTTGTGGTAGACCAAGAGGGGATCAAATCCGATACTGATTATTCATATTACCATGTTGAAATTCGATCTTTGCAGCAGATTTTGGAAGAGAAGAAAAATTCAATTAAATCATTCGGTGAAAGGATAGCTATAAATAGTAAAGCACTTTATTGTTATAAATCAGAGGAAAAGTGGGGATGGTTGAGAAATGAGGTTAGATATTTGTTGCATATTAAGCCTCGAGCCGAATTTTTTGAGCAGAGTATTGAAATTGGTGTTGATGCAAAATATTTGGATGTACAACTAGATAATGACGTTTTAAACAATCATCTGTCTGTAACTCTCGGTCCTTTATGTGATGATGAAGACATAGAAAAGGTAAAGAAAATATTTGTGTTTAATGGGCTAAATCCCGAAAATCGTATAAAAAAAAGTGAGTTAGGGAGAGACTTATTTATTAATTGTAATACCTTATCTTAGATAAACGGGATTGCAGCGACATCCCTTTTTGGAGCGTCATTTCGAATGTAGAGAGGCATCTCAAAGTTGGTTTCTTCTGTATGAACAGATTTCTCGCTACGTTAGAAATGATGGCAACAGCATACGAAAAGATATAGCGTAAAGCCCGACTAACCTTGTAACCTGCGTATGACACTGCTTTTCTAAAAATTATCCACCTTTTTAGCTAACTTTGCGGCTTTAAAATGGTTTTAAGTAAAAGGTTGAAGGTGTAAGGTTGAGGGCAACTGCTCAATACTTAATTCTCGATACGCAAATCTAACAATATGAGCAATGTAAAAGTAGGTTTGGTGCAAATGACATGTACCGCTAATAAGCAAGAAAATTTAGAGAAAGCGATTGTAAAAGTACGTGAAGCTGCGGCTAAAGGTGCGCAAATTGTATGTTTGCAAGAGCTTTTTACATCGTTGTATTTTTGCGATGTAGAGGATTATGATAATTTCGATCTAGCAGAAGCTATTCCGGGTCCTTCTACAGATGCTTTGCAAGTGGTGGCGAAAGAATTGGGTGTAGTGATTATTGCTTCGTTGTTTGAGAAAAGAGCACAAGGCTTGTACCACAATACCACCGCAGTTTTAGATGCTGATGGATCGTATTTAGGTAAATATCGTAAAATGCACATTCCGGATGATCCCGCTTACTACGAAAAGTTTTATTTTACGCCTGGCGATTTAGGTTACAAGGTTTTCAAAACTAAGTTTGCTACCATTGGCGTGTTAATTTGTTGGGACCAATGGTATCCAGAAGCATCTCGTATTACCGCTTTAATGGGTGCCGATATTTTATTTTATCCGACAGCAATTGGTTGGGATACTACGCAAGACGAAGAGACCAACAAAGATCAGTACAACGCTTGGCAAACTATTCAACGTTCGCACTCTGTTGCAAACGGCTTACCTGTAATTAGTGTAAACAGAGTGGGTTTTGAGCAAGAAGGTAGAATGAAGTTTTGGGGTGGAAGTTTCGCAACTAACGCTCAAGGAAAGTTGCTGTATTTAGCGTCGCACGAAAACGAAGAAACTGAAGTGGTGGATGTTGATTTGAAACAGAGTGATTATATCCGTAAGCACTGGCCTTTTTTACGCGATAGAAGAATTGATAGCTACCAGCCAATTACAAAGCGTTTTATTGACGGGGAATAGATTGAGCTTAAAGTAGTACGATTCAGTCGAAAAAACCTCAATGTTTGTTATCCTGAGCGTGCGAAGGACCTATATTAAAATAAATGTTTATAAAAGATAAAGATATATTTGTTTCAACACCGAAAATGCAAGGATATGCTTTCCCTGCAGAGTGGGTTAAACACGAAGCAACTTGGTTAAGTTGGCCACATAAAGAGGCTAGTTGGCCTGGCAAATTAGAGACTGTTTACGAGCCTTACTGCCAATTTATTAAAGTAGTAGCTAGGGGCGAGAAGGTACGCATCAACGTAAAAGACGAAGCAATGAAGGCATTTGCTGTCGCCGAATTGAAAAAAGTAGATGCCGATTTATCGCAAATTGAGTTTTTCTTTTTTGAAAGTAACGATGCTTGGTGCCGTGACCACGGTCCTGCATTTGTGGTAAAAGGAAATGAAAAAGCTGTGGTAGACTGGGGTTATAACGCTTGGGGCGATAAATATCCACCGTATGATTTGGACGATGTGATCCCGACCAAAATAGCGAAACATTTTAATTTGTCGTTATTTACTCCTGATATTGTGATGGAAGGTGGTTCGGTAGAGTTTAACGGCGCTGGCACTATTTTAACTAGCGAAGCTTGTCTGTTAAACAAGAACAGAAACCCGCATTTAAACCGTGAGCAAATTGAAACTTACTTAAAAGAGTTTTATGGTGCTGAGCAGGTTTTATGGGTAGGGGATGGGATTGTTGGTGACGACACCGACGGACATATTGACGATATTACGCGTTTTGTAAACGAGGATACGGTTTTAACGGTTGTAGAAGAAAATCCTGAAGACGAAAACTATCATTTATTGCAAGAGAACTTAGAGCGTTTAAAGCAAATGACTTTGTTAGATGGTAGAAAACTGAACATCGTAGAATTGCCAATGCCGGGTGCGGTAATTTATGATGATACACGTTTGCCAGCATCATATGCTAATTTTTATATTGCAAATGCTGCGGTAATTGTACCAATTTTTAACGATCCGAATGATGAGCGAGCTTTAGGGATTATCAGGGCTTGTTTCCCAGATAGAGAAGTAATTGGTATCAACTCTGTTGATATTATTTGGGGATTAGGCAGTTTTCATTGCTTAAGTCAGCAGGAGCCTGCGGTTTAGCGTATAAATTTTTAACTTTACAACAAGAACAACACTATACACATTTCAGAATGAAATTATTAGAAGGAAAAGTAGCACTAATTACAGGTGCATCAAAAGGAATAGGCCGTAAAATTGCTGAAGAATATGCTAAACAAGGCGCAAAAGTGGCATTCACTTACTTGTCATCAGTAGAAAAAGGCCAAGCTTTAGAACAAGAATTGCAAGCTTACGGTACGCAGGTAAAAGGCTACCGTTCTGATGCTTCTAAATTTGCAGAAGCTGAGCAATTGATCAATGATATTGTTGCCGATTTCGGTACTATTGATATCGTAGTTAATAACGCTGGAATCACTAAAGATGGTTTGTTAATGCGTATGACTGAAGAAAATTGGGATGACGTAATTAACGTGAACTTAAAATCTATCTTTAACGTAACTAAGGCGGCTTCTAAAGTGATGATGAAGGCTCGTAAAGGTGTTTTCATTAATATGAGTTCGGTGGTTGGTGTTCAAGGGAATGCTGGTCAGGCAAACTATGCGGCTTCAAAAGCCGGTATCATCGGTTTTACCAAATCGGTTGCTAAAGAATTAGGTTCGCGTAATATTAGAGCTAACGTAGTAGCGCCAGGTTTTATAAAAACAGAAATGACTGAAGTTTTAGATCCTAAAGTTGTTGAAGGTTGGGAAGTTGGTATTCCGTTAAAAAGAGCGGGCGAAACTCAAGATATCGCAAATGTATGCGTGTTCTTAGGCTCGGATATGAGCGCTTACGTAACCGGACAAACTTTATCGGTTTGTGGTGGTATGCTTTAGTGAGTTAAAAGTTTAAAGTATAAAAGTTGGAGAGTTTGTTCTTTCCAACTTTTTTTATTTGATAACATATTTACCGTTCACTTCGCTAGCTCTAAGTAAAGTCTTATTTTTTTCAAAACAATCATATCCAATTTTTAGCGTTTTCCAAAACTCTACTTGCTGAGGAAATTCTTTTCTATACTTTTCTAAGTTTTTATCAGTCATCCTAAAAGGGAAAATATACATTGGTATTTCTTTTTGGCCGCTATCTTTGGCTTCAACAGCGAGAATATAAACCTCTTTAATTTTTTCATTTCCCAAAGGGATACAACCCACTGTTACACAATTACCGTGGATATAAATTTCTCCACCAGTTTTCCGATTTTTTCCCGTCCGCTCTTCATCAACTTTGTTGGGATAGTTGATACCTAAAGAAAGGTGAAATTTGCTCATCGGGTTAAACACGCTAATGTGATAAAAACCTTCGGGCGTTTGCAAATCGCCTTCAATTGCTTTAGGCCCCAAAGTACCCGAAGTATTACAGTGATCGTAGGTCTTAAATAATTTGTAATTTTCGCTTCTAGCGGATTTTAGCCAAATTTCTAGTTTTTTCTCAGCTTTGTAGGCAACAATGATAAGCTTAAAATCGTTACCAAAGCCTTCATCATTTAATTCTTTATTTAAGGATTTCCATTTGGATTGATAAGCTTTTTTAACTCGGTCAAAACCCATTTGGCGTAGTTTAAAAGTCATTTGCGCCCGGTTTTCTAAGGTTATCATAAGTAATAAGGCAGCTATAAGTATTGTTTTCATTGGTAATGATAGATGATGACTGCAATTTACAACTTTGGTTTATTTTTAGATGATTACATCATCAGCGTATATTCTTTTTTCTATTTCATTTTCAAGTTATAACTTAAACTAGCATCTTTACAATAAAGGGTATGACTAATTTTTTCTCGATATCAACTTTGTTTGTATTGCTTGGCTGCTTCGCTTTGGGCTTCGGTTATGCTTGGCTATTGTATACAAGCAATAAAAATTTGAGCGTAAAATTAAGAAAGAGTCTCTTTGCGCTACGAACTTTAACGGTAGCTGTCATTGCTTTTCTGCTGTTTGCTCCCTTGGTAAAAAGAGTTACCCACACGCCCGAAAAGCCAATCATAGTCATTGCAAATGATAATTCGCTGTCTATAAGGGCAATTACCGCAGCAAACTTCGATGCAAAAAAGTACGAGGAAGATTTAACCGCCTTGCGGGATCAACTGTCGGAAAAGTACGAAGTGAAAACATACAGTTTTGGCGATAGTGTGAAGCAAGGTTTATCGTTTACTGGTACCGACCAAATTACCAACGCCAATTTATTAATTAACCGATTGAATGATGAACTGTTAAACAGAAATGTTGGCGCAATTATTTTGGCAACTGATGGTATTTTTAATCGTGGCGGTAACCCGCTGTATGATTTGAATAAAATTAATGCGCCTGTCTACACCATTGCATTGGGTGATACCATTCCGAAAAAGGATGTGTTAGTGGCAAATGTTAACTATAACAATATCGTTTATCTAGATAATGAATTTACGCTAGATATATTGGTGCAAGCGTTCGAAAGCAAAGGCGAAAACACGCAACTTAGCGTTTACGAGAATGGAGCGAAGATAAAAGAGCAACAAGTTTCCATCAATTCTTCATCCTTTACTAAAGAAGTTTCGGTGAAATTGAAGGCGAACAAGGTTGGTGTGCACGAGTACACGGTAAGCGTTTCAGGCTTAAAGAACGAACTTACTACAAAAAACAACTCGCAAACCATTTATGTCGAGGTTATCGATGGTCGCCAAAAAATATTGATTGCTTCAGCGGCACCTCATCCCGATGTGGCTACTTTTAAGCAGGCTATCGAACTCAACAAGCATTACGAGGCAACCTTGACGCTCGGCGATGAATTAAATACTGTAGATGCTTCTAAATTCAGTTTAGCGATTTTGTACCAATTGCCGGCACAAATACAGTCGGCTTCGGCATTAATTGCCAAATTACAACAGCAAAAAATATCCATTTTATATGTTATTGGGGCGCAAAGCGATTTACAGACCTTTAACCAAATACAAAAGCAGATTGTTTTTGCCAGATCTAACGGTTCGCTACAGGAGGTTTTTCCTTTGTATAACCATAATTTCACCACTTTCACTCTCCACGAAACAGGCGTAAAGCAACTTGCAACTTACGATCCACTGCAAATTCCGTTTGCTAACGTTATGATTAAGGGCAGCTATTCGGCTTTGATTAACCAACGTATTGGAAGAGTTAATACCCAAACACCTAGTCTGTTTTTTATGGACGATGCGGGTAGAAAAGTTGGTTACTTAATTGGGGAAGGCATTTGGAAGTGGAAATTGCAAGAGGCTAAGGATGAAAATAGTTATCCGCTAGTTGCCGAGATGATTTCCAAAACGGTACAATACTTATCTGTTAAGGAAGACAAGCGTAAGTTTAAAGCTTACAGCGCCAAAAATACTTTCGAAGAAAATGAAAATGTGCTATTAAATGCAACCTTGTATAACGATGCTTTAGAGCCCACAAATACGCCAGAGGTTAAAGTACAGTTGAAAAACGCGGAGGGCAAAACTTTTAATTTTACCTTCTCAAAATCTGGAAATGCCTATCTACTTGATGCTGGTTTACTGCCTCAGGGAAATTATACTTTTGTGGCAAGTACAGCTTTAGGTGATAAAGAATATACCGCCAACGGTGCATTTTTCGTCAATGCGTTAATTGCCGAGTATCAGCAAACTACTGCCAATCATCAGTTATTAAACACAATGGCGCAACAAACTAACGGTAAAATGTATATGCCTAGTCAATTGTTAAACATAGTTGATGATTTAGAAAAAAGAGGAACGGTAAAAACGATTTCATATGAGGACAGGCGATACGAAGAAATGATAAACTTGAAATGGATTTTCGCACTGATTTTGGCTTTGCTTTCGGCAGAATGGTTTTTCAGAAAACGAAATGGAGAAGTTTAATAATGACAGATTTTAACACCACCGAAATTATTGAGGTTTTAGGCACTGTAGCTTTTGCGGTTTCAGGAACTTTCGCTGCCGTTCAAAAGCGCCTTGATCCTTTTGGCGTGTTAATCATCGCTTTTGTAACTTCTATTGGTGGCGGTACAGTGCGAGATATGCTTTTGGGAGATACGCCTGTTGCGTGGATGCGTGATGTGAATTACTGTTTATTAATTCTAGTCACATCGCTATTAACGTTGTTATTTAAACAGCACGTCAAGAAGTTTAAAATCACACTCTTTCTGTTCGATTCGCTAGGTTTAGGGTTATTTACCTTGGTTGGGGTACAAAAAGGAATTAATTTTGGGCTTAGTCCAGGTATTTGTATTGCATTAGGAACTATTACGGGGTGTTTTGGGGGCGTGATTAGAGATACACTACTCAATACAATACCGCTCATTTTTAGGAAAGAGATTTATGCAACCGCTTGTATTGTGGGAGGAATGCTTTATTTTCTACTCTTAAAATTTAACCTCAATACCGATGTAGCTACTGTGGTAGTCATCAGTTTTATTACTGCCCTACGTATTATCGTAGTTAAGTATAAATTGGCTTTGCCCAAATTCGGCTATTAGTATTCCGCTTGCTTCTTTACTCCAACTGCGAGTTAAGTATTAAATGCTTGTCTTCCTGTAATTTCATCTTTATTCAATACATTTAGATAACAATTATTTATCAGGTATATTATGGAGGTACTCATAGCGCTCATCATTATTGTTGGGTTAATATTTATATACATTTCCCTTAACACGAAGCTCAACGAAATTGTAGTTAAAATTAATTACCTAAATACCTTCTACGAGAATTGGGCTAAAGAACAAGGCCAAGCGAAAAAGGAAACCTTGCCGACAAGTGTTGCAGAGCCTGTGGTGCAGCCGCAAACGAAAAAAAAGCCAGAAGTTATTGCAGATGTCAAGCCGGAAGCAGTAGGTGTCGAAAAACCGATTGTTCCAGAAACTATACCAAACCCAGCGGCTGTTATAAACGCCTAAATCTTCAGTTGTACCTCAGCAGCAACCCAATATTCCAGTTTATAAAAAACCTCAACGTCAATTTGATAAGCCTCTTTACTAACCCAAACCTTCTTGGTGGAGAACCTTCAAGGAGAATAATCCAGATTTGTAGAAATTTATTGGCGAAAATATCATCAACAAAATTGGGGTTTTAATACTTGTACTCGGAATTAGCTATTTTGTAAAGTTCGCTATTGATAAGGATTGGATTAGCGAGCCTCCCCGGGTTGGGATTGGTGTTTTAGTAGGTGGTCTTATTATGTTTACTGCGCATAAGCTTCGTACCAATTACAAAGCATTTAGTTCAGTCTTGGTGGCTGGAGCTGTAGCCGTATTTTATTTAACCATCGCTATTGCCTTTCACGATTACCATTTGATTAATCAGCAAGTGGCCTTTGTAATTATGGTATTTATCACTGCGTTTAGCGCCTTTGTTTCGCTATCGTACAATAGGGTAGAGTTGGCTGTATTATCACTTATTGGCGGTTTTTCGGTTCCGTTTATGGTAAGTACTGGAAGCGGTAATTATGCGGTATTGTTTACCTATGTGGCCATATTAAATGTTGGGATATTAGCTATTGCTTATTATAAAAGATGGTTGTTGTTGAATTTGTTATCTTATGTATTTACCACCGTCTTGTTTCTTACTTGGTTTCTAGGTGCTATCGGAAAAGTGAACGCTCCCTACTTGCCAGCGTTGGGCTTTGCTTTCGTGATATTTGCGACGATGAATATGATCAACAATATTAAGTTTAAAAGCGTGTTCTCTGCCATTCAAATTGCGGTAATGGTAGCCAATACTTTAATATTCTACGGTATCGGAATGGCAGTGTTTCAAAAATTTCATCCAGAATTGAAAGGCGTGTTTACAGCCGTTTTAGCAGTACTGAATTTAATCAGCGCTTGGATTATCTATAAAAAATCTGATCACGATAAGAACTTAATTTATCTCCTAATCGGATTATCACTCAGTTTTGCAACATTAGCCGTACCAGTACAATTTTCGGGTAATTACATTACCTTATTTTGGGCTGCGGAAGCTGTCCTGCTTACTTGGCTCACCAAAAAATCTAAATTTGCTAGCTTCAAACTTGGCGCCATCGCTGTTCATTTTCTAATGTGCATAAGCTTAGTTATGGACTGGTTTGGTGGCTATATTGGTAACACTAATTTTGCTGTCGTACTTAATCCCGTTTTTATCACGAGTGTATTTAGTGTAGTTTCTATATTTTTAGTATGGAGGCTATTAAAGGACGATAATGACGAGACAGTTTTCAAATTTATTCCCATCAATATCAAACGGTACCGCTTAGTGCTTGCGGTAGTCGGGGTTTTACTAGCTTATTTTGGCGGATTTCTGGAAACCCAACATCAATCGTTTAAATATTTAGAGAGTACGTATGCACCAGATTCGGTAATCGCCTTGTATCCCCTCGTATTTTCAATTGTATTTATTCAATTTTCATTAAAAAGGATGGAATATTTATATCATTGGCGCAAGTTGTATCAGTTATAAATATCTTCTTATTCGTTTTTGTGTTTTCTCGCTACGCGATGTACGAGACAAAATCATATATCAGTTATGCCACAAAGGGGTAATTGGCTTATGCAATTCACTTCGTATTAATAGCTTGCACAGCATATTTTGTTTACATTTTATATCGATATAGAAATAAAACAAAAATTAAATCCGCTGTGGTTATTTGGGTTGCGGCTTTCGTTATTATTTACTTTGCGAGTTTCGAACTAATGTTGCATTCAATGTATAGCGCTTTGACATTGCCAACGGCGTCAGAAATTAGTTCGTTTTTAAAACGTGGTAACGGTTCAGAAAGCAAACAATTTGTTTTAGATATGTTGGCTGCGGAGAAAATACAAACGTTACGGGCTTTCGTTATAAAAACTGGTTATCCAATTCTTTGGGCGGTTTTAGTATTCATTTTTCTGATAGTTGGAATCCAAAAGAAATCAAAGCATTGGCGTTTGGCGGCCTTGGTGTTGCTTGGTTTAACTGTAATAAAATTGTTTACTTACGATATCAGAAACGCCTCCGAAACAGGGAAAATAGTAGCTTTTATATTACTGGGTGTTTTAATTTTGGTGATTTCATTTGTGTACCAAAAAATAAAAAGGTTGGTGGTTACCGATGAAATTGAGGCTGATAAGGAGGTGAAAAATGACGAATAATTTAAGCAAATATTGCCTACTTGTATTAGGTGTAATTTTTTCGCAACAATTAAGAGCGCAGCATTTTACTGCTTCGGGCGATATTATTGGCAACAAACGAACCGGATGGTATGCAATTATGGTGCCCACTGAATTGCGAGCTAAAGCTGATGAGAATTTGGTCGATTTAAGAATATTCGATTCTAAGAACAGAGAAGTCCCTTACCTGTCAGAACAAGATCCATTTGTAAGCAGCACAAGTGTTCTCAAAGATATTCCCATCGTACATAGAGAAGACTCGCTTAGAAAAAGTTCTGCGGTTGTAGTAAAGAATAATACCGGTCAGTACTTGAATACATTAACGTTAGAAATTAGCAATACCAATGTTATAAAAGCTTACAACGTTAGTGGCAGTAACGATATGCGGAAATGGTATGGAGTGGCTGCTAATCAGGTTTTGGACAATTTGCACGACAGTGACAAAACATTTGTTAGGAAAGAGATTAATTTTCCGGTAAACGCTTACAAATACATCAAAATAGATTTTAACGATAAAAAGACATTGCCAATAAACGTGTTGAAGGTAGGCGTTTCTGTAAATAGGAACATTACACATCAGCTATTACAAGTAAATCCATCCATTAACAAAATGAAGAATGACGGCAAGGTTACTCGCATCGAAATTAAGTTTAATGAAGCCCAAACTGTCAATCAAATTGTATTCGGTATCGCGAAGCCTCAGTTTTATAAAAGAGATGCAAAGTTATTGGTCAAAAGGACAAGAAAAGTAAAACATCGCATAGATAGCTACTTTGAAGAATGGGCCAATTTCCAGTTGTCCTCTAATTCGGAGAACAGAATTAATATCAATCAACTTCGGGAAAAAGAGTTTGTTGTCGAAATCGAAAACCAAGATAACCTTCCACTGAGTATATCAAGTGTTAATTTGTATCAAATTCCTGTTAGAATTATTGCGAACTTGGATTCTACAGAAAGTTATAAAGTTAAAGTTGGCAATGAACAATTGACGAAGCCAAATTATGACATTGCTTACTTTGAAAACAGTATACCCGAAAAAATAATGCAGGCAAATATCGATGCAATTCAGGTTTTAAATGCCAAAGCAACAGTAAATCCAACTAAAAGCATTTGGCAACAAGCGTGGTTTATGTGGGGTTGTATTGCCTTAGTGGCGGTTGGTATTGTTTACCTGTCGCTCGGGATGTTAAAGGGAATGGGAGACGAAAAGCCTTAATTTTTCTTTTCTTCTTTTACAATAACGAAAACATCTTCGTTCGGCTTTTTCATAAAATACTTTTCTCTGGCAAACTTCTCGGCAGTAGTTAAATTGCTATCTAATTCTTTTAGATCTTTCTTTACACTTGCGGTTTCTTTATTATAGAAATCTTTTTCCTGTTGCAACTTACTCACTTGAGAACTGTACTCATATTGCGATATTACATCATTCTTATCAAAAAATAACATCCACACGGCAAAAGCTGAAATGGCCAAAAAGTATTTATTTCCCAGAAGTTCGAATAAACGTTTCATAAAGCAAAGATAGAAATATGTACTAAGATTAGAATTTCTTATTTTTTATAATAATTCAGATTATCAACTTATTAACAAATTTAATTAAAAAATGCCTTTTTCAGCGAGTACAGAGGTGTATTCCTAAATTGTTTTAAAAATTTTGTTACAAAAACAGGAAAGTTGTTAACTTTAATTGTCTAAATGACATTTATATATAAGTTGCCAGTTTGATTTTTACAAGTTGCTGACTTCTATTCTGTTAAATAAATGAGAGGAGGAAAGCATTTATAAAGAAAAATATACACACTTGGCAAATTGCATTAGCTATTTAGTAGTTTAAAATTTTAAATATCAATTTACCTATTTAAGAATTCTTCAAAGGAATTCGAAAAACAAACCTAACCAAATATATGATTCACAAAAAACTGCCTTATTACGGGTCGTCCTGTAATAGCCGCAAAGACCTGCATGTAATCAAACTTACTTTTTTGTTTGTTTGTATTGCAGTATTTCAAGCTCAAGCAACCAGTTTGGAGTACAACAAATTAACCTATGCCATTAAATCTATATCTTCGACCAAAGTACTCGATAAGATAAAAGGAAGAGTTGTTGATGAAAAAGGCAAACCAACACCTGGCGTTAACGTTCGTATTAAAGGAACCACTAAGGTAGTTTCTACTGATATAGATGGAAATTTTACCTTAGACGCTGTCAAAGGCGACGTGCTGCAGATTGTAGCGATAGGCTACCAAAACAAAGAAATTATTGTAAACAATACTGCTGATGTATTTAACATTACCATAAAAGAATCTGAAGAGGGACTGAATGAGGTTGTTGTTGTTGCATATGGTTCGCAAAAGAAAGCTACGCTAACAGGGTCGGTCACACAATTAGCTGGTAAAGATTTAGCAGAAGCTCCAATCGCTAACATTAATAATGGTCTTCAAGGACGTTTGCCAGGTTTGCAGTTCCAGCAAACAAGTGGCGAACCAGGTGGCGATGCTGCAAATATTAATATCCGTGGATTTGGCTCAGCCCTTACTATAGTAGATGGAGTGCCCACAGATTTTACGCAAGTTAATCCCAACGACATTGAAAGTATAACTGTTCTTAAGGACGGTGCAGCAGCTATGTATGGTTTCAAGGCCGCTAATGGGGCCATTATTGTCACTACAAAACGTGGTAAGATGGGTAAACCTGTTCTATCTGTTGATGCCTATACAGGTATACAAGGTAACGCCATTGCATTTCCTAAGCTTGTTAACGCGGGCCAATTTGTAGAACTTACTAATGAAGCCTCAATAAATGCTATTACGCTCAATCCTAATACTCCATTCGTGCCGCCAGTGCTTCCTTATAGCGAGTCGGAAGTGCAAAAATGGAAAGATGAAAGTGATGCCAACCATAAAAGCACTGATTGGTATAATGAGGTTTTAAAGGATTATGCTCAAATGTCTAGCTTAAATTTAAGCGTTCGCGGAGGGAATGATCTGGCGAAATATTTTATTGGAGGAGGAATTTTAAACCAAGAGGGATTTCTAAAGTCTGGGACATCTAAATTCAAAAGATATAATTTAAGAAGCAATTTAGATATGCAAATTACTGAAAGGCTAAAAGTTTCTTTAAATATTTCGGCGAGGCTCGAAGATAGGATTTCCCCGCCAGCGGGAATAGCCGGAAACAACTTAAATGTAATACAAACCATTTACCGTACCTACCCATTGTTTGCACCTTATGCAAATAATAATCCTCAATATTTTGGTACTACAAACGTTCCAGGTGCAAATGCTATGGCTTTGGCAAGTAATGAGGCAGGTTATAATTCTAGTACCTGGGCAGTATTCGGAGCATCGAGTATAATAGAATATAAAATTCCTTATGTAGATGGATTATCTGCTAAAGTTAACTTCAACTATGAGTATAAAAACCAGAACTATAAAAATTGGAACAAGCAATATTCGTTATATGGATATACACCAACAACTGATAGTTATATTATAGTTTCTACAGCAAATAATCCATCGAGTCTAACCCAAGGTACTTTCCAAGGCGGGATACCTTCGGATTTGCAGCTTTCTCTAAACTATGAACGTACTTTTAATAACGACCATCATTTTACTGGTTTATTGCTTTTACAGAGAACTAAAACTAAGGAATTTGGCTTTAATGTAAGTAGAGATTTCTCCATTGATGCGTTGGATCAATTAGGACTAGGTAACACGCTTGGGCAAAATGTAGGAATTCCCAGTAACTGGCAAACGGCATATATGGGCTACGCAGGTAGGATAAATTATGATTATAAAGAAAAATATTTAGCAGAGTTTGGCGGTAGATACGATTATTCATGGAAGTTTCCGAACGGAGGAGGTTTTTTTCCTGAGGTATCAGCAGGTTGGGTAATTTCTAAAGAATCATTTTTAAAATCAAAAATAATTAATAATTTAAAACTAAAAGCGTCTTGGGCCCGTATACCTGATGATGCTGATTTTGGCGGTTTTAATTATCTATCGGGCTATAATTATCCTTCGGGAAGTTATCTATTTAATTCTGGTGCCCCTACTAATGGTCTTCAAGTTGGGTCTTATGCTAATCCATCATTAACTTGGTTAGTGGGTACATTGTATAATGTAGGGTTAGAATGGGGACTATTTGATCATACGATTACTGGTGAATTCAATGCATTTTACAGAAAACGAACAGGCTTACAGGCTACTGTATTAGCAAATTACCCTTCGGTATCAGGACTTAATCCACCTCATGCAAATCTTAATGAAGATAATACACGTGGTTTTGAACTTCAGTTAGGTTATAACAAAAAAATAGGAGGTTTAACATTAAATATTTCTCCAAATGTGGCTTATAGCCGCACAAAAAATGGGTATAGAGAAGATGCACCAGCAGGTAGTGCATGGTACAATTATACAGGTGCTACTGCATATAGATGGGTAAATATCGGCAGAGGCTATGTAGCACTTGGGCAGTTCCAAAGCCAGCAGGATATTAACACATCTCCCATACAAGATGGAAAAGCAAATCTCACCCTCAGGCCCGGTGATATTAAATATGAGGATATTAATGGAGATGGTGTAATAAATGGCGACGACCAAACTTATATCAATAGAGGTAGTTTTCCTAAAATTCAATATGGTTTAAATATAGGATTAACCTATAAAGGCTTTGATTTTTCGGCACTTTTTGCAGGAGCAGCTCATTTTGACGTTACTTACAGCGGTTCGTTACAAAATCCGTTTAATAACGGAGCTAGTACATTCGAATTTTTTACTGATCGTTGGCGCCACGAAGATGTATTTGATCCTACTACTCCGTGGATACCTGGTAAATATCCAAGTACAATTGCCGGAGGATCTGATAATAATAAACAAAACTCTACTTTTTGGACCAAAGACGGGAGCTACATCAGGCTTAAAACCTTGAATGTTGGTTATACTTTGCCAGAAAGGCTAGTAAAAAAAGTTGGTGTTGGAAGTGCTAGATTTTACGTTTCCGGACAAAATTTACTTATGATTACTGGAGTAAAATACTTGGACCCAGAAGCATTAGCGGGCAATACGAATGGAAATTATTATCCTGCACAAAGAGTTTACTCACTTGGTGTAAACGTGGGCTTCTAAATTTATATTAATTTTTATTACCTAAAAACAAAATAATGAAAAAGTTATTATTATATATTTTTTGTTGCTTTTTACTGCTTAGTACATCTTGTAAAAAAGATTTTGTAAATCTTAATCCTACAAGTCTTATAGCAGGCAATCAAGCCTATTCTACGCCTAATGCTGTGCAGGCTTTAATGGCGTCGTTATATAGTAGAATAGGCTCTAATTTCGAAGATCAAACTTATGGTGACCCAGGTCAGAATGACGCACCAAATTACACATGGGTATGGACAGATGAAGCTACGGGTAGTTACTCATGGTCGGCGACTGGATATCAAAATACTGTTACTAATGGTTACGGTTGGTGGGATTACCGATTAATTAAAGATTTGAATGATTTTATTACTAAGATACCATCATCAGCCATCAATGAAGATTTGAGAATTAGATATTTAGCTGAAGCTAGATTTTTGCGAGCTTTTGTATATTTCGGTATGGTAAAGCGATACGGGGGAGTTCCTCTTGTAACGGCTGTACTTAAAGATGGAGTTGAATCTTTAAATGTACCTAGAAGCACTGAACAGCAGGTTTACGATTTTGTAGCAGAAGAATTGGATGCAGTTATTGCCGATTTAAAGCCTGCATATGGAGATGGTAGTGATAAGTATCGTGTCACGAAATACGTTGCTTACGCATTAAAGTGTAGGGCTATGTTATATGCTGCATCGGAAGCGAAATACGGTACTGTTCAAATCGATGGTCTAGTTGGTATTTCGGCATCTCAGGCTAGCACCTACTGGCAAAAAGCATATGATGCTGCCAATGAAATTATCAAATCGGATATGTTTGCGCTTTATAAAGGAAATGCTGATCCTGCTAAGAACTATCAGCAGTTGTTTAATGGTGCAGATCCTGTTACTAATAAAGAAGTGCTTTTTGCAAAGGCATATCTAGTTCCTACAAATGCTTACAATTTTGATTTTAAGAACTCTCCACAGAGTTTTAAAGTAGACTGGGGCTGCTTTACTAACCCAACCGTAGAAATGGTAGAGTCTTATGAGTATGTTGATGGAACGCCAGGCAAGCTGAAAGTGAATGATGCGAATGGAAACCCTATTCAGTACAAAAATCCAGAAGATTTATTTGCAGGTAAAGATCCTCGCTTTTTTGCGTCAATTTTGTACCCAAATGCAGAATGGCATGCTAATGGTGATCCGCAGGGTGCATTTATAGGCCTTAGAAGAGGTATAATAGATGGAAATAGAACACTAATTAATGAAGATCAAAGCCAAACCTACGGTAGCGGAGCTAATGCGATTAGTTTTATAGGTAAAGATGGTCCTTCTACTAATGGTGATTATACTAAGACTGGGTTTTATATTAAAAAATATTTAACAGAATCATCTAGTTTTGCACCTGCAGCATATAAAACAGCTACGCCGGGTATTGTATTTAGATATGGCGAAGTTCTCCTTAATTTTGCAGAAGCAGCAATGGAATTAGGCCGTCAAGATGACGCCCTTAAAGCAATCAATCAAATACGCGAACGAGCAGGTATAAAACTTTTAGATTTGTCTGCGGTTACTGTAGAACGTATAAGACACGAGCGTATGGTTGAATTGGCATTTGAGCATCACCGTTATTGGGATTTGAGAAGGTGGCATACAGCAGATAAGGTTTTAAATAATACCTCACTTCATGCTTTATTTCCTTTCCTAATTTGGAAAGACAATACTAATCCAAAAGATATGTCTTATGTATTTCAAATAGTGCAAATACCTAACAGGCCGACACGTACTTTTATGCCAGCTACTTATTACTTTCCAATTGGCACTGGCGGAGCAGATAGCTATTTAAAGCAAAATCCTGGTTATTAATAATTAAACTTAACTAAATGAATAAGCATAAAACCATAAATCTTGCAATAATAATTAGTGCAAGTTTATTCCTTCTGAATTGCAGCAAAGACATAGATAATTATGATTTGCCGAATGCTTCTCTTTCTGGGGCTTTGTTAGACATAAAAACGAACGATACAATACAAACCGCAAATAATACGAATGCTTTTGGTTATAATTATCCAGATGGAGGATTAAATATCTATCAAGTTAATTACAGTAGAACAGCCTCTGGTCCGCAGGGTATATCATTTAACCAAAATGGAACGTTTACTTGTAAATCCTTATATAATGGATCTTATACCGGTCATCCTGTAGGTGCTTTCTATGCAGATGAAGTAGAATTTGACGTCAAAGGGGATACTAAAGTCAACTTTAAAGTAAATCCATTTGTTAACGTTACTATGCAAGTAATTTCAATCACTAATAATTCAATTTCGATCAGTTATCAAGGGAAAAGCAATGATCTTAACCAAAATATTAGAGAGATGGGGGCGTGGATAAGCGTATCTGCAGGAGTAAATAGATTGGCTTGGGATGGTTCTACTTACAATCCTGTTGATAATACAACTTACCGTGATCAACATGACAATTTGAACGGTGATGCTACATTTACGAGAACGTTTACAAAGTTAAAACCCGAGTCAACCTATTTTATCCGTGCAGGAGCATTAGCAGCTGGGAATAATCCACAAAATTATTGGAATTATTCAAAAGTTTTAAAGTTTACCACTCTAAAGTAGAATGTTCGAATAAACGTTTTTCAAAAAGGGCCATTGAGTATCACATTAGCGTAACCAGGTGGTTAAGAATTTGCTAGCATTACGAAATCTTAATTGCCTGGTTGCTATTTGGCATAGAGCCTTGTTTTTTCGTCTTCGAAAATGAAAATAGTTGCCAGCGGTCAATATCGACTAATGCTTTTACGTGAGGCGTCCATTTTCGTAGAAACGACAAATCATTTCCTTATTAAAGGTTTAGTCGTAGGCTCTGCAATGCAATCAAAAATGCCAGTTTTTATGATAAAATATTTAAATAAAAGCCCCGGAGATTTAATCTTCGGGGCTTTTATTTATCAAATTAAGAATTACTTCTTAGCATATTTGAAGTCTTTACCAATGAATTTAGCTGAATCACCTAATTCTTCTTCGATACGTAACAACTGGTTATATTTTGCTATCCTATCAGAACGAGAAGCTGAACCCGTTTTAATTTGACCACAGTTTAAAGCAACAGCTAAGTCAGCAATGGTGACATCTTCAGTTTCACCAGAACGGTGAGACATTACAGACGTATAACCGCTAGTTTGTGCTAAGCTTACCGCATTAATTGTTTCAGTTAAAGAACCAATTTGGTTTACTTTTACTAAAATAGAGTTTGCAGTGTTAGTGTCGATACCTTGTTGCAGACGTTTTACGTTAGTTACAAATAAATCGTCTCCCACTAATTGAACGCGGTCACCAACTTTGTCGGTTAGGTTTTTCCATCCATCCCAATCGTTTTCATCCATCCCATCTTCAATTGAGATGATTGGATATTTTGCAGTTAAGTCAGCTAAATATTGAGCTTGCTCTTCACTTGAACGAATTACGCCTGTAGTACCTTCAAACTTAGTGTAGTCGTATTTTCCATCTTTGTAAAACTCAGACGATGCACAATCTAATGCTAAACAAATATCAGCACCTGGCTTGTAACCTGCTTTTTCAATCGCTTTTAATACAGTTTCAATAGCATCTTCAGTACCATCAAAAGTAGGAGCAAAACCACCTTCGTCACCTACAGCTGTAGATAAACCTCTATCGTGTAAAATTGCTTTTAAGCTATGGAAAACCTCAGTACCCCAACGTAAAGCTTCAGAGAATGAAGGAGCGCCAACTGGCATAATCATAAACTCTTGGAATGCGATAGGCGCATCTGAGTGAGAACCACCGTTAATGATATTCATCATCGGGATGGGTAAAGTGTTAGCATTAACACCACCAATGTAACGGTAGAATGGTTGGCGACTTTCTTTCGCTGCAGCTTTTGCAACTGCTAAAGAAACACCTAATATTGCGTTTGCACCTAAATTACGTTTGTTTTCGGTACCATCTAGGTCAATCATTAATTTATCAATTAAAACTTGCTCAAAAACATCAACACCTTGTAAAGCTTTAGCAATTTTAGTGTTTACATTTTCAACAGCTTTCAATACACCCTTACCTAAGTAAGTTTTTTTATCGCCATCACGTAATTCAACAGCCTCGTACTGACCTGTACTTGCGCCAGATGGAACTGCAGCACGGCCCATTAAGCCATTCTCAGTCATCACTTCTACCTCAATGGTAGGGTTACCTCTTGAATCAAGGATTTGCCTAGCATGAACATCAATTATTAAACTCATTATTTATATTTTGTTTGATTTAAAAACCTTAGTGTAAAATGTACAATTAGTGCACCTTTTTTCAAAGTTAAAATATTTTTTAAATTTAAGCATTTAATTGAGTAATTAATTTATTCCGCAATTCACTGATTATGTCTTTTCAACTACTCAAAAGTGATCATAGACATTTATTTTTGTAAATTATTATCACCTTATGTTAGATTTTATCAAACACCCTTGGCCTTGGTATGTTGCTGGGCCTTTAATCGGACTTACAGTTCCTGCGCTACTTATTTTGGGCAACAGGTCGTTCGGCATCAGTTCATCACTTAGGCATATTTGCGCAGCGTGTATACCTGCTAATGTTTCTTTCTTTAAATATAATTGGAAAAACGAGGCTTGGAATTTGTTTTTTGTGTTAGGGATATTCTTCGGTGGCGTAATAGCAGCGCACTGGCTAAATAATCCAAATCCTGTGCAAGTAAATCCGAAGTTGGCTACTGAATTAACAACTTACGGCATCACGGATTATAATAATTTAGTACCACTAGACATTATGAATTGGACTACATTATTTAGCTTAAAAGGATTTTTGTTGATGGTGGTAGGAGGTTTTTTCGTTGGCTTTGGTACGCGTTACGCCGGAGGTTGCACTAGTGGTCACTCGATTATGGGATTGTCTACCTTGCAATGGCCATCTTTAGTAGCCACTATTTGTTTTATGATTGGAGGCTTCATCATGGCTAATTTAATTTTACCGTTAATCTTAACCCTATAACATGGAAAGCAAAAACATAAGAATCTTACCGAATTTAAAATTTTTATTGGTAGGGATATTATTCGGTATCGTATTTGTAAAAGCCGAAGTGGTAAGTTGGTTTCGTATTCAAGAGATGTTTAGATTGCAATCCTTTCACATGTTTGGTGTAATTGGTAGTGCGGTGCTAGTGGGGTTAATATCTGTTTTTCTTATTAAAAGTCTCAATATTAAAACGATAGATGGCGAGACTATTACTTTTCAAACTAAGAGATTTAATAAAGGACAGATTTACGGAGGTTTAATGTTTGGCTTTGGATGGGCTTTAACAGGCGCATGTCCTGGCCCATTATTTGCGCAAATTGGCACAGGTGCTACTGTAATAATTGTTACTTTGTTAAGTGCTGTTGCAGGTACATGGTTTTACGGTTATTTTAAAAAAAAGTTACCTCACTAATTATGGAAAAGATTTTAATTATTACTGGAGGAAGTAAAGGAATAGGCGAGGGCCTTGTTAAAGCTTATGTTAACAATGGGTATAAAGTATTATCTATAGCGAGAACTAGTAACGCATTGTTAACGGCTAAAGGGGTGAGCCAAATAAAGTTTGATCTTTCTAAAACTTATGAGATAGAAGAGGAATTGGAGAAGCTATTCGAACTGCTCAATCCGAACAGTGTTGGCAAGATAACTTTGATTAACAATGCTGGGACAGTTGGCAAAATTGGGCCTGTAGAGAAGTTAGATGTGGGTGCAATCGAAGAAGGATTCACTTTAAATATTATGGTGCCGTTTGTTCTTAGTTCGGCTTTCTCTAGGCTCACCAAAGGATGGACTGCAAAAAAGACAATCATCAACATTACCTCAGGAGCAGCTACTAAGCCTTATTTTGGATGGTCGGTGTATTGTAGTTCAAAGGCAGCTTTAAATATGTTGACACAAACCATGGCAGAAGAACAAATGGATGTGGCCAACGGTGTGCGAGTTTTGGCTATTGCCCCCGGCGTAGTTGATACAGATATGCAAAAGCAAATTCGTAATTCCGACAGAGACGACTTTAGATCCTTAGATAGATTCGTGACGCTAAAAAGCGATGGCGGTTTGAGCGATACTGCTACCGTTGGGGAACAGATCTACCAAATCGATCAAGATGAAAGTGTTGTCAGCGGTACAGTACTTCGTTTGGGGAGGTAGTTAAAATTTCTCAAACTTTTCCCAAAAACCGTCTTTTGGCAGTTGGGCAAATATTTTAACAGGCTCTTTTTTTACAGGGTGGATAAATTCTAACTGACGAGCATGCAAACAAATACTGCCCTTCCTGCTCCCTCTTGGATAGCCATATTTATTATCGCCAACAATTGGGCAACCCATAGTTGAAAGTTGCACACGAATTTGATGCGAGCGGCCCGTTAACGGGTTTACTCTTAATAAATAATAACCATCAAGCTCGGTTAATACTTGGTAGTCTAACTCACAGTATTGAGAACCTCTTGCTTCGTAGTCAAAAGATTTTACCAAATTTTTTTTCGGGTCCTTAATTAGCCAGTTAATAAGTTTACCCTGCGGTTTTGCGGGCTTTTTGCGTACAACGGCAAAGTAAGTCTTCTTTACTTCTCTATTTTTAAAAACAGCATTCATTCGCTCCAAGGCTTTGCTTGTTTTTGCAAATAGAATTAAACCGCTCACAGGTCTATCCAAACGGTGCACCACGCCTAAAAAAGCCCCGCCGGCTTTGTTATATTTTAGGGCGATAAACTCTTTCACCATCTCATCCAGAGGTAAATCTCCTGTTTCGTCTATCTGTACAACGTCTCCTGCTCGTTTGTTAATGGCAATAAGATGATTGTCCTCGTAAAGTACGTCGGTC
Organism: Pedobacter sp.; assembly: GCA_045629525.1. Classification (GTDB taxonomy): domain Bacteria; phylum Bacteroidota; class Bacteroidia; order Sphingobacteriales; family Sphingobacteriaceae; genus Pedobacter. Next base: position 950,573 of record JAZQRH010000019.1, read on the forward strand.
TCGGTAATGGGTTTTACTTGGTATTTTGAGTTCGTGTTTAGCACTATTGTTAAAGTTTTTGTTTAAGAACGTTATAAATTAAACCCGATTGAAGTGGAACCTTTTTGTTTGTCTGACGATGTTTTAAGTTTAAATTTGAAAATATTGGTGTCATTGACAAAAAGGAAATAACATAAAGCGGGGCTGCGGTTTCATATATGTACTGAAATTGCTTTTCAAATATTAATATTGTTCCTTTTCGTTCGGAAAATCGTTTGATTTAACATCGGCAATGTATGACTGGGCTGCACCTTTAATGCCTTCGTACAAATCTAAATACTGGCGCAAAAAGCGTGGGCGGAAACCTTTGGTTAAGCCAATCATGTCGTTAACAACCAAAACCTGACCATCGCAATTTGGACCGGCGCCGATACCAATAGTCGGAATTTGCACGCTTTCGCTAACTTCTTTCGCTAGTTTTGCTGGTATTTTTTCGAGTACTACGGCAAAACAACCAGCCTCTTGCAATGCTAAAATATCAGTTTTTAATTTATTCGCTTCGTCTTCATCTTTAGCACGTACTGTATAGGTGCCGAATTTATAGATAGACTGTGGCGTAAGGCCTAAATGGCCCATAACAGGTATGCCTGCAGTAATTATACGTTGAACCGATTCAACAATTTCTACGCCGCCTTCTAACTTTACGCCGTGCGCACCCGATTCTTTCATAATGCGAATGGCCGAGTTTAGTGCCTCTTTCGAGTTGCCTTGGTAAGAACCGAAAGGCAAATCTACCACTACAAAGGCTCTGCTAGCACCACGTACGACTGATGCGGCGTGATAAATCATTTGGTCTAAAGTAATTGGAAGCGTAGTTTCGTGACCGGCCATTACGTTCGAAGCCGAATCGCCTACTAACAAAACGTCAAGGCCAGCATCGTCCAAAATCGTCGCCATTGAATAATCGTAAGCTGTAAGCATCGCGATTTTTTCTTTCCGTTGCTTCATTTCTTGCAGTATGTGCGTGGTGATACGCTTTATTTCTTTATTAACCGACATGCTCTTTGTTTTGTTGCAAACAAAATTAGGGTTTATTATTGTTAAAAGGAATAAACTATAAGCTTTAATAGTGAAATACGAATGTATCTGTCACAAAAAATAGTTCTACAGGATAAATAAAAGTTTTTGAAAAAATATTTAAAAGAAATTGCTAAAAAACATACCTTTGTACTCCGAAATGAATGAGTTCAATCAGACGGTGTTATCTTCTTATAAAAACGGTTTAACCGTTGCTAAATCTCATTACATTAATCATTTTTTACCCTCAATATTTATTGCAATTTAAATGACTAACTACACTAAGTTACCAGCAATTTTGTTATTAGCCGATGGCACTGTTTTTTACGGCAAAGCAGCTGGGAAAATAGGAACAACTACTGGTGAGATTTGCTTCAACACTGGTATGACCGGTTACCAAGAAGTGTTTACAGATCCTTCGTATTTCGGCCAGATCATGGTAACCACTAACGCACATATCGGTAATTACGGTATGCATCGTGATGAGGTTGAATCGGATAGCATAAAAATTGCCGGTTTGGTTTGTAAAAATTATAATGTCAACTACTCTAGAAAAGAAGCTACAGAATCTATTCAAGATAGTTTTCAGAACGAAAATATTGTAGGTATTTCCGACATCGATACACGTGCTTTGGTGCGTCATATTCGTAATAAAGGTGCAATGAACGCTGTAATTTCTTCGGAGATTGCTGATTTGAAAGAATTGAAAAAAGTTTTAGATGGTGTGCCTTCAATGGATGGTTTAGAGCTTTCATCGGTAGTGTCTACTAAAGAACCTTATTTTTACGGAAACCCAGAAGCTTCAGTTAAGGTTGCAGCCTTAGATTTAGGTATTAAAAAGAATATTTTGCGCAACTTTGACGCTAGGGATATTTACGTGAAAGTTTTCCCAGCTAAAACTTCTTTCGAAGAAATGAACGCTTGGGGTGCCGATGGGTATTTCATCTCTAATGGTCCTGGTGATCCGAAAGCGATGCCTTACGCAATTGAAACCGTAAAGGCTGTTTTGGCGGCTGATAAGCCAGTTTTTGGTATCTGCTTAGGTCATCAGTTATTGGCAGAGGCTAACGGCATTGGTACCATGAAAATGTTTAACGGTCACCGTGGTTTAAATCATCCAGTTAAAAATATCATTAAAAACCACTGCGAAGTAACTTCACAAAACCATGGTTTCGGGGTAATTCCAGAGCAAGTGCGAGCATCTGATAAGGTTGAAATCACTCACGTTAATTTGAATGATCAATCTATTGAAGGCATTAGAGTTAAAGGTAAAAAGGCATTTTCAGTACAATATCACCCAGAAAGTTCACCTGGTCCACACGATTCACGTTATCTTTTTGACGATTTTGTAAACATGATCAAAGGCGAATTAGCTTGGTAGTCTTTTATATCAAATAATAGAAGAGCAAAGGAGTAATTCTTTGCTCTTTTTGTTTTTACGAAATGTCAGATCATTTAAATTAAATTACATTTTTATTAAGCTTTAATTTAAGCTTCGTAGATTTATCGAAATGGATAAGAAAGCGATTATTAGCGTAAACAATTTGGTTAAACATTATGGGGCTTTTAAAGCGGTACAGGGTTTAACATTTGAGGTTTACGAGAACGAGATATTTGGATTGCTAGGCCCTAATGGTGCTGGCAAGACTACAACTTTAGAGATTATTGAGACGCTTCGAGATAAAACAAGTGGCGAAGTTTTAGTAGATGGTTTAAATATAGAAACCGATGCTAATGCTATTAAACAAATTATTGGAGTACAATTGCAAGCCGCGGGGTATTATCCCAACTTAAATTTGGTGGAGCTTTTAGCTTTGTTTGCTGGCTTGTACGGCGTAGATATTAAGCCAATGGACATGTTAGCTAAAGTGAATTTGCAGGACAAAAGCAAAGCGAAATATAAAGATTTATCTGGCGGACAAAAACAGCGCTTCTCTATAGCCACTACCATAATTAACTCGCCTAAAATTATTTTCTTAGATGAACCCACCACAGGTCTAGATCCGCAAGCCCGGAGAAATTTGTGGGATTTGATTACCGAAATACGCAGTCAAGGGACAACGGTGGTACTTACCACGCATTATATGGACGAGGCAGAGCAACTTTGCGATAGGGTAGCTTTTGTAGAAGCCGGAAGAATTATCGCTTTAGATACGCCCGATCGATTAATAGATGAGTTAGTGGCTAGCGGTTTCGAGCGTGCAAAAGAGGTGAAGAAGGCAAATCTGGAAGATGTTTTTATTAACCTTACAGGGAGGGCTTGGAGAGAATAAATCCCTAAATCTCCTAACCGATATTTTAACACAAAATCCGATAATCACAATGAAGAAATAACATGAACGATACTGAAAACAAACCACCTTTTAGGGCTAGGAGTTACAATCATACAAAAGCTACCTTAGCATTAGCAAAAGCGAGTTTTAGATCCATTACTCGAAGCCCTTCTGCCGTAATTTTTACTTTAGCATTTCCCTTAATTTTTATCATCGTCTTTGGCTTTATTGGCGGCGGCGGTATGAAAATAGACGTTGCTTTGGCACCAGGTTCCGATTTGCAAAATCCAATCATTCAGTCATTGGACGAGACGGGATTACTGCGTATTCATAAAGGCGATAACAAGGAAGACATTGCCAAAAACCTAGAAAAGGGAGCTTACGACGCAGTAATTAGCGTAGAAAAAAATCCAACTGGTTTGCCGGCATACTTTACCAACGTGCAGTACACCTCAGCATCGTTAACCAACGGAAATATTTTGCGTTCTGTGTTAAACGATGTTACTTACAAGTTAAATACCGTCAACCAAAAACCTACAGTTACCGAGGTGAGAGCCACTACAATAAACGGGCGGCTACATCGTACCATCGATTTTATCTTGCCCGGCCAGTTAGGCTTTTCTTTATTGAGTACAGGTGTTTTCGGCACAGCTTTCGTTTTCTTCAGCTTACGCCAAAATCTAGTGATCAAACGTTTCTTCGCAACGCCCGTTAGACGCTCTTCTATTGTTCTGGGCGAGGCCATTGCTCGTATCGGTTTCGCTTTGCTAGGCGCATTATTTATTATCCTCATTGGTCGTTTCGCATTTAATTTTACTTTACTTAATGGTGCACTCACCGTGTTTAACATGTTAGTATTGGCCACAATCGGGATTATTGTGTTTATGGGTTTCGGCTTTGTGGTTTCTGGCCTAGCCAAAAGCGAAAGTACTATACCACCTATTTCTAATATTATAACACTTCCGCAATTTTTATTGTCTGGAACTTTTTTTTCTATCAATAATTTTCCAACCTGGTTGCAACCAATTAGCAAGGCATTACCTTTAACTTATCTTAACGATGCAATGCGAAAGGTTGCTTTTGAAGGCGCCGGTTTGTGGGATGTTAAACAACAAATTTTGATTATGTTGTTATGGGGCGTCGGTATTTATGCGGTGGCAGTTAAAACTTTCAAATGGGAATAAGCCTGACAAACAATAGTTACTAAAATTCGTTATTTCAACAAACAAAATACAAATGGCAAAAATCATTATTATTTCAGCAAGTGTTAGAAAAGGAAAAAAAAGTGATCGTGTTGCATTATTTTTCAAGAACTATATCAACGAAAATAAATTGGCTGATGTTGAGCTGGTGGATTTAGATGCCTACAACTTTCCTATTTTTGAAGAGCGATTGAGGGTCTATAAAGATCCTAGTACACAGATGTTACAGTTTGCAAAAACCGTTGAAGAGGCGGATGGTATAGTCATAGTTACTCCGGAATACAATGGCGGTTACCCGGCAAGTTTAAAGAATGCTATCGACTTGCTTTACGCTGAGTGGAAGAGAAAACCTATTGCCATTGCCTCAGTTTCTGCGGGTCCATTCGGAGCTGCACAGGTGCTTACGTCCATTCAATTTACGTTATGGAAAATAGGCGCACTCACCGTTCCCGCAGCGTTCCAAGTGCCATCGGTAGAGCAGGCATATGGCGAAGATGGCGAACCGAGCGATAAAGTTGGTAGTGAAAAACGAGCCGCCTCCTTCGTTGGGGAGTTATTATTTTGGATGAAGGCGAAGCAAAGAGTTGAAAAAGCTTAAAATATTTTAAATAAAATTGATTTCGAATTTGCTTCGAAGCTTAATATTACTATCTTTGCAACCTCGTTAGGAAGTTCTCGGGCAGAATAACGATAAAAGGTGATACCACCATCGGGGTGTAGCGTAGCCCGGTATCGCGCCACATTTGGGATGTGGAGGTCGTAGGTTCGAATCCTGCCACCCCGACTAAAAGCTTTCTCTGAAAAGAGGAAGCTTTTTTTATTTATTTCGCGTTGTAGCCACGCAATTACTACCTGGTTAAAGGAGCACAATTGAGTTGCGACGTAACAGTCGGTTGTTTGTAACAAAAAAAATGCATAGCTTTCGCTTTAATTTTACCTAAAAATCCATTGAATAATTTTACCGTTTATAGCAACCTTAGTGATAAGGAACTTGTTTCGAGTCTTCGTGAAGGAGTAGAGGGAGCCTTTGTGGAGATATACGAGCGTTACAAAACGGTATTGTTTTTACACGCCAGACGAATGCTTAACGGAGATGAGCAGGCTCGTGACGTGGTTCAAGAAGTATTCACAACCATTTGGCAGAAGAAGGCAGATCTCACAATTAGCTCTACATTAAAGGCTTATTTATATGGTGCTGTTAAAAATAAAGTGCTAAATATTATCCTTCACCAAAAACATGTTGAAAAACATCTGAATCACTCTTTCAAATTGTCTCATCAAGGAAACTTTGCAACCGATGAGAAAGTAAGAGAACGGGAGCTAAGCAGGCTGATAGAGGCCGAAATTCAAGCTTTGCCGCCACGTATGCGTGAAGTATTTGTTTTGAGCAGAAAGGAACATCTCTCCAATCTAGAAATAGCTCACAGGATGAACATATCTGAAGAAACGGTGAAGAAACAAATTGTTTATGCACTAAAAAATTTAAGGACGAAACTTAAATTCTTTGCACTCCTCGTTCTGCTGGGAGCGTTTTTAAAAAGTTTTTTTTAACCTCGTCTACCTCCTGTTTACTAATCAAGTGTCTTATACATTAGAACGCATTATAGTATGCCTGAAAAAGATATTAAAATCCTTATAGAGAAATATAGAATAGGAACCCTAACTGAAGAGGACCGTGCTTTTCTGGAAAGTTGCTATATTCACTATGCCCAAGAAAGGGTTTCAACTTTTAATGTCGAGGATTTGGAATATAACCTAAGTCTCCTAGATAAAGTAGTGTTTGATAATATTAGCGAAGAACATACAATGATGAGGGCAAACAGGCTAAAAAATAGGAAAGGAGGATGGTTGCGTATCGCTGCTGCCGCATGCCTGGTGACAATCGGAGCCTCTTACTTGATATTAAACAAGAAAGAAGAGCCTACGCCGTCGTTGATGAGCATTGAAAGAGCGGAGAGCGACATTAAGCCGGGTGGAAACAAAGCTTTTTTAACGCTCGCTGACGGTACTAAAATTTCCTTAGACGACGCTATAGATGGTAAAATTGCAAGTCAAACTGGAATGGTAATTACCAAAACCAAGGATGGCCAGCTCGTATACACTGTTGCGGAACAGAAGGAAGCTGTCCATTTGAACGGGTACAATACGATTGAAACACCACGCGGCGGACAATATCAGATTAATTTGCCCGATGGTTCTAAAGTTTGGCTCAACGCTCAAACCCGACTAAAGTTTCCTGTTACTTTTGCCCATCAACAAGAGAGACGGGTAGAACTAGTAGGTGAGGCTTATTTTGAAGTCGCAAAAATATCCAATAGTAACCGAGGAAAGCTACCTTTTGAAGTGGTGTCTAACGGCCAGCTCGTAGAGGTTTTAGGCACGCATTTTAATGTTAATGCGTATCCGGATCAGGCAAATACAGTCACTACGCTTTTAGAAGGAAGTGTTCGAGTAAATTCTACAGGCAACAACGCAAAGACAACTCGTTTGGTGCCTGGTCAAGCTGCAAGTTTGAGTTCTCAGGGATTAACTACACGAGACGTCGATACCGAATTTGCTGTAGCTTGGAAAAAAGGACAGTTTATGTTTGATGGCGCATCTCTACAGGAGGTAATGAAGGAGATCTCAAGGTGGTATGATGTTGATGTGGAGTATGTTGCGGGTGATTTTTCTAATATAAAGATAGCCGGCAGCGTCTCTAAATTTAGTAATATCAAAGTTGTTTTAGATATTCTGGCATTGGCCGGAAAAGTGAATCTGAAATTGGAGGGGAATAAAATTATTGTAGGCCCTTGAGAAATAAGTAAATATTAATTAACCAATGTAAAGCAACCTTACCTATGAATTAAAAAAAATCTACCATCAATCTGAAAACTATAAACTAGAATCAGCACTTCGACATGCTAACCCTAGTTTAGAAGAGTTTGTTTATTAAACTGAACGACTTGTCCTCCAATACTTCACCATTTTAGGACAATCGTTATAACCCTAACCAAATGTATGAACTTTTACGATAATTTCGTGCATAGCCGAAAGAGCTATGTGCTCAAATTTCTGTTGCTGATGAAACTTACCTTCGTTTTATTAATCACAGCATTCTTGCAATTTTCTTTTGCTGCAAGCGCACAGAAAATTACGCTTAGAGAAAAATCAGCTTCGCTTGAACAAGTATTTAAAAAAATTCGTGTTCAAACGGGGTATAATGTAATCTGGAACCAATCGCTCATTGATAATGCGCAACCTGTCTCAATAAATGTTGAAAATGCAGAACTGGATCTGGTAATGTTGGAAATCCTGGAGCAACAAGGCCTAAGCTTTGTAATCAAGAACAAAACCATCATTGTACAAAAAAAACGAAATGTATTATCACCCTTTGCGAGCGTCGATGTTATAGATGTTAGAGGAAAGGTTACTGATGATAAAGGTTTACCCATTCCTGGGGTTACCATCAGGATAAAGTCTTCTGCTAAAATGGTTATTACCGATTCAGAAGGTAACTATGTTTTAAAAGCTGATGATAAAGATGTACTGGCTTTTTCTTACCTAGGATTTAAACCCCATGAAGAGGTAGTTAATGGCAGAAAGACGATCAATGTCACTTTGTTCGAAGAACAAGGACAATTACAAGAAGTCGTTGTCACGGCTTTAGGTATTTCTAAGGAATCTAGAAAAGTTGGCTACAACGTAAGTAAAGTAGAAGGAAGTCTTCTCAGCGATGCGAAAGAGCCAAACGTTGCCAACAGCTTAAGCGGTAGAGTTGCGGGTATGAGTGTGGCTGGAACAAGCAGTGGTCCAGGTTCATCTGCTCGTATTTCCTTAAGAGGTTCGGCCGGGAGCCCGCTAATTGTTATTGATGGTGTGCCGATGGATAACACTCAGAAAGGTTCTGCTGGAGTATATGGAGGACAAGATATGGGTGACGGGATTTCTAGTATAAATCCTGATGATATTGAAAGCGTATCGGTATTAAACGGATCTGCGGCATCTGCACTCTATGGAAGTAGATCGGCAAATGGGGTGATATTGGTTACCACCAAAAGTGGAAATGGACAAAAAGGCATTGGTGTGGAGTATAGCGGTAATTTTAGCTTAAACACCTTGGTAGACACTAAAGATTATCAAAAAGCTTACGGACAAGGCTTGGACGGTAAGATACCCCAATCTAATTCTGAATTAATAGCCGCAAGTTTAAACGCTTGGGGGGCTAAATTAACAGGCGAGCCTGCGCTTGGGCAAGACGGTGAACAACATCCTTATTCATCTGTAAAAAATCAATTAGGCAAATTTTATAGAAATGGTTTGGTAATGGCAAACACTTTGGCTATGCTAAGTGGCTGGGAAAAAGGAAATGTTCGCGTTTCGCTTTCTCAAAATACCAACCAATCTGTAATGCCAAATAGCGGTTTAAAACGATACTCAGGAAGTGTAAACATCAATCAAGAATTAATTAAGAATTTAAAACTTACTTCGATGATTAGTTTTAATCATGAAGAGGTTACACTAAGACCCAATCTTGGTGATATGAGCCGTAACCCAAATTTCACAATGGGCTTATTACCAGCCAATGTTAGTCCAGATTATTTAAAAACAATTGTGGATGCTAATGGTATCGAAAACCATTTGGGCAACGGTGGTTATGTACCAAATCCTTGGTTTGTGGTAGAAAGAGTTATTACTAATTCGGGACGTAAGAGATTTATTTCTTCTACCACTTTACGCTATGACTTTACGAAAGATTTGTATTTGCAAACTCGTTTTGGATATGATTTGTCGGACGATAGAGTTTTGAAAATCGAACCAACCGGTATTGGTTATAATGCGGGAGGTAATTTAGAGGAACTATCAAATGCGAAAACAACAGAGCTGAATTTGGACGTTTTAGCTGGTTACTCGAGAAAAATAATTGAAGATTTGAGTTTTGATTTTGCGGCAGGTGCTAGTTACAGACAGTCCAACTTTGAAAAAATAGGATTAAGCGGTTCAACTTGGAAAATACCTAACTTTTACGATATTTCTAATTTGACCACTTTAAAAGGTATTTATCCTTCGCCGCTTAGGTTAAAGAATCCGTCTATTTATTATACGGCCGACTTTAACTATAAAGATTTTTTAACTATCGGGAATACAGGAAGGTATGATACATTCTCTTCTACAGACGAAGGAATATACACAGCTTCTGCTTCTGCAAGTTTGATTTTTTCGAAACTTGTTAAAATCCCACATTTAACTTTTGGCAAATTAAGAGTCGCGTATGCTGAAACCAGTGGTTCTGCTCAGCCATTTTCTAATGAAAAGTATTTCACTACCGGCGAAGGCACTTTCCAAGGCTACATATTTGGTTACATGGATACCAGAATTTTGCCTAAAAATTTATCTCCTTTTAAATTGAGAGAATTCGAAATCGGAACGGAGTTAAAAGCTATCAACAATCGGGTTGGCTTAAACTTCTCGTATTTTGATAGGAAAACAGTTAACGAACTTGTCTATCAGCAGATCAGTAGGGCGTCTGGGGGATATTCAGATACTTATATCCCATTAGGTAGTACACAAAATAGAGGTATTGAGCTTACGCTTAGTGCAACTCCAGTTAAAAGAAGTGACTTCACTTGGGATGCTTCATTTAACTTCTCAATCATCAATAACAAATTATTGAAAATTGATGGTGTAGCCGAGAGAATTCAGCCTTCTGGTGAAGGTCAATACAGACCGACAGTGGGACCTTACTCTAACGCTGCAGGTATTTTCAATGTTGTTGGTTTACCAATAGCACAAGTAATGGCCAACGACTATAAGTATGACGCTAACGGGAATATTATTGTGGGCATTGATGGTATTCCTTTGCGAGGCGATTTTAAACCTTTCGGATCGGGCTTGCCAAAATACTTCGGAGGGTTTAATAATAGCTTTACCTACAAGTCATTTAATTTATCTTTCTTGTTAGATTACCGCTTTGGTGTTAAAGTTCTATCAGCTACTGACTTCTTAAGTACCTATTATGGTTTAAATAAGAAAACTTTAGTAGGTAGAGAGACGGGTATCGTTGTAAAAGGTGTTAAAGAAGACGGAGCACCAAATGACATTGTAGTTAGTGCCCAAAATTATTATCCAGGTTTAGTTAGAAATGTTCCCGCAACCACAGTATTCGATGGCAGTTTTATTAAACTACGTCAAGTTACTTTTGGTTACAGTTTACCATCTTCAATATTAAAAAATAGCCCATTAGCAAGTGTAAACGTTGGTTTTGCAGCGAGAAATTTGCTGACATTATTGAGCCATACCAAAAACTTTGATCCAGAAGATTCATTCTCGTCGTTAACTGGAAACGCAGGTTTAGAAGGAGCTGGTTTACCTACAACTAGGACATTTGGTTTAAGCTTAAACATTAAGTTAAAATAGGCGATAGAAATTTAAAATTATTGATATGAAAAAGTTATTATTTTATATATGCCTTATTTCAATAAGTTTTGGCTGTAAGAAGGATTTCGGTGATTACAACATTGATCCAACGAAGGCTAACGAAGGTAATATGGAGCCACAATATTTATTTACCTCCGGACAAATAAATTACAGTAATATTACCGAATTCCAAATTTACACATTGGCTCCAATGGTACAAATTTTGGCATCTACGGCGTCTCAAACAGCTTACAGTGCTGGCGATAAATATACCTCCCAGTTATTTTCATATAACGATCGGTTTTTTGAAGACGGGCAAATTACTGCAGGATTATTTGCCGAAACGCAGTTATTGGCTGAAAAAAAAGGCGGTGATAAATATTGGAATTTGGTTCAGGCTAGTAGAGTTATGCGTGTGATGGCTTTGCAACGCGTTACTGATTTGTATGGTGATATACCTTATTTTCAAGCCAACGGTACAATTTATCCGAAGTACGATACGCAAGAGTCAATTTACAAAGATATGCTGGCTACGTTAGAAGATGCGGCAGGTAAATTTGACGGCGGAAAAGGCAAAATACAAGGCGATTTGTTTTACGACGGTGACGTGGAAAAGTGGAAGCGATTTACGTATTCCCTAATGTTGCGTGTTGCGATGAGGCTGATAAAAGTTGATGCAACCATCGCTCAAATGTATGCCGAAAAGACTAAGGGGAAAACGTTTACGGCTTTCACCGATAATGCAATTGTGAAGTTTGTGGGTAATACTGATGTAAGTAGATTTAAAACAACAAACTCCTTGTTTGTTGATGGAAACACTTTCGGTCAAGTTCGCTGGTCCGAAACTTTTATTAATTTCTTAAAAAACACCAACGATCCGCGGTTATACACAATAACCGAGAAGTCTGATGCCGGTATGTCTTTTAACGAAGATGTATCGAAATCTGGTTTTCGCTACACAGCCGGAACACCAAACGCAACAACCTTGAAAGAAGTACCCGTTGGTATGCCGAATGGATACGATATTGGTGGTGTTAGAAATATCACAACAGCACCTAATTATCCAGGGCCTACTGGGATTGGCTCAGATCTTTCTCCGTTAGGTAACTACGCCCGACCAATTGCAAGCGTTTTTGCTCGTCCGGAATTTTCAGCGTTCAATATTACCTATGCACAGACAGAATTACTATTGGCAGAGGCAAGACTTCATAATTGGAACGTAAGCGATTTATCGGCAGCCGAGCATTATAAGAATGGTGTAGTTGCTGCAATGAAATCCTTAGAGCAATTGAACGGTATTTTAACAATGGGAACCGAGGTTGATGATTATATTAACAATCACCCACTAGATACAGATCAAACTAAGGCTTTAGAAATGATCAACAATCAATACTGGATAGCATCAATTTATGATTTTCCAGAAACTTGGTCAAATTATCGTCGAAGCGGATTTCCGAAATTAAATCCTGTTAATTACCCAGGTAATGTAACAAATGGTACTATCCCTCGCAGATTAAACTATCCTAATAGAGAAGCCTCTTTTAATGCAAATAATTATTTAGAAGCTGTTAGTCGTTTGGGTGGAAATGATCAAGATTTGACTAAAAGAACTTGGTGGGATAAATAGAGTTAGCTAAAAATATTAAAATAAAAACTATGAAAAATGTTCTATTAACAGCACTACTGATAATGTTTGTGGCTTTGGGTTGCCGCAAGGCTATCACAGAACAGCAATTCCCAGATTTAAAATCGACCTTGGAGACCCAGCAAGATGCTTGGTCAATAGAAAAATTGGAACAAATTGCTGCTCGCAAAAGAGACTCTTTAAGAATTGTAGATTCACTGTATGGATCAAAAGGGCAAGTAGATCCCAACGCGTTGGATAAGAAAAAAAACATTTTAATTGCTTACGTAGAAGTGAATAACAGGGCGTTTAAGAATGTCACTTGTTTTGTTGATGAAGAGGGAAAGCCTATTATTGATTTGGCATGGGTTTTTGCGCCAAATATCAATATCGATCCAAATACCAAGAAGGTCAAGGTAACGTACAATAAGCAGGTTCAGGGTCTTATCAGCAAGGGTTATATCAGATATGTCCAATCTAAAGGGATCAAAGTTGGGATGACATTACTTGGTAACCATGATAACGCTGGCTTTAGAAATTTTAGAGACTTAGGCGAGGCAAAAGAATTTGCGCAGCACGTGGCTGCCGAAATGCGCAGGCTAGGTCTAGATGCCATCGATTTTGATGATGAGTACTCAGCAACTCCAAGTTGGGCAAACAATGAATCTTTTGTGATGGTAGTTTCGGAGATAAAGAGATTATTGCCTGACAAATTTGTCCACTGTTATATTTTCGGAGGGGCTAGTTCGTCAAGTTATCAAGGTAAGCGAATGGGTGATGTGGCTGATGCTGGAGCTTCAGCGTTCTATCCTCAAACTCCATCACCTGGATCAGCAGGTTTCCCAGTTGAGAAATTAATTGCCAGTACAAAGCCTTTTTCAAATGGTGGATATCCTGAGGCGACTCTGAGATCGTTAATGCAACAGGGGTATAAGGGGATTATGATGTTTGATTTTAAGGCAAATCCGGACAACTATTTCGACATTTTGAAACCTTACGCGAAAGGTGTTAAAGAAAAGAACTTAGTAGAAATTCCGGGATGCGTGAATCGTACAGAAAATGATGACGTAAACATGTAATGGTTTTATTTTAAAGTTTTAAGAGATGAATTTGAAATATATAAAATTTGCCATTCTCAGTTTACTGTTGATGGTTTGTGCTACAGTATCGGCACAACGTAATATATTTAGAAGCGACAATGTAACGATTACATCGCCTTCTACAATAACTTTTGGAAGTATTCAAAATATAAATGATAATAATTTAAATACCGATGTCGAACTAAGAAAAACGAGTTCAAACAGCGCAGAGCTATTTATGGACTTAGTGCAAGCAGAAGCTGTAAAAAATTACCAAGTCGACTATTATTATTCTTCTCAAAATGCGACACAAGTAACCATTTCGGGGTCTCAAGATAAAAGCAATTGGACTTTGTTAGATAAGAAAACTTTTTCGTCAGCTACTAACTTAATTACTTCACAATTTAATAATAATGTAGCCTTTAAATATTATCGCCTATTTTTTGAAAATATAACAAGATCTACACTTGATGTCAGGGAGTTGTCGTCTTTAAGTAGTAATATTTTGGTGCCAACGTTAACCATTTCGGCAGGTGTTACAAGTAACTTAGCTACAATCTCTTGGACACGAGAATTAACTGGAACCGGAACTTATGAACTAGAAAGATCTGATCCTACTGGGACTTTTAAGTTGATTACAACAACTAATCTCAATACAGTTTCGTTTAACGAGACTACACTATTGAGGAACACCCAATATTTCTATCGTGTTAGAACTGTTAAAGATGGAACTCCTGGAGCTTGGTCGGAAATTAAAGGATTGCTTACTGGAGGTGATGTTTTAACGAGCACGCCAACGTTAAATGCTACCGCTTCTACGACAAATAGTGCTTTGGCAACACTTTCATGGAGTTTACCAATTGGCGGTCCGGGCAGCTTTGAAATAGAAAGATCTATAGATGGAACTAACTTTGATTTATTACGGACATTTGATAAAACGGTAACTTCATTTGTTGACAGCACACTCACACACAATACAGGTTATTGGTATAGAGTTAGAGGTATAAATGATGTATCTAAATCTCCCTATTCTGTAGTTCGGAAAATTACATCAATAAATGACGCCTTAGTTAATAAGCCAAATATTACAGTTAATGCTATTTCAGGTTCACAAGTTGGACTAAGCTGGTCGGGTACAGGCCCAAAAATTGAAGGGTTCGAAATTGAAAAATCAACAGATGGTCAAGTTTTTACGCCAATAGGTAAGTTTGCCGTAGGTAAAAGCGCTTATACAGAAGAATCTCTAAGCTTAAATACCAGCTATTGGTACAAAGTGCGTGCGTATAATTATATAGGTTATTCTCCATACTCTGATGTTAAACAAGTTACCACTAACGGACTGCAAAGTTCTCCATCTGATATTACCAATGATGGTGGCAAAATAACAGTTAGTCATGAAAATTCAGGCGGTGCCAATGCGGGTGAGGGTTCCGCTAAATTTATTGATAACAATTTTTCTACAAAATGGTTAGTATTTAGCGCCCAAATGCCTGGGACAAACAATCTTTCAGCTATTTATGAGCCAAAAGGCAGTTATGTAGTTACTAGCTATACTTTAACTACAGCGAATGATGCTCCACCTAGAGATCCTAAAAGTTGGACATTTGCAGGTTCTGATGATCAAAGCACGTGGACAACGCTAGATACGCGTACAAATCAGCTTGGCGCAGCCGTTGATCGATTTGTTACTATGAATTTTACAATTGCAACACCTGGAACCAAAGCATTTAAGTTTTACAGAATTATGTTTACGGCCAACAACGGATCTACAGACATTGTGAAGTATCAAATTGGCGAATGGGAAATTTTTGGTCTTGATCCGACAGCGCCAAATATCCCAAATCCATTAACTATTTCAACTAAGGATGCGAGCTCAATTACCTTAAATTGGAATCAGGATAATGCTAACCCTGTAAATAAGTTCGTTTTACAGCGCTCTTTGGATAAAATAGATTTTGAGTTGATAGATACACTTGCAGGAACCTTGAGAACTTATACCGATAAAAATCTATACGATGCAACAACGTATCACTATAGAATTAAAGCTATAGGTACAGCTGTTACAGCTTCTTCTGGTTTCTCAGCAGTTGCATCTGCGACAACTGATGCAACTCCAGGACTACCTTTGACACCAACAAATCTTATTGTGGTTAGCAATGAAGATTATAAAATCGGTTTAAAATGGGTTGACAGATCGAATGATGAAACTGGGTTTGTTGTTGAACGTTCGAAAGATAATATATTATTCGAAGCCTTAACAACATTGAAAGAAAATAGCATATCCTATTTAGACACCACCGTATGGACGGGCAATAAATATTACTACAGAGTAGCTGCCTTAAAAGACAAGTCAACCACAAATTACACCAACATAGTTGAAGTTACAAACGAAGGTGTTAATGCCGCTCCAGTTGCAACTGCGCCGTTAATTTACCAAAGAATATGTGGCTCTGCAGGAGAATTTAGTTTGTCATTCAATGCGTCACCCGGTCCTTTGCAAGAGAGAGATCAAACCTTAACTGTGACGCGAGTGTCTGCTGCAACTGACCAGGATGAAAAGTACTTTTCTAGCTTTTCTTTCGATCCAATTGTAACAAAAGGGACTGTAAATTATAAAATTGTAACATCTGGCGTTGCACTTCCTGGAGATTCTGCATTTGTGAAGGTGACAGTTAAAGACAATGGTGGTACGCATTTGTTTGCGCCAGACAGTACTGAGTTTGTGGTAAAAGTTTACTTTACAGATCTTACAGTCAAGATCGTCTCGGATAAGGGACTGATTGGTACTTCCAGATATGCAGAAATTAATTTAACAGCACAAACTAATTTTCCAGACAATACGACTTTCCAATGGGACGATGCGCCCGGTATTCTTGGAGGTAGAGACGGGATCAAATTATTAGTTTCTCCAATAAAAGAAACCACTTACCATGTAACTGCGACTACTCCTCAAGGGTGCTCAACTTCAAGCTCTATCACAATAGTTCCGCAAGATTCATTTATTGTATCAAGTGTTCTAACACCCAACGGCGATGGTAAAAACGACACATGGATTGTCTGGGGTATTGAGAAAATGGCTAATAGCGTAGTTAAAGTTACTGACAGACAAGGTAGACTGGTGTTTACAAAAAGAAACTACCAAAATGACTGGGACGGAACTGTAAATGGCTCCGTTTTACCAAAAGGAGGGTATTATTTCATCGTTGAACCCAACGATGGCGTAAATAGTCCCATTAAAGGGGTGTTAACAATTGTTAAATAGCTACTGAAATGAAAATACAATTAAGAACAATATTTGCTGCGGCAATTCTAGCTTTTGTCGGAGCAACAGATGTTAAAGCGCAAGCTGGAAATTTTGGTACAGCATATTTCCAAAATCAATTTATTCTTAATCCTGCAATGGCAGGATTAAAAAATGGCGAACTAAATTTAAATACCGCTTACAATGGCGAAACCGCGGGTATTAGCAATGGAGCACAAACATTATCGTTTACAGCGGATTATGGGCTAAAAGAAGTGATGGGATTGGGCGTGGGCGTGATGATGGATAAAATTGGAGGCATTAACACTACTAAATTAATGGCTAGCTACACTTATGGCCTAAAGCTGAATAGTGACAATCAAAGGTTGAATTTTGGTTTATCTGCTGGCGGTGTTATGGAACGACTAGATGAATTGGCGCTTAGTGGTGATCTTTCGGATCCTAATCTTTACAACTTTAACAATGACAGAATGCAATTCGAGGCGGACTTAGGAGCGTCATATTTTAATAAGGGCGTAACTTTTCAGGTAGCTGCTCCCAACTTAGTATCTACCTTGAGAAAAACGGGCAAAACGATTTTGTCACAAAACACCTTTTTTGCTTCCGTTGGTTACAAATTTAGCGTGGGCGAAAGCAAATCGCAAATTAATATAGAACCAAAGGTAGCATTTAGAGGCGTAAAGGGATTGGATGATATAGTGGATGCAGGTGCGAATGTCGATTTTCTCGAAAATACCGTTAATGTGTTTGGTTTATATCATTCTTCAAAAAGCTTAACGGCTGGTTTTGGAGTTAAGGTTCTAGACGCCTTTCAAATAGCAGGTTCCTACAATTTCGGCAACGAGAATATCGGTGGCATAAATTCCGGAAACACCTATGAGATCGGATTAAGATTTTTCACTACGAAGAAGTAAGTTGAAATTTGTTTGTTGGCCGCTACGTAGTTTTACGTAGCGGTTTTTTTTGTTGAAGTATTATATATTTCATGGACGATCTTAATGAGCTATTATGCCTTTTTAAAGAAGATTTTATCTATAAAAAAAGTTGATCCTTCAGCCTAAAATTTTGCTGACAAATCAACTCTCAAATAAAAAAGAAACTTTATTGGCGACTGTAATCGTCTTGCACTCTTAAAATATCGTTTTCGTCAGATGGATTCTCCGGATCGGTGTGCTGCCATATTTCGGCGACTACTCCCCAGTTTTCAAGTCCCACCAATCTGTGGCGTTCGCCTTGTTGTAGTAACACTTGTTCACCATTCCCGAAACGTAGTAGCTCACCCTGATCATTGTCATTACTTCTTACAATTCCTACCGTACCATTCACCACTTGCCAAATTTCGGCACGACGATGATGATATTGCCAAGATAACCTTTGGTGGGGGGCAACGACCAAAATTTTTGGGCTAAGCTTGCCACTGATTTTAAGCCCGGCTACATCCAGCGCATCGAAATATAAGTTGGAGAAATGCTGAGCTTGTGTTTCATCTATTACGAAAAATCCGCCCCAAGGGCGAGAAAAATCTTTTGACGAGATGTTAAGACCTTTGTCTTTTATTTCGTTTTCTATTGCTTCTAAAAACTGTTCTCTTTCTGTCTTCATCATATATTAAGGCTTTTTACTTAACGAAAATGGAACTTCATATTTGCCAGCGCTTAATTTGTTAGGTGCTGACGACATTGAGAAGTTTATGTTCACACCTTTAACTAACTCTTGATGGCTTAAAAATGACTTGGTATAAATTTTACCATTAATCATTATCTGATTGATGTACTTATTTTTATCGCTATTTTTTGTGGCATTTAATACTATTTTCTTTCCATTTTGAAGATTGATAGTTGCTCTTTTAAATAATGGCGAACCAATAACATATTCATCAGTTCCTGGTGTTACCGGATAGAAACCTAATGATGAGAAAATGTACCACGCAGATGTTTGCCCATTGTCCTCGTCGCCACAATATCCGTCTGGCGTAGGTTTATACAATCTGTTTAGCACTTCTCTCGCCCAGTACTGCGTTTTCCATGCTTGACCCGCATAATTGTATAAATAAATCATGTGCTGAATGGGTTGATTTCCATGCGCATATTGACCCATATTGGCAATTTGCATTTCTCTAATCTCATGTATTACGAAGCCATAATAACTCTCATCATACAAAGGTGGTGTGGTAAATACTGAGTCTAATTTGTCTATAAATTTGTTTTTACCACCCATTAAATCAATTAAGCCTTGTATATCCTGAAATACCGACCAGGTGTAATGCCAGCTATTGCCTTCGGTAAAAGCATCGCCCCACTTATAAGGATTAAATGGCGATTGGAATTGACCATCAGCATTTTTTCCACGCATAAAATTGGTTGATGGGTCGAACAAGTTTTTATAATTATGAGTGCGTTTGTAAAACAGATCAATTTCCTTTTGAGGTTTTTTAAGTGCTTTGGCTAATTGATAAATGGTAAAATCTGCGTAAGCATACTCTAAGGTGCGTGCCGCATTTTCATTGATTTTTACATCGTAAGGAACGTAACCTAATTCATTATAGTATTTAGCACCTTTTCTACCGACAGATGTTAAAGGACCTTCATTTTCTGCATTTTTAAGCATGGCCTGATAGAGCGTTTCAATATCATAACCTCTAATTCCTTTTAGGTATGCATCTGCAACTATAGAGGCGGAGTTGGAACCAATCATACAGTCTCTATGACCAGGACTAGCCCATTCTGGTAACCATCCGCTTTCTTTGTAGGCATTTACCAAACCCTCCATTACTTGCTTGTTAATTTCAGGCTTTAACAGGGTTAGCAATGGCGATTGTGCTCTAAATGTATCCCAAAAACCATTATCGGTATACATGTAGCCTGGCAAAACTTGTCCGTTGTAGGGACTATAGTGCATTATTTTTCCATCGTTATCAATTTCATAAAATTTACGTGGGAACAAAAATGTTCGATATAAACATGAATAAAATGTAGCTTCTTGCGCTTCGGTAGCTCCCTCAATTTCTATGCTCGATAATTCTTTATTCCAAACAGCTTTAGCACTAGCTTTGGTTTGGTCGAAGTTATTAGTGCCAATCTCTTTCAGATTGATTTCGGCTTGCTTGTAACTAATAAATGAAGAGGCAACTTTTGCCGTCACCTTTTCGCCTTTTTTTGTTTCGAATTGGAGTACCGCACCCGCGTGTGGTCCTTCAAATTTTGAACCTTCTACAACAGCGGTCGAATTGTATATGAAATTTTTCTTAAATGCCTTATCAAATACGATGACAAAGTAGTTTTTGAAGTTGTCTGGCACTCCGCCAGCATTTTTAGTAGTATAGCCGATAATTTTATTTTCCGCTGGAATGATTTCTACATAAGAACCACTATCAAAAGCATCAACAATAATGTTCGATTCTTTTGTTTCAGGAAAAGTAAAACGGAAATGTGCTGCCCTTTCCGTCGGTGCAATTTCCGCAGTAACATCGTGATCCGCTAAATAAACACTGTAATAGTAAGGTTTTACAATTTCTGACTTATGCGAAAACCAACTTGCTCTTTCATCATCTTTAAAAACAACTTTGCCAGTGGTTGGCATCAGTGAAAATTGTCCATAATCTGATATCCAAGGACTAGGTTGGTGCGTCTGTTTAAATCCTCTAATTTTATCTGAATTGTAGGTGTAAAACCAACTATCTCCCATTTTTGCAGTCTGCGGCGACCAAAAATTCATCCCCCATGGTAAAGCTATTGCAGGATATAGATTGCCGTTAGAGATATCATGCCTATTATCGGTACCCATCAAAGGGTTTACAAAATCAACTAAATTTTTTTGAATGACTTTCTGCTGTGAGAAGGTCAAGTCAATCTGCACAATACAGAAAAATATTATGCAGATTAGCAGTTTTCTAAGTTTATTCATAAGTGTGTGTTTTAATGCTAATGTCCTGAAGACATTACTTGACCGCCTGCTACATCGAGTTTTTTGGCTTTACAGAAAAAGCCAAAGTATGCGATATACAAATAACAAATTACTGGTAATAAGAAGGAAATTTTTAATCCATAGGTATCCGCAATTGCACCTTGAACTAATGGAAGCAGAGCTCCGCCTAAAATAGCCATCACGAGTAGCGAAGAGCCTTGACTTGTGTACTCATTCAATCCCGAAATAGATAGGGTGAAGATGTTTGACCACATTACAGAGTTAAATAATCCGATTGCTAATAAGGTCCAGACGGCTATAGTGCCACTACCAAATACTGCGAAAACTAATAAAATCACGTTGATGAGTGCAAATAGCAATAAGGTTTGTGAAGCTAAAGAACGACCTAAGAAAAATGCCGCTACATTAAATAATATGAACACACTGAAAATCCAGATTAGAGAAAATGACAGACTTACAATACTTAGAATCAATGCAAAAATGACTATGGATACACCTAACATATAGATCAGTTTTTTGGCGTTGCTAATTTTGTTGTTCAGGGATATTGCACCTAAAAACCTGCCAATCATAGCACCTCCCCAATAAAGGGCTAAATAATTTTTGGCTTCTGCTTCAGACAGGCCAATTGTTTCGGGTAATTTTAAATAGTTGATTAAAAAGCTACCTATAGTAACCTCGGCACCTACATAACAGAAAATACCTAGAGCACCCAATTTTAACTGCGGAAATTTTAATGCTCCTAATCCTTTAGCAATATTGTCTTCGTTTTTGAATACTGGTAGGTTAACCCGTTTAACGATAAATAATAACAGGATAAAAATTGCTGCGAAAACTAAGTAAGGATATTTGGTTTCTTGTCCAGTGATTTCCTCACCGTGAGTGAAAAGTTCGAAAATCATATAGCCGCCAATAATTGGAGCAATGGTAGTTCCTAGCGAGTTAAATGCTTGCACGAGATTTAAGCGACCAGATGCGGAACTTTCATCTCCAATTAAGGCAACGAATGGGTTGGCGGTAATTTGTAATAACGTAAATCCTAATCCTAAGATAAAAAAAGCCGATAGAAATAATGAGTATTGGACATACTCTGCTGCTGGATAGAATAAGGCACAACCTATTGCCGATACGACTAAGCCTAAGAGGATGCCGTTTTTATAGCCAATTTTGTTGATAGGATCGGTGTAAAAGTGTGAAATTAGGAAGTAGATTAAAGATCCAATAAAGTAGGCGCCAAAAAAGCAAAACTGTACTAGCATAGCTTGCAAGTACGTTAAATTAAAAAGCTCTTTCAGGTGTGGAATGAGAATGTCATTCATGCAAGTAATGAACCCCCACATAAAGAACAGGGAAGTCAAAGTTACGAGGGAGATTGTTGGGTTAGAGGTTTGATTTTCAGTTTGCATAGTTTATAGTTTTAGTCCAAAAGAATGCTAGCAGCGCCCAATAGGGCAGAGTTTTCACCTAAGGCTGCAATCTTTACAGGAATATTTAGAACGTTTAATTTATCTAAAAAATAGGATGATGCCTTTGCTATATTACCACCAATAATAATCTCGGCGGGTGAATATTTGTTTGCTTGAATTTGCAAAAAATCTTTCAGATTGTTCCCAAATTCTGCAAAAATGATTTCTAGGTTTTTTTGACTTGCGCTTTCACAAATATGTTTTACATCGCGGGCTGTTTCGCCTGATACTTCTTTGTATCTTTTGAGAAACCAACGTGTTGAGATATATTCCTCTGCAATACTATCTTTGAAGGTAGAACACCACAACGCTGCATCTTTAATTTCTCCATCAAAAGCGAATGCCGATCCTAAACCTGTACCTAAAGTTACACCAATTAGGCTAACCTTGTTTTGTGCATTTCCACTAAAAACTTCTCCTCTTAAAAAACAAGCCGCATCATTGTCAAAGGCAATGTTATTCGCCGACATATTAAGTTCCCTCGCTAGAAGTTTTTTCACGTCTAATTCATAAAGGTTTTCGTACTTACCTTGGCCCTTAATAAAGGATATCCCTTTCTTATAATTGAAAGGGCCGGGTAGGGCTAGTCCGATTTTTGCAACGTTCTTCCCAGAGATGGCAATACTCTCTTCCACAACCTTTGCCCAACTCGTTATAATATCTTTAGCAGATGCATTTGTATCTAGATGTTTGCGTAAATAGGAGTTCTTAAGTAATTTGCGTTCCTTAATATCAACAACAGCAGCTGTGATATGCGATCCCCCAATATCTGCTCCTAATACAAATCCGACATTTTCTTTCATCTGATCTTAGCCGTTAAATAATGAAGGATTTTCTTGAAAGGTTTTCCATAAAAATTCACCGTAAATGGTATTTGCCCATGCAAACCAACTTCTTGTAAAGTCTTTTGGGTCATCTTTTTGGAAAGTCTCATGCATAAATCCAGTACCCGCATGGCTTTCTTTAAGCATTCTTAGGCATAGTTTAATCTCGTCAGAAGATGTACTCGTTAAGCCTCTTGCTATGATACTCAAAGGCCAAATCATTTGATCTTTCGATACGTGAGGACCGCCAATGCCTTCAAATTTATCGCTTTTATAATAAAATGGATTGCTATCAGATAAGCAGAAGCGACGTGTATTTTGGTATATCGAGTCGTTTATATCAATGGCATCTAGATAAGGTAATGCCAATAAACTAGGGATATTAGCATCGTCCATCAAGTTATGATTACCAAAACCATCTACCTCAAAAGCATAAATGTCTCCAAAAATTGGATGTTTGTAAATGCCATGCTTTTTAATTGCACTTTCAACCTCGTCAGCAAGTTTTAATAACTCCGTTTGTAATACAGTATCTTTTAAAATGACCGAAGTCATTTGGGCAGCTTGTGTCAAACTCACCACGGCAAAAAAGTTTGATGGAATTAAATAGCCGTAAATGGTAGCATCATCACTTGGTCTAAATGTAGAATTAATTAGTCCGGTAGGTTTTAAAGGGAAACCATAACCTTCCATAGGTATGCTATCGGTAGGCTTTTCGGTCACACGTTGAAAACGGTAGGGACCTCTGTCGTTTTTTCGTTGTTGTTCCTTAAACGTTTGTAGAATCGACTTAATCGCCGATTTCCATTGCTCGTCAAAAGGCTTTGTATCGCCAGTTTTTTTCCAGTAAGCGTAGGCCAAACGTATGGTGTAGCAAAGGGAGTCTATCTCCCACTTTCTTTCGTGAATGCCCGGACGCATCGCCGTCATGTCCGTTTTCCACTCTCCTTCTTTTGTTGGGTCATCGTAAAACGCATTCGCATAGGGGTCAATCAATACCTGTTGCGTTTGTCTATTGATGACACCAGCAATTAAAGCAGCCAATTTCGGATCTTTATCAACAAATGATAAATAAGGCCAAACCTGTGCGCAACTGTCTCTAAGCCACATTGCATCAATATCGCCAGTAATTACATAGGTGTCAGGTTTCTCGTTAATGTTTTTGTGATATACAGTAGTATCTAAAGTATTAGGAAAACAGTTTTCGAACAGCCAACCCTGCTCCAAATCTTTTACACCAGCTTTAAACTTTTTTATCGCATCTTCTATCGCCGTACTCGTAAAATGTCTTTTTTCTAATGCAGGTCTAACTACTGGAAAATTATTGGCGTTACTCGCGAATAAAGTCGTTGGATTATAAGCTAAGCCTACACCTAAAATTGAGGCATTTTGTATAAAATTTCGTCTTTTCATAGTTTTATATCTGATATTATTTTAGGTCTATAATTTGGTCATTTACATTCCATCCATAGACATGTAAACCCAATGGAGTGGTGGCATTTTCTCTGTAGTCGATTTCTACAACTTTCTCTTGGTTTGGTAATACCGAGATATAATTGTCATTATAGAAACTAGGAAGTATACGTTCTTTAGTTTCGACATTTATCAATGCTATTCTATTGAAAAATGCAACGCCATTATTTTTGTTTCTCAAGGTCACTTTTATTTTTCCGTTGCTAATTTTAGATGCAGTAATGTTGAGACCAACAGTTTTTAAATTCTCTATTCCCGAATAGCCATTTTTTACATCAGGCAACCAATAAAAATTTTCGCTGATCACATCTCGCTTACTGTCTATTAGTTTAAGCTCAACAAAACATCCGTCTTTAGCATTTAATTTTTTTAGTGATCCATTGATTGAAAATATGCGTTGAGTTGTTGTGGGCGCAATTTCAGCGAACATTTGCACCTGTTCATGCAAAGTCCCGTCGAGGTTGTAAATGTTGGCCTGTACCATAACATCTCGTAATAAACTGAATTTGTTGTTTACAACAGTAAGCATGCTATCTAAGGGGTTGAACATGATGTGGACTGGTTCGGCACCTTTTCGTAAACCGTACAAACAAGCATTTGGGTCAAGGTAGTAATCGTACATTTGTCCACGCATGGATGTCCATGGGTTTTGCGTTTTCCAAATAATTGTTCCAGTGTACCAGTCCCACATATGTGCGGAGAAACCCTCCATCAAAGACCTATATTGGTTATAGTTTACCAACTGCGCTTTCATGGCGAAATCTTTCGCATCCTTTGCTTCGCCATATTCGTCGATGTATTGATTGTATGGAATGTATTTATGATAATCCCATACGCTATCGACTACGGCATCATTTTGTGGAACCACTAAATTTTTCTCTGGGATAAAACGTAATAAGGAAGCATAGTCTCCAACGCCTACAGACCCAACCTCGGTATTGTAAGGAAACGTTCTGTGGGACCAGAATGAATTTGGATCTTGAATATTGTACGGTCCGTCACCGTTGCCACCGATAAAATTGTATGACATATCGTTGGTATTTGAATAATCGTAAAAATATCTGGTGCCATCTAGTTCTGGTAATATTTGTTCCTTTAAAGGGATTAAAATATCATTGGGTGGGGTCATTTCATTGCCGCCACACCAATAGGCCAGCGAGCTATGGTTTCTAATCATTTTTATTTGATCAACAGCAGCAGTTAGTACCAAACTATGATCGTCGGGATAGTTTCTCCGTGTCCACTGGTCGTCTTTTTTTAAAGGATCCTGCCATTTGCCATTGCAATCACCGCTGAACCAAAAGTCTTGAAGGACCAACATTCCGTATTTATCACAAGCTTCGTAAAATTCCGGACGCTCGGTAATGGCACCACCCCAAATTCTAATCAAATTTAAATTCATATCTCTGTGGTAGCGAATTTCATCATCATAACGTTGTGCCGAAAATCTCAACATCGCATCAGAAATAATCCAATTTCCACCCTTGATAAATATTTTTTGACCGTTTACCAAGTTTTCTCTACTACGTGTACGCTCGTTCCATTTGGTGTCAATTTGGCGCACACCAATTTTAAGTTGTTCATTGTCCGACACTTTGCCGTTCGCATCCACAAACTGAAAATGGATATCATATAAGTTCTGTTCCCCATAACCATGCGGCCACCACAATTTCGGATTTTGTAAGTCGTAGCTTGGTAGCTTTACTATTTTTTTCTCATTAGCTTTAAGTTGTACCGAAGTTTTGATGGTTTTTCCATCCAACGTATATTGCAAAACTCCATTGACTGGTTTATTCAAAGCGTTTTCTACCTCACAAGATGTGATAATTTGAGCGGGTGCTTGTGGGCCATTGGGCAACCTAACGCCTGCTACTTTTGTTACCACATGCGGGTTTTCTATATTGATACCTTTAGTTTTTTCGATAAACACTTTGTCCCAAATCCCGGTGTTTCTATCTCTAATGGGCTGTATCCAATCCCAGCCAGCTGTATATTGTGTAGTAAGGCCTTTTGCAATCGTTCCATCTCCACCTTGTCCGCCATTGGGCTCACCAGTATGGGTCGGTGGGATAACAAGAATTGCTAATTTGTTCTTGCCATTTGGCGATAATAGTTTAGTGATGTTGTATTGCTGCCGTAAATGCATTCCTTCATGGGTCTGTGCGTTTACTTTCTTGCCGTTTAAATAGATCTCACTTTTATAATTTACGCCTCTCAGTTTTAGCCATAATTGCTCATCGCCATTAACTTTCTCCTCAAATTCTTTTACAAACCAGTATGTATAATAATCGTTTCCAGTGTAGTAGATATCTTTTATGTACTTGTTATTCATCCCATAAAATGGATCTGGAACTTTATTGTTATTTAGTAAAGTGGTTAGCACGGTTCCGGGAACAGTTGCAGGCAACCACCCAGCAGTGTTTATTTCCTGGGTTGATAACTGTTCTCCATTAAATTTTACTTCAGTTATTGCTTTGCAAAACCAACCATTATTTAACTCAATCCTGTCTTGAGCATGCAGATTTATCGAAAGTAAAAGAGCAAATACAAATAAATTAATTTTCATCATTGGGCGTACGTTTAGAAGAATAATTTTGGTTGTTTTCCGAGATAAACGGTCATCGTGCCACCTTTCATTATATCCTGATGAGAAATAGTAGATTTACGATAGTTTTTGCCGTTTAGCGTGATCTTTTGAACATAGTTTTTACCGGTAGATTTCCCCAATACATTCACTTTAAACGATTTTTTATTGTGCAGAGCGATCGTAGCTTCGTTTACTAACGGCACTCCAAAAACATATTCGCCAGCGGTAGTATTTACAGGGTAAAAACCCAACGCCGAGAAAACATACCACGCACTCATTTCGCCAGCGTCGTCGTTTCCACATAAGCCATCTGGTTGCGTGGTATAAAATTGTTTGTCAATTTGCGTAATCAAATCTGCAGTTTTCCAAGGTTGACCGGCCATGGTGTACAAATATGGAATATGGTGGTTGGGTTCGTTGCCGTGAGCGTATTGTCCAATTAATCCAGAAATATCAGGAGAAGTATTTTCGTCTAATACCGAAGGTAAGGCAAATAAGCTGTCTAATTTGTTAAGGAATGGTCGCTTTCCGCCAAATAAATTAATTAAACCTGGAACATCTTGCGGCACCAGCCAAGTATATTGCCAAGCGTTACCTTCACAATAATCATTTTCGCGGTGAGCAGCGTTGAGAGGATCGAAAGGATTGCGCCATGATCCATCGTTCATAATCCCTCTAAAATGATTGGTGCTTCTATCAAAATATTGCTCGTAGTTTTTGCTACGCTTTGAGAAATAATTATAATCATCAACTTTACCTAAAGATTTAGCCACTTGAGCTATTGCGTAGTCTGCAATCGCGTATTCTTGTGCTTTTGCTACCGATTCTCCAATTTTGTCGGCAGGTATTGCTTCAAGTTTTTGGATGTACTCAATACCATTAGTGTCTTGCATCGCCGAGTGGCGCATCGCTTTGTAAGCTAAGTTCTTATCGAAACCTGTAAAGCCTTTTAAAATAGCATCAGCGACGACCGGAACTGCCGGATAGCCAATCATACAGTCGGTTTCGTTACCGTGTAAATGCCAAACAGGAAGCTTGCCTTGTTGTTTATAGATGTTTAGCATCGTGTTTACGATATCGTTCACACGCTCTGAATGAACAATTGTCATCAAAGGATTTAAGCCTCTATAGGTGTCCCAAAGTGATAATGTAGTGTAATTCTGAAAATCTGCGTTCCGATATTTTTTTTTATCCGCTCCTCTGTAATCACCATTTACATCGTTAAAAAGTGAGGGGGCAAACATGGTGTGATAGAATGCAGTGTAGAATTTGATTTTCTGTTCTTGGGTACCTTTAATTTTGATTTTTGATAATGCACTTTCCCATTTTGCTTGGCTTTGTTGCAAAACTTTGTTAAAATCCCAATGAGGAATTTCTTTATTAATGTTAAGCTTCGCGTTTTCCTCACTTACGGGGGAAATTCCAACTTTAACCTTCAGTATTTTGTTTTTGCTGGCATCGAAAAATAGGATGGCTTTAATTTCTTTGCCAATAGCAGTATTAGTATTTAATAAACTATCAATATTATATAATTCGACCTTTGATGTAGGAGCAGATAATTCTAAGAAAAAATAAATTCGCTGATCAACTGCCCACCCTTTAGAGTATCTGTAACCAGAAAAAGTTGTTGGACTTAATTGTTTGAAATGAGTTTCTGTAGGTGCATCCCAACCCATTCCGAATCCTAGGTCGATCAATATATGTGCATTGTCAGTTTTTTCGTAAGTATACTGATGGAAACCTACTCTTTCAGTGGTGGTAAGTTGAGCTTTAACCTTGTATTTATCCAAGTAGACTTGATAATAACCTGGTTGAACTTTTTCATTTTCTCTAGAAAAATATGAACCATAACCACTGTTTATATTTTCGAACTTTGCTCTAACTACTTGCACTTTTCCATTTGCAGGAAGGAGTAAGATATCGTTTAAATCGCCAATTCCTGTACCGCTTAAATGCGTGTGTGTAAAACCTAAAATTTCCTTGCTTTTGTAATTGTAGCCACTGCACCAATCCCAGCCGTTGAATTTGTCCCAAGTTTGCATAATTTGAGACGGACCCAACTGGACAGCGCCAAATGGAACATTGGCTCCAACAAATACGTGTCCATGTTCTGCAGACCCAATGTGTGGACTTACGTGTGTTATTAATTTTTCTTGCTGTTTCTGCGCCCATAGTTTTCCTTGCGCAATTGGCAAGGAAACTACTAAGGTAAGTAAGGCACACTTTAATGCTTCAGGTAGATGTAAGGTCATTAAGGTTCGTATTTGGTGTTGAAAATGAGGTTGCTTTCGCCGCCTCTAATGTTATGACATTCGAAAAGGTTAAAAGAGGTAGATGGCTATAAGATTTTCAACCTTGAAGTCTCCTAATAGGCTCTAAAAGGCGTAGGTTCAATTTACAAGATGCTATGTAAAAAGTACATAACACCTTGTTTAAAAGATTATTTTTTATCCCACCAAAGTTTGGTGCCTCCATTATCTGGTCCGCCTAATGTTGCTAAGGCTTTTTGATATCCGGAAGGATTACTGGTAACAAATTTGGATGGTATTGGCAGTCTTCGAATAAATGCAGAAGTTGAAATTGTTCCGCCACTAGCATTGTTTACTACTGGAAATAATTTCGGATAGCCAGTTCTTCTAAACTCTGACCAAGCCTCTTGACCATCGGGGTAGATTGCAATCCATTTTTGCGTAACGATGCGCTCTAACTGTTGTTCCGGTGGCGAAGCTGGGTTCCATTGAATTGTTATAGTGCTCAAATTCGGATTACCGGCTAGGACGTCATTTTGTCCGGCAACTATTGCTTTTGGATCAACGTAAGGCTTTGCTTTACTAGTGTTGTCAGCTAAGTATGTTGCTAAAGCGCCTGAAGTTCCCCATTCTTCAAAAGAAGCTTTGATGCCGTTTTCATAATTGGTCTTAATATCGCCGGCATTTGCCCATGCTACACCGGGTAAAGCAGCTTCCGCCTTTAAAAACCATGTCTCAGCAGCACAGGCTAATCTAGCTTTGCCTGAGGTAGCACTAAAGTAATCGCCATTTGCAGAAATAGCAGCAGGTTTCGAGTAGCTTCGGTATCTGTCATTATCAACCAAGGTGATACCATTTCTAATGCCTATAAACTGACCGGCTACAGAAGGATCTGTTGCTGGTACCATATATTTCGATAGGCGAGGGTCGTTATAGCCGCCTAGAATTGAGCCTAATGGTGCTCCCGAGCGACAATCGCCCCAAGCGTTGATGATATCGTTGATAGGGTGGCCGCCACCATAATTTATAAATGCATTGTCTTCGTTATTCTCTATTAGACCACCATTTGCTGGGTTTAGCGCTTTTTCTCCCTGAATTTTTGCTGTGGCTGCATCCGCAAATCTAATACGAATTGCCATACGCAATCTAAGTGTATTTGCTAATTTTATCCACTTACCTGTGTTGCCTTTGTAAACGGCATCTGCAGCATTAAATGCAGTTTGATCCCCTGTATTGGGTGCTGTTTTTAATTTTACAACGGCATTGTCTAAATCCGTAAAAAAGTTGTTGTAAGCAGCTTGTTGCGAATCAAAATCAACCGATAAATCGGCATTAGGTTTTCCGAACTTGCTATAAATCACAGGTCCGTGAGTGTCAGATACTTTCTGAGCTTCGATAACTCCCAAAATTGTCATCAATGCTGCGCAATAATTAAAAGTTGCTGCTGGATAAACATTTGTTCCATCTTCAAAACTTCTAATTTTCTGCATTACATCATCTAGTTGGTTAACCATAATTCTGTCGTTCCAGCCATCCCTCATAAAATAATTGGTGTTATTATCTCCTCCGTAGGTTGTAGGGCTCATAAAATAACCGCTATATACATCGGCATTTAGATTATGCTGCAATTGATAGATCCAATTTGTTTGGTTAATGAGATTTCGTTGCACCTCACGCATTGGTCCAATTACTTTTGTGAAATCTGCATTTAATTGTGCATCAGTAAGGCCTGATAATCCGGTATTAAATTCTTCGAAATTTTTCTTACAGCTAGAAATTGATACAATCATAGCCATCGAGAAACCAAATATTTTAATTTTATTTTTCATGATAGTAATTTTAAAAACCACATTTTAAACTTAAACCAAAACTTCTGTAGGCTGGTAAACCGAAAACATCAACACCTACACCACCTGGATTTACTCCAGATACTTGCTCAGGATCGAAAGGTGCGTCTTTTTTGAGAAAGAATAAGTTGTTACCAATGGCACTTACTGTTAAGTTGCTTATACCTCCTACTTTAAGTGGTACGTTGTAAGAAAGCGAAATTTCTCTCAACCTAACCGCTGTTGCATTGTAGATATAGGCTTCATCTATTTCGTTTCTACCGCCAACTTTGCTATAATATAATTGAGCATCTGTTTTTCCAATATAGCTAGCGCCCAAAGTAGTTACTGCATTTGGAATTGTAACTCCTTGTGCATCGCGAGCATCGGCGCTACGCTTACTTACGCCGTATGAGTCATAAAATGGCTCTGATAAACTCAATACTTTACCGCCAAATTTTCCATCCACCAAAATTCCCAGGGTCATATTTCCAAAGTTGAAAGTGTTTTGCCAACCAATAATAGCTTTCGGATTTGGGTTACCTAAAA
This sequence comes from Pedobacter sp., assembly GCA_045629525.1. GTDB lineage: Bacteria > Bacteroidota > Bacteroidia > Sphingobacteriales > Sphingobacteriaceae > Pedobacter. The sequence continues at coordinate 982,363 of JAZQRH010000019.1, forward strand.
ATGTTTTAGTCTCGTTTCTACTCGGAACTCCTTGCGCATCAACTTCAATTCTGCCTTGCGCATCTCGTTGAAACGTTGTCCCATAAATATCGCCAAATGAGCCACCTTGTTTAAGCATATTTAAACCGCCGCCACTTAATGTTAGTAAACTGCTCGGGTCAAGCCCAAGTTCAGACGGGAATAACTCTATAATCTTGTTTTTGTTAACACTGAAGTTTAAAGTTGTATTCCATTTGAAATTATGCTGACTTAATATTTTATAGGAAACGATTGCTTCCATACCGGCGTTTTGGACATTTCCAGCACTAATATCACCTTTTGTGCCGGCCGCAATACCCGCAGGTAGGGTTACATCTTTTAAGAATTGGCCTTTAATATTTGACTTGTACCAAGTAAAATCGAAACTAAGTTTATTATTTAGAAATCGCCATTCCGTACCAATTTCAATAGTCTGGTTTTGTTCTGGGCGTAAATAATACCTAGGATCACGTACTGGTGAGCCATCCGGGCTTACAAATGCGCCTGCATCGATATTGGGTTGAGGATTGGTTCTATTGTCTTCAATTCCGTTACCAACTGTTGCATATGATGCTCTGATCTTTGCAAAGTTTATGGCTTGAGGCATTTTGAAAAACTCAGTTAAAATTGCATTTGCGCCAACAGAATAATAGTTGTACGACTGTTTAGGCGTAAATGCTAAGGTAGATGACCACTCTTGTCTATCAGTCAAATCGATAAATAGTCTGTCTTTATAGCCAAATTGTGCACTTGCAAATAAAGATTGCGTTTGAATATGGTGGTTCTCTATTCGGTAATGACGGCCATTGTCGTTTGTTCCGTTAAAAAGCAGGTTTGACAAAGTGAATAGGTTAGGGTACGCTAAATTTCCATTTTCTATTGTCGTGTTGATTTTTTTAATGTCTGATACTGATCCTCCTAAAGTATAATCGATACTTAAATCATCGTTTATCTTATTTTTTCCTAAAAACAACAAATCCGTGTAGTAGGTTTTAGATTCTAAACGGTTATAATATAGTTTACCATTGTTACCGCTTATAGTGGCTTGGGTTGTTGCATAAACGTCGCGTTGTGCTTCAGAATTGAAATAATTGTAATTGCCACGGGTCTGCACATCTAACCAATTTGTTAAATTATATTTTAGCGAGGCTGAGGTGTAGATATTCTTGTTATTTGTTCTGCTTGCATTTCTATTTAAAATCCAGTACGGATTTTGCTGATCATCGCCTCCATTAAAACCTTTATCTAAATTGATATTCCACCAGTTTTGTGCATTTAAATATCTAGATGGTGAAAAATATTCGTAATCGTTTGCATAACTATCGAAATCAATACCCCTAGGTAATAAATAAAGGCCTAGTAACGGACTAAAATACATGCCAGGGTTAACTCTGTTTTGTACTTTTTGTAGCGAGGCCATAATATTTGCGTCTAACGTTAGTTTGTCATTGAGAAACTTACTTGAGTTGCGATAGTTGAGATTGTTTTGATCAAATTTACTAGTTGGCACTATACCTTTGTTCGCAGTATTTGAATACGAGAAGAAGTTGGTTGATCGTTCATTTCCAGAAGAAAAGTTTACACTGTTTATCCAAGTAGAACCTGTGTTAAAAAAGTCGTCAATATAGTTTTTAGAATTTCCTTTTGCACCCCAGCTTTCTGGGCTTCCAGCGGTTGTAGCTGTTGGGACAGTTGTTTGTAAATAGCTATTTTGTAATTCTGGTGTGCCAAAAACATTGTCGAAAGTAGCGCTGCTGGAGATGTCTATTTTTGCGGTTCCAACTCTGCCTTTTTTCGTGCTCACCAAAATAACGCCATTACTGCCAGCACTCCCGTATAGCGCAGTGGCAGTTGCTCCTTTTAAAACGTTTATGCTTTCAATATCTTCGGAGTTCAGCGTGCTTAAAATATCTCCATTATCGGGCATCGAACTATAGATATCCACATTGGCTCCTCCTGTTGGATTAGTTACCGGCATACCATCAATCACGTAAAGCGGTTGTGAATTTCGCGTTGATTTATCTCCTCTAATGGTAATTCTTGCTGCACCGCCGACACCGCCAGAGGTTCGGTTAATCTGCACGCCCGCAACTTTTCCATTTAGACTGTTTACAACATTCGGAGTTTTAACTAAGTTTAAATCGTCGCTTTTGATAGTTTGCGTAGAGTAGGTTAATGTTTTCGCTTGTCTGCTAATACCTAATGCAGTAACCACAACTTCCCCCAAATTGCTCGTAGAAGATTTAAGTTCAATGGTTACCGAAGTTTGGCTTGCACTAACATCAATTTTTTTAGTTTCATAGCCAATATAGTTCACTTCTAATACTAAGTCGCCCTGAATATTTAGATTGAACTTGCCTTCGCTGCCTGTGGTAGTACTCTGTGATTTATTTAGTACCTTGATTGAAGCGCCTACTAATGGGGTTTTGTCATCGGTATCAATAACTCTGCCCAATAGTTGCCTGGTTTGAGCTACAACACTCATTACGTTGAAAAGCGCTATAACTAATAGAATTAGTGTTTTTTTCATAAGAATTTAAATTCGGTTTAGAAAAATTTTTGGTCTTTAAGAGAGAGATAATTTGATCGAGGTTGATCTTTTAGGTTCTACTCCATAGTTTATATTTAGGTCTTACATCTCGTTTTTACCTCAACCAACAAAGAATATTAGATCGAAGCATCATATTTGCATCTTGCTGATAATAAATATGTTTTGATTTACTAAAACGTTTTAGCAAATTAATTATTCAAAATCTGTTTTGGAAATTTAAGTATTATTTGTAATAATAATGTTACAATACAAAAAGTAGATTTATCTTGTAATAAGTTTCAGAGGAATAATCACTTGTTTACAAGTTCTTTTAGATTTAGACTTCAGTTCGCTAAGCATAATTTCAATTACACTTTCGGCAATTTCTTCTAGCGGTTGTTGTATCGCTGAGATTTTAGGCGCATGTAGCTCAAAAGCTTCGTGGTCATCGTAGCCTATAATATCTAGGTCGGTACCAAGCTGTTTGTTAATCGTTTTAAAAGCTTTTAATCCGCTAATGGTGAGATAGTTCGTAGCAAAAAGTACAGCATCGATATTATTTTTAGCTATTAATTGAGTGATCGCCGCAATCGTCTTACTTTCCTCCTGATTGAATGGAATTGTTAACACTAGGTTTTCACTAAAAGCTAAACCGTGGTCGTTTAAAGCACCCTTGTAGCCAGTTAAACGCTGCGCAATTTGTTTTACATCTATATCTGGTGTTACAAATGCGATGTGCTTTCTTCCTTTTTCTATAAAACTTTGGATAGCTTCATAAGAACCTTTTAAATGGTCAGAGCCTACATAATTGATTTCAAGCTCTTCCAAATTCCTGTCGAAAAGAACAACAGGCTTGCTTTCGTTAATTAGCGCTGATATTTCTTTTTCTAAACCATTCACCGGCGAAATGATATAACCATCTACATTTCTAGATTTGAATAACCTGATAAGTTCCTTCGCTTTATCCAAGTCGTTTTCGGTACTTGAGTAAAAAATCTTATATCCCTTTTTATAGGCTTTGTCCTCAATAAGTCTCGCAAACTTCGAGAAAAATGAATTGGAGATATCCTCAACAATTAATCCAATAATTTTCGAACTTCCCGTACGCAAGCTTCTAGCTGTTTGGTTAGGTTTATATCCATTTTCTTCAATAACCTTCTGTACTTTTTCTATAACTGCATCGCTAATAGCATTTTCTTTAGCCTTGCCATTAATTATAAATGATACGGTTGTTATAGATACGCCCGATTTTTCGGCTATGTCTTTAATGGATATCGACTTCATTTTTAGTTCTACTTCTTCGTAAATTTATAAATCTTGCAAAGAGTTATGAAATGTTTTGCTAAATGGGATGCTGATAAAAAAGTCCCGGCCAAAACGGTGGGACTTTTCTATATCAAAGCAATAATACTAAATAAAAATGCAAACCTATAAGCCGGGTTCTGTACTCAATAAATTGAGCTTCTATCATTAATCCACTGCAGGCGTCGCCACCTGCCTCTAACGACCTACCCACTAACATCGGGCGAGCAGCCCTACATACGTTAGCCTATTTGGTCTTTCAACTCCCGGGGTTTACCAACCTTGCCATCACTAACAAAGCTCGTGAGCTCTTACCTCACGTTTTCACCCTTACCTTGCGGCGGTATATTCTCTGTGGCACTAATCCGTAGCCTAGGTCTTCAATCCCAAGCCCCTTCCCGTTAGGAAGCGAGATGCTCTATGTTGCCCGGACTTTCCTCTCCAATATAAAATTGCAGCGATAGAACGGTTTGCATTAGTACAAAGATAGCAAAATATAAGCCCAGCTGCTCTTTTTTTGAAAATGAGCATTCAGCAATGCTTAACATCTTCAGTCCCGCTATCCAATTCTCCCGATGAAAAATCGGGATCCATTACTATCGGGTTTATCTTACAATAATCAGTGCAATTCAAAAAAAAATAGCCACTCGCAAGGTACGGTGGCTATTTCAAGTAAGCTTAACATTACTGTGTTTTTATTTACAGTCTGCCAAATCTTTAGTCACCTGTTCGTATTTATACATTCCTTGCTTGTTGCCAAAAGCATTGGTAATGTAAACAATCACTTGTGCGACGTCAATATCGTGCATATCTTTCATTGCAGGCATTTTCTCGTGGTAAGTTTTACCATTAATCACCATTGGTTCGTTTACCCCATTTTTTATGTAACAAGCTAATTTTGCTTTGTTCTCCTTCAAAAAAACAGTGTCTGTAAGCGGGGGTGCCAATGCGGCCAAACCTTCGCCATTTTCTCCGTGGCAATTTTGGCAACGAGCCTTGTAAATATCCTTCCCGTTAGATATGTACTTAGCCATTTCAATTTCGCTAGCGTCTTGGCAACCATTAATAATAGCTACCACACTTAGGCAAAACACAAAAAGGATGATATATTTTCTCACATTAAAAAAATTAAGACTGTACGTTCTACTCTTTTTCGGCAAGTAAAATCGCCATATCCGCTTTTAGCTTCTCAGCCTCTTCTGGTTTTGTACCATCGTAAGCGCCTCTAATACGTTTTTTCTTGTCAATTAGCACCAACCAACCTTGGTGAATATAACCATCGGTAGCGTTGCTGTCTTCTTGTACAGCTACCAAGTAATCGTGCTGTGCAATATGGTACACTTCATCCTTATTGCCCCAAACAAATTGCCATTGTGGTACATCAACGCCTAGTTTTTGGGCATACTGCTTCAACCTCGATGGGGTGTCATATTTAAAATCAATCGTGTGAGATAAAAAGGCCACCTCTTTATTGTCTTTGTACTCATCATATAATATCTTCATATGGCGGTGCATTACGGGACAAATGGTGCTGCAAGACGTAAAGAAGAAATCTGCGACGTAAACTTTATCCTTAAAGTAATCTTGTGTAATGGCAACGCTATCTTGGTTAAAGAATTTAAAATCGTGGATGGTTTTATAGACCGTGTCAATTCTCTCAACGCCCGCGGCATCTTTGGTAATCTTCGCTTCTCGGTCTCCGTAAATTGGCAGCTTTCTGTCTTGCGAGCAAGCGCTTGCTAAAGCAATAATAGCTATGCTAAAGTATATTGTAATTTTTCTCATTTTCTATTTTTAACGTATTTGGTTGGGTTTTTATCAAATTTTGTTTTACAACCTGGATTGCAAAAGTTGTACTGTTTTTCTTGGTAAGTGCTTTTAATTTTGCTAGGTAATTTCACCTTCATTTGGCAAATCGGGTCAATTGTAGTGCTGTCGGCTTTTGCGGACGTAACGCCTTTTTCGCTGTTTGCATTAGCGTGCCAGCTTGCCCCAATGGCCAGAGCAAAAATACACAATAATAAAGTTGTTTTCATTGTCATTGTTTTTAGAATGGAATGGATAAATGGATCATTATTTTATCGCCGGCTTTAGCTCTTTTATCGGCTAAGTTTTGCGAAACTACGTTTTGGTAATTAGCACCAATGGATATTTTCTTAGTCGCAATCTCTACGCCTGCAATGGCTGCGGTAGCATATCCACCGGAGGTGGCAATTTCAAACTTGTTGTATTCTACATCCCTTTGTGCGGTTTCGTAACTTAAGCCTAAGTTTGGCGCTAAGGTAATTTGGTGCATCACCCTGAACTTATGATAAATTAGGACGTTTAAACTCAACTTATTGCCATAACGATAACCGTATTTGTTCTCTGTATTCATTTTGTAATTAACGTTCGTATTTACGCCGAGGTCGTTCAACCGAATGTCGTAAGCTGCATTAAGGGTAAAATCGGTGCTGGCAGTACCCAGTTGAAAATTATTTGGGTTTTCGATTGAAGCATTTTGCTCTGTCACGGTGTAGGCTCCGGTGGGTAATTTTAAGCCTAAACCCATCCACAACGATTGCACAATTAGCTTATTACTTATTGCTCCAGATTTGTTAAAAACATTGTAGTAGCCCATAAAGGCAATATCTCCCAGGCCATTTTTGCTGCCCTTATCGCCTTGCGAACTACGTTGGTTAAAGTTGTATGGAATAAATGCTAACGCTCTAAACTTTGAGCCAAAATTAATTCCGGCCCAAAACTCTGCAGATTGGTAAATTTCATCGGTAGTTAATGGCGTTACGTTACCGTTGGGCCCAAGGTGTGTTTGTATGCTTTTATGCTGGTAGCGCAAACCCGCAAAGCGTTTGTTGTATTCGGGTAAAATACCAATGTAATAACTGCCTACGCCACAGCCACAAATGTCGCAAGCTTGCGCTACAAAAGCACTTAAGGTTATTATAATGATGATAATTGATTTTTTCATTGCTTATTCGGCTAATAATGGATTGGTAATAAAGGCTTCGTCGTTCAGCGTATTCAGAAACGCTAAAAGTTTGGCCCGATCTTCAGCGCTCAAATCAATCCCTTTTCTTCCGTTTTTATTCAAAAAAGGATCTAGGGTTTCACTGCCTTGCACTTCGTTTTGGTAATGATCAAAAACTGCGTCAAGCGTCCTCAATCTGCCATCGTGCATATAAGGCGCAGTGTACTTTAAGTTTCGTAAGGACGGCACTTTGAACTTGTATTTATCGCTATTTAAAAGCGTAGCAGCATACAAGCCTAAATCATTAATGGGGCTCGGTGCTAAACCATTGTTTCTAAAAGTTCCGTCGGTAAATAGGGGGGCGCTGTGGCAAGTGCTACACTTATCCTTAAAAATTTGATAACCCGCTAACTCTTGTTCTGAGAAACTTAAATTGTCTTCTTTGCGCATCACTTTGTCGTATTTCGAATTGCTGCTTACGCATAACAGCATAAATTGCGACAAAGCTTTCATCAACTTTACTGTGGTAACTTCACCTGCGCCAAAAGCTGCCTTAAATTTGGCTTGGTAACTCGGGATAGCCTGCAACTTCTGTAAAACGTTTTCCAAGCTTTCGTCCATTTCTTCGTGGGCGGTAATAGGCGCAATGGGTTGCAAATCCAAATCGTAAATACCGCCACCCCACATAAAGGCATTGTTCCAAGCTAGGTTCATAATGGGAGGGGAGTTTCGAGTACCCAACCGATCGTCGATACCGTGGCTTACATCGTGCCCGTGTTGCGTAAACGCTGAGGATTGGATGTGACAAGAGCCACAACTAATGGTATTATCTCGCGACAATCTGGAATCGTAAAAAAGCGTTTTGCCTAAATCGAAAGCCGCTTCTGTAATGGCATTGTTGGCCAAATTGTATATAGGTGCCGGGAAATTTGCAGGTTGCTGAAAACCCAAAAATTTCTTGATTGTTGCTTGCCCATCATCTATCTTTTTACAGGCTACAACAAATACAGAAATCGCTAGGAAGTATTGGAGGACTTTGGATTTCATCGCTAGTTCTCGGTATGGTCGTGGCTAAACATCTCCGTTAAGTTTTTGGCAATATCAACCGAAAACTGACTAAACATCACGTTTGGATGCGACCTAATGGTGAAACTGTTGCTCCCATCAAACACCTTTGCAACATCTACAAAAAGATGAATATTGCTTTTGCGTTCTTTTCTTACCTTAGCAATGCCGGCATTTTGCAAATCAATGCTAATGGTTTTAATGTTGTTAATCGTAGCCGAACTATAACCGCCAAATCCGCCGATGTGGTATTTGAAGGCTTTATTTCCAGTTGGATCTCCCAAAGCATCATCAGTAATTACTGATGAATTTCCTTCTAGTTTAAAAAATATGTATCCAGAGTTCCAGCCCCAGTACATATCTGTTTTGGCGGGGTCTAATACGCCTGCTCTTTTGTCAATTGCGGCAGTACTTCTCAAACTATCAACACCTAGCAAAAACTCAAGTGATTTATAATCGCCTTCTGGCACTTTCACTTTAGCAAAACGAGTAGTACGATCGCTCGCATCAATTAAAAAATAGGAACTGTCTTGCTTCACCGCGAATTGTTGGCCATTTTGAGTGGTGACTTTAATATTACTGATAAAGTACTTTAGCGCACTAATGGTGTAAGCTTCGTTTTTATTGTTGGTATAGGGCACTGCGGCATTGTTAAAACTCAAGGTTCTCCCGCCAACAATGTTGTCAAATTCTACGGAGAGCTCCGCCAAATCAAGTTCATCAAAGTTAGGTTTGTCTGTATATTTTTTACAAGACGTAAATAGTAGAGCAGCAATAAATAGGCTGCTTAAAAATCTCTTCATAACGGGTTAATCTCGAAATACGATTAAGCCCAAGGGCAATGCGTAAATCATCCTTAAATAATTAATTATAGATTTTCACTAGGCGAAATGCCGTAGCAAAAACAGCGGTTACTGAAACCGCAAATAAGAAAATAATAGATTAACCTAGCTTAGGGGGTTGGAAGATGTTAAGGGGTCTGTTTACAGGTTTTTTCTGCAGGTAAGTCGGAAGGTTGATTTCAAGCGAATTTTCGAAAGTGTTTAGGCAGAGCTCCACGCTTGTAGGTGCCACAGTTTCGCTAATATGCTTTAAATGTTCCTGCTCTTTTTTGTTTTTTTGCTCCAGTTCTTTCAACTTAATGTCGAGAAAGCATTTACCATCGCAATGTAAATGAGGCTTATCTTTATTGGTACAAAGTACCTGAGCAATGTATTGTTTATTGAAATTGTAGGAAGCAGCAATAATTGAATAGTTAAAGCAGTTGGCAACAATACCGACTAGCAACAACAACGCAATAATTTTCTTGCAAAATTTCATTGCTGCAAAGGTATTAAAAATGTAGTAGGGTAAAAAAGATTTTAAAGAATTAGCAACACTTGTAGTAGGCCTTAACTTTTTGTTCTTTGGCCGACCAAGCAATGTAAACAATATGATCTTTGCCCAAACGATAGTCGAAACCGTTATAGCCAGTACGTTTCAATTCTTCGTAAAAAGCGTGGTCTGGTACGTTTTTATCGGCTTGCTCGTTCTCAGTTACGGCAGGCTCTAGAAAGTGGCGCTCGCCAAAAAAGTAGGTTAGCTCTTCTTTTAAAAATTTCAGTTTGTCTTTTTCTTTGGTTAATTCGGCACTTGCTAGATAATTTTTTAACAGCTCGGCAGTTTTAATTTCTTGCTTGTAAATTTCTATGCCTTCAAAAGATATAATGGTAAAAAGTAACTGCATATTGTCTGTTTTGCTCCCTACAATAGCCACCTTAAATGTGTCAAGTTTTACAGTGTCCGAAAAAGCATAGGTGGTTGTTCTCGATAAACCATCGAACTCAGCAGTTCCTCTCTCGCCAGAGTTACAAGCATAAAAAAAGCCACAAATGGATAGTATGGAGATCGCTAATTTCTTCATATAAATCTATTTATGGCTTAATATACTTAAAAATCTTAACTCTTTGCAGATTTTAAAACAAACCGTTTATTTCTGCTTCTATGGCTTGAACCACTACGCCTAAATCTTCTGGATTGTTGGTGAAATCAAGCTTATCTTTATCTAAAATTAGGAGTTTGCCTAACTTGTAACCTTTAATCCATTCTTCGTATTTTTCGTTCAGTTTCGATAAGTAATCGATACGAATGCTTGCCTCATATTCTCTGCCTCTACGTTGTATGTTATTTACCAAAGTGGGTACAGATGCTCGCAAGTAAATCAACAAATCTGGCGGTTTAATAAAAGAGGTGATGTTATCGAAAATTGCTCTATAATTATCGTGGTCGCGAGTAGTCATTAAGCCCATTTCGTGCAAATTGTCGGCAAAAATGTGCGCATCTTCGTAAATCGTACGATCTTGGATAACGTTTCTTTGATTTTTTTCGATTTCTACGATTTGTTGAAAACGACTATTTAAGAAATAGATTTGTAGGTTGAAACTCCAACGTTTCATATCACTATAAAAATCTTCTAAATAAGGGTTGTTGTCAACAGCTTCAAAAAGCGCCTCCCATCCATAATTCTTAGCTAACAAACTCGTTAGCGTCGTTTTTCCAGCACCAATGTTGCCTACAATTGCTATATGCATTATATATTATTTAGCTATTAGATAATGGTAATGAAACGCTAGATTGATTTATCAAACCAACTATCTCATCTCTCAAATCTATAAATTAAAAACTTTTAAATCCTATTAATTCGCGAACGTCTTTTATTGTTTTTTGCGCACTCTCTCTGGCTTTTTCAGCACCTAATTTGGTTACCTTTTGTAAATAGGCAGTGTCGTTGGCAATATCGTTAATTCGATCTCTAACTGGCGCAGTGGCTAAAATCATATCCTCCGCCAATTGCTTTTTAAAGTCGCCATAACGGATTGCCATTTTATTGTACAAGCCATCAAAGTGGCTTAAAGTATCTTCTTGAGATACAATTTTCATCAAATCGAAAAGGTTTTGTATAGCCTCTGGTTTCTCTTGATTTTCTGCAGTTGGCCCGCCATCTGTTACAGCTCTCGATACTTTTTTGCGAATGATTTCTGGCGTATCTGACAAGTAAATGCAATTAGCGTCACCTTCAGATTTACCCATTTTACCTTTGCCATCTAATCCTGGAACTTTTACTAACTTTTCGGTATAGCTGAACGCATAAGGCTCAGGGAAATATTCGTTGTTGTACATACGATTAAATCGATTACCAAACGTACGAGCCATTTCTAAATGCTGTTCTTGGTCTTTACCTACGGGCACCTTAGTAGCTTTATGAATTAAAATATCGGCAGCCATTAACACTGGGTAGGTCAATAAACCCGCATTTACGTTATCGGGGTTGCTACGCACTTTGTCTTTAAAAGAAGTAGCTCTTTCCAACTCGCCCAAATAAGCGTTCATATTTAGGTATAAGTACAATTCTACAATTTCTGGAACATCAGATTGTACGTAAATTGTACTTTCTTCCGGATTTAAGCCACAAGCCAAATAATCTACCAACACGTTTTTAATGTTACCGTGGTAGTTTTCTGGCGTAGGGTGAGTAGTTAGTGAATGCCAATCTGCAATAAAAAAATAGCAGTTATATTCTTCCTGCATTTTAATAAAGTTTTTTACTGCGCCGTAATAATTACCTAGATGTAACTTTCCGGTCGATCTGATTCCGCTAACAACTGTTTCTTTCATCTGTTTTTAATGCTTTTCCATCCTAAAAAACGATGGACTTAAAATGTAAAAATAGGTTTTAAGCCTAAATGAATAATGTGGCTCGAAATTAAGTAAAAAACTGTGAAGTGTAAATTTTATCCGTTTAAATTACAAGCATACTTTCAGAGTCTGTGGTAAAGTTTTCAGACTTTCTTCAATTCTAACTTATTGATTTTCAAAATAGACGTGTGCAAGGTGATCAAAAATAGGTCGATTTTTTAAAAATCATTCGACAGTCATTATTTCAGTGCCAGAATTTTTGCCGATGCGGCGGTATTATTTGAGTTTTGTTTTTGAGTAAAAAATGTATTTTTGAATTCGATGATTACACTATTAAGAAAAGTACATTTGGTCTATTTTTTGGCGCTGATGCTGCTGATTTTTGTACTCTTCCTCCCTTTTTATTACGTTTTTAGTAGAAGCGAAAAAAACTATCACTTACTCAATAAATTTAGGACTTTACATAGTTTTTTGGTAGGGATTTTATCGGGCATATTTGTGAAATTTGAGTTAGCGCAGCCGTTAGCGAAAAATCAAACTTATATCTTTTGTGCCAACCATACATCCAACTTGGATATTATTATTTTCTGCTTATTAGCAAAAGGACGATATCACTTTATGGGAAAAGAAGAATTGCTTAAAAATCCGGTTTTAGGGATTTTTTTCAAAACAATTGACATTACCGTAGCACGTGAAAGTAAAATATCAGCCTTTAGGGCATTTAAAAAAGCTGCCGAGAATTTAGAAAAGGGGATGAGTTTAGTCATCTTTCCGGAGGGCAGAATAGATGACGAATATCCGCCAGTTTTGCAAGATTTTAAAAGTGGCCCGTTTAGGTTGGCGATAGATAAAAACATACCCATTGTGCCTGTTAGTATTACCAATGCTTGGCAGCTAATGTGGGACGATGGCTGGAAATACGGCTCCAGACCTGGAATTGTGAATATACACGTGCACAAACCAATTTTAACCAGTATCTTAGCGGTTGAAAACGACGATGCGTTAAAGGCAGAAGTGCATAAAATGATAAAAAGCAAGTTATAAATATGGTGATTGATAAACAGACCGTCTATAAAGTAGCCGATTTGGCAAGGATTGAGATTAAGGAGCATGAGGTAGATCACCTTACCAAAGAGATGAACAAGATTCTTACCTTTATGGAAAAACTTAACGAGCTTGATACCGAGGGTGTAGCGCCATTAGTTTACATGAACGAAGAAGTTAATGTTTGGCGTGAAGATGTTGCCAACAACGAAATTAGCGTGAAAGACGGCTTGAAGAATGCAGCGGTACACAATGAGAGCTTCTTCATGGTACCAAAAATTATCGAAAAATAGCGCTACATTGTAACATTAAGACCCAAACCTTAGTCTTAAAACAAAAGAACAATGCAAGAACTCATTACCATTAAAGATATTGGCCGTAAGTACGTTATCGGTGCAGAAATCATACATGCCTTAAAATCAGTGAGTTTAACCATTCATAAAGGCGAGTTTGTAGCTTTAATGGGACCATCGGGTTCGGGTAAATCAACCTTAATGAATATTTTAGGCTGTTTAGATACACCCACCAAAGGTGATTATATTTTAAACGGCATCAACGTGAGCCACATGTCTGATAATGAATTGGCAGAAGTGCGTAATAAAGAAATTGGCTTCGTTTTCCAAACTTTTAACCTATTACCTCGCTCAACTTCACTTGATAACGTGGCTCTGCCCTTAATCTACGCAGGAGCTAGTAAAAAGGAGCGTGATCAGCGAGCGCAAAAAGCCCTAGAAAACGTAGGTTTGGGTAACCGTGTTATGCATAAACCTAACGAACTTTCGGGTGGTCAGCGCCAACGTGTTGCCGTAGCCAGGGCATTAATCAATAACCCTTCTATTATTTTGGCTGATGAGCCTACAGGAAATTTAGATACAAAAACCTCTGTAGAGATTATGGGTTTGCTAGAAGAAATTCACGGTAAAGGGAATACCATTATTTTAGTAACGCACGAAGAAGACATTGCACAGCATGCGCACCGTATTGTACGTATGCGTGATGGCTTGATTGAGAAGGATTACTTGAATGAAGATATTAAATCAGTATCGCCTCGGCTAAAAGCAATAGAAGAGAGCGATAATGATTTCGAAAATATTAGCTAGATTATCTTCTTAGATTTTGAATAGTGAGCCTTTCGTTTAGCTTTGTATAAATTCTAGATCATGAAAGTTTATACCAAAACAGGCGACAAAGGACTGACTTCTTTAATTGGTGGCACTCGTGTGTCTAAAAGTCATTTGCGTATCGAATGTTACGGCACTGTAGACGAACTTAACTCGTACATTGGTCTAATAGCTTGCCAAGAAATTAATTTGCACTATAAGGAGATATTGAAGGAAATCCAGGATCGATTATTTACCATAGGTGCATCTTTAGCTACTGATGTAGAGCGCTCGAAGAAAGAAATTCCAGACCTTTTTGAGGATGATATTTTACTTTTAGAGCGTGAAATTGATGAGATGAGCACGGCATTACCTCCGCTAAAACATTTTGTGCTGCCAGGTGGTAATAATATTGTTTCTTATTGTCATGTAGCACGGTGCGTTTGCAGACGAGCTGAAAGGCTTGCAGTTGCTTTAGCGGAAAACGACTTTGTTGATGCTAAAATCACAGTTTATTTGAACAGAATGAGTGATTTTTTATTCGTTTTAGGACGTAAGTTAGCACTCGATACAGAGGCACCGGAAAACATTTGGATACCGCGTTTAAAATAATTGAAAAAAAAATTTGTATTGCTCAATAATTTTCACATACTTTTGCGAAAATAGAAAATTGGGGAATTATTAATTTTTAAGATATGTATTGGACCTTAGAATTGGCATCACACTTGGAAGACGCTCCATGGCCTGCAACAAAAGATGAGTTAATCGATTATGGCATTCGTTCTGGCGCACCAGTTGAAGTAATTGAAAATTTACAGGCATTAGAAGATGACGGTGAACCTTATGAAACCATCGAAGAAATTTGGCCTGATTATCCTACAAAGGATGACTTCTTCTTTAACGAAGACGAATATTAGATAAAGAATTGCAAAGCCTCGAATAAGATCGGGGCTTTTTTTTTGCAAGGCTAGTAATACTGTACGATTTCTGCCATAACTACAATGTGGCCATGAGCTGTATTCGTAAAGATTAAAAAATCTTTCTGCGCAGGAGTTATTTTGTACTTCTTCACTAGGTTTTCGGCTTTTTCAGGAAAGTTTCGTACGATAACATTTCCCGAATGGGCATTCTTTTTAAGCTCGTTAGGTTTCAAAAGCGCATTGATTTTAAATATCCTTCCGGGGAAATTTGTATTTATGCTGTCCGAAAAATAGAGATGACTTTGCACTTCTACTTTTTGCAGTTCAAAATTATCAGCAATCCAATCAAAAGCACCGCTCTTCATCATTGCAACATCCGGTTCGTATAAATAACCCTGCGGTAATACGGTAGAGATTTTAGTTTTGTGTTTGAGTGCTTCTAAGCCAAACGATAAACTTTTGGTGCTCTCGTTAATGGTTGCACAAGTAATTTCTGTCTCGCCTTTAAAATTTCTCTTAAGTACCCACAAAAGCTCTTTGCATTCGTTTTTTACACTCACAATGTGGATGGCTGCAACATTGCGCAGTTCGTTTAAACCAGCTTGTATATCAAGTAAGGGCGATGTTTTTACAATAACTCTTGGAGATTTGCTAAAGAGAAGATCGAGCTGCTCGACAACATTTGGAGAGCAATCGGCCAACTTAAATACTTTCCCGCTGGCGCTTCTCCGAGCTGGATCCACATAAATATTATCAAAGAATAATGAACTTTCTTTTAAAAAGTTTAATCCATTGGTTGCTAAAAAAGTGATGTTATTGCAATTGAGTACCTTAGCATTGTGCTTCGATATGGCCGACAGTTCTTCATTTATTTCGCAGCTGTACACTTTTTCCATGCATTGGGCGAAGTAAAAGCTATCCACGCCAAACCCCGCAGTGAGGTCAATTAAGCTCGTGCCGATAAGTAAAGTCTGCTTGTACGTTGCTGTATCTTCAGATGAAGTTTGCTCCACCGACAAGGTACTTGGAAAAATTATCCCTTCGTGTTTAAACCAAGTGGGTAATTTCTTTTCTGCTTTCTTTTTCGCAGCAATTTGATTGGCTAATTCTGCAGCAGTTACTCCAGAAAATGGCGATCTCGATAAAGCAATTTTATTTACATCTGCATTTAAATTTTTGCTGATGTAGGCTTGTACGCCATCTGCTAAGAGTTTGCTATTCATGCTACGGACCGATTTTAAGCAGGCGAATTATCCTTCATCACCATTTGGCAAGTATTTCGACTTTTTACCTCTAGCCAAACTTTTTTATTTTCCGTTACCCTATCAATGGTTTCTTGGTTATAGTAACGAATAGTTACCAATTCCATATTTTCGTTGTATTTAACCTTGAAATTTTTGGAAAGCTCTTCAATTAAATTTGGAACTTTTCTTTCATCATTATCTATACTTACCGAGAAACTAATAGCCGAGTTGAGCATGGTATTTACCTTCACTTTGTGTTTGTGGAACACGGCAAAGATGTCACTCAAGTTTTCCTCAATAATAAACGAAAAATCTTTTGGCGAGATAGATAAAAGCAACTGCTCTACCTTAAAAATAAAGGATGGGATGGGAGCCGTAGTGGCATTCACACTAATTTCCGTTCCCGGCTCGTTAGGCTGTATAAATGATCTCACATAAAGTGGGATGTTTTTGTTTTGTATGGGTTTGATGGTTTTAGGGTGAATAACCGTTGCACCGTAATAGGTTAATTCAATAGCATCGTGATAAGACAATTGCGGGATTTTCTCTGTCACATCAAACCATTTTGGATCTGCATTTAAAACTCCGGGTACATCTTTCCAAATCGTCATACACTCTGCGTTAAGCGCAGCGCTAAAAATAGCGGCACTGTAGTCAGAACCCTCTCTACCCAATGTACTGGTAAAATTCTCGCTAGTGCCACCAATAAAACCTTGTGTAAGTACCACACCTTTTTGCAAATGTGCAGGTAAATATTTTTGTATTTCGGTGGTAGTTTGTTCCCAAAAAACGTAGGCTTCACGATGGTTATTGTCAGTTTTGATGTAGTTTCTCGCATCTTGCCAAATGGTTTTACAGCCAACTTCGTTAAGATAGGCGCCTATAATTTTGGAAGAAACCAACTCGCCAATGGATACAATTTGATCGTAAAGATAATCCGGATCATCTTCTGCATCTTCCTCCAAAATCCATTCAATTTCTACAAATGTATTAGCAATTTCATTATAAATTGGATGGTTATGATTACTGAAAAGATTAGCTAAAATCTGGTAATGAAATGCCTTAATCTCATCTAATAATTGAAACTTTTTATCATCGCCTTTTAGATGTGCGAAGGTAAGTTCTTGTAAGCTGTCTGTGGTTTTTCCCATGGCCGAAACCACAACAAGTAAGTTTTCTTTAGCGTAAGCTTGTATAATTTGAGCAACGTTTTTTATTCCTTCAACGTTTTTGATGGATGCACCACCAAATTTATATATCTGCATTTGGAGTTAAGATGGTATTAGGTTTTGCGATGTCTTTTAATTGGTTTAAAGGTACAATAAGTTCTGTAGTGCCGTAGGCGTAAGCTTTAATTTCGTAGGCATTGTATAAAAAGACTAGGCCTTGTTTGCTTACGTAAAAGTTGCTAGGTAGAGAAAAGCGTCCATTAGTAAAAAAGTAATTTTTGTCTAACGATGTTTCTTCTCCAATTTTTTCATTTTTCCTGAAGATGTTTTCGGCGATTTTTAGCAACTCAGCTTTTTTATCTGGCAAAATCAAAGAATCCAAAGCGATTGGCTCGTTGGTCTTCGGGTTGTAGTTGATGTACGAAATCATAGCGTTGCCATGAGCGCCACCAGCGTAATCGCTATGTACGTACTTTAAAGCAATATAATTGTGCAACTGTCTTAGTACTGAAATATCTATTCGCAAAAACCACCATTGTACGGTGCCAGGGTTTTGCATAAAAAAATCATTGTAGCCTCTAATAAAACTGCTGGCAATATCCTCGTAGGCTGTGGGATGCTCTTCATCTGCAAAAAAATCGAAAACACGTTTCTTTACATAATTGTTAAGCTCATCATTCTCGAAAACTGGATATTTTACCACTGCGTTGGCAGTATCAGGAGGTGTACCTAACGCAGATTTTACTCCGTTATTACTCACCACTCGTACCGAATCGTAGCGATAGGTTAATGTGTCGTTTTCGGCGGTAATTACATGGGCAACTTTTTTGTCTTTTTTATCACTATTACAAGCAGAAAATAAAACAGCGAAAGCGAATATTAGGACTAATTTATTCATAGGTGTAAATTTAAAGGGCACTTAATTGCTCTTTGGAAAAAGATGCGTTTAACCATTCGCTTTCGTAATGCGCTGCATATTTGTCATAGAAGTTAATAGCAGGTTGGTTCCAGTCCAAAACTTGCCAGTTCATACCATTATAGTTTTTTTCCTTCGCCTCCTTCACTACAGCATCAAATAATAATTTGCCAATTCCTTGCCCTCTGTGGCTTTCAGTAACCAAAAAGTCTTCAAGGTATAAACGGCAACCTTTCCAAGTTGAGTATCTGATGTAAAACAAAGCAAATCCAACAATAGTTTGGTTTTCTTCGGCAACAAATGCTTTCCATACTGGATTTTCGCCAAAACCTGCGGTCACAAATTCCGACAATGTTACCGTAACTTCTTGCGGGGCTTTCTCATAAACCGCTAATTCGGATATTAATTCGAGTAAACGTGGGCAGTCTTCTGCAGCGGCAGTTCTTAAGATAATGTTCATGAAAATAACTCTAATTTGCGTTTTCTTTCCAATGTTTAATTACTCTTTTACCAAAAATACTGCTACCAATTCTAACTATTGTGCTTCCTTCCTCAATGGCAATTTTATAGTCAGACGACATGCCCATCGAAATTTCTTTGAAACTTTCTTCTTTTCTAAAATAGCTCAGTTTAATGCCATCAAATAGCACTTTCAGCTCATTAAATTCGATAGCGGTTTGTTTTTCTTGTGCGTTGTTTGAGGCAATGCCCATCAAACCCACAATACGCACATTTTTCAGCGCTTCAAACTCTTCCGAACGCAACAGCTCGATAGCCTCGTCGAAGCCTAGACCAAATTTTGTATCCTCGTCTGCGATATAAATTTGTAATAAGCAGTCAATTACACGTTGGTGTTTGGCCGCTTGTTTGTCAATTTCTTTTAGCAGTTTTAAACTATCTACAGATTCGATCAATTTTACGAAAGGTGCAATGTATTTCACCTTGTTGGTTTGCAAATGCCCAATTAGATGCCACTCAATATCTGCAGGAAGTTGTGCCTGCTTATCCACCATTTCTTGTACAAGGTTCTCACCAAAAATGCGCTGGCCGGCATCGTAAGCTTCTTTTACAGCTTCCGCTGGATGGTTTTTAGAAACCGCTACCAATTTTATACCTTGGTCTTCGATCTCTTTTTTATATTTCAATAAGTTATCAGCAATGCTCATTTATCAGTATTTTTGGGTAAAATTAACAACCTTAGCGTAATTTGGCTAAGAATGATACAGTTTTAATACAGAAATGACGAGATTTTTTGTTGCACTTTGTTGTGCATTGATATTATTTGCCTGCAAACCCGGTGTTCCAGATGACGTAATAAAGCCTGAGGAAATGGAGGAGATATTGTATGATATTCATTTAGTAGATGGATATATCAATTACATTCCGACCCCCGACAGTGCGAAAAAGGTGGCTTCGCCATACTATAAAGGCATCTTTAAAAAGTATGGAATCGATTCTGCTAAGCATGCCAGAAGCTTGGCTTATTATTACACAAAACCCGATGTTTTTTTAAAAATGTATGAGAACATTGGAAAGCGATTGGAGAATACTAAGAAAAAAGTGGCTGAGGAAGAGGAACGGGCGGAAAAATCCGCTGAAAAAAAAGTTAAGCAGTTAGACACCTTGAGGCCTGCAGACACTTTATCGAGAACGCAAAAAGTGATTAAGCCAGTAGAGTAAAAGAAAATGTTGTATCCAGATAATTGTGAAGAAAGATTAGGTTTCAATGAAGTGAGACAGCTTGTGCGTCAGCACTGTTTGAGTACAATGGGGCAAAACTTGGTGGACAAGATGCAAGTGATGACCAAGTACGATCAAATTGACAAGTTTCTTCGTCAGACCAAAGAGTTTAAAAGTATCCTCGAAAACCAAGAGCCCTTACAAATAAATGCCTTTTTTGATATCAAGATTTTAGTAGATAAAATTAAGGTTGAGGGAACGTATTTGGTAGAAGAAGAACTATTCAAAATATACACGTCTTTACAAACTGTTTTTTCTGTTATTCGTTTTTTTGATGAGCGAAAAGATGTGTACCCAAGTTTGGAAGCGCTTTTTGAACATTTGCCCATTGAAAAAGATATCCTTAGAAAGATAGAAAGTGTGCTAGATGCGAAGGGTAAAATGAAACCTAATGCATCTGCATTGCTGCAAGATATAACGGCGGCTATAGCCAAGGGCGAGCAAGAGGTTCGTCGCAAAATGGATCAAATTTATAAGTCTGCGGTAGCCAGTAATTGGGTAGCGGATGGTAGCTTAACCGTTCGCGATGGCAGAATTTGTATCCCCGTCTTGGCAGAATACAAACGTAAAATCAAAGGTTTTATTCACGATGAGTCGGCCAGTGGGCAAACCGTTTTTTTGGAACCAGAAGAAGTTTTTGCGCTAAACAATAAAATTCGAGATTTAGAATTTGATCGAAGAAGAGAAATCATTAGAATTTTAATAGAAATTACAACTGCCCTAAGGCCGTATACCCCTCTGCTGTTGTCTTATCACGGCTTTTTAACCAAGTTAGATTTTGTAAGAGCAAAGGCCTTGTTTGCCATTAGTATTGGTGCACAAATGCCTGTGTTGTTAAAAGAGCCTGCAACAAAGTTGATTAACGCTAGACATCCCTTGTTGCTGTTGTCGTTTGCTGCAGAAAATAAAACGGTAGTCCCCTTAAATGTACATATCGATGATAGAACACGAGTTGTGCTGGTTTCTGGGCCTAACGCTGGGGGTAAATCGGTTTGTATGAAAACCATAGGGTTACTACAGATAATGTTGCAAACAGGTTTGTTAGTGCCCGTAGATGAGCACAGCGAAATAGGCTTGTTTAATCAAATTTTTGCAGACATTGGCGATGATCAGTCTATCGAGTCGGATTTGAGTACATACAGTGCTCACTTGAACAAAATGCGCTATTTTGTAGCACACGCTAATGCAAAAACTTTGGTGCTTATTGATGAGTTTGGCACAGGTACCGATCCGCAATTTGGAGGTCCAATGGCAGAAGCAGTACTCGAAGTGCTAAATAACAAAAAAGTGCGTGGAGTAATTACTACACACTATTCGAACTTAAAATTATTTGCAGGTGATACTGAGGGTTTGGAAAATGCATCGATGTTATTTGATAATGCAAAAATGAAACCTTTGTATATTTTAGATTTGGGTAAACCCGGAAGTTCCTATGCTTTCGAAATTGCACAAAACATTGGCTTGCAAAAAGAGGTGTTGGTCTTAGCAAAAGGTAAAATCGGTACCAATCAAAACAGCATCGATAGTTTGCTAGTTAACCTCGAAAAAGAGAAACGAGCAGTGCACGAAGCAAAAGTTAAGCTCGCTAATCAGCAAAATCGTTTAAATCAATTGCTAGTCGAAAACGAAAAACAGAAGCAGTTTTTAGAAGAAAATAAGCGTCAGTTGGTAAAAGATGCCAAGTTAGAGGCACAAGGCATTATTAAGGAAGCGAACAAATTAGTAGAAAATACCATCGCCGAGATTAAACAGAAAAACGCAGACAAAGTAGCTACCAGGGTCTTACGCTCAAATTTGCAAAAGAACTTTCAGAAAAACCAGGTTAAACCAGAACCCAAGCCAGTGGTAGAAGTTGTTGATGGCGAAATAGAAGTTGGCGATTGGATACAGTTGGTAGGTACAGAAACTACAGGCCAAGTTCTAGAAATCAATAAAGGTAATTTGGTAGTTGCCTTCGGTGATTTAAAATCTGTAGTGAAAAAGAATAGAGCGCAAAAAATCAGTAATAAGCAAGTTAAAAAGCTGGTGCAACGCAGTAGTTACGGAAGTAGTTTAAATGATGCGGTAGCTAATTTTAGGGCTGAGCTTGATTTACGCGGAATGCGTGGCGAAGTAGCTTTACAAGAATTAGAGAACTATTTTGATAAAGCAGTGATGTTGGGGTTTCCATCCATCAAAATTATACACGGTAAAGGCGATGGAATTTTACGGAAATTAATTCGCACGCAACTTAAACAGTATAAGGAGGTAGATAGGATGGAGGACGAGCATGCCGACCGCGGTGGCGACGGTATTACGTATGTTTATTTCCGGTAAAACCAAATCTCTTATAGCGTTGTTATTTCTTAAACGTTATAACGATGAGGAAGTTATTGTTTGTTGCAGCTTTATTGCTAGTGGTTATAAGTTGCAAAAAAGACGAAAAAGGGACCGACGATCAAACACCTGTTGATCTCAAAACTAAAGTGCTTGTTGGTAATTTAACGCTGCCTTGGGAGCTTGTATACGGTCCAGATAATTTGATTTGGTTTACTGAAAAGTCGGGTAAAATTAGTCGGATAAACCCAGAAAGCGGCCTAGTAACAACCTTGCATACCATTACTGAAGTGAGGGTGCAAGGCGAAGGAGGTTTACTCGGAATGGCATTGCATCCGCAGTTTGCTGCTAATCCCTACGTATATGTCTTCTACGGCTCCGGCAATCCGTATAGAAATAAACTCGTGCGTTTTACTTATGCCAATAACGCTTTATCTAACCCACAAACTTTGTTAGCCAATATTCCGGCATCTACCAATCACAACGGTTCACGTTTATTAATTGTAGGCGATAAGCTTTTTGTTACCACAGGTGATGCGGAAGATTTGTCGACACCGCAAAATGTAAATTCTTTGGCGGGTAAAGTTCTTAGGCTCAATTTAGATGGAACAATTCCTGCAGACAATCCGCTACCGAATAACCCAATGTGGACTAACGGACACCGGAATGCGCAAGGCCTAGTGGTCGTTGGTAATAAGATATTCGCTTCAGAACATGGTCCAAGTTCTGACGACGAAGTAAATTTGATAGAAAAGGGACGAAATTATGGTTGGCCTACCGTTAAAGGTAAGTGCGATGAAGCCAGTGAGACCGCCTTTTGTAATCAGAACAACTTGGCTGAGTCCCTGATGCAATGGACACCAACCCTCGCTCCAAGCGGTATGACATACTACAATTCCAACTATATCCCTCAATTTAAAAACTCATTGCTGTTGGCTTTCCTAAAAGGGACAAGGTTAATGCAATTAAAATTAAACGATGCACAAACCCAAATAACAGAAACTAAAGATTTTTTTGTAGGAGATTTTGGACGCATAAGGACGGTAACTCAATCTCCAGAAGGGAAAATTTACATCTGCACAAGTAACGGTAGTAACGATAAAATCGTAGAAATTTCCAAATAAGTTTAAACCCCATAAAAAAAAATATGGGAATTTTGTATAGCACTTAGTGTGTTTTTTACAACTGTATTTAAGGGTTTTGGAATTTGTAAAGCCGTTTCAAAATCCTAAATTAGCTCACAAACACACCAAATATGATCAACAAAGTGGTGGCAAATGCCGAAGAAGCAATTGCCGACATAACAGACGGGAAAACTTTAATGCTTGGCGGTTTTGGCCTATGCGGTATTCCCGAAAACTGCATTAATGCCTTGGTAAGCAAAAGCGTAAAAAATCTTACTTGTATCTCTAACAATGCCGGTGTGGACGACTTCGGTATTGGCTTGATGTTACAACAACGTCAAGTAAAAAAGATGATCTCTTCGTACGTAGGCGAAAATGCTGAATTTGAACGTCAGCTATTAAGTGGCGAGCTCGAAGTAGAGTTAATACCGCAAGGTACTTTGGCCACACGTTGCATGGCTGCTGGCTATGGGATGCCCGCTATTTTTACTCCTGCAGGCGTGGGTACAGAAGTGGCTGAAGGCAAAGAGGTTCGCAATTTTGATGGGAAAGATTATTTGATGGAATATGCTTTTGATGCCGACTTTGCCATTGTGAAAGCTTGGAAAGGAGATACTGCTGGCAATCTCGTGTTTCGTTCTACAAGTAGAAATTTTAATCCGATAATGGCGATGGCTGGTAAAATTACCATTGCCGAGGTGGAAGAATTGGTGGAAGTTGGTCAATTAGAGCCCGATCATATCCATACACCGGGAGTTTACGTTCATCGCATTTTCCAAGGCAAGGACTATGAGAAGCGAATAGAACAGCGAACTGTGAGGAAAAAGATCAGTTGATATTACGATATGATAATTTGATAATGAAAACCTAACTATGAACGATGAAAAAAATAGCGAAAATCTTATTGTTAAAACTCGTTTCTAGTTTGCATAACATATCACATCAGCTAATCATCAAATAAACACATCGATAATATGTTAAACAAAGAAGGCATCGCAAAGCGAATTGCTAAAGAAATAAAAGACGGCTACTATGTGAACTTGGGCATTGGTATCCCAACTTTGGTTGCCAATTATATCCCAGAGGGGATAAACGTGGTCTTACAATCAGAAAATGGTTTATTGGGGATGGGACCCTTCCCATTTGAAGGGGATGAAGATCCTGATTTAATTAATGCTGGCAAGCAAACCATTACCACTTTACCGGGTTCCGCCATTTTCGACTCGGCAATGAGTTTCGGAATGATTAGGGCACAAAAAATTGATTTAACCATTTTAGGAGCGATGGAGGTTTCTGAAAATGGAGATATCGCCAATTGGAAAATACCTGGTAAAATGGTAAAAGGAATGGGTGGTGCAATGGACTTGGTGGCTTCTGCAAAAAATATTATTGTAGCGATGCAGCACGTAAATAAAGCTGGCGAGAGCAAGTTGTTGCCTGCTTGCAGTTTACCACTAACAGGCGTAAAATGTATTAAAAAAATTGTTACCGAATTGGGCGTTTTTGATGTTTTACCTGAGGGTGGGTTTAAATTGCTAGAACGTGCACCAGGGGTTAGCGTTGAGCAGATAAGAAATGCTACGGCTGGAAAGTTGTACGCAGATGATAATATTCCAGAAATGATGTGTGATTTTTAGAAGAGATTTAAATTTCTTGTGTTTTTGCTTATGGATTTTATGAGTTGGAAACATCATTTATTAAAATGATAAAAAAGATATGAGAAGAAAAATCACGTTAACACTTACATTATTATTCATAGCAAGTTTTGGTTTCAACAATGCCTTTGCGCAAAGCAATATATTTAGGTTAACTGTTAAGGATGTACGAAAAGATTGTATAGGGGTAGGTTCTCAAAAATGTTTACAAGTAAAGTACAGCAATAGCAAAGACTGGGAGAACTTCTATAGTACAATAGAGGGTTTCAACTATCAAGAGGGATATCAATATCAGTTAAAAGTTCGAAGAACGAGATTGAAAGATGTTCCTGCTGATGCTTCGAGTTATAAATATTCGTTAGTTAAAATCGTGAAAAAAACCAAGGTAAACACGCCCAATCAATCAATGTTTGACTATTTAGGGAAATACGATTGGAAAGTAATTCAAATGAATGGGAAGTCTATGGATGCTATTCAGCCATCCATCTCTTTCGATTTGAAAGAAGGTAGAGTTTATGGAAGTTCTAGTTGTAATCGTTATTTTGGTGCTGTTGAAATTACTGTTGATAAAATTAAACTCAATAAATTAGCTAGTACAATGATGCTTTGCGACGAAGAACGCAACAAGATAGAGCAAGAATATATGATTTTGATACAAAACGGCGATTTAAGGTATGATGTTGCCGATCAAACTTTAAATATATACAACGGTAATAAATTGGTGTTAATGTTCGCAAGGGGCGATGTTGCAAAACACTAGAAAGTAAAAATTGATCGGCGAGGGGTGGGCTTAGTTAGCTTTACCCCTCGTTTTGTTAACGCTATTGACAGAATACTCGCAATCTATTCGTATTTTTGCCTTTCTAAAATATTTTACATTTGAAGTATCCAAATTTTAAAGACTTAATTCTTTTCGAAAACGACGACTATATTGTGGTAAATAAGCCGCCTTTTGTGGCTTCGTTAGATGAGCGTGGTGCCGCAGGAGCTGGCGAAATTAATATTTTGCGCTTGGCAAGGCAATATACAGACGATGCGCAAATTTGCCACCGTTTGGATAAGGAAACTTCGGGAGCGATTGTAATTGCGAAAAATCCTGAAGCTTACAGAAATTTGTCGATGCAATTTGAGAGGAGAAAGGTGAATAAAATTTATCACGCTGTGGTTGATGGGCAGTTTCAGTTTGATAATTTGTTTATTGAGTTGCCAATTTTAAACGATGGAAATAAAAATGTAACCATTGACAGGCAAGAAGGTAAACGTGCTGAAACCTATTTTAACTCTTTGAAGTTTTACAAACACTATACTTTGGTAGAATGTAAGCCGATTACGGGCCGTATGCACCAAATTCGTATCCATTTAGCTAGCCAGCGTGCTGCCATTTGTGGCGATGATATGTACCGCGGAAAACCAGTGTTTTTGTCGAAAATAAAACGAGGTTATCGTTTAACGGATGATGAAGAGCAGCCTATTATGAAGCGTTTTGCATTACACGCCAAACAAATTACGTTTAAAGGCGTGGATGGAACAGAAATTAAGGTTGAAGCGCCATATCCGAAAGATTTTGCTACTTTACTGAAGCTTTTAGATAAGTTTGATGTGTAATTTTTGAATGAAACGCGATGCGAATAAGATTTGTTAATTTTCTGGATGAGATTAATCGATATAGGCAAAGCAAAATTTCTAACAAAAATTTCTTAATCTTCGCTGCGGTTTTAGTGGGCATTTTAGCCGGACTAGCCGCTTCGCTTTTAAAAGGCATTACCCATAAAATAGAACATTTTTTACAGACCGATTTGGATTGGCAGTACAAGTATTATTTGTATTTGCTATTTCCAACCATCGGTATTTTGTTATCGGTAATTTATGTACGTCGTTTTATTAGAAAAGGGAAATTCGAGACGGGCTTAACACCTTTATTGTATACCATTTCCAAAAAATCTAGTAAAGTAGAGCCACATAATAGCTATTCGCAAATTATTACATCGGCCATAACGGTGGGCTTTGGCGGCTCTACCGGGTTGGAAGCACCTATTGCTACCAGCGGAGCTTCTATTGGTGCCACCATTGGCAGGTTTTTAGGTTTAAATTATCGGGAAACCACTTTACTGCTGGCTTGTGGGGCGGCGTCTGGGATTGCGGGTGCTTTTAACAGCCCTATTGCAGGTATTGTATTTGCCATAGAAATTTTACTGCCCGAATTTAGTATTCCTGCGTTTATTCCTTTATTACTCTCTGCAGCAACGGCGGCAGTGGTGGCTCGGCTTTTTTATAACGAGCAGTTATTCTTCCTCGTTACCGAAGGTTGGCGAATGGAAGCCTTAGGCTATTACATCTTTTTGGCTGTAGTGGTTGGTTTGTACGCCATTTATTTCGCCAAAGTAAACAGCTTTGTGAAAGGTTCTTTCTATAAAATTAAAAATCCTTACCAAAAGGCCATTTTTGGCGGGGCGCTTTTAGGGTTAATGGTTTTTTTGTTTCCAAGTCTTTACGGCGAAGGTTATATCACCATTAACAGTCTACTAAAGGGCGATTACACGTCAATTATTAGCAATAGCATATTTAGTAATTACAGTACAATCCCGCTTTTTGTGATTTTGTACGCTGTCGTTACCGTTATGCTTAAATCCGTTGCCACTTTGGTAACGCTTTCGGCTGGTGGTAATGGCGGTACTTTTGCACCTAGTCTAATTATCGGCGGTTTGTTGGGTTTTGTGGTTGCTTTTACGGCTAACACCTTGGGCATTGCACAACTCAACGTGGCTAATTTTATTGTTGCCGGAATGGCAGCGTCTTTAGGGGCAGTAATGCACGCACCACTTACAGGTATTTTTTTAATTGCCGAAATTACTGGCGGATACGTGTTGATGGTACCATTAATGATCACCACGGCAATTGCCTATTTTGTGAGTAGGTTGTCGAGTAAGTACTCTATTTACACCAAGCCGTTGGCAGAAAAAGGGGAGCTGTCTCATCACGCCGACCAAGATACCACCGTGCTTAATATGTTGCGTTTACGGTCGTTAATTAACAGCAAGTGTACTAAAGTCCAGGGCAGCGATTTGTTTATCAATCAGCAAAATGAGATTGCGCAATCTAGCGATACAATGATTGTAGTGCTCGATCAGAATAAGTTTATAGGCTGTTTCAACAGAGCTGATGCATTGCTTAGTCAACCTACTTTTAATACCACGCTATTGATGGCTGATCTGGTAAACAGCGATATTCCGAGGGTTTTAATTAACCAAGACGTAAAGAGTGTTTTGGAATTGATGGAAAAAGAAGGTTTAGATTTTTTACCGGCGGTAGATCGCAATACTACGTTTATTGGTCTCGTTTCTAAATCGGCAATCTTTACAAGTTACCGAGAAACCTTACGCTACCAAGAGGATGATTAGTGTGGATAAGAAAATTTGTATTTACTAACAAATTGTTAAACCTTCGTAGTTTAAAATAGAACATAATTTATGAAAGATTTAAATGCGCTTAGCCAAGTGGCCGAGTTTCATCATACGTTTAAGCACCCGGTAGTAGAAAATCCTGCCATCCCCTCGGCAACGCGTAGTCAGTTGAGAATAGATTTACTGGCGGAAGAATTGAAAGAGTTACAAGAAGCTGTGCAAAATAACGATTTGGTTGAGGTAGCCGATGCGCTTTGTGATTTACAATATGTTTTAGCCGGTGCCGTGTTGGAATTTGGCTTGGGTGATAAGTTCAAAGAGCTATTCGACGAGGTACATCGCTCTAATATGAGCAAAGCTTGTAAAACAGTTGAAGAAGCCGAGCAAACCATTGCACATTATAAAGCTAAAGACAACGTAGACGCTTACTATAAAGAAATTGAAGGTTTGTTTTTAGTGTATCGCAAAGGCGATGATAAGACCTTAAAATCTATCAACTACTCTCCAGCAGATTTAAAATCAAGAATATAAATACATTTATTAAATGATAAACATTGGAAGTCACGATGAGTTTGCATCGTATTTAGGGCAAGAACTTGGTATTTCGAGCTGGCATAAAATAACCCAAGAGCAAATTAACAAATTTGCTGATGCAACGTTAGATCATCAGTGGATACACTGTGATGTTGAAAGAGCAGCGACTGAAAGTCCTTTTAAAGCTACGATTGCTCACGGTTATTTAACCCTTTCTTTGGTGCCGTATTTGTGGCAGCAAATAGCAAAAATCACCAATTTAAAAATGGAGATTAATTACGGTGTAGAGAATTTGAAGTTTGGCCAAGCAGTAGTTGTAGACAGCGAAGTACGCTTAAAAGTTAATTTAAAGTCGATCTTAAATTTAAGAGGGACTTCTAAGGTAGTGATTGATATTGTGATGGAAATTAAAGATCAGGCGAAGCCAGCATTTACTGGCGAAGTGTTGTTCTTGTATCACTTTACCGCATAAAAGACAAAAAAATAGCCGCTTTAACAAGTGGCTATTTTTTTGTCTTTTTACTTTCTTCCCAAGCGAGTACGCCGCCTTCCAAATCATAAATTTTCTTAAAACCCAAAGCCTTCATTTTTTGTGCAGCCTTGTCACTTCTTTTTCCGCTGCGGCAATACACGTAAACAGGTTTACTTTTATCTAAGGATTGTATTTTCTGTTCAAATTCCGCCCCTTCTATATTGAAGTTTATGGCACTGCCTACACAATTCTGGCTAAATTCTTTTGCTGTTCTTACATCAACCAGTTGAATGTACTTTTTCATCTTTCGTTCCAACTTTTTGGTAGATATTTTCTTGATTTTTCCGCTTTGCGCATTTACGGTTATAGAAGAGGCAAGTAAAAGTAGGATTAGGATATTTCGCATAACGTGGGTTTTTAAATTCAATGCAAATATAGAGTTAAGCCATACGGTTTGCACATCAAAAGCGAAACTTTAAACAGTATTACATTGTTATTACTAAGGATGCAAAATTAGTTTAATTAATGTGCCGTTACTTTAGGGTATCGGTCTTTAGCATTCAAAGCCGTTTATCGGTGTCTATATAACACTGTTTTGGAATAATTATACTTTTTTTATAATTTGATTAATCCTTTCATAAGCTTTCAAAGTCTTATGAATGAACTTGAACCAAAAAATATGAAAACTAGAATTCATCAATTCTATTTAGTTGCAATTCTTTTCTGCACCGCCGTTGTATTGTCTTCATTTGTGAGGGGTCTAGCTCCGTCTCAAAAATTATCGATGCCGTATAAAAAAGCTGGTTTAACGAGAGAGCAGGCGGCAGCCCATTTACTTAGTCGTTTTACCTTCGGTGCGCAGCCTAATCAAGTGAAAGAGCTTGTTGATATGGGCTTGGAAAAATGGATGAAAGCGCAGCTTGAGGGTGAAGACAGGGATCTAGATTTGAAAAAACGTTTAGAGCGTTTCGACGCTCTAAACTTCACTAATACCGAAATTGAAGGTACTTTTCCAAGGCAACCTTCGGTAAGAAGATTGGCCATAAACGAAGGATATCTGCACAAAGACTCGGTGGGGGTTGCCAGTAGAAAGTATGAGCGTGAAAGAATTGCCGCGTATATGAAAGACAAAGGGTTTAGGCCCGAAGAGGATTTGTTTCGTCAGGTGATTAGCCAGAAAGTTTTAAGAGCTGCTTATAGTGAAAATCAGCTCAGAGAAATGATGACCGATTTTTGGTTTAATCATTTCAATGTAGCACTTAATAAACCTCAATGCGCTATTTACGTTCCAGCATATGAGCGGGACGTGATCCGCCCGAATGTTTTTGGGAAATTTGAAGATTTGGTTCTCAATACCGCAAAATCGCCTGCAATGTTGCTATACCTCGATAACTTTACGAGTTCTGGCACTAATATCTCGGTAGAAGACCAAAACTTAA
Source organism: Pedobacter sp. (assembly GCA_045629525.1). Taxonomy (GTDB): domain Bacteria; phylum Bacteroidota; class Bacteroidia; order Sphingobacteriales; family Sphingobacteriaceae; genus Pedobacter. The sequence goes on from JAZQRH010000019.1 coordinate 1,012,995, forward strand.
TGGCAACGCAAAGTTTTGAGGGGATGACAGATAAAGAGAAGGCGAAGATGAAGGAGCGGATTAGTAAGGTGAAAAAACGAATACAAGAACGGAACAAACGTGGTGGTTTGAACGAGAACTACGCTCGCGAAGTAATGGAGTTGCACACCCTGGGTGTAGATGGAGGTTATACACAAGACGATGTAACCCAAGTTGCAAGAGTATTAACGGGATGGTCGGTGGCCCCAATGGGCAACATTGTTGGTTACGGTGCTACGGCAAGAAAGCAAGTTGAACGTTTAAGTGAACAAGAATTCTCAAAACGCGGATATGTTATAGATGGTGATTTTATGTTTGTAGCAGATAGGCACGATAATGGCGAAAAAGTAATATTGGGTAAGAAATTTCCAGCGGGTGTAGGTTATGAGGAAGGTGTAAAACTTTTAAAGATGTTGGCCAATCACCAATCGGCTGCTCAATTTATCTCCAAGAAAATTGCAGTCCGTTTTGTAAGCGACAATCCTCCCGCCTCTCTTGTGACTAAAATGGCAAAGACTTTTACCGACAGTAAAGGAGACATCAAATCGGTATTGATCACCATGGTTAATGCTTCCGAATTTTGGTCGAAAGATGCACTTCGTGAGAAAACGAAGTCGCCTTTTGAGTTAGCAATAAGTGCTGTGCGTAGTTTAAAAGGCGAAATAGAACGTCCAATGGAATTGAATGCTTGGGTAAATAAAATGGGGCAACGTCTATATTATTATCAAGCACCAACTGGTTTCCCAGATTACGGCGAATATTGGATTAATACAGGATCACTATTAAATAGAATGAACTTCGGATTAGCGCTAACATCACAGCGTATTCCTGGAGTTAAGCTAAATTTAGCTGCTCTAAATCAGAACAAAGAGCCAGAAAGTTTAGAGGCAGCATTACAAACTTATAGCAAATTAATTATGCCAGAACGCGATTTGCAGCAAACCGTAGCTCGGCTAAAACCGATGTTAAACGACCCAAATTTGGAGCGAAAAATTGCTAAAGCTGCAGAAAAGAGTAACAAGGAAAAGCAGGTGGCCGAGCCAATGATGCAAGAGGAGAATAAGCTCGCGGTAAAGAAGCCGGCGGCAAAATCACTAAATAATAGCAGCATGCTCGCACAAGTTGTGGGTGTAATTATCGGATCTCCAGAGTTTCAACGTAAATAATGTAATCATGGTATCAAGAAGAGGCTTTATAAAATCTGGTGGATTAGCGTTATTTGGAATTAGCTTAGGCGGTATTCCTACTTTCTTGGCCGATGCCGTTGCAGCTACAACTGCTCCATCGCTATTCAAGAAGAAAAAAATAATGGTTTGCATTTTTCAACGTGGGGCAATGGATGGGCTAATGGCTGTTACTCCTTTTACCGACGAAAATTTGAAAAAAGTAAGGCCATCGCTTTTTATGACGGCCGCAAAAGGTAATGTCAATACTAAACCATTGATTGATTTGGATGGCAGGTTTGGATTGCATCCAGCAATGGATGTATTTGAGCCAATGTTTAGAGAGAACAGGCTCGCAATAGTGCATGGTATAGGTTCGCCCAATAAAACACGTTCTCATTTCGACGCACAAGATTTTATGGAATCGGGAACGCCTTTCAAAAAAGGAACTACCAGCGGATGGTTAAATAGAGCGGTGGGTTTGTTAGGTCACGAGGCTGCTACTCCGTTTCAAGGCGTGAGTTTAACCTCATCTTTGCCCAGATCTTTTTATGGTGATAATCCAGCAGTTGCGATTAGAAATTTGGCTGACTTTAACATTCAATTGCGAGGCAATAATGCGGGGGCCAAACTGGCATCTAAAAGCTTCGAAGATTTATATGACGAAGCTTCTTCCGATTTGTTAAAAACAACCGGTAAAGAGAGTTTCGATGCAATAAAGATGTTGCAGAAAACAGATGTACGGGGTTATAGGCCAGAAAACAATGTTGTTTATCCGACCTCTAGTTTAGGAAACTCCCTAAAGCAAATTGCCCAATTAATTAAAATGGATGTTGGCTTGGAGGTTGCGTTCGCCGAGTCTGGCGGTTGGGATACACATTTCAACCAAGGGAAAGATACAGGGGTGTTTGCACGTAACGTAAACGACTTAAGTAATTGTATGATGGCTTTCTGGAACGACTTAGCAAGCTATCAAGATGAAGTTACGGTGATGACAATGACCGAATTTGGGCGAACCGTTGCCGAAAATGGTACTGGCGGTACAGATCACGGCCGAGCCTCTTGTAACTTTATTTTAGGGAACGACGTAAAAGGAGGTATGGTACATGGTGTGGTAAATCCTCTGGTAAAAGAAAACCTAGAAGATGGAAGGGATTTAGCAGTAACTACCGATTTTAGATCCGTATTTAGCGAGGTGGCTAATGTGCATCTCGGGCTAAAAGACAACAGCTTACTCTTCCCAGATTTCGATGGACGTAAAATAGGGATGATGAAGGGGTAGCTTTAGAAATAAAACTTAAGGAGGTCAGCACTTAAACATGCTGACTTTTTTATTTAAACAACATTTACCTACAAATTAGGGATTTTGATAACAAATTCATTATAAAAGGCTAATCACTCTTAAAAACGTAACGATAGTTATATTTTTGTCGCAAATGAATAAAATAAAGCTGGCTCTATATACAATTTTGAGTATTACCATATTAACCTTGGTAGGTAGCGTTTCGTATGCTCAAAGTTTACTGCAACAAGTGGTTCCAAACCGAGTAAATGATAGTAGTCAGTTAAATAAGCCGTATATCATTTATATCTCCGCCGATGGTTTTAGAGCAGATTTTGCAACCAAATATGGCGCAGAAAATTTGTTAGCGTTTAGTGCAAAGGGTGTTCAGGCTACCAGCATGAAGCCTTCTTATCCAACGGTTACTTTTTCTAATCATTATACCCTTGCTACTGGAATGTATCCAGCTCACCACGGCTTGGTAAACAATTCTTTTTACGATCCTAAACGTCATGAACTTTACGTGCGCTCAAATCCTGGCGTCTTAAAAGATAGTACTTGGTATGGCGGTGTCCCCATCTGGACATTGGCAGAGCAACACAAAATGCTTTCGGCTACTTTTTATTGGGTAGGCTCAGAAACGGCTGTGCAGGGTATTAGGCCTACCTATTGGTACAATTTCAGTAATAAAATCCCGATGGATGAGCGCCTAAAAGCGGTGCAAGATTGGTTGGCACTACCCGCGGTTAAGCGTCCTCATCTCATAAGTCTTTATTTTCCAGAGGTGGATGTGGCGGGGCATTATTTCGGGCCGGATAGCGAAATGGTAGGGAAGGCTGTGAAATTTATTGACAGTTGCGTAGCTCAGCTCAATGTGATAGCTAAAAATAGCGGTCTCGATGTTAACTTCGTATTTGTTTCAGATCATGGGATGGTTAGCGTAGACAATGTAAGCACTTTGTCTTTACCAAAGATTGTAGATAATGACAATTTTATTGTGCCACCAGGCGATGTTTTATTGCATATTTATGCGAAGAACAAAGCAGATGTTAGGACTACTTACAAGAAATTGAGAGAGGAGGCGGTTGGTTACCAAGTTCTTCTTCCTAAAAACACCCCTAAACGGTGGCATTACAGGCCTAAAGATAACCCAGATGGTAGGATAGGAGATATTTTATTAATTCCCCAACTGCCTAAAGTATTTAACTTAACATCAAAAGCTACCTCGGTAGGTAAACATGGCTATGACAATAATTTGCCAGAGATGCAGGCCACATTTTACGCTTGGGGGCCAGCTTTTAAATCTGGTTTAAAGATAGATACTTTCGAAAACGTGCACGTGTATCCAATTTTAGCAGAAATATTAGGATTAGGGTACTCGCATAAAATCGATGGAAAATTAAAAACGCTGAAAAATGTTCTCAGATAGTCTATCCTTTTGATTTGAATTTTTCGTTTTACTTATCTTAGTTAGATACACCTATAACATGAAAATTTTCAAAATCTCGATTTATCTTCTTACCATAATACTTTTCTGTTGAATAGGTTGTGATGACTTGATGAGTAAGTAAGGAAGAACATATCTAGTTTGGGCTAACTGTGGTTTGTGAGCCGTAGTAGGGTTTTATGAAGTTTAAGAGATTTTGTGCTTAGAGAAGAAAGAAACACGAAGCATCAGTAACAGCCGTGCTACGTACCCCAAACTCTATTCATAAACATGACTTTCTGAAAATTAATTATTAGTTGTTTCCGTATAAATGTTTATTTTTACCACCCCATTATGGAACAACTGAAAACATCATTTGATTTTGAAAAACCTTTAGCTGATTTGTATCTACAAATTGAAAAGGTTAAACAGATAGCCGAAAAAACTAAAGTAGACATGTCGGCAACGCTTGCTGAGCTTGAAGGCAAAGCAGACGAAACAAGCAGAGAATTATATACTAACCTAACGGGTTGGCAAAAAGTTCAAATGTCTCGTCATGCGGAGCGCCCGCAAACATTGGATTATATTAATTTGATTTGCGATGACTTTATTGAGCTACACGGCGATAGAACCGTAAAAGACGATAAAGCAATAATTGGTGGTTTTGCTACAATTAACGGTGAAACAGTGATGATTATTGGGCATCAGAAAGGTAAAAACACCAAGGAGCGTCAGTTCCGCAACTTTGGTATGGCCAACCCCGAGGGATATAGAAAAGCATTGCGTTTAATGCGTTTGGCTGAGAAGTTCAACAAGCCAGTAATCTCTTTTATCGATACGATGGGTGCTTACCCTGGGTTAGAAGCAGAGGAACGTGGACAAGGTGAAGCAATTGCTCGTAACTTGCTTGAAATGTCGGTGCTTAAAGTTCCTATTGTATGTTTTATTGTAGGCGAAGGTGCTTCGGGAGGTGCTTTAGGTATTGGTATTGGCGATAAGGTTTACATGTTAGAGCATACTTGGTATTCGGTAATTTCTCCAGAGTCTTGTTCTTCTATTTTATGGCGAAGCTGGGATTTCAAAGAGAAAGCTGCGGAATGCTTGAAGCTCACCTCTGAGGATATGCACAAAAACCAATTAATAGATGGCATAGTAAGGGAGCCTCTTGGTGGTGCGCACCAAAACCCAGAAGTAATGGCTGAGACTTTAAAGGCTCAAATTTTAGAAGATTTGAAATCACTAAAAAAGGTTGACAAAGATGCATTGGTTGCTACGCGTATTGATAAGTTCTGTGCAATGGGTGTAGTTAATGAATAATTAAAAAATGTCTCGTTTAGCGAGCAATAAGATATAGAGGGCACGACAGAAATGATCGTGCTTTTTTTGTGTCTTAACCTTTCCGCCGTAGCTGTGGATTTATTATTGCAAAGTTGTTAATTTGCTGACTTATGCACTAGTTATGCTGAGCGTTGTAAGCAATAAGGTGTAGGAATGGAACGTGTGTGTAATTGTGTTTGCGAAAGTAATGATGACACAAAAAAAGCCGTTCGATTTTTTCGAACGGCTCATATGAATTATAAAACTTAATTATTGCATCTGCATAAAGTCTGGAGGTAGTTCACCAAAGTATTGAGCGAAACCACCATATTCAAATAACGATTTAATTTGTTTCTCTAAATCGGCAGCAAGCTTTGGCTGCTGATAGCGTTCTGCGACTTTTGCCATCGGCATTAATCCGTAAAATAAGCCAATTTGAATGGGTTGCTGGCCCACCAGTTGTTGTTTACTTCTGGATACGTCAGCCAAATAAGTAATTTCCTTGCCGATAAAATCAGCGTACTTCTTAATCAAATTATTGGCTTTTTCGGTCTCACCTAATAGGTAGTAATTTTGTGCCATGGTAGATGCTCCCATAGCTGCACGCATGCCGTAAATTTTGGTTGGCATCACTTCATCATATCTCTTCATTACTTTTTTAGCGTCATCAATACGGCCTGCTTTAATTAAGCCTGTAGTTAAGCTGTTAAAAATGTTGTTAAAGATAGAAATATCATCTGCCGACTGAATATCTAGATATTTTGCATTTTTAATGTTGCCCCATTTAAATTTATTCATTACTTGGTTGTACATTGGCTCTAAATTGATAGGTTGCTCTTCAACATCATCCTCATTATGCTTAATAGGAAGTAATCTTAGTGCTAAACCTTCATTGTAAAGATATTTATCTAAGCCATTGTATTGATCTCCAGGTACGGTGGTACAGAAATAAATTGGTCGTTTCCAGTTGTTGTGTGCCAGTATATCTAGCATTGCTAAGGTTCCTTTGGTCACGTAACCTTTGTTAAATGTCCACTCCAAAGCTGGTACAATTTCGTTAGCGCGACTTGCGGGTAATGTATTGGTGTTAAGTACGTCTTGTGGATTTACGGTTAGTTTAAATCTTTTTGTAGGGATAAAGTTAGTTTTAGAGCCATCTTGTAATGGTAGTTTATCAGCATCATCATCAGATAATAATAAATCTACAATTTGCTTTAACTCTACTGGATCGGTAATGCCCATTTCTTTGTGGTACATCACATCTCTTACCCCCGAAACATACTGTTGCTCTGTCATAGAAATTGGCAGTGGCTCCGATTCGTGTACCTTACGTTTCATTCCATTGATATACCAATCTGTATCGAACAAACTTAAGTTCACCAAACGAATATCGGGTCTAATGCCTTCTACTTCCTGGGCGTACCATAATGGGTAGGTATCGTTATCGCCATAGGTGAATAAAATAGCATTAGGTGCACAAGATTCTAGATAACTGATGGCTATGTCTCTGGCTAGTGTCTTTTCAGAACGATCGTGATCATTCCAACCTTCTTTAGCCATTAGCACAGGTGCAACAAGTAAGCCAATTGCAAGCGCTGCGATAGCACCCATTTTTGGATCTAGTTTCTTAAACAACCATTCTTTTATCGCCAATACACCTAAACCAATCCATATGGCAAAAGCATAGAAAGATCCTACGTATGCGTAGTCACGCTCACGAGGTTCTAACGGTTTTTGGTTAAGGTACATCACAATTGCTAATCCTGTAAAAAAGAAAAGCAGCCCGATAATACCAGCATCCTTAGCATTACGATTGAAATGCCAAATAGCGCCTATTAGGCCCAAAATTAAGGGTAAGAAATAAAAACGATTGTAAGAATTGCTGTCTTTAATAGTAGGAGGCAAATTGCTCTGATCGCCGTATAATTTAGAATCGAGAAACTTAATACCACTAATCCATTGACCTTCATACAAACTTCCTTGTCCTTGATCTTCATTTTGGCGGCCTGCAAAATTCCACAAGAAATAACGCATGTACATATAACCAACTTGATGACGCATAAAGAAAGAAACGTTATCAAATAGGTTAGGGAAATGCTCGTCGGTAAATCCCATAAAGTCTTTGTAGTAGTTTACATGACGTTGCTCATCGCTGTACATTCTTGGAAATAATACCTCTTTTTGCAAACGACGAATACTATCAGGGAAATTTTCGTTTTCACCGTAAATGCGCTTGCTTTTTGTACCCGAAACCTCATACTTGTCAGCACCTTTGCGATAAGTTTTTCCAGTTTCTACATAAATTGGCGCTGATCCATCATCCTGGTATTTAGGGATAGAGTTATAATTAGGTCCAGTAACTAAAGGTCTGTCGCCGTATTGCTCACGATTTAAGTAGCTTAAAAATGAGAAGGCGTTATCCGGATTGCTGTTATTTAGGTTTGGTTTAGCTTGTGCTCTAATTACAATCATTGCAAAAGAAGCGTAACCAAAAATAATGAGTACAGTAGAAAGTAAGGCTAAATTTAGGACTCTTTTGTTCTGTTTTATCGAATATCTAATTCCCCAAACTAATCCGCCAATTACCAAAATCGCGAAGAAAAGTACACCCGTACCGAATCCTAATCCTAAGGTGTTTACAAAGAAAAGGTCAAAGTAAGCGCCAAATTTTACTAAGTATTGGATGATACCATATTGTATCACCGCTAGTATTAAAATGCCAATACCAAAGGTTTTAAAGATCCCAGAAGTAGTTGGATTTTTTTCTTTTTTAAAGTAATAAACAAATGCTATTGCCGGGATGGTTAATAGATTTAATAAGTGGATACCAATAGATAAACCCATAATATAGGCTATAAAAAGCAACCATCTGTCGGCTTTAGGTTCATCAGCAACGGCTTCCCATTTCATGATGCCCCAAAATACAATTGCCGTAAAAAGCGATGATAATGCGTAAACTTCAGCTTCTACGGCCGAGAACCAAAAACTATCAGAAAAGGTGTAAGCTAATGCTCCTACGGCACCGGCACCCATAATGCTTATTAATTTCGAAGTAGTTATATCTTCGCCAACTTTTACTAAAGTCTTTTTAGCAAGAGCTGTAATGGTCCAGAACAAGAACAAAATTGTTGCACCACTGGCTACCGCCGAACCAAAGTTCATGAAGTAAGCAATTTTAGTTTTATCGCCCATGGCAAGCAGAGAGAAAACACGTTCTATCATTAAAAATAAAGGCGCTCCCGGTTGGTGTACCACCTGCATTTTATAGGCAGATGCAATAAACTCGCCGCAATCCCAAAAACTTACTGTGGGTTCTAACGTTAAAACATAGGTGGTGGTTGCAATTAGAAAGCATAACCAGCCTATAACGTTGTTTACTTTTGAATAATTCATATAAAGATATGATAGTTTGAACTAAATAGCTTGCATACAATAAATGCAGCCGAAAATAAAAAAATTGATTGACAAAGGTACTAAGCAAAAAGTTTATTTAACAAAAAATAACTTATGGTGATTGACGCTCAGTATTTTGATGATTTTTTTAAAAATTTTTAGCGGAAATATTTGCAGATATCAAAAATGTCCGTACATTTGCATCCAGATTTCAGGGCGTAAATCTTGAAACTGATTGTCCGATAGTATAAGGGTAGTACGACAGTTTTTGGTACTGTTTGTCTTGGTTCGAATCCAGGTCGGACAACAAATCATCTCGGATTGTGATAATTTTCACAATCCGTTTTTTATTAACAAGCATTGATACCTTAAATCATGCCACTGCAATTTAATACTGTCAAAATTTTTGCTGGTACCGGAACAAAAGATCTGGCTAGCAAAATCGCGGAAGAGTACGGTCGACCGCTAGGAAACGTAACCCTTAGTAAATTTAGCGACGGCGAGTTTCAGCCTTCTTTTGACGAATCTATTAGAGGTAGTGATGTTTTTCTAGTTCAGTCTACTTACCAACCTAGTGATAATTTAATGGAGCTTTTGTTAATGGTTGATGCCGCTCGTAGAGCATCTGCGCATTACATTACAGCGGTAGTTCCTTATTACGGTTTGGCTCGTCAAGATAGAAAAGACAAGCCGAGGGTAGCTATTGGTGCTAAGTTAGTAGCAAACTTGTTAAAAGCTGCAGGTATCCATCGTATCATGACTATGGATTTGCACGCTGCACAAATTCAAGGTTTTTTCGATATTCCAGTAGATCATTTAGATGGTTCGGTAATTTTTGTTCCTTACATTAAAAGTTTAGGATTAGAAAACTTAACCATTGCTTCTCCAGATATGGGAGGTTCTTATAGAGCTAGAACTTTTGCAAAGTTTTTTAACGCGGAAGTAATTATTTGTGATAAACGTCGTAAACGTGCAAACGAAATTGAGGCGATGTCTATTATTGGTGATGTAACTGATCAAGATATCGTTTTAATTGACGATATTTGCGACACCGCGGGCACATTAGCTAAGGCAGCGGCCTTAATTATGGAAAATGGTGCGAGAAGTGTAAGAGCTGTTTGTACACATGCTGTACTTTCAGGAAAAGCTTACGAAACTGTTGAAAACTCTGTTTTAGAGGAATTGATTGTTACTGACACTATTCCGTTGAAGCAAGAAAGCAAAAAGATTAAGGTGTTGAGCACAGCGCCATTGTTTGCAAAAGCAATAGCAAGTGTAAATGAGTACGGATCAATTTCTGAACTATTTAAAGTGTAATGATTGGTAGGAGGTAAGGGTGTAAACGCAAGCTTTACCAGTTACTAAATACTTAATATTAAATAAATAAATAACAAAAAAAATGAAAACAATCGCTATTAGCGGTTCTCTTAGAGAGAACGTAGGGAAACGCGATGCTAAAGAGCTTCGCTATGAAGGTAAAGTTCCTGCAGTATTGTATGGTGGTAAAGAGCAAGTACACTTTGCGCTTACTAGAACTGAATTAAACGAAGCTATCTATTCACCAGAAGCAAGTTTTGTTGAAATTACTATTGATGGTAAAGCAACAAAAGCTATCATTAAAGACACTCAATTTCACCCGCTAACTGATTTATTAGTTCACGTAGATTTTCTTCAATTATTTGATGAGAAAGAAATTGCCATGGAAATTCCTGTAAAATTAACAGGTACTTCTCCAGGTGTTAAAATGGGTGGTAAGTTAGTTCAAAAATTACGTAAACTTCGTGTTAAAGCATTGCCTAAAAACATGCCGCAAGTAGTTGAAGTAAGCATTGATAAATTAGAAGTTGGAAGCTTATTCCGCGTTCGTGATTTACAAGCTGGTGATTATGCAGTAACTAACACTCCAGAAGATACTATTGTTTCTGTAGGTATGTCAAGAGCATTAAAACAAGCAGAAAACGCTAAAGGTAAATAGTCCTTAAGTTTTCTTCACCAAAAAAATTAAAAGCGTTCCAATTTTGGGGCGCTTTTTTTGTGATTGTCAACTATCTTTTAATCATATATATTTTAACTTTGCGACATGAAATTTCTTATCGTTGGTTTAGGCAACATTGGTGCTGAATATGTAGGTACACGCCATAATATCGGTTTTGATATTGCTGATGAGCTTGTAGAAAGCTTGGGTGGCGCTTTTGAACACAGTAGATTAGCCTACTATGCAGAGGTTTCGCACAAAGGAAAAAAGCTGCATGTGATAAAGCCAACAACCTTTATGAACCTAAGTGGTAAAGCCGTAAACTATTGGATGAAGGAACTAAAAATTGCCCCAGAAAACGTACTTGTTTTGGTAGATGACTTGGCTCTTCCCTTAGGCAAGTTACGTATGAAGTTGAAGGGCAGTGCCGCTGGTCACAATGGTTTAAAAAGCATTGAAGAGGTGTGTGGAGGTCAGGATTATGCCCGTTTACGCTTCGGTATCGGAGACGACTTTCCCAAAGGCCGACAAGTTGACTTCGTACTTGGCCAATTCGATAAAAATGAGAAGAAGGAACTTCCTGTTTTGATCAATAGGGCAGTAAGTATGATTAAGAGCTTTGCCACTATCGGCGCAGCCCAAACCATGACTTTGTTTAACAAGTAACTAACGGTTAGTTACCGTTTTTATTTTTTGGTGAAGTACGTTGATTTTAAAAGGTTTACTAACCATTGCGTCGGCACCGGCAACTATAGCTGTTTCTTGATCTAAAACCCCTGCTGAGATAGAAATAATTGGAGTATTTTCTTTTCCAGCTGCAGCTCCTGCTCTTATCTTTTTAATGGCTTCTACGCCGCTCATCACTGGCATATAGGTGTCCATTAGTATTAAGTCGTAATGATCTTTCTTTAACGCTTCTATGGCATCGGCGCCGTTCGTCACTAAAGTTGTTACGGCATTCCAATCATTTAATATTTTAACAATTAAGAATACATTGATTGAATTATCCTCTGCAACTAAAATCTTCATGCCATCAAAAGTCGATAAATCATCGGGGCTTTGATCGGTATTTTCTCGTTGCACGGCATCCACAATTTTATACCATTTTTTAAATGAAAATGTGCTTCCTCTGCCTAAATCACTCTCCACCTCAAGCTCTCCACCTTTTAGTTCTACCAATTTCTTTACAATAGATAAGCCTAAACCCGTACCGCCGTAAACTCTGGTATGGATATTTTCAACCTGCTCAAAAGAGTGGAAAATGTTAACAATATTTTCTCTTGAAATTCCTATTCCGGTGTCTATTACCGAGAACTTTAAATATACTGTGTTTTCTTTTTGATCTAATACATCTACTTTAAAGGTTACTTGGCCTTTATTCGTGAATTTAACAGCGTTACTCAGTAAATTTAAAAATATCTGGTTTAAACGTAGGGAGTCTGCCATGATGTATTTGGGCACCCGCTCGTCAATAACTAATTTTAAGCCAATGTTTTTTTCGTTAGCTCTAACGTTAATCAAATTGGTAGCTTGTTTGGCCACATCGCAAATATCTGTTTCAGCAAAGCTGATTTTATATTTTCCAGCCTCTATTTTCGATAAATCTAAAATGTCGTTAATTACCCCAAGTAGCGAATTAGATGAAATGTCTAACATCCTTAGTAAATCCTTTTGTTCGGGATTCAGATCTTCCTTATTTAACAGATGGACTAAGCCAATAATTCCGTTGATAGGCGTGCGGATTTCGTGGCTCATATTTGCCATAAAATTCTCCTTCGCTTTTTTGCTTTGCTCAGCTTCCTCTTTTGCTCGTATTAGGTCTGCTTGTATTTTTTCAAGTTGGTCGTTCTTTAGTTTGATCTCTCGTTGGCTTTTGGTAAGTTGAATAAAAGCATCGACCTTTGCCGAGGTAATGTAAGGATCAAGCGGTTTGTAAAGATAATCTATGGCGCCCGCGTTAAGGCCTTTAATAGCATATTTGGCTTCTGTTGATATTGCGGTCACAAAAATCACCATGATGTCTTGCGTGCGAACATTATTCTTCAAAATCTCCACCAACTCGAAACCGTTCATTTCTGGCATCTGAACATCAACTAACGCAATGGCAACATCTTTTTCCCAACAAATTCGAAGCGCATCATTAGGCGAGGTGGTGGTGATAATGTTGATATCATTTCTATTTAGAAGCGCTTCTAGGGCAATTATGTTTTCTTGCTTATCATCAACAATTAGTAGGTTAATTTTGCTCATAAGGGTAAATACGTTAGTTTATTTTTTGGTAGATATTATTTTTCTTATCAACTATTTTAAATTTCTTAGCAATCTGATTGTCTCTGATGGTTTCTTTTCCGCCTAGGCATAAAAAACCGAACATTGCTAAACTGTTATAAAATAAATTGATGACATGTTTTTGTAATTCGGGATTGAAATAAATCAATACGTTACGGCAAGAAATTACGTGAAATTCATTGAAAGGAGCGTCGGAAACGAGATTGTGCATGGAAAACAAAACATTCTTCTTCAAGTTTCTAACAATCGATGCGGCATCATATTGTGCGGTATAATAATGCGAAAACGATTTTGAGCCTTCAATGGCCTTGTAATTCTCGGAATACTGTTTCATTTTTTGCAAATCATATATTCCTTCTTTTGCTGCTTCGAGCACTTTATGATTAATGTCGGTGCCGTAAAAAAATGAACGATCGTAAAGCCCCAACTCCTCAAAAAGAATAGCGAAAGAATACAATTCCTCACCTGTAGAACAACCTGCATTCCATATTTTTATACGAGGGAAAGTACTTAAATAGGGGATTACATTTTGCTTCAATGAGATGAAAAATTTAGGATCTCTAAACATTTCGGTTACGTTTACCGTAATTTCGTTTAAAAATTCGTTAAAAAAGTCGGGGCTGTTCGTTAAAATATTTCTTAGATCGAAGTATTCGTATTTTTTTAACACCATTATCCTATTAAGGCGCCTTTTTAAGGATGCCCGAGAATAACCGTCAAAATCAAATCCATATAAACTTCGCGTCATCACTATAATTTCTTCAACTTGTTCGTCGGAAATAAGTTCTTTTATCATCTTCTTATTGGCACATTAACTTAACCAAACTCTCATCATCGACAATAGTTTATCAACATCAACTGGCTTAGAGATGTAATCGCTGGCTCCAGCTTCAATACATTTTTCTCGATCGTTTTTCATCGCCTTTGCCGTTAACGCAATCACTGGTAAATTGGCGAAGTGTCGTTGAGCCCTAATGGCTTTCATAGCCTCGTAACCATCCATCTCGGGCATCATGATATCCATCAATACCAAATCAATTTCCGCATGAGCGTCCAGCTTTTCTAAGGCTTCTCGGCCGTTGTTGGCAATAATTACGTTGATATTGTATTCTTGCAGGGCTGAGGATAGCGCAAAGATGTTCCGCATATCGTCGTCAGTTATCAATACTGTTTTGTCTTGTAAGGCTTTCTCGATCGTGGTTGCATAGTTTTTAGAGGCCTTCTTCGCAATCTCTTCCTGTCTAGGTGTTTCCGACTGAATTTTGTTCATAAAGAGGCTTACTTCATCTAAGAGCCGATCGTTAGATTTGATGTTTTTTAACACCATTGCCTGCGAGTAGCGCATGATATGAGCGATTTTTTCTTTGTCTAACTCCATCGCAGTATTTATTACCACAGGGATGTTTTTGGTATCTTCGTTTGCTTTGATTTCATCTAAAAGCTCAAGCCCAGAAACATCTGGCAATTTCAAATCCAAAATAATACAATCGAACTCATGCTCGGTAATCATTTCTCTAGCTTCAGCTCCAGTATAGGCCTGATAAACCTTAGCCCCCTTCTTTATCAATTGCTCAGTTAGTTCATTACTTTGCAATATCTGGTCTTCGATAACTAGAATATTGTTGAAATTGTATTTATACTGTTTAGAAAGTAATTCGAAAGCATTGTCTAATTTCTCTTTCTCTACTGGTTTTTTTAAGAAACCAATGGCGCCCTCTTTTTGCGCTTTGTTTGCTTTTTCGTCTCCAGCAGACATCATGTGTACCGGGATATGTTGCGTTTTAGCGTTTGCTTTCAGTTTTTTCAAAATGGTCCAACCATCCATTACCGGTAGCATTACATCTAAAACTATAGCATCTGGTAGCTCCGATATTGCTAGGGCAAGGCCCTCATCTCCACGATGTGCCACAATAGGTTCGAAGCCTTTTTCAATGGCATATGCCCTTAATATTTCTGCAAAATTTTCATCGTCTTCAACAATAAGCAGCTTATTATTTCCGTCTAGTTTTTTTGTAGTTCCAAGAAGATCTATCACTGGCATTTGGATAGGCTTTATCTCTTCAATGGCAATTTCTTGCTCTCTTTGGGACTGTTCTTTAACCGATATATTTAATTTCTGAGGAATGAGCAAAGTAAAAGTACTCCCCATACCTATTTGGCTTTCCAACTGGATTTCGCCGCCTAACAAATTAGCTAATTCTCTGCTGATAGACAGCCCTAAACCAGTACCCCCGTATTTACGACTGGTAGACCCGTCTTCTTGTTGAAAAGCTTCGAAAATAATTTGTTGTTTATCCTCTGAAATTCCAATTCCACTATCCTTTACAGCAAAATATAGTGGCGGTAAATCATCTTTAGCAAGTTGCTTGCTTTGCCTTACTATATCTTTGCTGGCAACACCAACCTCAACAGTTACTTTTCCTTGGTCGCTAGTAAATTTAAAAGCGTTCGACAATAGATTTTTAATTACCTGTTCTAATCTAGCTTGGTCAGTTTCAATAAATTGAGGGAGCTTGTCATCAATTTTGAAATCGAAAATAATATGTTTTTGTCTAGCGAGTTCGGCAAATAGCGATTCAATATTGCTCTTTATGGAACTTGGCCTTACATTCTCAATCAGCAGGTCAACATTCCCAGATTCTATTTTCGATAAATCGAGAATATCATTAATTAAAGATAATAAATCGGTACCAGCATTTTGTATTACCCCCGCATATTTAATTTGTTCTTCGGTTAAGTTTGCTTGTTTGTTCTCTCTTAAAATTCGAGCTAAAATCAGAATACTATTTAAAGGAGTACGTAACTCGTGACTCATATTGGCCAAAAATTCTGATTTGTATTTACTGCTTAACTCCAGTTCTTCGGCCTTTAAACTAATAGCTTCTTTAGTTTGATTGATAGAGATATTTTGCTCTTGTAATAATTGTGCTTTTTCTTCCAGCTCGGCATTAGCCTGCTGTAGCTCTTCTTGTTGTACTCTTAATTCTTCCTCAGAGGCTTGCAGTTCTTCGGTTTTATGAATTAAATCTTCATTAGTAACCCTTAACTCTTCTTGCTGACTGGTAAGTTCTTCGGCCTGTTGTTGAGTTTTTTCGAATAATATTTGCAACTCCTCTTTGGCAATGATACTGCTTACTGCAATGCCTATATCTTCAGAAATCGCTTTCAAAAACTCTAGATCACTATCTTTAGGTTCGCCCACGGATCCGATTTCTAGAGCTGCAATAGGATTACTATTAAACGCTATTGGCAAACAAATAATATGCTTGGGTTTGGTGTTGCCTAATCCTGTTTTAATTTTTAGATATCCATCTGGTATATTGTCAAATATCTTGATGTTTTTGTTGAGTACAGCTTCACCAATCAATCCTTCGCCAAATTGGTATTGCTTGTTCATCAATTCTTTGTCAACAGCGTAGGTGCCGCGAACTTGCAGGGTTTTTCTATCTTCGTTAGCAATATAAAAAGCGCCTACCTCATAATGAAGTAAGGTGCAAATGCTTGTGACTGTCTGTTTGGCTAACTCGTCGATAGATAGGTCGCCTCTCATGGCTTCGTTAACCTTAGCTTCTGCGCTTAACAACCAATTGTGGCGCTTGTTCATCGCTGAGAGTTCTTCGAGCTCTTTATTGGTGACTAAAATTTCTCTCTCCGTTCTCTTTTGTTGATCGAACGTTTGGCGAATGTATCTAAATAGAAAAAGAACGAGGCCGAAAATTATCAGCGAGCTTAAGGCAACCACAGCAACCGTTTGATCAGACTTGTCGCTAGCTTCTGCCTTTCGCATTTCCAATAATTTTTGCTCTCCATTAATGAGCTGTGCATTAAAACGTAACAATTTGTTTCTAGCTACAAGTCCGTTATTAGTTAGTATCTGATTTCTTGCGGCATCAAAATATCCTGCGTTGGCTTTGGTAGCAATCTGTTTCATGTCCGAAACTTTTTGCCCTGTATATACTTTTATACTATCAGCAATTTCCTGCTGTTCAGGATTATCTTGTACTAATGATGCCAGCTTTTCTGTAAGCGGCAAAATCTGATTAATATTCTCATCATATGGCGTCAAATATTCGGGTTGTCGTGTCAATACATAACCTCTCAGAGATCCTTCGGCGTTCAAAACGCTAATTTCAATTTGCGCTGCTGTCTTGGTGACTTCTTGCGTGTGTTCTACCCAACGGTAGCTCTCACCAAGTGAACGGATACTGAGGTAGGAGCTTAATGCAGAAATGAGAACAAAGGTAAGCGTAATAGCAAAGCCCGCTAGTACTTGCCGCTTAAAAGATATTTTTAGCATTTAATTTGTAAGATGTTTAGGTACTAATATAACCAAAAAAGTAGTAACCAACTAAAGTAAATGTTTCTCCTTAATTTAAAGAACATAACCTCCATTTTCTTAACTTTATCCATATTTATTATCGATTTTATGATCACATTATACGGAATCCCAAATTGCAATACAGTAAAAAAGGCCCAAGTTTGGTTGAAAGAGAATAATCAAGCGTTTGATTTTTATGATTTTAAGAAAAGAGAAATTACAATAGAAAAGTTGAAACAATGGTGTGAAACTTTTGGTTGGGAAAAGGTGTTAAACAAGGCAGGATTAACATTTAAGAAGTTAAGCAAAGAGGAACAGGTAGATATCAACACCCAAGAAAAAGCGATTGCTTATCTTTTAAATGCCAATAGCGCAATAAAACGACCAGTTGTTGAGATAGAAGGCAAAGCCATTTTATTAGGATTTAAGGAAGAAGAATACAAAGCTACCTTTTTATAGAAGCTGTTAAATTTTGTTAAATTGAGATGTTGGGATTTTTAGAACCTTACCTTTGAGTATGTTGAAAAAGCTATTTTTTCTGATGCTGATGCTTTCGCCTGTTTATGCATTTTGCCAAGAAACATACATGACGGGTAATGTTTTCGACAATGAAAACAGAAAGCAAGCACTTCAGGGTGTAGCAGTAAGAAATTTGAGTTCTAAAACAGTGGTTCTCACCAATTCCGATGGTCATTTTGC
The DNA here is from genome assembly GCA_045629525.1 of Pedobacter sp. Classification (GTDB taxonomy): domain Bacteria; phylum Bacteroidota; class Bacteroidia; order Sphingobacteriales; family Sphingobacteriaceae; genus Pedobacter. The sequence goes on from JAZQRH010000019.1 coordinate 1,030,875, forward strand.
AATACCAGCAAAAAAAGGGGATTTACTCTCATACAGTTTGGTGGGTTACGAGGTAGATACGGTGTACCTGGTTAATCTTTTCGCGAAAAACGTTTATTTACGATCGGCGATCAATAACTTGGAAACAGTAAATATTACAGCAACTAAGGTTTCTCCTTATTTAGATACCAAAGATGCAGAAGCCATGCCTGCTCGCCAGGTCGATTACAGTAAAGATCGGGGTGGTTTGCGTTTGAACTTGGGTTATGGAAAGCACAGAAGACAGCAGGCTAAAATTCAAGAATTGGAAGCAGAGAGTGATCTGATTGAAGAAATTAATAAAAATTTTAACAAAGAGGTTATCCAAAAATTGGTGAATTATAAAGGTGATGATCTTCGCGATTACATCGATTTATATAAGCCCACGTTACTTCAGGTAAAAGAAGATAGGCCTTTTAACTACACGTACCATATTGCCACAACTTTTAGCGAGTGGCAAAAATTACCTGCAGAAGCGAGGAAATTGCCACCATTACCAAAGCTTAAAAATAATTAGGCAATTCGTAATAAATTGATAATTTTTGTGTCATACGAAGAAACTAATTCCCTATATCAAATAAGTCTAACAATAAAAACATGCGGAAAACATTTATTAAATCATTAATACTTTTTGTTGCAGTGTGTTGTGCGCAGTTCACTTACGCACAAGACAAACCGACTTCTAAGTACAACGCTGAAGAAGCTTTTGGACCGTTGTTCTACACGCAAAACGGCAACGAATATCGTTCGGCAAGTGGTGCCCCTGGACCAAAATACTGGCAAAACAGAGTTGATTATAACATCAACGCTAGTTTAGATGAGGCCAATAACAAAGTAACGGCAACGGTTACCATCACTTATAAAAATAACAGCCCTGAAAAGTTGCCATATTTGTGGTTACAGTTGGATCAAAATTCTTTTAAAGAAAATTCTAGAGGCCAGGCAATTACGCCCGTTGTAAGTAGGTATGGTGCAAAAGGCGACAAAGTGGATGGTGGATACAACATTTCCAATATTTCGGTATCGCAAAAAGCAAAGCCTGTAAAGTTTACCTCGCTAATTGAAGATACACGTATGCAAATACGTTTAGACCAACCAATGGCGGCTGGGGGTGATGTAGTAGTAATTAAAATGGATTACGACTATATTATTCCAAAACTGGGCTCGGATAGAACAGGAAGATTAGAAACAAAGAATGGTGATATTTTTGCTGTGGCACAATGGTTTCCACGAATGTCTGTGTTTGATGATGTTTTAGGATGGAACACGTTACCATATTGGGGGGGTGGCGAGTTTTATTGCGAATTTGGCGACATCACCTTTGATGTTACAGTGCCTGCTAGTCACATCGTGATGGGCTCTGGTGAATTGTTGAACCCACAAGAGGTATTCACGGCAGAACAACTTAGACGTTGGAATGAAGCTAAAAACAGTGATAAAACGATACACATAAGATCTGAAGCTGAAGTTACTGATCCTAAATCTCGTCCAGCTAAAGACAAACTGACTTGGAAATTCAAAATGACTAACACACGTGACGCGGCTTGGGCTTCATCTAAAGCATTCGTGTTAGATGCAGCTCGCATCAATTTGCCAAGTGGTAAAAAATCGTTAGCAGTTTCGGCGCAACCCGTAGAAAGCAACGGCGCTGATGGTTACGGTCGTGGTGTTGAATATGTTAAAGCTTCAATTGAACATTACTCTAATTTATGGTTAGAATATCCTTACCCAATGGCGGTAAATGTAGCTACAAATATTGGTGGTATGGAATATCCTGGTATTGTTTTCTGCGGATGGAAAGCTAAAAAGGGCGATGCTTGGGGTGTAATAGATCATGAGTTCGGTCACATTTGGTTCCCAATGATTGTGGGTAGTAACGAACGTAAATTTGGGTGGATGGATGAAGGTTTCAACACCTTTATCAACGATTTATCGAGCGAAGCATTTAACAATGGCGAATACAAACCTCGTAAAATGAATATGCATGCAATTGGTAAGTCGGTAATCGGAAATCCGAAGTATGAAAATGTAATGTTAATGCCAGATGGAATGACTGAAGCAAATATCGGTATCAACTTATACTACAAACCAAGTTGGGCATTGCACGTGTTAAGAGATCAGATTTTAGGTAGAGATAGGTTCGATTTCGCCTTTAAACAATACATTAACAATTGGGCTTATAAGCACCCAACACCTTTCGATTTCTTCCGTACAATGGAGAACGCTGCTGGAGAGGATTTGAGTTGGTTTTGGAAAAGTTGGTTCTTAGGCAACTGGAAAATGGACCAAGGCATAACAGACGTTAAAGCAATTAAAGATAATAGCGGTGCACCTTCATCATATCAAATTACGGTAGAGAACTTGGAGAAAATGCCTTTGCCAATTATTTTAGGTATCAAAACCAAAAGTGGTAAAACTGATGTGGTTAAGCTGCCTGCAGATGTTTGGATGAAAGGTAGTACATGGACGGTAAGATATCCAACTACAGAAGAGGTGATTGAAGTTGTGATAGATCCAGACAAAGTATTACCAGATAGCAATGCTGATAACAATAAATGGACAGGGAGTGGAAATTAGTGCCTAATTAACGATAATTAAAAGCCCTGCAAACGCCGTTGCAGGGCTTTTTTGTTCCTAAAAAGTTGATTTTCGTTGAGCTTTAGTTTAAAAGTTATAATTTTATCGAAAGGGAAGATGGTGGTTTTATGGCGCTTCTTTAGATAGTACAAATAACGACCGCCCAACTAGCGGTAAATATGCCGTGCGGTTAAATAGAAATAACACAAAACCATGCTATTTGCAAATGAATTTCGATGTAAAAAAAGGAGCTTCGAAAGTAATTGTTTGGTACAGTTCTTACGGCGCTAAAGCCGACAAGCCTGCCACTTTTAGGTTGGAAGATTCTGTAGATGGTGGAAAAAATTGGATACCTCTTGGCGAAGACGTCCAGGCAGTACACAAAACCAAACAAGCCGCTAGCTATGAATTCGATTTAAAAGGTACAGTCCGATTTCGTAATCATAAATTGGCCTTAGGCGATGGGAATGCCGACCCTAACATTGCCAATGGCCGACTAAGCATCGACGATTTTTCAATTTACCAAAACTAAATTATAGATATTTTTAAGCACAAATGAGAAAGATAATATTGGTACTGCTTTTCAGTTCGTTTTTATTCAACAGCAATGCGCAACAAGTTCGTGTGGCTACCTATAACATAAGGGGAGATTTTGCCAGAGATGCGCCAGCAAATATGTGGAAAGATAGGGCGCCTCTAGTAAATTCGTTGGTAAATTTTCACGATTTTGACGTGTTTGGCGTGCAAGAAGCCGCTGCACATCAACTATCAGACATGGCCAATGGCCTGCCAAACTACCAATTGGTTAAAGATGGCTCGCATACGGGTCTAGATGCATTATCAATATTCTATAAAAAAGATAAATACGAGCTGCTAAAGCGAGGTAGTTTCTGGCTTGCGCCAGACCAAAACAGTACCCTAAAGGCTTGGGATGCTAAATACCCGAGAGGTTGTACTTGGGTTTCTTTAAAAGATAAGAAAACGGGAAAGATTTTCTATTACTTTAATACCCATTTAGACCATGTGGGTGTAGAGGCCAGATCAAAAAGTACACTTTTAATTGCCGAAAAAATAAAGGAATTTGGCGGTAATACAGCGGCCGCGGCTGTAGGAGGCGATTTTAATTTTAATCAGTTCGACGAGAATTATCCTAAAATTCAAGCTACTTCTGGCTTAACAGATAGTTACACAATAGCACGGGTAACGTATACGCCAAACGGTACTTTTAATGGTTTTAACATTACCCGGAACTCCGTTGAGCGTATTGATCACATATTCGTGACCAAAAACACAGAGGTGCTACGGTATGGCATCCTTACCGATACATTTGGAGGCAAATTTCCATCAGACCATTTTCCAGTAGTTATCGATATCAATTTTAAACAATAACATGGTTCTTCAACGAAGATTATTAGTATTCGCTAGCTTACTCTTTTTTTCGGCTACAGTTGCCCTAGCTCAAACCAGAAGTTTAGAGAAAATCACTAAGTCGCTATATAACTCTAAGGGAAAAGAGGTTTTGGTAGTTGTACATCGTGGCGATTGGCGGAACTCGCCAGAGAATTCCATCATAGCGATTGAAAATACCATTGCTATGGGTGCTGATATGGTAGAAATTGATATTCAAGTTACCAAAGATGGTGAGCTCATCCTTCTGCACGACAAAACTTTGGAGAGAACTACCAACGGTAAAGGAAAGGTATTGGATTTTACACTCGCTCAAATCAAACAGTTGTATTTAAAAAGCGGAATTGGCCAGGTCACAAATCATCGCGTGCCAACTCTAGAAGAAGCTTTGTTAATCGCCAAGGAAAGGATTCTCGTGAATATCGATAAAGGTTATAATCACTTCGATAAGGTTTTGAAAATATTAGAGAAGACAGGTACAGCACACCAAGTAGTTATCAAGAATAATATTGATTACGATAAATTGGTGGCGGCTAAGGGCAAGGGCTTTTTGGATAAAGTGATTTTCATGCCTGTCATCAATTTAGAAAGTCCATTGGCTCACAAAGTGATTAGCGATTATAAAGATAAGCTTAAGCCCGTGGCTATGGAATTGGTTTTTGCTGCCGATACTTCCAAGGTATTAGATCAATTTAAGCAAATTAAAAAATCGGGTTCTAGAGTATGGGTAAATACCTTATGGCCCAGTTTAAATGCAGGTCATCATGACGATTTAGCTGTAGAGCAAGGAGATTTAAAAAACAGTTGGGATTGGATAATTGATAGGGGAGCCAATATTATTCAGACGGATAGACCGAAAGAGTTGCTAGAGTATTTAAGGAAAAGAAACTTACACCACTAAATAGGAAATATTAAATGATCAATTTTTTTAAAAGAGAAGAATTTTTGCCTGAAACATTAACTGAAGATGAACAAAAGAAAAAATACGCGAGGTTAAAGTGGTCTGTGTTTTTGGCTGCAACCATAGGTTACGGCTTGTATTACGTATGCAGGCTATGCTTAAACGTCATTAAAACTCCTTTAATTAAAGAAGGAATTTTAACAGAGACTGAATTAGGTATTATTGGCTCGTGTCTGTTCTTTAGTTATGCGTTCGGAAAATTTGTAAATGGTTTTTTAGCCGATCGCGTAAACATACGTAAGTTTATGGCATTAGGATTGTTTTTTTCTGCAATGGCCTGTTTAGCTTTAGGTTTTACTACCTCGTTTATAGCTTTTGCAGTATTGTGGACGGTAAATGGATGGTCGCAAAGCATTGGCGCACCACCTAGCGTTATAGCACTAACAAGGTGGTTTAAACCAAGTGAGCGTGGTAGCTTTTATGGATTTTGGAGTGCAAGTCACAATATAGGAGAATCAATTACCTTCATTGTGATATCATTTATTGTTACAGCGGCGGGCTGGCAATGGGGTTTCTGGGGAGCAAGTATTTTTGGCGTAGTTGGCGTAATTATCATATACTCCTTTCTATTTGATGGGCCGGAGAGCAAGGGCATATATTTAATGAAACACAACGTCGTATCAGATGCCGAAAAGAAATCAGTTTCCAAACAACAGCTTGCTGTATTAAAAAACCCTGCAATTTGGGTGCTCGCCTTATCCAGTTCTTTTATGTACATCAGCAGATATGCAGTTAACAGCTGGGGGATCTTTTATTTAGAAAATGGAAAGGGTTTTTCTATCATAGAAGCCAGTTCAATTGTATCCGTCAGTTCGGTTTTTGGTATATTAGGAACGATATCCTCAGGGGTCGTTTCCGACAAGTTTTTTAAAGGAAAGAGAAATTTCCCGAGCTTAATATTTGGCATTGCAAACACAATTGCGATCATGATCTTTCTATATACACCCAAAGACCAAACTTGGTTGTTAATACTTAGTATGGTTATTTTTGGTATTTCTATCGGTGCCTTAATTTGTCTGTTGGGCGGACTGATGGCGGTAGAAATCGCACCTAAGAATGCTGTTGGTGCGGCACTGGGCGTAGTAGGGGTAGCAAGTTATATTGGTGCAGGTTTGCAAGACATTATCAGTGGTTATTTAATTGAGGGAGCCAAAACCGTAAATAATGGCGTAGTAACCTACGATTTCAGTTTGCCATCGATGTTTTGGATTGGATCTGCAGCGGTTTCGTTCATCCTCGCCACCTTTATTTGGAATGCAAAACCTAAAGAATAATATAGTACCTTACTGTAGAAAATTTAAGCCAATTGCTAAGAAGTAATTGGCTTTTTTATAGGCTTGATACTCAAAAATCGAGTGCTTTTTAGTGATGATAATTTCTCGTAATTAATTACTTTTGAAGATAATAGACTCTAAATTAACATGATGAAATTTTGTGCTGCGCATATCAAAGCGTTTTGTCCACTCTTATTACTTGTTTACGGATTGTCCGGCTACGCACAACCAAATGCCCACAGTTTATCATTTAACCTTCAAAATACACTTAGCGTTTTCACCGCAAACCAAAATCCATTACAAGGGAATGCCTACGGCGGACAATTAGCCTTTCATTATAATACCGAGCATAATAATCGACAATGGGCTTCTGATATTGGAATTAAAAGTGTTAATGCAATATTCGATTACAAACGAATGCACGAAGTGACTCTGAAATCTGCGCCCAGAAATGGAGATCTGGGGGATAGTTATGCGGTTTTTGCCGGTGTATCTTTACCGGTTTTTTCTATTAATAAAGTTCAGCTAGTATTTGCACCGGCCTTTGGGGTAGTGTACGCCGAAGAGTCTTGGTTTAGTAATGGTAATCCTATAGTCGGTAGTCGCCTAAATTTTGGCATGCTAGCAGCGTTACAACTAAGTGTTCCAATAAGCGATAAGTTTGAGCTCGGAACAAATGTAAATGTTTTGCACTATTCTAATGGAGGCACACGCGTACCAAACAATGGAATGAATGTCGTTAATTTGGGTTTAAGCCTTAAACATTATTTTAATACATCGATAACGAAGGGCCATCAAAAAGCAAAAGTGGTTGAGATGCCTAAGCACAGTTATGATTTGGCTATAGGCGTTGGCCGAAGAGGAGCTTATCAAAGTAAGAAAGGATTATTCCGAACAGCATTATATGGAGGCTATAATTATCGCTTAAAATCATATTTAGCACTAGGTGTTGGTGTAGACGCTGTTTACTACCACACAGTTTATGACCCTAACCGTAACTTAGAAACGTATCAATCTAAAGCCTCGTCTTTTAAAAGATGGCGAGTTGGCACTGCAATTGGCCCCGATTTATGCTTGGGTAAACTGGCTATTATGCTTAAATATGGATATTACATATACTATGATAGTTTTAAACCAGTTAGCACTTACTGGACAGCCGGAGCTAAATATAAAATAACAAATAGCCTAGCTTTGCAGTCTAAAATCTATATTCATAACACAGAGGCAGATTTTATAGGGTTTGGCGTAATGTTTACAAAGTGATATGATTAGAATAAATGACGAAACAGCTATCGAAGTATTAACTGATATCAAAGCTGGAGATTTTGTGACGGACACGTTTAGTAAATCAGGAATTGTGGAAAGCGTTGAAATTACCGACGATGGACTGTATCGCTTTTTTACTATTCATCTGGTTACTGGGCGTACCATTACCACTAAACGATAGCCTCATTCTTAAGAGGTAAGCTTAATGCAACTTTACTTCCTTGTCCAAAAGTAGACCTAAAACTAATTTTTCCTTCTAGTTTGCTCACCATTTCTTTAACCAGATAAAGGCCAATGCCGCTTCCCTTATTGCGATGCGAAGTCACGTAAAACATGTCGAAGATTTTTTCGCGATGTATATCTTCCACACCTATACCATTATCTTCTACGAGAATATTTAAACAATTATGATGTTGGGTGTTTGCACTAATGTTTATACAACGCTTGTCCTTATTATTGTCTGTATACTTAATAGCATTGGAGATGATATTTCTGCAAATAATGTCGAGCCTAAACTCGTCAATTTGAATGTTTGTATCTTCAATATTTAAATTGATTTCTATAAAAGTCTCTGCAGCATATTTCAAATCTTCTATAATGTGGTCAAAAAATGTGGGTAGATAAACCTTGTTTGGATTTAAATCTGTGCGCTTATTTCTCGAAAACTGAACAATCTTCAATATGAACTCATCTTGCCTATGCAATATATGTTTCATTTTTTGCAGATATACTTGCCGGCAGCCATCTGCTTGCTCTATTTCTAGGAGCGAAATTATGCCTAAAAGTGACGAGATCGGCGTTCGTAAATCATGAGAGACACTATATGTAAACAAATCCATTTCTGCATTTGTTTGTCTTAGCGCTTTATTTTGGGTGAGTGTATCCCTTTGAAGTGCCGATAATCTATTGATATACTTTAACGATAAAGCCAATAAGCAACTGGCAATGATGAGTGCAATTACTGTATTTAACAGCATCACAGTTTTATTTACAAAAGTTACATTCGCTATTAGGGCACTGTCAAAATTGTTGCCCTTTATGGTAATCAATCTGGATAGATGGTCGATTTTGGTGGCATAAAGTTTTCTTTGCTCAATTGGCATTTCTTTATCGTTTTCCAATTCGTCGTGAATTTGTTTTCCGAGTTGTTGTAAAGCAATTACTAAAGAATCTGCTTCTTTCCATAAGCTGACTGCCTGGCTAAATTTACCAGTGGTTTTAAAATTATTATAAACCCAAATGATATTATCTGCATCTTCTGGAGCGTTTTTGCCTTTTAACAACAGCCTTTTAATGATGGCAACATCTTGATTCATGTCCATTGATACTCTTGCGAGGCTGTCGCTTATAGGAACTTCGAGTTTTTCTATAAACAAATCATAATAGACTGCTTTTGATGTGAAAACATAATTAGTTAAATTTCTAGTAGCTTCATGCTGTGCTTTCATGTACAGAGACTCGCCCGAACTGAAAGCTCTTAGACCATTTAATAACTTTAAGCAGTAGTGGCTTAAGCCAATAATCAACGCAATAGATATTAATATATATACAGCGTAGCTGTATATAATTGTTTTCTTTTGATATTTGAAGGTTTCCCTCATTTAAGTGGCTTAATTTAGAAGTCGTTGATCAAAACTATCGCTTAAAAACCTAAATTCCAATACTCGTTTTGGAGGTACGGCTTCAATCGACGTTAAACTAATCATTTTCTCGGATTTATTAAGGATGGAGTGCTTTTTGAGCCGCTCAAAACACATCTCGAAAAAAAACACCTAACCTCTTGATAATTAAAATAAATTGTTCTAATTTTGCAGACCCTTAATGTAGGCTAGGTTTAAACTAGTTAACATCAAGAAAATTAAATAAATAATAGAAACAAAAAGCAAGAAATGCCAACCATTCAACAATTAGTTAGAAAAGGTAGAGTAGCACTGGAGTTCAAGAGTAAGTCTCCGGCGTTGGACAGTTGTCCACAGCGAAGAGGTGTATGTACACGTGTATATACCACTACCCCTAAAAAACCAAACTC